>CAWAXS010000007.1:0-79201 GCA_963786055.1 uncultured Actinomycetes bacterium | reverse complement strand
AAGGACGCGACGCCGCAGGTGCAGCTCGTCAACGGGCAGGCGGACATCGCCTACACCGTTCGGGTGCGCAACAACGGCCCGAACCAGGCGCACGACGTCAAGCTGGTCGACGCTGCTCCGAGCGGTGTCACGTTCACCGGGATCACGCAGCAGCCGGTCAACGGCAGCTGCTCGCTCTCGGGCGGCGTGCTTCTCCAGTGCAGCCTCGGCACGCTCGGGCCGGGCGTCGAGCGGGTGATCGGGCTCTCGGCCCGCGTCACCCAGACGGGGACGTACGTCAACTGCGCGACGGGCACGGGGAGCGGCAAGGACACGAACGGCGCCAACAACACGGCGTGCGCGTCGACTCTGGTCACCGCACCGGTGACACCGCCGACGACGACCCCGAAGCCTCCGGTCACGAAGCCGAAGCCGAAGCCGATCCTGAACATCTGCCGCGTCCTCAAGGTGACGCCGAAGATGGTGCAGGCGAACGGCGAGCGGCAGATCGTGCTCGCGAGGGTGACGCGCTCGCGCAACCCGGTCCAGGGTGTCGCGGTGCGGTTCACGGGCACGGGCTTCGCGAAGGTCGTCACGACGAACAAGCAGGGCATTGCCCGTCTGACGCTCACCCCGAGCAAGGCGGGGATCATGCTCGTGAAGATCACGAGCGCGAAGGCGTGCAACAGCGCCCGCATCGGCGTTGTCGGCGTCTTCGAGCCGCCGGTGACGGGCTAGGGGATTCCCCGAGCCGGCACTCGGTCGGTGCCCCCGGCGGCGGCTGGGGGCACCGATGCCTCGGGGAAGGGTTGGCGGGGCCGCAAGGCCCCGTCGGCCCGTCGTGGGCTCGCACGACGGAAGGTGTCCGACTGAAGTCGGACACCTCGGGTCGGCTCGGTCGGAACGGTGTCCGACTTCAGTCGGACACCCCGGGGACAGGTCGGCGGACCTAGACCCAGGTGGGGGATCAAACCCCTCGTCCGAGGGGCAGCGCACACGCAAAAGGGGGATACGGTGAGGTGTGCACCGAGTGCCTACGAACCGCTCCTCTTGCTGCGGTGGGGGGAGCGGGATTCGTCGAGAGGGAGCCAACGATGGGGGACGGAGTCACGGAGGCGAGCAGCGCGGGGATGGGCGTGAGCGACGCAGTCGTGTCTCCGATCATGGGGTGACCGTTGGCTCCCCGCTCGGCCATCGGCCGGTGCTCCCGGGCTCGACCCGGGAGCACCGGTTTCGACACCGGTAGCCACTCGCTGCCGAGCGGTTCGCGGATCGGGGGGAGGACCTCCTCGTCCGGGGTGTGTCTCATGCCTCGGACGAGGGGATCGGTCCGCCGTCCCACGAGGCTCGCCCCGAAGCTGGCGCTGCCGCTCGCCGTCGTCCTCGCGGTCGTCCTGGCACCGCTCGCGGGCGCAGGAGGCGCCGGAGGCAAGGCGCCGCTCTCACCGCTCGCGAGCGTGAGCGTGGTCGGCTCCGGGCCGCTCGCGTGGGGCAAGGTGGCCGTTCGCAGCGCGCCGAGCCGCGACGCGCGGGTCGTCGCGACGCTCGAGCAGTTCCGGCCCGACTTCCACCCGCGCACCGTGCTCGCCCTCGACGCGCGGGTCGGGCGCACCGGCGAGCCGACGTGGTACCGCATCTCGGTCCCGGGGCGCCCCAACGGCCGGACGGGCTGGATCCCCGCCGCGGCAGCCGAGGTGACTCGTGTCGACCGCTGGCTCGTGATCTACCGCGGGGCGCGGAAGTTCGAGCTCTACGTCGACGGCAGGCTCAGGCGGACAGGCCCTGTCGCGGTCGGCGCGCGAGGCATGGAGACGCCGACCGGGCTCTTCTTCGTCCAGTCGCGCTTCGTGCCCAGCAGGTACCCGATCCTCGGCGCGTTCGCCTTCGAGACGAGCGGCTACTCGAAGCTCTCGGACTGGCCGGGCGGAGGCGTCGTCGGCGTCCACGGGACGAACACACCGTGGCTGATCGGACAGGCCGTCTCGCACGGCTGCGTCCGGCTCCGGAACACCGACATCCTCGCGCTCCGCAAGCTCGTCCGGGTCGGCACCCCGGTGAAGATCGTCGCCGCGTAGGGCGAGCTCGCCGCGCCGCCTCTCAGCCGGTGCGGCGCCGCCTCAGACGGAGGCCGCGTCGAACGCGTACGGCTGGATCGGGTCGGACGAGAGCGTCCGCTGTCCCGCGGGCGCGGGGCGGAGCCGGCGCACGACGTAGCCGCGGTCCTGGAACGTGAACCCGGGCTGGAAGGTGCGCCACGAGCCGCCCAGCGCAGCCGCCGCGCCGACCCGCTCGAAGCGGAAGCCGAAGCCGTTGCAGGTCGTGGCGACGCCGCCGTTCCACGACTCGGCCGTCGCGATCGGCTTCCAGATCCGATGCGATCCGGCGAGCACGACCGGGTCGGTGGCAGGCTTGCCGTCCACCCAGACGCGCCAGACGCCCGGCCGGCGGTTCATCTCGAGCACCGCGAGCCGGTGGCTCTCCCCGACCTGCACGTTCTGCAGGAGGGGCAGGAAGACCGGATCGCCGCCGGGTCGCGTGATCTCCGCGTACACCATCGTCGGCGTGTTCGGGAGAGCAGCGATCCCGACCTGGAGCCACATGGTCTGGCCGTTCGCTCCCGCGCTCGGCCCGCCGACGCCGATCCACGCCGCGGCGTGGCCGGCCTTGACCGACGGAGCGCGGAGCGCGGTGATCGTCGCCCGCACGCCGCTCGACACGCGTGCGGACTCGAGGCCCGCGTAGGCGTATCCGGCAGAGCCGTGCGAGCCGGAGCCGCACGGGGACGAGCTCGCGGAGGCGCTCGTCTGGGACGGCGCCACCCACGTGACGGCGATCGTCGCCACAACGGTCGCCAGAAAGGCCCCCCACGTCTTCACTATCCCTCGATCGGCGTCCCCCCCACGAGGGTCATCCCTCGATCAGGCGATCAAGCGGCCGGGCCGGGGGTAGCATCAGCGCATGGCCCGCGTCGAGGAGCGCCGGAGGTCGGGTCTCGACGTGTGGCGCTCGCGCTACGAGGCCGCGCCGGTGCGCGGCGATGAGCTGTTCACGTCGATCTCGGGGTCAGAGGTGGAGCCGCTGGCGACGCCCGAGTCGGCCGGTGTGGACTACGAGCGGGACCTGGGGTATCCGGGCTCGTTCCCGTTCACACGCGGGGTGTATCCCTCGATGTACCGGGGCCGTCTGTGGACGATGCGGCAGTTCGCGGGGTTCGGGACGGCGCAGGAGACGAACGAGCGGTTCCGCTACCTGCTCGAGCAGGGCCAGACGGGGCTGTCGTGCGCGTTCGACATGCCGGCGCTGATGGGGGTCGACTCGGACTCGCCGCGGGCGGTGGGCGAGGTCGGCCGCGAGGGCGTGGCGATGGCGTCGCTCGAGGACATGCGCGTGTTGTTCTCGGGGATCCCGCTGGGTGAGGTGTCGACGTCGATGACGATCAACTCGTCGGCCGCGATCGCCCTCGCGATGTACCTCGTGGTGGGGGAGGAGCAGGGCGTGCCGCGCGACCGGCTGCGGGGGACGATCCAGACGGACATCCTCAAGGAGTACATCGCGCAGAAGGAGTTCATCTTCCCGCCGGAGCCGTCGATGCGGCTCGTGACCGACATGGTCGAGTTCTGCGCGTCGGAGATGCCGTTGTGGCATCCGATCTCGATCTCCGGCTACCACATCCGCGAGGCGGGCTCGACCGCGGCGCAGGAGCTCGCGTTCACGCTCAAGGACGGCTTCACCTACGTGGAGTGGGCGCTCGAGCGGGGGCTCGACGTGGACGCGTTCGCGCCGCGGCTGTCGTTCTTCTTCAATGCGCACCTCGATTTCTTCGAGGAGATCGCGAAGTACCGGGCGGCGCGGCGGATCTGGGCGCGCGAGATGCGCGACACCTACGGCGCCCGCGACGAGCGCTCGCTGCTGATGCGCTTCCACACGCAGACCGCGGGCGTGTCGCTGACCTGGCAGCAGCCGCTCGTGAACGTCGCGCGGACGGCGATCGAGGCGTTGGCGGCGGTGCTCGGCGGCACGCAGTCGCTGCACACGAACTCCTACGACGAGGCGCTGGCGCTGCCGACCGAGGACGCGGTGCGGCTGGCGCTCCGCACGCAGCAGGTGATCGCGCACGAGACCGGGGTCGTCAACACGATCGACCCGCTCGGGGGCTCCTACCACGTCGAGGCGCAGACGAACCGCCTCGAGGCCGAGGCGTACGAGCTGTTCCGCCGGATCGACGAGCTCGGAGGGATGGTCGCCGCGATCGAGCAGAACATGCCGCAGCGCGAGATCGCCGAGGCCGCCTACCGCTACCAGCAGGAGGTCGAGGCCGACGAGCGGATCGTCGTCGGCGTCAACCGCTACCGGACCGAGTCGGACGAGGAGATCTCCATCCTCCGCATCGACCCCGACCTCGAGCGCAAGCAGGTCGAGCGGCTCGAGGCGTTCAAGGCGCGGCGCGACTCCGCCGCGGTCGAGTCGCGTGTGGCGGAGCTCTCGGCGGCCGCGGCGGTGCCGGACCGCAACCTGATGCCGGTGATCGTCGACGCCGTTCGGGACGGCGTCACCCTCGGCGAGATCTGCGACGCCTGGCGCACCGTCTGGGGCACCTGGCGCGAGCAGCCCGTGTTCTAGGGGGGCGGCGCTCTGCGGTGGTGGATGGTGTCTGGCTGAAGTCAGACACCCTGGTCGGTGTGCAGCGTCGGGTGTCTGGCTTCAGTCCGACACCTCGTCCTTGGGGAGGGTGCTGGCTGGTGTCTGGCTTCAGTCAGACACCGGCGGGCACAGCACGACCTCGATCCGGCTCGCCGAGCGTGGCCCAGACCGCCTTCGCGTCCGCGTACCTCCGAGTCGTGACGACGCCACCGCGCGTCGACGACCTGCGTAGCCTACGCGGGCCTCGGCGGGCGTCGCACCGAAGAGCTCGAGGAGACGCGACTCACCGGGCGCATAGGTGGTCGGGTCGCCGTAGAGCCGTGGCGCGCGTACGAGCTCCACGGCCCACTCGCCGGGATGGCCGCACAGCCCGGCAGCGACCGGGTTGACGCACGACGTAGATGCAGGCCCGGAAGAGCCAGCCGTCGTCGAGGATCCGCCGCGACCAAAGTCGCTGCCGAAAGACGCTGCCCTCGCGCCCGTGCCGCGCGTTGAGCCAGCGCGCATGGCCGCCGAGCAGACGCTGCATGCCGAGTCCAGATTCGGCGACGCTCGTCTCGACGACCGCGTGGTGGTGGGTGTCCATGAGGCAGCCGGCGTGTTCGTAGCCATCCGAGCTCGCGACGATGCGCGGAAGCGCGCTGAGATATGCGTTTCGGTCGTGGTCGTCCTCGACGATGGTCGCACTGCCATTTCCTTGCGGGACGACGTGATGGACGGCGCCGGTGCCTCCTCGCCTCGAGACGGATCGGGTCATCGTCTCCAGCCTCGCTGTTCTCTCGCTTGGCGACAAGTGGCCGAAGAGTACGCACCCGGACTGTAGGTGTCTGGCTGAAGTCAGACACCGGCATTGACGTGTCTCTTCGGTGTCCTAGAGTTGTCTGGCTTCAGCCAGAGACGTTGTCCAATAAGAATACTAGTGTCCGAAAGGACAGACCCGGCTATGGGTGTCTGGCTGAAGCCAGACACCGGGCAGTGACTAGAGGTGTCTGACTTCAGTCAGACACCGACAGAGCTTCACCGGCCGGCCTCCGGCTGAGACCTCGAGCTCCATGCCGTCGTAGGCCAGCTGCACGCCCTCGGGCAGGTCGAGCTCGGACGGGCGGTGGGTCAGGAGCAGCCGGCGTGCGCCCGAGGCCGCGTAGGCGTCGAGAGCCTCCTCCGCGCTCAGGTGCCCCCGCGGCTCGCCGTCCGCCTCGCCGGTCTCGAGCGTCGCCTCGCAGACGAACAGGTCGGCGTCGTGGGCGAGCTCGGCGATCCGCTCGCTCGGGCCGGTGTCGCCGGTGTAGGCGAGCGTCGCCTCGCCGTTGGTGACCCGGAAGCCGTAGGTCTCGAGGCGGTAGTGCGGCAGTCGCACGGGGAGCACCTCGAGCCCGGCCGCGGTCGAGAACGGTGTCTCGGCGTCGTACTCGCGCAGGGCGAAGGTGCGCTCGAACATGTCGGGAAAGCCCAGGCGCGAGCCGAGCTCCTCGAGGAACGTCTTGCCGCCCCGGTAGACCCAGAGCTCGGGCCGCAGGTCGCCGTGGCCCCTGCGGTAGAAGCTGCCCCAGACCCACGGGACGAGGTCGCCCCAGTGGTCGAGGTGGAAGTGCGTGATGGCGATCGACTCGACCGTCGGCCACTGCTCGCTCTCGCGCAGGCGCGCGAGCACGCCGGGCCCGCAGTCGAGCAGCAGCCGGTGGTCGCCGGACTCGACGACGTACCCGGAGTGCGCCCCTCCCGCGTTCGGCCAGGCCGGTGACGACCCGATGACGATGAGACGCACGTTCCTATACTGACCGCGTGGAGCGGACGATTCGGGTCGTGATCGCAAAGCCTGGGCTCGACGGCCACGACCGGGGGGCGAAGATCATCGCGCGCTCGTTGCGGGACGCGGGCATGGAGGTCATCTACACGGGCCTCCACCAGACACCCGAGCAGATCGTCGAGACGGCGATCCAGGAGGACGCGGACGCGGTGGGTATCTCGATTCTCTCGGGGGCGCACATGACGCTGGTGCCGCGGATCGTAGAGGGACTCCGCTCGAACGACGCAGGCGACGTGCTCGTCGTCGTCGGTGGGACGATTCCCGCCGAGGACGCCGAGGAGCTCAAGCGCCTCGGCGTCGCCGAGGTCTTCACGCCGGGTGCGCCCACGGGTGCGATCGTCGACTTCCTCCGCAGCGCGCTCGCTCCCGCGTAGCGTGCCGGTGTGCGGCTGAAGCCGGACACCGCCTGGTAGCAGCGCGCCACCGCGTCGACGTCAGATCCCGGAACGACGACCGTCGTCGTTGCCGCTACCGCCGGTCGACGAATCGGACCCGTCGTCGATCGCGGTGCCGTCGTCGACCGGGTCGACCGCATCGGCGGGGTCGGTCGCGACGGTCGTCCCGCCGGGGCGGGTGACCCTGGCGGCCACGAGCTCGCCGGGCTCGCCGCGCAGCGCCTCGGCAGTGACCTTCGACCGCGCCGTGTACGCGGTCACGACGAGACCGGTCGTCCGGCTCTGCAGGGCTCGCCGCTCCGGGCTCTCGAGCGCCGCGACGAGCTCGGTGTCCACGACTGCATCCTTCGCGACGGCGAGGGTAACCGGGCGCTCTCCGACGACCGGCGTCCACTGCCCGCCGGGCCACCAGCGCACGGACGTCGCCCGAAGCTCGATCGTCCCGGCGCCGGCCGCGACCGGGATGCCGCGCACGCCCAGCGAGAAGGACGCCCCGATCCGGCCGGGGAAGAGGAGGCGCTCAGCCGCGTTGAGGTACGGGAACGGACTTACGTCCGCGCCGTCGTTCGGGTGGACCTCGAAGTGGAGGTGGTGGTTCCCTTCAGCGTCGCCCGAGTCGCCGAGGTACGCGATCTGCTCGCCGGCGGTCACCTTCGCGCCGTCGTCCACCGCGTACGCGACGCCGAGCTTGCACCCGCCCTTGTCCTCCGACTTCTCCGTGAGGTCGTTGTTCAGGTGGATGTAGAGGTACGTCGTGCCGCTCTTGCCGTAGAGGTAGAGCATGCAGCCCGCGCGCGCCGAGGTCGTCCACCACTTGATCCGGCCGGCCTCGGCGGCGACGACCGGCGTGCGCCACGGGACGCGCTCGATGTCGATCCCGGCGTGTCGTCCCTGCGCCCGCGCGTCGCCGTAGTTGTTCCCGTACGCGTAGTCGCCGATCAGCGGGAACACGATGGGGCTCCCGTCGATCAGCCCCGGCTTCGGCGCCGCGCCTGAGGACGCGACGACGGCCGCGGCCAGGAGGGCGGTGAGAATGAGGAGAGAGACCCCTCGTGCTGTCGTCCGGTGGCGAGTCATGGCTCCGGTGCGCCGCGCGAAGGGCCGGACGCTACCAGAGTGCGCGGCGGAGGGTCGGCCGGTGCGCAGGCCAGGTGTCTGGCTGAAGCCAGACACCATTCCAGCCTCGGGCGCCCACTCCTTGGTGTCTGGCTGAAGCCAGACACCATTCCAGCCTCGGGCGCCCACTCCTTGGTGTCTGCTTCAGCCGGACACCTGCTCGTCGGCGGGCGCGCGTGTCGACTGTCCGGTGTCTGGCTTCAGCCAGACACCTGTTCTTCAACTCCCGCCACGACGGCGCCCGGGCTCGCGGGTAGGCGACCCTCCGGGAGCGCAGCCGTCGTTAGAGTCACGCGCGATGAAGATCGCCGTGTGCGTCAAGCAGGTCCCGGACGCGACCGTCCACAAGCGCCTCGACGCCGGGACGCACCGTCTCGACCGGTCGGGCGAGGCCGCGTTGAACGCCACCGACGTCAACGCGGTCGAGGAGGCGCTGCGCCTCAAGGAGTCCCACGGAGGCGAGGTGGTGGTCGTCTCGCTCGGCCCCGAGAAGGCGATGGACTCGCTCCGCAAGGCACTCGCGATGGGCGCCGACCGTGCCGTGCTCGTCTCCGACGAGGGGGCCGCCGGCTCCGATCTCGTCGCGACGAGCTACGCGCTGGCCAAGGCGCTCGAGCGCGAGGAGGCCGACCTCGTCCTCTTCGGGCAGCAGTCCAGCGACGCCGACGGCGCCGTGCTCTGGGCCGCCGTGTCCGACCGGCTGCGCCGGCCGATGGTGTCGCAGGTCGCGGAGCTGACGCTCGACGGCGGGAGCCTCACCGGCAAGCGGCAGACGGAGTTCGGCTACGACGTGATCTCGGCGCCACTGCCCGCGGTCGTCGCCGTCTCGGACGCCATCAACGAGCCCCGCTACCCGTCGCTCAAGGGGATCATGGGAGCGAAGTCGAAGCCGCAGGAGGTCGTGTCGCTGGCCGACGTCGGCGTCGAGGCCGATCGCGTCGGCCCGGCCGGCTCGCGCACGACCGTGCGCTCGGTCGCGCCGCCGCCCGCGAAGAGCGGCCAGGTCCGGATCGAGGACGACGGCAGCGCCGCCGAGAAGATCGTCGAGTACCTCGCCGAGAAGAGGCTCGTCTGATGAGCACCCTCGTGTTCCTCGAGACCCACGACGGCGCACCGACCAAGGGCGGACTCGGCCTCCTCTCGAAGGCCGCGTCGCTCGGCGGTGAGGTCGCCGGCGTCGTCCTCGGGAGCGGCGTCCGTGACGCCGCGGCGCAGGCGGGCGCGTTCGGCGCGTCGACCGTGTACGTCGTGGACGACGAGGCGCTCGCGGCACCGCTGCCGCAGCCGCGCGTCGACGCGCTCGAGGCGGTCGTCCGCGAATCGGGTGCCGAGAACGTCTTCTTCCCCGCGTCCGTGCTCGCCGCCGACGTCGCCGCCGGGCTCGCGGCACGCCTCGAGGCCGGGCTCAACTGGGACCTGACCGACATCCGGGTGGACGGCGGCGAGGTCGTCGGGCTCCGGCCCGCGCTCGGCGACACCGTGCTCGTCGACGTCGGCTGGACGACGACGCCGCGCCTCGGGCTCGTCCGCTCCGGGACCTTCGACCCGGTCGAGTCCGGCGGCACCGCCGAGGTCAAGGAGGTCGCCGCGAGCTTCCAGGACTTCTCGACGCAGGCGCGCGTCGTCGAGCACCTCCAGGAGGAGTCCAGCGGGCCGTCGATCGAGGAGGCCGACGTGATCGTCGCCGGCGGACGCGGGCTCGGTGGCCCCGAGGGGTTCTCGCTCTGCGAGGAGCTCGCGGCCGCGCTCGGCGGGGCCGTGGCGGCGACACGCGCTGTCGTCGACGCGGGCTGGTACCCGTACTCCGCGCAGGTCGGGCAGACGGGGAAGACCGTGTCGCCCAAGCTCTACATCGCTCTCGGGATCTCGGGGGCGATCCAGCACAAGGTCGGCATGCAGGGGTCGGGGACGATCGTCGCGGTCAACAAGGACCCGAACGCGCCGATCTTCGACTTCGCGGACGTCGGCGTCGTCGGAGACCTGGCGCAGATCGCGCCGAAGCTCACCGAGCTCCTTCGGGCACGCCAGTAGAGGTTGTGCCCAGGTGAGCGGCGTCCGCCCGGCCGACTACCCGCCGCCGTTCTCGAGCGTCGAGGCGATCGGGGCGCCGACCGACCCGCCCGACGAGCGGATCGAGGTCGGGATCCTGATCGTCGGAGGCGGCCCCGGCGGGCTGGCCTGCGCCGTCCGGCTCGGCCAGCTCCTCGAGGAGCATCCCGACGTCCGCGAAGCCCTCGGCGAGGTGCCGGTCGCGGTGCTCGAGAAGGGCAAGCAGCCGGGCTCGCACCTCCTCTCGGGCGCGGTCATGAACCCCCGCGCCATCCGCCGGCTGTTCGGCGGCCGGATCCCGATCGAGGAGATGCCGACCTACGGCCCGGTGCACGGCGAGGCCGTGTACCTCCTCACCAAGGGCGCGGCGCTGCGCATCCCGCCGCCTCCGACGATGCGCAACCACGGCAACTGGATCGTGTCGATCTCGGAGCTCGGACGGTTCCTCGCCGATCAGGCGGAGGCGGGGGGCGCGATGATCCTCCCCGAGACGGCCGGCCAGAAGCTGCTCCTCGACCACGGCCGGGTCGTGGGGGTGCGGACGGGGGACAAGGGCCGGGGCAAGGAGGGCGAGCCGCTTCCGAACTTCGAGCCCGGTGCGGACATCACCGCGAAGATCACCGTCCTCGCGGAGGGCACGGCCGGCCACCTGACGACCGCCGCGATCGACCACTTCGGCCTCCAGGGCCGAAACCCGCAGATCTGGGCGCTCGGCGTGAAGGAGGTCTGGAGGGTCGCGCGGCCGCTCCAGCGCATCGTCCACACGATGGGATGGCCCCTGCGCAAGAGCGCCCGCTTCGGCGAGTTCGGCGGGTCGTGGATCTACCCGATGGGGGACGAGCACGTCTCGATCGGGTTCGTCGTCGGGCTGGAGTACGCCGACGTCGAGCTCTCGGCGCACGATCTCCTCCAGGAGTTCAAGACGCACCGGCTCGTTCGCAAGATCCTGGGGGGCGGCGAGCGCGTGGCGTGGGGCGCCAAGACGATCACGGAGGGCGGCCTCAACTCGGTGCCTGCGAAGCTCAACGCGGCCGGTCTCATGCTCGTGGGGGAGAGCGCGGGGCTCGTCAACGTGCCGCGCCTCAAGGGCGTGCACTACGCGATCGAGTCCGGCCGGCTCGCCGCCGAGACGGCGTTCGCGGCGCTCCAGCGCGGCGAGGTCGCGGGACGCCGCGGGGCGCTCGACGGCTACGACGACGCCGTCCGCGCGAGCTACGTGTGGAAGGAGCTCGGCGAGGTGCGGAACATGCGCCAGGCGTTCGACAAGGGCTTCTTCATGGGCGGCGCCCTCGCGAGCGCGATGACGGTCACGAAGGGGAAGCTGCCGCCGAAGGAGTTCGCGACACATCCCAATGCCGACGCCCGGCTCATCCGCACCGGTCGGGCGGCGCGCTACCCCGCGCCGGACGGCACGCTCACCTTCGACAAGCTGTCGTCCGTCTTCGCCTCCGGGAACCGCACGCGGGACGACCAGCCGAGCCACATCCGCATCGAGACGAGCGTGCCGCGCGACCTGGCCGAGATGTGGCAGTGGATGTGCCCGGCGCACGTGTACGAGGTGGGCGAGGCCGATGGGGAGGGCACCGTCCAGGTCGTCGTGAACCCGTCGAACTGCGTCCAGTGCGGCGCGATCAGCGCAAAGGGCGGCCGGCTGACACCGCCCGAGGGCGGCTCCGGCCCCGAGTACACGAAGACCTGAGGCGTGTGGACGGCTTGCGAGGAACAAGGTGTCCGACTGAAGTCGGACACCGGCTGTCCGTGGGACAGATGTGTCCGGCTGAAGCCAGACACCGAGTCGCGGCCAGGCGCTTGTGAGCGCCGCGCGGTTCGACGTCGCCGTCGTCGGCGCCGGGGTCATCGGCCTCGCGACCGCGCGCGAGCTCCAGGCACGCCGTCCCGATGCACGGATCGCGGTGCTCGACAAGGAGCCGGTCGTCGCGACGCACCAGACCCGCCACTCGAGCGGTGTCGTCCACCGCGGGGTCTACTACACGCCCGGCTCGCTCAAGGCACGGCTCTGCGTCGAGGGAGCGACGCGGATCCTCGCCTACTGCGAGGAGCGCGGGATCCCGGTCCTGCGCTGCGGGAAGGTGGTCGTCGCCACCGACGACACGGAGGTCCCACGGCTCGAGGAGCTCTACCGGCGCTCGCTCGAGAACGGCGTGCCTCGAGCCGAGCTGATCGGGCCCGACCGGATCCGCGAGCTCGAGCCGCACGTCGCGGGGGTGCAGGCGCTGCACTCGCCCGAGACGTCGGTCGTCGACTTCGGGCGCGTCGCGGAGGCGTTCGCCGACGACGTCCGCACCGCCGGGGGCGAGCTCCTGCTCGGCCGCGAGGTGATCGGTCTCGAGCGACGCGGGGAGGTGACGGTGATCCAGACCGGCGGCGGGGACGTCGAGGCAGAGCGCGTGGTCGTCTGCGGAGGCGTCCACGCCGATCGCCTCGCGGCGCTGACCGGTGCGCCCCCGGAGCCGCGCATCGTGCCGTTCCGCGGCGACTACCTCGTGCTGAAGCCCGAGCGCCGCCATCTGGTGCGGGGCCTCGTCTATCCCGTGCCGGACCCGGAGTTCCCGTTCCTCGGCGTCCACACGACCGTTCGTCCCGACGGCGAGGTCTGGCTGGGCCCGAACGCCGTGCTGGCGCTCGCCCGCGAGGGCTACCGGCGCCGCGACCTTTCCCTTCGCGACCTGCGGGAGACGATCCGCTCGCCGGCATTCCGGCGGCTGGCGCGGCAGCACTGGCGGATGGGCGCCGGCGAGATGGTGCGCGACCTCTCGACGCGCCGCTTCGTCGCGTCGGCCCGCAAGCTCCTGCCGGGGCTCGAGGTCTCGGACGTCCTGCCCGGGCCGTCCGGCATCCGCGCGCAGGCGCTCGCGCCCGACGGGACGCTGCTCGACGACTTC
The DNA here is from genome assembly GCA_963786055.1 of uncultured Actinomycetes bacterium. GTDB lineage: Bacteria > Actinomycetota > Thermoleophilia > Gaiellales > Gaiellaceae > Gaiella. Next base: position 66,311 of record CAWAXS010000007.1, on the reverse strand, counting down.
GTGTTCCACGAGTCCGACGGGGTCGTCCACGTCCGCAACGCGCCGTCGCCGGGCGCGACCTCGTCGCTCGCGATCGCCGGGGTCATCGCCGACCGCGTCGAAGGGAAGGGTCGGGCCGATTGGTGTCGGACTGAAGTCCGACACCGGACCGGTGTCCGACTTCAGTCGGACACCAACTCACCCGCTTCGATCCCGCGCGGCCCAGGCGTTCGCCATCGCGACCCGCTGGGCGAGGGTCGGGTGGGTCTGGAGCATGAGGTAGGCCCACGTCGGAGGGCTGGGGTCGCCGAGCGAGGTCGCGGCGAACTCGCGGAACAGCCCTCGTGCTGCTGCCGGGTCGTGCGTCGTGGAGAGCGCCTTCCAGTCCGCCTCGCTCTCCATGCCCCGGCTGACGAGGTTCTGCGCCGGGGCTGCGACGAGCTGGAAGACGGCGACCACGAGGAGCGCGAGGGGAACGGCGGCGGGCTCGCCCATGCCGCCGCGCCGCCGCGTCGCGAGCATCAGGACGAGCGCGCCGGGCAGCGCGAAGAGCCCGAACCAGGCGATCGCCTTCGGGATGTGGTCGCTCGAGTGGTGCGCGAGCTCGTGGGCGAGGACGACGTCCACCTCGCGGTTGGTGAAGCGGCCGTCCAGCAGGGTGTCCCACAGCACGATTCGCGAGGACGGGCCCATGCCGAAGGCGTAGGCGTTCGCCTGACTCGTGTCGCCGCTGACCTTCTCGACGCGCAGGGGGATCCCCTCGACTCCCTGCGCGCGCTCGAAGCGCGCGTACGTCCGGTTCAGGCGGGCATCGTGGGACGGCTCGAGCCCCGGCGTGAGGTAGGGGCCGACGAAGACGAAGACGGCGGCGATCAGTGCGAACACGCCCGCGCCCGGGATCCACCACCACGAGCCGAGCCAGCGCGCGAGCGCCATCACGACGAGGAGTGCGACGCACACCGCGACGAAGGTCCCGCCGAGGGCGAGCCATCCGCCGAAGACGTGCTCGAGGTAGCCGACCTCCGAGACGCCGTGGCGGCGGTCCCACCAGAGGGCCGCGACCGAGAACGGAAGCTGGGCGAGCCACACGATCGCCAGCCCGACCATGCCGAGGAACATCCCCGTGCCGATCGGCCCGGCGGCGGACTCGCGCACGTAGCGCACGCCGCGCTTCGCGTAGACGGCGAGCGTCGCCAGCAGCACGACCTGGGCGAGCGCCCAGTCCACGTACAGGAAGCGCTCGTACCGCTCCGCTCGGTCGACCAGCGCCTTGCCGAACACGGCGTCGACGTCGACCCGCGGGAGGGAGAGGTCGTCAGGGACGACGCTTCCCGCGAGCAGCCACGCGGCTGCGACCCAGGCGACGCCGAGGGCCGCGTAGAGCGAGACGCGGGCCGCGCCGGCGGTCACGGCGCGACCGGCTCGGAGGGCGAGGGCGCGAGGGCCGGGGACGAGTCGGGATACCGGGACGTCACGCAGAGCGAGGTATCCGAGCACCTGGCCGTGGTAGCGCAGCGACGCGACGCCGAGGTCGCGCAACCCGCCGGGCATGCGCCCCGTGACGAGCGCGAACGCCCAGCCGAGCATGGCGACGACCGAAAGGACGGTCGTGTAGGCCGTCAGGAGGAGCAGCGCCGGGACGGCGAGCAGGAGACGGGCGAGCACACCGAGCCGTCGCTGGGGGGCAGGCGGCGCGATCGTCAGATCGATCGGATAGCTCCCCTCGCGTCCGACGAACCCGGGGAATGGGCGGCCGACGACGCAGAGGAACGCCCAGACGTGCGTGCTCGTGCGCACGAAGGCGGCGAGGAACCGGTGGAGGAAGCGCGGGACGCGGCCGAGGACGAGCGCGAGCAGCCACGCCACGACCGCCGCGAGCGCGGCCAGGACGGCCCAGAGCGTGAGCCAGACGAGGTGCGGGATCGCGAGCAGGAGACGGAAGGCCACGAGCAGCCGCGGCCGTCCCAGGTCGTCGCGCGCGTGGATGGCGACCGGATGCGGCGGGAGCTCCGGCGGCGGCTCGACGCGTCCCGGGGTCGCGTCCGGGTAGCGGTCGGTGAGGAGGAGCGCGTACGCCGTGGTCTGGGCGCCGTACCCGATGGCGTACGTCGTCGCGTCGCGCAGCCCGCGCGGCATCCGCCCGCGCGCGAGGCAGGCGAACCAGCCGAGGAGGGCGGCGACGGTCGCGAGGCCGCCCAGGCCGCTCACGGCGGCCGTGCCCACGGAGGCGCCGAGGGCGGCCGAGCCTGCGAGCGTCGAGGACACGAGGAACGCCGGCACGGCCAGCAGGAGCCGGAAGCCGGCGCCGAGCCGTCCCTGAGCGGCGCGGCGGGCCGATCTCGACGTCCACCGGGTACGGGCCTGCTCCCGTGAAGCCCGGGTAGGGGTCGGCCGCGAGCGTCAGGTAGGCCGACAGGTGGGTCGTGTAACGGACGTAGGAGACGAGGAAGCGGTGCAGCGTCAGCGGCGCTCTGCGCTCGAACAGCACGGCCAGCCAGACGACGAACCCGAGCGTGAACGCGGCCATGCCGAACACCGTCACCCAGACGAAGTGCGGGAGGGCGAGGACGAGCCTGAAGAGCACGGTCGCGCGGCGACGCCCGAGGTCGTCGGTGACGACGAGGCGCACCGGATGCGAGCGCGGCCCCGGGTCGATCGGCGAGCTCACGCGCGCATTCTGCTTAGGTTCGCCGCGTGAGCGGTGACCCGGTCACGCGTGGCGACGTCGTCCGTGCGGCCGAGACGATCCGCGGGCGCGTGCGCCGCACTCCGCTGCTCGACGGCACGGCGCTCGCGCCCGGGCTCGGGCTCAAGGCGGAGCTCCTCCAGCACACGGGGTCGTTCAAGGCGCGGGGAGTCACGAACCGGATCGCGGCGCTGAGCGCCGACGAGCGTGCACGCGGCGTCGCCGGGGCGTCCGCCGGGAATCATGCGATCGCCCTCGCGTGGGGAGCCGCCGCGGAGGGGCTGGAATGCGTCGTCTACAGCTGGGGATCAGCCAGCCCGTTCAAGCTCGACCGCGCGCGGGCGCTCGGAGCGCGGATCGACGTCGAGGCCGAGGATCCCTCCGGCGCGTTCGCGCGCCTCGAGGAGCACCTGGCGCAGACCGGCGCGACCCTCGTCCATCCCTTCGACGACCCCCTCGTGCTGGCGGGCCAGGGCACGGTCGGGCTCGAGATCCTGGAGGACGTCCCGCGGGTGGACGTGGTCGTCGTCCCCGTCGGCGGCGGCGGTCTCATCGGCGGGATCACGGCGGCGGTCGCGCCACGCGGCGTCCGCGTCGTCGGTGTCGAGCCGGAAGGATCGCCCGCGCTCGTGCGGGCGCTCGAGGCGGGCACGCCGGTCGTCGTCTCGCCGCGGACGATCGCGGGCGGCCTCGACGCGCCGTTCGCCGGGGCCCTCTCGCTCGAGATCTGCCGGAACGCGGGCGTCGCGGTCGTGACGGTCACGGACGAGCAGATCGAGGAGGCCATGCGGCGCCTCTACGCGGACGCAAAGCTCGCCTGCGAGCCGGCCGGGGCGGCCGCCGTCGCGGCGGTCCTCGCCGGCGCGGTCGAGGGGGATTCGATCGTCGCTGTCGTCTCGGGAGGCAACGTAGGGCCCGAAATCGCCTCTGCTATCCTGGCCGGTCGATGAAGGCGGACATCCATCCCGAGTACGTCGTCGCGCACGTCACGTGCTCCTGCGGCAACGAGTTCATGACCCGCTCGACGAAGGCCGAGCTCCACGTCGAGGTGTGCTCCGCGTGCCATCCGTTCTACACGGGCAAGCAGAAGCTGATGGACTCGGGTGGCCGGGTGGAGCGCTTCCAGCGCCGCCTCGAGAAGGCCGCCGCCGCCAAGTCCGCGTAGCGGACCGCGGCAGCCCGCCCATGGTCGGTACGGTGCCGACGTGAGCGTGTCCTACGGCGGTCAGGCCGTGCTCGAAGGCGTGATGATGCGCGGCCCGTCGTGCTGGGCCGTCGCCGTCCGCACACCCGAGGGAGGCATCGAGGAGGTCGTCCGCGACGTCACGTCGCCGATGAAGCGCCATCGCATCTGGCGGCTGCCCGTGATCCGCGGCGTCATCGCGCTCGGCGAGTCCCTGGCCATCGGCTTCCGCGCGCTCGCGATCTCCGCCAACGTCGCCGCGCGCGAGGAGGACGACGAGGGGAACGTCGTCACCGAGATCTCGCGCGGGCAGATCATCTTCTCGTTCGCGATCGCGATCGGCTTCGCGCTGATGCTCTTCAAGGTCGGGCCGGCGCTGCTCACCAACTGGCTGCCGATCGACGACACCGCGTGGTTCGTGATCGTCGAGGGACTGATCCGCGTCGGGGTGTTCATCGCCTACATCGCGCTGATCGGCCTGCTGCCCGACCTCAAGCGCGTGTTCCAGTACCACGGGGCGGAGCACAAGACCATCAACGCCCTCGAGGGCGGCTCGGAGCTGACGCCCGAGAAGGTGCAGAAGTTCAGTTTGATCCACCCGCGCTGCGGGACGGCGTTTTTGCTCTGGGTCATGGTGCTGGGAATCTTCGTCTTCGCGTTCGTCGGCCGTCCCGTCTGGTACTGGCTGATCGTCAGCCGGATCCTCCTTCTGCCGGTCATCGCAGGGCTCGCCTACGAGCTCATCCGGTACGCCGGCAAGCACCAGGACAACCGCGTCCTGATGACGCTTCTCGCGCCGGGGCTCTGGCTGCAGCGGCTCACCACCCGCGAGCCGACCCTCGACCAGGTCGAGGTCTCGATCCGCGCGATCGAGGAGGTGCGGCGCCGCGAGGCAGGAGAGAGCTCCTCCGAGCAGGCAGCCGACCGGAGGGTCGAGGTGATGGCGTGACGGCCCGGGGGGATCGCTAGGTGCCGCGGATCGTCCGTGAGGCGGAGGTCGCGTGGGAGGGCAACCTCGCCCGCGGCCACGGTGCGCTGACCGCTGCGACGTCGGGCGCGTTCATCGGGCTCTCGTACTCGCTGCCGACCCGGATCGGCGATGCGGAGGGCAAGACCAGCCCCGAGGAGCTGCTCGCGGCGGCGCACGGCGGATGCTTCACGATGTCGCTCGCGGGCGAGCTGACCGGCGCCGGGACACCGCCCGGCCGCCTCGACGTGCACTGCACGATCACGATGGACGAGGTGGAGGGCAGGGGGCACCTGATCGTCCACTCCGCGCTCGCGGTGCACGCCAAGGTCGACGGCGTCGACGGCGAGGCGTTCGCCGCGGCGGTCGAGGCGGCCGACCGCGGCTGCTCCTTCTCCAACCTCCTGCGTGACGCAGGAGTCGGCATCGACGTGACGACGACACTCGACGAGGGAGGCGACTGAATGGCGACGGATCGCATGGCCAAGGTGACCTGGGCGGGCTCGCTCATGGACGGCAGCGGGACGATCGAGGGCGTCGGCAGCGGAGCGTTCGGTCCGCTCGACGTGACCTGGGCCTCGCGCGCCGACACGCCCGACGGCCGGACGAGCCCCGAGGAGCTGATCGCCGCGGCGTGGGCAGCCTGCTACTCGATGGCGTTGTCCCACGGGCTCGCGGGCGCGGGCACGCCGCCCGAGCGGCTCGAGACCTCGGTCACCGTGACCTTCCAGCCGGGCGAGGGGATCATCAAGGGCGCGATCAAGGTCGTCGGCACGGTGCCGGGAGCAGACCACGCAACGTTCCTCGGGCACGCCGAGGGAGCGGTGGCGAACTGCCCGGTCTCGAAGGCGCTCACCGGCATTCCCGAGGTCACGCTCGACGCGACGCTGGCCACCGGCTGAGCACGCGGGGTGTCCGACTGAAGTCGGTGTCTGGCTGCAGTCGGACACCTTCGACCTGGCGCGTGGTGAGGTGTCCGGCTGCAGCCGGACACCTGAGGCTCGCTCCCGGCCCGCACCTACAATCGACGCCGTGGCGACGCTGGCACAACTGGCCGACGAGCTCGAGCGCTCGCACGCCGAGCTGCAGGAGCGGATGTCCGATCCTGCGGTCTACTCGGACCACCGAGAGGCGGCGGACCTCGGCCGGCGCCTCAAGGAGCTCGCGCCCGCCGTCCGTGCCGCACGCGAGTGGCGGCAGGCGACCGCCGACCTCGCGGAGGCGAAGCAGGACCCCGAGCTCGCGGCGATGGCCGGCGAGCTCGAGGTCGACGTGCAGCGGCTCGAGGACGAGCTCAAGCTCGCGCTCGTCGAGCGCGATCCCGCCGACGGGAAGGACGTGATCGTCGAGGTGCGTCAGGGCGTCGGCGGCGACGAGGCGGCGCTGTGGGCCGGTGAGGTCGCGCGCATGCTCCAGCGCTACGCGGAGCGCCGCGGCTTCAAGAGCGAGGTCCTCTCGGCGAGCGAGAACGAGGGCGGCGGCATGAAGGAGACCGTGTTCGCCGTGAAGGGCGACGGCGCCTTCTCGGTGTTCAAGTGGGAGGGCGGCACCCACCGCGTGCAGCGCGTCCCGGCCACCGAGTCGCAGGGGCGGATCCACACGTCGACCGCCACGGTCGCCGTGATGCCCGAGGCGGAGGAGGTCGAGGTCGCGATCGAGGACAAGGACCTCAAGATCGACGTGTACCGCTCGACCGGGCCTGGCGGCCAGTCGGTCAACACCACCGACTCGGCGGTGCGCATCACGCACCTGCCGACCGGGATCGTCGTCTCGATGCAGGACGAGAAGTCGCAGCTCCAGAACAAGCAGAAGGCGATGCGCGTGCTGCGGGCCCGGCTGTACGAGGCCGAGCGGGAGCGGCAGCAGGCCGAGGTCGCGGCCGCGCGACGATCGCAGGTCGGCACCGGCGAGCGGGCGGAGAAGGTCCGCACCTACAACTTCCCCGAGAACCGCCTCACCGACCACCGCGTCAAGCACACGGTGCATCGACTCGACCAGATCCTCGACGGCGACCTCCAGGAGTTCACGGACGCGCTTCAGGCCGAGGAGCGTCGCCGCGCCCTCGAGGCGGCGGTCTGAGGGTGGCGACGGTTCGATGTCCGACTTCGGTCGGACATCCGTTCGTCGTCGGCAGCCCCGTCTCGGAAGAGCAGGTGTCCGACTGAAGTCGGACACCGAGGCCCCGCTCACGATCGGCGACGTGTTGCGTCGCTCGGCCGAGCATCTCGCCGCGAAGGGGTCCGAGCGGCCGCGGCTCGATGCCGAGCGCCTGCTGGGGCACGTTCTCGGAGTCGACCGGATCGAGCTCTACATGCACCTCGACCGTCCCCTGACCCGAGACGAGCTCGAAGGGGCGCGGGCGCTCGTCGCACGGAGGGCATCGGGCGAGCCGCTCCAGTACGTCCTCGGCGAGTGGGGCTTCCGCCGGCTCACGCTGGCCGTCGACCGGCGGGCGCTCATCCCGCGCCCCGAGACCGAGACGGTCGTCGAGCGGTGCCTGGCGCTGCTGGACGGCGCCGACGCGCCGAGCGTGCTCGACGTCGGCACCGGGTCGGGCGCGATCGCGCTCGCGATCGCCCACGAGCACCCGGGAGCCCGCGTGACCGGCATCGACGTGTCGGAGGACGCGCTCGCCCTCGCCCGCGAGAACGTGGAACGCACGGGTGTCGACGTCGAGCTCCGGCGCCACGATCTCTTCGCAGGGCTCCCCGGTGAAGGCTGGGACCTGGTCGTGTCGAACCCGCCGTACGTCCGGGCCGTCGAGATCGCGTCCCTGCCGCGGGACGTCGTCGACTGGGAGCCCGACGTCGCGCTCGTCGACCGTGGTCAGACCGACGCTCTGGTACGCGACGCCGCCGCGGCCCTGCGTCCCGGCGGCGCACTCGTCCTCGAGACGCACGAGAACGGTGCGTCCGACGTCGCGGCGCTGCTCGGCGAGCACGGGTACGCCGAGGTCACGGTGACGTGCGACCTTGCCGGCCGCGAGCGCGTCGTCGAGGGGCGTGTCGACGGCGAGCGGCCGGGGTGACCACCACCCGGGACGACGTCGACGCGGCGATCGCGGCGCTCCGAGCCGGAGGGCTCGTCGTCCTTCCGACCGACACCGTCTACGGCCTCGCCGCCGACGGGGAGAGCGAGGCCGCGGCGCTCGCGCTCTACGCGGCGAAGGGCCGTGACGCGATCCAGCCGACGGCGCTCCTCCTCTCGTCGGTCGAGGAGCTCCTGCAGCGTGTGCCGGGGCTGCCGGACGACGTCGTGCGGATGGCCCGCGCGCTGCTGCCCGGACCCGTGACGCTCGTCCTGCCGAACCCGGAGCGGCGATATGGTTGGCTGAACGTGGAGCGGCCGGATGCGATCGGCGTACGGGTTCCCGCCCTCCACGGGCCGGGCCGCGAGGTGCTGGACGCGCTCGGAGCGCTCGTCGCGACGAGCGCCAACCTTCCCGGAAGACCCGACCCGAGGCGCCTGCAGGACGTCCCTGCGGCGCTCGTGTCCGCCGTCGACGCCGTCGTCGACGGCGGCGAGCTTCCCGGAACGCCATCGACGGTGATCGACCTGACCGGCCGGCCGCAGGTGCTTCGCGAGGGCGCGCTGCCCGCCGACGAGGCGCTTGCGCGCTTACGGATCGTTAACGGCCACCCGATGCCGGGTTAACGGGTGCGAGGGAGACTCGCTCACATGGGACGCCGTCTCGCCGTCGCCGTCGTCGCCGGCCTCGCCCTCGCCGCGGTGCCGCAGGCGGTCGCCAAGGCACCGACCGCGGTGACCGGCCCGGCCACGTCGGTGGGAGGCACGAGCGCCACCGTGACCGGGAGCGTCGATCCCGGAGGAGAGGCGACGAGCTGGTACGTCGAGTACGGGAGAACGACCTCGTACGGCTCCCGCACCGCGACGCGGAGCGCCGGGAACGGCACGGTCGTCGTCGACGTCTCGGAGCAGCTGACCGGGCTGACGACCGGAACCGCCTATCACTACCGGGTCGTGGCCGCCAACGCGAGCGGCACGAGCCGCGGGGCAGACCGGGGATTGACCACGGCTGGCGCCGCCCCGACCGTGGTGACGAGCCCGGCGACCCAGCTCGGGCCCACCTCCGCGACCGTCGGCGGGACGGTCGACCCGAACGGACTCCCGACGGGCTGGTGGATCGAGTACGGCACGAGCACGAGCTACGGGTCGCGGACAGACACGCAATCGGCAGGCTCCGGAACGAGCGCCACGGGAGTGTCGACCCGGCTGACCGGGCTCAGCGCGGGCGTCACGTACCACTTCCGCGTGGTCGCGTCGAACGACGCCGGCACCACCCGCGGATCGGACCGGTCGTTCCGCACCGACCGCGGGCCGTCGGTGTCGACCGGCGGCGTCGACAGCATCACGATCTCCTCGGCGCGGCTCACGGCGTCCGTGAACCCTCAGGGCCGCGGCACGGTCGCCTACTTCGAGTACGGCACGACATCCGCGCTCGGGAGCCGCACGCCGGACGTCGACGTCGGGTTCGGAACCAGCGGCAAGAAGGTCGTCGCCCCGCTCACCGGCCTCCAGCCGGGGACGCGCTACTACTACCGGGTCGTCGCGCGGAGCGACGCCGGCAGCACGAACGGGGAGACGCGCTCGTTCGCCACGACCGAGGGCCCCCTGGTCACGACCGGGCCGGCGCAGGTCTCGGGTGCGACGGTCGTCCTGACCGGCACCGTCGACCCGTTCGGGCACTCCGCGAACTGGTGGTTCGAGCTCGGGAAGACGACGTCGTACGGGACCTCGACCGTGGTCAAGAACGCCGGGTCGGGGCGGGGCGGAGTCGCCGTGTCCGTGTCGGTCGCCGGGCTCGCCGCCGGCACCGAGTACCACGCACGGCTCGTCGCCAAGAGCTCGGCAGGCACCACGAGAGGCGCCGACGTGGTCTTCCGGACGGCGGGCCTTCCCGTCGTCGGCCGCCCGACGGCGTCCGCGATCTCGCTCACACGCGCGCGCATCGGCACGGAGGTCGCGACCAGCGGGCTCGAGACCCGTGTCTGGGTGGAGGTCTCGCGGCGCGGCGCGGTCGTCTCGCGCTCCGGCGCGGTCGTGCTCCCGCCGTCGGGCACGGCGAGCCGCGTCTCGATTCCCGTCACCGGGCTCTCGCCCGGGACGCGCTACGCGTTCCGCGTCCTGGCGTCCAACGCCGCCGGCACGGCGAACGGGCCGACCGCGTCCTTCGGCACGGCCGCCCGTCCGCGCGACGAGCGCGGACGACCCGTCCGCTGCACGATCGTCGGGACGAACGGGCGGGACCGACTCGTGGGGACGCGGCAGCGCGACGTGATCTGCGGGCTCGGCGGCGACGACGTCCTCGTGGGCCGCGAAGGGGACGACGTCCTGCTCGGCGGATCGGGAGCCGACTACCTCGCTCCCGGCGCGGGGCGCGACCGGGTCGTCGCCGGCCCCGGCAATGACTTCGTCGGGGCGCGCGACGGCCGAGCGGACAGGGTGTACGGCGGCCCGGGCGCGGACCGCGCGCGCGTCGACCGGCGGCTCGACGTCACGCAGTCCGTCAGCCGCGGGTAGCGGCGAGGATCGCGTCCCGCCAGGCGGCGGACGGGCGTTGCCCGGCTGCGGCAGCGAGTAGCATCAGGCCCGTGGCAGTCGCCGCCGACCACCTCGAGCGTCTGCGGACCGGGGGGCTCGCCGAGCACGATCCCGACATCGCGGCGCTGATCGGCCGGGAGGCCGATCGCCAGCGCGGCCAGATCGAGCTGATCGCCTCGGAGAACTTCACGTGGCCCGCCGTCCTCGAGGCGGTGGGCTCGGTGCTGACGAACAAGTACGCGGAGGGCTACCCCGGGCGTCGCTACTACGGCGGCTGCGAGTTCGTGGACGAGATCGAGCAGCTCGCGATCGACCGCGCCAAGGCCCTGTTCGACGCGGAGCACGCCAACGTCCAGCCGCACGCGGGGGCGCAGGCGAACATGGCCGTGTACCTCGGGCTGCTCGAGCCGGGTGACACCGTTCTCTCTCTGCGTCTCGACCACGGGGGCCACCTGACCCACGGGCTCAAGGTGAACTTCTCCGGGCGCCTGTACACGATCGTCCACTACGGCGTCTCGCGCGAGACAGGGCTCGTCGAGGAGGAGGAGGTCCTCGCGCTCGCACGCGAGCACCGTCCGAAGCTCGTCCTCTGCGGGGGCTCCGCGTACCCGCGCACGGTCGACACGGCGATGTTCCGACGGGTGGCGGACGAGGTCGGCGCGCTGCTCTGGTGCGACATGGCCCACTTCGCCGGGCTCGTCGCAGCCGGCCTGCACCCGAACCCGGTCGAGCACTGCGACGTGGTCACGTCCACGACGCACAAGACCCTCGCGGGCCCCCGGGCGGGCCTCGTGCTCTGTCGCTCCGAGCACGCCCAGGCCATCGACCGCGCGGTGTTCCCCGGCCTGCAGGGCGGCCCGCTCGAGCACGTCATCGCCGCGAAGGCGACGTGCTTCAAGATCGCGGCCACGGAAGGCTTCCGCGCCTACCAGCAGCAGGTGCGCACGAACGCCGACGTCCTCGCCGAGACCCTGCTCGCCGGCGGGATCGACCTGCTCGCGGGTGGGACGGACACCCACCTGCTGCAGCTCGACCTGCGCAACACGGACTGGACGGGGAAGGACGCCGAGGAGCGCCTCGACGTGGTCGGCCTCACGACGAACCGGAACACGGTGCCGTTCGACGAGCGCCCGCCGACGATCGCGTCCGGTGTCCGGATCGGGACGCCGGCGGCGACGATGCGCGGCTTCGACGACGACGACTTCCGGGAGGTCGGGAAGATCATCGTGGAAGCGCTCGGCCCCGACGCCGACCTCGCAGCGCTCGGCGCGCGCACCGCCGCGCTCTGCGAGCGGCGCCCGCTCTACCCCGGCTTCCGCGGCTACACCAGCCTTTCTCGCCGAAGGCGAGAAAGGCTAGGCCATGGCCGAAATGGTGCAGCCGTCTCCGACTCCTAGTGCTTCCGTGACGCGCAGCGTCACGGAAGTGCTGCATCCGCTCGTGCAGCACAAGCTCGGGCTGCTGCGGGACGTCACCACGCCGACGCAGATGTTCCGCCAGCTCGTCAACGAGCTGACGCTGCTCCTGACGTACGAGGCGACGAAGGGCCTCGCCGACGAGGAGATCGAGATCGAGACCCCGCTCGAGCAGACGACCGCGCGCCGGATCTCGGGGAAGAAGGTCGCGATCTGCCCGATCCTGCGCGCCGGCATCGGGATGCTGGATGCCGTCCTCTCGCTCATCCCGGGCGCCCGTGTCGGGTTCATCGGGCTGTACCGCGACGAGGAGACCCTCGAGGCCGTCGAGTACTTCGTCAAGCTCCCGGGCGACATCGCCGACCGCGACGTGATCCTGCTCGACCCGATGCTGGCGACGGGCAACTCGACGGCGGCGGCGGTCGAGACGGTGAAGGGAGCGGGGGCGACGTCCGTCCGGCTGATCGCGCTGATCGCTGCGCCGGAGGGGATCGAGCGGATCCACCGGGATCATCCCGACGTCTCGATCGTGGTCGCGGCGATCGACCGCGCGCTCAACGAGAAGGGCTTCATCGTGCCCGGCCTGGGCGACGCAGGCGATCGCCTGTACGGCACGAAGTAGAGCCCCGACCGATGCTCGACGACCTCAGGTCGAACCCCGAAGTCCTCTGGGGCGCACTGATCGCCTTCGCGGTCGTCGTCGTGCTGACGCCCGCGGTCGGGGGGATGGCGCGCCTGCTCGGGGTGGTCGACAAGCCCGACGAGCGGCGGCTGAACAAGCGGCCGATCCCGCGCCTCGGCGGGCTGGCGATCTTCCTCGGGATCCTGGTGCCCTCCCTCGCGTTCCTCGACCTCTCGGGCGAGATGCGCGGGATCATGCTGGGCGCAGCGGTCGCCTGCGTCGTGGGTGCCGTCGACGACTTCCGGGGGCTCGATCCGCTGCCGAAGCTCGCAGGCCAGGTCGCCGCCGCGGCAATCCCGTGCGCGTTCGGCGTCTGGATCGACCACTTCACCTTCCCGTTCGTCGGCGTGGTCGACCTCCCGGCCTGGGTCGGGATGCCGCTCACGGTCATCTGGATCGTCGCCGTGATGAACATGGTCAACTTCCTCGACGGCATGGACGGGCTCGCCTCGGGCGTCTGCGCGATCGCCGGCCTGACGTTCGCCACGCTCGCGCTGTCGCTCGGGAAGATCGACGCCGCCGTCCTCTCGGCCGTGGTCGCCGGCGCGTGCGTCGGCTTCCTCCGCCACAACTTCTTCCCGGCGCGCATCTTCATGGGGGACTCGGGTGCGCTGGTGCTCGGGTTCACGCTCGCGACGGTGTCGGTCGCGGGGCTCCTGAAGACGGCCTCCACGGTGGTGCTCGTCCTCCCGCTCCTCGTGCTCGCGGTGCCGATCCTCGACACGTCGTTCGTGGTGGCCAAGCGGCTGAAGTACCGCCGGCCGATCTCGTCACCGGACCGCTCCCACCTGCACCACCGCTTCATGGACATCGGCTTCTCGCAGCGTCGCGCGGCGGTGACGATGTGGGCGTGGACCGCGAGCCTCGGCGCGGCCGCGCTCGCCACGCGGTTCATCCCCTTCCGCGCCGAGGGGCAGTGGCACCTCTGGGAGACGGTCGCCGTCGTCCTCATCGCGCTCGCCGCGCTCGCGTTCTCGGTCTACGTCGTGTACCTGCTCGAGATCGTCAAGCTCGCCAACCCGCGCGTACGCCGCCGGAGGGCGGGGCTCGCCGAGGACGAGCGGCTGTCCGCCTGAGCCGAGCCGGCGGGCGACAGGGAGGGTCGGGAAGCCGTCGAGCCGGTGTGCGCTCTCGTCCACCTCCGACGAGAGACCTTGCTTCGCCCAGGGAATCCCGGCGGAGCTTCGACCGAGTCGCGCTCCGGCTCGACGGACGTCAGTGTCGCCCACGCGAGCGCATGCTCCATCCGAGAATCCACTGATTCGCAGAGAGGCCCCGGTGCCGCTCCGTGGGCCTCAGTACTTCCCCGAACAGGCATGCGCGGATCGTCCGATGCGACGCCGCCCGTGAGGACGATCCTGAGGACGAGTAGGAGGCGTCGATGTCCGTACGCAACCTCGACGAGCGTCTGCAGCTCCGGATCCCCGTCGGGCCCGGCCTGGTCGGCGATCTCTCGGTTCCCGAGGGCGCAACGGGCGTCACCGTCTTCGCGCACGGGAGCGGCTCGAGCCGGCTCAGCCCGCGCAACCGCCTCGTCGCCGGTGAGCTCCAGCGGCGAGGGATCGCGACCCTCCTGTTCGACCTCCTGACACCCGGTGAGGAGGAGAACCGCGCGAACGTCTTCGATGTCGAGCTCCTCGGCGACCGCCTGCTGCAGACCACCAACTGGCTCATGGAGCAGCCGGCCGCGCACGGGCTGCAGCCGTGCTTCTTCGGGGCCAGCACCGGGGCAGCGGCGGCCCTCGCGGCGGCCGCGCAGCTCGGCTCGTCGGTACGCGCCGTCGTGTCGCGCGGCGGCCGCCCGGACCTCGCAGAGCCGCATCTCGCGCGAGTCTCGTCTCCCACCCTGCTGATCGTGGGAGGCCGCGACGACGTGGTGCTCGAGCTCAACCGGCGGGCGCTCTCCGCCCTCACCTGCGAGCGACGGCTCGCGATCGTCCGCGGGGCGACCCACCTCTTCCCGGAGGCGGGAGCGCTCGAGGCCGTGTCGGCACTGGCCGGCGAGTGGCTTGCGGGTCACCTCGGCGACCGCACGGCAGGAGCGGCCCGGAGTGGCGAGGTCGTGGCCGTCGACCCGGTCGTCCCGACGTGAACCCCGGACTGACACTTGGGCGCATCGCCGGCGTTCGCATCAGCGTCCACTGGAGCTGGCTGATCGTCTTCGCGCTCATCACCTGGACGCTCACAGCGGCGATCTTCCCCGATCAGAACCCCGGCCTCTCGGACGCGGCCTACGCCGCCATGGCGGTGGTCGCCTCGGTGACGTTCTTCGCGTCGCTCCTCCTCCACGAGCTCGGCCACGCGATGCAGGCACGCAGGGAGCGGATGGAGATCGACGGCATCACGCTGTGGCTGTTCGGCGGCGTCGCGGCCTTCCGCGGCGACTTTCCCTCGGCGCTCGGGGAGTTGCGGATCGCACTGGCAGGGCCGGCCGTGACCGCCGTCCTGTCCGCCGCCTTCTGGCTTCTTTCCGGGGTGGGGCTGCCGGAGGCCGCGGACGGCGTCGTCACGTGGCTGGCCGTCATCAACCTCGTCCTCCTCGGGTTCAACATGCTGCCTGCCCTCCCGCTCGACGGGGGCCGCGTGCTCCACGCACTCGTGTGGCGCTGGACGGACGATCGACGCGCCGCGACGACCGTCGGAGCGGGTGCGGGCCGGGCGCTCGCATTCGTGATGATCGTGGGCGGCCTCGGTCTCACCTTCGCCGGGGCCGGGGCGGGCGGGATCTGGTTCGCGTTCCTCGGCTGGTTCCTGCTCCAGGCGGCGACGGCAGAGCAACGAGAGGGCGTCCTGCGAGGCGCGCTCGGCGATCTGCGCGTGGACGACCTCATGGTGCACCGGCCGGTGACGGTGCCGGCCGACGAGACCCTGAGCGGCTTCATGGACGAGGTCGCGCACGTCCACCGGTACACGACCTACCCCGTCGTCGACGACGGGCATGTCGTCGGGCTGCTCCCGTTCGCGCGGGTGGCCGCCACGCCGCGCGCCGGCTGGGACGAGCACCGTGTCCGCGATTGCATGATGCTCCTGGACGACGCCCCGGTCGTCCAGGCGGGGACGCCCTTGCTGGAGGCCGTCCAGGACATGCAGCGGCAGGGAGGAGACCGCGCGCTCGTGCTCGATCACGGCGAGCTGGCGGGGCTGCTCTCGATCACCGACGTCGGACGCGTCGTCTCGGAGTCGGCGGCGACGCCTCACGGGCGGCGGCCGTGACCGGCCGGCGCCCGCACAGGATCGTCCACCGGTCGACGACGGAGCTGATGCTGTTCGCCGGCAGGTCCAACGCCGCCCTTGCGTCAGAGATCGCACACCGGCTCGGCATCGAGCTCGGCGAGGTCCGGCTCGAGACGTTCTCGAACGGCGAGGTGTACTGCCGTTACGGCGAGTCGATCCGCGGCGCGGACGTCTTCGTCGTCCAGTCGGGCTCTCCGCCGGTCAATGACCACATCGTCGAGCTGCTCGTGATGATCAACGCGGCGCGCCTCGCCTCGGCCCATCGGATCACGGCCGTGATGCCCCTCTTTCCGTACGCGCGTCAGGACAAGAAGTCGGCCCCGCGCGAGCCGATCAGCGCGCGACTCCTCGCGGACACGCTTCAGGCGGCCGGAGCGGACCGCGTGCTGACGATGGATCTCCACGCCGGGCAGATCGTCGGGTTCTTCGCGGTTCCCGTCGACCACATGACGGCGCTCCCGCTGTTTGCGCGCCACTACACGCGGCGACGGCTTCGCGGCGACAAGGTCGTCGTCGTGTCACCGGATCTCGGCCGCGTCAAGGCCGCGCGCCGCTTTGCTCGCATGCTCGACGCAACCCTCGCGATCGTGACCAAGGTGCGACCGGGGCACGAGCAGGCGGTCGCGGCGGAGGTCATCGGCGACGTGCGCGGCAAGCGCGTCGTGATCGGTGACGACATGATCGTCTCGGGTGGCACGCTCGCGGCCGCGGCGACCGCTCTGCTCGAGGCCGGAGCACAGGACGTGCGGGCGTTCGCGACCCACGCGCTCCTCACCCCCGACGCGCCGGACATCCTCGCCCGAGACCCCGCTCGCCGAGATCGCGGTCACGGACACGGTCGCGCTCGACGGAGTAGCGCTCCCACCGCACCTTGTCGTGGTCACCGTCGCGGGCCTCCTGGCGGACACGATCCGGGCCGTCTTCGAGTCGAGGTCGGTGTCGGCCGTCTTCGCCGGCGAGAACGAGCTGTTCTAGGAGAAATGGCTTGGAGCCTCGGCTCCGGGCCATTTTCTACCCAATCCTTCTACCCCGGGTGGGCTGGCGCGTGGCTCCGTCGGCCCGTTTCACGGCCGCCGTCTGCGAGTCCGTGCTCGGTGACGTGCTGCCCAAGTCGTTCGTCCACCACGTGCGCAAGATGCGCGTCGTCGGCTTCCCGATGTACCTGCACCTGGCCGGGGTGGTGTTCCGCGAGGAGGCCGAGCGGTTTGGAGGCGAGGCTGCTCGGCGAGACCGGCCTCAGACCGCGTACAGGACGAGAATGGCGGCCGTGACGAGGACGATCGTGATCATGAAGGCGATCTCGCTCGTCCGATCACGAAGGCCGCTCACCTGGTAGACGATGAATATCCACATCGGCGCGAGCTGGCTGAAGAAGTCCAGCTGCACGTCGAGCACGTTCTTGGCAATGACCGCCTCAACGAGGAGGCAGGCACCGGTGACCAGCCCTACCCTGACCTGCGGGTCGTTGAGCTGGCGTCGCCACGTCGAGCCGCCATCTGACGAATGGATTGCAGTGCCCAAAGAGACCTCCTTTCTCGCACCACCCATGATCTCTGGTACCGGATCGGCGGTCATCCGGAGCCGTGCGCACGTGCTTGGCGGCTTTCTACGGAACCACGCTCCCGCGAGCGGAGTAATTGAGACGTTCTACCCAAACTTCCTACTCACATGGGAGAACCTGAGAGCATCGAGCGTGATGTGACACCAGCATTCATGCGCCTCGATGATCCAGTAGACCCCCTTCCGAGAGCGAGCTGTTCTGAAGCTCCGTGGGCTTCAAGGGGCGGGCGTGGGTAAGCGGAGCTCCTCGAGGATCGCGATCACCTCGGCGTCGTCGACCTGCGTGAAGACGTCGTACCAGAGCCCGACGGCACCGAAGTCGTCGAGCGCGAACGGGCAGATCACCTCGTCCGCTTCCTCGCGGAGCGCGCGGATGCTCTGGGCGGCGCCGACCGGCACCGCGACGAGCACGCGCACCGCACCGTGCCCGCGCGCCCAGCGGACGGCGGCCACCATGGTGGCGCCGGTCGCGAGCCCGTCGTCGACCAGCAGCACGGTCCTGCCGCGGAGCTCGAGCGGCGGATGACGCTCGTGGAGCACTCGATCGAGCAGGTCGGCCTTCGTCTTCGCCTTCCCGATCGCGTGCCGCAGCTCGGGCTCGTCGAGACCGTCGCGCGATCGGAGGAAGACACCGTCCTCACCCGGTGCGGCGGCTCCGAGCGCGTACTCGGGCTGCCACGGGTGGCCGATCTTGCGGACGGCGAGCGCGTCGAGCGGCAGAGACAGCCGTCGCGCGACCTCGGCCGCGACCGGGACGCCACCGCGCGCGAGGCCGACGACGACCGCATCCCCTGGGTCGGCGCCCTCGAGCGCCGCCGCGAGACGGCGCCCGGCATCGACGCGATCGTGGAACAGCGCGCCCATACCCGGATCGTGGGCCGCATTCGCGCCCGCTCCATCGTGGGAACCACTGATCGGGGTGGACGGGACTACGGATCGTCGCCCCGGCCCGCCGGGTCGTAGTTCTCCGTCGTGCCGATCCGTGATCCCGACGATGCCGCGACGCCCTAGACGGGCCACACTCCGGGCACTGGCACACGACGCGGAGGGCTCCGATGACCCGCAGCCTGCTCTTTCTCCACGCACGCCCCGGGCGGCGCGCCGACCTTCTCCGGATCCTCGAGCAGCTCGAGGTCCTGACACTCATCCGCGGCGAGCACGGCCTCCTCGACGTCGAGGTGGCGACCGCGGTGGACGACGAGGACGAGGTCGTGATCGTCGGGTCGTGGGCGAGCCCCGAGCTCCACGAGCGATGGCTCGCCGGCCCGGTTCCCGGCCGCCTCCTCCAGGAGGTCGACGGCCTGCTCTCGACCGAGCCGGTCAGTCGCGTCTACCACGTCGTCGAGTCGGTCAGCTAGGCCCTTCACGACGCCGAGCGGCCTGAGCCGGGCGACGCGGCGGGCGAGGCCCGCCGCCTCGACCACGTCGACGACGCGCTCCACGTCCTTGTACGCGAACGGCGCCTCCTCGGCCAGCCCCTTGTTCGACGGGCAGCGAACGACGATCCCGTCCGCCTCGAGCCGGCGCCGCAGCTCGGCGCCTCCGATCTCGCGCCGGGCGCCGGTGCGCGAGAGGCGTCGTCCCGCGCCGTGACAGGCCGTCCCGAACGAGAGCTCCATCGCCCCGGGCTCCCCGGCGAGCACGTAGCTGGCCGTGCCCATGCTCCCGGGGACGAACACCGGCTGTCCAACGTTCCGGTACGCCGCCGGGATGTCGCGCGAGCCTGCGGGGAAGGCGCGCGTGGCGCCCTTTCGGTGCACGCAGACCTCCCTGCCGTGGTGCGTCTCGATCTTCGCCACGTTGTGCGCCACGTCGTACACCTGGCGCGTGCCCGCAGCTGCCTGCTCGCCCAACACGTGTGCGACGGAGCGGCGCACGAGGTGCGCCATCGCGTGGCGGTTGGCGAACGCGAAGTTCGCGGCGGCCGCCATCGCGGAGAGATAGGCCCGTCCCTCGGGGGACGAGAGCGGCGCGCACGCGAGCTGACGGTCGGGGAGCGTGATCCCGAAGCGCTGGATCGCCGCGTCCATCGCGCGCACGTAGTCGGTGCAGACCTGGTGCCCGAGACCCCGCGAGCCGGAGTGGATCAGCACCGTCACCTGCTCCTCGCGCAGCCCGAACGTACGGGCCGTCTCCTCGTCGAACACGTGGTCGATGCGCTCCACCTCGACGAAGTGGTTCCCCGAGCCGATCGTCCCGACCTGCCCCGATCCGCGCAGGCGCGCGCGCTCGGACATGGCGCCCGGGTCGGCGCCAGGGAGGCAGCCCTCGGACTCCGTGCGCTCGAGATCGTCCTCGGTGCCGATGTCGCGCTCTCGAACCAGAAGCGCCGGCCCCTCCTCGAGCAGCCGGTCGAGACCGGCTCCCTCGAAGTGCAGCGCGCCGCGCTTGCCTGCCCCGGCCGGGATCGCGCGCGAGATCTCGTGGACGAGCGGCTCGACGCGTCGACCGAGCTCGCTCGCGTCGAGTGGCAGTGCCAGCAGCCGCACGCCGCAGTTGATGTCGTACCCGACGCCTCCCGGCGAGACCACGCCGTCGGGGAGCTCGGTCGCGGCGACTCCGCCGACCGGGAAGCCGTATCCCTGGTGGATGTCGGGCATCGCGAGCGCCGCGTCGACGATCCCCGGGAGCATGGCGACGTTCTGCAGCTGCTCCAGCGACCGGTCGCCTCGGATTGCGTCGAGCAGCACGTCGTCGGCGAACACCCGGGCGGGGACGCGCATGCCGGGACACGCCGACGCGGGTATCTCCCAGAGCGTCGGGCCCAGGCGATGCAGCACAGACTGCGCTGTGGCCGGCGACAAGGCGGTCACGCATGCCTCCTTCGACCCCCACCAGCATCGCTCCGGGTGGGCACCGCCGCATCGGTACTTGCCCACACCGGCCGACCGAATCCGGGCGTTCCCCGATGCGTCGGGGCGCCGTCGCGGCGACGCTCGGGCGAGGTAGGGACAGCGTGAGCTATCGCTTCGTCGACCACACGGCAGAGCTCGAGCTCGAGATCGACGCGCCCACCAGAGCGGGAGTCTTCGAGCATGCCGTCCTCGCGCTCGGAGAGCTGCTCGGCCGTGACGTCGGCACCGAGAGGGCGTCGCGGACGCGTGCGCTGTCCGTCGAGGCGGGCGACGATCCCGCGCTGCTCGCCGCCTGGATCGACGAGATCGTGTTCGTCGCCGAGACGGAGGGGCTGGTGCCGCGCCGTGTCGAGCGAATCGACGCCGGCCCGTCCGCCGTCCGCGCCCTCGTCTCGTTCACCGAGGGAACGCCTCCGCACGTGATCAAGGGCGCGACGTACCACGACCTCGAGCTCGGTCGTCACGGCGAGACGTGGCGCGGGCGCGTCGTCCTCGACGTCTGACGGGCCCGTACGTGCTTTCCCCCCGGCGCCGATCGGGTCATTCCCGGATGCGACGACCCTGGTCCACGGCGACCATGCCACTGATGCCGCGCACGGTCGTTCCTGCTGCCACGGAGCCCGTGAAGGAGGCGCTCTCGCTGGCCGATCCCCTCGGGGTCCTCTCCGTCTATC
Source organism: uncultured Actinomycetes bacterium (assembly GCA_963786055.1). Classification (GTDB taxonomy): domain Bacteria; phylum Actinomycetota; class Thermoleophilia; order Gaiellales; family Gaiellaceae; genus Gaiella. The sequence goes on along the minus strand of CAWAXS010000007.1, from coordinate 45,514 downwards.
TCTCCGCGCGGGACGCCGCGATCCCCGACAACACTGCCGTCCGAGGGCTCGAGGTCGAGCTGGGCCGCGTCGGCCGGCTGATCGACACCTCGTGGACGACGGGCGCCGGGCCCGCGCACGCGGCACTCGCTGCGATCGAGCAGCACGTGCGCGGCGCGATCCTGTCCGGCGGGGCGCGCGATCTCGCGCTCTTCGCCGCGCTCGGCCTTGGCCAGGTCGTGGTCATCGAGCCGAGCGGCACCGTCCCGACGCGCGCCACGCTCGGCCGGCGCGCAGACGTCCGCCCGCTGTGTGTCGCGCTCGACGAGGCCCATCCGGCAGGGGTCGCGCTCGTCTCCGCCGAGGGAGTCCGCGTGCTCGAGTGGGCTCCCGGCTCGTTGACGGACGTCTGGTCGGAGACGCTCCCCGAGCTCGAGGAGCCCGATCTCGTGGGTCCGGCACACGCGCACCCGCGCGGACAGCCCGGTTCCGCCCCGGGGCCCAGGGTCGCGCAGCAGCGCGACCTCTTCGAGACCCGGATGCGTGGCGAGCTGGAGAAGCTCCTCGTCGGCGCGGGACGGAAGATCGCCGAGCTGGCCGCCGAGCGCGACTGGCACGAGGTCGCCCTGGCCGGTGACGAGCGCCTCACCTCCGCGCTCGCGCGCGGGCTCCCGAGCGGCGCATCGGTCGAGATCGCCCCGGTGCCGCGCCTCGAGCAGTGGCGCAGCGACGGTGAGCTGGCCCCGCTCGTCGCCCCGGCCGTCGCCGGGGTGCGGGAGCGACGACAGACGAGCCTCGTGACGAGGGTGCTGGACGCCGTCGGCGGCCGGGGAGCGACGGGCCTGCGCGAGACGCTCGCCGCGCTCGCCGAGGGACGCGTCGACACGCTCCTCGTCGCCGCCGACCGTCCGATCGTCGGCCGCTCCACGGTATCGGGCACGCTCGCCGCTCCGGGCGAGGTCCCACCCGGCACCGGCGCGGCGGAGCTCGTCGAGGACACGATGCTGGCCGACGCGATGATCGGCCAGGCGCTCGACACGGGCGCTTCCGTGGTCGTGCTCTCGCCCGGGCCCGCCCAGCTGCTCGGCGACGACCAGGTCGCGGCGCTGCTCCGCTACTGAGCGCTTGTATAACGTCGCCGTGCTCCACGGCGGCACCGTCACGTTCCTCTTCACGGACATCGAGGGCTCGACGAAGCTCCTCGAGCGTCTCGGCGACGGCTACGCCGCGGTGCTCTCCGAGCATCGGCGCCTGATCCGGGAGGCGTTCGACGCGCGCGGCGGGCAGGAGATCGACACCCAGGGAGACGCGTTCTTCTTCTGCTTCGAGCGTGCACGGGACGCCGTCGCCGCCGCGGTCGCGGCGCAGCGGGCGCTCGCCGCCCACCGTGGCCGGACGGGACGGAGCTCCGCGTGCGGATGAGCCTCCACACGGGCGAGCCGGTCGTCGGCGCGGAGGGGTACGTCGGGATCGACGTCCATCGCGCCGCGCGCATCTGCGCCGCCGGCCACGGTGGACAGGTGCTGCTCTCGGCGACGACCGCGGCGCTCGTCTCGGGAGCGATGCCCGACGGCGTCTCGAAGCGGGATCTCGGCGAGGTGCGGCTCAAGGACATCGACCAGCCGGAGCACGTGACGCAGCTCGTGATCGAGGGGCTGCCCGAGAGCTTTCCGCCGCTTCGCGTGGCGCAGGAGGAGCCGATGGACTTCGGCGAGCGGCTCGCGCAGAGGATCAAGGCCGACGTCGAGCGACAGATCGAGGCGAGCCTGGCGGGCGCACCCGTCTCGCCGGCTCGCACGACGGGCCTTGCGCTCGGGGGGCTGCTGACCCTCGTGCTCGTCGTCGCCGCGGTCGTGGCGATCGTCCTCCTGGTCAAGCTCGCCTTCTGAGACTGCAGGTGTCCGACTTCAGTCGGACACCCGGTCGGCACGCGCGACGAAGTCGAGCAGCGCTTCGGTGAACGCCGGCGAGAGCTGCGGGTTGTGTCCGTAACCTGGGACGACGAGGCGCTCGGCGCGGAGCTCCCGCTCGAGGACGTCGCAGATCGCGTCGAAGGCGGGGTGGTGCGCGCCCGAGACGACGAGCATGGGGAGCCCGAGCGCCCGGAGCTCCTCGAGCGGGATCTCCGCCTCCCACGGCCCGCGCTCGAGGGCCAAGGCCTGCGCGCCCTGCTCGAGTGCCGGGGGCAGGGGCGAGGGAGGGTCGAAGTCCGAGCCGACCGCCCGGAGGAACGTCCGCAGGAAGGCCTCGGGATCGAGGTGGGAGCCGCTCGCGTAGAGCTCGGCGCCGCGGCGGGCGAACTCGGCGACGACCGGGTCGTCGAGGGCGACGCGCGTGCAGGGCGGCTCGATCACCGTCAGCGACGCCAGGCGCCCGCCGCCGCGGGCCGCCGCGAGCAGCGCGATCACGCCGCCGTACGAGTGACCGACGAGGTGGTCGCCTTCTCGAACGCGCTCGGCGACCCAGGCCGCGTGCGCCTCGAAGTCCACCGCCTCGACGGGCCCGGGCGGGAAGCCGGGTCGCTCGAGGACGACGAGCTCGGCCTCGTCGGTGATCGCGCGACGCTGCTCGCGCCAGGTCGGGCGCCCTCCGACGACGCTTCCATGGACGAGGACCAGCCTCGGCGGACGCTGGGAAGGCATGTGACGAACCTAGCCGATTCCCGCTCCGCAGCGGCGATCGGGCTGTTACAAGCAGGGTGGTATGCTCCGGTCCCGATGGCTGCCGCCGCGTCATCCTCGCCGCATTCCCTCGCGACAGCGTCCGGTCTCCTGCTCGGCACGACCGGCGCAGCGATGGCGGTCGGCGCCCTCGTCGGGTGGCTGCTCGGCTCGGCTGCGCTCGGCCTCCTGATCGGCGCGATCGTGGGCATTCCGCTCTCGGTCGCGGTCGTCTACCGCGTCTACGCGCGCACCGGGTCGTGAGCGCGCGGGTGTTCGAGACCGCGCGCCCGGTTCCCGGGCGCCTCGTTCCCGCGCTCGCGGGCTCCGCGGTGATCGTGCTCGCCCTCCCGGTGTTCGCGGCCGCCGGCTGGCCCTTCCGGGGCTGGCTGCTCGCGGCGACGCTCTGGGTCGCGGGCCAGCTCTTCGCGCTGCTGCTGACGCGCCTTCCGCTCGGCACGGGTAACCTCGCCGCCGCAGGCATGCGGGGCATCGGCACGAGCTTCAGGGCGATGGCGATCGGCATCCCCCTCGTCGCGGTCACGGTCGCGGACGAGCGGGTCGGTCTGGCCGCGGCCGTGGTCTACGCACTCGCGTTCAGCGTCGAGCTCGCGGTCTCGCTCGTGGAGTACTTCGGCCAGGAGGCGAGCGCGTGACGAAGCGCCTGCTCCCCCTCGTCGGTCTCGCCGCGCTCGCGTTCCCCGCCGTCGCGTTCGCCGCCGAGAACGGCGACGACGAGGAGAAGTTCAACCCCGCCTCCGAATGGACGCTGCACGAGTGGATCCCCATCCACATCGGCCCCCTCGACCTCTCGATCAACAAGGCGGTCGCGTACCTGCTCCTCGGCGCGCTCCTCTCCTGCCTGATCGGGATCGTCTTCATGCGCGTAAAGGTCGGGTCGGGCCCGACGCGGAAGCAGGCGCTCGGCGAGACGATCTACGAGGTCGCCCAGGTCCAGGTGGCCGAGCAGGGGCTCCCGACGAAGGCGATCGGGCGCTGGTTCCCCTACGTCGCGACGTTGATGATCTTCATCTGGGTGATCAACATGCTCGGGTTCATCCCGTTGCCCCTCTCCGACGAGAAGGTGGAGATCGCAGGGGTGAAGGTCCCGACCCTCGCGCTGTTCGCGGCGACCTCGACGCTGTCCGTGACGTTGGCCCTGGCGCTCATGACGTTCGTCTTCACGCACGTCGAGGGCATCCGCGCGAACGGTGCCGTCAAGTACTTCAAGAGCTGGATCCCGGACGTCCCGAAGGCGATGTACCCGCTGATCGTGCCGCTCGAGATCCTCGGCCAGTTCATGCGGCTGATCAGCCTCTCGGTACGGCTCTACGCGAACATGCTCGCCGGCCACATGCTGATCCTCACGTTCCTCGGGCTCATCTTCATCATCGGGAACGTCTTCCTCGCCGTGATCGCGGTGCCCGCGGCCGCGGCCTTCTACCTGTTCGAGGTCGTGATCGTCGTGTCGATCCAGGCCTACATCTTCGCCGCACTGTCAGCCATCTACATCGGCTCGGCGATCGAGCCGGAGCACTAAAGGAGGAGCCCCACCCATGCTGTCCTCGTTCTTCTTCCTCGCCGAGACGACCGGCGACGTGGCCGATGCAGGCAAGGCGATCGCGCTCGCGCTCGGCATCGGCCTCGGCGCGCTCGGCGCCGGCGTCGGCATCGGCAACATCTTCGGCTCCATGATCCAGGCGGTCGCCCGTCAGCCGGAGCTCCGCGGCGAGCTGCAGGGCATCCAGTGGCTCGGGTTCGCCCTCACCGAGGCGGTCGTCTTCTACGGCCTGATCGGCGGGCTCCTCGCCTACGTCCTCATCTGAGCAGCGGCCGATGACCGACCTCCTCGCAGCCGAGTCGTCGAACGACCTGATCAAGGTCGTTCCCGGCCTGATGATCTGGACGCTGGTCGCCTTCGCGATCACGTTCTTCGTGCTCAAGCGGTACGCCTTCGGCCCGATCCAGAAGACGATCGACGAGCGTCGCGACCGGATCCGCCAGGCGGTCGAGGAGGCGGACAACGCGCGCGACGAGGCGCGGGACCTGCTCGAGCAGAACCGCGCGATCCTCGCGCAGGCGCGCTCGGAGTCGGCGGAGATCCTCGCCGAGACGCGCAAGGTCGTCGACGCGCAGATCGACCGCGCGAAGCAGGAGGCGGAGTCCGAGCGCCAGCGGCGGCTCGAGGACACGCGCAAGCAGATCGACGCCGAGACCGTGCGCGCGATCGGCCAGATCCGGAGCGAGGTCGCAGACCTGACGATCGAGGCCACCCAGCGGGTCGTCGGCAAGGTGCTCGACACCGCGGACCAGCGCCGGCTCGTCGAGGAGGCCGTCCACGGCCTCGACTTCTCCGCCCTCGAGGGCCGGAAGAGCTAGACCGACACGACATGGCCGCCGCCCACCGCATGTACGCGCGCGCCCTCTACGAGGCGGCGCGCGACCAGGAGCGCGTCGACGTCGCGCGAGACCAGCTCGCAGAGCTGGCGTCGGCGCTCGAGACGATCCCCGAGCTGGAGTCGTTCCTCGCCAACCCGCAGCTCGATCCCGGCACCAAGGCCAGCGTGCTCGAGGAGGTCACCGCCGGCGTCGACCCCGTCGTCCGGAACTTCGTGCGCGTCGTCGCCTCGAAGGGCCGCGCCGGCCAGCTCCGTGCGATCGCCGAGGAGTTCGACGCGATCGTCGACCGCGAGCAGGGCCGCCTCCAGGTGGAGCTGACGACCGCGTACGAGCTCGCCGAGGACGAGGCGAGCGCGATCGTCCGCAGGATCGAGGAGGCCTCCGGCCGCACCGTCGAGGCGACGCGCTCCGTCGACCCCGACCTGATCGGCGGGATGATCCTCCAGGCCGGCTCGCTCCGCGTGGACGCGAGCGTGCGCGGCCGTCTCGACCGCCTCCGCAGAGAACTCGTCACCCGGAACTGACCCGAAGGAGAGACTTTCCGTGAAGCTCCGCCCCGAAGAGATCACCTCGATCCTCAAGCAAAGGATCGAGCAGTACGACGTCGAGACCGATCTCTCGGAGGTCGGGACCGTGCTCCAGGTCGGCGACGGCATCGCACGCGTGTACGGCCTCGAGAACTGCGTCTCCCTCGAGCGGCTCGAGTTCGAGCACGGCGTCGTGGGCATCGCCTTCAACCTCGAGGAGGACAACGTCGGCGTCGCGCTCTTCGGCGAGTGGCAGCACGTCAAGGAGGGCGAGCCGGTGCGACGCACCGGCGCGGTGATGAGCGTGCCGGTGGGCGAAGGGCTTCTCGGCCGCGTGATCGACCCGCTCGGCAACCCACTCGACGGCCAGGGCCCGATCGCCTCGACCGAGACGCGCCCGCTCGAGTACAAGGCGCCGGGCGTCATCCAGCGCCAGCCGGTGCACGAGCCGCTCCAGACGGGGCTCAAGGCAATCGACTCGATGATCCCGATCGGGAGGGGGCAGCGCGAGCTGATCATCGGCGACCGCGGCACCGGAAAGACCGCGATCGGCGTCGATGCGATCATCAACCAGCGCGGCGGCGACGTGATCTGCATCTACGTCGCGGTCGGCCAGAAGGCATCGACGGTCGTCCAGGTGGTCGAGAAGCTCCAGGACGCGGGCGCGATGGACTACACGATCGTGATCTCCGCCCCCGCGCAGGAGGCGGCGCCGATCAAGTGGATGGCGCCGTTCGCGGGAGCGGCGATCGGCGAGCACTTCCTCTTCAACGGGAAGCACGCTCTCGTCATCTACGACGACCTCACCAAGCACGCCGACGCGTACCGGCAGCTCTCGCTGCTGCTGCGGCGGCCGCCGGGCCGCGAGGCATTCCCGGGCGACGTCTTCTACCTCCACTCGCGCCTGCTGGAGCGCGCGTGCAAGCTCTCCGACGACCTCGGCGGCGGATCGCTCACGGCGCTCCCGGTGATCGAGACCCAGGCGGGCGACGTCGCCGCGTACATCCCGACGAACGTCATCTCCATCACCGACGGCCAGATCTTCCTCGAGTCGAGCCTCTTCTACTCGGGCATCCGCCCCGCCATCAACGTGGGAATCTCGGTCTCCCGCGTCGGCGGCAACGCCCAGACGAAGGCGATGAAGAAGGTGGCCGGCCGGCTCCGGCTGGATCTCGCCCAGTACAGGGAGCTGGAGGCGTTCGCGCAGTTCGGCTCGGAGCTCGACGCCGCCACCCAGCAGGCGCTCTCGCGCGGCGAGCGGATGGTCGCGCTCCTGAACCAGCCGCAGTACCAGCCATGGGCGACGGAGGAGCAGGTCGTCGCCATCTACGCCGGCATCCACGGCTGGCTCGATCGCGTCCCCGTCGGCCAGGTCCCCCGGTTCCAGGAGGAGCTCCGCGAGACGCTCCGGGCGGAGGGATCGGTCTACCAGGCGATCCGCGAGAGCGGCGACCTCTCCGACGAGACGACCGCAACGCTCGAGGAGGTCCTCAAGAAGTTCGTCGAGGGCTTCAACGTTGAGGAGGAGCGTGGCCTCGTTGGCTGATCCCGCCGGCTTCGCCGCCGAGATCAACCATGTCCATGACCTCGATCGAAGGCACGGGCGGTAGCCTGTGGCTTCGGTCCAGGACTACAAGCGAAGGATCCGGTCGGTCCGGAACACCCGGAAGATCACCCGCGCGATGGAGCTGGTCGCAGCCGCCAAGCTGCGGCGGGCGCAGGCGCGGATCGAGGCGATGCGCCCGTACGCGGACACGATGGCCGAGCTCATCGCCGGCGTCGGCCGGGCCGCGGGATCGGTCCGCGGGCTGCCGCTCCTCCAGCAGCGCGAGACGACGGCGTCGACGCTCATCGTCCCGCTCTCCGGCGACCGCGGTCTCGCCGGCGCGTTCAACGCGCAGGTGATGCGACGCGCGTTCGCGCTCGACCGCCGGCTGCAGGCGGAGGGCCAGACGGTGCGCTGGCTCGGCGTGGGCAAGAAGGGGCGCTCGACCCTCACGTTCCGGAGGCGCACGCTCGACGGCGCCTTCGTCGGCTTCACGGACGCGCCCGTGTACGCCGACGCGCAGGCGGTCGCGCACCGGGCGGCCGAGCTGTTCGTCGAGGGCGAGGTCGACCGCGTGGTGCTGGTCTACAACACGTTCGTCTCGGCGCTGACGCAGACCGTGACGGAGCAGGAGATCCTCCCGATCTCGGCCGACGTGCTGGAGACGGACGAGGAGGAGCGGCGCGACGACGTCCTTCGCGGCGACTTCATCTTCGAGCCCGAGCCCGAGCAGATCCTCGAGCGCCTGCTGCCCGTCTACGTCGAGACGCAGGTGTACCGGGCGCTGCTCGAGTCGTCGGCCTCCGAGCAGGGAGCGCGCATGACGGCGATGCGGAACGCGTCGAAGAACGCGGGCGAGCTGATCGACAGCTGACGCTCGAGATGAACCGCGCCCGCCAGGCGGAGATCACCCAGGAGATCCTGGAGGTCGTCGCCGGGGCCGATGCGCTGTCCTAGCCGGCGCTCCCGCGCCGGCCCAGGTCACGGTTGGGAGCTAGGAGCGCATTCCTCCATCTGCTCGCGACCGGATCACCGGCAACGAGCGACCACCGAGATGCGCCCACGGAACCGCTTCGGATCGGGCTTGGGCCGGGGCGAAGCCTCGGCGCCGGACAACAATCCGCCGCTCAGCACGTCCTATTTGACGCACCGCTGCGCTATTCTCCACCCGCTCACGTGTCGATGACGAGCCATACATCCGACGAGCTCCTCGGCCGCGAGCTTGGGGGGGATGAGTTCACGCCCGATGCCGCCCCGGGGACCCAGCAGACGGAGGTTCGCGCACGCAGCTACTGGGAGCAGGTGTGGCGGCGGTTCAAGCGCGATCGGGTGGCGATCGCGAGCGTCGTCTTCCTGATCCTGCTCATCCTGGTCGTGTACCCGGGCGCCTGGATCGCGGAGCGCCTGCTCGGGCACGGGCCGAACCAGATCTTCCCGGACGCGCTCGACGACGGTCTCCTGCCGGTGGGCCCGATGAGCACGGTGACGAACTTCGAGACCGGCGAACAAGCAGCTTCTGATCCTGGGAGCCGACGGGACGCTCGGGCGCGACGAGTTCCTGCGGCTGCTCTACGGCGGCCGCGTCTCGTTGCAGGTCGCGCTCATCTCGACGTTCCTCGTGATGACGATCGGCGTGACGCTCGGCGCCGTGGCGGGCTACTACCGTGGCTGGGTCGACACGATCGTGGCGCGGTGCACAGAGATCACGATGGCATTCCCCGTCCTGCTGTTCGCGGTCGCGCTGGCGAGCACCGCGGGCAGCCGGATGAACAGCATCACGTTCGGCGGGCTGCTCGGCGAGGGGGTCGTCACGCTCGTTCTCATCTTCACCCTCTTCGGCTGGTTCTATCCGGCGAGGATCATCCGGGCGAAGGTGTTCTCGCTGCGCGAGAAGGAGTTCATCGAGGCCGCGTTGATGACCGGCGCGAGCGACACGCGCATCATCCGCTCGCACCTGCTGCCCCATCTCGTTGCACCGATCATCGTCTACTCGAGCCTGATCGTCGCCAGCTTCATCCTGTTCGAGGCGGCGCTCTCGTTCGTGGGGGTCGGGATCCAGTTGCCCACCGCGAGCTGGGGGAACCTCCTCGCCGAGGCGCCGAACTACTACACGACGGTTCCCCTCCTGATGCTGTGGCCGGGCATCGCCGTCATCCTCACCACGCTCGCGTTCAACCTGCTCGGCGACGGCCTCCGCGACGCCTTCGACCCCCGCTCCCGGCTCTAGGTCGCCCTCGACATGACGCACGAACCCGGCGTCGAGCCGTGCCTGCGAATGCGGAAAAGGGAAATTCTTCTCCGGTCTCTAACAAACCACCACGGCGTCCGTCATACGAGACGGGCGAATGGTGCCTCTGCCCGGAACCCAGCCGGGCTGCACTCGGAAAGGAGTGACATGAAGGGACGCATGCTGGCCTCGGTCGTGATGACCGCGATCGGGGCTTCTCTGCTCGCCGCGGCGATGTTCGCATCGACGGCGGCGGGCGCCGGGGCGGCTTCCACCGCCGCCACGGCCAAGAAGGGCGGGTCGCTCACGCAAGTCAGCCGGAGCGACTTCGACTACGTCGATCCGGGTCTCGCCTACTTCAGCCACTCGTGGGAACATGATGGGGGCGACGAACCTGACGCTCCTGTTCTACCCGCAGACGGAGGGCCCGGCCCACAACCGTCTCGCCGGGATGGCAGCGCCCATGCCGAAGGTCTCGAACGGTGGCAAGACGTACACGTTCACCGTCAAGAAGGGCTTCCGGTTCTCGGATGGCAAGCCCGTGACCGCCGCGAACTTCAAGCGGGCGTTCGACCGTGGGAAGAACACGACGATGCAGTCGCCCGCGTCGTCGTTCATGGACGACATCGCGAGCTACACCGCGAAGGGCCAGGTCTTCACGGTGACGCTGAAGAAGGTCGCGCCGGACTTCCTCGCCCGGATGACGATGCAGTTCTTCTCTGCGGTGCCGGTCGACCTGCCGTTCACGGCCGAGGGCATCAAGGCACCGGTCATCTCGGCCGGCCCGTACTACCTCAAGGAGTGGAACGCGAAGAACTCCGCCCTTGCCGTGCGGAACCCGTACTGGAAGAACAACCAGGAGCCGTTCAAGTCGCTCGGCTTCGCCGCCAACCTCGATCAGATCCGCTGGATCGTCGGCCCTGACCCCGCGACGCAGCGGCTGATGTGCGAGCGCGGCGAGGCGGATCTCTGCTCGTTCCCGCCGGCACAGGCGAAGGAGCTCGCCGACAAGTACGGCATCAACAAGAGCCAGTTCTTCGTCAAGCCCCAGATCGGCAACTGGTACCTCGCGATGAACACGTCGCGCGGGATCTTCCAGAACAACACGAAGCTGCGGCAGGCCGTGTCCAACGCGATCGACCGGCGGTTCATGGTCGCCCAGCACGGCTACCTGGCCGGCAACCGGTCCGACCAGTTCATCCCGATGGGGATGCCGGGCTTCAAGAACTACGACATCTACTCGCTGAAGGGCCCGAACTACGCGAAGGCGAAGGCGCTCGCGCAGGGCAACACGCGCGACGGCAAGGCCGTGATGTACACGTTCAACACGGCGCAGGGCCCGCCGATCGCGCAGTCGGTGCAGTTCAACCTGAAGCAGATCGGCATCGACGTCGAGATCAAGCTGTTCGACCGCGTCGTCCAGCACGAGAAGACCGCGACGCGCGGTGAGCCGTTCGACCTCACGCTCGAGGGTTGGCTCGCCGACTATCCCGATCCGGCGAACTTCATCAACGTGCTGCTCGACGGCCGCCGGATCCAGGCGGACAACAACGTCAACGCGTCGTACTTCAACAACCCGACGTACAACGCGCGGATGGACAAGGCCTACGGCCTGGCCGGCGACGCCCGCACCAACGCGTACGCCATCCTCGACCGCGACATCATGAAGGATCAGGCTCCGGTCGCTCCGTACATCTCCACCTCCGCTCGCTGGCTCACCAGCACGAAGGTCGGGTGCTTCCAGTACTCCGGCGCCCAGGGCATCCTGCTGACCCAGATCTGCACCAAGTAGGAAGCCGGGAGACCACAAGCATCATCGATCGACGGCGGGGGGGAGCACAGCTCCCCCCCGCCCCTTCCACCGGGAACCGGATTCGATTACCCTCACGACGACGTGACGCGATACCTGATCAGACGGCTCCTCTGGGCCTGCGTCCTGTTCCTCGCCGTCACGTTCGTGACGTACGTGATCTTCTTCCTCGTTCCGGCGAACCCCGCACGGCTGGCGGCCGGCCAGTCGGCCACGCCCGAGCGGGTCCACGAGGTCCAGAAGTTCCTCGGCCTCGACCAGCCGTTCTACATCCAGTACCTGAAGTTCCTCAAGCGACTCGTGCTCGAGGGGTCGCTCGGGCAGTCGTTCGTGACGCGCCAGTCGGTGAACGAGGAGATCCTGCGCGCCGCGCCGATCACCGCGTCGCTCGTCTTCGGCGCGATGATCATGACGCTGTCGATCGCCATCCCGCTCGGCATCTTCTCGGCGCTCCGGCCGCGATCGCTGCTCGACCGAGCTGCGATGGTCTACGTGCTGATCGGGATCTCGCTGCCGTCCTTCTGGATCGGGCTCGTTCTCTCGTACCTCGTCGGCTACAAGCTCGGACTGACGCCGATCGCCGGGTACTGCGAGGTGGTCAGCGTGCCCGAGGCGGCCGCCTGCGGCGGGCTCTGGGACTGGGCGTACCACATGATCCTCCCATGCCTGACGCTCGCCATCGTGGTCGCCGGCACCTATGTCCGGTTCGTCCGGGCCGAGGTGATGGACACGCTCAACATGGACTTCGTGCGCACCGCGCGCGCCAAGGGCGCCCCCGAGCGAACGGTGATCCGCTCGCACGTGCTGCGCAACGCGATGCTCCCCGTCGTCACCATGGTCGGGATGGACATCGGCCTCCTCCTCGGCGGGGCGATCTTCATCGAGTACGTCTTCGGGCTCAACGGCCTGGGTGGTACGGCCCTCGAGTCGATCGGCCGCTTCGACCTGCCGGTGCTGCAGGGCGTCGTCATCTTCGGCGCCGTCGCGATCATCGTCTTCTCGCTGATCGTCGACATCCTCTACGCGTGGATCGATCCGCGCATTCGCCTCACGTAAGCTTCCCGCGATGAGCGAGCCGCTCCTCGACGTCCGCGACCTGCGGACCGAGTTCAAGACGGACGACGGCGTCGTTCGGGCCGTCGACGGCGTCAGCTTCACGGTCGAGCCGGGCCAGGTGCTCGGCATCGTGGGCGAGTCGGGGTCGGGCAAGAGCGTCACGTGTCTCACGGTGATGGGACTGAACGACTCCAAGTTCGCGACCTCGAGCGGCGAGGTGCTGTTCCGCGGCGAGGACCTCCTGAAGGCCCCTTCGAGCCGTCTGCGCCAGGTGCGCGGCGACGAGATCGCCATGATCTTCCAGGACCCCATGACGTCGCTCAACCCGGTCCACAAGATCGGCCGCCAGCTCGCCGAGGCGGTGCTGCTGCACCAGGACGTCTCCCGCAAGCAGGCATACGCTCGTGCGCTCGAGATGCTGAAGGCGGTCGGCATCCCACGCGCCGAGCGCCGGATCGACGACTATCCCCACCAGTTCTCGGGCGGCATGCGCCAGCGCGTGATGATCGCCATGGCGCTCATCAACAACCCCGACCTGGTCATCGCCGACGAGCCGACGACCGCGCTCGACGTCACCACACAGGCGCAGATCCTGACGCTGCTCAAGCGGCTCCAGGAGGACTTCGGGTCCGCGGTGATCATGATCACGCACGACCTGGGCGTCGTCGCCGAGACGGCCGACGACGTGATCGTGATGTACGCGGCTCGCGTCGTCGAGCGTGGCCCGGTGCGGTCGATCTTCAACGAGCCGCGCCACCCGTACACGTGGGGGCTCATGGGATCGCTGCCGCGAGTCGACATCAACGTCGAGCGGCTCTACCAGATCCCCGGCCAGCCGCCGTCCCTGCTCAACCCGCCGTCCGGCTGCCGCTTCCATCCCCGGTGCGCATACGCGATGCCCGTGTGCCGCGAGAAGGACCCCCGGCTCTCGGTCACGGGCGGGGACCCCTCGCACGAGCAGGCCTGTCACCTCGACGAGGAGACGAAGGCACGTGAGGCGGCCGCGCTCCTCGCCCAGCTGACGGCCGGGGCCGGGGCGTGAGCAACGCTCGCCCTAGGCTCGCGTTCGTGGGGGAAACCATGTTTCCCCCACGTGCCCCCTTCTTCTGGAGAGCGTGGGGAACCTCCCGTTTCGTGCGCGGGGGAACCCATGGTTCCCCCGCGAGCCCCCTCCTTACACCTAAGGCGGATGGGTTCCCCACACCCCTCCCCGCTCATGGGCCAACGAAGGTTGGCCCATGAGCAGCCAGAACGGCAACGAGCTTCTCGTCGTCGAGGACCTGAAGAAGCACTTCCCCATCACTCGGGGGATCGTCTTCCAGAAGGAGATCGCGACCGTGAAGGCGGTCGACGGCGTCTCGTTCTCGCTCCGAGAGGGAGAGACCCTCGGGATCGTCGGCGAATCGGGGTGCGGCAAGTCGACGCTCGTGCGGTGCATCCTCAAGCTGCTCGAGCCGACCGCGGGCCGGATCGTCTTCCAGGGCCAGGACATCACCGGCCTCTCACGGCGGGAGATGCGCCCGTTGCGGCGGAACATGATGATGGTCTTCCAGGACCCGTACGCGTCGCTGAACGCGCGCAAGCGCGTCGGGTTCATCGTCGGGGAGGCACTCGAGCTCCACGGCATCGGCACGCCGGCGGAGCGAAAGCGGCGTGTCCAGGAGCTGCTCGAGGTCGTCGGCCTGAACCCGGAGCACTACAACCGGTTCCCGCACGAGTTCTCGGGCGGCCAGCGCCAGCGGATCGGCGTCGCGCGTGCGCTGGCGGTGAACCCCAAGCTCATCCTCTGCGACGAGCCGGTGTCGGCCCTCGACGTATCCGTCCAGGCGCAGATCCTCAACCTGCTCAAGGACCTCCAGAGGGAGTTCGGGCTGACGTACGTCTTCATCGCCCACGACCTCAACGTCGTGCGGCACATCTCCGATCGCGTGATGGTGATGTACCTGGGCAAGTCGGTCGAGCTCGCGGACCGTGACGAGCTCTACGCCCATCCGAAGCATCCCTACACCGGCGCCCTCCTGACGGCGGTTCCGATCCCGAGTCCCGACAGCGGTCGCGCCCGGAAGGGCGTCATCCTGGAGGGTGACGTCCCGAACCCGATCAACCCGCCGAGCGCCTGCAACTTCCACCCGCGCTGCCCTCGCTTCCAGGAGGGGCGCTGTGACGTCGACACCCCGCCGCTCGCCGCCATCGCCGACGACCACCTCGTCGCGTGCCACTACCCGCTCGAGCGCTGGCCGATGGACATCGCGGAGCGCCCGGGCACGGTCCAGCCGGTCGAGTCGGCCGGCTAGAGCGCCGAGCGCGACGTGCGCGCCGCAGCGCGACGGATAGTCGTCCTCTTCGGGAGCGCGATCGTCGTCATCGCCGCCTTGTCGAGCCTGATCGGCCTCGCTCTCGGGGCCTCCGTGTCGCGCTCTGCCGCGACGGGCCTCTATCTGGTCGGCTGCTTCCTCGTGGTCCTCGGCGTCTTCGCCGGGATTCGGGGCCCGTTGCGACCGGCCGGGAAGGACGAGGACCTCGAGCCGATGGGCTCGTTGCTGGGGATGGGATTCTTCTCGAAGGGCGTTCGCCAGGCGACCGGTGAGGAACGGTCGGACGCCCGCGCGACCGCCTGGCTGTTCCTCGCCCTTGGGTTGGCGATGATCCTCGCCGGCATGATCGTCGACCCGCGCCTGCGGGTCTTCTGAGATCCCACGCGCAGTACCTCACTAACCACTTGCGCGTCGCATCGTCCAAGTCAGCATGACGGGTATGTCTCCGTCGCTCTGCGATCGCACACGGGCGCTGCTCTCCGAGCGGCTCGACGACGCGATCTCCGAGGTCGAGCGGCGCCGCGTCGCGCGGCACACGTCCACGTGCCCGGCGTGCCGGGCGTTCGAGGAACGGACCCGCTGGCTGGCGGACGAGCTGCGGGCCGCGCCGCTCGAGGCGCTCCCCCGACCCGTCGTCGTCTCGCCCTCGCGGGCGCGACGTCTCTCGAGCCGCACGCTGGGGAACGCCGCTTCCGCGGCCGCGCTGCTGGTCGTCGTCGTCGGCGGCTTCGTCGTCGGCACCGACGCTTCGGTGGAGCACCCCAACGAGCTCGGGATCACGTCGGGTGCAGGCGCCGAGTACGCGCTCAGCGACCCGCTCCGCGCGCTCCGGGTCGACGCGCTGCGAGCCGGCGAGCTACCGATCCTCCCCGAGACCGGTCCGTCGCCCGCCGTCAAGCCGGCGCGCCCGGTCGACGGGTAGCGCGAGCCCGACCAGCGGGACGATCGGCCTGGATTCCCCGACTACACTCGTCGGCGTGTCGGCCGAGGCGGTTCGCACCGACGAGCTTCACGAGGCCATCGCGGTCGGCGACCGGCTGCTCGCGAACATCGAGACCGTCGTGCACGGCAAGCGCGACGAGATCCGCCTGGTCCTGACGGCGCTCGCATGCGGCGGGCACGTCCTCTTCGAGGACGTGCCCGGCACCGCCAAGACGATCCTCGCGCGCGCGGTCTCCCAGTCGATCGAGGGATCCATCGGCACGAGGATCCAGTGCACGCCGGATCTCCAGCCGACGGACGTGACGGGCCTCGCGGTGTACGACCAGCGAACACGCGACTTCGAGTTCCGTCCGGGGCCGATCTTCGCCAACGTCGTCCTCGTCGACGAGATCAACCGGGCGACGCCGAAGACGCAGTCGGCGCTGCTCGAGGCCATGGCGGAGCAGCAGGTGACGGTCGACGGCACGACGAAGGCCGTCCCACACCCGTTCCTGCTGCTGGCGACGGAGAACCCGATCGAGTACGAGGGCACGTTCCCGCTGCCGGAGGCCCAGCTCGACCGGTTCTTCCTCCGGACGTCACTCGGCTACCCGACCGCGGACGAGGAGCTGCAGGTGATCCACGACCAGCGCGTCCAGCACCCGCTGGCGACGCTCGGCCCGGTGGTGAGCGTGGCGGAGATCGATGCGCTGGCGCGCGCGGTCACGGCCGTGTACCTCGACCCGCTCATCGCGGAGTGGATCGTCGCCCTCGTCCGCGCCACGCGCGAGATGAGCGCGACGTCGGTCGGCGCCTCGGTGCGCGGGAGCCTCGCCCTGGAGCGCGCGGCGCGCGGATGGGCGCTGCTTCACGGGCGAGAGTACGTCGTGCCCGGCGACGTCGAGCGCCTCCTCGTCGCCGTCCTCGGCCATCGCGTCGTGCTGACCCCCGCCAAGCTCGCCGAGGCGCGGCAGCACGGAATGGCGATCGTCATGGAGCGGTTCGCCGAGGAGTGCCTCGCGCTGGCGCCGCCGCCGGTGGCGGCGCTCGACGAGCCCCAGGACGCCGGCGCCGCGTGATCGGCTCGAGCCTCACGTTCCCGCTCGTCTCGCGACGCCGCCTGATCGGCCTCGCGTTCGGGACGATGCACGGCGCGCGCCGGGGCTCGGGATCGGACATCGCCGGCGCGCGGGCATACGTGCGGGGCGACGACCCGCACCGGATCGACTGGGGCTCCTCCGCCCGGCTCTCCGCCGCGCGCGCCAGTGACGAGTTCGTCGTCCGCGAGTACCTGGCAGACGAGGCACCGCGCGTTGTGCTCTGTGTCGACCGCCGTGCCGGGATGTCGCTGTGCCCGCCAGGCCTGCCCTTCCTCCACAAGGCCGCGGCCGCAGACGTCGCCGGCGAACTGATAGAGGCCAGCGTCGCCGAGTCGCGGGGCCTCGTCGGGCGCCTCGAGCTCGCGCGGGCGGACGTCGTGGGCTGGTGCCCACCCACGAGCGGACGGAGGCATGCCGCGCTCGTCGACCATCCGCTCCCCGAGGGTGCGCACGGAGCCGACTGCATCACCGCGATGTTCGAGTTCCTCACACTCCACCGCCGCCAGGTCCCGTCCGCGAGCTTCGTCTTCGTCCTGTCCGACTTCATCGAGCCGACAGCGCCGGAGACGTGGGAGTGGGCAATGGACCGGGGGTGGGACATCGTCCCGGTGATCGTCCAGGATCCGGTGTGGGAACAGGGCTTCCCGGACGTCGACCGGCTCGTCGTACCGCTCGTCGGCACCGACGGGCGCGTCCGGCCCGTACGGCTCGCGGCCGGTGAGTCGCAGGCGTGGCGCGAGCGCCACGAGCTCCGCCTCTCGAGCTTCGTCGCGCGCCTGCGCTCTCTCGGGATCGAGCCGGTGCTGATCGGCCGCGACGACCGCGAGCACATCTTCGAGGCCTTCCTGAGCTGGTCGGCGGAGCGTCAGGCCGCATGGGGGCATGCGGCGTGAAGCGCTGGGGTGTGATCGTCCTTCAGGTCACGGCTGCCGTGCTCGTCGGGCTCGCGGTGCGCGAGCTCTGGCTCGCCGTCCGGGGCGAGAGCGGTGGCAGCGGGTCGCCGTCGAGCGCGATAGCCGTCACGACGAGCGTCACCCCGACCGTCGTCGCGTTCGGTGCGCCCGTCGTTGCGACCGCCGATGTGGTCGCGGACGCACGCGTCGTGCGCCCCGACACGATCCGTCTCCAGACGGACTTCACGCCGTACGAGGCGGCCGGGGAGCCGACCGTCGAGCGGACGGTCACGGGCGACACGGCGCACGTCGTGTTCCGCTTCCCGCTCCGCTGCCTGCGCGAAGGCTGCGACCCGGCGGGGGCGCGCGGTGTCGCGCAGTTCGAGCCCGGGCTGGTGCGGTACCGCTTCCGCGACAGCCCCGGCGCCGGTCGCGACATCGCCGACTGGCCCCCCGTCGAGGTCGCGTCCCGCGTGCGCGCGGCCGACGTCGAGGGCATCCGCTGGCGCGCCAGCCAGACCGAGCTCTCGCCCGTCACCACGCGCTTCGGCCCGAAGGGGCTCGCGATCGTCCTCCTGCTCGGAGCCGGTGCGCTGGTCGGCGGGGCCGTATGGCTGGGGCGCCGCCTGTGGCACGTCCCGCCCGTGGCCGAGTCCGCCGAGTCCGAGGTCGAGCGGCCGCCCCTCGAGCGCGCGCTCGCGCTCGCGCTCGCCGAGGGCAACGGCTCCTCGGTCTCGGATCGGAGGCGTGCGCTCGAGCGGGTCGCACGGGAGCTGTCGGCGCTCGGGCTCGACAAGCTCGCCGACGAGGCACACGCGCTCGCTTGGTCACCGCGCGTCTCGACCACCGACGAGATCGAGAGCCTCGCGCGGAGAGCGGAGGACGCCGTTCCCCCAGCGGTCGTGGCGGCATGAACGACGTCATCCTCCGCCGTCGCGGAATCGGGCTTCCCAGTTCCGCAGCCGACGAGCTCCGCCGCGAGCACCGGCGCACGCGCAGAGTGCGGGTCGCGCTCGCGCTCGCGGCGCTCGCGCTTCTGGCCGGTGCGTTCTTCGTCTCGCGCGATCTCCACGCGCTCCCGACGAGCTACTTCGCCACGGGGAGCGGCGGCATCGTCGTCCTCGACCTGTCGACGAGCGTCGACGCGCAGAAGGCCCAGCGTGTCCAGCGCGTCCTGCAGTCGCTCTCGGAGACGGAAGGGCGCGTCGGCCTCGTCGTCTTCTCCGACAGCGCCTACGAGATGCTGCCGCCCGACACCCGGAGCGAGGAGCTTCGGCCGCTGCTGCGGTTCTTCGCGGCGGGGCCGGGCCCGGCCTACCGCGTGCCGGGAAGGTTCGGCGGACGCCGCGGCGACCGGGGTCAGACGCCGACACCGCAGCGCGAGGAGAGCCCGTGGTCCCTCACCTTCCGCGGCGGCACGCGGATCTCGACAGGCCTCGCGGAGGCGCGGGCGGTCATAGACCGCGAGCACAACCAATCGCTCTCCGTGCTCCTCCTCAGCGATCTCGACAACTCCGGGTTCGACAACTCGGCGCTCACCGAGGAGCTCCTGGCGTACGAGCGCGACGGGATCGACCTTCGCGTGATTCCGCTCTTCCCGGCCCCGGAGGACAAGGATCTCTTCGCACACATCGCGGGCAAGGGCGTGTTCGTCGACCGCGCCGAGCTCCTGCGGAACACGACGGTGCGGGAGACGCTGACCCTCGTCGGGTCCTCGCCCTGGGCGCTCGTCCTGGTCGCGGCGGCGCTCCTCGGGCTGCTCGCGCTCAACGAGCGCTGGTGCGCACGGCTCGCCTGGGGGAGGGGAGCGTGAGCACGCCGTCGTGGCTCCGGCCGGTCGGCGGCGTGGTCGCGGTCGCCGCGCTCGTGGTCGCGGCCGCCGTGCTCGTCGCCCTCGCCGCCGACGTCCTGCGCTGGGACCGCCAGGTGAGAGACGGGGATGCCGCCTACACGGCGCGGGAGGCGGCGAGCTGGGAGCCCGACACGCTGCTGCCGCGTGGGGTCTCGGCCTCGCTGCTCGGCGTCCAGGACGATGTCGCCTTCCGACGGGCGGTCGATCAGTTCTGGCGCAGCGAGCCGCGCGACCCCATCCGCGTGTTCGAGGACGTGACCCGCCGGAGCGCGGCCGAGCGCAACCTCGCGCGGACGGCCGACCGCGACCCGAGCCCCGAGCGCCGAGCGCGGCTGACGACGCTGCGCGCAGCCCTGCTGTTCGAGGAGGCGCGAAACTCGCCCACCCAGCGACAGGTGTTCGTGCGCCGCGCGATCGAGCAGCTCCAGCGTGCCGTGACACTCGATCCGACCGACGAGACGGCGATCTACGACCTCGAGCTGGCGCTCAAGCTCCTCCGTGCCTCCGGCTCGGGGGTCGCCGGGAGCGGTGACACGCGCTCACCGCTGCCGAGCCCCGGCGCGGGTGCGGCGACGTCGGGCGCCGGTTTCTGACCCATGTCCGTCAGCTTCCTGTCCCCTGCCGCTGCGCTGGTAGGGGTGCTGGGCGCTCTCGCGATGTGGGCGCTTCTAGCGGGGCGGCGCCGCTCCGCAGCGACGGCGGCGGCGCTCGGTCTCGCCCCGGCGGGGCGACGGACGACGATCGTCGATCTCGCGCTCATCGGGCTCGTGGCCGGTCTCGTCGCGCTCGCGGCCGCACAACCGGTGGTTGCGCGCTCGGAGGAAACCTTTGGACGCGACGGGACGGAGGTGCTCGTCGTGATGGACGTCACGCGATCGATGCTCGCTCGTCGCGCGCCGAGCGAGCCGAGCCGTCTCGACCGGGCACGCGTCATCGCAAAGCGCGTGCGGAACGCGCTTCCCGACACGCGCTTCGGGGTCGCCTCGCTCACCGACCGGGTGCTGCCGCACCTGTTTCCGACGCTCGGGTCGAACTCGTTCAATGCGGTGGTGGACCGGGCGATCGGGATCGAGCGCCCCCCGCCCGATCGCCGCGCCAAGCGCGCCACCGCCTTCTCTGCGCTCGGCGATCTCGGCCGCGTCGCGTTCTTCCAGCCCGACACGCGGAGACGGATCGCCGTCGTCCTGAGCGACGGCGAGACGGTCTCGACGGACCTCGAGGAGCTGCGCGACCGCCTTGCGAACGGAGGTGTGTCGACGGTCTTCGTCCAGATCTGGCGCGGTGACGAGGCCGTCTTCGACGATCGCGGGAACCGCGACCCCGCCTACCGCCCGGACCCGACGAGCAGCAGATCGCTCCGCCAGGTCGCCGGCGCGCTCGACGCTCCCGTCTTCAACGAAGGCGATACCCGGGCGTTGATCGAAACGCTTCGGAGCGGGCTCGGCACCGGGAAGCTCGTCCCACAGGGGCGACAGCTCGTGTCGCGCGAGCTCGCACCGCAGGCTCTCGTCGCGGCATTCTTTCCGCTCGCGCTGCTTCTCTATCGCCGTAACTTGTAGTTCACATGCGCCGAACGAATTGCCAAATCGGGTCGGCTACCCTCCGTTCGTGATCGAGCGCCTTCGTTCGCCTGGGGTCAGTCGTGTACTCCTGTGGGGCTCCGCCCTCGTCCTGATCGCCGGCATCGTCGCGTTCGTGACGGTGCGGCTCGGCTCGAACGACACCTCGACGTCGGCCGCCGCGGGATCGACGCCCTCGGGCTACGGCTCCGAGGACTACAACGCGAACACGACGACGACGCCGAAGGAGAGCGACGTTCCGAAGGCGGCCCGCGTGGCAGCCGGCGAGTTCGTCCTCGCAGCCGTCGGCCGTGAGGACATGCCGAAGGCGTGGAAGCTCGCCGATCGCCAGCTGAAGCAGGACTGCGCCTGCACCTACAAGGAGTGGCTCACCGGGAACATCCCGGTGCAGTACTTCCCGACGAAGGGCCTCCAGGGGGCAGCCTTCTCGGTCAACGAGGTGAGCCCGGGGCACGTCATCCTGGAGGTCCTGCTCACCCCGGGCAAGAACCCGGACGGGCTCGGGCCGACGGCCTTCTACATCGGGCTGCGGCAGCGCGGCGGGAGCGACGCGCCGTGGCGCGTCGACTACTGGGCGCCCGTGAACATGGTCGCCGTGCCCGCCGCACCGTCCGGCTGAGCCGGCGGCTCTCGCGTACGCTGGGAACGTGTTCGTGACGCCCACCTTCGTCACGTCCGACGTCTGACGGCTCGACCACGCCGAGCGTGTCGAGGCGCTGATGAAGGGCTCCGAGTTCCCGCGCCGGGAACGGTCAGGCCTGCGCGAGGGCTTCGCTAGACTCCGTCGCCGGCTGCCCGCGAGGGCGCCCATACGTCCAACGACTCGCCCATCGGAGCCACATGCCTGAGAGCACGTCCGCCCGCAACGTCGGGAAGATCATCGAGATCAAGGGCGTCGTCGTCGACGCCGTCTTCCCCGACCGCCTCCCGGAGATCCTGACCGCGCTCGAGATCGAGCTCGAGTCGGGCACGCTCGTGGCCGAGGTCCAGCAGCACCTCGGGGACGACCGGGTCCGCGCGGTCGCCATGGACTCGACCGACGGGCTCGCGCGCGGGGTCGACGTCGTCGACACGGGCCAGGCGATCTCGGTCCCGGTCGGGGAGCCGACACTGGGACGCCTCTGGAACGTGATCGGGCAGGCGATCGACGGCAAGGCCGAGCTTGCGGCCGACGCGGAGCGATGGCCGATCCACCGCGATCCGCCCGCCTTCCGTGACCTCTCACCGAAGATCGAGATCTTCGAGACGGGCCTGAAGTGCGTCGACCTGATCGCGCCCTACATCAAGGGCGGCAAGGTCGGCCTCTTCGGCGGCGCCGGCGTCGGCAAGACCGTCCTGATCCAGGAGCTCATCCACAACCTCGCCCGGGAGCACGGCGGCGTGTCCGTCTTCGCGGGTGTCGGCGAGCGGACCCGTGAGGGCACGGACCTGATGATCGAGATGACCGAGTCGGGCGTCATCGACAAGGTCGCGCTGGTCTACGGCCAGATGAACGAGCCGCCCGGGGCGCGACTGCGCGTCGGCCTCTCGGGCCTGACGATGGCCGAGTACTTCCGCGACGAGGGCCAGGACGTCCTGCTCTTCATCGACAACATCTTCCGCTTCGTCCAGGCGGGCTCCGAGGTCTCGGCACTGCTCGGCCGAATGCCGAGCGCGGTGGGGTACCAGCCCACGCTCGCCACGGAGATGGGGCAGCTCCAGGAGCGCATCACGTCGACGACCACGGGGTCGGTGACGTCGGTGCAGGCGATCTACGTGCCGGCGGACGACCTCACCGACCCGGCGCCGGCGAACACGTTCGCCCACCTCGACTCGACGACGACGCTCTCGCGCGCGATCGTCGAGAAGGGCATCTACCCGGCGATGGACCCGCTCGACTCGACGTCGCGCGCGCTCCAGCCCGGCATCGTCACCGACGACCACTACCGCGTCGCCACGAGCGTCCAGCAGATCCTGCAGCGCTACAAGGACCTCCAGGACATCATCGCGATCCTCGGGATGGACGAGCTGACGGACGAGGACAAGCTCGTCGTCGCGCGGGCCCGAAAGGTCGAGCGCTTCCTGTCGCAGCCGAACTTCGTGGCCGAGCAGTTCACCGGCACCCCCGGCAAGTACGTCAAGCTCGAGGACACGATCGCGGGATTCGACGCGATCATCAAGGGCGAGTGCGACGAGCTGCCGGAAGCGGCGTTCTACATGGTCGGTCCGATCGAGGACGTGCACGAGAAGGCGCGTCAGCTCGAGCAGGTCGCGGCCTGATGCGACCTCCGGCCGCCTCAGGCTAGGAAACCGAGATGGCGGACGTGACGGATCATCCCGCGTTCGACGTCGCCGTCGTCACCCCCGACGGCCCGGTCTTCCAGGGCGAGGCGCACATGCTGATCGTCCCCGGCGCTGCCGGTGAGATCGGTGTCCTGGCTCGCCACGCTCCGCTCGTGGCGACGCTCAAGGCGGGCTCCACCCGGGTGCACGTCGGCGGCAACGAGATCCTCGAGTTCGCGACCGGGCCGGGCTTCTTCAAGGTCGAGCTCGACCGGGCTCTCGCGCTCGTCGACGACGCGGTGAACGTCAAGGAGATCGACGACGCCCGCGCGCAGGCGCAGCTCGAGGCCGCGAAGGCGGAGCTGGAGAAGGTCGAGGCGGGCGAGTCCGCCGCCGACCGCTGGCAGCTCGAGCAGCGCATCCGCCACGCCGAGAACCAACTCTCGGTGTCCGGTCGGACCACCGGCTGAACCCAGGGCCTGCACCCGGCGCGTCGTTCTCTGGCCAGGCCCGGCGCGCAGGGATTGCGCCCATGGCGACGGGCGCTATCGTGAGTGGTCCCGGAGAGCTTTGAGGCAGCTTGGCGACCGGGTCAACAAACGCCTAAAGAGCCCCCGCGCCGTCCGGCCGGGACCGCTCGCAGGTGTGGTCGCCGACTCGTGAAGGAGGGACGTGAGCGCGGCAGACCGACTGCGAGAGATGCTGGACAGGCGGATCGTCGTCCTCGACGGCTCCTGGGGCGTGCTCATGCATCGCAGGGGGCTGTCGGAGGCCGACTACCGCGGCGAGCGGCTCCGCGATCACGCGCGCGACGTCAAGGGCGACCCCGATCTTCTCAACCTGACCCAGCCCCACCTGGTCGGCGAGCTCCACGACGCCTACTTCGAGGCGGGGGCCGACATCACGTCGACGAACACGTTCACGGCGACGTCGATCGGACAGGCGGACTACGGCCTCGAGGCGCTCGCCGCCGAGATGAGCCTCGAGGGTGCCCGTCTCGCGCGAAGAGCGGCCGACGCCTGGACGGCGCGCACCCCGGAGCGGCCGAGATTCGTCGCCGGGGCCGTCGGACCGCTCAACGTGTCCCTCTCCGTCTCGCCGAAGGTCGACGATGCCGCCTTCCGGCCGGTGACCTTCGACGAGGTGCGTGCGTCGTACGCGGAGCAGATCGCGGCGCTGGTGGAGGGCGGTGTCGACATCCTCCTCGTCGAGACGATCTTCGACACGCTGAACGCGAAGGCGGCGATCGTGGCGGCGGCCGATGTCGCCCCGGAGATCCCGCTCTGGCTCTCGTTCACGGCGATCGACCGGAGCGGCCGCAACCTCTCGGGCCAGACCGCAGAGGCGTTCTGGGTCTCGGTCGAGCACGCGCGGCCGCTGATCGTCGGTGTCAACTGCTCGCTCGGCGCGAGCGAGATGCGCCCCTTCGTGGAGGACCTCTCGCGCGCCGCCGACACGTACGTCGCCTGCTACCCGAACGCCGGCCTCCCCAACGCGATGGGCGAGCACGACGAGCAACCCGGTGACACCAGCCGCTTCCTGCGGGCCTTCGCGGAGGACGGGCTCGTGAACATCGTCGGCGGCTGCTGCGGCACCACCCCGGAGCACATCCGCCAGATCGCCGCGAGCGTCGAGGGCATCCCCACGCGGACGATCCCCGTACGCGAGCCGCGGCCACGCTGGAGCGGTCTCGAGCCGTTCGAGCTGGGGCCGGATACCGGCTTCGTGATGATCGGTGAGCGGACGAACGTGACCGGCTCGGCGCGATTCCGCTCGCTGGTCGAGGCCGACGACCTCGAGGCTGCGGTCGAGGTGGCGCTCGAACAGGTGCGGAGCGGCGCCAACGCGCTCGACGTCAACATGGACGCCGACCTGCTCGACGGCGAGCGGACGATGACGCGGTTTCTGAACCTCCTCGCGACGGAGCCGGAGGCGGCCCGCCTGCCGATCATGGTGGACAGCTCGCGCTGGACGGTGCTCGAGGCGGGGCTGAAGTGCCTGCAGGGGAAGGGGATCGTCAACTCGATCTCGCTCAAGGAGGGGGAAGGGCCGTTCCTCGAGCAGGCGCGCCTGATCCGGCGCTACGGGGCGGGCGTCGTCGTGATGGCCTTCGACGAGCAGGGGCAGGCGGACACGGTCGACCGCAAGGTCGAGATCTGCGAGCGCGCCTACCGGCTGCTCACCGAGCAGGCGGGGTTCCCGCCAGAGGACATCGTCTTCGATCCCAACGTGCTCGCGGTCGCCACGGGCATCGAGCAGCACAACGAGTTCGCGAAGGCGTTCATCGAGGCTCTGCCGCTGATCAAGGAGCGCTGCCCGGGCGCGCGGACGAGCGGCGGCATCTCCAACCTCTCGTTCGCCTTCCGCGGCAATCAGCACGTGCGTGAGGCGATGCACGCGGCCTTCCTCTACCACGCGATCCGGGCCGGGCTCGACATGGGGATCGTCAACGCCGGGCTCCTGATGGTCTACGAGGACATCCAGCCGGAGCTGCTCGAGCACGTCGAGGACGTGATCTGGAACCGTCACCCGGACGCGACGGAGCGTCTCGTCGACCTCGCGCGCCGGTACGAGGGCGAGACGGTGCGCCGCGAGGAGGACGTCGCCTGGCGCGAGGCCCCGGTGGAGAAGCGGCTCGAGCACGCGCTCGTGCACGGGATCGTCGACTACATCGAGGACGACGTCGAGGAGGCGCGGCAGGCGCTGGAGCGGCCGCTCGACGTGATCGAGGGGCCCCTCATGGAGGGCATGCGGGTCGTCGGCGACCTCTTCGGCTCCGGGCGCATGTTCCTGCCGCAGGTGGTGAAGAGCGCACGCGCGATGAAGCGTGCGGTCGCCTACCTCGAGCCCTTCATGGAGGCGGAGAAGACCGGCGCAGCGCGCAGCGCCGGCCGCGTCGTCCTTGCGACCGTGAAGGGCGACGTCCACGACATCGGCAAGAACATCGTGGGCGTCGTCCTCGGCTGCAACGGCTACGAGGTGATCGACCTCGGTGTGATGGTCGCCGCCGACGCCATCCTCGACACGGCGCTCGAGCAGGACTGCGACGCCGTCGGGCTGTCTGGTCTGATCACGCCGTCCCTCGACGAGATGGTCGTCGTCGCCAAGGAGATGGAGCGCCGCGGGATGGAGCTTCCGCTGCTGATCGGCGGCGCGACGACCTCGCGGCAGCACACCGCCGTGCGCATCGCTCCCGAGTACACGCAACCGACCGTGTACGTCCTCGACGCCTCGCGCGTGATCGGCGTGGTGGGCGCACTGCTCGAGCCGGAGCGGCGGGCCGTGCTCGACGCCGAGAACCGCGTCGATCAGGAGCGCCTGCGTGCGCTCCACGCCGAGCGGTTGCGGAGGCCGCTCCTGCCGCTCCGCGCCGCGCGCGAGCGCCGGACACCGATCGCATGGCATCCGGACGACATCGCCGTTCCGCTGTTCACGGGTGAGCGCGTGGTGGAGCCGACGCTCCCGGAGCTGCGCGGCTACGTCGACTGGACGTTCTTCTTCCACGCGTGGGATCTGAAGGGGCGGTATCCCGCGATCCTCGAGCACCCGGAGAAGGGCCACGCGGCGCGTGACCTCTTCGACGCGGCCAACGCGCTGCTCGACCGGATCGTCGAGGAGGAGCTCCTGACGGCCCGTGGCGTCCACGGCTTCTGGCGCGCCGCCGCCGAGGGGGACGACATCGTCCTCGCGACGGGGAACGGCGACGTCCGCTTCCCGATGCTGCGGCAACAGGGCGCCCACGACGACTCCCGTCCGAACCGTTCGCTGGCGGACTTCGTCGCTCCCGTCGAGACCGGCCTGGAAGACCACGTGGGCGGGTTCGCGGTCGGGATCCACGGTGCGGACGAGCTCGCGGGCGCCTTCGAGGCGGAGGGTGACGACTACAGCGCGATCATGGTCAAGGCGCTCGCCGACCGGCTGGCCGAGGCGTTTGCGGAATGGCTGCACCAGCAGACGCGGCGTGCCTGGTACGCGCCCGACGAGCGGCTCGGCAGCGAGGAGCTCGTCGCCGAGCGGTTCCGCGGGATCCGGCCCGCCTTCGGCTACCCCGCGTGCCCCGACCACTCCGAGAAGACGACGCTCTTTGCCCTGCTTCGGGCCGAGGACGCCGGGCTCTCCCTCACCGAGTCGTGTGCGTCGTTGCCCGGCGCGAGCGTCAGCGGCCTCTTTCTCGGGCATCCGGCGGCGCGCTACTTCTCGATCGGCCGGATCGGGCGCGACCAGGTCGAGGACTACGCGGAGCGGAAGGGTGACGACCTCGCGGTCGTCGAGCGCTGGCTCCGGCCGAACCTCGCATACGACCCCCGATGAGAGGTGGGGAGTACAGTGGGCTGATGCGTGCGCTCGTCATGGCGATCGCGATCCTCGCCCTCGTCGCGTCCGTCGCAACGGCCGCCGACGGCCAGCCGCGCAAGTCCCTGACGAAGGAGGGCCAGAAGACCGCGCGCTCCGTCGTCCTCAAGCGCGCCGACCTGGGCTCCGGCTTCACTCCGAAGCCGCGGGGCGACGACGACCGCCTCCCGAAGGGTGCGCGATGCGGCGCCCTCGACGAGAGCGACCTGACCGTGACCGGCGACGCGGCGTCGCCCGACTTCCGCTTCGAGCAGGGCGCGGTGTTCGTCACGGTCGGCTCGACCGCACAGGTGTACCGGACGCTCCGTGAGGCGAACGCGTCGTGGCGAAGGGGCACCGCGGCACAGACCACGACCTGCCTCGCCGACATCGTCCGGCTCTCGGCCGCCCCGGGACAGAAGATCACCGTCCTCTCGGCGAAGCGCGTGCCGTTCCCCTCGGTCTCGCCCAAGGCGACCGCCTACCGCCTCGTCCTCAGCATCAGCGTCGGCGGCGCTCAGCAGATTCGCGCGTACGTCGACGCGGTCGTCCTCCAGCACGGGCGCATCCAGTCCGGGCTCCTGTTCACGTCGATCGGGCGGCCCGTGGAAACGGTCGACCGGGTAGCCCTCGCATCGGTCGTTGCCGCGCGGATGGCGAAGGCAGCGCGCCCCAAGGGCCCGGTGGCCTAGACCAACGTTGGGGTTCGGCGGTCTAGACCGCCGCTTCCCCGGATGGGTGAGCGCGCCTCGTTCGAGGGTGCCGAGAATGAGTGAGCGGTGGATGGGCAGGCGACCTTGGCCGCGTCAGCGCCTGACTCGGGCAACAGCTCAGGTGCGGTCACCCTGGCGGTTTCGGCCACTGTTGCGCGTCGGCCGCCGGTGGTAGCGTCCTCGCGTGCCCGACGGAGCGACAGGCCGTCTGTCCCTCCTCCGCCGCAACCGGAGTTTCTCGCTGCTCTTCTGGGCGACCGCCGGATCGGCGGTGGGCACGTACCTCGCGGCGCTCGCGCTGTCGGTCCACATCTACGACCTCACCGGCTCCGGGCGCTGGCTCGCGGCGCTCCTGATCGCCGACTTCCTGCCCATCGTGGTGATCGGGCTGACCCTCGGCCCGCTCGTCGACCGGCTCTCGCGGCGGCGGCTGATGGTCGCATCGGACCTCGTCCGCGCGGCGACGTTCACGGCCCTGCCGTTCGTCGACCACGCACCCGTCATCGTCGCACTCGCCGCTGTCAACGGCATCGCCACCGGCTTCTTCCGTCCCGCGGTCTGGGCCGGCCTCCCGAACCTCGTCACGGACGACGACCGAGAGCAGGCGACGTCGCTGCTCACGACCGTCGAGAACGTCGCGTGGACCATCGGGCCGGCCGTCGCCGGCCTCCTCCTCGCAGCACGCGGGCAGGACGTCGCGTACTGGGTGAACGCCGTGACGTTCCTGGCTTCCGCGCTGCTCGTCATGCGGATCCCCGCGCACGCGCTCCGCTCCGACGAGCCCATCACGAAGGGGCACTGGAGCGATCTCAGGGAGGGGCTCGGCCTCGTCGTCGGGTCGCGGTCTCTCGTCACGGTGCTCGTCGTCTGGAGCACTGCGGCCGTGGCGACCGCCTGCGTCAACGTCGCCGAGGTCGTCCTCGCGAAGCACGACCTGGACGCCGGGAACATCGGGCTCGGCTTCCTCGTCAGCGCCACCGGCGTCGGCCTCGTGATCGGAAGCTTCTTCGCGGCCTCGGCGCTCGGCGCGCTCGGGATGACCCGCGTCTACGGCGGTGCGCTGGCGCTCATGGGAGCCGGCTTCGGGCTTGCGTCCGCGTCGCCGACGATCGTCGTGGCCGCGCTCCTCGCCGGGCTCGCCACGATCGGGAACGGTGTCGCGATCGTCTGCAACCAGGTCTTCGTCCAGCGGGGGGCTCCGGACGCCATGCGGGGGCGGGTGCTGTCCCTCCTGATGTCCACGTACTACGCCGTCCTCGGCATCTCGATGGCCGGCGCGGGGCTGCTCGTCGACTACGCGGGAGCACGGGCCGCCTGGGCCGTCGCCGGCTGCGTGTATCTCGTCGCAGCCGTGATGGCTGTCGTGCTGACGAGCCGCATCCGGGAGAAGGTGGCGGCCGACAGGCCCGCAGAGGAGCCGCCGGCAGGGCTCGAGCGGATCCGCGTGCTGATGGACGAGATCGAGGAGACGCGCCGGCGCGAGCAGCAGCGGGCCCGACCGGACGTCGCCGTCCTCGCGCCGCGCGACCCCGAGGGCCGACCGACCTCGTAGAGTCACCGGGGATGGCAGCGCGTGGGTGGACGCAGGACGAGCTCGTCACCGGCGTCCGGGCCGGCGATCGCCGCGCGCTCGCGCGCGCGATCTCGCTCGTCGAGGATCGCGCCCCCGAAGCGGAGGAGCTCGTCCGCCGCGTCTACCCCGACACCGGTCGCGCCGCCTCGATCGGGGTCACCGGCCCGCCGGGTGTCGGGAAGTCGTCGCTCGTCAGCGCGCTGGTGGGGCACGTCCGCGGGCTGGGCCGGAGCGTCGGCGTCGTGTCGGTCGACCCTTCGAGTCCGTTCACCCGGGGAGCGCTGCTCGGAGACAGGATCCGGCTCGCCGACCACTTCCTCGACCCCGACGTCTACATCCGCTCGATGGGGACGCGTGGGCATCTCGGCGGGCTCGCCGAGGCGACCCTTCAGGCGCTCCTCCTGGTGGACGCCTCCGGCAAGGACGTCGTGTTCCTCGAGACGGTCGGGACGGGGCAGAGCGAGGTCGAGGTGATCGGCATCGCCGACGTCGTCCTCCTCGTCCTCATGCCCGGCTCGGGCGACTCCGTGCAGGCGCTCAAGGCGGGGATCATGGAGATTCCGGATGTGATCGCGATCAACAAGATGGACCACCCGGCGGCCGGGACGATGCTGCAGGAGGTGCGGTCGATCGTCGCCCTCGACCCGGTGCGGGAGCGGCGGCCGACGATCCTCCTCACGGAGGCGCTTCGCGGCGAGGGCGTGCCGGAGCTCTGGGACGCGCTCGAGCAGCGGCGCCGTCAGCTCGACGATCGCGGCGAGCTCGACGTCCGCCGTCAGCGAAACCTGAGCGGCGAGGTCGAGGCGCTGGCCGTCGCCCGGATCAGGCAGCTCGTCCGCCAGACGATGGAGGGCGATCCGGCGATGCGGGAGCTGATGGGAGGCGTGCAGCGGCGCGAGGTCGATCCCCTCACGGCGGTCGCGGCCGTGGTCGAGCTCGTGACGGGCGGGGCGGCGTGAGCGAGCGACCGACGATCGACGACCTCCGGGCGGCACAGGAGCGACTCCACGGGGTCGCGCGCGTGACGCCCGTCTACTCGTCCGAGACGCTCTCGCGCGTCGCCGGGCGACCGGTGCTCCTGAAGGCGGAGAACCTCCAGCGCACGGGCGCGTTCAAGATCCGAGGCGCCTACAACACGGTCGCGCAGCTGTCGGAGGAGGAGCGGGGCAAGGGGGTCGTGACCGCCAGCGCAGGGAACCACGGGCAGGCCGTCGCGTGGGCGGCGAGGCAGGCGGGCATCCCGGCGACGATCTTCGTCCCCGAGGCCGCGCCGATGGCGAAGGTCGAGGCGGCGCGCGGGTACGGCGCGCAGGTCGAGCTGGCAGGCGAGGGCTTCGACGAGACGCTCGCGGTCGCCCGCACGAGAGCGGACGAGACGGGCGCCACCTTCGTGCACGCGTTCGAGGACGTGCGCGTCATCGCGGGGCAGGGAACGCTCGGGCTCGAGCTCACCGGACAGCTCCCCTCGGGCGAAGGGACGGTGGTGATCCCCGTCGGCGGCGGAGGCCTCGCAGCCGGCATCGCCGTGGCGCTCGACCACCTGCGACCCGAGATCCGCCTGGTGGGCGTGCAGTCGGCGGCGTGCGCACCCTTCGCCGGACGCGAGCCCTCCGGTGCCACGATCGCCGACGGGATCGCGGTGAAGCACCCCGGTACGCTCACGGGCGCGATCCTCTCGGACCTGCTCGACGACGTCGTCGTCGTGGACGACGAGGAGATCTCGCAGGCGATCGTCCTCCTGCTCGAGCGCTCGAAGCTCGTGGTCGAGGGCGCCGGCGCCGCACCGGTGGCGGCGATCCTCGCCGGACGGGCGGGCGGCGACGGGCCTGCGTGCGCGATCCTGGCGGGCGGCAACATCGACGCGACGACCATGAGCTCCGTGATCCGCTACGGGCTGACGGCGTCGGGGCGCTATCTGGTGGTCGCGCTGCTGATCCCCGACCGGCCCGGAGAGCTCACCCGGATCGTCGCGACGATCTCCGCGCAGCGCGCGAACATCCTCGCGATCCAGCACCACCGGGAGGGTCGCAACATCGGCGTGCTCGAGACCGAGGCCGAGCTGACCCTCGAGACCAGGGGAGAGGAGCACTCGCAGCTCGTGATCCGCGCGCTGGCAGAAGGGGGGTATACCGTACGCCGGTTGCGCTGAGACCGTCCTAGCATCGTCCTGTGCCCTTCTGCGCGAGGCGAGACGTCTGAGAGTCAGTTGCCGCAGCGGCGGAAGGTGACCGCCGTCGCGCCGCGCGCCAGCCACTCGTTCATCCCGCCGTCCACCACCGGCCGGGCGTCGAGGCCCCTCGTCCGGAGGATGCTGGCGGCGATCGCCGCCCGCGGCCCCGAGTTGCAGATCGTGACGATCGGCCGGTCCTCGGGGAGGTCGGGGCAGCAGGTGCGCATGAGGCGATACGGGACGTTGCGGCTGCCGGGGATGTAGCCCTCGTCGCGCTCGTCGTGCTCGCGGACGTCGATCACCGTCGCGCCCGCCTCGATCAGGCCTTCGAGCTCGTCGACGCCCACCGGAGTGGTCGTCTCCGCGCCGCCGCCGAGGACGTACCCGGCGATGTCGAGGAACGCGACGGAGCGCAGGCCCGCGATCGCGCGCTCGGCCTCCGCCGCGCTCGAGGCGAGCACCGTGACGGGCCGGTCCGCATCGAGCACGAAGCCGGCCTTCGTCGAGAAGCTCGTGCCGGAGACGGGAACGCCGACCGCTCCGGAGAGGTGGCCCGCGAGGTGGTCGGCGACCGGGCGCACGTCGAGAAGCTGCGACCCGGCGGCCGGGACCGGCAGCTCGGGCGGCGGTGGTTGCGTGGCCAGGAAGGGGCCGCGGTTGAGCTCGACGATCCGTGCCAGGTTCGGCGGCTTGGGGGCGGACACGGCCGCGGATTCCGCGACGAACGCGTCCAGCTCGGGGATCGAGGCCATCGGGTTGAACCGGCGCTCGAACCCGATGGTCGTCGAGCCGCGGGCGCTCATCGCCCTGCCGCACAGCGAGCCGGCCACGTGTCCCGGGAAGACCTCGACGCCGTCGCGCAGCTCGAGGAGCCGGCGGAGCGAGTGGAAGAGCCCTTCCGCGCCCTCCATCGCGCCGACCGCGAGGTCCGGCCGCGCGGTGTCTCCGACGAAGAGCGAGTCGCCGGTGAGCACGAGCCATGGCTCGTCCGCGCGCGTCGTGTCGATCACGGCAAGGCAACAGTGCTCGGGACGGTGGCCCGGGGTGTGGACACAACGGAGCTTGACCGTCCCGACGGTCACCTCGTCTCCGTCGTCGAGAGGGTCGTTCGGGTAGGCGACCTCTGCGGCGGGATGGATGCTCACCGGGATCCCGTGGTCGAGCGCGAGGCGGCCGTGACCGGAGACGTGGTCCGCGTGCGTGTGCGTCTCGAGCACCCGCACGATCCGGACCCCCAGCCGGTCGGCCTCGGCGAGGACGGTCTCGATCGCGAGCGGCGGGTCGACCACGACAGCCTCCTGTGCCTCCTCGCATCCCACGAGGTACGAGGCGCACCCGAGATCGTCGTTCAGGACCTGTGAGAAGAGCACCGCCGCCCGACGGTAGCAACGACCGACGCTATCGCTCTTGAAGTGGCCGCCGCCGGAGGAGCCGCAGGCTGAGGAAGCTGGCGAGGATCACGACGAGCCCCACCGCTCCGGCGGCGAGCGCGCGGTCGAGGTGCTGAGACGGAGCCGCGCTCCCGGCGGCGGGGAGCACGCTCAGGTTCGCGTCCCAGCGGACGACCTCGTCGTCGTCGTAGCCCTGAACTGCCCGGAACGCCTCGGGCCCGGCGCGGGTACGCGCGGTGACGAAGAGCGGGAACGACACGACCTTCTGACCCTCGATCCGCCCGCCCGTCCAGCGGGCGCGCCTGCCCGAGAGCACGAGGCGCCACCCTGGAGGAGCCTCGGCGGCGGCCAGCTCGACCCCGGGGGGCGCGTCGATCACGAGCGACGTGGTCGCGTGCGGCGGGCGCTCGTTCGGCGTCTCGAACACGATCCTCGTCCGCAGGCCCGCATCGACGAACGGCGGGGTGATCGTGACGTGCGCCTGGGCGGCGGCCGTCAGCACGAGCGCCACCGCGACGGCCCCGACGAGGACGACGGGCCGGACCGGGCGGAGAGCCTTCCGCGGCGCCCCTTCCGGCCACGCGCAGCTGAGCCTCGAGGAGGAGATACGGCGAGGATAGCCGTGCGCGTCTCGCCGACCGGGGGAGCTACAGCCCGAGCAGGCGGGCGATCACGAGGCGCTGCACCTCGTTCGTGCCTTCCCCGATCTCGAGGATCTTCTGGTCGCGGTACAGGCGTGAGATCGGGAACTCGTCCATGAAGCCGTACCCACCGTGGATCTGGAGCGCATGGTTCACGACGCGGTGGGAGAGCTCGCCCGTGTAGAGCTTCGCCATCGCCGCCTCGAGCGCGAACGGGCGGCCGCGGTCCTTGAGCCAGGCGGCGCGGTAGACCAGCTGCCGGCCCGCCTCGATCTCGACCGCCATGTCCGCGAGCTTGAACGCGACCGTCTGGAACTTCGCGATCGGCTTCCCGAACTGGTGCCGCTCCCGGGCGTACGCACGAGCCAGGTCGTATGCCCCCTGGGCAAGGCCGACTCCCATCGCGGCGACCGAGATGCGGCCGCCGTCGAGGATCTCGAGGAACTGGTGGAAGCCGCGCCCACGCGGCCCCAGCAGGTTCCCCTCCGGCACGGCGCAATCGTTGAACGTCAGCTCCCGCGTGTCCGAGGCCTTCCAGCCGAGCTTGTGCAGGGGGGCGGAGATCGTGTAGCCCTGCGTCCCGTTCTCGACCACGATGTTGGAGATCTCGTCGTCGCCGGTGCGTGCGGTGATCGTCACGCCCCAGGTCAGCTCGGTGCCCGCGTTCGTGATGAACATCTTCGCGCCGTTCACGACCCACGAGCCGTCACGGAGCTCGGCCGTCGTGCGGCTGGAGCCGGCGTCCGAGCCTGCATCCGGCTCGGTGAGGCCGAACGCTGCGAGCCTCCTGCCGGACGCGAGATCGGGGAGCCAGCGATCCTTCTGCTCGTCGCTGCCGAACAGGAAGACCGGCATCGTCCCGAGCGACGTGTGCGCGGCGACGGTGATCGCGACGGACGAGTCGACTCGCGTGAGCTCCTCGATCGCGATCGCGTAGGCGACGGTGTCGCCGCCCGCGCCGCCGTACTGCTCGGGGATCGGGATGCCCATCAGGCCGAGCCCGGCCATCTCGCGCACGAGCTCGACGGGGAAGCGGCTCTCCCGGTCGAGCTCCTCCGCGACGGGCGCGACCCGCTCGCGCGCAAAGGAGCGGACGGTGTCGCGGGTCAGCTCCTGCTCCGGCGTGAGGTCGAGGTCCATGCGGCGCGGATCCTAGTCACGAATGCGACGGAGACCCGTGCTGGGCGCGGCGGGGGGACGACGCTCGTGTCGGATCGTGGACGCGGCGTCGCCCGCCGAGCCCGGCGGCGGAGCTGCGGACAGGGCCGACGGACCGCGACACATCCCCCAGCGGACGAGTAGCCTCGAGTCATGCGCGAAGAGCTCGACCGGAGGGCGATGGCGACGCTCTCGGGCGGGCACCTCGCGGTCGACTTCGCATCGGGCTCCGTCCCCGCGCTGCTGCCATTCCTCACGCTGAAGTTCGACCTCAGCTACACGGCCACGGCAGCGCTGATGCTCGCCCTGCTCGTCTCCTCCTCCCTCGTCCAGCCGCTCTTCGGGCTCTGGTCGGATCGTCGGGGCGCGCTGTGGCTCCTGCCGGGAGGTGTCGCCCTCGCGGGCGCTGGGAACGGGCCTCGCGTCCGTCGCGCCGCGCTACGGCGTTGTCGTCGCGCTCGTGTTCGTCGCAGGGATCGGCGTTGCGGCGTACCACCCGGAAGGGACGAAGTTCGCGGCGTACGCGAGCGGGAAGAAGCGGGCGAGCGGCATGTCCTACTTCAACATCGGCGGGAACACCGGCTACGCGCTCGGCCCGATCATCGTCACGCCGCTCGTGCTCTGGCTCGGGCTGGAGGGCGGCCTGCTCGCGATGATCCCGGTGCTCGTCTTCGCGGCGGTGCTGCTGCGGGCGCTGCCCGCGCTGCGCGCGATCGTTCCGGCGGCGGCGGCGCGGCGCTCGGCACAGGGAGAGGACGACATCCGTGCGATGTCCCTCCTCGCCGTGGTGATCACGTTCCGCAGCGTCGCCTGGTTCGGCCTTCTCACCTTCGTGCCGCTCTGGGTCGTCGCGAACGGCGGCACCGAGGGGGAGGGGGGCCGTGAGCTCTCGCTGATGCTCGTCTCCGGAGCGATCGGCACACTCGTGCTCGGATGGGTGGCGGATCGCATCGGCCTGCGGCGAACGCTGCTCTTCACCCAGGCGGCGCTCCCCTTCCTGATCGTCGTCTTCGTGGCGGTCGGCGGAGTGGTCGGGACGCTGGCCCTGATGCTGGTCGGCCTGTGCGTCGTCGGGACGTTCGGCGTGACGATCGTGCTGAGCCAGCTCTATCTGCCGCGCCACGTCGGGATGGCGAGCGGTCTCTCCGTCGGGCTCGCGATGGGGCTGGGCGGGATCGCCGCCGTCCTGCTCGGAGCGGTCGCCGACGCGATCGACCTCGAGACCGCGCTCTACGTCGCCGCCGTGGCCCCTGCGTTCGGATGCGTCGTCTGTCTCTTCCTCCCGCCGCCCGTCGCGTGGTCGCCGCCCGCCGAGCCGACCCCCGCTCCGGTGGCCATCGTCTAACCTTGCCCGATTGAACGGTCAGTCAACGAGGAGACC
The DNA here is from genome assembly GCA_963786055.1 of uncultured Actinomycetes bacterium. Taxonomy (GTDB): domain Bacteria; phylum Actinomycetota; class Thermoleophilia; order Gaiellales; family Gaiellaceae; genus Gaiella. Next base: position 9,027 of record CAWAXS010000007.1, on the reverse strand, counting down.
AGCATGACCGCACAGGAGTTCTTCGAGCGGCTTCCCGAGCGGGCGGATCCTGCCAAGACCGCCGGCATGAACAACACGTACGTGTTCGACGTCGAGGGCGTCGGGCAATGGACCGTCGCCGTTGCGGACGGCGCGGTGAGCGTCACCGAGGGGACGTCTGAGGCCGACTGCACGATCTCGGCGAGCGAGGAGACGCTCGTCAAGATCGCGAAGGGCGAGGCCAACCCGACCACCGCGTACATGTCGGGCAAGCTCAAGATCCAGGGAGACATGGGCGCGGCCCTGAAGTTGCAGAAGCTGTTCTGACGTTTGTTCGCAAGGTGGGATTCCGCAGGAGCGGAATCCCACCGCTCGGATCCCCGCCTTGCGGCGGGGCACACCCCTGAAGGCGTCCGCTGTCGCGGTCGCAACGGCCGTGGCGGTCTGTGCGCCGGCGGGATTTCGCGCAGGGGAAACCGGGCTATAGGCTCTCCCGCGTGTCCGACGTGCACTGGGTCGTCGCCGCCCTCGTCCAGTGGGGGATCAACGTCCTCGGGCTGATCGTCGCCGACTGGGCGTTCGACGGGTTCACGATCGGCCGCTGGGGGCCGATTCTCTTCGCAGGCGCGGTGCTCGGCCTCGCGAACGTCTTCCTCAAGCCGCTCCTGACGTTCATCGCTCTGCCGCTCATCCTGCTGACCTTCGGGATCGCGTACTTCTTCGTCAACGTCGTGATGCTGCTCTTCACCGAGTGGGTCGTGCCCGACTTCTCGATCGACGGGTTCTGGACCTATGTCGGGGCCACGATCGTGCTCTGGCTGGTGAACTGGCTCGCGTCGCGGGTCGTCTGGTCGCTGGCGGACGAGCGCCGCCGGCCGCGCCTGTGAGAGCACCGTAAGAATCCTCTGAAGAGAGCGGTCGCCGACTTCCGGACGGGGTAGGGTCGCTCCGGTGGCCCGCACCCTCGCCCTCACGTGCGCCGCGCTCGCCGGCGCCCTCACGCTCGCCGGGGCGGTGCTCGCCGCACCAGGCCTGCAGGTGGGCGTCACCGACGACGCCTGGCTCGAGTTCGGGCCGGGGACGCTCGACGAGCGCGTGACGAGCCTCCAGACGATCGGCGCCGAGGTCGTCCGCGTGACGCTCGACTGGAACGAGATCGAGGCGGAGCAGGGAACGGTCGACTGGGCACGGGACGGCTCGTTGCTCGATGCACTCCGAGAGGCCGGCATCACGCCTGTCGTCGCGCTCTGGGGCACGCCGGCGTGGGCCAACGGGGGCGCAGGGCCGAACGTCCCGCCACGCTCGGCGGCCACGTTCGCGGCGTTCGCACGCGCAGCAGCGGAACGGTTCCCGTGGGTCAGGCGCTGGATCGTCTGGAACGAGCCGAACCAGCGACGCTGGCTGCTTCCTCCCTCCCCGACCCTCTACGTGACCCGGTTGCTCAACCCCGCCGCCTCGGCGATCAAGTCGGTGATCCCGCGCGCCTCGGTCGCCGGCGGCGCAACGGCGCCGCGCGGCGGGAGTGGGGGGATGTCCCCCGTCGACTTCATCCGGGGAATGGGACGGGCCGGCGCGCGCCTGGACGCCTACGCGCACCACCCGCACCCGCTCTCGCCGGCGGAGACGCCGCTCACCGGCGGCTGCGCCCAGTGCACGACCATCTCGATGGCGACGCTCGAGCGGCTCCAGGCCGAGGTGCGGGCCGCGTTCGGCCCGCGCACCCGCATCTGGCTCACGGAGCTCGGCTACCAGACGAACCCACCCGACCGCGTCCTCGGCGTGACGTGGGCGCGGCAGGCGCGGTTCGTGGCGGAGGCACAGCGGCGCGCGTACCAGGCGAGCGGCGTCGACCTGCTCGTCCAGTACCTCGTCCGGGACGAGCCGACGCTCGGGGCCTGGCAGAGCGGGCTCGAGACCGTCGCGGGTCGCAGCAAGCCCTCGATGCTGTCGTTCTCGCTCCCGCTCGTGCAGATCGCACGGAACGGCCCGGCGACCACCGTGTGGGGGCAGGTGCGGCCCGGGACCGGAGAGCGGGCGTACGTCCTGCAACGCCGGACGACCGCCGGCTGGGTGCCTGTGGGCTCCGGAGCGCGGACGACGGGGAGGGGGTACTTCACGCGGGTCGTGCGGGCCGACCGCGGAGCGCAGCTCCGCCTCTTCGATCCGGCGACGGGCCGGGCGAGCCCCACGCTCGTCGTCACGTGACGGCCTGGACGTAGCCGTGCGGGCACCGATGCTGTAGGGTCGCGCGCGTGATCCGCCTCATCGTTCGCACGCTGGTCGCGGTGGCCGCCAACGCGGTCGGCCTCATCGTGGCGTCGCTCGTGCTCGACGGCTTCGACATCGACGTGACGTCGTTCATCGTGGCAGTGATCATCTTCACGATCGTCTTCGCGATCCTCACGCCGTTCCTCGCCGTCCAGCTGCGGCGACTGGGCAACGGCGCGATGGGCGCGACGGCGCTGATCGCGACCCTCGTCTCGTTGATCATCACCGACCTGATCTCGGACGGCTTCACCATCAGCGGTGTGGGCACGTGGATCGCTGCCGCAGTGATCGTCTGGCTCGCCGCCCTCGTTGCCGCGTTCGTCCTCCCGTTCCTCGGTCTCAAGAAGTACATGGAGGAGAACCGGACGTAGCCACGCGGGGTCGAGGCGCGCCTCGACCCTACGCGGACGAGATCAGCGCGACCGCGACGAGCGCGAGCGCGACGCCGACGAGCTGGAGCCCGCGCAGCCGCTCGCGGAGGAGGAGCGCCGCGAGGAACGTCGTCGTGACCGGGTAGAGGGACGCAAGCACGGACGCGACGGAGACCGGCCCGCGCTGGAGGGCGAGCAGCAGCGTGACGGCGGCGCCGACCTCGAGCGCGCCGATCGCCGCCGTCCGGAGGAGGTACTCGCCCGCGATCGCGAGCCCCCGGGTCGTCACGAGCGCCAGCCCTACGAGGACGCTGCCGACGTGACACGGGAGATCACGACGGGCCACAGGCCTGCATCCTCGTGGACGCGGGCGAGGCACACGTAGAAGAGGCCGAAGCACACGCCCGCCCCGACGGCGAGCGGCAGTGCTCCGAGCTCCGACGCCACCGTGGGGTGCTCGCCGGGGACGAGCGAGACCAGGACGATCGCGGCGACCGCCAGCGCGATGCCGACGAGCGCCGCGGTCCCCGGCCGCTCGCCGGTCCCGAGGGCGTAGGCGACCGGAACCAACGCGCCGACGACCGCGGTCACCGGGGCAACGAGGCTGATGAGGCCTCGCGTCATCGCGGTGTAGAAGAGCACGATCCCGATCCCGACTGCGATGCCGCTCCCCGCCGACCACGCGGCGTCCGCACCCGTGACACGCTCGGCCCCGACGAGAAGGGCGGTGGGAATCGCGAGGCCGAGTCCGGCGAGCTGCGCGAGAGCGGCGACGCGCACGGCGCTGACGACACGCGAGAGGACCCCGCCGAAGAAGTCGGCCCCGCCGACCAGGAGCGCCGAGGCGATAGCGAGGAGCGCCGTCACCGGCCGAGAGGCTCGATCGCCGTCACGACGCGCGATCCTCGCACGTCCATGCGCCCGCCCGTCGCCCGTGCGAGGCTGTCGACGTCGTGACCGATAGCGCGATCGACTACACGACCCAGAGCCCCTACAGCGACCCCGGAGTGTGGGGGCCGCTCCTCGACGAGGTGCCGACCGGCAGGTCCGGGCTCTCGGCCGTGGCCCGCAACGTGATCGCCCACTATCGGGCGCAGGCGGCCGACCTCCCCGAGGCGACGCGCGGGGACATCCACCTCCGGTGGCTCGAGAGGATGCTCGCGACCGATCAGGCCCGCCATCCCGAGCCGCTCGTCTCCGAGCGGCCGACGGCCGAGCGCCTCCAGGGATGCTGCCGCGACCACACGCTGTTCTGCGTCGGCGCGCTGCGCCGGCACGGGATCCCGGCTCGAAGCCGCGTCGGCTTCGCGACGTACTTCAGGCCCGACTGGAACCACGACCACGTCGTCGTGGAGGCATGGCAGGAGGGCCGGTGGATCCGCTTCGACCCCGAGCTCACCGCGGAGACCGTCCCGTTCGACGCGTTCGACATGGTCGCGGGGCCGGGCTCGCCGTTCGTGACCGCAGCCGAGGCATGGCAGGCCCACCGGGCCGGCCGGATCGACATCGAGACGTACGGTGTCGACGTCGGCTCCCCTGCCGCCGGCGAGTGGTTCGTGCGCAGCTACGTGTCGATGGAGCTCGCGCACCGGATGAAGGACGAGCTGCTGCTCTGGGACGCATGGGGGGTGATGGGCCCCGATGCCGCCGACGCCGACGGCCTGGCGGACGAGGTGGCGGTCCTGCTCGTCGCGGCGGACGGAGGCGACGCGGCCGCGGAGGCGGAGCTGATCGAGCGCTACCGCGGAGATCCCCGCCTGCATCCGGGAGACCGGATCCAGAGCTTCTCGCCGTACGGTGGCGTCACCGAGATCGATCTGACCCGCTGACGCCGGGCCGGGTCACGCGTCCGCTTCCGGCGCGGGAGCCCAGTCCGGGCGCCGCCGCTCGAGAAAGGCCCGCAGGCCCTCCTGGCCCTCCTCGCTCGTCCGCCGCTCCGCGATCCTCCGGGCGGTCTCGGGGCCATCGGGCCGCTCGGAGACGAGCCGCTTCGCATGCCGTGCTGCGCGGGGGCCCGCCGTGCGCAGCTCGGCCAGGACCCGGTCGAGCGCGCCGCGCAGGTCGGCGTCCACCTCGTGCACCAGCCCGATCCGCAGGGCCGTCGCCGCGTCGAAGCGCTCGCCGGTCACGAAGTACCGCCGCGCGGCGCTCTCGCCGATCTTCCGCAGCGCGAACGGCGAGATGACCGCGGGGACGATCCCGAGCTTCACCTCGGAGAACGCGAACACCGCTCGGGGCTCAGCGATCGCGATGTCGGCGCAGGCGACGAGCCCGATGCCGCCGCCGAGCGCGTGGCCCTGCACGACGGCGACGACGGGTGCCGGACACGAGTCGATCGCCTCGAACATCCGCCGGAGCGCGTTCGCGTCGGCGACGTTCGCCTCGAGGTCGAGGTCGGCCGAGGCGCGCATCCACTCGATGTCCGCGCCGGCGCAGAAGCTCGGGCCGTCCCCTGCGAGGACGACGGCCCGGGAGGCACCGACGTCGACGAAGGCCTCGGAGAGCTCGGTGATGAGCGCGGCGTCGAACGCGTTGCGCGACTCCGGGCGGGCGAGGGTGACGTGGAGGACGTCCACCTCTCGCTCGATGCGGAGCGCGCCCACGGCCGACAGCCTAAGGTTTCGCCGGTGCGGGCGAAGCGCTTCACGGTAGAGCTCGAGCGCGGGCAGAAGACGGCGACGATGTTCTTCCCTGTGATCGCGGCCGCGATCGAGCCCGCCCGCGCCGGACGGCCAGTGCGATGAGGCCGCGCCTGCACGGGACGATCGCTGCAGCGGCGACGCCGCTCGCCGAGGAGGGGACCCGGCTCGACGATGCGGCCTTCGGGCCGTACGCGGACTTCCTCGTCGCAGCGGGCCTCGACGGCGTGCTCGCGTTCGGGACGAACGGGGAGGCCGTGCTCCTCTCGGTCGACGAGCGGCGTCGGGGCCTCGAGCTCTGGGTCGACGCCGTCGGCGGCCGAGCGCTCGTCGCGGCGCACTGCGGCGCCCAGACGACGGCGGACACCGTCGCCCTCGCCGCGCACGCCGCGGAGTCGGGCGCCGACGCGGTTGCCGTGATCGGGCCGCCCTACTTCAAGCTCGACCCCGCGGCGCAGCGTTCCCACCTGCTCGCGGCGGCCGCTGCGTGCGCTCCGCTGCCGTTCTACGTCTACGAGTTCGCCGCGACCGCGGGTTACGCGTTCGATCCCGCGATGCTCGCGCGCCTGCGCGACGAGGCCGACAACGTCACGGGGATGAAGGTGTCCGACTCCCCGTGGGACGCCTTCGAGCGGTACCTGCTCGACGGGTTCGACATCTTCGTCGGCCCCGAGGCGCTCATCCACCGCGGCCGCGAGGCGGGTGCCGTCGGCGCGGTGTCGGCGCTGGCGTCGGCGTTCCCCGAGGAGGTCGCGGCGGTCGTGCGCGAGCCGACGGAGGAGGGGGCGGCCGGGCTGGCGGAGCTGCGCACCCGCGTCGAGTCCTTCCCCCGGCACGCCGCCCTCAAGCGGGTGATCGGCTGGAAGGGCGTGCCCGTCCGCCCGGACGTGCGGCCGCCGCTCCGCGACCTGGACGAGCGCGAGGTCGCCGAGCTCGAGGACTGGCTCACGCGAGAGGTCGGAGCGCGGAGGACGTGAGCGCCTCGGCGCGGGCGAACGCCGTGCTGCGCGCGGGGATCCTCCGCGCGGCCGACGACCGGCACGTCAAGCGGTTCATGGGCCGCTACGGCATGCGCCTCGGTGCGGCCCGCTTTGTCGCGGGCGAGACGCTGGACGAGTGCGTCGTCGCGCTGCGGCGTCTCGCGGACCAGGGCCTCCACGCGAACACCACGTTGCTCGGAGAGAGCATTCGCGACCGCGCGGAGGCCGAAGCGGTGGCCGACGAGTACGGCCGGATCTTCGAGCGGCTGCACGCGGAGCAGCTGCCGGTGAACGTCGCGCTGAAGCTCACGCATCTCGGCCTCGAGCTGGACGAGGAGCTCGCGTACGCGAACGTCGAGCGGGTCGTGCGCGTCGCGGAGCGCGTGCAGAGCTTCGTCCGCATCGACATGGAGCAGTCGAGCGTCGTCGACGCGACCCTCCGGATCTACCGCAGGTTGCGCGAGGCGGGACACGAGCGGGTCGGGACCGTGCTGCAGTCCTACCTCTTCCGGACGGACGGCGACCTCGAGTCGCTCCTCCCGCTCGCACCGAACCTCCGCTTCGTGAAGGGCGCCTACCTCGAGCCGCCCGGGATCGCGTACGGCGCGAAGGCGGACGTCGACGCCGCCTATGCGCGGCTCGTCGAGACCTCGCTGCGCGGTGGCGGCTACACGGCGATCGCGACGCACGACGAGGCCCTGATCGGCCGCTGCCTGGGCTTCGCCGAGCGGGAGGGCATCGGACGCGACCGCTTCGAGCTGCAGATGCTGTACGGCGTCCGGCCGGGGCTCCAGCTCGAGCTCGTCCGGCGTGGGTACAAGGTGCTCGTCGCGACGCCGTTCGGGCCGGAGTGGTACCCGTACCTCATGCGGCGGCTCGCCGAGCGGCCCGCGAACCTCGGCTTCTTCGTGCGGAACCTCCTGCGGCGCTGACCCGCTGCGGCCTGGGCACGTGTCGGACCGAGGTTCGCGATCCGGGTGATCGCTACGTGCAGTTGCGACCGCGACAGCCTGACGCCGTAGGCGGCGGCCTTCAGGGATGTGCCCGCCGAAGGCGGGAGCCGGACGAGCTACAGCGTGTCGAACTCCTCGTAGAGGTCCGGGTCGCGGCCGATCAGCGCGCGGAGCTCGTCGAGCTGGCCGGGAACCGGGTCGTCGTCCTCCGTGACGAGGAGCGCGCCCAGCCGCTCCGCGGCCTCGTTGACGAGCAGCGCGCTCGGCGACGGGAGCGGCTCGAGCTCCTCGAGCCGCTCCCGGATGTCCTCGAAGGACCGGCTTGTCTCGTCGAGGCGCCAGAGGACGATCCGGACGATCACTCGTCGGGCGGCGTCCAGGGCTGGTAGACGCCGCCGGGGACGCCGCCGATCACCAGGAACGACATCCCGTCGGGGCCGGCGGCGGGTCGTCGCTTCGCCTCCGGCGGGACGCGGACGTAGCGTCCGGGCTTCATCTCGACGGTCTCCCCGTCGATCTCGAGCGTCCCTTCGCCCGCGAGTGCGAGGTAGACCTCCTCCTGCCCGGACTCGGCCTCGTCGTGCTCGGAGCCGACCTTGTCGGGCGGGAAGTCGATCTGGGAGAACCCGAACGCCGTGACCCCGAGGTGGTGGCGCACGAACTTGAACGTCCCCCACACGTACGGGATGTCGGCGACGTCGACGACCGAGTAGCCCATCTCGCTCCTCTCCTCGACTAGAACGGCCCGCGCGCGACGTACGGCTCGTCGCGCGGCGCGCCGATCGTGACGAACGTCAGGCCCTCCGGCCCGGCGCTCACCTGCCTGACCGCCTCGGGGTCGAGCCGCACGACACGGCGGGCGACGAGAGGTAGCTCCTCACCGTCGATCGTCAGCGTGCCGCCTCCCGCGAGGACGATCATCACCTCCTCCTGCTTCGACGCCGTCTCGTCGTGCTCGGGCCCTGCGGTTCCCGGCGCCAGCTCGAACCAGTTGAAGCCGAACGCGGTCGCCCCGACGGCGCGACGCAGGAAGCGGACGCGCCCACCTGGCCCCGCACCCTCCACGGTGTCGACGTCGACGACGCTGTATCTCGCGGCCACGCGCGCAGCTTACGGGACCGGGGAGGCGCACATAGACTGCACCCGTGGACGTCCTCCGCTGGGACGACGAGCCGGTCGAGCAGCTGAACGCCGGTATCGGCCGCCGGATGCTGAACGGCGAGGCGATGACCCTCGCTCAGATCACCCTCGGCGCCGGTGCCGTCGTCCCCGAGCACGAGCATCCGAACGAGCAGATCGCCACCGTGGTGTCCGGCAGGCTCCGCTTCGTCGTCGGCGGGGAGGAGCGAGAGGTCGGGCCGGGCGAGAGCGTCCTCATCCCCGGTGGCATCCCGCACCGCGTGGACGTGCTCGAGGACGCGGTCGTGCTCGACGCCTTCGCGCCCCGTCGCGAGGACTGGATCCGCGGCGACGACGCCTACCTGCGGGGGCGATGACGCAACGAGGGACGTGGCCTGGCAGCCACGCCCCTCGGGGGACCGGTCGGGTCGCCGGCGCTGCGGCCCGCGCGACGACCCTATCTCCGACCGGCCTGGGTTCAGGATCGGTCACGCACACCCCCCGCCGCATCCCTCAGGTGGTGGTTCACGCATGCGGTTCACCCGATAGCGTCAGCGGCCGATGAGCGACGATCTCGACCCCCTCGAGCAGCACCTCGTCGAGGCCCTGAATGCCCTCGAGGGCCCGTCACCGGGGGCCGAGGCGCCCGCGGAGGCGCAGCCGGCCTGGCGCGCCCAGGTCGCGAGCCGTGCGATCGACCACGTCGCGCGCTGGCTGC
>CAWAXS010000006.1:0-180526 GCA_963786055.1 uncultured Actinomycetes bacterium | reverse complement strand
CGCGCCAGGGCCAGGGAGAGCTACAGCGCCAGCTTCTCGAGGACGGGCTGCATCGAGACGACGTGCCGCTTGAAGCGGAGCTCCGCGTCGGTCAGGCCGGCCGCGACGCCGATCAGCTGCGACAGGTGGAGGATCGGCATCTGGAAGTCCTTGCCCGTCTGCTTCTTGAGCTTCGACTGCCAGGCGTCGAGCGAGAGATGGCAGAGCGGGCACGGGGTCACGATCGCGTCGGCGCCCGCCTCCTTCGCCTGCTCGATCGGCTGGATCAGCTCCCCGAGCGCCGTGTCCTCCCGGGCCTGGATGATCGGGAAGCCGCAGCACTTGACCTTCGCCGGGTAGTCGATCGCCTCGCCGCCGCAGGCGGCGATGATCCGCTCGAGGGAATCGGGCTTGTCCGGGTCGTCGAAGCCCATCAGCTTCGACGGCCGCAGGATCTGGCAGCCGTAGAACGGCGCGATCTTGAGCCCGCGCAGGCCCTTGTGCGCGACCTCCTGCAGCGTCGAGAAGCTCTCGCCGGCGACGAGCCAGAGGAAGTGGACGCAGTCGACGTCGGTGTCGTAGCGGGGCGCGCCGACCCGCTCGAGGTTGTCGTTCACGCGCTCGCGGAGAGCGGCGTCGTTCAGCAGCTGGTGGTTCGCCTGCCGCAGGTTGAGCGTGCAGACGTTGCACACCGTCATCAGGGTGTCCGCTCCGGTCGCGGCCGCGTACGCGAGGATCCGCGCGTTCAGGTGGAGGTAGTAGTCCGGCTCCGCCTCGTGGATGTCACCCGCTCCGCAGCAGGTGACGGACTCGAGCTCGATCAGCTCGTAGCCGACCTTCGGCGCGAGCGCCTTCGTCGAGGTGTCGAGCTCCTTGGCGGAGAGGCTGGCGAGACAGCCCTTGTAGTAGGCGACCTGCTTCACGTGACCGGTCACGGGCGGGGCTCCTCGTCGGGGAGATAGGGCTTGGCGAACGAGCGCGGGTCGTCGTACGGGTGGGTCGGGCCGCCCTCGATCGTCTCGCCCTGGTGCGCGAGGTGCATGAGCGCCTTCTCGCCCTGCACGATCCCGGCGGCGCCGTCGCGCCCCTGCTCCTTCACGAGGTCGTAGAGCGCCCGCGACTCGCCGACGTCGGCCGCGACGTGGGGCGGGAACGGGACCGGCACCTTGCCCTTGGGCAGGAGCGACATCGCGAACTTGATCTCCTTGATCGCCTTGACGACGCCCTGCGTCTTCGGGACGAGCTCGGTCTCGCGGAGCCAGCCCGTCGTCTTCGCGGACGTGACGAACCACTTCGCGTGGCGCGCGCCCATGTCGCGGTCGATGCCGGCCTTCATCGCCTCGGCGCCGAGCTTCGCGATCGCGTCGCGCGGGTCGACGCCCTTGGGGCAGCGCTCGTTGCAGAAGTAGCAGCGCGTGCAGTCCCAGATCCCGTGGGCCTCGCTGTAGCGCTCGAGCCGCTCGATCGTCGCGCCGTCGCGCGGGTCGCCGACGAAGCGGAAGCCCTTGGCGAGCGCCGCCGGCCCGAGGAAGTCCGGGTCGGACTCCATCGAGTTGCACTCCGAGACGCAGCAGCCGCAGTTGATGCAGAGCGACTCCTTGTGGACGACGTCCATGCGCTCCTGGGAGACGATGTTCTCCTTCTCGGTCGGCCGGTCGAGGCGCGGCTCGAGGTACGGCTGGATGGCGCGCATCTTCTGCCAGAAGGGATCCATGTCGACGACGAGGTCCTTGACGATCGGAAGGTTCCCCATCGCGGAGATCACCGGCACGTGCCCATCGGAGACGACGTCGGCGATGCGCGTCTTGCACGCCAGCACCGCGCCGCCGTCGACCCGCATCCCGCACGAGCCGCAGATCATCATCCGACAGCTCTTGCGGTACGCGAGCGATCCGTCGACACGGTCCTTCACCACGTCGAGCGTGTCGAGCAGCGTCGCCTCGTCCGAGACGTCCACCTCGTAGGGCCGGAGCGCCCGCTCGCCCGTCGAGGCGTCGTAGCGCCAGATCTTCAGCTCGACCTTCACGACGCCCCTCGCTCGTCGCTGGCTACTCCTTCGGGGCACCCCAACCCACCACCCGCTGCCAATTCTATCGGCTCTGTTGCCGAAAAGAGCAACAGAACTGTGCCAACTCTGTGTCGAATGCGTGCCATCAGTACGACCTCACCATCGGCTCCCACCGCGTCATGCGCACCTCGCGGTAGGAGAGCTGCGGCGCGCCGTCGACCCACTGCGTGATCGAGTGCTTCATGAAGTTCTCGTCGTCGCGCTCGGGGAAGTCGGACGGCCGTGAGTGCGCTCCTCGCGACTCCTTGCGGGCGAGGCCGGCCTGGAGCATGCAGGCGCCGATGTCGAGCAGGTAGCCGAGCTCGATCGCCTGGGTCAGGTCGCTGTTGAAGACCGTTCCCTTGTCCTCGATCACGATGCCGCGGTCGTACCGCCGCCGGAGCTCCTCGATGATGCCGACCTGCCTCTCCATGCGGTCCGGGTAGCGGAAGACGCCGAAGTTGTCGAGCATCGACTGGCCGAGCTCGTCGCGGATCTGCCACGGGCGCTCGCCGCGCGACACGTCCAGCAGGCTCTTGATCCAGGTCTCGGCGTCGGCGCGCGCGGCCTCCGCGTGCCCGTTCGACGTGCCGGCGCGGCCCAGCGCGTACTCGGCCGCATGCCGGCCGGAGCGGCGCCCGAACGTGATCGTCTCCATCAACGAGTTCCCGCCGAGCCGGTTCGCGCCGTGCACGGAGACGCAGGCCGCCTCGCCGGCGGCGTAGAGGCCCTCGAGCCGGGTGAGCCCCCACTCGTCGGTCTCGACGCCGCCCATGTGATAGTGGGCGCCGGGGCGCACCGGGATCGGCGCGAAGATCGGGTCGACGCCCGCGTACGTCATCGCGAGCTCGCGCGAGCCGGGCAGCTTGGAGAGGATCTTCTCCGGCCCGAGGTGGCGCAGGTCGAGCATGACGGAGCCGTTGACGCCGCGGCCCGCCTCGATCTCGGTCGTCTCCGACCGGGAGACGACGTCGCGCGAGGCGAGCTCGAGCGCGTTCGGCGCGTAGCGCTTCATGAAGCGCTCGCCGTCCTTGTTGATCAGGTAGCCGCCCTCGCCGCGACATCCCTCGGTGATCAGGATCCCCGAGGGGTACATCGTGGTCGGGTGGAACTGCATGAACTCCATGTCCTTCAGCGGCAGCCCGGCATGGAGCGCCATCGCCATCCCGTCCCCGGTACAGGCGTAGGCGTTCGTCGTCGCGCGGTAGAGCCGGCCCACACCGCCGGTCGCGAGGATCGTCGCCGCACCGGTGACGACCTTCACGCCGCCGTTCAGCAGGTCCCAGCAGACGACGCCGGTGCAGCGGCCGTCCTCCTCGACGAGCCGGAACGCGAAGTACTCCTCGAGCACGACCAGTCCCTGGTCCATCCGCTTCTGGAGCTGCTCGTAGAGCACCTGGATGAGGACGTGGCCCGTGATGTCCGCCGCGTAGACGGTGCGCGGCGAGCCGGCTGCACCGAACGGGCGCTGGTCGAGCTTGCCCTCCTCGTTCCGCGTGAAGACGCAACCCCATCCCTCGAGCTGGTAGATGTCGCCGGGCGCCTCGCGGGTGAAGATCTCGATGGCGTCCTGGTCGCCGAGGTAGTCGGAGCCCTTGACGGTGTCGAACGCGTGGGTCTCCGGGTCGTCGTCCGCCTTGTTGCCGAGCGCCGCGTTGATGCCTCCCTCGGCCGCCCCCGAGTGGCTGCGCGTGGGATGGAGCTTCGACACGACGGCGACGCGTGCGCCCGCGTCGTGGGCCTCGATTGCGGCGCGCATACCCGCGCAGCCGGCACCGACGACGAGCACGTCGAAGGGAGCGTCCATCGGTGAGCAAACTATCGGAAGGGCACGCGCCCCAGTCTCGCTAGCCACCTGCGGGAGCCGGGCCGGAGGCACCTCCGGCCCGGCTCGTCCCCCGTCGGCCTACCCGAGCGCGTCGTCGCGTCGCGCGGGCTCACCCCTGCCACTTGGCCGACCAGTCCGCACCGCCGGAGTCGCAGACGTGGCCTGGAGCGCCCCGACGCCGAGGTTCCGGACGCGTCGAAGAGCCGTTGAACTTCACGTCGTACCGGCGAGGTCGTCCTCACCGAGAACGGCCGTCGGCCGCGAGTGACCGCGCGTTGCCAGCGCGAGCCGCAGCAGCGGCTCAGGCCGCGCGCGGGCCGGCGGCGGCGACCGCCGGGTCGACGTCCGCTGCGAACTTCGCCTCGAAGTTCTCGCGGAACATGGCGGCGAGCTCCTGCGCCTTCCGGTCGTACGCGGCGGGGTCGGCCCACGTCGAGCGGGGATCCAGGAGCGCCGTGTCGACCCCCGGGACGGAGACCGGGACATCGACGCCGAACACCGGGTCGACGCGGTACTCGACGTCGTCGAGCGTCCCGGACAGTGCCGCGGTCAGGAGCGCGCGCGTCGCCTTGATCGGCATGCGATGCCCCTCGCCGAACGGTCCGCCCGTCCAGCCCGTGTTGACGAGCCAGACGCGCGCGTCGTGCTCCGAGAGCTTGTCCGCGAGCATCCGTGCGTAGAGGCCGGGGAGCTGCGGGATGAATGGCGCGCCGAAGCAGGTCGAGAACGTCGGCTGCGGCTCGGTCACGCCGATCTCCGTTCCCGCGAGCTTCGACGTGAACCCCGACAGGAACCAGTACTGCGCCTGGTCGCGCGTGAGCCGCGCTATCGGCGGCAGGATCCCGAAGGCGTCCGCCGTGAGGAACACGACGTTCTGCGGGTGCCCCGCCATCTTCGACGGATGGGCGTTGGGGATCTGCTCGAGCTCGTAGGCGGCTCGGGTGTTCTCGGTCTTCGAGTCGTCGTCGAGGTCGACCACGCCGTGCTCGTCGACGGCGACGTTCTCGAGGATCGTCCCGAACGTCTGCGTCGTCCGGAAGATGTCGGGCTCCGCCTCGGCCGACAGGCGGATCACCTTCGCGTAGCAGCCACCCTCGATGTTGAAGACGCCGTTGGTTCCCCAGCCGTGCTCGTCGTCGCCGATCAGGCTCCGCGACGGGTCGGCGGAGAGCGTCGTCTTCCCCGTCCCGGAGAGCCCGAAGAAGACCGCGACGTCGCCGTCGGCCCCGACGTTCGCCGAGCAGTGCATCGGGAAGACCCCCTCGAGCGGGAGGCGGTCGTTCATCACGGTGAAGATGGACTTCTTGATCTCACCGGCGTAGTACGTCCCGCCGATGACCACCTCCCCACGGGTGGGGTGGAGCACGACGAACGTCCCCGTCCGCGTGCCGTCGGCCTCCGGGTCGGCCTCGACCCCGGGCGCATGGAGGACGAGCGCCTGGGGCTCGTGCGCGTCGAGCTCCTCGACGGTCGGGCGGATGAACATCGTCTTGGCGAAGAGCGCGTGGTACGGGCTCGCGGTGACGACCCGCACCCCGATCCGGTGCTCGGGATCGGCGCCGGCGAACGCGTCGATCACGTAGAGCCTCGCCTGGGCGCCGAGGTGGTCGACCACCTTTCGACGCAGGCCGTCGAAGCTCGCTTCCTCGATCGGCCGGTTGACGTCGCCCCACCAGATGCGCGCTTCCGAGCCCGGCTCGCGAACGACGAACTTGTCCTGGGGCGACCGCCCCGTGAAGCGCCCGGTGTCGACGACGAGAGCCCCGCCCTCTGCGAGCCGGTCGTTCCCCCGCTCGAGCGCGTGGGTGTAGAGCTGAGAGGTCGTCGGGTTCCGGAGCACCTCGCCCGACGGCACGATCCCGTGGCGCTCGAGCCCCGTCTCCGTCGTCGTCGCGGTCATCCTGGGAGTTCTCCTCGTTCGGAACGTTGCAGACCGAAAGGTAGTCGCAATCGACCGAAATGGCATCGGGTGCGTGCCTTGTCAGCTCGGTGTGGGGACGACCTCGTCGACGTCCGCATCGCGGGCGACGAGCGACGCGTAGCGGCCGCCGTGTGCGAGCAGCTCGTCGTGCGTCCCGCGCTCGACGATCCGGCCGCGGTCGAGGACGACGATCTGGTCGGCGTCGCGGACGGTCGACAGGCGGTGCGCGATCGCGATCACCGTGCGCCCCTCCGCGAGCCGCTCGAGCGCCGCCTGGACCGCCCGCTCGGTCTGCGTGTCGAGCGCCGACGTCGCCTCGTCGAGGACGAGGATCGGCGGGTTGCGGAGGATCGTCCGGGCGATCGCGATGCGCTGCTTCTCGCCGCCCGAGAACCGGTAGCCGCGCTCGCCCACGACCGTCTCGTACCCCTCGGGGAGGGACGCGATGAGCTCGTGGATCTGCGCCGCGCGCGCCGCCTCCTCGACCTCCTCGTCGGTCGCGTCGGGCTTGGCGAAGCGGAGGTTCTCCCGGACGGTCGCGTGGAAGAGATACGTCTCCTGCGAGACCACCCCGACGGCCTCCGAGAGGGACGGGAAGGTCAGGTCGCGGACGTCGATCCCGTCGATCGCGACCGTGCCGCTGGTCGCGTCGTAGAGCCGCGCGACGAGATAGGCGCAGGTCGTCTTCCCCGAGCCCGTCTCCCCGACGAGGGCGGTCTTCGTCCCCGCCGGGACGACGAAGCTCACGTCCTCGAGCGTCCAGAGGGGCTTCTCCGCGGCACGGGAACCGGCCCTCGCGGCAGCGTCCGCCTCGTAGCCGAACCAGACGTCGTGGAAGGCGACGTCGCCCCGCGGGCGCTCGATCGTCCTCGTCCCCTCGACGATGTCCACCGGCTGGTCGAGGTACTCGAAGATCCGGTCGAAGAGCGCGAGCGAGCTCTGCACCTCGAGCTGGACGCCGAGGAGGCTGCCGATCGGGAAGAAGAGGCGCGTCTGCAGCGTGGTGAAGGCGACGAGCGTGCCGATCGTGATCGCTCCCGTGCCGCGCGAGATCGTCCAGCCGGCGAACAGGTAGACGAGCGCCGGCATCACGGCGAACGTCGTCTGGATCGCGGCCATCATCCAGCGACCGGTCATGCGGCTCCGCACCTCGAGGCCCGCGAGCCGATGCGACTCCGTCCGGAAGCGCTCGGCGAGGTCGTCGGCTCGGCCCATCGTCTTCCCCAGGAGGATCCCGGAGACCGAGAGCGACTCCTGGACGATCGACGAGACGTCGGCCAGCGACGCCTGGCGTTCGGCCGTCACCTTCTTGCGCTGCGCTCCGACGCGCTTGGTCAGCCAGACGAACAGCGGCAGCAGGGCGAGCGCGAAGGCCGCGAGGCGCCAGTCGAGGAGCACCATCGCGATGATCGTCGCGATCACGGTCGTGACGTTCGAGAGCACGGACGTCGCGGTCGACGTCACGACGTTCTCGATCCCGCCGATGTCGTTGGCGATGCGGCTCTGCACCTCGCCCGTGCGCGTGCGGGTGAAGAAGGCCAGTGACAGCCGCTGCAGGTGGCGGTAGACGGACGTGCGCAGGTCGTGCATCACCGCCTGACCGACGAGGTTCGAGAGGAGCGTCTGCCACACGCCGAGCACGCCGGTCACGATCGGGATCGCGACCATCCCGGCGACCAGCACGACCAGCAGGTGCATGTCCACCGTCGCCTGGCCGCTCGGGTCGACCTGGATCGCCGTGTCGAGGACGGCGCGAAGCAGGAACGGCGGGATGACGCCGATGACGGCCGAGAGCAGGATCAGCCCGCCGGTGAGCGCGAGCCGCCGCTTGTACGGCCTGAACAGCCGCACGATCCGCCGGAGGTTGGCCTTCCGCACGGCCGGGTCGGACGGCCGCTCGGGGAGCTCGCTGCTCGTGAAGGATTCCCATCGGCGTCCGGGCACGGATCGAGTGTGCCTGCTGAGTGCCCGGGCGAGCCGAACGCGTCTAGGCGAGGGTCTCGACCGCGGTCCGGATCCGGGCCGTCAGCTCCCGGGTCGCCGGGATCGTCGGCGACGCGCGCTCGACCACGATCGGCTCGCCGACGACGACCCGCACGCGCGCGAGGCGTGGCAGGCGCGTCCCCGGCCGCAGGGCATCGGACGCTCCGACGATCGCGACGGGCACGATCGGTGCGCCGGTCGTCAGCGCGACCCGTGCCGCTCCGCGTTGCCACGGCCGGTCGGCGGAGCCGAGCACGGTGCCCTGGGGGAAGATCGCCACCGCGTCACCCGCTTCGAGAGCGCGGGCGACTGCGGCGACGGCGGCCACGTCTCCGCGGCGGCGCTCGACCGGGATCGCGCCGAGCGCGTCGAGGACGCGTCCGACGATCCGGTTCGACCAGAGCTCGCTCTTCGCCAGGAAGCGGAGCGGCCGGTCGATCGAAGCCCCGAGGAAGAAGGGGTCGGAGAGCGAGTCGTGGTTCGCGACGACGATCACCGGGCCGGCAGGGATCCGCTCCACCCCCTCCGCCCGGAGCCGCCAGACCCCCCGGAGCACCGGCGTCAGGACCACGCGGACGAGCTCGTAGGCCGGCACCCTCAGCCGTCCGCCCGTGGGCACGACCTGACCACACGCGCGGTCTCCTCCGCGCGCCGGGCATATCCCTCGGGCGTGCCGTGAACCAGGTCCCCGGCGAGCAGCGAGCTCTCGTCGGCGACGATCGCCGCCCAGTCCACGAGACGGACGTTCGGGTTCGCGGAGCGGGCCTCGAGGAGCACGTCGTTGAAGCCGGTTCGTGGCGATCCGTCCCGGACGATCGTCGCCCACACCAGGCACCGGTCGGGCCCGACGAGGTCGATCGCCTCGGCGACGCGCTGCCGGAACGCCGCCTCGGACCCGTCGGGATCGTTCGTTCCGAGGCTGACCACGACGACGGGAGCGAGCTCTCCTCCCAACGCCCTCAGCTCTTCGATCCCCTCCGTCGTCGCCCTCCCGACGAGGTCGTGCGCGTCGATCCGCCAGCCGGACAGCTCCTCGTCGAGATACGGCTCGACGCCGACGTTGAGCGAGTCCCCGACGAGCGTGACGGCGCCTGCCGTCTGCGACCCGGAGTGGTCGTGGCGGACGACCGCGAACGCCGCGACGGCGATCACGACCACGATCACGAGAGCAATGGCGATTCGCATGTGCAGGCGTCCTCGAGAGGGGCGAGAAACGTTAGACGTGGACACCGTCGTCGCGATCGACCGCTTCCTCGCGAGCCCGGGCCTGTCGGAGTCGACCCGGCGCGCCTACGCGGCCGACCTCCGGGACTTCGCAGGGTGGATGCGCGACCAGGGCCTGGAGCTCGACGACGTCGACGTCCGCGCTCTCGCCGCCTACACCGCCGAGCTCGGGCGTGCGCGGCGCGGACTGGCGCCCACGACGATCGGCCGCCGCCTGTCGGCCGTTCGCTCGCTCGTCCGCCACGCGCTGGGGCCCTCGCGGGTGCCCGAGGCGGCGCTTGCGCCACGCCGCCCCCGTCGCCTGCCGGAGACGCCCCCTCTCTCGGAGGTCGAGCGGGCGGTCGACGCGGCCGCAGGGGCCGAAGGGCCGCTCGCGCTCCGCAACGCGGCTCTGCTCGAGCTGGTCTACTCGTGCGGGCTCCGCTCGGCGGAGGTGGTCGCCCTCGACCTCGGAGACCTCGACCTCGACCGCGAGCACGTCCACGTACAGGGGAAGGGCGGCAAGGAGCGTCTCGTCCCGCTGGGGGAGGAGGCCGCATGGCGCCTCGCCTGCTGGCTGCGGGACGGACGACCGGCGCTGGCGCGCGGCGCGTGCGACGCGCTCTTCGTCTCGGTCCGCGGCAGACGGCTCGACACGAGCGTGCTCCGCCGGTTGCTGCCGAACCCGCACCGCCTCCGGCACGCGTACGCCACCCACCTCCTCGAGGGCGGCGCCGACCTGCGGACGATCCAGGAGCTCCTCGGCCACGCATCGCTCTCGACGACGCAGATCTACAGCCACGTCGACGCCCGCCGCCTCCGGCGCGTCTACGACCGGGCGCATCCGCGCTCCTAGCCCGACTGACACCGTTGTCGGGCGCGCGCCTGGCGGGCCGTCGCGCAGGAGCGGGGGCCGTGCCGCCGAATCGGGTCCCGCCGCGATGAGCGACCGCCACGACCCCGATGTCGAGAGCTTCCTGCTCCTCCTCGCGGCCCGCCGCTCGCCGCGCACGGTCGACGCGTACCGGCGCGACCTCGCGGCATTCGGTGCGACGCTGGACGGCCCGGTCGCGAACGCGACGACGGAGGAGATCGAGGCGTGGCTCGCGACGATGCGGGCGGACGGACGGGCGCCCTCCACGATCGCACGCCGTCTTGCCGCGGTGCGGGCGTACCTGCGGCACCTGACGCTGATGGGAACGCGCACCGACAACCCCGCTGCGTCGATCGCCGGCCCGAGAAGGCCACGCACCGTCCCGCGGACGCTCTCCCCCGCCGAGGCCGAGCGCCTCGTGGAGGCCGCGAGCGGAACGGCGCCGCGCGCGATGCGCGACCGCGCCCTCGTCGAGCTGCTCTACGGCGCGGGGCTCCGTGTCTCGGAGGCGGTCGGTCTCGTCAAGGCGTCCGTCGACCTCGAGGGGCGCATCGTGCGCGTCCTCGGGAAGGGCGGCAAGGAACGAATCGTCCCGCTCGGCAGGCCCGCCGCGGAGGCGCTCCGCCGCTACATGGCGCTCGGCCGGCCGCACCTCGACCGCCGGCACCGGCCCGACCTCTTCCTCAACGCGCGCGGCGGCGCACTCACGCGCGCCGGGGCGTTCCTCATCCTGCGGCGGCTCGCCGAGCGTGCGGGCCTCGAGCCCGGAAGGGTGCACCCGCACCTGCTGCGCCACTCGTTCGCGACGCACCTGCTCGAAGGCGGCGCCGACCTGCGGAGCGTCCAGGAGATGCTCGGCCATGCGGACGTCGGGACGACGGAGCGCTACACGCACGTCTCGGACAGGCACCGGCGCGAGGCCTACTTCCGCGCCCACCCGCACGCGCGTCGCCGAGGCGGCGAGCGGGCCCCCGACGCCGGTTAGGGGCGGACGGCCGGCGGGCAGCCGGATCCCGCGAGCGCGACGGCGCGCGCGGTCGTCTCCTCGTCGGGGTCGACGAGGGTCACGTGGCCGACCTTGCGCCCCTCGCGCGGATCCTTCCCGTAGAGATGCACGTGCGCGCGCGGGAGATCGAGCAGCTCGCCGAGGGGCGGCACGGAGCCGATCAGGTTGACCATCACGCACGGGGCCTGCGCGTCCGTGGAACCGAGCGGCAGGCCGAGGATCGCCCGCAAGTGGTTCTCGAACTGGCTCGTCGCCGCGGCGTCGATCGTCCAGTGCGCCGTGTTGTGGACCCGCGGCGCGAACTCGTTCGCGAGCAGGCGGCCCCCGACCTCGAACAGCTCCACGGCGAGCACGCCGACGTAGTCGAGCGCGTCCATCAGGGCCGTGCAGATCGCCTCGGCCTCGCGCTGGGGGGCGCCGGCGGCAGGCACCCGCGTCACGCGGAGGATCCCGTTCCGGTGGACGTTCTCCCCCACCGGCCAGAAGCGCGTGTCACCGTCCCTGCTGCGGACACCGACGATCGAGAGCTCCCGGTCGAAGGGGACGAGCTCCTCCGCGAGCTCCCCCTCCGTCAGCCGCTCGGGAGCCTCCAGACGCCTCTGCCCCTTGCCGTCGTAGCCGAGGCGCCGCGACTTGACGAGCGCGGGCAGCCCCGCCTCCTCGAGCGTCCCGAACCGGGCGGTCGGGATGCCGAGGGCACGGAAGAGCTCCTTCTCGCGGAGCCGGTCCTGCCCCTGCTCGAGCGCCGGCGGGCCGGGCACGGTCCGTAGGTACGCGGCGGCCTCGACGGGGACGTTCTCGAACTCGAACGTCACCACCTCGGCCCCGCGCGCGAGCCGCTCGAGCCCGGCGCGGTCGCCGTAGTCCGCCACGACGAGGTCGCCGACCTCCCGGGCGCACGCGTCGGGCGACGGGTCGAGGAACCGAAAGGAGAGGCCGAGCGGGATCCCCGCGAGCCCGAGCATGCGCCCGAGCTGGCCGCCGCCGATACAGCCCACGAGCGTCATGCAGCCTCGCGTCGGTGCCCGACCACCGTCAGCAGCCCCGGCGGCGTCGCTCCCACCAGCGCGGTCAGCCGGCCGGGTCGGGGCTGTCGAGGACCGCCTGCGTCTGGGCCGCGCGGAACCGGCGGAGGCGGTCGGCGAGGGCCGTGTCCGAGCCCGCCAGGATCGCGGCGGCGAGGAGGGCCGCGTTGACGGCGCCGGCGCGTCCGATGGCGAGCGTTCCCACCGGAATCCCGGCGGGCATCTGGACGATCGAGAGCAGCGAGTCCATGCCGGAGAGCGCCTTCGACTCCACCGGGACGCCCAGCACCGGAAGCGCCGTCTTCGACGCTGCCATACCGGGGAGGTGCGCCGCCCCGCCGGCGCCGGCGATCAGCACCCTCAGGCCGCGCTCCTCGGCCGACGCGGCATACTCGAAGAGCAGGTCGGGCGTCCGGTGCGCCGAGACGACGCGCCGCTCGAACGGGACCCCGAGCTCGTCGAGCGTCTCCGCGGCGTGCCGCATCGTCTCCCAGTCGGAGCGCGACCCCATGATCAGACCGACGAGCGGCGACGCCACCAGGGAAGCCTATTTCGCGCGGGACTTCTTCACGAGAAGCGCCGCGACCGCCCGGGCCGCCTCCCGCACGTCGCGGTCGGTCTCGTCGTCCTGCGCCATTCCCTCGAGGAGCTGGATCGTGCCGCGGTCGGGTGTGCCGTTCCGGAGGCATCCGATCGCGAGCCGGCGGACGGCCGGGTTCGGGTCGCGCATCGCGAGCTCGTTGAGGAGCGGACGGAACTTGTTGACGTCGCCGGGATGGTCGGCCGAGAGCGAGGTCAACGCGATGAGCGCGGAGCCGCGCGCGCCCGCGCTCTCGTCCTCGAGCCCGCGGCGGAGGAGCTCGAGCTTCTGCCGGAACCGGAACTGCGCGATCGCGCGGAAGGCCTGGCCGCGGACGCGGTAGTCGGTGTCGCGCGCCGCCGCCTCGATCTCGTCGTCCCACTGCACACGGAGCGCTGCGAGCTCCCGCTCGTTCCCGGGGGCGCGGGCGAGCTCCTCGGCGCGCGCTGCGGCCTCCGCGAGCCCCGTCACGTCAGACGGTGGAGAGCGAGCGGGCGGCCGGCCCGACGTATCGGGCCGACGGACGGACCAGCCGGCCGAGGCGCTTCTGCTCCAGGACATGGGCCGACCAGCCGGCGGTGCGCGAACAGGCGAACATGGCCGGCGCGAGCTGCGGCGGCACGTCCGCGACGTCGAGCACGACCGCCGACCAGAACTCGACGTTCGTCGCGAGCACCCGGTCCGGCTTGCGGGCATGGAGCTCTGCGAGCGCGACGCGCTCGAGCTCCTCCGCGACCTCGAACCGCGGCGAACCGAGGTCCTGGGCGGTGCGGCGGAGAAGGCGCGCCCGCGGGTCCTCGGCCCGGTACACCCGGTGACCGAAGCCCATCAGCCGGTCGCCGTGGTCGAGCAGGTCCTTGACGAACACCTCGATGGAGGGCGCGGCCGCGGCGCCGTCGAGCATCGGCAGCACGCGCGCCGGGGCGCCGCCGTGGAGCGGGCCGGAGAGCGCGCCGACCGCCGACGAGAGGGCGGCCGCGCAGTCGGCTCCCGTCGAGGCGACGATGCGCGCCGTGAAGGTCGAGGCGTTGAGGCCGTGCTCGGCGGTGCAGATCCAGTACGTGTCGACGGCCTGGACGTCCCTCGGATCGGCCTCGCCGCGCCACTCGAGCAGGAACCGCTCGGCCGTCGTCTCGCCCTGGGCGACCACCGCCGGGTCGACGCGGTCGGCGTGACCGTCGGCGAGGCGCGCCGACTGGGCGCAGACGGAGATCATCACCGCCGAGAGGCGGCGCAGGTCCTCCTTCGCCTCGTCGTCGGAGATGTCGATCAGCTGGCCGAGCCCCCAGTCGCCGCCGAGGCGGGCGGTGACGCTCTGGAGATCGGACGGGGTGCGCCCGGTGAGATCCTGCGCGATGTACTCCTCGGCCGGGGGCAGGCCCGGCTCGGGCGCCTCGTCGACCAGAAGCCCCCAGACCTTCTCGAACGGGACCGAGCCGACGAGCTCCTCGATGTCGACCCCCCGGTACCGGAGCGCCCCACCGTCGCGGTCGGGCTCGGCGATCTCCGTCTCGAAGGCGACGACGCCCTCGAGGCCGGGTTTGAAGTCGTTCATCGCGCTCCTCTCCCCTCCGGTCGACTCGACCTGACGGTACCTGACCGGTCGCGCGAGGCACTGTCACTATCCTCCCGCCCGATGACGTACACGGTGACACTCGTTCCCGGCGACGGGACCGGGCCCGAGCTCACCGAGGCAACCCGGAGAGTGCTCGAGGCCACGGGCGTCCCGTTCACCTGGGACGTCCAGCACGCCGGGGTCGACGTGATGGAGTCCGCGGGCACCCCGCTACCGCCCGAGACGCTCGAGTCGATCAAGCGGAACGGCGTCGCCCTGAAGGGGCCGATCACGACGCCGATCGGGACGGGGTTCCGCTCGGTCAACGTCGCGCTGCGGCACGAGCTCGGCCTCTACGCGTGCGTCCGTCCGTGCAAGAGCTACCCCGGCGTGCGGTCGCGGTACGAGGACGTCGACCTCGTCGTGATCCGCGAGAACACCGAGGACCTCTACGCCGGCATCGAGTTCGAGTCCGGCACCGACGACGCACACGCGGTGATCGAGTTCCTGAACGCGCGCCAGCCGAAGCAGATCAGCCCCACGTCGGGGATCTCGATCAAGCCGATCAGCCCGGAGGGCTCGGAGCGCATCATCCGCTACGCCTTCGAGTACGCGCGCGCCAACGGGCGCCGCCGCGTCTCCTGCATCACCAAGGCGAACATCATGAAGCACACCGACGGGCTCTTCCTGGCGGTGTTCCGCGAGGTGGCGAAGGACTTCCCGGACATCGAGGCGTGGGAGACGCTCGTCGACGCGCTCTGCATGGGGCTCGTCCAGCGCCCGGAGGAGTTCGACGTCCTCGCGCTGCCGAACCTCTACGGCGACATCATCAGCGACCTCACCGCCGGCCTCGTCGGCGGGCTCGGCGTCGCGCCCGGCGCGAACATCGGTACCGGAGCTGCGGTCTTCGAGGCGACGCACGGCTCGGCCCCGAAGTACAAGGGGCAGAACAAGGTCAACCCGACGGCGATGATCCTCTCGGGGAAGCTGATGCTCGAGCACCTCGGCGAGCGCGACGCCGCGAGACGCCTCGACGAGGCGGTCGCAGCGGTCATCGCCGAGGGGAAGAGCGTCACCTACGACCTCAAGCCGACGCGCGACGACCCGTCCGCGGTCGGCACGTCCGAGTACGCGGACGCGATCATCGAGCGGCTTGGCGCTTCCTGACGGAAGCGCCTCTAGTGACCACGAAAGGACGGAGACCGTGACCGGCAGGAAGAAGGTCACCGTGGTAGGCGCGGGGAACGTCGGAGCGACGTGCGCGCTCGAGGTGGCGCGGCGCGACTACGCCGACGTCGTCGTCGTCGACATCGTCCCGAACTTCGCCGCGGGCAAGGCGCTCGACATGAACCAGATGGGGTCGATCACGGGATTCGAGCCGACGATCGTCGGGAGCGAGCGCTACGACGAGACCCGGGGCTCCGACGTCGTCGTGATCACGGCCGGCCGGCCGCGCTCGCCCGGGATGAGCCGGGACGACCTCGTCACGACGAACGAGGCGATCGTGGCCGCGGTGACCAAGGACGTCGTCCGGCGGTCGCCGAAGAGCGTCATCGTCGTCGTCTCGAACCCGCTCGATGCGATGTGCCACGTCGCGCACGCGGTCTCGGGCTTCCCCAAGGAGCGCGTCGTCGGCATGGCCGGCATCCTCGACACCGCGCGCTTCTCGGCGTTCATCGCGTGGGAGACGGGATCGTCGGTCAAGGACGTCCAGGCGATGGTGCTCGGCGGGCACGGTGATCAGATGGTCCCGGTCGTCTCGGCGACGACCGTCGGCGGCGTCCCGCTCGAGCAGCTCACCACGAAGGGGAAGATCTCCAAGATGGTGGAGCGCACGCGGAAGGGCGGCGGCGAGCTCGTCGGGCTGCTCGGCACGTCGGCCTGGTACGCGCCGGGCGCGGCCGCGGCGCAGATGGTCGACGCCATCTGCCTCGACCAGAAGCGCGTGCTCCCGTGCACCGCGCTGCTCGAGGGCGAGTACGGCGTCGACGGCCTCTACATGGGCGTCCCTGTCCGGCTCGGGGCCGGCGGGGTCGAGGAGATCGTCAGACTCAAGCTGAGCGCCGCAGAGAAGAAGATGGTGCAGCGAGTCGGCCGCCGCCGTGCGCGAGGTCGTCGGCGTCCTCACGACGGCGTAGCCGTCGTAGGAGCGTCGGGGCTCCGTCCCGGCTTCACGGGCGCTGAACACCTGCCCGGGTAGCCTTCGCCGCCATGGATCTCGGGCTCTCCGGCCGTACCGCGATCGTCTGCGGAGCCTCGTCGGGAATGGGACTCGCGGTCGCGGAGGCCCTGGCGGCCGAAGGCGCCCACGTCGCCATGTTCGCCCGCCGGCGGGAGCTCCTGGAGCGTGAGGCCGAGCGGATCGGCGCCCTCGCGGTGCAGGGAGACCTCACCATCCCCCAGCACCTCGAGCGGTTGGTCCAGGCGACCGTGGGCGCGTTCGGCGGCATCGACGTCCTCGTGCTGAACGGCGGCGGGCCGCCTCCCGGTCACGCGACCGCCCTCACCGCCGAGTCCGTCGAGGAAGCGGTTGCATTGCTCCTCACCTCCCACGTGACGCTCGTCGGGCGATGCCTCCCGCACCTGCGCGAGAGCGGCCGCGGCCGGATCGTCGCGATCGAGTCGTCCTCGGTGCGCGAGCCGCTCGCCAACCTGGCGCTCTCGAACGCCGTGCGGCCCGGTGTCGTCGGATGGCTGAAGACCCTCGCCCGGGAGCTCGGCCCGGACGGGATCACCGTGAACACGATCGCGCCCGGGCGGATCGACACCGACCGCCTCCGCGCGGTCTACGGCTCCGACGGCCCGCCCGGCGGCGACCTCGAGCAGATCCCGGCACGACGTCTCGGCAGCCCCTCGGAGATCGGAGCGGTCGCCGCGTTCCTCGCCTCCGACGCCGCCGCGTACGTGACGGGCACGGTGATCCCGGTGGACGGCGGCATCACGCACGGGCTCCTGTGAGATCCTCGACGTCGCGCTGGCTCGCCCTCTGCGGGGCCGTCCTGCTCGCAGCGGTCGTCTTCCTGGCGGCCACGCTTCCGGCAAGCGACTACCTCTTCGTCCCGAACAGCGCCCATCCGGTCGCCGCGAAGGTCGAGGTCGAGGGCAAGACCGACCCCGGCGGCCCCGGCGGCATCTACTACGTGGACGTCACCGTGCGGAAGGTGCGCTGGCTCGAGCGGATCCTCCCGTTCCTGCGCCCGGACGGGGCGTCGCTCGTGCCGGCGCAGGCGGTGACCGCGCCCGGCGAGACGTTCCGGGAGCGGGTCGCCGAGGCGCGGGTGGAGATGAACCGGTCCGAGCAGGTCGCGGCCGCGGTCGCGATGCGGGCCGCGGGCCTCGACGTGCGGGCCGAGCCGCGCGGCGTCCTCGTCGAGGCGGTGGCGGTCGACGTTCCCGCGGCGAAGGCGCTCGAGAGCGGCGACGTGATCGTCGCGGTCGACGGACGCAAGGCGCTCACCGTCGCGCAGCTCCGGAAGGCGACGTCGACGCTCGAGCCCGGCGACGACGTGCGCCTGCGGCTCCGGCGCGACGGAAAGACGCTCGAGCGAACCACGAGCACCGTGGCCGCGCCGGACGACGAGGAGCGCGCGATCATCGGCATCAGCGTCTCGCAGGACGCGAAGATCGAGCTGCCGCTCGACGTCCGCATCGACCTCGGCAACGTCGGCGGCCCGTCGGCGGGGCTCCCGTTCGCGCTGCAGGTCTTCCAGGAGCTCGGGAACGACGTCGACCGCGGCTACCGGGTCGCGGCGACCGGGGAGATCGAGCTCGACGGCAGCGTCGGCTCGGTGGGGGGCATCAAGCAGAAGACGCACGGCGTCCGATCGTCCGGGGCCGACGTGTTCCTCGTGCCGGCTGGGGAAAACGCAGCCACCGCGAGGCGCTATGCAGGGGGCTTGCGCATCATCCCTGTGGAGAGTTTTGAACAGGCGTTGCACGCGCTGCAAACGCTTCCCCGGAAATAGCGTTTTGCAGGGATTTTGTCTCACAGGGCGACAGCCGCAAATTGCGGGGAATTCCTCTCGGGAGGGGGTTGCGGCAACCCCCGGCCAGAGCCACAATGCCCGCTGTCCATCAGGGGACCACGGCAGGCGAACAGAGGGGACATGAGCAAGCGCGCCGCTGCGACATGCGAGGACTGCTATTTCCGCAAAGAGGGCCTCTGTGCACTTCCGGGGAACACTCCTTGCCCCACCTTCCGCGCCGCGACCGTCGGCCGGCTCACGCCTCCGACGCAACCCCGCCTCGTCCTCCGATCGCCACTGCCGCAGGTCGCGCACGCATCCGGCGCATAAGATCGCCGCGTGAGCGACGAGTTGCGCCCTCCCCAGGGGGATCGACCGGAGACAACCTCCCGGCCGATCCCCTGGCGACTGGTGATCGGCGGCGCGGTCGCGCTCTACGCACTCGCGTTCCTGCTCCTCAACGACAGCAAGCAGTCGGTCGACTTCGTCTTCTTCACCGTCAACACGAGGCTCCCGTGGCTGATTCTGCTGAGCATGGCGCTCGGCGCTGTCCTCGCGCTCGTCGTGCCGCGGTGGTGGCGTAGCCGCCGTCGGAGGTAGCCCGGGCCGTGCACCCGACGGCGGCGAAGGTGCGCGAGCGGCTCGCCGCGCGCGGGCTCGTAGTCGAAGTGCAGGTCCTGCCCGACTCGACGCGCACCGCCGCGGAGGCGGCCGCGGCCTGCGGCTGCGAGGTCGGGCAGATCGTGAAGTCGCTGGTCTTCGTCGTCGACGGCGAGCCGACCATGGTGCTGTGCTCGGGCGACCGGCGGGTGACCGCGGTCGACGGGCGCCCCGCGAGCGCCGACGAGGCGCGCGAGGCGACCGGGTTCGCGATCGGCGGCATCCCGCCACTCGGGCACGACACCGAGCTGCCGACGATCGTGGACGAGTCGCTGCGGCGGTTCGACCGCGTCTGGTGCGCCGCCGGCACCCCGCACGCGGTCTTCGAGACCGGCGTCGCGGAGCTGCTCGGAGCGCTCCCGGACGCCGAGATCCGAGCCGTCTAGGACGGAGGCCTAGAGGAGCCCCGCGAGGATGCGGACGCCCTCGGCGATCCGCTCGGGCGCCTCGTAGGAGAACGCGAGCCGAGCGGAGCTCCCGCCCCCGTCTCCTCCGGGAAAGAAGTCGGCCCCGCGGACGAACGTGACGCCCGCCTCGGTTGCGCGACCGAGCAGCTCCCCCGCGTCGATCCCCGCGCCGAAGTCGACCCAGAGGAAGTACCCGCCCTCGGGGCGGCTCCAGGTCGCCCGCCCCGCCAGCCGCTCGTCGAGCGCGGCCTGCATCGCGTCGCGCTGGGCTCGCAGGATGCCGCGGATCCGCTCGAGGTTGGGGTCGAAGGCGCCTCGCGCGAAGAGCTCGTGCACGATCGCCTGCGGCAGGAGCGGCGGTGAGATGTACGTCGACACGGCACGGTCGTCGTACCCGTTCCGCAAGCCCTCGGGGACGACGAACCATCCGACGCGCAGCCCGGGCGCGACGGTCTTCGAGAACGACGACGTGAACGTCACGTGCATTCCGCCCTCGAGCGCGTGGAGCGCCGGCGGCGCGGTCCCCTCGTACCGGACGAGGCCGTAGGGGTCGTCCTCCAGCACGTCCAGGCCGTGTGCCCGGCAGAGCTCGACGATCCGGCGACGACGCTCCTCGCTCAGCGTGCGGCCGCTCGGGTTCTGGAACGTCGGGATCGTGTAGAGAAACGACACGTCGCCACCGCGCTCGAGCTCGGCCTGGAGCGCATCCGGGTCGAGCCCCTCCTCGTCCATCGCGAGCGCCACCGTCTCGACTCCCTGCCAGCGGAGCAGCTTCAGCGGCCGGTCGTAGGTCGGCGCCTCGACGAGCACCCGCCCCGGGCGCCGCGCGAGCTGCACGGCGGAGTAGAAGACGAACCCCTGGAGGCCGCCGGTCGTCAGGAAGACCCGCGCAGGATCGACGCCGTGCCGCTCGGCCAGGAGCTCGCGGAGCGGCCCGTAGCCGCCGCCGGTGCCGTAGGAGAGGATCGTCGTCCCGTCCCGCTCGAGCGCCACCCGGGCACAGTCGGACAGGAGCCCGGGGTCGAGGCAGGAGGGCGCCGGAGCACCTCGCGCGAACGAGATCGGAGGCATGGAACGAGCCTACCGGGGCCGGTGCCGGCCGCGGCAGCTGCTACCGTCCCTGGCATGGTCGGCGCGAAGTGCCGGCCAGTGAGATCCGCTTCGTTCGACTCCTCGTGGGCTCGAAGGTCGTAGGTCTCGAGCCGATCCAACCAACACAGGAGTCACATGTCGCAAGAGACGTTCGCCGCGCTCGGCGTGAGCGCGAAGTCGATCGCCGCGCTCGAGGAGCGCGGCATCAGCAGTCCTTTCCAGATCCAGTCGCGAGCCATCCCGCCCGCGCTCGCAGGCACCGACCTGCTGGCGAAGTCCCCCACCGGCTCGGGCAAGACGCTCGCGTTCGCCATCCCGCTCGTCGAGCGCGTGCCGCGCGACGACGCGCGGCCGGCGGCGCTGGTCCTCGTCCCGACGCGCGAGCTCGCCCTCCAGGTCACGGAGCAGATCGAGATACTCGCGACGCCCCGCGACCTCGTGGTCGCGAGCGTCTACGGCGGCGTCGCCCTGCGTCCGCAGGCGAACCACGCGCGCGACGCGCACATCATCGTCGCAACGCCGGGGCGCCTCCAGGACCTGCTCGACCGGCGCCTCGTCACACTGGACGCCGTCGAGATCCTCGTCCTGGACGAGGCCGACCGGATGCTCGACATGGGGTTCAAGCCGCAGGTCGACCGGATCGTCAAGCGCCTCCCGCGCGACCGCCAGACGATGTTCTTCTCGGCCACGCTCGACGGCGAGGTCGGCGAGCTCGCCCGCTCGTACACGCAGTCGCCCGCACGGATCGAGGCATCGCTGCCGACCGAGCACGGGCCCAGCGAGATCGAGCACCGGTTCGTCTCGGTCACGCAGGACACGAAGGTCGAGAAGCTCGTCGAGCTGCTCGAGGCCGAGCGCGGGCTCGCGCTCGTCTTCGTCCGCACCAAGCGCGGGGCCGACCGGCTGGCCCGCAAGCTCGAGCAACACGGTGTGAAGGCTGCGGCCATGCACGGCGACCTGAGCCAGGGGCAGCGGCAGCGCGCGCTCGAGCGGTTCGACAGCGGGAAGGTGACGACGCTCATCGCGACCGACGTCGCTGCCCGCGGGCTCGACCTCGACGACGTCACCCACGTGATCAACTTCGACCCGCCCGAGGACGGCAAGGCGTACACCCACCGGGTCGGCCGCACGGGACGCGCCGGGCGGTCGGGAACCGGTGTCACGCTCGTCCTGCCGGAGCAGCAGGCGGACATGAGCCGCGTCGCGCGCCTCAACGGGCAGCAGGAGACGTTCGCGCAGACCGGGATGAGGACCGCGCCCGCGAAGCTCGTGTACTCCTCCCGCCGCCGCGGGGCCTGGGGCGCGTCGCGCCCCAAGCGGAAGATCTAGGCCCCGACGTTCTCGCACTCGGCAGCCGCGCCCAGCGCGGCTGCGAGCCCGGCGCCGACGAGGTCGTCAAGCCGGTTCGGCGGCTCGGACGAGCGCGCAGAGCAGGCCCGGAAGCCTGCGGGTCACGAGAAGAAGGTGTCGTCGTGCGAGTACGGCGGGGCGCACATGCAGAGCAGGCGCGCGCCTTCGGGCCCCGCGACGAGCTCGTGCCAGGCGCCCGGGGGGATCAGCACGGCGTCGCCCTCGCGGACCTCCCGCGACTCGCCGTCGACCTCGAGAGCGCCGCCGCCGGCGGTGATGAGGTAGATCTCCTCCGTCCGCGCGTGGTAGTGGCGCTCGGTGGCCTGCCCCGGCTCGAGCGACGCCTCGGCGAGGGACTGGGCGGGCGTGTGGTGGAGCTCGCGGATCGTCGAGCCGTCCTTCGTCGTGAACGGCTCGGCGTCGGCCAGCGATCGCAGCTCCACGCGCGCGATCGTACGCGTTCGTCCGCTGCTACCGGGCGTCGGCCTGGCGCGCGATCGCCTGCTCGATCCGCTCGAGCCGCGTCATGAGCTCTTCGCGCTCCTCGGTGTCGCGAGCCCGCTCCTGCGACGAGATCTCGCTGATCGTCGGGGCGGCCGTGAGAAGACTCACTGTTCACCGTGGGCGCGCGCGGCTGTGGAGGCTCCGCTGTCGGTGAAGCGTTCGGCAGGACAGGCAGTGGCATGCGCGAACTCACGAGCCATGGCTTCGGAGACACGAGTCGAGCGTCAGATTGATCGCTGGGTCTCTCGGGCGAGTAACCCGAGAGAGGCGGCGATTGTGATCGCGACCGTGACCACCTCGATAACCATCGTCGCGGGGCTGTCGATGACGATCGTCGACCACAAAGGGTTTCCGTCGGTCGGATCCGGCCTCTGGTGGGCCGTCCAGACGGTCACGACCGTCGGCTACGGCGACTTCGTCCCGGTGACGATCGCCGGTCGGCTCCTGGCAAGTGTCGTCATGCTCCTCGGGATAGGGTTCGTGACGGTGATCACGGCGGCGATAACGAGCTCGTTCGTGGCCCGGTCGGGCATTCCGCTGCAGGGAGACAGCGCCCCCACGTCCGACGAACGGCTGCGTGCGATCGACGAGCGTCTCGAGCGGATCGAAGCCGCGCTGACCACGCGGTCCTAGACGGCATCGAGTCCGCTCCCGCCATGGAGATCGGAGCGCTGTTCCTTCGTCAGAACGCCTGGTCGCGCAGGTCGTCTCTGGCCGCAGGAGCGATCGACCCCGCATCCTCCCGAAGCGTCCTCGGCCCGCGGCTCCCATGAACGGGGAGATCTACACCGATTCGTGGACGCCATACGCGCTGGCGGGCGCGCGCCGCTCCGCCGTCAGCGGGCGAGCTCGGCGGCGAGCTGTGCGGTCTCGGTCGGGGTCGTGCCGACCCTGATCCCCTTCGCCTCGAGGGCCTCCTTCTTCCCCTCGGCGGTCCCCGAGGAGCCGGAGATGATCGCCCCTGCGTGGCCCATCGTCTTGCCCGGCGGCGCGGTGAACCCGGCGATGTAGGCGACGACCGGCTTCGTCATCTCCGACTCGATGAAGTCGGCGGCCTTCTCCTCCTCGTCGCCGCCGATCTCGCCGACCATGACGACGTACTTCGTCTCGGGGTCGGCCTCGAAGAGAGTCAGCACGTCGATGAACGACGACCCGACGATCGGGTCCCCGCCGATCCCGACGATCGTCGAGTTGCCGAGGCCCATCTGGGTCAGCTCGTGGCCGATCTGATACGTCAGCGTCCCCGAGCGCGAGACGAGGCCGATGTTCCCGGGAGCGAAGATCTCGGCGGGGATGATCCCCACGTTCGCCTTCCCGGGCGACAGGGCCCCGGGGCAGTTCGGCCCGAGCATCCGGACGCCCTTCGAGCGGATGTAGGCGTGGATGCGGAGCATCTCGTGCGCCGGGACGCCCTCCGTGATCGTGATCACCGTGTGCACGCCCGCCTCGACCGCCTCGTAGATGGCGTCGGCGGCGAACGGCGCCGGCACGAAGACCATGGACGTGTTCGCGCCGTGCTGGTGGACGGCGTCGGCGACGGTGTCGAGGACAGGGACGCCCTCGACGTCCTGGCCGCCCTTGCCCGGCGTGACCCCCGCGACGAGGCTCGTTCCGTATGCGCGGTTCCGGAGGCCGTGGAAGCGCCCCTCGGAGCCGGTCAGGCCCTGGACGACGAGCCGCGTGTCGGTGTCGACGAAGATGGCCACCTAGAACCCCTTGACGGCCCGGATCGCGATCTTGTCGAGCGTCAGCCGGCCGTCGGCCACGCGGTCGCCGAGGAGCGACCCGGCGCGCTCCGCCTCGTCGCCCTCGCAGCCCGTGCGCGCGAGCCATGCGGCGAAGTCGAACGTGTGGTCGGAGAAGCGGACGTCGTCGGCCACGAGGCCCGCCTCGTCCACGAACGCACGCCACTCGGCCTCCGTGTAGTTGCGGACGTGCGACGGATCGCGAAGCTTCTCCGCCACCTCGACGTCGTCCCCCATGAAGACCGTGTCGACGATCAGCACGCGCTCGCGGGCGACACGCGCCAGCTCGCGGACGGCCGCGCCGGGGTCGGCGAAATGGTGCGCCGCCGTACGGCATGCGACGACGTCGAACGCACCGTCGGCGAACGGGAGGGACTCGGCCCTGCAGATCACGTCGGGCCGCATGCCGGGCGCGGGATCGCAGGTCACGACCTCGATGCCGGCGTCGCGCAGACGCCGGGCGACGTGCCCGCCACCGGTCGCGACGTCGAGCGCGGTCCGCGCGCCCGCGGCCCACGCCACGAGCTGCTCGAGGTCCTCGCCTTCGCGGTGCGCGTCCGACTCGACGTACGCCTGCGCCCTCGGGCTCCAGTGGTCCGCCGGGCTCATGCGGCCAGCTCCACGGCGAGCTTCGCCGCCTCGAGCATCGTCGGCGAAACGCGCAGGTTCGACGGCGCGGCCTCCGCGAGGATCTTCCGGCCCTCCTCGGCGTTCGTGCCGTCGAGCCGCACGACGATCGGCAGCTCGAGCGACATCTCGCCGAGCGCCTGCAGGATCCCGCGGGCGACCTCGTCGCAGCGCGTGATCCCGCCGAAGATGTTGAAGAAGATCGCCTTCACCTGCGGGTCCCGCGTGATCACCGAGAGCGCGTCGACGACACCCTGGGCGTCGCCGCCTCCGCCGAGGTCGCAGAAGTTGGCGGGACGCCCGCCCGCGAAGGTGACGACGTCGACCGTCGACATCGTCAGCCCGGCGCCGTTCCCGAGGACACCGACCTCGCCGTCGAGCTTCACGTACGTGACGTGCTTCTCGCGCGCGATCGCCTCGAGCGGGTCCGCCGCTTCGAGGTCGCGCATCTCCGCGACCTCCGGGTGACGGAAGAGCGCGTTGTCGTCGACGGTGAACTTCGAGTCGAGCGCCCTGACCTCGCCCTCGGGCGTGACGATCAGCGGATTGATCTCGCAGAGCATCGCGTCGAAGCCGACGAAGGCCTCGTGCAGCTTCCCGATGATCGCGGCGATCTGCTTCTGCTCGGACGGGCTCGTCACACCCGCGCCGTAGACGAGCCGCCTGGCCTGCCAGGGGTGGAAGCCCTCGAGGGGGTCGACGCGGAGCTGGACGAGCGCGTCGGGGCTCTCCTCGGCGACCTCCTCGATCTCGACGCCGCCCTGCGTCGTGAACATGTAGAGCGCCTGCTTGGCGCCGCGGTCGAACGTGAGCGAGAGGTAGTACTCCTTCGCGATCTCCGAGGCACGCTCGATCCAGAGCTTGTGCACGACGTGACCGCGGATGTCGAGCCCGAGGATCTCCTTGGCACGCTCCTCCGCCTCGTGCGCGTTCGCGGCGAGCTTGATGCCACCCGCCTTGCCGCGCCCGCCGGTCAGCACCTGCGCCTTGACGACGACAGGCCCCCCGAGCACCTCCGCGGCCTGCCGCGCCTCACCGGGAGTCGTCGCGAGCCTTCCCTCCGAGACCGGGATCCCGACCCGGCGGAAGAGCTCCTTGCCCTGGTACTCGTAGAGGTCCACGCCGCGCGGCAGGCTACCGAAGAACCTCCGCCGGACGGGTCATCACCCTCGCCGCCGGTCCGGAGCCGGTCCGATCCTCTGTGCGAGCATGACCGGGTGCAGCGCTCCCTCGCCGTCCCGGTCGCGCTCGCCGCGATCCTGCTCGCCACGGGATGCGGGTCTTCGGCGACCTCGCCTCCGCCCGCCACGGCTGCCCCGCCGCAGGCCGCCGAGCTCGGCTGGGACGAGCGCTCCCCGGACACGGGCCCGGCGCTCGTCTTCCGCGTGTACCGGTTCGCCGTCACGAATGACGGCTGGAAGGCCGACGTCGAGGTCGAGAACCTGACCGGAATCGCCTGGGAGATGGGGCAGAATCCCGTCGCGGTCGAGCAGTCGTTCGGGGTCATGCTCTTCGCCACGAGCGACCTCGGCGAGGTCGAGCAGCGGAGTCGCAACTCCGACCTCCCCGGGCTGCGCCCGGCCCGGGTGTTCGTCCCGTCGCTCCCGGCGAGGCTCGGCCCGGAGGGGCGCTGGCGCGGGACGGTGTCGGCCCGTGGCACGCTCGCCTCCGGCCGCTACGTCCGCGTCGTGTTCGGCCCGCTGGTCGCCCTCGGCGACCCGCCCGACGGGATGCCGTCGCGGTTCGTCTGGATCACGGACCACGCCTACCGGCTGCGGTCCTGACCGCTCGACGGCGATCTCAGGCCGTCGTCCGGCCGACGACCGCGGCGGTGAGGCTCGTGGTCGGCTCCGGCTCGGCGCCGCAGCTCGCCGGAAGGGTCGGCCCGGAGCGCTCCTCCACCCGCACCTCGAGCACGGCCCGGGGCGTCGCGAGGACGACGCGATCCCCCGCGTGCTCGACGAGCCGGACGTCGCCGACGCGGTCGAGCCCTTCCACGTTCCGCACGAGCGCGTCTGCCGCCTGCACCTCCGGTGCGTGGAGCGAGCGTCCGCGATAGTGGGCCAGCGGGATCCTGCCCGCCGCCAGCGCGGCGGCGACCCCGGCGGCCTCGGTCGCCCCGACCCGGCCGAGCTGGATCCCGTGCGGCAGCGCCAGCACGTTGGCCGCGAACCGGTGGCCGCCCTGGTGGGACGAGCGCCATAGGAGGTCCTCGGGGACGTGGGGTCGGAGCGCGTTGTACACGGGCACGCCGCGTCGGGCACAGCAAGCGTCGCGCCGCCGGTGGGTGCAGACGAGGACGAGCGGGCCCTCGACGGGGACACCGGCCGTGTCGAGGTCGGCCGCGCCCACGTCCTCCAGGCGGGAGAGGTCGATCCGCCGGAGCTCTCCTCCGTCTTCGGTCGTGTGCGCGACGAACACGGCCGGCCGGGAGGTCGCGGAGCGCCCGGGGCGGCGCACGAGAAGCACGCGGCCATCGAAGCCGAGCAGCGCTTCGGCCGCAGGCTCCGGGAGCCCGGAGTCGGGCACGGCGTCCCTCCCCCACGGCCCGTCGTGCTCGACGAGGAGCCAGCGCTCGGCCCGGGTGGTCGTCCCGGCGAGGGGGATGCCCGCTTCGAGCGAGAGCTCCGAGCAGCTCACGCCGGGGTCTCGACGACGTCCGAGAGGAGTCGCTCCAGCGCCGGCTCGATCCCGAGCGCGTCGGCGAACGCCCGGTACTCGCCCGCGAGGCGCTCGCGGTCGCGGCGCGGCCGGTCGGTGCGCGTCGCGCGCAGGAGGACGTTCTTCGGCGTGTGCTCGAGCGGCACGAACTCGAGGACCTGCACGTCGTAGCCCGCCAGCTCGAGGAGGCGCGCGCGGGCGGCGTCGGTCACCTCGGCGACCAGCCGCTCGCGCAATGTGCCGTGACGGAGCAGCGGGCGCAGGACGTCGCTCGAGAGCTGGCCGAGGAGCTCGTGCTGGCAGCACGGCACCGCGAGGATGACCCCCGCCTTGGCACGAACGGCACGATCGAGCGCGGCGTCCGTCGCGGTGTCGCAGGCGTGGAGGCTGACGACGAGATCGACGCCGTCGAGGTTCGCGTTCGCGATGTCGCCGAGCTCGAAGCGCAGCCCGTGGGCGTCGAGGCGGCGGGCGAGCGCCTCGCACTCGGCGACGACGTCGGGCTTCACGTCGAGGCCGAGCACGTCGACCTCGCGTCCGTGGACGCGCGTGAGCAGGTCGTGGAGGGCGAACGTCAGGTACGCGCGACCGGAGCCGAAGTCGACCACCCGCACGCGCCCTTCCGGGAGGGCCGGGACGATGTCGTCGACCAGCTCCACGAACCGGTTGACCTGGCGGAACTTCGCCCGCCTCTGCGAGCGGACGCGGCCTTCGGCGGTCTGCACGCCGAGAGCGACGAGGAACGGGACCGGCTCCCCCTCGGGAAGCGGGTGGCGCTTGGCGCGGTCGTGCGTGCCCGATGCGGTGGGCCGCGTGGGCGGCCGGCGCAGGATGCGCGGCTCGCCGCGGCCCGCGAGGACCTGCCAATCCGCGTCCGCCTCGTGGAGGAGCGCCTGCCGGTACGCGCCTCCGATACCGGCGCGCAGCAGTGCCTCGAGCGCCGGCCCGTCGACGTTCTCGTCGGTGGTGCGCGAGTCGTAGTGGCGCCGGACGCGCCAGCGGTCCCCGGCACGGAGGGTGACCGGCTCGATCGTGACCCGTCGCGGGTCGCCCGGATTCGCGGAGCTGGGTCGGCTCAGGGTCGCGCCGGTCAGCGTCCCGGCGACCACGAGTCGCTCGACGAGCTCGTCGACACTCACTCGGGCTCTGGCTCGGGCTCGGCGACGACGCAGACGAGCTGACCGCTCGTCACCCCGGCTCCGGGCGCGACGGCGAGGCCGCGCACGACGCCGAGGCGGGGAGCGACGATCTCGTTCTCCATCTTCATCGCCTCGACGACGCAGAGGAGCTGCCCCGCCTCGACGGCGTCACCCTCCGCGACCTCGACCTTGAGCACCGTGCCCTGCATCGGGCTCACCACGGCGCCATCGCCGGCCGCTCCGTGGCCGGCGCCCACTCGCTCGCGCCGACGCCGGGCCAGCGCAGCCCAGGGCGGCTCCGTGACGTGGAGCCGGACGTCGTACGATCGCCCGTCGACCTCCACCCCCACGAGGCGCGGAACCGTCGTGGACGATCCGTCCTGACCAACTGCAACACTTGTTGTCCGATGAGAGAACGACTGCTCGAGCTCCTGCGCACGCTGCGCCAGCTCTTCCGACTCGACCACGTCGTCGCACGTCTCGCCGTGCACGAAGCAGGGGTGCTCGAGCAACGCCCGGTGGAAGCCGAGGAGCGTGGTCGGCCCCTCAATCCGGAATTCCGCCAGCGCGCGGAGCATGCGGGCGATGGCGCGCTCCCGGTCGACGTCGTGGACGATCAGCTTCGCGATCATCGGGTCGTAGAGGCCGCTCACCTCGTCCCCCGCCTCGATCCCCGAATCGACCCGGACCCCGGGGCCTGCAGGCTCGCGATACGCGGTGATCCGGCCGGGCGTGGGCAGGAATCCCTTCGAGACGTCCTCCGCGTTGATCCGGCACTCGATCGCGTGCCCGCGGAGCACCACGTCGTCCTGGCCGATCGACAGAGGCTCGCCGGCGGCGACGAGCACCTGCTCCCGCACGAGGTCGAGCCCCGTGACCGCCTCCGTGACGGTGTGCTCGACCTGGATCCGCGTGTTCATCTCCATGAAGAAGTAGTCGCCTTCGCGCGTCAGCAGCCCCTCGACCGTGCCCGCCGACCGGTATCCGGCGGCCCGCGCCGCGTCGACGGCGATCTGGCCGATCCGGGCGCGGAGCGCGTCGTCGACGGCGGGCGACGGCGTCTCCTCGACGAGCTTCTGGTGGCGGCGCTGGATCGTGCAGTCGCGCTCGCCCAGGTGGATCACGTTGCCGTGCGTGTCGGCGAGGACCTGGACCTCGACGTGGCGCGGGTCCTCGATGTATCGCTCCACGTACACGGTCGGGTCCGCGAAGTACTTCTCCCCCTGGCGGGTGGCCGCGTCGAACGCACGCTCGGCGTCCGCGGGCCCGCCGACGATCTCCATGCCCTTGCCGCCGCCGCCGGCCGCCGCCTTGATGATCAGCGGGTAGCCGATCTCGGCGCCGAGCACGACGACCCCCGAGGCGGTGGAGACCGGGTCGACCGCCCCCGGGACGATCGGAACGCCGGCGGCGCGCATCGCGGCACGGGCAGCCGTCTTCGACCCCATCAGCTCGATCGCGGCGGGGGGTGGCCCGATCCAGGTCAGCCCGGCGTCCTCGACGAGTCGCGCGAACGCCGCGTTCTCGGCCAGGAACCCGTATCCGGGGTGGATCGCCTCGGCCCCCGAGCGCAACGCCGTCTCGACGAGCACGTCTGCCCGGAGGTAGCTCTCGGCAGCCGGGCCGGGGCCGATGAGGTACGCCTCGTCGGCCGCGCGCACGTGTGCGCGCCCCCGGTCGGCCTCCGAGTAGACGGCAACGCAACCGATCCCGAGCTCGCGCAGCGTCCGGAAGACCCGGATCGCGATCTCGCCCCGGTTGGCGACCAGCACCTTCGAGAAGGGAGGCATACGGCGCGTATTCTCCCCGAACCGTGACGCTGCCCGACCAGTTGACGCTCGCACGGGCGCTGGCGGTACCCATCGTCGTCGTCCTGTTCGCGTGGGACTTCGAGAACCACCTCTACTGGGCGACGGTCGTGTTCGCCGTGGCGATGGCGACGGACCAGGTCGACGGCTGGCTCGCGCGGCGCCGCAACCAGACGTCCGCGTTCGGATCGCTGCTCGATCCCATCGCGGACAAGGTGCTCGTCCTGGCGGCACTCGTCATGCTGATCGCCGAGGGGGTCGCCCCCGCGTGGATGGTCGCCGCGATCGTCGCGCGCGAGATCGCGGTCTCGGGCCTGCGGCTGGCAGCGATCGAGCGAGGCGTCGTGATGGGTGCCCGCGACCTGGGAAAGCTCAAGACATGGGCGCAGACCGTCGCGGCGACGCTCGCGGGACTTCAGGCGGCCGGCGCATGGGACGCGGACGTGGCGTGGTGGGCGCTCCTGGTCGCGACGGTGCTGACCTGGATCTCGGGGCTCGACTACGCGCGGGTCGCGCCCCGCGTCCTGCGGGGAGAAGGCGCAGCCTCGTAGGGTCTCGCCGGCGTCGGCCACGACGGATCGCGCTCGATCGCCTCGGCGAGGCCTGTACGCCACCACGCTCTCGGCGGGGTGCGCTGCCCCGGCTGAAAGCTCAACCCGGCCCGGTCGGCCGCGGCGCGCGCCGCCGCGGCGATGCCGCCGTCGGCGTCGGGCTCCAGCACGAGGTCCACCTGAGTCAGCCTATGCGAGCGGCAGCAGCCGCGCGGCCGTCGCCTTGAACGATGCGACCACCGGCTCGCCCTCGCGGAGCCCGAGCCGCTCGACGGAGGCGGTGCTGACCTCGGCCACGAGCTCGCCGACCCGAACGCGCGCGCGGTTTCCGAGCGGGACGATCGACGTGATCGTCCCCTGGAGGTGGTTCACCGCCGAGTCCGTCGTCTGCGAGCGTCCGAGGGAGACCTCCCAGGGATGCACCGCCAGCGCCACCCGCCCCGTCACGCTGTCACTGCTCCACGCCGATCGGGCGTCGTCGAGCACGACCTCCGTCAATCCGTCACGACCGGCGCGCGCGATGCCGAGCAGGAGGCTCGCGCCGGTGAGGCTCGCGACGAACGCGTCGCGAGGCCGCGCGACCAGGTCGGCACCCGTACCCTCCTGCACGACGCTCCCGCCGACGAGCACACCAACGCGGTCGGCAAGCGCCGCGGCGTCCTCGAAATCGTGCGTCACGAGAATCGTCGGCAAGCCGAGCTCCCTGAGCATCCCGTGGAGCTCGGCGCGAACCGAGGCCTTCGTGTGCGCGTCGAGCGCCGAGAGCGGCTCGTCGAGCAGGAGCGCCCGGGGCTGTCGTGCAAGCGCGCGTGCGAGCGCGACGCGTTGTCGCTCGCCCCCGGACAGCTCCGATACGCGCGCATGCGAGAGCTCGGTGATCTGAAACCGCTCGAGCAGCAGATCGATCGACTCGCCCCGCGGCGCGCCGAAGCGGATGTTTGCAGACACGTCGAGATGCGGGAAGAGCGCGTACTCCTGGAAGAGATAGCCCACACGCCGCCGTTCGGCGGGCCGGTCGACCCCCTGCCCTGTGTCGAGCCACGTCTCGCCGTCGACGGCGACGAGCCCGCGATCGGGCCGGAGAAGTCCGGCAATGACCCGCAGCGTCGTCGACTTGCCCGCCCCCGAGGGCCCGACGAGCGCCAGGGTCTCCCCCGACGCGACCGTCAGCTCGACGTGCGCGTCGAAGGAGCGAAGGGAATGGGTGAAGTCGACCCTGAGCGCCATCGCGTGAGGAGCTTGACGGAGAGGAGCACGGTGCCGCTGATCACGACCAGAACGGCGCTGATCGCCAGAGCGACGTCGAAGTCGAGATCGAACTGCTCGTAGATCGCGAGCGAGAGCGTCTGGGTGGTTCCCTGCAACGAGCCGGCGAACATGATCGTCGCGCCGAACTCGCCGATACCCCGCGCAAAGGCAAGGGCAGCGCCGGCTCCGAGGCCACCCGCCGCGAGCGGAAGCGAGATACGCCCGAACACCCGCGCCGGCCCGGCACCGAGCGTCCTGGCCGCGGCCGGCAGCGCCGGATCGACCGACTCGAACGCGGCGACCGCCGTCCGCACGTAGAACGGGCTCGCGACGTACGTCACCGCCAGGACGACCGCCGTCTGCGTGAACGCGATGTCGACCCCGAGCGCGTCGATCGTCCCACCGAGAAGGCCGAGTCGGCCGAACGCCGCCAGGAGGCCGATTCCGGCGACCGCCGGTGGCAGCACCAGCGGAAGCTCGACGAGCGTGACCACGACGTCTCGAAGCCCACCCGAGCGCGTCGCGATCCAGTAGGCGGTCGGCGTCCCGAAGAGGAGGATGAGCGCCATCGAGACCGCGTTCGTCTTCGCGGTGACGACGAGAGCGTCCTTCGCCGCCTCGCTACCGAGAGCCGACACGAGCTCGCCCGGCGGGATCCGCGCGAAGATCGCGACGACGGGGAGCGTGAGGAAGGCAAGCGCTGCACCCGTCGCGACGACGAGCGCAGCGCGGAAGAGATGCCCTACGTCGATGACTTCGGAATCGGGAGGAAGCCTGCGTTCTTCAGCGCCGTCTGGCCCTTCGTCGAGAGGAGCGCATTGATCCACGCCTGAGCGGCCGTCTTGTTCGGCGACTTCGAGACCACCGCGATCTCGTAGCGAACGCGGGGCTGCGCCCACGCGGGGATCTTGACGACGGTCACCTGATCGCTCACCGGTCGGGCGTCCGTGACATAGACGAACCCTGCGTCGGCCTGACCGAGCGCGACCTTCCCCGTCACCGCTTTCACGTCCGACTCACGGCTCACGACCTTGCTCAGCACACCGGACAGGCCCATCTTCCTGAGCACCGTGAGCGTGTAGCCGCCGACCGGCACGGCCGGGAGCTGCGACCACGAGCTTCACCGGCTTGCTCCGCAGGTCGTAGATCGACTTGATCCCGGCCGGGTTCGACTTCGGCACGATCAACGCCAGGCGGTTGGCCGTGAACGTGACCGGCTTGTCGACGACGCCAGCCTTGAACAGCCGCTGCGTATTGAGCGGCGCGGCGGAGGCGAAGATGTCCGCGGGCGCGCCGTTGCGGATCTGGGTCTCGAGCGCGTTGGAGCCGGCGAAGCTGTAGTTCTGGCTCGGGTCGAGCGCCCTGAACACCTCGGTGAGAGAGGCAGC
Organism: uncultured Actinomycetes bacterium; assembly: GCA_963786055.1. Classification (GTDB taxonomy): domain Bacteria; phylum Actinomycetota; class Thermoleophilia; order Gaiellales; family Gaiellaceae; genus Gaiella. The sequence goes on along the minus strand of CAWAXS010000006.1, from coordinate 147,380 downwards.
GGCGTAGATCGTCAGCGGGGGCGTGGCCGTCGGCCGTGCGCTCGCCGCGGTGGCGGCGAACGCAGTGACGATGAGCGCCAGGACGAGCGATGCGAGACGACTTCTCATGATGTGCCTCCTACCCGAGATACCCCTCGAGCGCCGCGCTGGCGGCCTCGAGATCGAGAGCGACGGGGAACGGCTGGGCGCCTTCACCGCCCGGAGACGTGAGCGCGCCGATCTGCTGGGCGATGCTCGCGACGAGGCTGGCGTAGAGGACGCGGTACGACGGCTCCGTGACAGCCGCCGCAGCGCTCTGATACGCCCCGAGCACCGCACGCAGGATGGTGAGGCCCGTCGTCCTCGTGCTCGCGGCGCTCGCGAACGCCGCGTCGGGCCATTGGAACTCGAAGTCGTCCGCCGCGGCCGGGGTGTCGCCGGCTCCCGCGATCAGGTCGGACAGCGCGCGGGCATGCAAGGTCGCGGCGGCTCGCCCTCGCCGGAGTGCAGGGCGCGCTCCGGCCCCGAGCGTGTCGGCCTCGAGCGCCCGGCCGTAGAAGTCGGCCGCGAGGTATGCAGCTGCAAGCCCGAAGTTGGCGTAGGCGAGCTCGTCGTCGGTCGCGGCGCGGGCGGGACGTACCGGGAGGGCCGCCACAGCGACACCACCTGCGGCGACCGCGAGAAGGCTGCGCCGGCTCAGACGGCGGGTCACCGCTCCACCATCACGCTCGTCGACTTGACCACTCCGGCGGCGCTCATCCCCGGCGCCAGGCCGAGCTCCTCGACCGACTCGCGGGTGACGATCGCGACCACGCGGGCAGGCTCGGTCACGTCGATCTCGACGCGGGCGAGCAGCCCGTCCGTCTCGACCGAGCGGACGATGCCGCGAAATCGATTACGCGCCGTCAGGCCCTCCGCACCCGCCTCGCCCCGGAGCCGCTCGACCTCGGCGGCGGGAACGACTCGCCGGTTGGCCGCGTCGCGCTCGACCCGGATCTTTCCCTCGCGATCCCAGCGGCGGAGCGTGTCCAGGCTGATCCCGAGCGCCCGCGAGGCCTGGGCTGCGTTCAATGCCTTCTTATGCATTGCCTATGTATTACCGGAACGAGCGTCGTGTCCGCAAGGGGCATCCCGACTCCGTGACAGCAGCCGCCTCCACCGTCGGCTGCTCGACCATGTCCCGGCGCTTGAGGCGGGCCTCACCCGGGAGGTGCCTCGAGCACGACCGATCGCGGCAACGACGGAACGCTCCACCGTACGGCGCCGAGTTCGGCGCGCTAGGGTGAACGATCGCGTTTGGTCGGCGTGCGTCGAGCCGTGCAGATCCGCCGCGCGGGAGCCGAACGTGTGGGTCGACGCGCCCACCGGCGATCGAGGGAGAGACGTCGGAAGAGGCCGTTCACCTGGCGAAGCGGGCGCAGAGCCCGACCTCTTGAATCGCGTACTTACTTATTTGACGCATTTATTTTCCTTATGCTACACCTTCCCGCTAGACAAGGTGTCCGCAGGCCCGACGCTGCGGCAGGGGCAACGACTGAAGGAGCGCTATGCATCGCAAGAGGTTCGTCTGGTTCTCGCTGCTGCTGATCGCCCTCGCGACGGGAGTCGCAGGCGCGGCCACGGCAGCCAACAAGAGCAAGAAGGACGTGACGCTGAACCTGGTCGCGTACTCGACGCCGCGGCCGGTGCTGACCAAGCTGATCGAGGAGTTCCGCAAGACGCCGCAGGGGTCCGGCATCAACATCCGCGCGTCCTACGGTCCCTCCTCGGCCCAGGGCCAGGCGGTGGCCAACGGGCTCCCCGCAGACGGGGTCATCCTCAACACCGGCAACGACATCAACAACCTGGTCGACAAGGGCCTCATCAACGCGAACTGGGACAAGCAGAGCTACAACGGGGTCGTCTGGAACTCGGTCGTCGTGTTCGGCCTCCGCGACGGGAACCCGAAGAAGATCAAGGGCTGGAACGACCTGACGAAGTCCGGCGTCGGCGTCGTGACGGTCAACCCGTTCACCGGCGGCATCGCCAAGTGGAACATCCTCGCGGCCTACGTCGCGCAGCGAAGGCTCGGCAAGACCGACAAGCAGGCGATCGCCTACCTCCAGAAGTTCTACAAGAACAACGTCGTCTCCCAGGACTCGTCCGGGTCGAACGCCACGAACACGTTCCTCTCGGGCAAGGGCGACGTCCTCCTCACGTTCGAGAGCGAGGCGATCAACGGGAAGATCCCGTACGTGATCCCGCGGCAGACGATGCTGATCGACATCTACATCGCCGGCCTCCAGAACAGTGAGCACAAGACCGAGTGGAACGCCTTCTCGCGCTATCTGAAGACGTACCCGGCGCAGAAGATCCTCGCCGAGAACGGCTACCGGCCGGTCGACAAGAAGGCGCTCGCCGAGGCAGGGAACAAGTTCCCGGTGCGGCCCGGCCAGACGAAGATCACGAACAAGCTGCTCGGCGGCTGGCGTGCGGTCGACAAGAAGTGGTTCGACCCGAACAAGAGCATCATGCAGCAGATCGAGTCGTCGCTCGGTGTCTCCACTGGCAACTAGCGCCGTCACAGAGGCGCCGGGTCTCCCGGCGCCGACCACGCACCGCAGGGAGAGAGCCTCGACGTCTCTCTCCCTGCAGGTCGGGTTCGTCACGAGCTTCCTGCTCATCATCGTCGTGCTCCCGATCGCGGCAGTCGTCTGGAGGTCGACCGGTAACGGCTGGTCCGGCTTCTGGGAGGTCGTCTCGTCGCCGCAGGCCGTCTCGGCGCTGAAGCTCACGCTGCTCATGTCGACACTGGCTGTGCTGACCACCGCCGTGTTCGGGACGATCATCGCCTGGGTCCTCGTCCGGGACTCCTTCGCCGGCAAGTCCGTCGTCAACGCCATCATCGACCTGCCGTTCGCCCTGCCGACGATCGTCGCCGGGCTTGTGATCATGGCGCTGTACGGGCCCCGGACGCCGATCGACTTCACGATCGGCGGGTTCCACTTCGACGCCAACGTGACGTTCACGCGCGGAGCGATCTACGTCGCGCTGCTGTTCGTCACGCTTCCGTTCGTCGTCCGGGCGGTGCAGCCGGTGCTGATCGAGCTCGACGAGGAGCTCGAGCAGGCGGCGCGGTCGCTCGGCGCGAGCGAGTTCGCCACTTTCCGGCGCATCGTCCTGCCGAACATTCTCCCCGGGATCCTGTCGGGGGTCGCGATGGCCTTCGCGCGTGCCGTCGGCGAGATCGGCGCGATCGTGCTGATCGCGGGCAACCTCCCGTTCAAGACCGAGGTCGCCTCGATCTACCTCTTCCATCGCATCGAGCAGGATCCGGAGGGCTCCGCGGCAGTCGCCGTCGTGCTGCTCCTGATCTCGTTTGCCGTCCTGCTCGGCATCGGTGCGGCCCGCTGGTACGTCACGAAGCACGAGCGTGGGTAGGCTCTCCCTCCGGTTCGCCGCGCTCGGCTACCTGACGCTCATCCTCGTCGGGCCGCTCGTGATGATGGTGTGGCGCACGTCCGAGGACCTGGACGGCGCCTGGGCGGCGATCACCGACCCGAACACGATCGCGGCGTTCAAGCTCACGCTCACGGTCACGGCGATCGCGGTCGTCGTGAACACCGTCTTCGGCGTCGTCTGCGCGCTCCTGATCGTGCGCGCCAACGTCCCCGGCAGAGGCTTCCTCAACGCGTTCGTCGACCTGCCCCTCTCACTCTCGCCTGTGGTCGTCGGATTCGCGCTCGTTACCCTGTACGGGATCAACGGCTGGTTCGGCTGGTTCCAGCGCAACGGCCACGAGATCCTCTTCGCGACGCCCGCCATCGTGCTCGCCACGATATTCGTGACGTTGCCGTTCGTCGTACGCGAGGTGGTGCCGACGCTCCGGGAGATCGGCACGGAGCAGGAGCAGGCTGCGCAGACCCTCGGTGCTTCCAGCTGGCAGACCTTCTGGCGCATCACGCTCCCGTCGATCCGCTGGGCCGTCGTCTACGGCGTCGTGCTCACCGCCGCACGGGGAATCGGCGAGTTCGGCGCCGTGGCGATCGTCTCGGGGAACATCTCCGGCCAGACGCAGACGGCGACGCTCCGCGTCGAGGACGCGTACCAGTTCGCGTACGGAAACTACGCGCCTGCCTACGGAATCTCCTTCGTCCTCGCGGCGACCGCGATCCTGCTCCTGATTCTGATGATCGTCGTCCAACCGAAGGAATCGAGGCACTGAAATGTCGATCTCCATCCGACGCATCACGAAGCAGTTCGATGACTTCGTCGCCCTCGACGACGTCTCGCTCGAGGTCGAGAGCGGATCGCTCACCGCACTCCTCGGCCCCAGCGGCTCGGGCAAGTCCACGCTCCTGCGCATCATCGCCGGGCTCGAGTGGCCGGACGCGGGTGCGATCACGCTCTCGGGCCGGGACGCGACGGCGCTCACGCCCCAGAAGCGGAACGTCGGCTTCGTGTTCCAGCACTACGCCGCGTTCAAGCACATGACCGTGCGGGACAACGTCGCCTTCGGGTTGAAGGTGCGGAAGCGCCCGAAGGCGGAGATCCGGGAACGGGTCGACGAGCTCCTCGAGCTCGTGCAGCTCGAGGCGTTCGGCCACCGCTATCCGGCCCAGCTCTCGGGCGGTCAGCGGCAGCGGATGGCGCTCGCCCGCGCCCTGGCCCCCCAGCCGCAGGTCCTCCTCCTCGACGAGCCGTTCGGCGCGCTCGACGCTCGCGTGCGGGCCGAGCTCCGCGAGTGGCTCCGCCGCCTCCACGAGGAGGTGCACGTCACGACCGTCTTCGTCACGCACGACCAGGCGGAGGCCATGGACGTCGCGAGCGAGATCGCTGTCATGAACCACGGCCGGATCGAGCAGGTCGGAACGCCGACCCAGCTCTACGACGAGCCGCAGACGGAGTTCGTCATGAGCTTCGTCGGTGAGGCGAACCGCCTCGGCGACGCCTGGGTGCGACCGCACGAGCTCGAGATCGTCGAGACGCCCTCGGCCGACTCCGTCGAGGCGATGATCGAGCGGATCACGCTCTACGGGTTCGACGCCCGCGTCGAGCTGACACCTGCCGAGGGCGACGTCCTCACCGTGCAGCTGACGCGTCAGGGCCTCGAGGAGCTCGAGCTCGAGCAGGGCCAGATCGTGTGGGTGCGAGCCGCCCGCGAGCGGGTCTTCGCGTGAGCCGGCGGCGAGGAGTGCGCGTCGCACTCCTCGCCGTGTGGCTGCTGTTCGTGCTCTCGCTCTCCATGTCCGTCGCGCAGCTGGGAGCGGTGGTGCCGGGAGGGGAATCCTGCGGCCGCGACGGCTCAGTCGCCGTCGTGGTGTGCCTTCGCGCGTGGGGTCCCTGACCGCGCGAGAAGGTCGGCGAGCGTCGTGCCCTCCAGCACGTCGCGCATCGCCGCGCGCAGCTCGAGCCAGAGCGGCTGGAGCGCCGTCGCACTCCCCACGTACTCGACCTCCTCCGGTCGTGTCCCGCGGACCGTCGCGATCGGTCCCTCGACCGCGCGGATCACGTCGGCGACGCTGATGTCCGAGGCCGGGCGCGCGAGCGCGTAGCCGCCCTCGACCCCCCGCTGGCTCGCGACGAGCTCCGCATGCCGGAGCTGGAGCAGGATGCTCTCGAGGAACTTGCGCGGGATCGCCTGCGCCGTCGCGAGCTGCTCGGCCTTCACCAGCCCGCCCGCCGCGGCGAGCTCGAGCATCGCCCGGAGGGCGTAGTCGACCTTGGCGGAGACCCGCATCGGCCGTACCGTAACGCCCGGCCACGAGTCCGCGGCCTCCGTGAGCCGGCGCGTCCGGCGTCGCTCCAGCTCAGCCAGAGCCGGCCCGTGCACGCGCGTACGATCGGGCGATGGAGGTCGAGACCGTCACCGCCGCCGCCGAGCTCCTCGAGACGGCCGGCCCACTCCTCCTCGCCGACGAGCCGCGACACAACCTCTCGTTCGGGATCCTGTCGGTCGTCCGAGACCATCCCGACGTCTATCCGGAGCTCCACGGGTGGGTCGTCCGCGACGCGGCTCGGGTCGTCGGGGTGGCGCTGCGCACTCCACCGATGAACCTCGTCCTCGCGCGGCCGCTCGACGATCGGGCCGTCGACGCGCTCGTCGCCGCGATCGACGACGACCTCCCCGGCGTCGTCGGCGCGGTGCCCGAGGTGGACGCGTTCTCGACCGCCTGGAGCGCGAAGCGGGCGGTGACCGTCACGACGAGGTTCGAGCAGCGGATCTACGCGCTTCGCGCGGTCGAGCCGCCCCGCGGCGTCGAAGGTGCGCTACGCCTGGCCGGGCCCGCGGACCGCGACCTGGCGCTCGCCTGGATGCGCGCGTTCTCGGAGGAGGTGCTCCACGAGGGCGACGGAGACGCCGAGCGGCTCGAGCGGAGCGTCGCTACAAGGCTCCAGGGCTCGGAGACGCGCGGCATCGCGTTCTGGGAGCGAGAGGGCCGGCCGGTCTCCCTCGCCGGCTACTCGGGCCCGACGCCCAACGGCATCCGGATCGGTCCGGTCTACACCCCGCCGGAGCACCGCGGCCGTGGCTACGGGAGCGCGGTCACCGCCGGGGTGTCGCAGCTCCAGCTCGATCGCGGACGGCGGCTCTGCTTCCTCTACACGGATCTCGCGAACCCGACCTCGAACGCCATCTACATGCGCATCGGCTACGAGCCGGTCTGCGACTCGCGCGAGCTCGCCTTCTCGCCGGCCGCCGGCGGTTGACGGCGCGGCTCGCGGGCGAGATGGTCGCCCGATGGACTACGCCTCGCGCTACGCCGAGCTCGCCGTTCGTGTCGGCGTCAACCTCCAGGAAGGCCAGAAGCTCGTCGTCTACGGCGAGCCGGAGCACGCTCCGCTCCTCCGCGCCGTGGCCGAGGCCGGCTGGCGCGCCGGCGCCGGAGACGTCGTCGTGCTTCTACGTCGACGACCACATCCGTCGCCTGCACGCGCTCCATGCTCCCGACGCGCTGCTCGATCGAACTCCACCGTGGCGCGAGACCGCCGCGCTCGGCATCGAGGGCGCCGCGCTCGTCGCCATCCTCGGGGACGCCGATCCGGAGCTGTTCTCGGACGTCGATCCGTCCCGTGCCGCCCGGGCCGAGCCGAGCCGCGTGAAGGAGATCGCGCGCGACCTGACGTCGCGCCTCGCGACCGCCTGGACGGTGATCGCGTGCCCCACCGAGGGCTGGGCGAGGAGCCTCTTCGGCGAGCCCGACACCGACCGGCTCTGGTCGGAGGTCGCTGCAGTGACGCGCCTCGACGAGCCCGACCCGGTCGAAGCGTGGCGGCGCCACATCGCGATGCTGCACGAGCGCGGCGCTCTACTCGACGAGCGCCGGTTCACGGCCCTCAGGTTCCGAGGCCCCGACACCGATCTTCGCGTCGGGCTGCTCGACTTCGCGCGCTGGCTCAGTGCGACGTCCCGCACCTCGTGGGGCCAGGAGCACGTCGCTCAACCTTCCGACGGAGGAGGTCTACACGACGCCGGACCGGAGGCTCACTGAGGGGACGGTGCGGCTGACGGCGCCGCTGTACTGGTACGGCTCGCTGGTCGAGGGCGGCCGGCTCCGGTTCGCGGGAGGCGAGGTCGTGGAGGCGAGCGCCGACCGCGGAGAGGAGTTCCTGCGCTCGAAGCTCGCGGCGGACCCGGGCGCGTCGCCGCCTCGGGGAGGTCGCTCTCGTGGACGTCGACTCGGCGGTCGGGCGACGAGGCCTTCTCTTCCGCAATCGCCTGCTCGACGAGAACGCCTCGTCGCACGTCGCGATCGGATCCGGCTACACCGAGCCCGTCGACGGGGTCGGCGTCGATGGACGACGAGGAACGTCTCGAGGCCGGGATCAACGTCGTCGACGATCCACATCGACCTCATGGTCGGCGGTCCCGACGTCGACGTGGACGGCATCGGGTCGGACGGGTCGGCCGTGCCGATCCTTCGGCAGGGCCACTGGGTCCTCGGATAGATGTGACGTCGGGCGTCCGCCGACGCCGCGGGTAGTCGGTGCTCGGGCCGTGCCCGGACGGGGCGACCCGGCGCCGTGTCTGGCGTCACCGGTTCGCGCGAATTGCCGTCACCCCCGCCAGGCGTCAGCCGCGACGATGACGGCGACCACGGCCGGCGCACCGAGCCCCACCTCCAGTGGAAGCGCGTGGCCTCCGAGCCAGGAGGCGAGGCGCGAGGGATCGCCCTCGAGAACGAGCCGGACGAGCCGGGCCTGCATGTCCGAGTCGGCCGAGCCGGGGAATCGCGACCCGCGCTCCCATTCGATGAAGAAGGGGAGCGACGGCTCGGCCGCTGCCCGGTCGACGCCGGCCGTCCGCCACGCCAGGCGCTCGCCCGTGGGAGTGACGCGCGCGCCGGACGTCACGGCGAGCCCCTGCCGCCGGGCTACGTCGTCGAGGTCGCCCGGCCGCACTGCCCAGCCGAGAGGACGGAGGAGATGGGAGCCGGCTCGCGCCACCCACTGCCCGAAGGCGCTGTCCCGGGCCTCCGCGAGGTTCGCGACCGCCACCAGCTCGAGGTAGGCGTCGCCGAGCGGGACGATCCGGTTCTCGGTTCCCCACCCCGGATGGCGCCCGCCCGCGATGGATCGCAGCCCGTGCCGGGCCTCGAGCTCGCGGGCGGCCTCTGCGAGGTCGCGGGTCGCGAGGAGGACGTGGTCGATCTCCAAGCGGCCGAGCCTAGTCGGTCGATGGGCGAGGCACGGAAGGCCGCTCGCAGGCGGCCGGACGTCCGGCACCGGCCCGGTGTCGGTCACGCCCGTGAGGTCTCACGGTTCGTCACGGATCGTCGTCGTGGTGAAGCGGACCGCTACACATGAGGCCCGGACACGTGTTATGAGTGTTGTGGAAGGCGCCGTTCCGGACACGGCGTGGGGGAGGACAACAGGGGATGGACCACATGGCGGCACGCCTGCCGGGCGCAGAGCTCTCGGCTACTGCGCTAGATCAGCGCTCGCACGGCGAGAACGATCAACAGCCAGAAGCCGACGCAGAACATCAGAGCGGCCAGCAGGCCGACTAGCAGCTCGCCCCGGTCCAGCGTCTAGCCGGTTGACGCATCGCGCAACTATGTCGGTCCTGGTGGTCGCGCAATTCGCATGGATCGCATTGCTCGTATACGGCGCGTACCGCATCGGGCTGCGCCTCCCGCTCTGAGATCGCAGGCTTCGTGCCTCGTGATCCGCGCTACAGCGGGATGTTCCCGTGCTTTCTCTTCGGGCCTGGCTCGCGCTTGGTCAGGGTCGCTTCGAGCGCCCGGATCAGGTACGGGCGCGTCTGCCTCGGCTCGATCACGTCGTCGACGTAGCCGCGCTCGGCAGCCGAGTAGGGGTTGGCGAACCGCTCCATGTAGTCGGCGATCAGCTCGGCCCGCCGCTCGGCGGGATCCTCGACGCCCTCGAGCTCGTGGCGGAACACGATGTTGACCGCTCCCTCGGGCCCCATCACCGCGACCTCGGCCGTGGGCCACGCGACGTTGACGTCGGCGCGGATGTGCTTGGAGCTCATGACGTCGTACGCACCGCCGTACGCCTTCCGCGTGATCACCGTCAGCTTCGGCACGGTCGCCTCCGCGAAGGCGTAGAGCAGCTTCGCGCCGTGGCGGATGATCCCGCCCCACTCCTGCGCCGTGCCGGGAAGGAAGCCGGGGACGTCGACGAAGGTCACGAGCGGGACGTTGAAGGCGTCGCACGTCCGGACGAAACGGGCGGCCTTCACCGACGCGTCGATGTCGAGCACGCCGGCGAGCGCCGACGGCTGGTTTCCCACGACGCCGACCGCGTGCCCGCCGAGGCGCGCGAAGCCGCACACGATGTTCTCCGCGTGCGCCGGCTGGATCTCGAGGAACGCGCCGTCGTCGACGACGGCCCCGATCACGCGCTTCATGTCGTACGGCCGGTGCGTCGAGTCCGGGATCACGGCGTCGAGCTCGGGCGACTCGCGGTCGACCGGATCCGTCGGCGGGGCGTACGGCGCCGTCTCGAGGTTGTTCTGCGGCAGGAAGGTGAGCAGGTAGCGGGCGTCCTCGATGCACGACTCCTCGTCGGGAGCGACGAGGTGCGCGACGCCCGACTTCGTCGCGTGCGCCGCCGCGCCGCCGAGGTCCTCGAAGCTGACGTCCTCGCCGGTCACCGTCTTCACGACGTCGGGGCCGGTGATGAACATGTACGACGACCCCTCGGTCATCAGGACGAAGTCGGTGATCGCGGGCGAGTACACGGCGCCGCCCGCGCACGGGCCCATGATCAGCGAGATCTGCGGCACCACCCCGGACGCCTGGACGTTCCGCCAGAAGATCTCCGCGTAGCCGGCGAGTGAGACGACGCCCTCCTGGATCCGCGCGCCGCCGGAGTCGTTGATCCCCACCACGGGGCACCCGACCTTGACGGCCATGTCCATCACCTTGCAGACCTTCTCGGCGAAGACCTCGGAGAGCGAGCCGCCGAAGACCGTGAAGTCCTGGCTGAAGACGCAGACGGGCCGGCCGAAGACCGTGCCGTAGCCGGTCACGACCGCGTCGCCCCACGGCCGCTTGTCGCGCATCCCGAACTCGATCTCGCGGTGGCGCACGAACCGGTCGAGCTCGACGAACGATCCGGGGTCGAGCAGGAGGTCGATCCGCTCGCGTGCGAGAAGCTTGCCGCGGTCGTGCTGCCGTGCGACCGCCTTCTCCGAGCCGGCGTGTGCCGCGGCCTCGCTCAGCTCGCGGAGCCAGGCGAGCTTTTCCTCGGTCGTCTCGTGCCGCGTCGACATCGCGCGGAGCCTAGATGGTTGATCGGCAATTCGCGCGAACCGGATGACGCCCCGGACACGGCGCCGGATCGCCCCGTCCGGGCACGGCCCGTAGCACCGACTACGAACCGCACCCGGCCGGTGCGCCCGGCTTGGTCCGGGACGCCCCCGGACGTCACGCCAATTACCGATCAACCATCTGGATGGTCGCGCTCAGGAACGGGGAGTCACCCAGGGGCCCACTCCGCCGACTCGCTCGACCGCGATCCGCATCACGATGCCGGGCGGTGGATCGGGCATGGGCGGGAACTTCACGTCGGGCCCGAGGTACCGGTACGCAAGCTCCTGCAGAAGCTCGGGAGCGCCTCCCTCGGTCAGCCGCGCGCGACCGTGGACGACGAGGTACTGGAGCAGTCCGGGCGGCTGGATCTCGGTTCCCTCGATCGAGAGCGAGACGCGAGGATCGCGGCGTACGTTCCTGAGCTTCTGCTGCGTGTCGAACAGGTGACCCGAGACGATCTCGTCGCCGTCGAGGCCGACCCAGATGCACGACACCTGCGGGGAGCCGTCGCGGTTCAGCGTCACGAGGTGGGCGAGCCGGCCGGACTCGATCATCGCCCGGGCGCTGTCGGGCAGCGACATGCAGGCCATCCTACGCACCCGAACACGTCCCGTGATCGACGCGGAGCGCTGGTAGCGTCGTGCGCGATGGGCGCTCCGCTCGACCGCTCCGCGACCTGGCCGTACGAGGACGGGGAGCCCGGGCGCTTCTCGTACGCGCGCGCCGACCATCCGACGGGGGTCGCCTGCGAGGAGGCCCTCGGGGCGCTCGACGGGGGCCACGCGCTGCTCTACCCGTCCGGGATGGGGGCCGTGACGACCGTCGTCCTCACGATGCTGCGCCCCGGCGGCACGATCGCGCTCGCCGAGGGCGCGTACTACGGGCACCGAACCCTCCTCGACCACCTCGCTCCCTGGGGCGTGAACCTCGTCGAGTTCGACCAGACGGGCGGCGCCGCCCGTCGACGCCGACCTGATCCTCGTCGAGGCGCCCGCGAACCCGATCCTGACCATGCCCGATCTCGAGGCGGCCGTCGCGCACCCTGCTCCGGTCGTCTGCGATGCGACGGTCTCCTCCCCTCTTCGCCTCCGTCCGCTCGACCACGGCTGCGACGTCGTCCTCCACTCGGCCACGAAGGTGCTCGCGGGCCACGACGACGTGCTCGCCGGCGTCACCGTCACACGCGACCCCGACCTCCGCGACCGGCTCCATCTGACCCGACGCCTCGCCGGGATCGTCGCCCCGGCCGACACCGCCTGGCTCGTCCTGCGCGGGCTCGAGACCCTCGAGGTGCGCCTCGCACGCCAGGAGGAGAGCGCGAGGGTGCTCGCCGAGCGACTCGCCGCACACCCTGCGGTCGAGGTGGTGCGCTACCCGGGGTTCTCGTTCCTGATCTCCTTCGACGTCGCCGACGGAGAGGCGGCGGGAAGAGTGGAACGGGCGGTGCGCCTGACGAGGAACGCGACGAGCCTCGGCGGCACGCACTCCAAGCTCGAGGGACGCCATCGCTGGGAGGGCGACCGCATCCCGACCGGCCTGCTCCGGTTCTCGGTCGGGCTCGAGGAGCCCGACGCGCTGTGGGCCGACCTCGAGCGGGCGCTCGCAGAGGCGTGACCGGCACCCGCTGACCGACGGCGGAGCGGATCAGGGTCGACCCCGATGCCCGGGCGTCCGGGCCCGGGCACACTGATCGTGCGGAGAGGTGATGAACCGAATGTCGGTCCGAGCGCGCGTGCTGTCGGGTGCAGTGGTGCTCGCCGTTCTTCTGACCTGCGGGACGGCGGCCGCGGCGAGGATCTACTCGGACCCCGCCGGTGACGCGAAACGCGGACCCGACGTGCGCTCGGTGGCGGTCTCGAACACGAATGCCGACGTGACATTCCGCATCCGCTTTACGACGCACCGGCGCTGCGCGTCGGCCCGCGCGAGGGCTGGATCGACATGCTGCTCCTCGGGATCGACGTCCCGCCGCTCGGCCCGCGGCCCATCCCCGACGGCGACTGGCTCGGCGCGAACTTCGCGGCCGGCTTCCACGGCCCGGCGACGACCGGCGTGCTCGTGCGGCTCGGGAAGGGGTCGCAGACGGTGGTCGCGCGCTTCCGGGTGATCACCCGGGGCACGACCGTCACGTTCTCGATCCCCCGCCGAGCCCTCGGCTCCCCGACGTGGTTCGCGTTCGAGATGGCCGCAGCGCGGGAGTGGAACGACGAGGGCGCGGTGCCGTCGGGCGCGAAGGCGGACTTCGTGCCGGCCCGCGGCACGCTCCGCTACACGCTCACGAGCTGAGCGACCGGCGGGCGAGTGCGTGGCACGCGCGGCCTCGCGGGCCTACGGGCCGGAGCGGCGCGTGACGTATCGTTGAGGCCATGGGCCTCTTCAGACGCAAGGCCGAGACGATCGCCCCCGACGAGGCGCTCCCCGGCCGGGACACGCCGATCCCCGTCGTCGCGCGCCACCTCGTCCTCGACACGCCGATCGTACCGCCGTTCCCCGAGGGGCTCGAGCGGATCGTCGTCGGCATGGGCTGCTTCTGGGGCGCGGAGCGGCTCTTCTGGCAGGCGCCGGGCGTCCATACGACGGCCGTCGGGTACGCGGGCGGCTTCACGCCGAACCCGACGTACGAGGAGGTCTGCTCGGGTCGCACCGGGCACGCCGAAGTCGTCCTTGCGGTCTTCGACCCGGCGCGCACGAGCTACGACGAGATGCTGCGGATCTTCTGGGAGGGCCATGACCCCACCCAGGGCATGCGCCAGGGCAACGACGTCGGCACGCAGTACCGCTCCGCGATCTACTGGCACGACGAGCGCCAGCGCGACGCCGCGGTCGCCTCGCGCGAGATGTTCCAGGCCGAGCTGACCCGAGCGGGGTACGGCAGCGTCTCCACGGAGATCGCCGAGGCAGGCCCGTTCTACTACGCCGAGCCGTACCACCAGCAGTACCTCGCCGCGAACCCGAACGGCTACTGCGGGCTCGGCGGCACCGGTGTCGCCTGCCGTCCGTGATCGGAAGCCGCTGCAGCGGCTTCCGATCGCGCACATCCCTGAAGCGGCCGCTTCGCGGCCTCCGGCACGGGCGTCACCGCCGACTGAGCTGAGCCGACGGACCTTTGGGCGAGGACAGCGCGGGGCGAGGCAAGCCTCGCCCCTACGCCCCTCCACGCGTGCGCATCACGGCGCGCGTCCTTGCGTCACGGTGCGGCCCGCTCGAATCCGGCGCGAATCCGGCACACACACGCCACACCCGATGTCGCATCCTCGCGGTGTGCACACACGAAAGGTCCTACGGCACCCGAACATCGACTATGGCCCCGGCTCGTGGTTCTTCGTCACCGTCTGCGCATCGCGTCGTGGCGCGATCTTCGGAACCGTCTTCGACGGTGTCGCGGTTCTGAACGCCGCCGGCCAGACCGTCGCGAGACATCTGGATGCGATCCGAGAACACTTCGCGACCGTGGTCCTCGACGACCGCATCGTGATGCCCGACCACGTCCACGTCATCGTCGGGCTCGAGGGCCGCAACAGGCCGTGGGATCACACGACCGACGGCTCCGGTGACATCGCACGCACGGGCGAGGCAAGCCTCGCCCCTACGGCTGGGGACGGTGGTCGGGTCCTTCAAGGCCGGCGTCTCGCGTGAGCTCGGCATCGCGATCTGGCAACGCGGCTACTTCGACCACCGGATCCGAGACGAGCGCGACCTCGACGCATGCCGCGCCTACATCCGCGACAACCCGTTCCGCTGGACGAGCCCGCGCAACCAGTAGGGGCGAGGCTTGCCTCGCCCTCGAACCTCAGCCTCGCCCGCTCGGGCCGCTCGTCAGCCGCTGGGCGAGCGCGACCGGGATGAGGCTGACGACGATCACGACCAGCGCGATCGCGTTGACGATCGGGAGGTTCTGCCCCTGGCGGATGAACCCGAAGAGCAGGAGCGGCAGCGTGTTCTGCGCACCCGCGGTGAAGTACGTGACGACGATCTCGTCCCACGACAGCGCGAAGGCGAGAAGGGCGCCGGCGACGAGCGACGTGCCGACGACGGGCAGCGTCACGTAGCGGAACGTCTGGAAGCCGTTCGCACCGAGGTCGGCCGACGCCTCGAAGAACGACCCTGACGTCCGCCGCAGCCGGGCGAGCACGTTGTTGTAGACGATCACGACGCAGAACGTCGCGTGCCCGATGACGATCGTCCAGAGGGAGAAGCTGAGCCCCCAGATCACGAAGAACGAGTTGAGCGCGAGGCCGGTGATGATCCCCGGGAGCGCGATCGGGAGGATGAACAGGAACGAGATCGAGTCGCGTCCGAAGAACCTCGTGCGGGCGAGGCCGAACGCCGCCAGCGACCCGATGACGAGCGCGACGGCGGTGGCGAACAGGCCCGCCCGGAGCGACAGCCACAGGGCGGTGCGCACCTCGTCGTCATGCCAGGCCTCGGAGAACCACTTCGTCGTGAAGCCGGGGATCGGCCAGCTCTGGATGTTCGACGAGTTGAACGCGTACACGCCCATGATCACGAGGGGGATCCACAGAAAGGCGAAGATGAGGGACGCCCACGCCCAGAGGCCGATGCGGGTCGCGCGGGTCTCCATCAGAGGCTCTCGAACGCCCCCAGGCGCTTCATGAGGACGAGGTAGACCGCCATGATCGCGAGCGGGACAGTCGCGAAGGCGGCGGCGAACGGCGCGTTGTTGGCGAGCCCGAGGTTCTCGAAGACGACCGTGCCGATCAGCGACGAGCCAGGCCCGCCGACCAGCGACGGGGCGATGTAGTCGCCGAGCGTCAGGGAGAACGTGAAGATCGACCCGGCCGCGAGGCCCGGCACGGCCAACGGCAGGATCACGCGACGCAGGGTGGTCAGCCCGCTCGCCCCGAGGTCCGCCGACGCCTCGACGTACGAGTACGGCACCCGCTCGAGCGCGGCGTAGACGGGGAGCACCATGAAGGGGAACCAGATGTAGGTGAACACGAGCCACATCGCCCAGTTGGTGTACGCGATGTTCTGGTCGGGGAGGCCGATCGCGTTCAACCACCAGTTGAGCGCCCCGTCGGGGTTGAGGATCAGCCGCCACGAGTACACGCGGACGAGGTAGCTGACCCAGAGCGGGAGCACCGTCGCGACGAGCAGGATCAGCCGCAGCCGCCGGCCCGCCACCCTCACCATGAAGTAGGCGTACGGGAACGCCAGCACCATGCACGTCACGGTCACGGCCGCCGCCATCCCGATCGTCCGAAAGATGATCCTCGGATAGGGCGCGTCCGCGATCGCGCGGTAGTTGTCGAGGTTCCACGAGTGGACGACCTTCCCCGTGAAGGAGTCGGTCGTCCAGAAGCCCTGGATCAGCAACACCACGACCGCGGCCACGTAGACGAAGACGAAGGCGGCGACCGGGACGGAGATCTGCCCGAAGGTCTTCAGCCCCGGTCGACGCCACGAGAGGCGAGACAGCGAGCGGAGGGCTCCCCCGGTGGGGGAGCCCTCCTCGAGCCGTGCCGTCTCGGTGCTCACGAGCCGGGTGCGTCAGCCCTTGATCTGCGTCCAGGCGGTCGTCCAGGCCCGGAGGTCCATGCAGTTCTTCTGCCCGTTGCCGCAGTCCGCGACGGGGGTCTTCCAGAACTTGATCGACCGGTAGAAGCTCTCGGGCGCGTTGGCCGAGTACTGCGCGCACGAGCCCTTCGAGAGCTGGTCCATGATCTTGCACGCCTTCTTGTTGACGGGGGTCTCCCCGAAGTAGATCGCCTGCTGCGCCTGCGGCCTCGGCTGGGAGATGTACGCCATCCACTTGTACGCGCAGTTCGGGTGCTGCGCCTTGGACGACAGCATCCACGTGTCCAGCCAGCCCGTCACGCCCTCCTTGGGGATGGACGACGCGACCGGCGCCTTCGCCCCCTTGAGCGTGTTGACCTGGTACGGCCACGAGGCGCCGATCGTCGAGCCGCCGTTCTTGAACAGGTCGATCTGGTCGGAGGCGAGCGCCCAGTACTTCTTGATGAGGGGCCGCTGCTGCTTCAGCAACGCGACGGCCGCGTCGAGCTGCGTCTTCGTCAGCTCGTAGGGATCCTTGATCCCGAGGGAGGGCTTCGTCCTCGAGAGGTAGAGCGCCGCGTCGGCGATCTGGATCGGGTTGTCGGGGATCGTGATCTTGCCCTTGTTCTTCGGGTCGTAGATCGCGCCCCAGCTCGTCGGCTTCTTCGGGAAGGCCTTCGTGTTGTACATCAGCACGTTCGGCCCGAACTGCAGCGAGACGCCGTAGTGCTTCCCGTCGACCGTGTTGTTCGCCGGAGACTGGAACGCCTTGAAGAAGTCCTTGTAGGCCGGGACGAGCTTGACGTTGACCTCGGCCACCGCACCCGCGTAGATCAGACGCAGGCTCGCGTCACCCGACGCGGACACCATGTCGTACTGTCCGCCGCCGCCCGACGTCATCAGGTTGAACATGTCGTTCGAGCTGCCGGCGTACTTGGCCGTCACCTTGCACCCGGTCTGCTTCTCGAACGGGGCCACCCACTGCTTCTCGGTGTAGCCCTCCCAGGCGACGAGTGTCAGCTTGCCCTCGCCCTTCCCGACCGACGTCGGGACGGCGGTGCTCTTCGACACACCGGCCGCCGGAACAGCGAGCGCGGCGACGAGCGCCGCGAGCGCCAAGTGCACGAAGCGGATCCGCTTCACGTTCCCTCCTCCTCGATTGCGAACTCCACGTCGGGGCGCCAGGAGAGTCGGACGTGCTTCCCCTCCATCCGATGGACGTCCTCCGACCTGGTCTCCAGGTTCTGCTGCACCACCGTCAGCTCGCCGCCCGCGTCGAGCGCGACGACGAACTTCGTTGCCGGGCCCAGGTAGACCGTTGCCCGGACGACTCCCGGCTCCCCCTCCTCCGCGTCACCGGGGAGCAGCCGGATCTTCTCGGGCCGGACCGTGAACGTCCGCCCGTCTCGCTCGATGATGTTCGACGTGCCGATGAACCCTGCGACGAATTCCGTCGCCGGATGTTCGTACATCTCCGCGGGAGTCCCGATCTGCTCGATCCTCCCCTGGTTGAAGACGGCGATGCGATCACTCATCGTCAGCGCCTCTTCCTGGTCGTGCGTGACGTAGACGAACGTCATGCCCAGCCTCTGCTGGATCTGCTTCAGCTCGATCTGCAGCTCCTGGCGGAGCTTGAGGTCGAGGGCGCCCAGCGGCTCGTCCAGCAGGAGTGCCCGAGGAGTGTTCACGATCGCCCGCGCGAGCGCGACACGCTGCCTCTGCCCGCCCGACAGCTGGCCCGGCTTGCGCTCGCCGAACCCCTCGAGCCGGACGAGCGACAGCACCTCCCGGGCCCGCACGCGCCGCTCGGCCCGCGGCACCTTCCTCACGCGCAATCCGTACTCCACGTTCTGCTGCACGGTCATGTGCGGGAACAGCGCGTAGTCCTGGAAGACCGTGTTGACCGGCCGGTCGAACGGCGGCCGGCCGGACACGTCCGCCCCGCCGAGCTCGATCCTGCCCTCGTCCGGCCGCTCGAAGCCGGCGATCATCCGCAGTGTCGTCGTCTTGCCCGAGCCGGAGGGGCCGAGCATGGTGAAGAACTCGCCCCGGGCGATGTCGAGGTCGACCCCGTCCACGGCCGTGACGTCGCCGTACCGCTTCCGCAGACCGACGATGCGGATGTCGATGTCCGCCGACGGGTGAGTTGATTGAGCGGTCATCGCGAGAATGGCCGTTCGAGCGGTCTAGCCAGCGACGGCTGCGAGTGACTCCTCCAGCAGGCCCAGGCCCTCCTCGAGCTCCTCGTCCGAGATCGTGAGCGCCGGCAGGAGCCGGATCACGTTGCCGTAGAGACCACAGGCCAAGAGCAGCAGGCCGCGCTCGAACGCCGCATCGACGATCGCCTTCGCCCGGTCGGGCGTCCGCTCCTCGAGCTCGAACGCAAGCATCGGTCCGAGGCCCCGGACCTCGCCGATCGTGGGATGCCGGGAGGCGATGCCCTCGAGCCGCGTCCGAAGCCGCTCCCCGAGTCGCGCCGCGCCGGCGAGGAACTCCGGATCGCGCACCGCCTCGAGCACCGCAACAGCGGCTGCGCACGAGAGCGGGTTGCCCCCGAACGTCCCGCCGAGGCCGCCGGGTGGGACGGCGTCCATCAGCTCGGCGCGCCCCGTGACGGCCGCGAGCGGCAGGCCGCCTCCGACCGACTTGCCCGAGACGAGCAGGTCGGGCTCGACGCCCTCGTAGTGCTCGATCGCCCACATCTTCCCGGTACGGCCGACGCCTGACTGCACCTCGTCGTCGACGTACAGGATCCCGTGCTCCCGGCACAGCTCGGCGAGCCGCGCGGGGAAGTCCGGCGGCATGGGCACGAACCCGCCTTCCCCCTGGACCGGCTCGAGCAGCGCACAGGCGACGGTCTGCGGATCGACCTCGGACTTGAAGAGCTTCTTCATGCCCTCGATCGCGTCGCCGGTCGAGACGCCGCGGTACGGATAGGGCGCCGGCGCACGGTACACCTCGGGCGCGAACGGCCCGAAGCCCGCCTTGTAGGGGTGCACCTTGCTCGTCATGGTCATCGTGAGGAGCGTCCGGCCGTGGAAGGCGTTGTCGAAGACGATGACGGCGGGCCTGCCGGTGGCGGCGCGCGCGATCTTGACGGCGTTCTCGTTCGCCTCCGCCCCCGAGTTCACGAGGATCGACTTCTGGGCGTTCTTCTGTTCGCCAGGCGGGATTTCGCGAGAGCGAAATCCCGCGGCTTGATCCCTCGCCTCCGGCGAGGGCAGATCCCTAAAGGCGCCGGCGCAGGGCGAGAGCTCCGCGAGCAGCCGGCACGTGTCCACGTACGGCTCGTAGACGCCGACCATGAAGCACTGGTGGAGATACAGGTCGGCCTGGCGATGGATCGCGTCGACCACGGGCGCGAACCGGTGGCCGGTGTTCTGACAGCCGATTCCGCCGGCGAAGTCGAGGAACTCCCTCCCGTCGACGTCGGTGACATGGGCGCCGTCCGCACGGGCCACGACGAGCCTCGGCGTCGAGACACCGGCGCTGACGTACCGCCCGCGGTCCGCGAGAACCTGCTCGTGCGAGAGCTGCTCGGTCGTCTGCATGCGCGCGAGTATGCACCATCGTCGCGCCAGCGTCATCACGCAACGCGTGGCGATAGAGCGTGATCGCCGCGCAATGCGCAGAAGCGATCGGAGTGCTCCGACACCTGCCAGGCCAGACGGCGAGCCGCACCAGGTCCCACGGGTGGCGCCCGGGCCGGGTGCGGTTTGCCACACCACGCGAATTGCGAGTGTCTGACACGATTCGGCGATGGAGCCCGAGCCGGACACGACGATCCTGATCGTCGACGACCACCCGAGCTTCCGGCGATGCGCGCGGGCGCTGCTCGAGGCAGACGGGTTCGCGGTGGTCGGTGAGGCCGAGGACGGTGAGGGCGCGCTCTCGGCGATCGGCTCGCTCCAGCCCGATGTCGTGCTGCTCGACGTCCAGCTTCCCGACATGGACGGCTTCGCGGTGCTCGAGCACCTGGAGGGCGACAATCCGCAGGTCGTCCTCGTCTCGAGCCGGGACGCGTCGGACTACAACGGCCTGATCCGCACGAGCGGCGCTCGCGGGTTCATCGCCAAGGCCGAGCTGACCGGCGCAGCCGTTCGCTTCCTGCTGCGGTGACCCGCCGCCGGCTCGCCGCCGCAGTCGGGCTTGGCGCGGCGCTGTACAGCGGCGCGCTGTACCTCATCGTGACGGCGGAGCTCGGCGAGCCACGGGCGCTGATCGCGATGGTCACGATCGCGGGGCTCATCTTCACGGTGACGGGCGTGGTGGCCGCTCTGCGCCGGCCCGACAACCGCACCGGGGCCCAGATGCTCGCGGTCGGCCTCCTGTGGTCGCTCGGGGCGCTGCAGCTCGCGAACGGCTCGCTGCTCTTCACGCTCGGATACGTCCTCGGTGGCGTCGCGTTCGTCGCGTTCGCGCATCTCATCCTCTCGTACCCGACCGGACGGCTTCGGCCCGGCGACGAGTGGATCGTCTGGGCCGTCCTCGCGCTCGTCACCGTCGGCCCGTTCGTCGTGACGCTCGTCGATCCCTCGCCGGTCCCGGGCTGCGACGACTGCCCCGAGAGCGCGTTCCTCGTCGCCGACCGCTCCGGGCTCGCGCAGACGGTCAACGTCGCCGTCGCGCTCGGCGCGGCCGCGCTGTCGACGCTCGTCTTCATGCGGCTCGTCAAGCGCTACCGGGCGGCGACGCCGCCGCTCCGGCGCGTCATCGGGCCCGTCTACCTCTTCACCCTCATCGCGCTCGTGGGCCTCGTGGCGAGCAGCCTCGTCGGCGCCTTCGACGCCGAGGTCGGCTACGCGATCGAGTTCGCCGCGCTGGCCTCCCTCGCGCTGATGCCGGTCGCCTTCCTCGCCGGCATCCTGCGGACGCGACTCGCGCGCGCGGGCATCGCCGACCTCGTCATCGCCCTCGGGAACGGCAGCCCGCTCCGCGACGCGCTGGCGGACGCGCTCGGCGACCCGTCGCTGGACCTCGCCTACTGGTCCGCGCAGCGCCAGGCATGGGTCGACGACGAGGGCCAGACGCTGTCCGAGCCGATCGCGCGGGGCGGGAACGCCGCGACGTTCGTCGAGCACGGCGGCAAGCGCGTCGCCGCGCTCCTGCACGACAGGAGCCTCTCCGATCAGCGCGAGCTCGTAGACGCAGTGGCGGCGACGGCCTCGCTCGCCTTCGAGAAGGAGCGCCTGCAGGCGGAGCTTCGGGCGCAGTACCGCTTCCTCGAGACCATCCTCAACACCGCCCCGAGCCTCCTCTCGGTGGTCGACACCGAGGGCCGGATCCGCAACTTCAACCGCGCCGTCGAGGTCGCGAGCGGGCTCGACGACCGGGCCCGGATCGAGGGGCAGTACTTCTGGGAGATCTTCATCGACCCCGACGAGCGCGACGCGATGATCCAGCGCTTCCGGGACGCGTCACCGGACTTCCCGGCCTCGGAGTACGAGAACGTCTTCACCAACGCCCGCGGACAGGAGCGCGTCATCGCGTGGCAGACGGCCCCCCTGGTCGACCAGAACGGCGACGTCGTCCGGATCATCGCGGGGGGGATCGACATCACCGACCGCAAGCGCCGCGAGGTCGAGCTGCAGCGCCAGTGGGACTTCGCGAGCACGGTGGCGAACACCATCCCGAGCTTCATCGTCGTGACCGACCACGAGGCGGTCGTCGTCCCGCACGGCGCCAACCTCGCGTTCGTCGAGACGTTCGGCCGGACGATGGACGAGCTCGAAGGGGCGTCGTTCCTCGAGCTCGTCGCCCGCGACGACGAGTTCGCCGCCCGGATGGCGATCGCGGGTGCGGCGAACGGCGTGACTCAGGCGGAGCGGGAGAGCCGGTGGCTGACACGGGACGGCGACGAGCGGACGGTGGCCTGGACCGCAACGCCGATCGTCGACCAGTGGGGAGCGCCACGGGTGCTCGTCTCGGGGGCCGACATCACCGAGCGCAAGCGGCAGGAGGCCGAGGTGAGAGCCTCCCGGAGCCGGATCGTGGCTGCGACCGACGCCGCACGACGACGCCTCGAGCGGAACCTCCACGACGGCGCACAGCAACGCCTCGCGGCCCTCTCCCTCTCGCTGCGACTGGCCGAGTCGAAGCTCCCGACGGACCCCGAGCGGGCGTCCGAGATCCTCGTCGGCGCGAGGGACGAGCTCGCGCAGGCGCTCGAGGAGCTGCGCGAGCTGGCGCGCGGCCTCCACCCCAACGTGCTCACCGACCGTGGGCTGGGGCCTGCGCTCGAGTCCCTCGTCATGCGCTCTCCCATCCCGGTCGAGGTCGACGCGCCGGACGAGCGGTTCCCGCCGGCGATCGAGGCGGCCGCCTACTACGTCGCCGCCGAGGCGCTCGCGAACGTCGCGAAGTACGCGGGGGCGACGTTCGCCCAGGTGTGCGTCGTCGAGGACGAGGAGGAGGGGGCGATCGTCGTGGAGGTGGTGGACAACGGCATCGGCGGCGCCGACCCGTCCCTGGGCTCGGGTCTCGAAGGTCTCGAGGACCGGGTCGAGTCCCTCGACGGCACGTTCTCGGTCGAGAGCCCGGCCGGCGGCGGGACTCGCGTTCGCGCGACGATCCCGACCGCTCCGCGCGCGCTTCCCCTCTGAGCGCACGCGGGCGCGTCCCCCGGCCGACCTCGCCACGTCGTCGCGAAGGGTGCGGCCGACCGCACCGGAAAGAGGCCGGTGAGCCGCCGTGTGCCACGGCCCCCACAGCGCCATGCTGGGGCCATGAAGGACAATCGCACGTCGATGACGTTACCCCGCGTCTGAGCCGGGGACGGCGGCCGGCCTCCCATGACCGGCGCCGGTGGGCTCCCACCGTTCGTGCCGTCGCCACCGCCCTCCCCGGTTCCGTGCACCACCCGCACGCGCTCCGCGCCTCGCTCGTAGACTCACCCGCATGACCTCGCTCCCGACCGGGACCGTCACCTTCCTGTTCGCCGACGTAGAGGGCTCCACCAAGCTCGTCCAGAGCGCCGGCTCGGCGTACTCGGGCCTCATCGCCGACGTTCGCCGGCTGCTCCGGGGGGAGATCACGGCGAACAGGGGGTCGGAGGTCGACGCGACCGGAGACGAGCTATCCGCGGTCTTCGAAGGTGTCGAGCCCGCGCTCACGGCGGCGCTGGCGGGCCAGGCACGGATCCGGGACCACACGTGGCCGGACGGGGTCGTCGTGAAGGTGCGCATGGGGCTCCACACCGGCGTCCCGCAGCTCGGCGAGGAGGGCTATACGGGGCTCGACGTCATTCGCGCCTCCCGCATCGCCGCCGCCGGGCACGGGGGGCAGATCCTGCTCTCCTCGACGGCAGCCCCCTTCGTGTCGGGTGTCGAGACCCGCGACCTCGGCACGCACCGCCTGCAGGGCCTCCCCGACCCCGAGCGGATCCACCAGGTGATCGCCGACGGCCTCCCGCGCGACTTTCCGCCCCTTCGGGGCACCGTCTCCCAGCTCGGAGATGCGCGGCGCGTCGTGCTCGCGGACGACTCGGTCCTGCTCCGGGAAGGTGTCGCGCGCCTGCTCGAGGAGGCGGGATTCGAGGTGGTTGCCCAGTCGGGGACGGCCGAGGACCTGCTGCGGCACGTGGCGATGCACAAGCCGGACGTCGCGGTGATCGACATCCGCATGCCCCCGACGCACACGGACGAGGGGCTCCGCGCGGCGCGCGAGATCCGCGAGCGCTACCCCGGCGTCGGCGTCCTGCTCCTGTCCCAGTACGTGGAGCCCGGCTACGCGATGGCACTGCTCGAGACGAGCGCGGAGGGGGTCGGCTACCTGCTCAAGGACCGGGTGTCGGACCTCGAGCAGTTCGGCACCGCCGTGCGCCGCGTGGCCGACGGCGGCTCGGCGCTCGACCCTGCCGTCGTGAGCGAGCTCGTCGGGCGGAAGCGCCGGGACGACCCGCTCGACCAGCTCACCCCACGCGAGCGGGAGGTGCTCGAGCTGATGGCCGAAGGCCGCTCGAACCAGGCAATCGCCGAGCGGCTCTTCGTCACGCTCCGCGCGGTCGAGAAGCACGTGACGAGCATCTTCACGAAGCTCGGCCTGCCGGCATCGACGGACGACCACCGCCGCGTGCTCGCCGTTCTCGCGTACCTGCGCGGATAGGCGTCACTCGACGGGGCTCGAGCGGCGCCCGCTGGGGCGCTTCGGCGCGTCAAGGCGCCGTCCCGCCTCCATGGTCACTCTCGAGCGGCTCGACAGCCTCCAGCCGGCGAGGGGCGCGATCGGCGATGGCGACGCCCCACGACGCCCTCGGAGTGCGGTTCCCCGCACCTACGATCGGCAGGCAGGCCGCATGGTTCAGCGAGATCACGGGGAAGCACACTGGAGCCATGGTTCGCAGCTGGCTCTCCCGATCCCACTCCGGCGCACGCGAGATCGCCGGCCTGGCCGCGCTCTACGGCTTCTACGAGGTGATCCGCGGCGCGGGTGGCGGGAACGTCGACGTCGCGATGCGCCACACCGCGGACATCGTCGAGGTCGAGCAGACGCTCGGCGTCTACGTCGAGCGCAGCGTGCAGCAGGCGTTCGAGGCCGTCCCCTTCGCCCCTGCGTTCCTGGGGCTCCTCTACGTGCTCCTGCACTTCGCGGGCACGGCGGTCGCGCTCACGTGGATCCACCGGCGGCATCCCGACCGGTTCCCGCTCGTCCGGACGACGTTCGTCGCCGCGACCGCGCTCGCGCTCGTCGGGTACGTCTTCTTCCCCGCCGCCCCTCCGCGGCTCGCCGAGCTGGGCTTCTCCGACACGGTGACCCACTCGACCGGCCTCAACCTGAGCTCCGACCTGCTCGGCGCGCTCTACAACCCGTTCGCGGCCGTCCCGAGCCTCCACTTCGGCTACGCGCTGATCGTGGGCGTCGCGATCGCCACGATCGCCGAGCGCCGCTCCGTGCGGATCCTCGGAGCCCTCTATCCCGCCGCGATGCTGCTGATCATCGTCGCGACCGGCAACCACTTCTTCCTGGACGCCGCGCTCGGCGGCCTCGCCGTCGTCGTCGGCTGGCTCGTCGCGCGATCCGTCGTCGCGACGCCGGCTCCGCGCCGACCCGCCCCGCGGGTCGCGACCAGCGCCGGCCGCGTCTGACGCCCTCCGGCGCGTCGCGGCGCCTTCCGGCTCCCCCTCCCTGCTCCCTGCA
The DNA here is from genome assembly GCA_963786055.1 of uncultured Actinomycetes bacterium. Lineage (GTDB taxonomy): Bacteria > Actinomycetota > Thermoleophilia > Gaiellales > Gaiellaceae > Gaiella. Next base: position 121,989 of record CAWAXS010000006.1, on the reverse strand, counting down.
GCTCCCCCTTCCCCGGCGGTGTGGCCAGCCACACCGCCGGGTGGTGGCCGCCCGCACGGCGAGACGCCAGTGCACCCCACCGAAACCCGGCTCACGGAGTGCGACCGTCAGGGCGACACAACCTCACCAGGAGAAACCGTGATGTCACCCTTGAAGCGCAGCACCAACCTCGCAGCCCGGATGGGTCGCTGGAGCGCACGCCACCGCAAGACGGCGATCTTCGGCTGGCTCGCCTTCGTCGTCGCGGCCGTCGTCATCGGCGGGGCCGTGGGCACGAAGCAGCTCACCGACAACGACACGCTTCCCGGCGAGTCCGGGAAGGCGGCGCGGATCCTCGACGACGGCTTCAAGCAGCCGGCGAGCGAGGCCGTGCTCGTCCAGAGCTCGACGCTGACGGCGGACAGCCCCGCGTTCCGCGCAGCGATCGAGGACGTCGTCAGCCGCGTGTCGGCCGTCGGCGCCGTGGCAAACGTGCAGAGCCCGTACGCGACAGGGAACGGCAGCCAGGTCTCGGCCGACCGTCACTCCGCTGTCGTGAACTTCGACATCCGGGGCGACTCGGACAAGGCCGTCGACAAGATCGACCCGGTGATCGCCGCGGTCGATGCTGCCGCGGCCGCGCACCCGGCCCTCTCGATCGACGAGTTCGGCGTCAGCGCCGAGAAGCAGGTCGACGAGAAGTTCAACAAGGACCTCGAGCGTGCCGGCCTGCTCTCGCTGCCGGTCACGATCGTCATCCTCGTGATCGCCTTCGGCGCGCTCGTGGCGGCGGGTATCCCGCTCCTGCTCGCGCTGTCCGCGGTGATGGCGACGATGGGCCTGCTGGCGATCCCGAGCCAGGCCTGGCCGGTCGACGAGAACATCAGCGCGATCGTGCTCCTGATCGGGCTGGCCGTCGGCGTCGACTACTCCATGTTCTACTTGAAGCGCGAGCGTGAGGAGCGTGCGGCCGGCAAGAGCGAGGCTGCAGCCCTGGAGGCTGCCGCCGCCACGTCGGGCCGCTCCGTCCTGATCTCCGGCCTCACGGTGATGACCGCGATGGCGGGGATGTTCCTGACCGGCGACAAGACGTTCGGCTCGTTCGCGATGGCGACGATCCTCGTCGTGGCGATCGCGGTCCTCGGCTCGCTGACCGTCCTGCCCGCTCTCCTCTCATGGCTCGGCGACCGTGTCAACAAGGCGCGGGTGCCCTTCCTCCACCGCCTCCAGCGGCCCGAGGGAGGGCGCGTGTGGGGCTGGATCCTCGATCGAGTCCTCGCCCACCCGCTCGTCTCGGCCGTCGCGGCCACGGCCGTCCTGGTCGCCCTCGCGCTCCCCGCGCTCGGCATGAAGACGGTGGTGCCCGGCGCCGAGGCGCTGCCGCAGGACCTGCCGGCGGTGCAGACCTACAACCGGCTCCAGGCTGCCTTCCCCGGCGAGCAGGATCCGGCGATCGTGGTCGTCAAGGCGCCGTCCGTCGACGCGCCGGAGGTCAAGTCGGCGATCGCCGAGCTGCAGACGCAGGCGCTGGCAACCGGACACGTCCACCAGCCGATCACGGTCGACATGAACGCCGCCCGGACGGTCGCCGAGATCGACATGCCGATCGACGGGACGGGCACGGACGCCCCTTCGGACGCCGCGCTCGCCTCGCTCCGTGAGGACATCATCCCTGCCACCATCGGGGCCGTGGACGGCGTCGAGGTGGGCGTCACCGGCACGACCGCGATCTCGAAGGACTTCAACAGCTCGATGCGCAGCACGGCCCCGCTCGTGTTCGCCTTCGTGCTCGCCTTCGCGTTCGTGTTGCTGCTGGTCTCGTTCCGGTCGATCGTGCTGGCCGTCAAGGCGATCGTCCTCAACCTCCTGTCGGTCGCCGCCGCGTACGGCGTCCTGGTGCTCGTCTTCCAGCACAGCTGGGCGAAGGGCATCCTGGGCTTCGACTACTCGGGCGGCGTGATGGCCTTCATGCCCGTGTTCCTGTTCGTCATCCTCTTCGGCCTCTCGATGGACTACCACGTGTTCATCCTGAGCCGGATCCGGGAGGCGTACGACCGCGGCATGAAGACGGAGGACGCGGTCGCGCACGGGATCAAGACGACCGCCGGCGTGGTCACGAGCGCGGCGATCGTGATGGTCTTCGTGTTCGGGATCTTCGCGACGCTCTCGGTCGTGATGCTGAAGCAGTTCGGCGTCGGCCTCGCCACCGCCGTGCTGATCGACGCGACGATCGTGCGGGCCGTCCTGCTCCCCGCGGCGATGATGCTGCTCGGGGACTGGAACTGGTACCTGCCGCGCTGGCTCGAGTGGCTGCCGCGGCTCGAGCACGAGCGGTCGGACGACGTGGCGGCGGGCCCGGAGCCCGAGCCCGTCCGGCTCGCGGCCTGACGCGACGAGAACTGGGGGCCGGCGCCGCAGTCCGGCCCCCAGGCCAGCCCCGTATTCGGGGATGGGCTTTCCGGGGCCCGGCGACAGCCGGGCCCTCGCGTCTCTCGCCTGCGCTATGCAGCGCGGAGCTCGGCCTCGGCGCGGAGCCAGTGCTCCGTCTGGTCACCGGGCTCTCCACGCTCCCAGAGCAGGTACGCGCGCTCTGCAACCGCCTCGCGCGTCGGCTCGGAGGCGGCCGGCTTCCGCCTCGTCCTCGGCTTCGTCACCGGCCTGGCCTTCTCGACCCTCTCCACCGTCGGTTTCGCCGCCGTCGCCTTCTGGGCCTTCGTGCCCTTCGGCGCGGCCGCCTTCGACCCGTCGCCGGCCTTCTTGCCGGCTCCGGTCGCCTTCTTTCGCCCGCCAGCCGGGCGTGCGTCGTCCTCCGCCATCGCAGCCTCCGTTTCGTCGAGGTGTGGGAGCAAGCGACGTCGCCCGCGGTCCCGTCCCTCAGAAAAGCGGAACGGATCGGACGGACGCAAGTCTCTACGATGCGTCCACGCCGGAGTAGCTCAGCTGGTCAGAGCACCGCTCTTGTAAAGCGGGGGCCAAGGGTTCGAATCCCTTCTCCGGCTTCCTCGTAGGATGCGCGGGTGGAGCTCGCCGACATCCTGAAACGCCGTCGGATGACGCGCAGCTACCTCCCCGACGCGATCCCGCGCGAGACGGTGGAGCGCATCGTCTCGACCGTCCGCCGCGCTCCGAGCGGCGGCTTCAGCCAGGGACACCGCCTCGTCGTCGTCACCGCCCCGGAGACGCGCGCAGAGCTGGCACGCCTCGCGGGCGAGGACGAGTACGTCGCGGCCGGCGGGCAGGCATGGATCTCCACCGCCCCGGTGCACGTCTTCGTCGGCACCCGCGAGGAGAGCTACCACGAGCGCTACCGCAAGCCGGACAAGCTCCGAGACGGCGAGGAGATCGACTGGCCCGCGCCCTACTGGTACGTCGACGCCGGCGCCGCGTTCGTGCTCCTGCAGCTTGCCGCGATCGACGAAGGACTCGCCAGCGGCGTCTACGGCGTCCTGCCCGAGCAGGTTCCCGCGGTGAAGGAGCTGCTCGGCGTGCCGGACGACGTCCATTTCGTCTGCCTCGTCACGATCGGTCGGCCGGCGCCCGACCCTCGCGAGCCGGAGCTCGTGTCGCGGCTGTCGCAGCGGCGGCTCGCGCTCGAAGAGCTCGTCCGCTGGGAGCGCTGGGACGCCTGGTAGACGGCGAGGTGCCGTGAGGAGGCGTCGTCGGCGCCTCCGCCTAGGCATCCGCGACGAGGAAGTGCCACTCGTTCTCGAGTGAGTAGCCCCCGTCCGCCCCGCGGAACGGCGCGAGGACGTCGATCAACGCGGCGCGGACCTGGTCCTCCCGCTCCCCGGCGGAGTCTCCGACGCCGGCCGCGGACAGCAGGCTGCGCGCAAGCTCGTGCTCGTCGCGATACACGTACGGCCACGAGACGTCGAACGTCGTCCTCGGCTCGAGCCCCGCGGCAGCTCACCCCCGCCCGGCGCCGCGCGTCATCCTGAAGCGCCGACGAGGCCTGCCCGCAGCCGAGCGAGGGTCTCCACCACGAGGTCGACGTCGGCCTCGGTGGTCGACCAGTTCGATACCGCGATCCGGAGCAGGCGCTCCCCGCGCCAGGTCGTCGCACCCATCCAGCACGTGCCGTCGTCCTGGATCGCTCGCTCGAGCCGATCGGTGAGGGCGGTGTCACCCACCCGCACGAGCACCTGGTTGAGAACGACGTCGTTCACGACCTCGACGCCGTCGAGCGCGTCGAGGCGGGTTGCGAAACGACGCGCCAGCAGGCAGCAGCGATCGACGAGGTCCGCGACGCCCGATCGCCCCAGCGAGCGAAGCGCTGCCCAGGTCGCGAAGCCGCGCGCCCGCCGCGACGACTCGGGTACGAAGTCGCCGCCGCCGAACTCGCGCCCGGCGACCTGGCCCGTCAGGTACGCCGCCGTGTACGCCAGCGCCGTCGCGTGAACATCGGGATGGGCGCAGAACGCATAGCCGGCGTCGTACGGGACGTTGAGCCACTTGTGGCCGTCGCACGCCCACGAATCGGCCAGCTCGATGCCGCGCACCAGCTCGGACGTGCGAGGGCTCGCCGCGGCCCAGAGCCCGAACGCGCCGTCGACGTGGAGCCACGCCCCGGCGCCGTGGGCCGCGGCGGCCGCTGCGGCGAGGTCGTCACACGCGCCTGTGTTCACGTTGCCCGCCTGCGCACAGACGATCGTCGGACGGGCCTCCTCGGCGCCGAGGAGGCCCGCCAACGCCTCGGTGTCCATCGCCCCGTCGGCGAGAACGGGAACGACCGCCAGCGAGCCTTCGCCGAGGCCGAGCAGGCGCACGGCCCGGTCGATCGTCGCATGGCGTTCCGCGCCGACGACGACACGCACCGGCGGCGCGCCGTGGAGACCGTCGTGCCCCACGTCCCAACCGTGATCGTGGAGCACCGACCAGCGCGCCGACGCGAGGCCGACGGTGTTCGCGGCCTGCCCGCCCGTGACGAACCCGACCGACGCCGACGACGGAAGCCCGAGGATCTCCTTCAGCCATCCACCCGCGACGTCCTCGAACGCCAGAGCCGCGGGCGACATCGCCTCGTTGAAGGCGCACTGGTCCCAGCCGGCTGCCAGGACATCGGCGACGAGCGCCGCGTCGACCGAGCCTCCCGTGACGAAGCCGAAGTACCTCGGGCCGGCGGACGTCGTCAACCCCGGCGACGCCGCCGCGACGAGCTCGTCGATCACGTCGCCGAGCGGCGTGGGGCCGTCGCGGAGCTCGCCCAGAGCGCGACGGACCTCGGCTCTGGTCGCGCCCGGCGTCACCCTGGCTGCCGCCAACCCCTCCCGGTACTCCGCGATACGCTCGGCCGCGCCACCGAGCGCCTCCCGCAGATCGCCCATCGCGTGATCCTACGCCCGGCGCCCTCGGCTCTCCGGGGCGCCGGTGCTCAGGCGGGCACGGCGCGGGTCGCCTGGTGCGCGAGGATCTTCCGCTTCACGCGCTGGAGCGCGTTGTCGATCGTCTTGCAGTCGCAGCCGAGCTCCTCGGCCATCGACTCGTACGAGTGCCCGTCGAGGTACAGCCTGAGCGCCTCGGCCTCGAGGCCCGACAGGCTCGTGCCCAGGCAGCCGACGAGCGCCTGGAGCTCCTCGGTCGAGACGACCCGGACCGACGGGTCGTCGATCGACGGGCCCGGCAGCGCGTCGCCCAGCGTGCACTCGCCCTCCGACTCCTGTCCGGCGGGTGTGTGGCTGAACGAGATGTACGTGTTCAGTGGGGCGTGCTTGTAGCGGGTCGCGGACTTGATCGCCGTGATGATCTGGCGGGTGACGCAGAGCTCGGCGAACGAGCGGAACGACGTCTCCTTGTCGTGCCGGAAGTCGCGGATCGCCTTGTAGAGCCCGATCATGCCCTCCTGGACGAGATCCTCGGCGTCCCCGCCGGCGAGGAAGTACGAGCTCGCCTTCAGCCGTACGAACCCCTGGTAGCGGCGCATCAGCTCGTCGCGGGCGGTGTCGATCCCGTTCCGTGCCTTGAGGACGAGCTGGAGATCCTCGAGCTCCCGCTGCAGCTTCTGCGGGCTCTTCGGTGCTGCGGCGGTTCGGACGGACATGCGCTTCCCCCCTGGTCTCGATGGTCTCGATCGGCGACCCGAAGGTGAACCCTCACCCTCAAGTCGAGGGGGAAGCTAGCATCATTGCGCGAGCGTTACAAGCCCTTTGCGCAAGTTCCATTGTAATAAGAACATGTGTTCGCTACGGCTCTCGCGCGGCTCTCGCGACGGCCGACGTACTCGCAGGGATGCGCGAGAGCGCTAGGGCAGGCCCCGGCGCAGGCGCTCGAGCCGGGCTCTCGTCTCGTCGTCGACCCGCTCACCGAGCCGGCTCGCGGCGTCCTCTCGATGCTCGACCGCACCGAGCTCTGCGAGGAACTCCACCGAGCCGCGCTTGCGCACCTGCTGGCCGCTCGTCCCCTGTACCGCCGCGTCGGATGTCACGAGGAGAACGACCTCACGGTCGCGCCGCTCGGCGGCGAGCCGCTCCAGCAGCGTGTCTGCGTTCGGGGCGAATCGCACGGCGAGCGCGCCCACGTCACGCTCCTCGCCCGATCCGTCGAACACGACGACTCCACGCGACCCGCGAACGGCGACGAAGCTGGCGAGCACGTCCACGAGCTCGTCCCGGTCGGCGAAGCGCCCCGCGTGGAACAGGTTCGATCCGTCGAACAGGTAGAGCGTCGCCTCTGGCAACTCTCAATCTCCAGTCGAGGTAGAGAAATCACGCTGGCGACGCGCCTCGAAGAGCGCCACCGCTGCGGCGACGCTCACGTTGAGCGACTCGACGCCCGGCGCGAGGGGAATCGCGATCGTGCCGTCGCACGTCCGCCGGACGAGCGGGCGCACCCCTCGCCCCTCGGCGCCCAGCACGAGCGCGACGCCGTCGGTGAGGTCGACGTCCCACAGGCGCGACTCGCCGTCCGCTGCCGCCGCATAGGCCCAGAGGCGGTCGCCCTTGACCTCGCCGAGGAAGCGCGCGAGGTTCGGGACGACGGCCACCGGCAGGTGCTCGACGGCCCCCGCCGATGCCCGGCAGACGGCGGGCGTGACGACGGCGGCTCCGTGCGCGGGCAGCACGACTCCGGTGGCGCCGGCGCCGGCGGCGCTCCGGACGACGGCCCCGAGGTTGCGCGGGTCGGTCACCTGGTCGAGGCAGCAGAGGAGCGGGCGATCCGCCCCGGCGAGCTCCCAGGCATCCGCATAGGGGTACGGCTCGCACCAGGCGACGATCCCCTGGTGGTCCGCTGAGCCTGCCGCTTCCGTCAGATCGCGCTCGCGCCGGACGTGCAGCCTGGGACCTTCGCCGAGCCAGTCGAGCGTCGCGGCCGCCCGCTCGCTCGCCCACACCTCGAGCACGGCGCGTCGGCCGCGCAGCGCTTCCCGTACGGCGTTTCTCCCGTAGACGAGGTCGCGCGTCACGCGCGCGGGACGAGCTCGTAGCCCAGCCCACGTCGCGCACTTCCCAGCCGCGAGATTCGATCTCGTCCCGTAGCCGGTCGGCCTCGGCGAAGTCGCGCCCAGCCCGGGCCGCAACGCGCGCCTCGGCCAGCGCGGCGATCTCGGCGGGGGGCTCCCGATGGGCCGCGAGCGTCCCGAGGCCGAACACGTCGAGGCCGCGGCGAAGCTCGTCCAGGGCGCCCGTGCGGGCCCAGTCGTGGAGGACCGCGAGGGCGGCGGGCGTGTTGAAGTCGTCCTCGAGCACCGCGACGAACGCCTCCCAGTCGCCTGACGTACGCGTCTCGCCGCGAAGCGCGTTCCGGAGGGTCTCCGCCTGTGCCCGCGCTGCGGTCATCGTCTCCTCCGAGAAGTCGATCGGCTTGCGCCAGTGCGCCGTGAGGAAGAACACGAGCGCCGTCTCCGCGCCCCAGGTGTCGAGCACGTCGCGGATCGTCTCCACGTTCCCGATCGACTTCGACATCTTCTCGCCCGTGAAGCGCAGCAGCCCGTTGTGCATCCAGACCCGTGCGAACGGATGCCCGACGGACAGCGATTGCGCGCGCTCGTTCTCGTGATGCGGGAAGACGAGGTCGAGCCCCCCGCCGTGGATCCAGAACTCCGGGCCGAGCTCCTTCGCGGCCATCGCCGAGCATTCGATGTGCCAGCCGGGGCGGCCGACCCCCCAGGGGGCCTCCCACGAGGTGTCCTCGCCCTCCTTCGTCGCCTTCCAGAGGGCGAAGTCGCGCGGGTCCTCCTTGGCCGGGTTGGGCTCCTGCTCCTCGACCTGGTCGGGACGCTGACCCGACAGGGCGCCGTAGCTCTCGAAGCCGGCGACGCGGAAGTAGACGTCGCCGTCCACCGTGTACGCGTGCCCCGAGGTGAGCAGCTCCTCGATCAGGGCGACGATCTCCGGCATCGTCTCGGTCGCGAGCGGCTGCGAGTCCGGCATCCCGAGCCCGAAGCCCTCCGTGTCCTCGAGGTACCACCGCGTCGCCTCGAGCGCCCGCTCGGCGCTGTGCCCGGGCGCCGCCTCGTAGATCTTGTCGTTGACGTCCGTGATGTTGTGGACGAGCCGGACCTCGTGACCGAGCGTCCTGAGCCATCGGGCGAGCCACATGAAGACGACGAACGGCCGCGCGTTGCCGATGTGCGCCCGCTGGTAGACGGTCGGCCCGCAGACGTAGATCCCGATCTGCTCGGGAGGCGGCGGAAGCTCGACGAGCTTCCCCGTCAGCGTGTCCTGCAGGCGCATGAGTCGATCGTAGACAGCCTGCAGGCGGCGGAGGTCGCGAGAGACGCGTCTCGGTGTCCGGCTTCAGCCAGACACCTGCTCTTGGGCTCGCCGCACCCGCGCCAGCGCCTCGTCGACCGGCAGCGCGGCCAACACCGCCCAGAGCTCCGGCCCGCGCGGCTCGCCGGTCAGCGCGAGCCGGAGCGATCGGAGATCTCCGCCCACCGCCTTGAGCTCGCGCACGATGGCGCGCGCTGCCGGCTCGTCGAGCGCCGCGGGCTGGCCCGCACGCAGCTCGACGAAGCGCTCGAGCGTCGGAGCCGCGTCCGGCGGCACTGCGGCCGGGCGCGGCGCCACCAGCTGTCGGGCGATCTCGCGCGCCTCGACGAGCGTGCGGGCCCCGCGCAGGGCCTGGGCTGTCTCGACCGGAGCGTCTGCGGATGCGACGAGCTCCGCGTCCGACATCGCGGCGATCGCCTCGATCGCGAGCCTGCCGATGCGCGCGCGGTCCAGGCGCACGTCGTGCGCCGGTAATCCGAGCTCCTCCAGGTAGGTGCGCAGCGCGGCGGCCGGGATCCCCTCGTCACGGAAGTCGGCGACGGAGGCGTGTCCGTGACGCTTGGAGAGCTTCTTGCCGTCCTCGCCGAGGAGCAGCCCGTGATGGACGACCTCGGGTAGCTCGCCCCCGATCGCCCGGGCAATCCGGCGCTGCGGCGCCTCGTTCGGCCGGTGATCCGAGCCGCGGATCACGTGCGTGATGCCGAGGTCGAGGTCGTCCGCCACGGTCGCGAGCTGATAGGTCGCGCTCCCGTCGGCGCGGAGGAGCGTCACTCCGTCGAGCCTGAGCGATCCGTCGGCGTCGCGTGTCGCGCCTCCGGTCGCCTCGGCACGTTCGCCCGCCGCGGCGTAGATGTCGGCCCGCTCGCTCTGGCGGATGGGACCCTCGTCCCACGGGATCCCGAGCCAGCCGAGGTCTTCGAGAATGGACGATTCACCGCCGGGCACCGTGCGCGCGGGATCGGTGTCGTCGATGCGCAGGACGAGCGCACCGCCGCGCTCGTCCGCGAAACTGGCGATTCGCGACCGCTGTGAGGGCGTTTCCGAGATGGAGCGACCCCGTCGGGCTCGGCGCGAAGCGAACGCGGACGCTCACGCGTCGATCGGCACGTGACCCGGCTCGGCCGCGACGCGATCGAGCCAGGCGCGGATCGCCGGATACGACGCGAGGTCGAACCCGCCCTCGTGCGCGACGTGCGTGTAGGCGTAGAGCGCGACGTCGGCGAGGCTCATCGCATCCCCGACGAGGTACGGGGAGGGGCCAGCGAGGTGGCGCTCCATCGCGTCGAGCGCCCGATAGCCGTCGACCGTCTTGCGCTCGATCACCGAGGCGTACTGCTCCGCCTCGCCGGAGTACGCCACCAGGAACCGCACGACCGCGATCGCCGGCTCGTGCGTGTACTGCTCGAAGAACATCCACTGGAGCACCTTCGCGCGGTCGTACCGGTCCTCGGGCACGAAGCGCGAGCCCTCGCCGAAGTACCAGAGGATCGCCCCCGACTCGGCGAGCGGCCGGCCGTCGTCCAGCACGACCGTCGGCACGCGGAGGTCGGGGTTGAGGTCGCCGAGCACCTCGGCGCGGTTCGAGCGGTCGACGACGTCGAGCTCCTGCCGCTCGTAGGGAATCCCCAGGTGTGCGAGCAGGAGCCGCACCTTGTAGCAATTGCCCGAGACCGGCGAGTTGTAGAGCAGCACGGCTCGAACGCTACAGGGCCGCCCCGGCCGGCCGAGCCCCCGAGGCGGTCTGGTCGCTCACCCGGGTGCAGTCGGCCGGGACCCGTAGGATCGCCGCATGGAGCCCCTCCTCCTGGCGTGGTACGACCGCTCCGGCCGCGACCTCCCGTGGCGTCACACGAAGGACCCGTACGCCATCCTCGTCAGCGAGGTGATGCTCCAGCAGACGCAGGTCGACCGGGTCGTTTCCCGCTACCGGAGCTGGCTCGAGCGCTGGCCGACGGTCGACGCGCTCGCGGCTGCGTCGCCCGCCGAGGTGATCGTCGAATGGCAGGGCCTCGGGTACAACCGGCGGGCGCTCGCGCTCCACCGCGCGGCGACCCACGTGGCCGCACACGGCTGGCCCGAGGATCTCATGGTGCTCCCCGGCGTCGGCCCCTATACGGCCGCAGCCGTCCGGAACTTCGCGCTCGGCGAGGAGGTGCTGCCGCGCGACGTCAACGTCGAGCGCGTGCTGCGCCGCACGGGCCGGACCTTCTCGGGCGCCGCCGCGCAGGCGCTCATGGACCTCGGCGCGACGATCTGCCTCGCCCGGACCCCACGCTGCGGCGAGTGCCCGCTCGCCGCCGAGTGCCCGTCACGCGGCACGCGCGACGAGCCGGCCCGGAAGCAGTCCCGCTTCGAAGGCTCGTTCCGTCAGCGCCGGGCCGCTGTCCTTCGTCGGGTCGCAACGCGTCCCCAGCGGGTCGAGCGCCTGGAGCCGGAGGTGGTCGACGCTCTCGCCCGCGACGGGCTCGTCGTCGTCCACGCAGGTCTCGTCTCTCTCCCCGGGCCCGTAGTGACCGGAGCGGCATGACGCCGCCTCGAACGCAAGGCGTCAACGTCCCTGTTCGTACTCCGGCCGCATCTCCGGATACCGGGGAAGGCCGTCGTCCGGGATCTCCTCCCAGCAGGCGGCGTACGCGACGAAAGCCCGCGACTCCGGACGGACACCCGGGTCGCCGTCGATCGCGCCCAGCCGGACACCGGTGTAGACGCCCGAGCCCGGCTCGCAGCTGAAGAGCGCCGAGCCGCACCGCACGCAGAACACCTTCTCGCGACCACCTTCGGGGGCCCAGCCTCGCAGCTCGTCCTCGCCTTGCACGATCCGCACCGAACCGACCTCCGCGCGCGCGTTCGCCGACGCCGCCGTTCCGGTGCGCCGCTGGCAGCGCGTGCAATGGCAGTACCCGGCCGAGAGGAACGCCTTCAGGACCTCGAAGCGGACAGCGCCACAGCCACAGCCTCCGGTGATCGGCTCGTCCACGGCTGGAGCGTACGCGAGACGTGCGCGCACCGCACGCGCACGATCGGCGTGCGTTCACCGCGGAAGCGCTCGCTCGAGATTCGCGACTGTGCGACGGAGAGCTCGGTCGACGCCACGTCGGACGAGGATGCGATCGTAGACACCGCGAACCCCCGCGCGCGGCTCGTACTCGACGGCGAGGCGGTAGCGGAAACCCCGGTCGGCTCTATCGAAGCGCCGCTCATGTCGAGCATCGGGCAGACCGTCCTGGGTGCTCTCGTACTCGACGAGCCGGTTCGGCTCGAACCGGTGCAGTCGCATCCGGAGCTCGACCTCGCGGCCGAGCAGCTTTGTCACGATGCGTGTCTCATCGCCCGGGGCGCCCCAGCGGGAGCCTGGCTCGATCCTGACGATTCCAGGCCAGTAGTTCAGCCAGTTGGCGGGCTCGGTGATGTACGCGAAGCCTTGCTCGAGCGGAACGTCGAAATGGTGCTCACACTCGATACGCACGCGCCATCCGCTCACGCTTTCGCTGCCGGTAAAGACACAGCCCCGGGAGCGTCGCTTCTGCCCGTCGGCGCACCCGGGGCTGCGAGGAGCGATCCGGAACACGCGCCGTGCGCCGTGTCGCCGGTCGGCTCCGGTGAGGTCGGTGGCCGCGGACGGACGTCGCGGCCGGCGCACGTTCCGCTCGGCGGAGACGTACGCGCTCACCCTAGTCCGGTGGATTCTCCTCCAACATCAACCCTTCCACTCGAAGGGACGGTCTGGCGCTACCGTAGCGCGTCGCGCGATCGATGAACAGACCCCCAAGGGGTCTGGGACAAGGCTTCATCACCCGCGGTGCCGGAGCAGTGCCACCGCCTGTGCGGCGAGCCCCTCCCCCCGCCCCGTGAAGCCGAGTCGGTCGGTCGTCGTCGCTCGGACGTTCACGAGACTTGGCCCGATCTCCAGCGCGCCCGCGAGACGCTCCCTCATGGCCGCGCGATGCGGTGCCACACGCGGCTCCTCGCCGATCACCACGCAGTCGGCATTCACGAGCTCGAACCCCACGTCGCGGACCTGTCGATACGCCTCGGCGAGCAGGAGGAGCGAGTCTGCGCCGCGGTAGCGCTCGTCCTCCGAGGGAAACAGCGTCCCGATGTCGGCGAGGCCCGCCGCGCCGAGCAGCGCGTCCGTCAACGCGTGCGCGACCACGTCGCCGTCGGAGTAGCCCACCAGACCTCGCGGATGGTCGATCGCCACACCGCCGAGCACGAGCGGGACGCCTTCACCGAATGCATGGGCGTCGACGCCGAGGCCGATCCGCAAGTCACTCACTTCCGCTCCCCGGCCCCGACGGCACGGGAGTCGGGCTGGCCGGCAACCCGCACGTCCGCCCTCTGCGCGCGGTCGTAGGTCGCTTTCCGGCAGGTCATCGACGAGACGCTAACGCAGACGCCGGCAACGGCGACGGGGCCGGCGCGCCTCGTCACGGCACGCGGGCTAGCACTCGAGGAAGGTCGGCGAGCGTGTCGATCGCGATCACGTCCTCGGGGGTCGGCTGGAGCCGCCCCCATGGCCCTCTGCGCAGATGGACCGCGACCAGGCCGGCCGCCGCCGAAGGGATGACGTCGTTGTCGACCCGGTCGCCCACGTACGCGACCTCGCCGGCGGCGACTCCGGCAAGGGCGACGAGGTGCTCGAAGAAGGCCGCGTCGGGCTTGCGCACGCCGAGGCTGGCCGAGCCCGTGACGACGTCGACCGGCAGCGCAGCCGACCGTGCCCATTCCTCCAGAGCGGCACTCTGATTCCCCGCGATCCCGACGAACATGCCGGCAGCACGGACGCGCTCGAGACAATCGAGCACGTCCGGGTACAGGTCGCGGGCCGAGTACACGATCCCGCTCCATGCGTCAGCGGGTCGTTCGACCCCGAGATGGCGCCAGAGCTCCCAGTGCTCCTCCCCTCGCTCGATCGTCTTTCCGAGCGCGGCCCAGACGACGTGCGGCCCGAGACCCGCCGCACGCGCGACCTCACGCCAGTAACGCTCCTCGTCGACGAGCGTCTCGCCGACGTCGAAGAACACCGCGCGGACCGTCACGGCTGATCGGCAGCCAGCAGGCGGGTAACGAGCTCGAGGTCGTCGGCAGTGGTCACCTTGACGAGGCGCGGATCCCCTGCCACCACCGCAATCCGTCCGCCCGCCCGCTCGACCAGCGACGCGCAGTCCGTGGCCCCGGAGAGGTCTCCGGCATACGCCGACCGCAGACGGTCTCCGACGAACGCTTGTGGCGTCTGGACGACCACGAGCGCGTCGCGGTCGAGCGTCTCCGTGACGAGCCCTCCCTCGACGCGCTTGACGGTGTCGCTCAGGGGAAGGGCGGGCACGACCCCGTCCACTCCCTCCGCGAGCTTCCCGAGCAGCCGCTCGATCACCGCGTCGTCGACGAGCGGCCGGGCGGCGTCGTGGACCAGCACGACGAGCGCCTCGTCGGGGACCTCCGCGAGCGCATTCCGTACTGACTCGGCGCGCGTCGCCCCGCCGGCAACGACCGCAGCGACCTTCGAGGCGACGATCTCCTCGGCGAGGAGGATCGCCGGCTCCTCCCAGTCGGGAGGCGCGGCCACGACGATCGCGTCGATCCAGTCGGACAGGTCGAGCCGCTCGAGGCTCTCGGCGAGGAGTGGCCGTCCGCCCAGGCCGACGAACGCCTTCGGACGATCGCCGCCGAGCCGCGAGCCCGTGCCGGCAGCGACGAGGATCGCCCATGCTCCTCCGGCTTCGCCGGAGGAGCCAGATGGAACACTCACGCTGACAGCGGCCTTCGCCTGGTGCTTTCGCGGAGCGAAAGCGCCTTGCTAGGCGGTAGCCGTCGCCGCCGTCTTCGGCTTCGCCTTCGCCCGCTTGCCCTTGGCGGGGTTTGCGAGCACCTCCTCGAGCCACTCGTGCGCCTGGTCCTCGTTCATCTCCTTGGCGTACATGAGCTCGGAGGCGAGGATCTTCTTCGCCTTGACGTACATCTGCTTCTCGCCGGTCGAGAGACCCTTCTCGTGATCGCGAAGCGCGAGATTGCGGACGACCTCGGCGAGCTCGAGGATGTCGCCCGTCTTCATCTTGTCCCGGTTGTGCTTGAAGCGCCGGTTCCAGTTCTTCGGCATCTCCGTGGAGCCGCCGAGCAGGACCTTCACGACGACCTCCACCATCTCGAGATCGATGACCCCTCGCAACCCGACCTTGTCGCAGTTGTCGACGGGGACGTTGACCGTCATCTCGTTGTGGAGGATCTTGATCGTCAGGTACTCGCGCTCCTCCCCGAGCACGATCTTGACGTCCTTGGAGACAACCGTCCCCGCGCCGTGATGGGGATACACGACCTTGTCGCCGACATCGAACACGCCTCGAGCCCTCCCGTCGTCCGGTCTTGTGTGCGCCTGACTCACGAAAAGCGCCGGCAAGGAATGCGCCGGCGTGTCACCACATTCTACCGGAAGAAGCGGGAAAGCCTCGGTCTCTGAAGAGACCGCAGGGCTCCGCATCCGAGGGCATCGTCACGCCGCCTCGACCGCTTCTCGGGACGGCTCGAGAGCCGCGTGCAGCGCCTGTCGAAGCGTCTCCGCCTCGACGACCCGAGGCGCCCCGCTTCCCCTCGTGCCGTCGGGAGCCACGACGACGCCGATCCGTAGCTTCGCGCACTCCTCGAGGCGCCGCTCCGACTGCGCCGCGGTGCGCAGCCGGCCGGTCAGGCCGAGCTCGCCGAAGGCAGCATGGCTCTCGCGCAACGGGACGCCCCGTGCCGCCGACGCGATGGCAAGCGCGACGGCCAGGTCGGCGCCGGGCTCGTCGATCCGGACGCCGCCCGCGACGTTGACGAACACGTCCGCCGCGCCCAGCGGGACGCCGGCGTGGCGCGCGAGCACCGCCACGATCATCGCGAGACGCTTGGGATCGACCCCGGTGCCGACCCTGCGCGGCATCGCGAGGTCGGTGCGCGATACGAGCGCCTGCACCTCGAGCAGCAGCGGCCGCGTCCCCTCGAGGGCGACCGCGACGGCTGCGCCGACCTCGCCGGCCCGGGTGCGTCCGAAGAGCGTGGACGGGTCGGGAACGCCGACGAGGCCGCTCGCGGTCATCTCGAACACGCCGAGCTCGTTCGTCGAGCCGAAGCGGTTCTTGACCGCGCGCAGGATCCTGTGGGCGTGGTACCGGTCACCCTCGAACTGCAGCACGCAGTCGACGAGATGCTCGAGGACGCGCGGCCCCGCCACCGTGCCGTCCTTCGTGACGTGACCGACGAGCACGGTCGCCACCCCGCTTCCCTTCGCCACGCGGAGCAGCCGCGCGGCGGCCTCCCTCACCTGGGCGACCGATCCGGGCGCGGAGCCGAGCTCGCTCGCGTACAGCGTCTGCACCGAGTCGATCACGCACACCGCGGGTGTCTCCCGCTCGAGCGTCGCGCACACTGCCTCGAGCTCGGTCTCGGCGAGGATCGAGACGTCGTCGGCGCCGCCGAGACGCTCGGCGCGGAGCCGCACCTGCGCGACCGACTCCTCGCCCGTGACCAGCAGCGCCTGCCGGCCGCTCCGCGAGACGGCACCGAGCGCCGAGAGGAGGAGCGTCGACTTACCGACGCCCGGCTCGCCGCCGAGCAGGACGAGCGACGCAGGGACGAGCCCTCCGCCGAGGACGCGGTCGAGCTCGGGGACACCGGTGGCCACCCGCGCTGCTTCCTCGACCCGGACGTCGCCGAGGCGCTCGGGAGCGCGCGCGGCGCCCGCGACCGGGAGCCCGTCCCGGCCGTGGAGCTCCTCCACGAGCGTGCCGAATGCACCGCATCCGGGGCAGCGTCCGAGCCAGCGGCCGCTCGTCGCGCCGCACTCGCCACAGGTGAACTGGACGACGACCTTTGCCATGTCGCAATCGTACGCGCCGCGTCGGACGTCGTGCTGCCTAGACTGACAACGCAGCGTCTCGGCGCGTCGCGACGACTTACCCCTTGCCCGAGCTCCTCACTCCTGCCGTCAGCCTCGGCTGCGTCGACACGTTGATCCAGCACCCCGCCGGCCTGACGCACCGCGTGGTCGACGAGGGCGCTCGGGCCGCGAGCGGGATCGGTGACGGTCTGCTGCGGCTCTCCGTCGGCCTCGAGGACGTCGACGACCTCTGGCGCGATCTCGAGGCCGCGCTCGCAACGGCCAGAGTCGTGTTCGGTCTCATGACACCACTTTCAATCGCAATTCGTCTGCTTGCAAGTTCATCCGTATAATCTTCGGAATCGATGGTCAGTGCGCCTCTGGATCGAATCGATCGCGCGATCGTGGCGGCGCTGCAGGACGATGCTCGGCTCCCCAACAACGCCCTCGCCTCGCTCGTCGGCATCGCACCGTCCACGTGCCTGGAGCGCGTGCGCTCGCTCCGCGCCCGCGGCGTCGTGCGCGGCTTCCACGCTGACATCGCGCTCGACGCGCTGTCGCGGAGCCTCGAGGCGATCGTCGCCGTGCGCGTGCGCACCCATGCGCGGGCCCTCGTCGAGGAGTTCCGCGCGCACGCGCTCACGCTCCCCGAGGTCGTTCAGGTCTTCCACGTGACGGGCGCCGACGACTTCCTGCTGCACGTCGCCGTTCCCGACACCGACGCGCTCCGGGACTTCGTGCTCGACCGGCTCGCGGGCAGGCCCGAGGTCGGCCACGTCGAGACACGCGTCGTGTACGAGCACGCGCAGCGGCCCGTGCTCGAGCCACTGGGCTGACGGCGTGCCCGGTCCCTATCCTGGCGCCGTGGGCCCGATCGACGGCAGCGCCGGTCACGACCACCAGGGGCACGATCACCGCCGGGCGTCGCGCCGCGCGCTCTCGGCCGTCCTCGCGCTCACCGTCGGCTTCACGCTCGTCGAGGTCGTCGGCGGCTTCCTGACCGACAGCCTGGCTCTCCTCGCCGACGCGGGCCACATGCTCTCCGACACGTTCGCCATCGGCCTCGCGCTCGCGGCCCTCGTCCTGGCCCGGCGACCGTCGACCCCGCAGCGGAGCTTCGGCTTCCAGCGGGCCGAGATCCTCGCCGCGTTCGTCAACGGCCTGACGCTGGTCCTGGTCAGCGGCTGGATCATCTGGGAGGCGGTCCAGCGGTTTCGCGACCCGCCCGACGTCCTGGCGGGCTGGATGCTGGTGGTCGCGTTCGCAGGGCTCGTCGTCAACGCGGTGTCGGCGACGATCCTCCTGCGGTCGGAGCGGGAGAGCCTGAACGTCGAGGCGGCGCTGCGCCACGTCGTGGCCGACCTGCTGGGCTCGGCCGGCGTGATCGTGGCCGCCGTGATCATCCTGCTGACGGGCTGGACCCTCGTCGACCCGCTGGTCTCGCTCGTGATCGCGGTGCTCATCGTGGCGAGCGCCTGGGGCGTGCTGCGCGACTCGACGGCGATCCTGATGGAGGAGACACCGTCCGGCATCGACGCGAGCGCGGTCGCGCAGGCGATCGTCGACGTGCCCGGGGTCACGAACGTCCACGACCTCCACGTGTGGCGGATCACGTCCGGGTTCGACGCGCTCTCCGCGCACGTGCTCGTCGGCCGCGGGGAGGACTGTCACGGCCTCCGGCGCGAGATCGAGCGCGTCCTCGAAGCACGATTCGACATCACGCACACGACGTTGCAGGTCGATCACGACGCCTCCGAGGCGCTGATCGAGCTGCGGCGCTGAAGGCGGTCAGCCTGCGCCCGTCGAGGTGGCCTCGGCCGGCTGCTCGGCCGGTGAGGTCGTCGTGCCGTCCGCCGGAGGAGCCGGCTCGGGCTTCGCCGGCTTCGGCCGCGCTTCGGGCTTCGCCTTCTTCGGCGGCCCCAGCTCGACGATCGCGTTCTGCGGGTCGTAGCGGACGGTGTAGCGCTCGTTCTTCACGAGCTGCGCTCCCTTGAACACCTTCCGCGTGTACTGCACGGTGAACCCGGAGGCCCCGGACGACTGCACCGTGCTGGTGGTCCCGGGCGGGAGCGACGCGTTCCGGGTGGTGATCGTGCGGGGCGCGGTCTGTGCGTACGGCTCCCCCGTCGTCGTCTCGACACGACGCCCGAGCTTCCGTGAGTAGAAGCGCACGGTGATCGCGGAGTCGCTCGCGGCGACCTTGACCAGGATCGCCGCCGGCCAGTCGTTCCGGAAGATCAGCTCCGGACCGCCCCAGGACACGGTCGCCTCGCGTCCCATGGGGTAGCGGGAGATGTAGAACTGGTGCGCCTGGTGGGCGACGAGCTTGACCCCCGCGAAGAAGGCGGCGTTGTAGAGCGTCGTCGCGACCTGGCTGATCCCTCCGCCGACGGCATCCTCGAGGCGCCCGTCGAAGATCTGGGGCGCCGCGACGAAGCCTCTGTCGACCGTGCGCTTGCCGAGGGCGCCGTTCAGGGAGAACTCCTCCCCCGGTCGGACGATCGTGCCGTCGAGGAGCTGCGCCGCCCGCTGGATGTTGGTGACGCGCGGCTGGCAGCACGAGTAATAGGTCGTGAACTCCGAGATCGACTCCCGGATGTCCAGCTTCTCCGCGTCCTCCGTCGTGAGCGCCGGTGGGGTCTTCGCGAATCGCGCGAGGTGGGTCGTCGACTCGAGGTTCGAGACGAGCGAGCGTCCGATTCGCTCGACGTCCAGGACGCGGCCGGGCTGCGAGGGGACGACGCGAACGCCCTGTTCCCCGACGGCGAAGGTGGCGTCGCGGGGGGCGATCTCGAACCTGCCGAGGCGCAGCCTGAGGGACGCCGCGAGACCCGTCGGGTCGAGCGTCACGCCGAGCGTCCCTCTCTCGCGCTCCGTGCGGGTGAGCGCGCGCAGGCGCCGCGGCGTGAGGGTGGACTCGACGTCGCCGAACCGGACGCGACGGGGGCCGTCGAGCAGCCGCTCGACCCGCGCCGCGGCCGCCTCGGCCTCCGCCGTGGAGACGACCGGTTGCACCGGGACGATCCGGAGCTCGACCCTCGAAGGGAGCGCGCGGAGCGCGCGGCGCAGCGCACCGCGGTCGACGCCGGTCCCGGATCGCGCCTCGACGGCCCGGACGGCGTCGTCGCCGACCACGACCCGGGCGTCGCGCCACGGCTCGGCGAACCTCCGGTCGAGGCGGTTCGCCAACCGTGCGGCGGGCACCGGCGCGAGACGGTAGACGACGTCCACGTCCGGCCCGCCTCGAAGCCCGAGCCGGGCGAGGACCCGTCCGACGGTGCCTTCCTCGAGCACGGCGTCGATCGCCTCGTCGACGAGGGGACGGGCACGAAGCTCGTCGCCGCTGGTCGCCGCCAGGCGCCCGTCCGGCCCGACCAGGCGGATGGGGCGCGCGATCCTCGCCTCCGCGGCTCGTTGCACGGCGGCACGAGCCTCCGCCTCGCTCATCCCTCCGACGTCGACGTCGCCGACCGTCGCGCCGCGCGGCAGCACGTCGCGCTCGAGGAACGCGACGGCCCCGAACAGCGCCGCGAGCACGGCGGCGATCCCGAGGGCGCATGCGACGAGCACGAGCGCCCTTCGAGCGCGGCGGCGAGGTCGGCTCGCGGTCGAGAGGAACGGGCCGGACACGAACCGATGACGGTACCGAATGCCCGCGGGGGCTCAGGCGAGGCGCTTGACGAACAGCACGCGGTCCTCACCGGGACCGTCGTAGTCGCGCGCCACACGCTCGACCTCGAAGCCGAGCGCCTTGTGGAAGGCCACCGAGGCGTCGTTCGCCGGCGACGTGACGCAGCGCACGCGCGTCCGCCCCTGAGCGCGGGCGTCCTCGAAGAAGCGCTCGTACAGGCGCCGCCCGAGTCCCTCGCCCCGGTGCTCGGGCGCGACTCCGACGAAGTGGACGTAGCTCTCGTCGGGCTCGGTCTGGGAGAGGAACCCGATCAGGAACGCCGCCAGCTGCCCCTGGTCGTCGTCCACCACGTAGCTCGTCCCCTCGAAGTGGACGAAGAAGAGCCGCGGCAGCATCGGTGCCATGTCCCGACCGCCCCACCATGCGTTGACACGCCCGATCACGCGCCCGTAGTCGGCGGGCTCGGCGTGCCTGATCTCCACGCGTGAAGCCTATGTGGTGGGAGGTGGTTGCGGCCGTTAGCCCAGCCAGGCGACGCTCATCGCCTCGATGTGGCGGTGATCCGTGCCGCAGCAGCCGCCGAGCACGCTGAGCCGCGGCAGCCGCTCGCGCAGCGCGACGTACTCGTGTGCGAGCTCCTCGGGGTCTCCCATGTCGAGCTCCTCCGCCTCGTCGAGCTCCGCGTGGCTCAGCCTGGACGCATTCGCCCGGAGACCGCGAATGCGATCCGTCCAGCCGGATCCCGGCTCGAGCACGTCGTAGAAGTGAGACGGATGGGCGCAGTTGACCATGAAGTAGGCAGCGGCCCCATCGGAGCGCGAGTCGACCTCCTCGATCGCCTCGCGCAGCGACTGGCCGCTCGGCAGCCGGCCGTCGGTCTCGACCGTGAACGAGATCACCGCCGGCAGGCCCGCGGCGCGTGCGGCGAGGACGATGCCGAGCGCCTCGTCCGCGTAGGTCATCGTGATCGCCGTCACGAGATCCGCTTCCGCCTCCGAGAAGGTCCTGATCTGCGCGCCGTGGTACGCGGCCGACTCGTCGGCCGTCATCGTCTCGCCGACGACGTAGCCGTCTCCCCGGGGGCCGATGCACCCCGAGACGACGATCGGCGTCGAGGCGGTCTCCAGCTCGTCCCGCAGCTCGTCCAGCAGCTCCACCGCACGACGGTTGAGCGCCTCGAGCTTGTGGCCGGAGTGGCCGATCCGCATGGCCCAGTCCGGGTTCGCGCGCCACGTCGGCGTCTCGAGCACGATCCCGACGCCGCGGGCGAGCGCCACGCGCACGTACGGCTCGAAGTACCGGCGCAGGGCATCCTCTCCTCCGTCGCGCGTCAGGAGGTCGTATGCCGCGAAGTACGGCAGGTCGTGGCCGTCGTGGAAGATGAGCGTCGTCTCGATGCCGCCGTCCGTCAGGAACGGGACGTCGTCGAGCTGGGGCAGGGCGTCTCGGTAGCGCGGCGCATGCGTCCGCGATGCGGAGCTCATCGGGAAGCGTCCTCCTCGTGGTCCGTGCCGCCCTCCGGGGCGGCATCCAGCCAAGAGGCTACGTCGAGGCCGACGCCCCGGACGTACGGGTTACCGCACTCCTGAGGGTCAGGCCTCGGGCTCGTCCTCGGCCGCCACCGGCTCGTCCGGCGGCACCGTGACGGGCTCCGGCTGGACCTCGCCCTCGATCACGCGCATCTCGACCTTCGGGTCGTCCGGGCCGGGGTCCTCGCGCCGGTCGACGACGATCGTCGAGCCCTCCGAGAGCTCCCGTCCGAGGACGAAGTCCGCGAGCGGGTCCTCGATCAGGCGCTGGATCGCGCGGCGCAGCGGCCGGGCGCCCATCGCCGGATCGTAGCCCTCCTCGACGAGCAGCTCCTTCGCGTCTTGCGTCAGCTCCACGGTCGCGCCGTGCACCGACATCTGGTCGCGCAGCCGCTTCATCATCAGGTCGACGATCTGGAGGATCTCGCTCTTCTCGAGCTTGTGGAAGACGATGATCTCGTCGATCCGGTTCAGGAGCTCGGGCCGGAAGACCTTCTTCAGCTCCCCCATCACGCGCGACTTCATGTCGTCGTACGACAGGCCCTGCTCGTCGCCGATCGCGAACCCGAGCGACTGGTTCTTCGAGATCTGCGCGGCGCCGATGTTCGACGTCATGATCACGATCGTGTTGCGGAAGTCGACCTTGCGCCCCTGGGCGTCGGTCAGCTTCCCGTCCTCGAGGATCTGCAGGAGGATGTTGAACACGTCCGGGTGCGCCTTCTCGATCTCGTCGAGGAGGAGCACGGAGTAGGGCTTGCGGCGCACGGCCTCGGTGAGCTGGCCGCCCTCGTCGTAGCCCACGTACCCGGGGGGCGAGCCGACGAGCCGGGACACGGAGTGCTTCTCCATGTACTCCGACATGTCGACCTGGATCATCGCGTCCTCGTCGCCGAAGAGGAACTCGGCGAGCGTCCGCGCGAGCTCGGTCTTCCCCACGCCCGAGGGGCCGAGGAAGATGAACGAGCCGGTCGGGCGCTTCGGGTCCTTGATCCCGGCGCGCGCGCGCCGGATCGCCTTCGAGACGGCGACGATCGCCGCCTCCTGGCCGATGACCCGCTTGTGGAGCTCCTCCTCCATGCGGACGAGCTTCTGCGACTCGGCCTCGGTGAGCTTGAAGACCGGGATCCCCGTCCACATCGAGACGATGTCGGCGATCTCGTCCTCGCCGATCTCCGGCTGCTCCTCGTCGGCCTCGTTGCGCCAGCGCTCCTCGAGCTCCTTCTTCTTCTGCGAGAGCTTGCGCTCCTTGTCGCGCAGCGACGCGGCCTTCTCGAACTCCTGCGCCTCGATCGCCGCCTCCTTGTCGGAGCGGACGGTCTCGATCTCCTCCTCGAGCTCGCGGTAGCGCGGCGGCGCCGACATCGTCCGGATCCGGACGCGCGAGCCGGCCTCGTCGATCAGGTCGATCGCCTTGTCGGGGAGGTGGCGGTCCTGGATGTAGCGGTCGGCGAGCACCGCGGACGCGTGCAGGGCCTCGTCGGTGATCTTCACGCGGTGGTGCGCCTCGTAGCGGTCGCGCAGGCCGCGGAGGATCTGCACGGTCTCGTCGATCGTGGGCTCCTCGACGCGCACCTGCTGGAAGCGCCGCTCGAGGGCCGCGTCGCGCTCCAGGTACTTGCGGTACTCGTCGAGCGTCGTCGCGCCGATCGTCTGCAGCTCGCCGCGGGCGAGCGCCGGCTTGAGGATCGAGGCTGCGTCGATGGCGCCCTCGGCGGCACCCGCGCCGACGAGGTTGTGGAGCTCGTCGATGAACAGGATGATGTCGCCGCGCTGGGTGATCTCCTTCATCACCTTCTTCAGGCGCTCCTCGAACTCGCCCCTGTACTTCG
Organism: uncultured Actinomycetes bacterium; assembly: GCA_963786055.1. Lineage (GTDB taxonomy): Bacteria > Actinomycetota > Thermoleophilia > Gaiellales > Gaiellaceae > Gaiella. The sequence goes on along the minus strand of CAWAXS010000006.1, from coordinate 98,464 downwards.
AGCCCGCGACGAGCGCGGCGAGGTCGAGCGTGTAGATCTGCTTGTTCTTCAGGAGCTCGGGGACCTGGTTCGCGGCGATGCGCGCGGCGAGGCCCTCGACGACGGCGGTCTTGCCGACGCCCGGCTCGCCGATCAGCACCGGGTTGTTCTTCTGGCGGCGCGAGAGGATCTGCATCACGCGCTCGATCTCCGTCTGGCGGCCGACCACGGGGTCGAGCTTGCCCTCGGTTGCCTGCTTCGTCAGGTTGCGGCCGAACTGGTCGAGGAGCTTCGAGTTCTTGGCCTTCTCGCCCTGGGCCGCTCCACCGGGCTGCCCCGACTGGCGGCGGCCGGGACCGGAGAGCATCCGGATGATCTCGTTGCGGATCTTCTCGGCGTCCGCGTCGAAGTCGAGCAGGATGCGCGCGGCGACGCCCTCGTTCTCGCGCACCAGTCCCAGAAGGATGTGCTCCGTGCCGATGTAGTTGTGCCCCAGCGAGAGGGCCTCGCGCAGCGCGAGCTCCAGCACCTTCTTCGCGCGCGGCGTGAACGGGATCTGGCCGGTCGTGACCTCGTCGCCCTGGCCGACGATGCGCGCGACCTGGGCGCGCACCTCTTCCACGGTGATGTCGAGCTGTTCGAGCACGCGCGCGGCGAGGCCCTCCTCCTCGCGCAGCAACCCGAGCAGGATGTGCTCCGTGCCGATGTAGTTGTGCTTGAGAGCGCGAGCCTCGTCCTGTGCGAGGACGACCACCTGCCTTGCCCGTTCAGTGAATCGCTCGAACACGGCTGCCTCGACCCTCCTTTCCGCGTGATCCGGAGTCTGCGGTGCCGCCGGCTCCGGGTCGAAGGCTTCCCTGATCGTACCCGACGCCTGGGCGCTCGCCGACCCGGGGGGCTCCGACGCGGCGAGGCTGTAGCCTTGCGCCTCTGTCGTACGGAGAGGGGTGGGGCACAGGATGAGGATCCTGATCACCGGCTCGTCGGGCCAGATAGGCACGAATCTCGCGCTGCGGCTGCTGCGCGACGGCCATCAGGTCTTCGGGATCGACAAGCGGTTGAACACGTGGACCGACGAGTTCCCGTACCTGCTCCAGGACCTCGCCGGCCACTACGCGCCGTTTCCCGGCGGCATCAACGGCGTGGAGTACCCGGAGGCGGACCTCGTCGTGCATCTCGCGGCGCACGCGAAGGTGCACCAGCTCGTCCGCGAGCCGCATCGCGCGCTCGAGAACGCGATGATGACGTTCAACGTCCTCGAGTACGCGCGGCAGGGGAACATCCCGATCGTCTTCTCCTCGAGCCGCGAGGTCTACGGCGACGTGCACCGGTTCGAGGGGTACAACGAGCAAGTCGCCGACTTCGCCTACACGGAGAGCACGTACTCCGCGTCGAAGATCGCGGGCGAGGCGTTCATCTACTCGTACGCGCGCTGCTACGACCTGCCGTACCTCGTGTTCCGGTTCTCGAACGTGTACGGCAGGTACGACAACGACCTCGAGCGGATGGTCCGCGTGATTCCCCTCTTCATCCACTCGATGCTCCGCGACGAGCCGATCACGATCTACGGCGGCCGCGACAAGACCCTGGACTTCACGTACGTCGACGACTGCGTGGACGGGATCACCCGGGGCATCGAGGCGCTCGCCGGGGGGCGGGTGGTCAACCAGACGATCAACCTCGCCTACGGCGAGGGCAACACGCTCGTCCACTGCGCGGAGCGGATCGCCGCCGAGCTCGGGACCGAGCCGCGCGTGACGCTCGCTCCCTCGCTGCTCGGCGAGGTGACCCACTACGTCGCCGATCTCACGAAGGCGCGCGAGCTGCTCGGCTACGACCCCTCGGTGCCGCTCGACGACGGGATCCGCCGGGCGGTGGCGTGGTTCCGCGAGCACCGCGCAGCCCATCCCGAGGAGGACGCGTCCGTCCGGGCCGACCACGAGGGCGTCCTCGGGGCAGGGGGCGGCTGGAAGAGCGCGAACGCGGCCGCGTCGTAGGTCGGCCGTCAGGCAGCCCGGGAACGGCCGGTGCGGACGCCGTCGCGGAGCAGTTGCTCGAAGCCGGATGCGGGCAGCGGCCTGGCGAAGCGGAAGCCCTGCCCTTCCCGCACGCCGAGGCGGCGGAGCTCCGCCAGCTGATCCTCGTTCTCGATCCCCTCGGCGACGAGCGAGAGGCCGAGCGCCCGCCCGAGATCGACGATCGCCTCGACGAGCGGGACCGCTCCCCGCGAGGCGCCGATGCGCATCACGGACGTCCGGTCGAGCTTCAGCCCGTCGAAGGGGAGCGCGTCGAGCATCGCGAGCGACGAGTACCCGGTGCCGAAGTCGTCGAGAACGAGGCCGACTCCCATCGAACGAAGAGCGTCGAGCATCCGCGAGGCGGCCTCCGGATCGTGAACGACGGCGGCCTCCGTGATCTCGAGCACGAGCGCCCGCGCCTCGAGGTCGGCGTCCGCGAGCGCCGACTCGACCTCCTGCACGAAATCGGCTGCCTGGAGCTGACGCGCGGAGACGTTGACGCTGACGAGCAGGTTACGGGCGGCCGGCTCGGAGGCGCGCCAGCAGGCGAGCTGTCGGCATGCCTCCTGGAGCACCCAACGCCCGAGAGGGACGATGAGCCCGCTCTCCTCGGCGATCGGGACGAACTCACCCGGCGCCACGATGCCGCGCGTGGGATGCTGCCACCGCAGCAGCGCCTCCGCACCCACCACGGCGCCCGTCTGGAGATCGACGACGGGCTGGTAGTGGAGCACGAACTCCTCGTCGACCCTGGCACGACGCAGCTCGCTCAGCAACGAGAGTCGGTGCCCGAGGGCGTCGTCCAGCGACCGGTCGTAGAGGACGGACTGCGCCTTGCCGTTCGCCTTGGCGCGGTACATCGCCAGGTCTGCCTGCCGGAACAGGCCGTCGACGTCGTCGCCGACGGCGATGCCGATGCTCGCGGTGACGAAGATCTCGACGCCGGCGATCTGCGTCGGGACGCGCAGCGCCTCGGCGACGCCTCGCACGGTCCTGCCTGCCTCCTCTACCGGGTCGGTCGATTCGACGAGTACCGCGAACTCGTCCCCGCCGATGCGCGCCACCGTCACGGTCGGGGGAAGCGCCACGCGGAGCCTCGACCCGACGTCCCGCAGCACCGCGTCGGCATCGACGTGACCGAATCGGTCGTTCACCGCCTTGAAGTCGTCGATGTCGAGGATCAGCACGGCGACACCGGAGTCGCCGCCTGCCGTCCCCGCGATCGCCTCCTCGGCTCTCTGCTTGAAGAGGGCCCGGTTCGGCAGGCCCGTCAGATGGTCGTGGTAGGCCTGGTAGCGAAGGAGCTCCTCCGCCTCCTGCTTTCCCGTGATGTCGAGGAAGTAGCCCTGCAGCGCCAGCGGCTCCCCGGACGGCCCCGGAATCGTCCGGGCCTCGTCGTGGATCCAGACGACGCGGCCGTCGCGGGCGATCACGCGATACTCCAGCGACAGCCCGTCGCCGTGGTGCGCGCGACGGTGCGCGTCGAGCACGCGCTCCCGGTCGTCGGGGTGCAGCATCCTCACGAACAGCTCGCGATCCTGCGTCCACTCGGCCGGCGAGTATCCGAGCATCGCCTCGACCTGCGGGCTCGAGTAGATATTCGAGCTTGCGTCGTCGATCGCGTCGATGTAGACGACGAGTGGAAGCTGCTCGACGAGTGTCCGGAACTGCTCCTCGGCCGCCCGCAACCTCTCCTCGCTGCGTCGTCGGTCGCTGATGTCGCGGATCGAGGCGGTGAAGATCGGTGGCCCGGGAAGCTCGAGCCGTGTGACGGCGACCTCCACGGGAAACTCGTCGCCCTCCGCGTTCCGGGCGATGACCTCGACGCGCCTGCCCACGAGGGCACCGCCACCGTCCGCCGGTGGGCCGTCGACCCAGCGCGCGAGCCCGCGCCGGTGGGCCTCCCGGCTCGCGGCGGGGACGATCAGCTCGGCGAGCTCACGCCCGAGCGCATCCTCCCGGGCGTACCCGAAGAGGCGTTCCGCGGCACGGTTGAACTCCATCACACGTCCGCGGTGGTCGATCGTCACGACGCCGTCGAGGGACGCCCTGAGCACCGCACTCGCGTGAGCCTCGGCAAAGCCGCTCGTTCTGTCGGCGGCGGTCGACAAGGAAAGGACGCCGTCATCGGCACGGTGCGCCGCCACCATCCCTGTATCGTCGCGGCCGTCGTGCGCGGACGACCCCTCGTGCGGGGTACCCCGTTTCGGGGGCTCGTCAGCCCGTGCCCGGAGCCGGCCGGAGCGCGGGAAAGAGGACGACGTCCCGGATCGATTCCTTTCCCGTGAGGAGCATCACGAAGCGGTCGATCCCGAACCCGAGCCCGCCCGTGGGAGGCATGCCGTAGGAGAGCGCCTCGACGTAGTCCGGGTCGCCCCGCTCACCCTCGACCTGCTCGGACTGCTGTTCGAACCGCGCCTGCTGCATCGCGGCCTCGTTGATCTCCGTGAACGCGTTCCCGAGCTCCATCCCGCCGGCGAAGTACTCGAAGCGCTCGGTGAGTCGCGGATCGTCGGCGGTCGGGCGGGCGAACGGTGACAGCTCCACCGGGTAGTCGTGCACGATCGTCGGCTGGATCAGCCCCGGCTCGACGTAGTGCGAGAAGGCGTGGTCGACGAGCTGTGTCCAGTCCCGGTCCGCGTCGGTGTCGACACCGCGCTCGGTCAAGCGCCCCCTGAGCTCGTCCGCGTCGCGCGTCCAGAGCTCGTGGCCCTCGAGCGCCTCCACGAACCGCACGCGCTCCCACGGGCCTGCGAGGTCGAGCTCGTGGCCGCGGAACGTCACGGCGGTCGTCCCGAGGACCTCGCGCGCGACCCGCTCGACGAGCTGCTCGATCCGCTCCATCGTGTCGCGGTAGTCGGCGTAGGCCTCGTACCACTCGAGCATCGTGAACTCGGGGTTGTGCTTGAACGAGACGCCCTCGTTGCGGAAGTCCTTGCCGATCTCGTACACGCGCTCGAGGCCGCCGACGATCAGCCGCTTGAGGTACAGCTCGGTCGCGATACGGAGGTAGAGGTCGGTGTCGAGCTCGTTGTGGTGGGTCGTGAACGGACGCGCGAAGGCGCCCCCGTAGCGCGGCTGCAGGACGGGGGTCTCGACCTCGACGAAACCCCATTCGTCGAGCGCCCGCCGGATCGACGTGACCACCCGCGCGCGGGTCACGAAGATCTCACGGGTCTCCTCGTTCATCAGCAGGTCGAGGTAGCGCTTTCGGTAGCGCAGCTCGACGTCGGTGAGACCGTGGAACGTGTCCGGGAGCGGCTGTGTGTTGCGCGCGAGCACCTCGACGCTCTCGGCGAGCACCGACGGCTCCCCGCGACGGGACTTCGCGGGCCGGCCGACGACGCCGACGACGTCGCCGAGGTGCACGTCGACGTCGCCGGTCACCGCGACGTCGCAGATCACCTGGATGCGGCCCGAGCGGTCGACGAGGTCGAGGAAGACGAGCTTGCCCATTCCCCGCCGCGCCATCGCCCGGCCCGCCAGGCGGCGGGTCTCGCCGATCTCGCCGCCGTTCTCGAGCGGCTCGGCCTCGGCGCGGACGGCGGCGACCTCGTCCCTGTCGGGAAAGCGCTTCGGTGCAGGCGGCTCGGCCACGGGCGGATCGTACTTCGGTGCCTCGGTGTCGGACTTCAGTCCGACACCTGCTCCTTTCGAGAGCCGCGGTAGGAGGCAGGTGTCCGACTGAAGTCGGACACCACGCGGCGGGCGGTCAGGCCGCTTTGATCTCCATGATCTTGAACTTGACGACCGAGCCGCGGGGCGTCGTGACCTCGACGGTCTCGCCCTTCTTGTGGCCCATGATCGCCTTGCCGACGGGTGACTCGTTCGAGAGCTTGCGCTCGGCCGGGTTCGCCTCGGCGGAGCCGACGATGTGGTACTCGATCGTCTCCTTCGCGTCGACGTCGCGCAGCCGGACGACCGAGCCGACCGAGACGACGCTCGTGTCGACGTCGGCGGTGTCGATCACGCGCGCGTGGGCCAGCCGCTCCTCGAGCTGCGCGATCTTGTGCTCGAGCATCGCCTGCTCGTTCTTCGCGTCGTCGTACTCCGCGTTCTCGGCGATGTCCCCGAACTCGCGCGCGGTCCGGATCCGCTCGGCGATCTCCCGCCGCCGGTCGGTGCGCAGGACGTCGAGCTCCTGCTTGAGAGAGTCGTAGCCCTCCGGGGTGAGGATCACGTCCTTCAGAGAGAGACCTCCGGGTGGTCGCCAGAACGAGAACGAGGCGCGATTCGCGCCACGCGGACGCGCATCCTAGCGACGGAGGCTGTGGTTTGGCAACCCCACATGAGAGGGCGGTGCCGGGACCTACGTCTACCATTTCCCGGTGATGGTCGACCTCCGCGAGCCCTGGTCGATCGGGCCGGTGGAGATCCCCACCCGGCTCGTCCTCGCGCCGATGGCGGGCGTCAGCGTGCAGGCGTTCCGCCGACAGGGCCGCCGGTTCGGCGCGGGACTCGTCTGCTCCGAGATGGTCAGCTGCGCGGGAATCGAGCACCGCAACGAGCGGACGCTCGGGTATCTGCGCGTCGCCGCGGACGAGCATCCGCTCGCCATCCAGCTCTTCGGCTCGGAGCCCGGGACGATGGCCGAGGCTGCGCGCATGGTCGAGGCGGCGGGCGCCGATCTCGTCGACCTCAACTTCGGCTGCCCCGTGCGGAAGGTGACGAAGACCGGCGCAGGCGCAACGTTGCTGGACGATCCGGATCGCGCCGCGCGCATCGTTTCCGCAATTGCCGACGCGGTCGAGCTGCCCGTGACCGTAAAGCTCCGTCGCGGCCTTCGCAACGGCTCGCGCGACTGCCTGGTCGTCGGCCCGCGGCTCGTCGACGCCGGCGCGGCCTCGCTGACGCTCCACCCTCGCTCCGCACAGCAGATGTACACGGGCACGGCCGACCACGAGCTCACCGCAGAGCTCGTGTCGCTGGTCGACGTCCCGGTGGTCGCCTCGGGCGACATCGTCTCGCGCGCACGCGCGCAGTCCGTCCTCGCGACGACCGGCGCGGCCGCCGTGATGGTGGGCCGGGCGGCGCAGGGCAATCCCTGGGTGCTCGAGGAGATCGTGGACGGCGAGGGGCGCGAGCCGACGCGCGAGGAGGTCGTCGCGGAGCTCGTGCTCTTCGTCCGCGAGACGGTCCGTGAGCTCGGTGAACGCCGTGCGAGCGGCTTCCTCAAGAAGTTCTACGGCTGGTACCTCGGCCGCGGCCGGTTCCCGCGCCCGTTCAAGCAGGAGCTCGTGACGCTCGACTCGACCGAGGAGGTCGAGCGGCGCCTGATCGCCGCCGCTCCCGGCGCGATCGAGCTGATCGAGCAGCTCGAGGCGGAGATCCCGTCGGGCGACGATGTGACGCTCGAGCTCCCGATCTCCGTCTACGGCGGCGGCTGAGGCCCCGGCTGAAGAGAGGGTGTTGCGACCGCGACAGCCTGGCGCCGAAGGCGACGGCCTTCAGGGATCTGCCCCGCCCGAAGGGCGGGGATCCGAGCGGCAGGATCCCGCTCCTGCGGGATCCTGCTCGCGAACAAGCCTCAGTGCGAGCGGCCGGTCGTCGCCGCGAGCGCGCCGAGGCCGACGAAGATCGTCCCGGACACGTAGCGCTGGACCCGCAGGAACGTCCTGCTCCGCCGGAGCACCGCGCCGGCCGTCCCGGCCACGAGCGCCCAGAGGAGGTCGCTCGAGAGCGCGATCACGACGAAGATCCCGCCGAGCAGGGCCAGCTGGCCGCGCGTCGACTCGTGGGGGTCGACGAACTGGGGCAGGAACGCGAGGAAGAAGAGCGCGGTCTTCGGATTGAGGACGTTCACGACCACGCCCTGGCGGTAGGTGCGTCCGAGCGTCCTCTCCGCAGCCCTTCCGCCGATCCTGTCGTCCGCGCTCAAGAGCGTCCGGATCCCGAGCCAGATCAGGTACGCCGCCCCGATGAGCTTCACCGCGGTGAACGCCTCGGCGGAGGCCGCCAGGAGAGCGGACAGGCCGATCACCGCCGCCAGCACGTGGACCATCCCGCCGCTCGCGACTCCGAAGGCGGAGACGACACCGGCCCTCCGTCCGCCGTGGACGCTCTGGGCGACGATGTACAGCACCGCGGGGCCTGGCACGACGGCGAGCACGAGCGACGCGAGGGCGAAGACCGCGAGCGTGCCCGGGTCGGGGATCACGCGTTCAGCTCCCAGACGAGCCGGAGCCCCTCGAGCGTGAGGAACGGGTCGACGTGCTCGATCGTCGAGCTGTGCGGCGCCACGAGCTCTGCGAGCCCGCCCGTGGCGACGACCGGGGCCGCTGGCGACTCGAGCTCCCCACGGATGCGCGCGACGATCCCGTCGACCTGGCCGGCGGCGCCGTAGACGAGCCCGCTCTGCAGGCCGCCGACGGTCGTCTTCCCGATCACGGTCGCCGGCTCGGCGAAGTCGACGTTCACGAGCCGCGCGGCGCGCGCGAAGAGCGCTTCCATCGAGACCTCGATCCCGGGGGCGAGCACGCCGCCGACGTACTCCCCCTGGGGAGAGACGACGTCGAAGTTGGTCGACGTGCCGAAGTCGACGACGATCGCCGGCGCCCCGTAGCGCGCCCGGGCGGCGACGGCGTTGACGATCCGGTCCGGGCCGACCTCGCGAGGGTCGTCGTACCTGATCGGGATCCCCGTCTTGACTCCCGGGCCCACCACGAGCAGCGTGGCGTGCGCCCAGCGCTCGGCGAGGCGCTGCCACTCGCGCGCCAGGGTCGGAACGGTCGTCGAGAGGCAGATGCCGTCGACGGCGTCCGGGTCGAGCAGCCCGCCGAGGAGGACGCCGAGCTCGTCACCGGTCCGCGTGCGGTCGGTCGCGGTGCGCCAGTTCTCCGAGAGCTCTCCGTTCTCGTAGAGGCCGAGCACCGTCTGGGTGTTGCCGACGTCGACTGCGAGCAGCATTCCCGGACGCTCGACGGCAGCGCCGAGCGCCGACCTAGAACGTTTCCTCGTCGTCGGAGCGGTGCGCCTCGCCGAGCCGCTCCGCGAGCGCCTCGGCCGTGAGCCTCGGCTCGTCTCCCTCGCCGCGGAGCTCCTCGACCGTCACGTCGCCGGACGTGTAGACCTCGGCGCGCGGGATGATCCGGGTCGGCCGGTTCTTGTCCCACACCCAGACGTCCTCCATCTGCGCGTGGAAGAAGGGGTAGCTCGCCTGCGGCACGACCTTGAGGTCGAGCTTGTTGCAGAGGTACGTCGCGTCCTGCGTGAGGACGCAGTAGCGGAAGAGCGGGAACACGGCCGTGTACTCCCGCTTGAGCTGCAGCTCGAGCTCGGCCTCGAACTCGTCCAGCTCGTCCAGGTGGCTCATGGGCAGAGTGTATCCCCGGCACCCCGGCGTGACGGGGAGGGCGTGGGACCTTCCCTCGCCGAAGGCTCACTGCCGGGCGCGCGGACGTCACGGGGACACGATCTCCGCGGTCGATCCCCGGTGGTCGTCCTCGTCGAGCGCTGCGAGCAGCTCCGAGGCGGAGCCGCGCCCAGGGACGACGGCGTCCGGCGCGAGCTCGACGAGAGGCTCGAGCGCGAAGCGGCGCTCGTGGAGGTGGGGATGCGGGAGCGTGAGACCCGGCTCGTCGACCGACAGGCCCTCGTAGAGGAGCAGGTCGAGGTCGATCGTCCGCGGGCCCCACCGCTCGCCGTCGCGTCGACGGCCGAGCCGGCGCTCGACGTCGAGGAGAAGGTCGAGCAGCGCTCGCGGCGCGAGGTCCGTCTCGAGCGCGAGCGCGCCGTTCAGGTACGAGGGCTGCTCGACGGGGCCCCAGGGCTCCGTCTCGCGGAGCGAGGAGACTCCGACGACGACCACGTCCGGCGACGAGCCCACGAGCTCGACCGCCCGCCGGATCGTCGCCTCGCGGTCACCGAGGTTCGCCCCGAGGCCGACGTACGCCCGCACGCCCCGACGGTAGCCGCTCCGACCTCGGGCACGTAACGGCGCCTTAATCGGATTCGCACCACTTCCACATCCGCCTCGGCGAGGATCCACTATCTCTCGATTCCGCGACTCCTCGACGATCCCGTGATCTCCTCGACCCGACTCCTCCTAGCCCTCTCCGTCGCCGGCCTCGCGCTCCTGGGGGCGCCTGCGGCGGCCCCCGCGGCCCCGGACGCCGGCGCCGCGACGCTCGTCCAGCTGGCCCCGAGTGCCACACGCACCGAGTCGGTCGCGCTGCGCCTCGCCGGCGCACAGGAGGTCGACGCCGAGCTTCACCTCTGGCGCCTCGAACCTGGCCTCGCGGCGGCCGTTGTGCCCGGGCTGCGCGTGCGGGGTGCCCTGGTGTTCGCGCAGGCCGAGCGGACGTACCGGGTCGCGGCGACCACCGACACGGTCGACCCTCTGCAGGCCGACGAGTGGTGGCTCTCGCAGATCGGCGTCGACGGACTCACGCCGCCGGGCCCGGGCGTGCCGGTCAGCCTCGTCGACTCCGGCCTCGACTTCTCCCACCCCGAGTTCGCCGGCCGTGCCGACACGACCGCGCTCAACGTGCAGGAGCCGGCGAGCATCGGCGGCGAGCACGGCACGTCCGTCGCCTCCGTCATCGGTGCGCCGCAGAACGGCGTCGGCGAGGTGGGGATCTACCCGCGAGCGGTGCTGCGCTCGTGGGACGCTGCCATCGGCGACGGGACGCAGCTCGAGTCGAGCCAGATCGCCGCAGGCATCCTCGCGGCCGCCCGGGCCGGCCGTGGAGTCATCAACCTGAGCCTCGGCTCCGACTCTCCCGACCTGCCGATCGAGCTGGCGGTGAGCCAGGCGGTGGCGCTGGGATCGCTCGTCGTCGCAGCATCCGGGAACGACGGCGACCGCGGGAAGCCCGCTGGGCTACCCGGCCGCGTTCCCACACGTCACCACCGTGGCGGCCACCGACCGGTCGGGGAACGTCGCGTCGTTCTCGAGCCGGTCGTCGTACGTCGACCTCGCGGCGCCGGGCGACGAGATCATCGTCGCGAGCGCCCTCGGGAAGAACTGGCGCACGGCCTCCGGCACGAGCTTCTCCTCGCCGCTCGTCGCGGGCGCCGCCGCGTGGATCTGGACGGTGCGGCCCGAGCTCACCGCGGGACAGGTGGCGGAGATCCTCCGCCGCTCGGCGCGGGACCTCGGCACGCCGGGGCGCGACTCGGCATCCGGCTTCGGAATGCTGAACGTCGCCGCCGCCCTCGCGCTGCCCGCACCGATCCGCGACCCGTACGAGCCGAACGACGACGTCGACGAGGCCGATCCGAACGGCGACCGGTACGTGAGCAAGGCGCCGTCGCTCACGACCCCGACGAAGCGCTCGGCGCGTGCTCTCCGCCAGGATCGACACGTACGAGGACCCGCGAGACGTCTACCGGGTGTGGCTCCCCGCCGCGAGCACCTTCACGGCGACGCTCACCGCGACCACGGACGGCGACCTCGCGCTGTACGCCGCCACCGCTCGGTCCGTCGTGGGCCGTCTTGCGACCACCGGCCGGCTCGCGACCGCGACGACGAAAGGGACGGGCGAGCGGCTCGCGTACCGGAATGCGAAGCGCGGACGCTGGGCGTACATCGTGGTCAGGCCCGGAACGGGAACGCTGGACGCGACCTACTCGCTCCGGCTCGACGAGCGCGGCCGCGAAGCTCTAGACAAGCCGCTCGACGACGACCGCCGCATGCTCGACGGCGCGCGGCAGGACGACGTCGGGCTTCCGGACGCGGACACGCACGCGCGTGACCGGATAGCCGTCGACGAGGGCGTCGGCGACAGCCGCCGCGAGCGCCTCGAGAAGGTGATAGGCGTGCCCCTCTGCGACGTCCACGACGGTCGCCACGACATCCCGGTAGTCGACGGCGTCCTCGATGCGGTCGGTCGACGCCGCGCTCGTGTCGGCGAGGTCGAGCTCGAGGTCGACGAGGAACCGCTGACCCTCTCGCCGCTCGTGCTCCAGCACGCCGTGGAACGCATGGAGCTCGATGCCCTGCACCTCGATCGTCACGCGGGCAACGTACCGTCCTGGTCGGGGGCCGTCCCCGCGTCCTCCTCGTCGGCCGCGACCCGTCCGCGCTCGACGGCGGCCGCGGCCGCGAGTGCCTCGACGTGGGAGCGCACGTCGTGCACGCGGAACAGCGTCGCCCCTCTGTCGAAGGCGGCGACAGCGGCACCGACGGAGGAGGCGTCGGTGCCGACGCGGACGTCCGGCCCGGCGACGACGCGTGCGAGCGTCGACTTGCGCGAGAGGCCGACCAGGACGGGCCGGCCGATCGCGACGATCCGGTCGAGCCGCCGCACGAGCTCGAGGTTCTGGTCGGGCGTCTTCCCGAAGCCGATCCCCGGGTCGAGGCAGACTCTCTCCTCCGCGATCCCCGCGGCCACCGCGAAGGCGAGTCGTTCCTCGAGGAACGCGGCCACCTCGGAGACGACGTCGCCGTAGTGCGGCGCGACCTGCATCGTGCGAGGCTCCCCCTGCATGTGCATCACGCAGAGTTCGACGCCCGCCTCGGAGACCACGCCGGCGAGCTCCGGGTCGCGGCGCAGCGCGCTGATGTCGTTGACCATGGTGGCGCCGAGGGCGACCGCCCTGCGCGCGACGTCCGCACGCGACGTGTCGATCGAGAACGGACAGCCCTGGAGCCCTTCCAGCACCGGAATCACACGGCGGAGCTCCTCGTCGACGGTCACGTCCTCGGCGCCCGGACGCGTCGACTCGCCGCCGACGTCGACCAGCGCCGCGCCGTCGGCCAGCATCCGCCGCGCCGCCCCGACTGCGTCGGCGGCTGACGCGTACGTCCCGCCGTCCGAGAAGCTGTCGGGCGTGACGTTGAGGATCCCCATCACCGTGGGGCGCACCCAACGATCCGTCGACGAGGCTCGTCTCATCGGACATGGACGCTAACGCGCCGCGGCGGGCGGGTCGGCCGGGCGAACCCTGGGCGTCGGGGTGGCGGTCGTCGCCCTCGTGGCGGTGGTCGCGGTGGCCTCCGGCGGCTCGGCGCCCAGCGGGAGCATCGAGGCGCACCGGCCCTCGGAGGGGCTGCTCGACACCGTGCTCAGCCTGTTCGTCGTGGTGATGGTGGTGTGCACGGTCCTCGTCGCGGTGATGCTCTCGTTCTTCGGCCGTCACAGCGCCGACGGCCCCGAGCCGAAGCGCCGCAGCCCCGTGCGATCGGTGATCACGTTCGTGGTCACGGTGGCGCTGTTCGCCCTGATCGCGCGCGGGCTCGTCGGGAGCGGGGGCTCGCGGCTCCGCTCACTCGGTCGCTCTCAGGACGCTCCCGGCGCGGGATCCGGTGACGGCTCTTCCCCCCGCTACGAGCCCGAGTTCGCGGTCTGGCCCGTGGTCGGCGTCACCGTTCTCGCGGCCCTCGCGGCGCTCGCCTGGTGGCTCTCCGTCCGAGGTAGCCGCTCGGCGCGGACGCCGGCGGAGGCGACACCCCGGGAGGCGCTCGCAGACGTGCTCGCGATCACGCTCGACGACCTCCGTGCCGAGCAAGATCCTCGGCGGGCCGTGATCGGTGCGTATGCCCGCATGGAACGGGCACTCGCCGCCTCCGGGCTGCCCCGGGGGCCGTCCGAGGCGCCGGAGGAGTACCTGGAGCGTGTGCTCCACGAGATCGCCGTGTCACCCCGGGCGGCGCGAAGGCTCACGGCTCTCTTCGCGTGGGCCCGCTTCTCGGGGCACGATGTGCGTCCCGAGATGAAGGATGAGGCGATCGACGTACTGGAGCGGGTGCAGGACGAGATCGCGGCGGCCGACGCCGCGCGCGAGGCCGAGCTGGCCGGGGCGGCCGCGTGAGCCGGGTCGATCGCACCATCGCCGCGGGCGTGATGGCGAGCGTCTGGGCGGTCGTCGCGCTGATCGGCGCCCCCGAGCACGCGGCGCTGATCGGGCACGTGTGGCTCGCGGTCGTGCTCGCGCTCGCGCTCGGGCTCGCGATCGCGCGGCTGCGGCGCGCCGTGCCGAGGCGCGCGTCACGCTTCGACGCGGCATTTGCTCCCACCGTCCCGGCGCGCGCCCGGCCCGCGACCCTTGCCCGCGTGGAGCGTGAGGTCGCGCTCGCGACGGGGACGGCGTTCGACGTCCATTTCCGCCTCCGACCGCTCCTCCTCACGATCTCGACGGGTCTCCTGCTTCGGCGCGGGGTCGACCTCGAGCGCCGCCCCGACCGGGCGGAGGAGCTGCTCGGCCCGACCGTCTGGGAGCTCGTGCGGCCCGATCGGCCAGCCCCGTCGGACCGCACGGCGCCCGGGATCCCCATCGCGTCGGTCGAGCGCGCGGTCGACGACCTGGAACGGCTCGCGTGGAGCTGAACGAGGTCGCCGACCAGGGCGCCGCGATCCTGGACGAGGTCGAGCGGGCGATCGTCGGCAAGCGCGACCGGCTCGAGCTGATCCTCGCCGGGATGCTCGCCGACGGCCACGTCCTCCTCGAGGACGTCCCGGGGCTCGCGAAGACGCTCACGGCTCGGTCGTTCGCGGACGTCACCGGGCTCCGTTTCTCCCGGGTCCAGTTCACCCCGGACCTGCTGCCGTCCGACGTGACGGGCTCGTCCATCTGGAACCAGCGGGACGCGGCATTCGAGTTCCGGGCCGGCCCGATCTTCACGAACATCCTGCTGGCGGACGAGATCAACCGGGCGCCGCCGAAGACGCAGGCTGCGCTCCTCGAGGCGATGCAGGAGCGGCAGGTGTCGATCGACGGGGTCACGCACGCGCTCGAGCGCCCGTTCCTCGTGCTCGCGACGCAGAACCCGATCGAGTACGAGGGCACGTATCCGCTCCCGGAGGCACAGCTCGACCGCTTCGTGCTGCGCACGGGCTTCGGGTACCCGACCGCGGACGGCGAGTGGGAGATGCTCGAGCGCCGGCTGGGGCGACGGACCGACGAGATCGAGCTGCAACGGGTCGTCGACCGGTCGACGCTGGTCGAGATGCAGCAGGCGGTGGAGGACGTGCACGTCGACGAGAGCATCGGCCGCTACGTGGTCGACCTCGTCGCCGCGACGCGCGAGAGCACGAGCGTCTCGGTCGGCTCCAGCCCGCGCGGTTCGCTCGCCGTCGTCAAGCTCTCACGCTGCCGTGCGGCGCTCGCAGGGCGGGACTTCGTGACCCCGGACGACGTGAAGAGCGTTGCGGTGCCCGCCCTCGCACACAGGCTCGTCCTCCGTCCGGAGCTCTGGGTGCAGCGCCGGAGCGGCGAGGACGTCGTGCGCGAGATCCTCGACGAGGTCCGCACACCGGCGACCGAGGGGGCGTAGTGCCCCGACCGTCCGTCCTCCCCGGACGCCCGGTGGTGGAACGCGGAGCGTGAGACGCTCGGCCGACGTCCGACTCGGTGCCTACGCGGTGCTCGCGGCGGCCGGGTTCGTCACCGCGCTCGCGCTGCGGCGCGCAGAGCTCGCGGCCGTCGCCGCCCCGTTCGCACTGCTCGTCGCGCTCGGCGTCCGCGCGACGGCCCCGTCGCTCAAGGCCTGGGTCGAGCTCGATCGCGAGCGAGCGCTCGAGGGCGACGTCGTCGAAGCGCTCGTGACCGTCCGTTGTACGACCCCGGTCGACCGGCTCGAGGTGGGGCTCGCGCTCCCCGAGGGGATCGAGATCGCCGAGGGCCGCAACCCGGTCGCCCTGAGGCTCTCCGCCGACGAGGAGCGCGAGCTCCCGCTCCGCCTGCGCTGCACGCGCTGGTCGTCGGTCGAGCTCGGCGAGGTGTGGCTCAGGGCGCGCGACCGGATCGGTCTCGTCCACTTCGAGGGACGCGTCGACCGCCGAGTCCCGCTCAAGGTGTACCCGACCCCGGAGCGGCTGCGACGACTGGTGTCACCCGCGCACACGCAGGCGGCCACGGGCTCGGAGGTCGCGCCGCTCCGTGCCGAGGGGCTCGAGTTCGCGGACACACGCCCCTTCGTGAGCGGGGACCTCGTCCGCTCGATCAACTGGCGGGCGACTGCCCGCCGCGGGGCCCTCGTCGTCAACGAGCGGCATCCCGAGCGGAACGCGGACGTCGTGATCTTCCTGGACAGCTTCGCGGAGGCACGGTCCTCCGAGGAGGGCACGCTGGAGCAGGCCGTGCGCACCGCGGCCACCCTGGCGAGCCGCTTCCTCGAGCGACGCGACCGTGTCGGCCTCGTCGCGTTCGGGGGGATCCTCCGCTGGCTCGAGCCGAGCGGCGGGCTCGCGCAGCAGTACCGGCTCGTGGACGCGCTCCTGGAGACGGGCGTCGAGTTCAGCTACGCGTGGAAGGGTGTCAACGTCATCCCGGCGCGGACGCTGCCGCCCCGCGCGCTCGTCGTCGCGGTGACGCCGCTGCTCGACGAGCGGTCCGTCGCGGCCCTCGTCGACCTGCGCGGGCGCGGGCACGATCTCGTCGTCCTCGAGATCTCGCCCGAGCCGTACCTCGAGCCCGGCCGCGACCGCAGCGACCTCGCCGCGCTGCGGCTCTGGCGCCTGCAGCGCGCCGACCTGCGCGCGCGGCTCGAGCGGCTGGGCGCCGCCGTGGCGACGCTCGACGACACGACGACCGTCGAGGAGGCACTGGAGGGGGTGAGGGAATACCGTCGGCACGCCCGCCTCGTGCGGCGCTAGCGGCGAGTGCCACCGCTGTCGCGGTCGCCTTGGGCCTCGCCGGTTGGCTCGCGCTCGCCGCGAGCAGCGCTGCGGCTGCGCCGGTACTGCTCGTGGGACTCGGCGGCTGCGCTCTGACGGGAGCCGCGCTCGCGTGGCCCGTCCTGCTCGGCCCGGCGCTCGCGACGCTGGGAGGCGCCTACGCCATCCTGCTCGTGATCGACGAGCCGGCGCTCGACACGCGTGCCGTCGGGGTCGCGGCGGCGCTGGTCGTCGTCGGCGAGCTCACGGGGTGGGCGCACGAGCTCGCCGGGCCGACGAGGGACGAGCCGGGCGGCGCCTGGCGGCGCCCGATGTGGATCGCCGGCATCGCGGTCGGCGCCCTCGGCCTCGCGTGGATGCTGCTCGCGGTGGCCGACCTCGCGCGCCTGGAGGGGCTCGCGATCGAAGGCGTCGGCGCGCTCGCCGCGCTCGCGGCCGTGCTCCTCCTGGTCAGGCGATCCACGTAGCGCCGGCTCGAGGTCGCATCCGGGGGGCGCGAGACGGGCTCGCGAACGAGCCGAAGCCTCGCCGCTACGAGGCGGCGGGGTCGGGCGGCGGCTGCATCGCCGCACCCGGAAGCGGCCGCGGCGAGGGCCGCAGCGACGGCTTCTTCTCGGGCTCGGGCTCGGAGGGCTCCTCGGTCGTCTTCCCCTCCTCTGCGAAGACCGACTCCTCGGCCTCACCGGCGAGCAGGCGCTCGAACTGGGTCTTGTCGATCGTCTCGCGCTCGATGAGGATCGCCGAGAGGCGGTGCAGCTCCTGCATGTGCTCGCGCAGCACCGTCGTCGCCTTGTCGTGGGCCTCCTCGATCACACGGCGGATCTCGTCGTCGATCTCCTTCGCGATCTCCTCGGAGTAGTCCGGCTCGGCGCCCATCTCGCGGCCGAGGAAGGGCATGTCGTGGTTGCGCCCGAGGACGCGCGGGCCGAGCTTCTCGCTCATCCCGAAGCGCATGATCATCTGCTTCGCGGTCGACGTGATGCGCTCGATGTCGTTGGCGGCACCCGTCGTCACCTCGTTGAAGACGAGCTCCTCGGCAGCCCGGCCGCCGAGCGTCATCGCCATCTGGTCCATCAGCGTGCCCTTGGTGGTCAGGTACCGGTCCTCGGCGGGGAGCGAGATCGTGTACCCGAGGGCCTGGCCGCGGCTGACGATCGAGATCTTGTGCACCTCGTCCGTCCCCTCGAGGAAGAAGCCGACGAGCGCGTGCCCCATCTCGTGGTACGCGGTGATCTTCCGCTCCTTCTCCGAGAAGAGCCGGGACTTCTTCTCGGGGCCGGCGATCACCCGCATGATCCCTTCCTCGAGCTCGAGCTGGCCGATCGTCTTGGAGCCACGGCGCGCCGCGAGGAGCGCGGCCTCGTTGATCACGTTCGCCAGGTCGGCGCCCGTGAACCCGGGGGTCGCCGCGGCGAGAACGTCGAGGTCGATCTCCTTGTCGAGCGGCTTGCCCTTCGCGTGCACCTCGAGGATCTGCTGGCGGCCCTTCCGGTCGGGGCGGTCGACCACGATCTGCCGGTCGAAGCGGCCGGGGCGGAGCAGCGCCGGGTCGAGGATGTCGGGGCGGTTGGTCGCCGCGATCAGGATGATGTTGTCCTTCAGCTCGAACCCGTCCATCTCCACGAGGAGCTGGTTCAGGGTCTGCTCGCGCTCGTCGTGGCCCCCGCCCAGGCCTGCCCCGCGGTGTCGGCCGACGGCGTCGATCTCGTCGATGAAGATGATGCACGGGCTCGCCTGCTTCGCCTGCTCGAACAGGTCACGGACACGGGACGCACCGACGCCGACGAACATCTCGACGAAGTCCGAGCCCGAGATCGAGAAGAACGGCACGCCCGCCTCGCCGGCGGTCGCGCGCGCGAGAAGCGTCTTACCGGTGCCGGGCGGGCCGTAGAGCAGGACGCCCTTCGGGATGCGCGCGCCGAGCGCCTGGAACTTCTTCGGGTTCTCGAGGAACTCCTTGATCTCCTGCAGCTCCTCGACCGCCTCGTCCGCGCCGGCCACGTCCTTGTACGTGACCTTCGGCGAGTCGGGCGACATCCGCTTGGCGCGGCTCTTGCCGAAGCTCATCACCTTCGAGCCGCCGCCCTGCATCTGGTTCATGAGGAAGATCCAGAAGCCGATCAGGAGCAGGAACGGCAGGAAGCCCGTGAGGAGCGCCCACCAGGCGCTCGTGCCGATCCCCTTCGAGTCGAACTTGACGTTGTTCTGCTCGAGCACCTTCTGGTACGCGACCTGCGACTGCGGGGACGGGTAGTTGACCTTCACCTTCTGGCCGGAATCCAGCACCGCGGTGATGGACTGCCGGGTCGGCGTGAAGGTGACCTCGCTGACGTTCCCCTGCTTCGTCTGCTGGATCAGCTCGGAGTAGGTGATGTTCTGGCCGTTGTCGCGCCGCGGCATCAGCGTCTGGCTCGCCAGGTAGACGAGCAGGACGATGACGACCAGCGGGAAGAGCGCGCTGCGGAAGAAGCGATTCACGTACTTCGGAGGGTAGCAGCGTGTCCCCGGAACTCCAGACCCCGCCACGGACCCCTAACGCGGCGGCAATGCACCCGTGGACCGGCGGAAACCCTGTGTCAGAGGCCGTTCGGCACGAGATCGGGGTGCAGGACGCCGATGTACGGCAGGTTCCGGTAGCGCTCGGCGAAGTCCAGGCCGTAGCCGATCACGAACCGGTTCGGGATCTCGAACCCGACGTAGCGGACGGGGACGTCGACCTCGCGCCGCTCCGGTTTCGTCAGCAGGGCGCAGATCTCGAGCGATGCGGGCTTCCGCGCCCCGAGGGTGCGCCGCAGGTACGAGAGGGTGAGCCCCGAGTCGATGATGTCCTCGACGACCAGCACGTCGCGGCCCGAGATGTTGATCTCGAGGTCCTTGAGGATCCGCACGACCCCCGAGGAGTCGGTGCCCGCCCCGTAGCTCGAGATCGCCATGAAGTCGATCTCGCAGGGGACCGTCAGCTCGCGCATCAGGTCGGAGATGAAGAAGATCGCGCCCTTCAGCACGCCGACGAGGAGGAGGTCGCGTCCCTCGTAGTCCGCAGAGATCTCGGCGCCGAGCTCCTCCACCCGGCCCCGCAGGGTCTCCGCGTCGATCAGGACCTCGCCGACGTCCGCGTGGACCGACGTCACCCCGCCTCCCGGGAGGCCGTGCGTACCGCCCGGACCGCCCCTTCCCAGCCCGGTGCGTGCTCGAGCCCCACCACGGCGACGACCGCACCGTCCTCCGTCGCAACGAGCGGCCAGGCGTCACGCTCGTCCCTCGGCACCTTCGCGTCCACGAGCACATCCTGCACCTTTCGCGAACGGCCCGCGAGGCGATCCCCCGGCCGCCGCGACCGCACGACGAGGCCTGGCACGTCGCTCTCGAGGCGCCACGGGCCCCACTCGACCGCCCCCTCGAGACGGAGCGTCCCGTAGGAGCGCACGGCGCGGACACCGTCGCCCAGATCGGCCGTCCGGGTGCCCTCCCGCGACGAGAGAAGGTCGACGAGGGACGCCTCGAGGCGACGCGGGAGGCGCGGCCGCTCCGACGAGAGCGCCAGCAGGTTGGCGCGCGCACGAGGGTCGAGCTCCTCGAGGAGCGGCAGCAGCCGCTCCCGGATCAGCCCGCGCTTCGTGCCGTCGTTCGTCGAGTCCACCCGCCACGAGAGGCCCTGCGCGAGGCAGTACGCCGTCGTCTCCTCGCGCCAGAGGGTGAGGAGCGGCCGGACGACGGCGTCCCCACGCCGGGCGCGGATCCCGCGCGTCGAGCCGCTCGAGACGATCCGGTAGAGGACGGTCTCGACCTGATCGGAGGCGGTGTGGCCGGTGGCGCGAAGGCCCCGCCCCGCGGTCAGCCCGTACCGGAGGTCGCGCAGCTCCGCCTCGGTCGCGGCCGGGGAGGCGTGGACGACCTCCGCTCCGAACGTCGCGGCGCAGTGCTCGGCGTCGGCGTCCGCCTCGGCGCCCCGCAGGCCGTGATGCACGTGGACGGCGCGGACGCGGTACCCGAGCGCCCCGAGGGCGTGCCATAAGCAGGTCGAGTCGGCGCCGCCCGACACGAGGCACGTGACCTCGCCGCCCCGAGGGACGAGCTCCCGGGCCCGGATGTGCGCCTCGACGCGCTCGAGCACGTCCACGGTCGAAGTGTGCCGAACGGTGGGGAGATCGCGCTCGTGGCGCGCCCGGCCGGCCGCATCGCTCAGCCGGTCAGGTCGTCGAAGCGTGGCGCGCTCGCCCATGCGACGAGAGTCTCGGCCGCGCGCTCGACGGCGTCCGCGTCCAGCGCGTGGGGTGCTGCGTGCGGCACGTGCGCGATCCGCGCGGCGGGGAAGCGGCCGTCCGAGGCGTCGAGGACGTAGCGGATCGGGAGCGCGTGGGAGACGGCCACCACGACGTCCTCGGGCCGGGCGAGGAGCACGTGGAGCGCGTCCGCGATCCGCTCCGCGGCGTCCACCCTGCTCTCGCCCCCGCCCGGGCACGGCGCGTCCGGCTCGTGCGTCCAGGCCCACGCGCGGTAGTCGGCGAGCGACGCTCCCTCGTAGGCGCCGAACCCGATCTCGTCGAGCCCCGGGAGGACGATCCGCTGCACCTCCCGTGCGGCCAGCGCAAGCTCGAGCGTCTCCTGCGTCCGCGCGAGCCGGGTCGCGACACCGAGGCCCACCGCCTCGTGGGCAAGCGCCTCCTGCAGGGCGAGCGCCTCATCGACCCCCTGCTCGGAGAGGCCCTCGCCGGGAGGTGTCGAGCTGACGCGGTCGGAGGCGTTCGACCGCGCGTGCGCATGTCGAACGAGCAGGAGCCGGATCAGAAGAGCACGCTCCGGTAGTCGAGCACGTGCTCCATCCCGACCGTCTCGTAGAGGCGGATCGCGGGCGTGTTCTCGGCGCGCACGAAGAGGCACACCGCGGGCACCTCGACGAGCAGGAGCCGGATCAGGTCGCGAAGCGCCCGCTCCGCGTTGCCCCGGCGGCGCACGGGCGGGTCGACCCACACCTGCTGCAGCTGGACGGCGCTCGGGGTCCAGGCCGACGCCTCGGCCTTGAAGAGGATCTCGCCGTTCTCGAGCCAGAGCCAGGAGCGGCCTTCCTCGATCTGCACCCGCGTCCGCCACCGGAACCCGTTCGGGTCGCGGCGCAGCGGATCCACGCCGAGCTCCTCGTAATGGGCCTTCGCGCAGGCCGGCACGAGCACGTCGAGGTCGGCGCGCATCGCGGCGCGGAGCCCGGTCCCTCCGGCCTCGGGCGGCATCGTCGAGACGTAGACGGGCTGTCCGAGGCGATCCTCTCGCGGCCGCCCGAGCTTGCGGCGCGCCTCCTCCCAGAGCTCGGTGACGGCGCGCTGCTCGCCGATCAGCATGCGCGGCGCCGCACGCGCGGCGACCTCGGCGAAGGCGCCGCACCCGCTCCCGGACGGCACGACGTTGGTGCCCAGGTGGCAGACGGCCCGTAGGCCGCCGTCGGGTTTCTCGAGCGCGACGAAGCGACCACTCTCGCGCCGCGCGACGTCCTCGAGGAACACGCGCTCGACCGGGTCGTCTGCGCAGTACGCCAGGATCTGCTCCGTTCTGGGCTCGACGACACGGGGGCGCATGGCAGCGACACTCTAGGCGGGGAAGCCGTAGGCTTCCCCGCCATGCCGATCCACGTACGAGCGAACCAGGGCGACTACGCCGAGGCCTGCCTCCTCCCCGGAGACCCGCTGCGGGCGAAGTACATCGCCGAGACCTTCATGGAGGACGTCGTCCAGCGGAACTCCGAGCGCGGGATGCTCGGGTACACGGGCACGTTCCAGGGCAAGCCGGTGTCCGTGCAGGCGAGCGGAATGGGTTGCCCGTCGGCGGCGATCGTGATCGAGGAGCTCGTCCAGCTCGGCGTCCGGAAGATCATGCGGGTCGGGACGTGCGGGGGGCTCCAGCCCGACCTCTCGATGGGAGACCTGATCATCGCGCTCGCCGCGACGCCGGCCGACTCGACCGCGACCCACTATGTCAGCGGCGAGCCCCACGCGCCGACGGCCGACTTCGGGCTCGTGCACGAGGCGGTGCACCAGGCGAAGGAGCTGGGCAAGCCGGTCCGGGTCGGGCCCATCGTCTCGAGCGACATCTTCTACCAGCCCGATGCCGGGCTCGCGGGCCGCTGGTCGGAGCGCGGGATCCTGGCCGTCGAGATGGAGGCGGCGATCCTCTTCACGCTCGGGGCGCTCCGGAAGATCCAGGCCGGGTGCATGCTCATCGTCTCCGACGTCGTGGTCGAGGGGGAGTTCGTCCGGATCACGGACGAGGAGATGAAGAGCGCCGTCGACCAGATGACCGAGCTTGCTCTGCACGTCGTGACCGCGGGGTAGCCGGCGCTTCTGCTGCGCAGAAGCACCAGGTGCAGGACGTCGGTGAGCGTGCGAGATCAGCCTGGCACTTCTCGTCCGAAGGACGAGAAGTGCGTGTTTCTCGTCAACCCCGCGTCGGCGAACGGCTCGACCGGGCGCCGCTGGCCCGAGCTCGCACGACGGGCGGTGGCTGCAGGGCTCGAGGGAGACACGCTCTTCAGCGAGCGGCCCGGGCACCTGTCGGAGCTCGCGCGTGAAGCGGCGCTCGGCGGCGCCGGCCTGCTCGTCGTCGTCGGAGGAGACGGATCCGTCAACGAGGTCGCGAACGGCCTCGTCGGCATCGGCACCCAGCCCGACGTGGCCGTCATCGCGCGTGGCACGGGATGGGATTTCGTGCGCACGTTCGGGATCCCGCGGAACCTGGAGCAGGCGGTGCGGGTCGCGCTCGAGGGCGACGTCCGCACGATCGACCTGGGCCGCGTCTCGTTCCGCGCCTGGGACGGCTCCGAGGCGTCGTCGACCTTCGCGAACGTCGCCAGCGCGGGAATGAGCGGCGCGATCGCCAAGCGCGCGAACGAGACCACGAAGGGGCTCGGCGGGAAGGCCTCCTATCTCTGGGCGACGTTCGCGGTCTTCTCCGGCTGGCAGGCGACCGACGTCGAGCTCACCGTCGACGGCGAGCGCCGCACGGGCCGCATGTTCGACGTCGTGGTCGCGAACGGTCGCTTCTTCGGCGGCGGGCTGCAGATCTGCCCGGAGGCGGAACCGGACGACGCCCTCTTCGACGTCCTCACGATCGGGGACATCACGAAGCACGACCTCGTGATGACGATGCCGAAGATCTACCGCGGGACCCACCTCCCACACCCGAAGGCCGAGCTGCTGCGCGGCGCGACCGTGACGATCTCGAGCGACGTCCCCCTGCCCGTCGAGCTCGACGGCGAGCAGCCGGGCACGACGCCCGTCAGGATCGAGGTCCTACCTGGCGCCTTGCGGCTGCGCGTACCTCGCTCGTAATCGAACGAAGGGCGAGGCGAGCCCCGCCCCTACGCACCGGCCTTGCGTGAGGGCGATTGCCCCGAAGCAGGCTTCTGCGCACGCCGGAGCGTCGCGACTTCCTTCTCGAGCTTGGCGACGCGCTTCTCGAGGGCGTCGATGCCGCGGATCCGGCTCGAGAGCTCGTCGACTCGGAGCTTGAGCTCGTTGAACGCCTTGAGCGCCCGTGTGCCGCCCGGAAGATCGGCGAGGCGATGGATCGCCTCCTCTCCCTTCCCGGCGAGGCGGGCGATCACGTCGTTGTCGTTGGTCTTCGGGGTCTCCATGCGAGGACAGTCTATGCGTTCTCCCCGCCGAGACGGTCCCGGTCGACCGGCGCTCGTCTCGCTGGTCGGCGGTGATCGAGCACCGAGCGGGGCGGCGCGGGCCGGCGCCGAGCTTCGTCAGACGTCGAGCTCGCGTGCGACCGCGGCGAGCGTCGACCCGGAAGGCTCGCGGACGACGACCGCGGCGTCCGCGTCGTACGGAGTCTCGTCGAGGTTCAGGATCGCCACGACACCGCCCGCTCGCAAGGTGTCGCCGGGGAGGCCTGCCACGGGCCAGACCTGTAGGGACGAGCCGACCACGATCAGGAGGCGCGCGGCGCCGCAGAGCAGCTCGGCGCGAATCATTGCGTCCGCAGGCAGAAGCTCGCCGAACATGACGACCCCGGGCTTGAGGATCGTGCCGCAGCCATCGCAGAGCGGCGCCTCCCGGGACTCGAGCTGGGCGAGCACCGGCTCGAGCGCCTCCGTGGCGCCGCACGCGAGGCACCGGAACTCGCGGATCGAGCCGTGGAGCTCGACGACGTCCTCGCTCCCGGCCCGCGTGTGGAGGAGGTCGATGTTCTGCGTCACCACGGCGCGAACGTGGCCCGCCCGCTCGAGTTCGGCGAGGGCGACGTGCCCGGCGTTCGGCTCGGCCGCGAGCAGCCCGCCGATGCGAGGCCCGTACCAGCGCCAGACGCGGAGCGGATCCCGGCGGAATGCGTCGATGGAGGCGACCTCGAACGGATCGACCTCCTCCCAGATGCCCGACGCCGACCGGAAGTCGGGGATCCCGCTCTCGGTGCTCATGCCGGCACCGGTGAGGACGACCGCAGGCCCTCGTTCCAGGATGAGGGCGGCGAGCTCGCCCGCGGTTCCCATGCGCGCCATCGTACGGCGCGAGATAGTTGTCGCCCGTGAGCGAGTACGCCTTCAGCCACGACGTTCGCGTCCGCTTCGCCGAGACGGACGCCCAGGGGATCGCCCATCACGCGTCGTTCGTCGTCTGGCTCGAAGAGGCACGGGTGGCGTACCTGGCGGCGTTCACGGGCGGCTACCGGGCGGTCCGCGAACGTGGCATCGAGGCGCTCACGACGGGCGTTCATCTCGAATACGAGCGCGCGGCGGTGTTCGACGACGTCCTCACCATCCGGGTGCGCTGCGCGGAGATCCGCGGCGCACGCTTCCGCTTCGAGTACGTCGTCGAGCGCGACGGGGTGCGGATCGCGGCCGGCTGGACGACGCATGCGACGGTGGATGCCGCCACGCATCGTCCGACGCGCGTCCCGGAGTGGTTCGTCGAGGACGTCCTCAGGGCCGAGGCGTCGCCGACGACGCCCCAGGAAGCGCCGGGGCGCTGCCGGTGCCCTCCCCGGCCTTGGCCGCCGGCGGTGTGACCGACGCGTCCTTGGCGGGCGCCTTCGGCTTCGGGCGTGGCTTCGTCCCGAGCCGGACGACCGTGGGCTCGCCGACGTAGTACGACCTCCAGGTCGTGTCGTACATCTGCGCCCCGTCGGGCGCGTAGACGCGCCTGGTGACGCTCGTCGAGCGCGGCGGCGATCCCCACTGCTCGACGATCTTCTCCCCCTTGAACATCGTGTCGTCGTCGATCCGCTTCCACGGAACCTTCCCGTTCACCTCGAGCGGCGCGGTCTCGGTCTCCACCCTGCGGTGCTGCGGCGCTCCGTAGAGGTTGACCGTCAGTGAGCCGGCGCCGACGAACGTCCGCACGAGCAGCCACTTGTCGGTGTCGTTCGTGAACACGAGGTCGATGTCCGGGTAGTTCACGGTCGCGTCGCGGCCGAGCGGGTAATGGCTGATGTAGAGCGCGTGGTTCGTGCGCCTGTCGATCGAGAGGCCGGCCTCGAACGCCGCGTTGAAGACGGTCGTCGAGACCTGGCACACGCCGCCGCCGATGCCGCTCTCGAGCTCTCCGTTGATGATGACCGGCGCCGCCTCGAACCCCTTCGCCGCGTTGCGCTCCCCCGTCGTCTCGTTGAACGAGAACCGCGCGCCGGGAGCGATCAGGGCTCCGTCGATCAGCTCGGCCACGAGCCGGACGTTGTGGAGCCTGCCCGGCGTTCCGCCGTAGGTCGTCGTGTACGAGCCGACGATGCCGGTGATCCCCATCGCCTTCGCGTCCGCCGTTGTCCGCGCGGGCTCGCTGCTGTGCGTCGCGACCGTCGCCGCGCGCGCGGCCTGGGAGAACACCGCCTTTTCCACCGCCACCCTGGCGTCCGCGATGTCGAGCGCGCGGCCCGGCTGCGACGGGACGAGCTCGATGCCGCCCGAGACAACCCTGAACGTCGCGTCGCGCGGCGCACGGTCCACGGAGGCCTTGAGGGAGGAGAGCCAGGTCTGCGCCTGCGCGCCTCCGATCGAGACCCGTGTCGCACCGTCCTTCGGAAGCTCGAGGAGCTGGGCGATGCGCCAGCGCGGAAGCCGGAAGCGCGTCGGGCCGACGGTCAGCGTCGCGGGCGCCGAGAGCGCCGTCCTGGCGGCCTGCGACGCCGCAACGAGCTGCTCCCCGGTGACCTTCTGCTCGGCGCGGACGACGGGCAGCCGGACCGGCCCGTCGCGCTCGAGAGAGGCCAGCGCCGTGACGATCGCCGTCGAGGCGCTGCCGCGATCGAGGACCAGCCCGGACCGTCCGGGGGCGACGACCACCGACAGCCCCTGCCGCCGGAGAGCCGCATCGACCGCGGGCCGGTCGACGGCGGCGGCGATCCGCGCGACCGTGTACCGGAGGACCGACGGGTAGACGTGCACCTGCGGGTCGACCTCCGATCCGAAGATCCGGGTCTGCACCCGCTTCAGGCCGCGCACAGGGGCGAACCCGTCGCCCGCCGCCGCCGCGGAACGGACGGCCGCAGCCCAGTCGGGCCGCACGCCGAGCTGCGATGCGCTGAGCGCGAACGTGCGCCCTCCGGCGACGAACTCGACCGGCGTTCGCCCGAGCGCGGCGGAGCGGCGCTCGAGCTTCCTCGTCGCCGCGGCGACGTCGAGCCCGCCGACGTCGAGGCCGCCGACCGTCGTTCCCGCCGGCAGGCGGCTCGGCGACCCGGCGAAGAGGACCGACGCGAGGATCGCGAACAGCGCGAGGAGGCCGACCGCGAGGACGGCTCGGCGCGCCGCGACGCGGTTGGAGCGTCGTCGGCGCGCCATTCTCGAGACACTGGTCGCGCCGGAGGACACGGCCCCCAAATGTAGCCGAGGGGCAGCTCCGGTTCTCACCCGAAAAGGGGACTGCCCCGGGCTCTGGATCCCCACTCAGAAGACGAACAGCTCGACGCCCCCCGACACGTTGAGCTCGATGCCGGTGACGTACGAGGCGAGGTCGGAGCAGAGGAAGGCGATCGCGTTCGCGATGTCCTGCGGCTCGCCCGGGCGCTTGAAGACCGTCCGGTTCGCGATCCGCTCGTTCATGGCCGGGTTCGCCATGTGGAACGCCTCCGTGCCGATGATCCCGGGCACGATGGCGTTGCAGGTGATCCCGTGGCGGCCGCCCTCCATCGCGAGCGTCCTGGTGAGGCCCAGGATCCCCGCCTTGGTGGTCGAGTAGCTCGCCTGCCCGAAGCCACCGAGCGTTCCGGCGACGGAGGCCATGTTCACGATGCGCCCCCATTGCCGCTCCCGCATGTGCGGCCAGACGGCCTGCGCGCAGTTGAACGCGCCGGTCAGGTTCACCCGGAGGTCGCGCTCCCAGAGATCCAGCCGCTGGTCGCCGAACTGCCCGACGTGATCGAGCGTGCCCGCGTTGTTGACGAGGATGTCGACCGCGCCCAGCTCCTCGACCACACGGGCGACGGCGGTGTCGACCTGCGCGCGATCGGTGACGTCGCAGCGCACCGCGAGCGACCGGCGCCCCAACGAGCGGATCTCCTCGACCGTCGACTCCGTGTGGACCATCCCCTGGGCCACCGCGGCCTGTGCGAGCGCGCCGTACTCCGCAGCCGCGCTCGTGTCCGACTCGACGAGGATGTCGGCGATCACGACGTCCGCGCCCGCGCGGGCGAGCGTCAGCGCATCGGCGCGCCCCAGTCCGCGTGAGCCTCCGGTGACGAGCGCCACGCGCCCGGAGAGGTCGATCTCGATCGGCACGGGGCGATCCTACGCGCGGCGGCACCTCCGAGACGACGAGCCCGAGCTCGGCGCTCCGTCCGCTCGGGGTCAGGCGCCGCCGCGGCCCAGCAGGCCGAGACGTCCGCCCTCGCGAACTGCCTGGGCGCGGTTGCGGACGCCGAGCTTGCGGAGGATGGCGGCGACGTGATGGTCGACGGTGCGGTGGGAGACGTGGAGGCGGGCGGCGATCTCGCGGTTGCTCGATCCCGTTCCCAGCAGGGCGAGCACCTCGGTCTCGCGGCGGGTGAGGTTCGCGGGGTTCTCGCGGGTCGCCGGACGTGGGCCTCGCGGCACGCTGCGGGCGCCGCGTTCGCGTAGCCAGCGGGCGACGAGCGTCGCCGCCGGACGGGCGCCGAGCTGCTGGAGCCGCTCGAGGGCACGCTGCAGCGGCTCCTCGGAATCGGCGTCCGCGAGCGCGAGCGCCTCCTCGTACGGACAGCCGCTCTCAGCCCACCTCGCTGCGGCGCCTTCCCAGTCGCCGTCGAGCTGCATCGCGAACGGCTCCGCCGCCGCCTGCGGCAGCTTCTCCTCGATGCCGGCTCGCCGACGCCAGACGGCCAGCTCTCCGATCGGCCAAGGCGAGCCGACGCTCAGGGCGAGGCGGAAGGCCGCCTCGGTCGCCCCGGCCGCCGCGTCCAGGCGACCCTCGAGCCAGGCCGTCTCCGCCCGCGCGGCGGCGACCTGGGACGTCCACCAGAGCTGACCGGTTCCCTGCGCCACGCGGTCGGCCTCGGCGAGCGGCGTCGACGGGTCCGGATCGCCGCGGCGCGCGCGCACCAACCCGAGGACGATCCGCGCCTGCGTCGACGAGAGATTGCAGGCCTGGTCCAGGACCAGCGACGTCGTTGCAGCGGCCCGGTCCCACTCACCTTGCTGGAGCTCGACCCAGCTCCGCATCGCAAGGAGGTACCGGCCCGAGACGGCCAGATCCCGCTGCTCGCAGAACGCGAGCCCGGGCTCGACGTAGCGAGTCATCCGGCTCAGCGACCGCTCGCGGGAGGCGGCCATCCCGAGGAGCACGTACGCGCGCCCGACGAGATTCTCCAGGCCCCGCTCGGTGGCCATGGCGAGCAGCTGCTCGAGCGTGCGCCTCCCCTCATCCGAGCAGCGGAGCGCACCGGCCGCCCCGATGGTGCCGAGCGCGGTGAGATACGCCTCGCTGTCGTCGAGACGCTGCGCGAGCTCCATCGCCCGCGTCGCCCAATAGACGGTCTGCCCGGCATCCTCGGTGAGAAGCCCGATCCCCGCGCGCGCGGCGTACGCCATCGCGAGCTCGCGCCCCGGAGGGAGCTCCTCCAACAGCGACAGAGCCTCCTCGGCCGGACGTACGGCCTCCCGTGGGTTGCCCATGTTGAGGCGGACGAGGGCGAGCCACCGGAGAGCGTTGCCCTCCCGACGCCGGTCGCCGAGCTCGCGGTACGTCGCTATCGCCTCCTGAATGGCGGCCTGCGCATCCTCGTCCTGGGTCGTGAGATAGCACTCGAGGGAGCGGCGCTCGCAGAGCTCCGCGTAGGTGTCCGGCGGGCTCGCCGAGGCGAATCGAAGCGCGCGGGCGTACTGGGCGGCCGCCTCGTGGTGGGCCCCTACTGCAGCGGCGCGAACCGCCGCGGCGGTCGCGTAGCGCAGCACCGCCTCGGGCTCACCGGCGGCGTCCGCGTGGTGCGAGAGCCGTGCGGGGTCGACGGCCACGGGCCCGGTCGTCTCGAGCGACCGCAGGATGGCGCGATTGAGCGCGAGGACGCGATCGGGAGCAACGGCCTCCTCGACCGATAGTCGCGCGAGCTCGTGCCGGAAGCGAAGTGCCTGCCCCTCGCTCGTGAGCATCCCGGCCCCGATGCATTCGTCGACGCTCGCGAGCGCTTCCGGAGCGATCGTCTCGAGCAGGGACAGCTCCGCCTGCGGCGGCGACACCGCCACCGCCTCCAGGAGAGCCCAGGCTGTTGGGCTCAGCCGGGCCGCACGGGCAAGAACTGCGTCGCGAACCGTGGCCGGGACGTCCTGATCCGTCGCGATCGCCTCGGCCACGAAGAAGGGATTGCCCCCGGTCCTGCGGTACAGCTCCTCGGCATCGGCTCGATAAGGCGCCGAAAGCGCCCGAACACCCTCGAGCGAGAGCGGCGCAAGTCGCAGCCGTCGAATCGACCCGCTCGATCCGAGCTCTCCGAGCGCACGTCGGAGTGGATGGAAACGGTCGAGCTCGCTGTCGCGGTAGGTCACGAGAACGAGCACTGGGACGGCTCTGTGATAGCGGCCGAGCAGCCGAAGCACGTCGAGCGTCGCGTCATCCGCCCAGTGCACATCCTCCAGCACGAGGATGGTCGGGACCGTGCGCTCGAGCTCGCGTACCAGCGCGAGGGCCACCTCGTGCGGGAGGGTGCCACGCTCGAGGAAGTCCTCGAATTCGCCACCGCACGACTGGGCGATCTCGACGAAGGGCGCGAGCGGGCTGGGCGTGAAAAGGGGCTCGCACGCCCCGACGAGGACGCGCGCCTCGCGCGCGTGCGCGAGGCAGTGATGCCGAACCAGCGCCGTCTTGCCGATCCCCGCCTCGCCGGAGACGATCACGAACAGGCCGCCGGAACGCCCTCTGACATGATCGAACGCATCGTCGAGCGCGGCCAGCTCGCGGTCACGCTCGACCAGACGATCTCCTCCTGCCGGGACCTTGGCGCCGACCGCGTCTCGGGCGTCCTCGGGACTCATCGCATCCGTCTGCATGGTGCACCGGCGGAGGCGGATCGGCAAGCATGCGGCGCGGCGCAGCCGGCCGGTAGAACGCACGCATGAGAAGACTGTCGCTGCCGGAGCGCCGCGCGCGACTCGTGCACCGTCATTTTCTCGCCCCTGACAACCGTGCGGGCAGCGTCGGCGAGGTGGCCGGCGGCCTCGTGGGGCTCCATGCGACCGACCCGACGACCGTGTTCCTCGCCGCCCGGGCGCGGCTCCGCGAGCCGTCGGTGGAGGAGGTCGAAAGGTCGCTCTACGAGGAGCGGAGCGTGCTGCGCATGATCGGGATGCGTCGCACGATGTTCGTGCTGCCGCTCGACCTGGCCGCGGTCGTCCAGGCGGCTTGCACGACGGGGATCGCGGCCGCCCAGCGGCAGCGCTACGCGAAGCTGATGGAGGCGGGCGGCATCGCCCGCGACGGCGCGGCATGGCTCGACGCCGCCGGGCGGGAGACGTTGGCCGCCCTCGCGGCCCGCGGCGAGGCATTCGCGGTCGAGCTCTCGGCGGATGTTCCGCGGCTGCGCGAGAAGCTGACGTTCGGCCAGGGCCGGAAATGGGCGGGAAGCCAGAGCATGACCACCTGGGTGCTCTTCCTGCTCGCTGCGGAGGGGCACATCGTGCGCGGACCGCCACGGGGAGCCTGGACGGCGAGCCAGTGGCGTTGGGTACCGGTGGACTCGTGGCTCGGCGCACCGCTTCCGCCAGTCGACGCTCGTGCCGCGCGCGTCGAGCTCGTGCGCCGCTGGCTCGGAGCCTTCGGCCCCGGCACGCTCACCGACCTCAGGTGGTGGACGGGCCTGACGGCGGGCGAGGTCGGGAAAGCCCTGGGGGCGATCGCCCCGGTCGAGGTCGAGCTCGACGACGGGCGGCCGGGGCTCGTACTGCCCGGCGACGACGGGCCAGTGCCCGTTCCCGAGCCGTCTGCGGCGCTCCTGCCCGCGCTCGACCCGACGACCATGGGCTGGAAGGAGCGCGCGTGGTACCTCGGGGAGCACGGGCCGTCGCTCTTCGACCGGAACGGCAACGCCGGTCCCACCGTGTGGTGGGACGGACGCATCGTCGGCGGCTGGGCTCAGCGAAAGGACGGGGAGGTCGTATACCGGTTGCTCGAGGACGCCGGCACGGCGGCCGCGGAGGCCGTCGTGGCAGAGGCGAGCCTGCTCGAGACGTGGCTCGGCGACGTCCGGCTCACCCCGCGCTTCCCGACCCCGCTCCAGCGCGAGCTGACGGCGTAGCTTCTAAGCAGCTCTGTTAGGCACTTCCGGGCGAAGCCCGGAAGTGCCAACGACGATCGGCGCCGTCAGGCGCCGTTCGAAAGGAAGATCTCCTTCGCGATCACGAGCCGCTGGATCTGCGAGGTGCCCTCGTAGATCTGGAACAGCTTCGCGTCGCGCATGAGCTTCTCGACCGGGTACTCCTTGATGTAGCCGTAGCCCCCGAACACCTGCACGGCGTCCGTGGTGACCTTCATCGCTGTGTCGGCCGCGAAGCGCTTCGCGAACGACGAGTACTTCGTCGCCTTGCGTCCCCAGCCCTGGTCGATCATCCAGGCGGCCTGCCAGGTGAGGAGGCGGGCAGCCTCGATCTCGGTCGCCATGTCGGCGATGAGGAACGAGACGCCCTGGTTCATCGCGATCGGCATCCCGAACTGCACGCGCTCCTTGGCGTACTCGACCGAGAGCTCGTACGCGGCCTGGGCGACGCCGACGGCGCCGACGGCGGTCCCCGGGCGCGTGAAGTCGAGCGTCTGCATCGCGATCTTGAAGCCGTCGCCCTCTTCGCCGAGGCGGTTCGCCGCAGGCACGACGACGTCCTGGAAGGCGACTGCGGACGTGTCCGTCGCGCGCTGGCCCATCTTGTCCAGGTGTTTCTCGATCGTCACGCCCTCGGTGTCCATCGGGATCACGAAGGCGGAGAGCCCGCGGTGCCCCTTCGACCTGTCGGTCGAGGCGAAGCAGACGATCCACGACGCCCGGCCCGCGTTGGTGATGAACATCTTCGAGCCGTTGACGACGTACTCTTCGCCCTGCCGCACGGCGGTCGTCTGGATGCCCGACACGTCCGACCCGGCGCCGGGCTCCGACAGCCCGAAGCAGCCGAGGATCGGCTCGGAGACGAGCGGTGCGAGCCAGTCGCGCTTCTGCTCGTCGGTGCCGGCGACCAGGATCGGGCCTGCCGCGAGGCCGTTGGCGCCGATCGACGTCCCGATGCCCGAGCAGCCCCAGTTGAGCTCCTCGCCCACGAGCATCCCGTCGAACGCGGAGAGCTCGGGCCCTCCGAGCGACTCCGGGATGTGGAGGTTCATGAGGCCGAGCTCGTGCGCCTTCGCGACGATCTCCGCCGGATGCGTCTGGTGCTCGTCGTGCTCGGCCGCCTTCGGGCGGATCTCCTTCTCTGCGAACTCGCGCGCGAGCGCGCGGAGCTCCTTCTGCTCGTCGGTGAGCGCGAACGAGACGCCGTTCGCGAGGCCCGTCTCCATGGTCGCCATCCGGCCGCTCCTGAACGTCGATTGACTAGTCAGTCAATAGGGTAGCCCGGTGGCTGCCGGGAGGCAAGGGCGGCTCCTCATGCGGGCACGCGGCGGCTCAGTGGTCGGGGCCGCCCATCCCGGGCAGCACGTCGTCCCGCCGTGGCGGCGCGGGCACGACGGGGAGCCCCGCGCGGCACCAGGCCTCGAACCCGCCCGCGACGTCGCCCGTCCCGTCGAAGCCGAGGTCGACGAGCGTCGCCGCGGCGAGCGACGAGGAGTAGCCGTGCGAGCAGACGAGCACGAGCCGGCGGCGGCTCTCGCCGACGTAAGGGTTGTGCCACCCGCTCGTCGGGTCGACCCGCCATTCGAGCACGGTGCGGGGGATGTGGAGCGAGCCGGGCACGATCCCGCCGCGCCGGCGATCGTCCTGCGAGCGGATGTCGACGATCAGGACGTCTCCCGCGGAGGCCGCCTGCCACGCAGCCTCGGGCTCGAGCCGCTCGATTCGGCCGCGCGCTTCCGCCAGTAGCTCGTCGACGCCGCGCACCGGCCTGCCCGTCACCCCGACATCATCCGGGCTTCCCCCGCGCGGTGTCCAGCGGGAGCGCGCCCCAGCCCTCTTCTACAATCACTTGCCTCGACCCGACGGAGGATCTCACCGTGGCGACGACCACCCCAGCACCCGCACAGCTCGACCCGCTCGACTTCCTCGCCCTCGACGCGCTCCTCGACGACGAGGAGCGGGCGATCCGAGACACCGTGCGCCGCTTCGTCCGCGAGCGCGTGCTTCCCGAGGTCGGCGACTGGTTCGAGCAGGGGATCCTGCCGCGCGAGATCATCCAGGAGCTCGCCGGTCTCGGGCTCTTCGGGATGCACCTCGAGGGCTACGGGCTCCCGGGCGCCAGCTCGGTCGCGTACGGGCTGACGTGCCTCGAGCTCGAGGCGGGCGACTCGGGCATCCGGAGCGCCGTCTCGGTGCAGGGCTCGCTCGCGATGTTCGCGATCTGGCGCTGGGGCTCGGAGGAGCAGAAGGAGCGGTGGCTCCCCGCGATGCACCGGGGCGAGGCGATCGGCTGCTTCGGGCTGACCGAGCCGGACGCGGGCTCCGACCCCGGAGCGATGCGCACCCACGCGAGGCGCGACGGCCCGGACTGGGTCCTGAACGGGGCGAAGATGTGGATCACCAACGGGACGATCGCCGACGTCGCCGTGGTGTGGGCGCGCACGGAGGAGGGCGAGATCCGCGGCTTCCTCGTCGAGAAGGGCACGCCCGGCTTCTCGGCGCCGGAGATCCACAAGAAGATCTCGCTGCGCGCGTCCGTGACCTCCGAGCTCGTGCTCCAGGACGTACGCGTCCCCGGCGAGGCGATGCTCCCCGGATCCTCGACGCTGCGCGGCCCGCTCTCGTGCCTCAACGAGGCCCGGTTCGGCATCGTCTTCGGTGCCGTCGGCGCTGCGCGCGCGTGCTTCGAGGAGGCGCTCTCGTACGCGAGGGAGCGCATCGTCTTCGGCAAGCCGATCTCCGCCTACCAGCTCACGCAGCAGAAGCTCGCGGAGATGGCGCTCGAGGTGAACCGCGCCTCGCTCGTCGCGCTGCACATCGGCCGCATGAAGGACCAGGGCACGCTCCGGCCCGAGCACGTCAGCCTCGGCAAGATGGGGAACGTGCGCGGCGCGCTCGAGGTGTGCCGCTCCGCCCGCACGATCCTCGGCGGCAACGGGATCACGCTCGAGTACCCCGTGATCCGTCACATGAACAACCTCGAGTCGGTGCTGACGTACGAGGGGACGCACGAGGTGCACACCCTCGTCGTCGGCCAGGCACTCACCGGGGAGAACGCGTTCGGCCGCGCGTGATGCGGCTTCGCCGCGCCACGCGCTAGAAGGGCGCGATGCCCCGTCGGCTCGCCGCACTCGCCGTGGCCGCTGCCGTCGCCGCCGGCTCGCCGGGCGCAGCCGGCGCGGCTCCGCCGGATGCGGGCCTCTTCGTCCCCGGCCGCTCGCTCGGCGGGATCGCACTCGGCGCGAGTCGCGCCGACGTCGTCGCGGCCTGGGGCCGCGCCTTCGGCCGCTGCCGCGGCTGCTCGACGGAGACGCTGTACTTCAACCGCTACGCCTTCCGCCCCGAGGGCGCGGGCGTGGCGCTCCGCGCGGACAAGGTCGTCGCGGTCTTCACGCTGTGGGCGCCGGCCGGCTGGCGCACCGTCCAGGGCCTCCAGGTCGACGAGCCGCTGTTGCGGCTCGAGGCGACGTACCGTCCGCTGCGCCGCAGTGCGGTGCGCGGGATACGAGGCGTTTCTCCTTCCGGGCTCAGGCCCTCGGTCCGTCGTCTACGTCCTCGACGAGCGCGTCTGGGGCTTCGCCCTCCTCGGCGAGGGCCATCCTGTCTGCCTCTGACTCGGCCGGCGCGAGCCGGGCGACGAGCGGGATCGCGAGGATGATCGGCACGCCGAGCACGGGCCACAGCGCCTGGTAGCCCTCCGTCTCCTCGAGCCGCGGCCGCAGGATGTCGATCACCGCGCCGGCGGCGAGCGGGCCGATCACGAGCCCGATGCCCTTCGTCGTCGTCGCGAGCCCCGAGACGGCCCCCCGCTCCCCGGACGGCATGAGCTTGAAGAGAAGCCCCCACGCGAGGGTCATCACCGTTCCGCCGGCGATCGCGACGACGAAGATCAGGCCCAGGTACCACGCATGCCACTCGCTTCCGAAGCCGCCCGCGAGGAGCCCGACGCCGTAGACGGCCGAGGCTGCGGTGATCACCCGTGCGAGCCCGATCCGGTCCCCGATCCTCCCGGCGACGAGCGCGGCCACGATGTAGCCCCCTGCGACCGCGGCGAGGATGTACGTCGAGGTCGACAGCGGCTCGTCGAGCCCGACCGTGACGTACAGGACCACGAACGTGCGGGCGCCGGCGAACGTCCCCTCCCACGCGGTGTTCGCAACCAGGAACGTGGCGACGTCACGGTTCGAGCGCAGCACCCTCCACGAGTGGGCGACGTACGTGCGGACTCCCTCGAACACGCGCCCGTGGCCGCCGTCCTCGGTCACGAACAGGATCGGCACGAGGCACGCGACCGTCACGACGCCCGAGGCCACGAGGAACGGCGCCGGGCGCCAGAGGTGGAAGAGGTAGCCGCCGCCGATCAGCCCGCCTGCGATCGCGAGCCCGCGGAAGACGTGTTGGACGCCCTGGGCGCGCCCGAAGACGCGCTCGGGCAGCACGTCGGGGTACAGGCCCCGGTACGGGGGCTCGTAGACGTAGTACGCGAAGAACAGCCCGAAGAGCATCAGCGCGGTCGTCCACAGGTTCGGCATGAACGCGATGAGCGCGAGCGCGAACATCATCGGACCGACCGCGACGAGCATGAACGGCCGTCTCCGCCCGAGCGGCGTGTGGAACGTGTCGCTCCACGGGCCGATCACGATCGGGAGGGTCAGCGCGAAGAACCCCTCGGCGGCGAGAACGAGCCCGACGAGCGTCGTCGAGTCGGTGTACCGGCCGAGGATGGGCGGCAGGTACGCGGCGGTCGTCGTGAGCGCCCACGCGAGCCCGAGCGCGCCCGCCCCGAGGACGATCGTGTCGCGGCGCGCGGAGGCGTCAGGCGACGACGGACGTCCGGGCGAGGCCGCCGTGGACGATGTCGACGATCGTGCGTTCGGCACGGGCGACCTCCTCGTCGCCGTCGGGGAGCCTGCCCATCACCCAGCCCGTGAGGATCTCCTCGAGCCCTCCGTAGACGACCCAGCTCGCGAGCCGAGCGTCGAGCTCCTCGCGGAAGACGCCCTCGGCCTGTCCCTGCTCGATGACGCGCTGGATCACGGCGAACCCCTTGCCGATGTCGTCGACCTGGCTCGCGAGGTGCGCGCTCCTCCCGACCTCGCGCACCATGACGGTCACGAGGTCCGGGTCGTTGCGCCACGTGCGGAGGAGGATCTTCACGATCCCCAGGAGCTTCTCGTCGGCGGGCTCGTCGGAGGCCTCGACCTGCTCGAATCGCGCGAGGAGCTCGCTCCAGTTCTCGCGAAAGACCGTCTGGAGCACCTCGTCCTTCGACGCGAAGTAGTGGTACAGAAGGCCGTGCGCGACCCCTGCCTCCTCCGCGATGTCGCCGACCCGCGAGGTGTGGAAGCCGCGACGTGCGAACACCCGCACGGCTGCGTCGAGGATCTGGCGCCGCTTCTCCTCGGCGCTTCCCTGACGGTCGGCCGGCCGGCTCCCGCGTGCGATTGAACGGTCAGTCAACGCCTGCTCAGGATAGGCGCGGTGTCCGACGCCGCGCAAGGCTCGACGAGAGTGCCCCACTCAGTCGCGGGCAACTGCCTCCAGGCCGAGCGCGGCGGGCAGTGCGAGCAGCGTGTCGATCCGGTCGAGCTCCCCGGCGTGGAGCGCCTCGCGGTCGAGCAGGATCGCGCGCATGCCGAGCGCGCGGGCGCCTTCGATGTCGTCCGCGTAGCTGTCGCCGACCATCGCCGCCTCGGACGGCGCGGCGTCGAGGGCGGCGAGCGCCGCCTCGAAGATCGAGCGGTGCGGCTTCACGCGACCGTGCCGCATCGAGCCGATGCAGACGTCGACGTCGAGACCGTGGTGGCGGGCGAACTCGTCGAGGTCCCTCTGGCCGTTCGACACGAGCCCGATCCGCAGGCCGTGCGCGCGGAGCGCCTCGAGGGCGGGCAGTGCGTCGTCGTAGAGAAAGAAGTTCTCGTGCCGCTCCCACTCCCGCACGAGCTCCACGGCGCACGAGCGCGAGAGCACCGGATCGCCGCCCATGCCCTGGACGATGTCCTCCGTGAAGCGGATCCAGAGCTCCTCGTCGTGGACGAGCTCCGGATGGCGCTGCAGGTCCTCGAGCGCTGCGCGACGCGCCTCCTCGTAGCGCGTCCCGTCGAGCGTCAGCCCGTGACGGGCGCCGACCCGCTCGTAGCCCTCGGGGCCGAGCTCGGGCCCGGGCCGGAACAGGGTGAAGTCGACGTCGAGGAGGACGGCCCGGAGCACGCGTCGAGGATACGTGCGCCGGGGAAGCGGGCTCGCGGGGGAAACGTGGTTCCCCCGCGCCAAATCGGGGTGCCCAGATTTGAACTGGGGACCTCTCCGACCCGAACGGAGCGCGCTACCAGGCTGCGCCACACCCCGAGCGGGAGAAGGGTACCCGTTCCCGGGCGCTCGTTCCGCCCCACGGAGCGAACGACGTCGCCGCGGGCCGCCGTAGACTCGAGAGATGGCTCCGAGAGACGAGATCGTCGGGTATGCGAGCGAGCTGCTCGAGATCGAGCGCTTCCCCGAGTTCGCACCGCAGGGGCTCCAGGTGATCGGCGCAGGGGAGGTCACGACCGTCGTGTGCGGCGTCTCGTGCTCTCGGGACCTGTTCGAGGAGGCGATCGGCCTCGGCGCGCAGCTCGTGCTCGTCCACCACGGCCTCTTCTGGCGCAACGAGCCGCTCGTCGTGGACGCGCGCATGCGCGGGCGGCTCGAGGCGCTCTTCCGAGGCGAGGCATCGCTCGTCGCCTACCACCTGGCACTCGACGCGCACCCGACACTCGGCAACAACGCGCAGCTCGCCGCGCGTGTCGGCGCGATGCCCGTCGGGACCTTCGGCACCGTGGGGCGCGGCTGCACGATCGAGCCGTTGCCGCTCGAGGCCCTCGCCGCCCGCGTCGAGGAGGTGGTCGAACGTCCCCCGCTCGTCCTCCGCGGTGGCGGGCACGAGGTGCACCGCCTCGCGGTGTCGACGGGCGCTGCCGGCCACGACCTCGTCCAGGCGGCGCACGACGGGTACGACGCCCTCCTGACCGGGGAGGCGGAGGAGCCGAGCGCCGCCGCCGCCCGCGAGCTCGGCATCCACCTGATCGCCGCCGGCCACCATGCGACCGAGCGCTTCGGGGTGCAGGCGCTCGCGGCCCATCTCGCCGAGCGCTTCGCGCTCGACTGGCACTACGTCGAGATCGCGAACCCCGTGTGAGACGCTCGGCGTGACGGGCACCGGGCGCCGAGGGGGAAGACGATTCCACGCCGGCGGCAGGCGATTGCGGACCGCCCGCGCGGCAGAGTATCCTCGGAGCACATGAACGTTTTCGGGAGGCGGGCCCGTTGACCCCCGCCGCCAACGTACGAGCGCCGATCGAGCCCGCCCGCATGCAGTTGCGCCGGCGGGCTTTTTCGTCGTCCGAGGGAGGAAACGGTCGATGGCGAATCACCTGACGCCCGACGAGCTCGCGAAGGAGCTCAACATGGACCGCGAAGCAGTCATCAAGCTCTGCATCGCGGAAGGCGTCCCGATCTACCAGGGCAAGATCGACAAGCACCTGTTCCAGGCCCAGCTACAGGCCGTCGGCGCCACGCAGGCGGCCGCGCACTAGCACCTGCTCTCCTCACGAGATCACTCACGAGGGGCCCTCCGGGGCCCCTCTTCACGCGGCGCTACTACTTCCGGGCGGCCTTGCGCGCCGGGCGCGTCGCCTTCGGCTTCGCCTCGGCCTTCTTGGGACGCGACGACGCCTTGGCGGCCGCGACGCTGGCCTTGAGCGCCTCGATGAGGTCGACCGCCGGCGCAGGCTCGGCGACCGGCTCGGGCTCTGCGATCTCCTCGCCGCGCAGCTTCGCCTCGAGCAGCGTGCGCAGGTCGCGCCGATAGGAGCTCGAGAGCTCGGACGGGTCGAACTCTGCCGCCAGCCCCTGGACGATCTGTCGCGCGAGCTCGAGCTCCGGGCCCTTCACGTCGGTCTCGTCCATCGCCTCGTCGATCTCGGCCTGGGAGTAGACGTCCTCGACGAGGTAGAGCGTCTCGAGCACGAGGCCCTTCCCGCGCGAGCGGACGAGGCAGAGCGACTCGCGCCCGGAGCGCACGAACCGCCCGATCGCGCCGACGCCGGCCTCCTCCATCGCCTCCAACAGGAGCTTGTACGGACGGCGCTGCGCGGGCGCCGCACCGGGCACGAGGAAGTACGTCCGATCCATCCAGACCGGGTCGACGTCCCCGAGCGGGACGAACCGCTCGATGTCGATCGTGCGCGAGTCGTCGTGGCGCTCGAGCGCCTCGAGCTCGGCCTCCTCGACGACGACGAACTGCCCCTTCGCGACCTCCCAGCCCTTCACGAGCTCGTCGGGCGTCACCTCGCGATCGTGCTTCGGGCACCAGCGCTTCTGCTTGATCGGCGTCAGGCACTCCCGGTGCAGCAGGCGAAACGAGACGTCCGACTGCCGCGCGGCGGGCTTCGTCGCGGGCGCGAGCCCGACGGGGATGCTGACGAGGCCGAAGCTCAGTGATCCGTTCCAGGTGACGCGCATGACCCTCCCAGTCTAAGGATCGGACGGCGGAATTCGCGCTTGGCGGTCCGTTCCCTGCGACTACAGTCTGTCCCAGATGACGGAACAGCGCACGATCCCGCGCCTCTGGCGCGACGCCGTGGCGCGCAACACGGGCGCCGCGTACCTCGTCGCCTCCGACGACGGATGGCAGGAGGTGTCGTGGGCCGACGCGGCCGAGCGCGTCGAGCTCCTGGCGAACGGCCTCCTCGCCCGCGGGGTGCGCAAGGGCGACGCGTTCGGGATCCTGGCGCGGAACACGCTCGAGTGGGCCCTGTTCGACTTCGCCCTCGCACACGTCGGCGCGATCGGAGCCGCGATCTACGCGAACTCGTCGCCCCACGACGTGCAGTACGTCCTCCAGCACTCGGAGGCGGTCGGCGTCCTGTGCGAGGACGAGGAACAGCGCGAGAAGGTCGATGCCAGCCGTGCCGGACTGCCCATGCTCCGCCACGTCCTCACGTACGCCGACCTGGGCGCGCTCGAGGAGGAGGGCCGCGCCCACCGGCAGGCACATCCCGGAGCCCTCGACGAGGCCGTCGCGGCGATCGACGAGGAGGACCTCTTCACGTACATCTACACGTCGGGGACGACCGGGCCGCCCAAGGGCTGCATGATCCGGCACCGCAACTACTACGCGATGGTCGCCGTCTCCGACGAGCTCCCCGACCACAGCGCTCGGGGCGACGTGATGCTGCTCTACCTGCCGCTGGCGCACAACTTCGGGCGGCTGATGCATCTCTCCGGCCCGTACGTCGGGTACACGGTCGCCTTCCTCCCCGACCCGCTCGCCGTCGCCCAGGCGCTGCCCGAGGTGCGGCCGACGATCCTCCCGAGCGTGCCGCGCGTCTACGAGAAGGTCCACGCGACGCTCATGTCGTCGTTCGCCGAGGCCACGGGCGTGCGCCGCCGGCTCGTCGACTGGGCGCTTCGTGTCGGGTACAGGGAGAGCGCGTTGCGCCAGCATGGCCGCCCGATGCCGGCATCGCTGGCCGTCCAGCACCGGCTCGCGGACCGGCTCGTCTTCTCGAAGGTGAAGGAGCGCCTCGGCGGCCGGCTGCGGCTGCCCATCTCGGGCGGTGCCCCGCTCGCGAAGGACATCGCGGAGCTGTTCGACGCGCTCGGCATCTGCATCCTCGAGGGATACGGCCTGACCGAGTGCACGACGGCGGCGACCACGAACCGGAAGCACAACTACCGGTTCGGGACGGTGGGTCTCGCGCTTCCGGGCTTCGAGCTCGCGCTCGCCGAGGACGGAGAGCTGCTGATCCGCAGCGAGACGATCTTCGCCGGCTACTACAAGGAGCCGGAGGCGACCGCCGGCGTGCTGGACGACGACGGCTGGCTCCACACGGGTGACATCGCCACGATCGACGAGGACGGCTTCGTGACGATCACGGACCGCAAGAAGGACATCCTCGTCACCGCGGGCGGGAAGAACATCGCGCCGCAGAACCTCGAGAACGACCTCAAGACCTCGCGGTTCATCTCCCAGGCGATGGTCGTCGGCGACCGTCGGCCCTTCCCCGCGGCCCTGATCACGCTCGACCCGGTGGAGATCCGAAAGTGGGCGGCGGAACAGGGGATCGAAGGTGACCTGGACGTGCTCGCCCGCGACGAGCGGGTCAACGAGCTCGTGGGGGGGATCGTGGAGGAGGTCAACAGCGAGCGGTCACGCTTCGAGCAGGTCAAGCGCTTCGCGATCCTCCCCCGCGACTTCGAGATGGAGCACGGCGAGGTGACGCCGACGCTCAAGCTCAAGCGGCGGGTCGTCCTCGAGCACTTCGCGGACGAGGTCGACGCCCTCTACGCGTTGCGAGATCCGGCTGACGCCGGCTCTCGCAACGCCCAGGAGCAAGGCCGTTCGGAAGCTCCCGGAGCGCGAACGGCCGCCGAAGGGCTGTGACCGGGCACGAGTTCTAGACCTGCTCGCGCAGCGAGCAGGTCACGTGACGCGCTTCGCGCCGACGTACGTAGACGCGTACCAGGAGTCGTAGAGGCTCGAGATCTTGACGACGTCCCCGGTGTGGGGCGCGTGGATGAACTGGCCGCCGCCGATGTACAACCCCACGTGGCCGAGCCCGTCGAAGAACACGAGGTCGCCCGGCTGGAGCTCGCCCTGCGAGACGGGCACCCCGACGGTGTTGTACTGCATCGCGGCGTTGTGCGGCAGCGAGATCCCGAGCTGCCCGTAGACGTACATCACGAAACCGGAGCAGTCGAAGCCGGACGGGCTCGACCCACCCCAGACGTAGGGCGTGCCGAGGTACCCCATCGCGATCCCGACGACGCCGCCGTACTTCGCGGGAGGGGCAGGCGTCGCGGAGACGGACGCTCCGTCCGGCGTGTAGTCCGTGGCGGGGGTGCCGCTGCTCGACAGCTCGAGCGTCTGCTGCCGCGCCGACGCGCGCGCCGCGGCCTCGGCGGCGAAGCGCGCCCGGGCCTGTCGCTCGAGCGCGGCCTGCCGGAGGCGCTCGGCCGCCTCCATGCGCGCGATCTCGTCCTTGACGGACGCAAGCAGTCGCTGCCGCTCTGCGAGCTGCGACTCGATCGAGCGCTTGCGCGCCGCACGATCGGCGACGACCTGCGCCTGGCGCGCGCGGTCGCTCTTGAGCTTCGCGCGACGCGTCTCGACCTCCTTGCGGAACCGGCGCACGTCCTGCAGCACCTGTGCGTCCTGTCCGCCCACGGCCTGTGCCATGTCGAGGCGGTCGAGCAGGTCGTCGAGGCTCCGCGCCCCGAGGATCACCTCCACCGCACCCCCGGAATCGCCGTTGATGTAGAGGGCGCGCAACCGCTTCGCGATGTGTGTCTGGGCAATGCCGAGGCTCGATCTGGCGATCACGAGATGGCGGCCGTTCGACTTCAGGTCACCATCGATCTGGTCGAGCTGGATGTTGGCGAGGTTGTACGACTCGATCGCGTGGGAGAGGCTCGAGTCCATCTCCTGGATCTGGCCGAGGATCGCCTGCGCCTGCTGGCGCTTGGAGCTGATCGACGGGTCGGCCGTCGCAGGGCCGGTGCCGACGAGCAGGAACGCCGCGAGCGCCGCGATGGCGAGGCAGAGGAGAGGAGCCTGTCGCCGTTTCAGGTGCGTCATGCCGCGTCTCGCTGGCCCGACGAAAGGCTCGCCGATGGTGGGGTCACCGGCCACAAGTCGGGGAGCCTAGCAGCGTCCGAGGACGTCTGCACGCCCAACCGATGCGAAAATGTCTGCAAACAGCCCAGATTCCGTGTGATACGGTCCCCTGCCCTGTGCGCGGGCGTGCGCGATATCTCGTGCCGTGCGTGGCGGCAGTGGTCCTCGGAGCGACAGCGGCCGGCTCGTCCGGTGCCCCGGCGCCAGGCGCTCAGCTCGCGTCGCTCGCGACCGCCGAGCGCTCGGCCGTCCTCGATCTCTTCGCCGCCGAGGCGTCACTCGCACGCGCCCGGTCAGCCGCCGACCGGCTCCAGCGGCGACGCAAGTCGTTGGAGGTGGCCCGCGACCGGACGC
Organism: uncultured Actinomycetes bacterium; assembly: GCA_963786055.1. Lineage (GTDB taxonomy): Bacteria > Actinomycetota > Thermoleophilia > Gaiellales > Gaiellaceae > Gaiella. The sequence continues at coordinate 54,194 of CAWAXS010000006.1, read as the reverse complement.
GCGCCCAGGCGGAGATCGTCCAGGGCTCGCTGGCGGCGACCCGCGTGAGAATCGCGACGCTGCTCCGCCGTCTCTACATGGACGGCGACGCCGATCCGATCGCGGTGCTGCTCGGAGCACGCTCCCTGCCCGGGATGCTCGCGGGAATCGAAGCGCTCGAGCGTGCGACGCTCCGAAACCGGGGTCTCGCAGCCGAAGCCCGTGCGCACGCACGCACGCTGCGCGTACGCCTCGTCCGGCTCGCACGGGCTCGCGCAGAGCTCTCCCTCGCGAAGCGGCGTGCGGACCTCGCGGTTCTCGGGCTCGAGGCCGCGGCCGCTGCGAAGCGGCAGGCGATCGTCGGGATCCAGCGGCGGCAACGTCTCACCCGCGCACGCGTCGCCGAGCTCGAGAGCCGCGCGAAGGCCGCGCAGCGTGCCTCGGTGCGTCTCGCGCGGGCGAGTGCTCCGCGCCGTCGCCTCCTCCTCCGGCGCCTGCGCAATCCGTGACGGCGTCTGCCCCGCTGCGCGAGCCGGCCGCGCCCGGGGCGGCGACGATGGGCAGGACGCTCGTCGTGGACGCGGTCGCCTACCACCTGCCCGGCCGCACGGCGAGCGGCCTGCCGGTCGGCGTCGGCGTGATCGCCGTCGACCCGTCCGTGATCCCCCTCGGCACGAGGATGTTCGTCCCCGGGTACGGGCCGGCGGTCGCGGCGGACGTCGGGTCGGCGATCAAGGGCGCCCTCATCGACCTCTGGATGCCGAGCGCCGCTGCGGCCCGGGCCTGGGGGCGGCGCACCGTCACGATCACCGTCTACGGTTAGGGGCCGTGCGACTCCGGCTCGCGCTCTGCTCGGTCGCAATCGCCGCGACGGCGGTCTCGTCGCCCCTCGCCGCCTCGGGTGACCTCGCGACGCGACTCTCGAAGACCCTCCGCTCGCCGTACCTCTCGCTCGCGCGCACGTCCGCGATCGCGGTCGACGTGAGGACCGGAGACGTCCTCTTCGCGCACAACCAGAGCGTCCCGGTCCACCCGGCGTCGAACGAGAAGCTCCCCGTGTCGTGGGCCGCGTTGACGCGGCTGGGCCCCGGATTCCGCTTCACCACCCAGGTGCTCGGCGTCGGCGAACGGATCGGGGCGACCTGGGACGGCGACCTGTACCTCCACGGCGACGGCGACCCCACCCTCACGTCGGCCGACCTCGCCGGCCTCGCTTCGTCGTTGCGTGCATCCGGGATCCGAAGGGTCACCGGGCGGATCCGGGGAGACGAGTCCGCCTTCGACGAGCGGCGCGGAGCCGCAGGATGGAAGAGGTATTTCGTCGGGGGCGAGACACCGCCGCTCTCGGCGCTCGTCGTCGACCGCGCACTCGGCTGGCCGGCGCTCTCGCCCCCGCTTCTCGCGGCACGCGCCCTCCGGGAAGCACTCCTCGCGCGGGGCGTGACGGTGGACGGCGGCCCCGGGCTCGGGCGAGCGCCGGCCGACGCCGCGCTCCTCGCCATGGACCGCTCGGCCAGCCTGTGGGTGATCGTCCGGACGATGAACCGCGACAGCGACAACTTCACGGCCGAGATGCTCCTCAAGCACCTCGGCACGCTCGACGGTCGCGTGGGCACGAGCGCACGCGGCGCACGGGTCGTCGTCGAGGAGATGGCGGCGGCGCAGATCCCCGTCGCCGGCGTCAGGATCGTCGACGGCTCGGGGCTGTCCTCACTCGACCGGATGACGGCCGAGACGCTCGTCGCTGTGATCCGTGCAGGGCTCGAGAACCCGCGCATTCGTAGCGCCTTCGTCGGCTCGCTGGCCGTCGCCGGGCGAACCGGCACGCTGCGCTCGCGGCTGCCCGGGCTGGCCGGGATCGTCCGCGGCAAGACCGGGACGACGAACCTCGCCTGCTCGCTCTCCGGGCTCGTGAACGACTCGGTCGCGTTCGCCGTGCTCCAGAACGGGTCGCCGGTCGCCTTCTGGCCCGCGAGAACCGCGCAGGACCGCTTCGTGACCGCGCTCGCCCGCTCGCCCTACGGGCGAGCCACCGCCTCTCCGTCGGGCTGAGCCCGGCTATCCGGGCCGGTCGAGGAGCGCGACCAGGTCGGCCTCGGACAGCACCGGAACGCCGGCCTTCTGCGCCTTCGCGACCTTCGAGCCGGGACTCTCCCCGACGACCACGCCGGCCGTCTTCTTGGAGACCGAGTCCGAGACCCTGGCGCCGAGCGCCTCGAGCGCGTCCTTCGCCTCCTCGCGCGTGAACCGCTCGAGCGTCCCCGTGATCACGTACTGGCGCCCGGTGAGCGGTCCCTCGACGGGCCGCTCGGCCTCGCCCGAGGTCATCGTGAGGCCGAGGCCCTCGAGCTCCCGTACGAGAGCGACGTTCTCCTCCTCCGCGAACCACTCCGCGACGAGCTCCGCCCGGTCGGGCCCGATGCCCTCCGTGAGCTCGAGCTCCTCCTGGCTCGCATCGATGAGAGCGTCGACGGTGCCGAAGTGGCGGGCCAGGTTGCGGGCCAGGACCCAGCCGATCTTCGGGATGTTGAGCCCGAACAGGACGCGCGAGAACGGCTGTGCCTTCGACGCCTCGATCGAGGCGACCGCGCGCGCTGCAGACACCTCGCCGTAGCCGTCGAGCGCCGCGAGCTGCTCGGCGGTGAGGCGGTAGAGATCGGGCATCGAGCGGAGCAGGCCCTCGTCCCAGAGCCGGCGCACGAACTGCTCGCCGACCCCCTCGATGTCCATCGCGGCGCTGACCCAGTGGATGAGCGTCTCGAGGCCGCGCGAAGGGCACGCCCGGTTCGGGCAGCGGTGCATGACCTCGCCCTCGGGCTTGACGACGTCGACGCCGCAGAGCGGGCACTGCTTCGGCATGCGGAACGGCCTGGTCCCCTTGCGATGCTCCCCCGCCGGGCCGACGACCTGAGGGATCACGTCTCCGGCGCGCTGGACGATCACGAGGTCTCCCTCGCGGATGTCCTTGCGGTTGATGTCCTCCTCGTTGTGGAGGGTCGCCGTGGAGACGGTGACGCCGCCGACGTGCACGGGCTCGAGCTCCGCCCAGGGGTTGAGCGCTCCGGTCCGGCCGACGCGGATGTGGATCTTGCGCAGCGTCGTCACGGCGGTCGACGGCGCCCACTTGAAGGCCCGGGCCCAGCGGGGACGCTCGTGCAGCGCGCCCAGGCGGCGCTGCTGGTCGAGGTCGTCGACCTTGATCACGATCCCGTCGATCTCGTAGTCCAGCTCCGCCCGACGGCTCTCCCATGCGGCGCAGGCCTCGGCCACGGCCTCGATCGTCTCCACCCGCTCGGCGTGTGGGTTCGTCCGGAATCCGTGCTCCCGCAGCCAGCCGAGGAGCTCCCACTGCGTCCCCGGGAAGTCGCCCTCGCGCGCCCCTGCGCCGTAGACCCAGAGCGAGAGCGGCCGCTCTGCCGTGATCCGCGAGTCGAGCTGGCGGAGCGACCCGGCGGCGGCGTTGCGGGGGTTCGGGGCCGGTTTCTTGCCGGCGGCGACCTGCGCCTCGTTGAAGCGGGCGAACCCCGAGAGCGGGAAGTAGATCTCGCCACGCACCTCGAGCAGCGGCGGCGTCTCTCCGTCCTCGCTGCGCACCCGGAGCGGCACTGCCTCGACGGTGCGCAGGTTCTGGGTCACGTCCTCGCCGCGGTGCCCGTCACCGCGCGTGGCGCCTCGCACGAAGACACCGCGCTCGTAGACCAGGGAGATCGCCGAGCCGTCGATCTTCGGCTCGATCACGTACGCGACGGGCTCGTCCGTCCCGAGCCGCTTGCGCACGTCCACGGCCCACTTCTCGAGCGCGTCCGCGGTCGTCACCTTCTCGAGCGAGCCCATCGGCTGGAGGTGCTCCACCTTCGTGAACCCTGCGGCCGGCGCGCCGCCGACACGCTGCGTGGGCGAGTCGGGCGTCACGAGGTCGGGATGCGCGTCCTCCAGCGCCCTGAGCTCGTCGAACAGCGTGTCGAAGGCGCTGTCCGGGATCGCGGGGTCGTCCAGGACGTGATAGCGGTAGTTGTGATGCTCGACGAGGCGGCGGAGCTCGGCGATGCGACCCGCGGCGTCAGAGGACGCCATGCAGCTCCTCCGCCGTGTGCACGAGCGCGTCCGGCCCTTCGTGGAGCAGCCGCTCGTCGGGGTGGATCCCGCCCCACCCGACCGCGATCGCGAGGACGCCGGCAGCCTTCGCGGCGCGAACGTCGAACGGCGAGTCGCCGACGTATGCGGCGTCCTCCGGCGCCGCACCCAGGCGCCGCAGCGCCTCGAGCACCGGGTCCGGCTCCGGCTTGTGGCGCTCCGTGTCCTCGGCGCCGATCACGACGTCCATCGCGTCGCGCAGGACCGGGAACCGGTCGAGCGCCAGCTCGACCGTGCGAAGGCGCTTCGCCGTCACGATGCCGAGCTGACGGCCCTCGTCTCGGAGCACGCCGAGCAGGTCGAGGACGTCGGAGAACGCCTCCAGCTCGGCGTGGAGCGGCTCGTTGTGGGCCCGGTACGCGTCGACCAGCTCGTCGACGCGGTCGGGGTCGAGGTCGCGCATCTGCGCGGTGAGGCCCGGCCCGCCGATCGCAGCGCGGACGAGCTCCTCGTCCGGCTCCTTCCCGAGAACGGTGAGGGAGGCGTGCCTCATCGAGGCGATGATGATCGGCCCGGAGTCGATCAGCGTGCCGTCGAGGTCGAAGAGGACGACGTGGCGCACGCCGCCGATCGTAGCCGGGGCCGACGAAGGCCCCGGCTAGGATCGCCCCGGGGATGGCACGACGGAAGTACGAGATCTACGGGCCTGCATTCCAAGCCGACCCGTACGCGGTCTACGGACGGATGCGCGAGCAGGATCCGGTCGTCCGTCAGCCCGGCATCGACGGTGACACGCCCATCTGGTTCGTCACCGGCTACGACGACGTGACGACGGTGCTGCTGGACGACCGCCGATTCGTCCGTGACCCGCGACTGGCGCTCACACCCGACGAGCTCGACGCGCGGCCCCCCGAATTCACGAACGAGCTGATCGAGAGCCACATGCTGAACCGCGACGGCGACGACCATCGCCGGCTGCGCCGGCTCGTCACGAGGGCGTTCACGCCGAGGATGGTCGAGGGCCTGCGTCCGCGGGTGCAGGAGATCGCCGACGCGCTCCTCGACGGCGTCGAGGCCCGGGGCGAGATGGACCTCGTCGACGACTACGCGTTTCCGCTCCCGATCACGGTCATCGCCGAGCTTCTCGGCGTGCCCGCTGCCGACCGTGATCGGTTCCGCGCGTGGTCGGCGACCGTGATCACGCCCGACTTCGGGCCGGACGCGAGCGCGCGGTTCATGGAGCAGATGAGCGAGTTCACCGGATACCTGGCCGAGTTGTTCGCGACGCGGCGCGCCGAGCCGCGCGACGATCTCGTGTCCGCCCTGATCCGGGCCGAGGCGGAGGGAGAGCGGCTGAGCGAGCCAGAGCTCTTCTCGATGGCGATGCTCTTGATCGTGGCCGGGCACGAGACGACCGTCAATCTGATCGCGAACGGCACGCTCGCGCTCCTCACCCACCCGTCGGAGCTCGCGCGACTGCGAGCCGGCCCGGACCTGATGCCGGATGCCGTCGAGGAGCTGCTCCGGTTCGACGGCCCGGTCGAGCGGACGCTCAACCGCTGGGCGGCAGAGGACGTCGAGCTCGGCGATCGCATCATCCCGCGCGGCGAGATGGTGATCGCCGTGCTCGGCTCGGCCGACCGAGACCCTCCCGCTTCGCCGAGCCCGACAGGCTCGACCTCGACCGGGAGGACAACAAGCAGCTCGCGTTCGGCCGCGGCGCCCATTACTGCCTGGGAGCCCCGCTCGCGCGTCTCGAGGGGGCGATCGCCGTCGAGACGCTGCTGCGACGCCTCCCCGGGCTTCGCCTGGCGGTGCCGGTCCACGAGCTCAGGTACCGCCCCACCCCGACGTTCCGCTCGCTGGCGGCGCTGCCGGTGGCCTGGGATCGGGCCGACGGCTGAGGCGTCAGCTGTCGGCGTAGTCGACGCGCTCGAGCGTCAGCCCCCAGCGTCGGAGCGGTCGCACCGGCCTCGGAGCGCGGCCTTCCCGACAGCAGTCGCTCGAACGCCGCGGGATCCGTCTCGAGCATCGTCCCCACGAGCGTCCGCACCATGTGCCGAAGGAACGAGTCGGCCGTGATCGTGAAGTGGAGCTCGTCCGCGCGGCGTTCCCACGCGGCCGCGCGGACCTCGCGAAGGAACACCTCGTGCTGCGTCTCCGTCGGCGTGAAGGCCGTGAAGTCGTGCTCGCCGAGCAGTACCGCAGCGCAGGCATGGAGAGCCTCCTCGTCGAGCGCGCGCGGCCACCAGAGGCTTCGTCTCGCGCGGAGCGGAGCCCGGACCCGCCGGTCGACGACGACGTAGCGGTAGGTGCGACCGGTCGCCGAGAACCGCGCGTGGAAGCCGTCGGGGACGCCCACGGCGCCGACGACGGCCACGTCGTCCGGCAGGGCCGTGTTCAACGCCTCGGCCAGTCGGTCGACCGGCGGGCCGCCCTCCGCCTGGAGGCTCGCCACCTGCCCCGTCGCGTGAACCCCGGCGTCGGTCCGGCCGGCGACCGCGAGGCCGCTCCAGCCCGGGAGAACGGCATCGAGCGCCTCTCGCACGACACCCTCCACGGTTCGTTCGCCCGGCTGGCGTGCCCAGCCGCGGAACCCGGTGCCGTCGTACTCGAGCGTCAGGCGAAGGGTGGGCACGGCCCCCTTGTAACAGACTGTTACTTGGCCGGCTCGACGTCGAGCACCAGGCCGTCGAGGCCCGTCACGACGACCTCCCGCCCCGGCTCGAGGCCGACGTCCGACCGCGCCTCCCAGACCTCGCCGTCCAGCTTCACCTGGCCGCCGGGCGTCAGCGACCGCACGACGACCGCGCGCCGGCCGACGAGCGTCTCGACACCGACGGTTGCCCGGCGGCGCTTCGACCAACGGACGAAGAAGATCGTCTCGGCGACGTCGATCGCGGCGGCGCCGAGCACCGCGACCCAGCCCCACGGCGCCGGGAGCACGGTGAGCGCGAGGACGATGGCGACGATCGTGAGCACGCCGACAGCGTACGTTCACCACGCACGACGACCGTGCTCGGACCCGGCCGAGCCCGAGCGGGCCTGGCCTAGGCCTCGTGGTCGACGAGCTCGAGGAGCGCCATCTGGGCGGCGTCGCCCTGGCGCGGGCCCAGCTTGACCACGCGGGTGTAGCCGCCGTTGCGCTCGGCGAAGCGGGGCGCGACGTCGGAGAACAGCCGGTGCACGACATCGTTCGAGCGGAGCTCGGCCATCGCGAGCCTCCGGGCGTGCAGGTCGCCGCGCTTGCCGAGGGTGATCATCTTCTCGGCGAACGGCTTCACGGCCTTGGCCTTGGCCTCCGTCGTCTCGATCCGCCCGTGCGTGATCAGCGCGCCCGCAAGGTTCGAGTAGAGGGCCTTGCGGTGCGCCGAGTCGCGGCCGAGCTTCTTGCCTGAGCGTGCGTGGCGCATGCTACTGCGGAAGGTCCTCGCCCTTGAGGGTCAGGCCGTGCGCAGCGAGCGTCTCGCGGACCTCCTCGATCGACTTGCGACCGAAGTTCGGAATCGCGGCGAGCTCGTTCTCCGACTTGGAGGTCAGATCGCCGATCGTCTCGATCCCGACGCGCTTGAGGCAGTTGTACGAGCGGACACCGAGCTCGAGCTCCTCGATCGGGAAGTTCTCCATCCCGTGCGAGGTGGCCGGCGCCTCGGCCTCGGCCGCCCCCGCCTCGCCACCGGTCTCGATCCGCTCGATGTCGGTGAAGATCAGGAGCTGCTTGATGAGGATCTCGGCGGCCTGGCCGATGGCCTCCTTCGGCTCGATCGACCCGTCGGTCGTGACCTCGAGGACGAGCTTGTCGTAGTCCGTGCGCTGGCCGACGCGCGCCGAGTCGACCTCGTACGAGACGCGTCGCACCGGCGAGAAGATCGAGTCGATCGGGATCACGCCGATCGTCGTCTCGGGCCCCCGGTTCTGGTCTGCGGGCACGTACCCACGCCCGCGGCCGATCGTCAGGGTCATCTCGAGCTTGCCCTTGTCGGCGAGGTGCGCGAGCTCGAGGTCCGGATTGAGGATCTCGAGGTCGGCGGGCGCCTCGATGTCGGCGGCCGTGACGGCGCCGGCACCCTTCTTGGAGAGGTGCACCTCGATCTCGGGGGACTCGCCGTGCAGGCGGCAGACGAGCTCCTTGAGGTTCAGGATGATGTCGGTGACGTCCTCGCGGACGCCCGGCAGCGTCGTGAACTCGTGCGCGACGCCCTCGATCTTGACGGCCGTGACGGCCGCGCCCTCGAGCGAGGAGAGCAGCACGCGCCGGAGCGAGTTGCCGAACGTGTAGCCAAAGCCGCGGTCGAGCGGCTCGATCGTGAACCGGCCGGAGCGCTCGTCGGCGTCCTCGGAGACGATCCTGGGCGTCTGGAAGTCCATCAGGGAAGAGCGGGTGGCCATGTGATCCTTTCGGCGTGACTTACGCAGGGCGAGGCAAGCTCGCCCCTACTTCGAATACAGCTCGACGATCAGTGATTCCTGGACGGGCGTGTCGATCTCGGCACGCTCGGGCCACTTGAGCATCTTGCCCGTGAGCCCGTCGTGGTCGGCCTGGAGCCACGGGGTGACCGCGGCCGTGAGATCGGTCGCGTCGCGAACGATCGGCTCGGCAGGGCTGCCCGCCTTGAGCGAGATGATGTCGTCCGGCCGCACCCCGTAGCTCGGGATGTTGACCCGCCGTCCGTTGACGAGGAAGTGGCCGTGCCGCACGAGCTGCCGCGCCTGCGCGCGCGAGCCCGCGAAGCCGAGCCGGTAGACGACGTTGTCCAGCCGGGTCTCGAGCATCCGCAGCAGGTTCTCGCCCGTGGGGCCCGTGCGGCGCGACGCCTTCGCGTACGTGTTCCGGAACTGCTTCTCGAGCAGGCCGTAGTACCGGCGCGCCTTCTGCTTCTCGCGGAGCTGGAGAAGGTACTCGCTCTGCTTGATGCGGCCGCGCCCGTGCTCGCCCGGCGGATAGGACCGCCGCTCGATGGCGCACTTCTCGGTGAGGCAGCGCTCGCCCTTGAGGAAGAGCTTGATTCCCTCGCGGCGGCACTGGCGGCACTTGGCTCCGATGTCCCTCGCCATCAGCCGCGCCTCCGCTTCTTCGGGCGTACGCCGTTATGGGCCTGCGGGGAGACGTCCTTGACCCCGAGGATCTCGAGGCCGGCGGCCTGGAGCGACCGGATCGCGGTCTCGCGACCCGAGCCCGGGCCCTTGACGAAGACCTCGACCTTCTGGAGACCGTGCTCCATGCCCTTGCGCGCGGCGTTGTCGGCGGTCACCTGGGCGGCGAAGGGCGTCGACTTGCGCGAGCCCTTGAACCCGGCCGAGCCGGCCGACTCCCACGCGATCACGTTCCCCTCCTTGTCGGTCAACGAGACGATCGTGTTGTTGAACGACGTCTTGATGTGCGCCTGGCCGATCGCGATGTTCTTGCGGACGCGGCGGCGCGTGCGGCCGCGCGCGGCGGACTTGCGGGGAGGCGCCATCAGCGGTCGCCTCGCGAGCAGATCGTGGTCGCAGGCCGCGAAACGCGAGCAGCGCTAGGACGCAGGGAGCGCTCGTAGCCGGAGGCTACGGGTGCGACCGAGGACGACGCGATGCGAAGCGTTGCAGCGCGGCTGCGGCCGCGATCTGCGAGTGAGTCGACCGCCATCATTTCGCCTTCTTCCCGCGCCCGACGGTCTTCTTCGGGCCCTTGCGCGTGCGCGCGTTCGTCTTGGTGCGCTGGCCGTGCACCGGCAGGTTGCGGCGGTGCCGCAGGCCGCGATAGCAGCCGATCTCCGAAAGGCGCTTGATCGCCTGGGTGCGCTCCCGCCGCAGGTCACCCTCGACCTCGAGGTTCGCGTCGATGTAGGTACGGAGCTTCGTGACCTCGTCGTCGGTCAGGTCCTTGACCTTCTCGTTCGGGTCGAGCCCGAGCTCCTTGCAGACCTTCTGCGCGGTCGACTGGCCGATCCCGTAGATGTAGGTCAGGCCGATCTCGAGGCGCTTCTGGTTCGGGAGGTTGACGCCGGCGATGCGTGCCAAATCTCTTCTCCTAGCCCTGCCGTTGCTTGTGACGGGGGTTGGTGCAGATCACCATGGTGCGCCCGTGCCGCTTGATCACGCGGCATCGCTCGCACATGGGCTTGACCGAGGGACGGACCTTCAACGTGGGCTCCTGATGGGTCGGCTACTTGAGTCGGAAGGTGATGCGGCCGCGCGTGAGGTCGTACGGGGAGAGCTCCACCTTCACACGGTCTCCCGGAAGGATCCGGATGTAGTGCTTGCGCATCTTCCCCGAGATCTTCGCGAGCACCGACTGGCCGCCCTCGAGCTCGACGCGGAACATCGTGCTCGGCAGGGCCTCGACCACCTCGCCCTCGACCTCGATCTTCTCTTCCTTGACTGCCAACCGACTCCTCGCGCAGGGGTCGCGCCCTGCCCGTCGTGGGTGTTCATGAGATCCCGCGCACGATGCGGCGCAAAGCGGCCAGGCCGCCGCGCGGGCCGCTTACTGTAGCAGACTGGCCCTCTCGGTCGCGATCCCGACGCGTGGCGTGAGGATGCGCGGGCCTTCGGGGAGGATCGCCACCGTGTGCTCGAAATGCGCCGCACGGGAGCCGTCGGTGGTCGAGATCGTCCAGCCGTCCTCGGCGAGCCACACGTCGGGCCCACCGCTCGTGATCATCGGCTCGATCGCGATCGTCATGCCCTCCGAGAGTCGCGGGCCACGCCCCGGCTCGCCGAAGTTCGGGACGTGCGGGTCCTCGTGGTAGTGGCGGCCGACGCCGTGCCCGACGAGGCTCTTGACGACCGAGAAGCCCGCCGCCTCGACCACGGTCTGCACTGCGTGGGAGATGTCGCCGATCCGGTTCCCGAGCCGTGCCTCGGAGATGCCCGCGGCCAGAGCGTCCTGGCAGACGTCGAGCAGCCGCTGGGACTCCGCGTCGACCGAGCCGACACCAAAGGTGTACGCACTGTCGGCGATCGCTCCCCCGAGCGTGGCGCCGACGTCGACGGTCACCAGATCGCCCTCCTCGACGGGAGTCTCGTCCGGGATCCCGTGGACGACCACGTCGTTCACCGAGATGCAGATCGCACGCGGGTAGCCCTTGTAGCCCATCGAGGTGGGGATGCCGCTTTTCGATCGGATGAACGCGTCCGCGATCTCGTCGAGCTCGAGCGTGGTGATGCCCGGCTCGATCCGCTCGCCGACGTGCGCGATGGTCTCCGCGACGAGCGCTCCGGCGCGTGCGATGCGGTCGATCTCGGCGGCGCTCTTGCGGATGATCATGCGGCTGCTCCCTCGCCGAGCAGGTCGAGTGCCTCGCCGATCTCGGCGGCGACCTCGCCGATCGTACGCTCGGCGTGGAGCGGCACGAGCTTGCCCGTCGCCCGGTAGCGCTCGACCACCGGCTCGGTCTGCTCGTGGTAGATCGCGAGCCGGCGTGCGATCGCCTCCGGCGCATCGTCCTCGCGGTCCTCCTCGAGGGCGCGCCTGCGCATGCGCTCCGTCGCGACATCGTCCGCGAGGTCGAAGAAGAGGACGGCGTCGAGCGCCCGGTCGATCTCCGCCAGCATCGCGTCGAGTGCCTCGGCCTGGGCGAGGTTCCGCGGGAACCCGTCGAGCACGAATCCGGCCACAGCGTCGGGAGCCGAGAGCCGCTCGCGGATCAACGCGATCGTCAGCTCGTCGGGGACGAGCTCTCCACTCGCGAGGATCGGCCCGACGCGCCGGCCGAGCTCGGTGTCCTCGGCGATGGCGGCGCGGAACATGTCGCCCGTCGAGACGTGCGGGATCGAATGGTCGGCCGCCAGACGCTTCGCCTGCGTCCCCTTGCCGGAGCCCTGCGGCCCGAGCACGAGCAGGTTCACAGCGCCGCCCCGGACGAGCGGGGTGGGATGGAGCCCGCCCCGACGGACGTTGCGGCGCGGAGGCCTGTCAACGGAGAAAGCCCTCGTAGCTCCGCATCATCATCTGCGACTCCATCTGGCGCATCGTGTCGAGCGCGACGCCGACCGCGATGAGCACCGAGGTGCCTCCGAGCGCGCGCGCGTTCGCCTGCGAGAAGCCGCCGTAGCGGATGAAGAGGCTCGGCGCCACCGCCACGGCAGCGAGGTAGAGCGAGCCGGGGAGCGTGAGGCGTGTCAGCACACGGTCGAGGTACTGCGCAGTGGGAGGGCCGGGCCGGATGCCGGGGATGTAGCCCCCGTGCTTGCGGAGGTTGTCCGCCTGGTCGACCGGGTTGAACTGGACCGCGGTGTAGAAGAACGCGAACACGACGATCATCCCGCCCTCGATCACGAGGTAGAGCCAGTCCCCGGGCTGGAAGTACGTGTTCACGAAGTCCTGTGTGGCCGGGAAGTACTGCGCGACCGTCGGCGGGAAGGCGAGCACCGCCGCCGCGAAGATCACCGGGATGACGCCGGCCATGTTGACGCGGAGCGGCAGGTACGTGGCGCCCCCGGACGTCATGCGCCGGCCGACCATGCGCTTGGCGTACTGGATCGGGATCTTGCGCTGGCCTTCCTGGACGAAGACGACCGAAGCGACGATCGCGAGCGCGATCAGCGGGAAGAAAATGCGCTCCATCGGCCCGCCGTTCCACCATGCCGTGACGCCGAGCGGCAGGCTCGTGAGGATCGAGGCGAAGATGAGGATCGAGATGCCGTTGCCGATCCCGCGCTTCGTGATCTGCTCGCCCATCCACATGAGGAGGACGGTGCCGACGGTGAGCGTGACGATGATCAGCACCATCCGGCCCGCGTTCGCCTGCAGGACGTTCTGGTTCCGGAACAGGAACGCGTACCCGAGCGCCTGCAGCGCCGCGAGGATGACGGTCAGGTAGCGCGTGTACTGGTTGATCTTGGCGTACCCGGACTCGCCCTCCTTCTGGAGCTCGGAGAGGCGGGGCACGACCACGGTCATGAGCTGGATGATGATCGAGGCGGTGACGTACGGCATGATCCCGAGCGCGAACACGGAGAACTGCGACAGCGCGCCGCCGGAGAAGAGGTTGAGCAGGTTGAAGATCCCGCCCGGTGCGGGAGAGATACTGGTCGATCGCGTCCGCGTTGACCCCCGGCGCGGGGATCCACGAGCCGAGCCGGTAGAGGGCAAGGATCATCGCCGTGAACAGCAGCCGTCGCCGCAGCTCCGGCACCCGCCAGGCGTTGACGAGCCAGCTGAACATGCGAGGTCCCCGCGCAGCGCGCCGGGGCTAGGCCTCCTCGGCGGTATCCGCGGCCTCGGCGGCCGGCGTGTCGTCCGGCTCCTCGGCCTGCGGCTTTGCCTTGTGGACCTTGTGCTTTCTCGGGACGGGCTCGCCGCGGAGCCACGTGACGCTGCCGCCCGCGCTCTCGATCTTCTCCCTCGCCGTCTTCGAGAACCCGTGGGCCGACACGGCGAGCGCCTTCGAGAGCTCCCCGACACCGAGCACCTTGACGTCGACCGACACCTTGCGGATCAGCCGCTTCGCCTTGAGCGTCTCGGGCGTCACCTCGTCCCCGGCCTCGAAGCGGTCCTCGAGGTCGCGCAGGTTGACGGGCTGGCTGTACGTGCGGAACGGCCCGATCGGCATCGCGTCCGCGGACGTGTTCCCGCGGAGCTTGGGGAGCCGCATGTCGATCGGCATCTGCCCGCCCTCGAACCCGGCGGCCATCTTGTGCGAGCCCGAGCGGGACTTCTGGCCCTTGATGCCACGACCGCTGTAGCGGCCCGTGCCCGAGCCGAGCCCCCGCCCGATGCGCTTGCGCGCCTTGCGGGGCTGGGCGGGCTTCAGCGAATGGAGGTTGAGCTCGTCCACGTCTACGCGTCCTTCCCTGTTCCGTCGAGCGGGGTCACCGAGACGAGGTGCGCGACATGGCGCAGCTGACCCTCGAGGACGGGCGTCCGGGCGTGCTCTGCGCTCTTGCCGATCCGGCCCAGGCCGAGCGCGCGGAGGGTGCCCTCGTGCGCCCGGGTCTGCCCGATGGAGCTACGTGTCTGGGTGACGCGCACGCTGCTCATCACTCGGGCCGAGTCGCCTCCGGCGACTCGCCTCTCGTGTCGTCGGGAGCGGCGTCGGCAACGGCCGGCTGCTCGTCGGCGGCACCCACGTCAGCAGGTGCCCGGCCGCCGCGCGGGAGCGGCAGCACGTCCTTGATCGACTTGCCGCGCGACCGTGCGACGTCCTCGGGCCGGCGGAGGCGCTTGAGGCCGTCCACCGTCGCCTTGGCCATGTTGATCGGGTTGGTCGTGCCGAGGCTCTTCGAGAGCACGTCGCGGATCCCGGCGAGCTCGAGCACCGCGCGAACGCCGCCGCCGGCGATCACGCCCGTCCCCTCGCTCGCAGGCCGCAGGACGACGCGCGCGGCGTCGAACCGGCCCGTGATCTCGTGCGTGATCGTCGCGCCGTGCTTCGGGACGGTGAAGAGGTTCTTCTTCGCGTCGTCGACGGCCTTCGAGATGGCGAGCGGGACCTCGCGCGCCTTGCCGTACCCGACGCCGACGCGATCGACCTCGTCACCGATCACGACGAGCGCGGTGAACGAGAACCGCCGGCCGCCCTTGACGACCTTGGCGACGCGGTTGATCTCGATCACGCGCTCCTTGAGCTCGCGTGACTCGGCTACTTCGACTGCGCTCAAAACCTGAGTCCTCCTTCGCGTGCGCCCTCGGCGAGGGCCTTCACGCGTCCGTGGTAGAGGTATCCCGCCCGGTCGAACACGCAGGTCTCGACCCCGGCCTTCTTCGCCTCGGTTGCGAGGGCCTTGCCCACCGCGGCCGCCTGCTCGGTCTTCGTACCGTTTAGCGAGCGATGCGCGAGCCAGCTCGCGGATGCGAGCGTGCGCCGGGCCTCGTCGTCGACGAGCTGGGCGAAGATGCCCCTGTTCGAGCGGAAGACGACGAGCCGCGGCCGCTCGGCCGTGCCCGAGACCTTCCCGCGCACGCGGCGGTGCCGGCGGAGGCGTGCTTCGCGAACGGTGCTGCTCATGCGCGTTTTCCGGCGGCGGAGCCGCCTGTCCTCGACAGAGGACCAGTGGAGGGGGTGCGGGGGAACCGGGAGGTTCCCCCGCCTCTGGAGGCGGGGATTCCGGTCATGTCACGCTCTCTTTCCAACCTTGCGTCTCACGTGCTCGCCCTGGTAGCGGATCCCCTTGCCCTTGTACGGCTCGGGCGGGCGCACCTTGCGGATCTCGGCGGCCGTCTGTCCGACGACCTGCTTGTCCGTTCCCTTCACGATCACCTGCGTCGGCTGCGGCACGTCGAACGAGATGCCCTCGCGCGGCGAGATCGTCACCGGGTGCGAGAAGCCGACGGACAGCTCGAGGTCCGAGCCCTTGAGCTGGGCGCGATACCCGACGCCCTGGATCTCGAGGTGCTTCTCGTAGCCCTTCGTCACGCCCTCGACCATGTTCGCGACGAGCGTCCGCGTGAGCCCGTGCAGCGCACGATCCTCGCCGCGCTCGGTCGGTCGCGTCACGGTGACGACGCCCTCGTCCTGGGCGATCTGCATCCGCGTCGGAACGCGCTGCTCGAGCGTCCCGAGCGGGCCGCTCACCCTCACGTTCCCGCCGGGCGACACCTCGAGGGTGACGCCGCTGGGGAGCTCAATGGGCTGTCTACCGATTCTGCTCATGGTGCTTTCGCCACCTTCGGCGCCGAAAGCACTGGAACTTCGCGGCCGCCTCGTGTCGTCGTCATCGTCACTTTCGAGTCTCTCCTAGTGTTCGTCTGGTGATCGAAGATCACCAGACGAATGCAAGTACCTCGCCGCCCACGCCGCGCTCGGCGGCCTGGCGCGTCGTGATGACGCCGGTCGACGTGGACAGGATCGCGGTGCCGAGCCCGCCGAGGACGCGCGGAAGGCGGTCCTTCTTCGCGTAGACCCGACGCCCCGGCTTGGAGACGCGCTTCAGGTCGGTGATGACCCGCTCGCGGTTCTTCCCGAACTTCAGCTCGATCACGAGCAGGTTGACCGGCGTGGCCTCGGTCACCGAGAAGCCCTTGATGTAGCCCTCGTCGTGGAGCAGGCGGGCGATCTCCTCCTTCATCCGGGAGGTGGGCATCGAGACCGTGTCGTGCATCGCGCGGTTCGCGTTGCGGATGCGGCTCAGCATGTCGGCGATCGGATCGGTCAGCATTGCGTGTCTCCTACCACTCCCGTTCCGTCGACTTCCGCTTGCGGAAGTCGACCAATGAACATCAACCAAGAGTTCATGGTGATATCTCCAATCACCATGAACTCTTGGTCATGCCGGGGATCGCGCCCTCGTGCGCGAGCTCGCGCAGGCAGATCCGGCAGAGCTTGTACCTGCGGTAGACGGCGCGGGGCCGGCCGCAGCGGTTGCAGCGCGTGTACGCCCGGACGCCGAACTTCTGCTGGCGCTTCTGCTTCACGCGGAGCGAGGTCTTCGCCATGTCCTACGAGTCCCTTCTCTCGGCGGCGAAGGGCAGCCCGAGAGCCCGCAGGAGCGCCCTGCCCTGCTCGTCGGTCTCCGCCGTCGTGGTGATCGCGATGTCGAGGCCCCGGATCGCCGGCACGGAGTCGTAATCGATCTCGGGGAAGATGATCTGCTCCTTGATGCCGAGCGAGTAGTTCCCGCGGCCGTCGAAGGAGTCGGGGTTCAAGCCACGGAAGTCCCGGATGCGCGGGAGCGCGATCGAGACGAGCCGGTCGAGGAACTCGTACATCCGCGCGCCGCGCAGGGTGACGCGGGCACCGACCGACATGCCCTCGCGGAGCTTGAAGCTCGCGATCGACTTCCGCGCCTTGCGCACCTGGGCCCGCTGGCCGGCGATCGTCGTCAGCTCCTCGATCGCGGCGTCGAGGGCCTTGGCGTCGGTCTTCGCCTCGCCGACGCCCATGTTGAGCGTGATCTTCGAGATCCGGGGCACCTGCATGACGGAGTCCAGCGCCAGCTCCTCCTTGAGGGAGGCGCGGAGCTCGTCGTCGTAGCGCTGCTTGAGGCGCGGCACGATGGTCTCGGTCGTCGTCGCCATCAGTCGATCTCCTGGCCGCAGCCGTCGCGCTTGCAGACACGCACGCGGACCAGCTCGCCCTTGAGGTCCTTGACCTTGACCCCGATGCGGGTCGGCTGCTTGCAGACCGGGCAGACGATCATGACGTTGGACACGTCGATCGGCATCGGCTTGTCGATGATCCCGCCGGGGATGATGTTCGCGCCGCCCATGCGCGTCGAGTCGCGGATCGGGCGCGGCTTCGTGTGGCGCTTCGCGGTGTTGAGGTTCTCCACGATCACGCGGCGGTCGCGCGGGCGCGCCTCGAGGACCCGTCCCTGCTTGCCGCGGTCCTTGCCGGCGAGCACCTGCACGAGGTCGCCCTTCTTGATTCGCATCGTGGTTGCCATCTCTAGAGCACCTCGGGGGCGAGGCTGACGATCTTCATGAAGTTCTTCTCACGCAACTCGCGGGCGACCGGCCCGAAGATGCGCGTTCCGCGCGGGTTCATCTGGTTGTCGATGATGACGGCGGCGTTCTCGTCGAAGCCGATCAGCGTGCCGTCACCTCTGCCGTAGGGCTTCTTCGTCCGGACGACGACGGCCTTGACGACCTCGCCCTTCTTGACCGTGCCCTGCGGCGTTGCGGCCTTCACTGTAGCGACGATCACGTCGCCGACACGAGCGTAGCGCCGATGCGAGCCGCCGACCACGCGGATGCAGAGGAGCTCGCGGGCACCCGTGTTGTCGGCGACCTTGAGGCGCGATTCCTGCTGGATCATTACTTGGCAGCCTCCACGACCTCGGCCAGGCGCCAGCGCTTCGTCTTCGAGAGGGGGCGCGTCTCCACGATGCGAACGACGTCGCCGACCTTCGCCTGGTTCTGATCGTCGTGGGCGTGGAACTTGACGCTCCGCCGGACGACCTTCTTGTACCTGGGGTGTGCCTTCACGACGTCGACCCGCACGACGATGGTCTTGTCCATCGCGTCGGAGACGACCGTGCCCTGGCGCTCCTGGCGCCGGCCACGCTCGTGATCGGGCTTCTCGAGGCGCACGATCGGCTTTCGCTCCGCGGGCGCCTCGCGCTTCGGCTTCGCCCGCACGCGCCGCTCGGAGCGCGGCAGGCGCTTGCGCTTCGGCTTCGGCCCGGACTGTGCAGCCGGGGTGGGCTCGGCCGCCGTCTCCTCGGTGGCCGCCGCTGCTTCCTCGGCGGCAGGCACCTCGGCGTCGGCGTCGGCCGACGGGGACTCGGCCTCGGCCGGCTCCTCGTCTGCAGGGGCCTCCGCGACCGCCTCCTCGGCGGCCTCGGCGACGGTCTCCTCGGCCGGAGTCTCCTCCGGCGCGGTCTCGTTCTCTTCGGTCTCGTTCACGTTCTCGTCAGCCATCGTTTCCTCACACCTTTTCGGCGTTCATCGTGCTCAGCGCGTTCTCGGCAGCCCGCTCGTTCTGGATCGTCAGGATGCGGGCGATCTCCCGCCTCGCGTGGCGCAGCCGGGCGCTCGAGTCGAGCGCGCCCGTCGCAGCCTGGAAGCGGATCTTGAAGAGCTCCTGGCGGCTCTCGCCGAGCTTCGCGTCGAGCTCCTCGTCGCTCATCGCTCTCAGCTCCTCAGCTTTCAAAGAGATCAGCCTCCCGCTTCACGAACCTCGTCTTCACCGGCAGCTTCTGCGCGGCGAGCCGCAGCGCCTCGCGGGCGAGGGGCTCGGGCACGCCCGAGAGCTCGAACATCACGCGGCCGGGCTTGACGACGGCGACCCATCCCTCGGGCGAACCCTTCCCGGAGCCCATCCGCGTCTCGGCGGGCTTCTTGGTGAACGGCTTGTCCGGGAAGAGGTTGATCCAGACCTTCCCGCCGCGGCGGATCTTGCGGGTCATCGCGATCCGGGCCGCCTCGATCTGGCGGTTGGTCACCCAGCCGTTCTCGAGGGACTTGATCCCGAAGTCGCCGTGCTGCACGTCGAGCTGGCCCTTCGCGTAGCCGGCGCGGCGCCCGCGGAACTGCTTGCGGTGCTTGGTCTTGCGCGGCATCAGCATCAGGTGTCGTCTCCCGTCGTCTCGGGGGGCGTCTGCGGCGTGCTCTCGGGTGCCACGTCGGTCACCGGCGTCTCGGGCGCGTCGGTGGGAGGTGCCTGCGTCTCCGGCTGCGCGGCGCGATCCCTCGCCGGCCCGCGGCCCTGGGCGCCGCGACCGCGGCCGCCCGGGCGCCTGCGCTTCTGCACGAGGCCCAGGCCCTCGCGGTCCTGGCCGCGACCACGACCGCTCTCGCGGGAGGCACCGAGACCCTCCGTGTTGGAGCCGCGCCGGCGACGCGAGCCGTCGGCCTCGGAGATGCGCTCGCGGCCGAGCGCGCCCTCGTAGCCCTCCGGCATGATCTCGCCCTTGTTGACCCAGACCTTGACGCCGATCCGGCCGTAGGTCGTCTTCGCCTCGGCGAAGCCGTAGTCGATGTCGGCGCGGATCGTGTGGAGCGGCACGCGGCCCTCCGTGTAGCGCTCGCTGCGGCTCATCTCGCCGCCGCCGAGCCGTCCACCGCACTGGATCTTGATCCCCTGCGCGCCGGACCGCATCGCCGAGGCGAGCGAGCGCTTCATCGCGCGGCGGAACGAGACGCGGTTCTGGAGCTGCTCCGCGATCGACTGCGCGACGAGCTGCGCGTCGAGCTCGGGCCGCTTGATCTCGTTGATGTTGATGTGGACGGACTTGCCGGTGATCGAGTGGAGCTCCTTGCGGAGCGCGTCCACCTCGACCCCGGACTTGCCGATCACGATGCCGGGGCGCGCGGTGTAGATGTCCACCGTGATCCGCTGCTTGTCCTTGCGGATCAGGATGTCGGACAGACCGGCGTGCGAGAGCTTGCCGTTGATGTGCTCGCGGATCCGGATGTCCTCGAGGATGTAGTCGGCGATCTCCTTCTTGCCGGTCCACCAGTTCGACTTCCAGTCGTGGATGACGCCGACGCGAAGACCGCCGGGATGCACTTTCTGACCCATTACGCGGCCACCTCCTTCTTTGTCGCGCGCTTGCGCGGGCGCGAAGCCTTCGGCTCCGCACCAGGTGCCGACTCGGACGCTTCGACCGGGGCAGAAGCGTTCTCGGGCTCAGCGGGCTTGCGCCGCTTGTCTGGTCGTTGGGGCGCCGCAGGCGCCACGACGACGGTGATGTGGCACGTCCGCTTGCGGATCCGGTTCACGCGCCCGCGCGCCCTGGCGCGCCAGCGCTTGAGCGTCGGCCCCTCGTCGGCGTACGCCTCGAGGACGACGAGCTCGTCGCCGTCCAGCCCGTGGGCGGACTCGGCGTTCGCGACGGCGGAGGCGAGGACGCGGTCGATCTCCCGTGCCGCGGCGCGCGGCGTGAACGCGAGAACGGTACGGGCCTCGGGCACGGTGCGCCCGCGGATCAGGTCGAGCACGAGCCGCGCCTTGCGCGCGGACATGCGGACCCACCGCGCCTGGGCCCGGACGGTGGTCGGGGTCTCAGCGGTCGCCGCCATCAGCGCTTCTTCACCTGTGCCTGGCGGTCACCGGCGTGGCTGCGGAACGTCCGCGTGGGAGCGAACTCGCCGAGCTTGTGGCCGACCATCTGCTCCGAGACGAACACGGGCACGTGCTTGCGACCGTCGTGGACCGCGATCGTGTGCCCGACCATCTCGGGGAAGATCGTCGAGGCGCGCGACCAGGTGCGGATCATCCGCTTCTCCCCCGCTGCGTTCATGGCCTCGACCCGGGTGAGGAGCCGCTCCTCGACGAACGGGCCCTTCTTGGACGATCTGGACATTTAGCGACGCTCCTTGCCGCGGCGGCGGCCGCGGACGATCAACTTGTCGGATTCCTTGTGCTTCGGGCGGGTGCGCTTCCCGATCGTCGGGACGCCCCACGGCGTCACCGGATGGTGGCCCTTCGACTTGCCCTCGCCGCCCCCGTGCGGGTGGTCGACAGGGTTCATCGCCGTGCCGCGCACCGACGGTCGCTTGCCGAGCCAGCGGCTGCGGCCGGCCTTCCCACTCGACTCGTTGGCGTGGTCGGCGTTGCCGACCTGCCCGACGGTCGCGCGGCACGTGAGCAGCACGCGCCGCATCTCGCCGGAGGGGAGCCGCAGGACGCCGTACGGCGCGTCCTTGGCGACGAGCTGCACCCCCGAGCCGGCCGACCGAGCGAGCTTCGCGCCCTGGCGGGGCCGGAGCTCGACGGCATGGACGACCGTGCCCGTCGGGATGTCCCCCAACGGAAGCGCATTGCCGGGCTTGATGTCCGCGCCGGGCCCCGCCTGAACGGTGGAGCCGACCCGGAGCCCGACGGGCGCGAGAATGTACGCCTTCGCGCCGTCCGCGTAGTGGAGCAGCGCGATGCGCGCCGAGCGGTTCGGGTCGTACTCGATCGAGGCGACCCTCGCGGGCACGCCGTCCTTGATGCGCTTGAAGTCGATGCGCCGGTACCTGCGCTTGTGCCCACCGCCCTGGTGGCGGGTCGTGATGCGGCCGTGCCCGTTTCGGCCTCCGGTCTTCTTGAGCGGCTCGAGCAGGGATTTCTCCGGCGTCGAGCGCGTGATCTCCTCGAACGACGACGTCGCCATCTGACGACGGCCGGCGCTCGTTGGCTTGTACTTCTTGACTGCCATCAGACCTGTGCCCCTTCGAAGATCTCGATCGTCTCGCCCTCGCGGACCTGGACGATCGCCTTCTTCCAGCCGGGTCGCGTGCCCTTGTGGAGCCCGCGACGCTTCGGCTTCTCCTGCACCTTGACGATGTTCACCCGCTCGACGTGCACGTCGAAGAGCTGCTCGACCGCCTGGCGCACCTGCGTCTTGTGCGCCTCGGGGTGGACCTTGAAGGTGTACCGGTGGTCGGCGATCCCCGCGTAGCTCTTCTCGGAGACGACGGGCGACAGCACGACCTGCTCGTTCGTCAGGCCACTCACGCCGACGCCTCCTTTCCGGCGCGCTGCTCGACGAGCGGGAGCGCGCTCTCGGTCACGACGACTGCACGCGCCCACACGACGGCGGCGACCTCGAGCTCGGACGGCACCGTGACCAGCACCCGCTCGAGGTTGCGGAACGACTTCACGACCGTCTCCTCGTCCTCCTGCGCGATCAGCAGCACCGGGGTGTCCTTCCCCCAGCCCTCGAGCACGCCCTTCGCCTGCTTCGTGGACGGTGCCTCGAACACGCCTGCGTCGAGCACGGCGAGCGTCCCGTTGCCGGCGTGGTGCGAGAGAGCGGCGCGCAGGGCCGCTCTGCGGGCCTTGCGGTTCACCTTGATCTCGAAGCTCCGCATCCCGGGCGGGAACGCCACGCCGCCGCCCGTGAACTGGGGCGCGCGGATCGTCCCCTGGCGGGCGCGTCCGGTGCCCTTCTGGCGCCACGGCTTCGCGCGGCCGCCGGCGACGAGCCCGCGGCTCTTCGCGCCGCGCGTCCCGCGCCTTGCGGCGTTCAGCTCGGCCCGCACCGTCTCGTGGAGGAGATGGGGCTTGACGTCGGCCTCGAAGACCGTCCCGTCGAGCGTGACGTCCTGCGCCTTGCCGCCGAGCACTGCTGCCTTGACCGCCATCAGCCCTCGACCGCCTTCGACTCGACCACCCGGATCTCGACGAGCCCGCTCTTCGGGCCGGGAACGGCGCCGCGGACGAGCAGGAGGTTGCGCTCGACGTCCACGCCGTGGACGACGAGGCCCGTCTGGGTAACGCGGTGCGCCCCCATGTGGCCGGCCATCTTCTTGCCCTTGAAGACGCGGGAGGGAGTGGCCGAAGCCCCGATCGAGCCCGGCTTGCGGACGTTGTGCGAGCCGTGGCTCATCGGGCCGCGGGCGAAGTTGTGGCGCTTGATCGTGCCCTGGAAGCCCTTGCCGATCGACGTCCCGGACACCTTGATGCGGTCACCGGGCACGAACGCCTCGACCGTGACGCTCTCTCCGACCTGGAGCTCGCTCGCCCCGCGGAACTCGACGAGGTGGCGATGCCCGCCCACGCCTGCCTTGCGCAGGTGGCCGAGCTCGCCCTTCGTCAGCTTGCGGTCGACGACCGGCTCGAAGGCGAGCTGGACCGCGGCGTAGCCGTCGGCGGCCTCCGTGCGGACCGTGACGACGGGGCACGGCCCCGCTTCGATCACGGTCACGGCGTCGACGTTCCCGGTCTCCTCGTCGAAGACCTGCGTCATGCCGACCTTCCTGCCCAGAATGCCCTTCATCGCCATCAGAGCTTGATCTCGATGTCGACGCCGGCCGGCAGGTCGAGCCGCATCAGCGAGTCGACCGTCCTCGGCGTCGGGCTGTGGATGTCGATCAGGCGCTTGTGCGTGCGCACCTCGAAGTGCTCGCGCGAGTCCTTGTCCTTGAACGGGCTCCGGATCACGCAGTACACGTTCTTCTCGGTGGGCAGGGGCACGGGGCCTGTGATCGTCGCGCCGGTGCGCTGCGCCGTCTCCACGATCTGGGAGGCGGAGCGGTCCACCTGCTGGTGGTCGTAGCCCTTGAGCCGAATCCTGATCTTCTGCTGTGCCATTTCGTCGGTGTCTCCGTAGTGGGGAGCGTCAGCTCGCCGCTACTTGACGATCTCCGTGACGACGCCGGCGCCGACGGTGCGGCCGCCTTCGCGGATCGCGAAGCGGAGGCCCTGATCCATGGCGATCGGCTGGATCAGCTCGATCTCCATGTTCGTGTTGTCGCCGGGCATGACCATCTCCTGACCCTCCGGGAGCTTGATCGAGCCGGTCACGTCGGTCGTGCGGAAGTAGAACTGCGGCCGGTAGCCGTTGAAGAACGGCGTGTGGCGCCCGCCCTCGTCCTTGGAGAGGACGTACACCTCGGCCTTGTAGTGCGTGTGCGGCGTGATCGAGCCGGGCTTCGCCAGCACCTGGCCGCGCTCGACCTCCTCGCGCTTGATGCCGCGGAGCAGCGCGCCTGCATTGTCGCCCGCCTGGGCGAAGTCGAGGATCTTCTGGAACATCTCGAGGCCGGTGACCGTGGTCTTCTCGACCTTCTCGTGGATGCCGACGATCTCGACCTCGTTGCCGACCTCGATCTTGCCCTGCTCGATGCGGCCGGTGACGACGGTGCCGCGACCGGTGATCGTGAACACGTCCTCGATCGGCATCAGGAAGGGCTTGTCGATGTCGCGTGTCGGCTCGGGGATGTACGAGTCGACCGCCTCCATGAGCTCGAGGATCTTGGCCGTCCACTCGGGGTCGCCCTCGAGCGCCTTGAGCGCGGAGACCTGGACGATCGGGATGTCGTCGCCCGGGAACTCGTACTTGGAGAGGAGCTCGCGCACCTCCATCTCGACGAGCTCGAGCAGCTCGGGGTCGTCGACCATGTCCGCCTTGTTGAGGGCCACGACCATCGCCGGCACCTCGACCTGACGTGCGAGCAGGATGTGCTCGCGGGTCTGCGGCATCGGGCCGTCGGCGGCGGAGACCACGAGGATGGCGCCGTCCATCTGCGCCGCGCCCGTGATCATGTTCTTGATGTAGTCGGCGTGCCCCGGGCAGTCGACGTGCGCGTAGTGCCGGTTCGCCGTCTCGTACTCGACGTGCGCGGTGTTGATGGTGATGCCGCGCTGGCGCTCCTCGGGAGCGGCGTCGATCGAGGCGAAGTCGCGCACCGCCGTCCCGGTGCCGGTCTCTGCGAGCACCTTGGTGATCGCCGCGGTCAGGGTCGTCTTGCCATGGTCGATGTGACCGATCGTGCCGACGTTGACGTGCGGCTTGGTGCGCTCGAACTTCTGCTTTGCCATTGTTTCTTCCTCCGGAAAAAACTGATTCGGTTTACCGGTCCTATTTCGCCTCCACTGTCTCGACGATGGTCGAGGCAATGGAGGCCGGCACATCTTCGTACCGATCGAACTGCATGGTGAAGGTCGCCCGTCCCTGGGTCATGGAGCGCAGGTCGGTGGCGTACCCGAACATCTCCGACAGCGGCACGCTCGCCTTGATCGACTGCGAGTTGCCGAGCGGCTCGAGGTGCTCGACGCGACCGCGCCGCGAGTTGAGGTTGCCCATCACGTCGCCGAGGTAGTCCTCGGGCGTGACGACCTCGACGGCCATCATCGGCTCGAGCAGCTTGGGCTTGGCGCGCTTCATCGCCTCCTTGAAGGCGATCGAGCCGGCGATCTTGAACGCCCGCTCGCTCGAGTCGACCTCGTGGTACGAGCCCTCCACGAGCTGGACCTTGACGTCGACGACCGGGTAGCCGGCGAGAACGCCCGCGCCGAGCGCCTCCTGGATCCCCTCGTCGACCGGCTTGATGTACTCCCTCGGGATCTTCCCGCCGACGATCTTGTCCTCGAACTCGTAGCCCTCTCCGGGCGCCTGCGGGATCAGGTTGATGACGACGTCGCCGTACTGGCCCGAGCCGCCGGTCTGGCGGACGAACCTGCCCTGGACGCGTTCGACGGTCCGTGACGCCGTCTCGCGGTACGCGACCTGCGGCCGGCCGACGTTGGCGTCGACCTTGAACTCGCGCATGAGGCGGTCGACGATGATCTCGAGGTGCAGCTCGCCCATCCCCGCGATGAGCGTCTGCCCGGTCTCCTCGTCCGTCGAGACGCGGAAGGTGGGATCCTCCTCGGCGAGGCGCGCGAGGCCCTGCCCGAGCTTGTCCTGGTCGCCCTTGGTCTTCGGCTCGATCGCGACCGAGATGACCGGGTCGGGGAACGTCATCGACTCGAGCACGATGGGGGCGTTCTCGACGGCGAGCGTGTCGCCGGTCGTCGACTGCTTGAGCCCGACCGCCGCGGCGATCTCGCCGGCGCCGATCTCGTCGCGCTCCTCGCGGTGGTTCGCGTGCATCTGCAGGATGCGGCCGATCCGCTCGGTCTTGCCGTTCGTCGTGTTCATGACCCGGCCGCCGGCCTTGACCCGTCCCGAGTACACCCGGAAGTACGTCAGCTTGCCGACGTACGGGTCGGACATGACCTTGAAGACGAGGGCGGAGAACGGGGCCTCCTCCGAGGCCGCACGCGTGATCTCGTCGTCGGTCTTCGGGTCGGTGCCCTGCACGGCCGGGACGTCGAGCGGGCTCGGCAGGTAGTCCACGACGGCGTCGAGGAGCGGCTGCACGCCCTTGTTCTTGAACGCGGAGCCGAGCAGCACCGGTGTGATGGCGTCGGCCAGCGTCCCGGCGCGCAGGGCGCGCTTGATCATGTCGGGGGTGACCGACGACTCGTCCTCGAGGTAGGTCTCCATCAGCTCGTCGTCGTGCTCGGCGACTGCGTCGATGAGCGCGTGATGCGCCTCCTCGGCGGCGGCCGCGAGCTCGGACGGGATCTCGCCGACGGTGAAGTTCTGGCCCAGGTCGTCCTCGTAGACGATCGAGCGCATCTCGACCAGGTCGACGACGCCGGTGTGCTTGTCCTCCTGGCCGATCGGGAGCTGGATCCGGACGGGGTTCGCCCCGAGCCGGTCGCGCATCGACTGCACCGCGGCCTCGAAGTCCGCTCCGGTGCGGTCCATCTTGTTGATGAACGCGATGCGCGGCACCCCGTAGCGGTCCGCCTGGCGCCAGACCGTCTCGGACTGCGGCTGCACACCGGCGACCGAGTCGAACACGGCCACCGCGCCGTCCAGCACGCGCAGGGAGCGCTCGACCTCGACCGTAAAGTCCACGTGTCCGGGAGTATCGATGATGTTGATCCGATGATCGCGCCAGAACGCCGTCGTGGCGGCCGATGTGATGGTGATGCCGCGCTCCTGCTCCTGCGCCATCCAGTCCATCGTCGCAGCGCCCTCGTGGACCTCGCCGAGCTTGTGCGTGCGCCCGGTGTAGTAGAGGATCCGCTCGGTCGTCGTGGTCTTGCCCGCGTCGATGTGGGCCATGATCCCGATGTTCCGGACATGGTCGAGCGCGACCTGGGTTGCCATCGTCGTCATCTCGATCTCACCAGCGGTAGTGCGCGAAGGCCTTGTTGGCCTGCGCCATCCGGTACATGTCGTCCTTGCGCTTGAACGCGCCGCCCTGCTGGTCGATCGCGTCCATGAGCTCGCCGGCGAGCTTCGCCTCCATCCCCTTCTCGCGGCGCTCGCGCGCGTACGTCACGAGATAGCGGATCGCGAGCGTCCGGCCGCGGCGCGGCGGCACCTCGACGGGCACCTGGTAGTTTGCGCCGCCGACGCGGCGCGAGCGGACCTCGAGCACCGGCGTGACCGACTTGACAGCCGACTCGAGCGCCTCGATCGCGGACTTGCCGGACTTGTCCGCAACCTGCGTCAGCGCGTCGTAGACGACCCGCTCGGCGATCGACTTCTTGCCGTCGACCATCAGCCGGTTGACGAGCTGCGTCACGAGCACCGACCCGTAGACGGGATCGGGCTCGACGGTGCGCGGCTGGATCTCAGCGCGGCGCGGCATCGGGTCAGGAACCGCCCTTCTTCGCGCCGTACTTCGAGCGGCCCTGACGGCGCTCGGAGACACCCGAGGTGTCGAGGCCGCCGCGGATCACCTTGTAGCGGAACCCCGGCAGATCCTTCACGCGCCCGCCGCGGATCAGGACGACCGAGTGCTCCTGCAGGTTGTGCCCCTCGCCCGGGATGTACGCGCCGACCTCCATCTGGTTCGTCAGCTTCACGCGCGCGACCTTGCGCAGCGCGGAGTTCGGCTTCTTGGGCGTGGTCGTGTAGACGCGCGTGCAGACGCCCCGCTTCTGGGGTGCGCCACGGAGCGCCGGAGTCTTGACTTTCGCCTTCGGGGTCTTGCGACCCTTGCGGACGAGCTGATTGACGGTGGGCACGCTGCTCCTCGGAAATCGGTCGTAGCTTTATGGCACAGGAAGGGTCCGGCAGGCACGACGTCCCGCCGCCCGGGAGCGGCAATGGTAGCGGAAGCCGCAGGACCCGTCTACCGCGAATGCACGTGTTCGGCGCCTTTCGGGGCATCGGGGATGGCCGAACGGGCCGATGCCTATTACATTGCGGGCGGGGAAGGGTTGGGGGACCGGTATCTCGAGCGGAACGACGATCAGCCTGATCATCGCGGCGACCGCCCTCGTGGGCCTCGCCGGCACGGCCGCGATCCTGCTCGCGCGGCGACGGCGACCCGCGCCGGCGGCACGCGACGACCGTCTCGTGCAGGCCGTCGACGAGATGCGCACGCGCATGGACGACCTGGGACGCGACCTCTCCGAGGCGCTCGAGCGCGCCGAGCGCGAGAGCAAGCGGAACCGCTTCCTGAGCGATCTGGGGAGCTCGATCGAGTTCGAGGAGCTGCTCGAGCGCATCCTCGACGCGGCGCTCGAGGTTCCCGGCTTCGACGCCGCCATGGTCGTGCTCGAGGAGGCCGGCGGGACGTCGGCGATGGCCACCAGGGGCATGACGCCCGAGGAGGCGGCACACCCTCCGTCCTCGGGCGCGGCCGGAGCGCTTCCCCCCGGGCCGATCACCGTCAACTACCGATACGGGGCAGCCGACGCGGCCGACACGCAGCTCATCCGCGGCGGCCTCTTCGTCCCGCTCGTCAGCCGTGAGGGCCAGTCGCTGGGCAGCCTCGGGCTGTTCTGGCGCAGGCCCGGCTTCGAGCCGTCCTCGCAACGAGTGGGTGCGATCGAGCAGATCGCCGCGACCTGCATCCCCGCGATCGAGAACGCCCGGCGCTACCGGGAGGCGAGGCAGCTCGCGGAGACGGATGCGCTCACGGGCTTCTTCAACCAGCGTTACTTCCACGAGACCCTGCGGCGCGAAGCGCTCCGGGCGCAGCGCTACGACCGGCAGCTCGCGCTCTTGATCATCGATCTCGACGACTTCAAGGCCGTGAACGACCGGATCGGGCACCTCGCGGGTGACGCGGTCCTCGCACAGGTCGCCGAGCAGCTCCGCAACGAGATCCGGTCCGTCGACATCGGCTGCCGGGTCGGGGGGGACGAGTTCGGCGTGATCATGCCCGAGTCGACCTCGGAGGACGCGAGCCAGCTGTTCCAGCGCATGCACGACGCCGTCTCCACGATGTCCGTGCCGGGCGGAGGCCGTGTCCGGATCTCGGCCGGGATCGCGGAGCTGCGCCACGGGGAGACGGCGGCGGGCCTCTTCGAGCGGGCGGACTCGGCGCTCTACCGCGCGAAGGACCTCGGCAAGGACCGCGCGAGCATCGCCACCGACTGAGCGAGCCTCAGTCGCGAACGGCGACGAGACGCAGCGCGCGCGACGGGCGGTCGGCGCCGCCTGCCTGCTCGAGCGTGACGCCCACCCGGGCACCGCGCGGTACGGCGGCGGAGAGCGGGACGACGCGCTCCGAGGCGTCGAAGGCGCCGGCGGCGAGCGGGTGCGCCGAGCCCGGCCGGACGACCCAGGCCTCGTACGTCATCCCGTCGGGGGCTGCCCCGAGGCCGGCGAGCACGAGGACGGCCTCGTTCGCGTGATTCACGACGAGCGCGATCCGCCCCACCGACCCGCGGAGCGGATACCGCTCTGCGGTCGGGTCGGCGAGGACCGCGAGGGACGGCGACGCAGTCGGCTCCGGTGCAGCCTCGGAACGAGTGCCCGCGACGAGCGCCCACGTGCCGAGCGCGACCGCGGCCACGCCGCAGCCCACCGCGAGCGCGGCGAGCGTCGGCCAGCCCGGTCGACGCGCGAGCGGGAGGTCGAGCGCCGGAAGCGGGACGGGCGCCGCAGGCCCCGCCTCCAGGACGTCGTCCGGCGCCTCCAGGGCGACGATGTGGGCACCCATCACGCGGGCGAGGATAGTCGTGGTGTCGGACTGACGTCCGACGCCTCTCGTGCCGCCCTGGGCTTGCAGTGCGGTCGCGCCCGGCACTGCCTCGCGTCGAGCGGCTCCAGCCACCCCCCTCTGTAGGGTTAGCTCAATGGAGGGACGCGGGGTCGCCCCTGACCGAGCCGGTGCGAGATGACGACCTGGCTCGCGGTCGCCGCCATCGCCCTCGCGACGGTCTCGGTCGTTCTCTTCGTGCTCGCGATCCGTCGGCTTCTCGCGCGGCAGGCGGACGTCACGGCGACCATGCTCCGCCGCTACGACGACCGGCTCGCGTCGTTCGCGCAGACCCTGAACGACGCCCTCGCGGCCTTCCAGAGCGCCCGGCCCGTCGCAACGCTGGAGCTCGAGGACGATCCCGAGCCCATGGTGCGGGCCCTCGAGGTCGCGCGCGAGCGGACGTCCGCGGACGGCGCGATCGCCCTCGTGACAGGCGGGAAAGGGGCGCCGATCGTCGCCACGGTCGGCCTCTCCGAGTCCGAGACGAACCACATCGCGCGCATGGGGTTCCCGGACTACCGCGGCGCCCGCGCCATCGAGGTCGCGTTCGCCGGCGACCTCGTCGCCCCCGAAGGGGAAGAGCCCGTGCGGGCCGGGCTCGTGATGCCGCTCCTCGGCGAGGGCGAGCCTCAGAGCCTCCTCGGCGTCCTCACACGCGACCGCGGCCGCCGATTCAGCGAGGAGGACGTCGACGAGCTGCACGGGCTCGTCGAAGCGGCACGACCGCCGATCTCGCGCGCTCTCAACCTCCGCGAGGCGGACGTGGTGCCCGAGCTCGACATGCTGACGAGCCTCCTCGACCGACAGTCGTTCTACGCAGTCCTCGAGCGAGAGATCCTCCGCGCACGGCTCGCCCACCACCCGCTCGTGCTGCTCGTGATGGACGTCGATCGGCTGACGTGGCTCAACGCACGGATCGGGATCCTCTCGGCCGACGGCGTCCTCCTCGAGCTGGCGGACCGCTTGCGCGCCGTCGTTCACCGGCTCGACTACGCGTTCCGTCTCGGCGGGGGCAAGTTCGCGGTCGTACGCCCCGGCTCCGAGGGCGGCGACGCACGCGGGCTGTTCGAGGCGTTCCGTACGGAGCTCGCGAGCAACCCGATCGGCGAGGCCGGGCTCGTCTCGGTCTCGGGCGGCATCACCGAGCTCGTGCCCCGGGACGACGTCGAGTCGTTCGCAGCGCGAGCCGAGGCGGCGCTGGCCGATGCGAAGCGCTCGCGCCGCGGAACCGTCTCGGTCGCCGAGAGCGAGGACGCCCCGCGGCGGGCGAACGGCACGCTCCACATCGCAGTCCCATCCGGAGAGATCGTCGTCGAAGGCTGACGCTCGCGGGCCGGGCGGCCGATACTCGGGTGTGTGAGCACCACGGTCGCCGTTCTCGCCATCGCCGGCGCACTCGCAGTGGCCGTCATCGGGTTTGCGGCGTGGCTACGGCGGCGTCGGAGAAGTGAGAGGGACGCGCGCAGGATCGCGGCGCTGACGGCGGTCGCCGAGCGGATCGACGCGGCGGTGTCCTCGCTCGGCGAGACGACCGCGACCCGCTCCGCCGAGCACCTGCCAGCACGGCGCCCGGTGCCCGGCGCCCCCGCCCCGCTGGTCGACTACGGCCTCCCGGGGCGCGCGGCGCTGCTGGACGCGGTCGCCGACGCGGTCGACCAGTCCCGCGCGCAACGGTCGCGGCTGTCGGCGGCGGTCGTTCGGGTGACCGGCGAGAAGGACGCAGGAGCACTGGCGGGCGTGGTGCACGAGGTCGCCGATGCGGAGGCGTACGCGGTCGGGCCGCGCTCCGTCGCCCTCGTCCTCCCCGGGCTCGGGCGGGCCGACGCGCTCGGCGTGCTGGCACGGATCGAGGCGCAGTGCTCGTCGTCGGGCAGGGCCGTCGAGCTCGAGCCGCGAGAGGATGCGGTCGAGTTCGCAGCACGGCTCCTCGCGGGGCAGGCCGGGGAGTCGGTCGCGTAGGTCGAGACGCGTCGACCCGGAAGCGGACAATCGCGAGAAGACGAGACCGATCGGAAGAGGAGGTGTCTGGCTGAAGCCGGACACCAGGCACGGCTCCTGTCGCCAGACCTCGTGTTTGGCGTCAGCCGGACACGAGGCACGAATGCGCTCCTGGTGCCCGGCCTCGAGCCGGACACCAGGAGCGCATGTGTTCTCGCTACGCCTCGTCGTCGGCGGCGCCGGCGTCCGGCGTCTCGGGCAGCTCCGGGAGGTCCGGCAGCTGATCCTCGTATCCGAGGCCGAGCGAGGCGAGATCGAGCCCGTCGCCGTCGCCGATCTCCTCGAGCGCGGCGAGGAGCTCGGCCTCGGTGCCGCCTCCGAACATCGCGGCGGGGAGCGGCTCCGACGGCTCGATGTCGATGCCCCGGTACTTCTTGAGGCCCGTGGCCGCCGGGATCAGCTTCCCGATGATCACGTTCTCCTTCAGTCCGAGCAGCCGATCGACCTTGCCCTCGATGGACGCGTCGGTGAGCACCTTGGTGGTCTCCTGGAAGGACGCGGCGGAGAGGAACGACTCCGTCGCGAGCGACGCCTTGGTGATCCCGAGGATCAGCGGCTCGAAGGTCGCTTGCTCGCCCTTGGCGGCACGCGCGTTGTCGTTCGCCCGCTCGAGCACGACCTTGTCGACGAGCTGTCCGGGAAGGAGCTCCGTGTCGCCCGGGGTCTCCACGCGCACCTTCTTCATCATCTGGCGGACGATGAGCTCGATGTGCTTGTCGTGGATGTCGACGCCCTGCGACTTGTAGACCTTCTGCACCTCGCCGACGAGGTAGAGCTCGGTCGGCGTCGACCCTCGGGTCGCACGCGTGTGCAGGTCGAGCATGTCGGCCGGGTTGCGTGAGCCCTCGTTGAGCGGGTCTCCTTGCTCGACCGTGTCACCGGAGCGGACGAGAAGCCGCGTCCGGCGCGGGAACGAGTACTCCTTGACCGGAAGCGGCTCGCCGTTCTCGTCGAGCGCCGTCGGGGTGACGGTGACGAGAACCGTCCGGTCCTGCTCGTCGACCGACACCTTCCCGCCGAGCTCCGCGAGCGTCGCGGCGCCCTTCGGGTTCCGCGCCTCGAAGATCTCGACGACCCGCGGCAGGCCGTGCGTGATGTCCGCGCCCGCGACGCCGCCCGTGTGGAACGTCCGCATCGTGAGCTGGGTGCCCGGCTCGCCGATGGACTGCGCCGCGACGATGCCGACGGCATCGCCGATCTCGCACATGTCGCCCGTGGCCAGGAACGTCCCGTAGCACGCGCGGCACACGCCGACCTCGCTCCGGCACTTGAGCACCGTGCGAACCGGGAGGAGGAACTCGTCTGCCTGCTCCTCGAGCTGCTCGACGACCTCGCGCAGGCGGGGCTTGGTGAGCAGCTCGCCCTTCTCACCGAGGACGGTCTTGCCCGGCTTCCCGTCCTTGAGCGGCTTGTGGATGTCGCTCGCGAGGACGCGGCCGGCAGCGCTCAGGTTGACCTGGCCGTCCAGGATCGCCGGTAGCTCGACGTGGTCGTCCGTGCCGCAGTCCTCCTCGCGGATGATCACGTCCTGCGACACGTCGACGAGGCGCCGGGTGAGGTAGCCCGAGTCGGCCGTGCGAAGCGCGGTGTCGGCCAGGCCCTTGCGGGCGCCGTGCGTCGAGATGAAGTACTCGAGCACCGACAGGCCTTCCATGAAGTTCGCCTTGATCGGGCGCTCGATGATCTCGCCCTTCGGGTTGGCCATCAGGCCGCGCATGCCGGCGAGCTGGCGGATCTGGTTGAACGATCCGCGGGCGCCGGAGTTGGCCATCATGAAGATCGAGTTGGTCTGGTGGAGGTTCTCCTTCATCGCGTCCGCCACCTCGTCCGTGGCTTCCGTCCAGACGGCGACGACGCGCTCCTTGCGCTCCTCCTCCGTCATCAGGCCGCGCTCGTACTCCTGCTCGACCTTTGCGACCTGGTCCTCGTAGCCCGCGAGGATCTTCTCCTTGCTGGGCGGGATCACGATGTCGTTCTTCGACACGGTGATCCCCGCGCGCGTCGCGTAGCGGAACGCAAGCGACTTGATCGTGTCGAGGACGGAGGCGACGGCATAGGCGCCGTAGTCGCCGACGAGCCCGTCGATCAGCGCGTCGACCTCGCGCTTCGTGAGCGCCCGGTCGATCACGAGCGGCACGTGCGTACCGTCCTTGACGGCGTGCTCGAGCGACCGGTCCAGCTCACTCTCGAAGATCACGCGACCGGGCGTCGTGAGGCGCTCCTCGCCTCCGTGTCGGTACACGAACGGCTCCTGGAGTGAGATGCCCTTCTGACCGGCCTCGAGCGCGAAGTGCACCTGCTCCTCGGACGCGAGCTTGGGAAGCCCCTTGACGCCGAGCTCCTTGGCGAGATCCTCCGCCGTGGTCGCCGTCAGGTCGTGCGCGCAGTAGGTGAGGTAGTACGCGCCGAGCACCATGTCCTGCGTCGGGGTCGCCAGCGGGCGCCCGTGGGCGGGGGACAGGATGTTGTTCGAGGACAGCATGAGAATGCGGGCCTCGGCCTGCGCCTCCGCGCTGAGCGGCAGGTGGACCGCCATCTGGTCGCCGTCGAAGTCGGCGTTGAACGCGTGGCAGACCAGCGGGTGCACCTGGATCGCCTTGCCCTCGACGAGCACCGGCTCGAAGGCCTGGATGCCGAGTCGGTGGAGCGTCGGCGCGCGGTTGAGCAGCACCGGGTGCTCGGCGATGACCTCCTCGAGCACGTCCCAGACCTCGGGGACCATCGACTCGACGTGCTTCTTGGCCGCCTTGATGTTCTGGACGGACTTCCGCTCGACGAGCCGGCTCATGATGAACGGCTTGAAGAGCTCGAGCGCCATCAGCTTCGGGAGCCCGCACTGGTGCAGCTTGAGGTTCGGCCCGGCCACGATCACCGACCGGCCCGAATAGTCGACGCGCTTGCCGAGCAGGTTCTGGCGGAAGCGGCCCTGCTTGCCCTTGAGCATGTCGCTGAGCGACTTGAGCGGCCGGTTGCCCGGGCCCGTCACTGCGCGACCGCGGCGGCCGTTGTCGAACAGCGCGTCGACGGCCTCCTGGAGCATCCGCTTCTCGTTGTTCACGATGATCTCCGGAGCGCCCAGGTCGAGCAGCCGCTTGAGGCGGTTGTTCCGGTTGATCACGCGCCGGTAGAGGTCGTTGAGGTCGCTCGTCGCGAAGCGGCCGCCGTCGAGCTGCACCATGGGGCGGAGCTCGGGCGGGATCACGGGCACGGCCTCGAGGATCATCCACTCCGGCTTGTTCTCCGACGTGATGAACGCCTGCACGACCTTGAGGCGCTTGATCGCGCGCTGCTGCTTCTGGCCCTTCGACGTCTTGATGACGTCGCGCAGCGTGATCGACTCCTGCTGGAGATCGAGGTCGCGGAGCAGCTCGCGGATCGCCTCCGCGCCCATCCCGCCGCGGAAGTAGACGCCGAACCCGTAGGGCGAGCCGAAGCGGTCCTTCAGCTCGCGGAACAGCTGCTCGTCGTTGACGACCTGCTTGACGTCGAGCTCGCGGAAGAGCTTCCACGTGTCCTCGAGCCGCCGGACGCCCTCGACCGCCGCCTCGCGCGTGTCCTCGCGGCGGCTCTCCATGTCGGCGACCATCTCCTTGACCTTGGTCGCCCACTGCTGGACGGCCTCGAGGTCCTCCTTGCGGGCACCCTCGACGAGGCAGAGGTCGTACGCGAGCTCGCGCACCTGCTCGGGGCCTGCGTCGGTCTCGGCCTGCTCGAGCACGGCCCGCAGAAGGCCGTTGCCGGTCTCCCGTGCACGCTCGAGGTTCTTCGCGTCGACGGACGCGACGAGCTCGGCGTCGTCGCCGGAGAGCTCATCGCCCGAGAGCAGCTGGTCGAGCAGCTTGTGGAGGTGCTTCGTGATCGCGCCCTTCTTCGCGCCGGACGCCTTCTCGAGGTCGTTCCGGAGCGGCTCCAGCGCCGTGCGGATCTCCTGGGCGGCGGTCGCGACCGACTCGATCTCGCGCGGGGCGAGCCGGCGGTCGTCGCGCGTCGCCGTCTGCCGGACGAGCTCGCGGAGCCGCTTGGGGTCCTCGCCGGCGACGGTCTTCGCGAGCTCCGGGAAGATGGAGCCTGCGAGTGTCCGCGCCTCCTCGAGCGAGGGCATCGCCTGGTCCTCCGCCCAGTTGGAGAGCCCGCGCGCCCAGAACTCGTCGTCCTCGTCGAAGCCCTTGTCCTTGCCGGCCGAGAGGAAGGCGCGACGGCGCGCGAGGCGCTCGTCGAGCGCCGAGAGCTGCTCGTCGCGGTCGACGTAGATCTGCTCGGACTCGCCCCTGACCTTGTCCTCCAGGTCGGCGAGGTCGGCGGCGCGCTTCTCGTGGTCGACGCCGGTCACGATCGACGCGGCGAAGTAGAGAACCTTCTCGAGCTCGCGCGGCGCGATGTCGAGCAGATAGCCGATCCGGCTCGGGACGCCCTTGAAGAACCAGATGTGCGACACCGGGGCGGCGAGGTCGATGTGCCCCATGCGCTCGCGGCGCACCTTCTGGCGCGTCACCTCGACGCCGCAGCGCTCGCAGATGATCCCCTTGTAGCGAACCCGCTTGTACTTGCCGCAGTAGCACTCCCAGTCCTTGGTCGGACCGAAGATGCGCTCGCAGAACAGGCCGTCCCGCTCGGGCTTCAGGGTGCGGTAGTTGATGGTCTCCGGCTTCGTGACCTCGCCCATCGACCAGTCACGGATCTGCTTCGGGGAAGCGAGCCCGATCCGGATCGCGTCGAAGTCGTTGATGTCGATCTGCGCCAAGGGGTTTCTCCTTCGGAGAAACCCCTAGGCCAGAGGCTTCTCCAGTCGTAATCAGCCGGTTGTCTTCGTAATTCCTTCGTGTCGGGTCTAGCGGAGATCGCGAAGCGATCTCCGCTAATCCTCGACCTCGATGTCCGCGGGGAGCGCGAGCTCCTCCTCGCCCTCGGCCGGCTCCTCCTCGAGGTCCTCGTCCGAGGCGAGCGACAGGTCGGCTCCCTCCTCCGGCGCGCCCTCCTCGACCTCCTGGACCGTCGGGGCGCCGGCGGCGCCGCGGACGCTCGCGGGCGAGAGGTCGATCCCGAGCTCCTCCGCGGCGCGGAGCAGCTCGTCGTCCTCCTCGCGCACCTCGACCTCGCGGCCCTCGTCCGAGAGGACGTGGACGTCGAGGGAGAGCGACTGCATCTCCTTGAGCAGCACCTTGAACGACTCGGGGATCGACGGCTCGGCGATGTTCTCGCCCTTGACGATCGCCTCGTACGCCTTGACGCGGCCGATCGTGTCGTCGGACTTGATCGTGAGCATCTCCTGGAGGGTGTACGCGGCGCCGTACGCCTCGAGCGCCCACACCTCCATCTCGCCGAAGCGCTGTCCGCCGAACTGCGCCTTGCCCCCCAGCGGCTGCTGGGTGACGAGCGAGTACGGGCCTGTCGAGCGCGCGTGGATCTTGTCGTCGACGAGGTGGAGCAGCTTGAGGATGTACATGTAGCCGACGGTGACCTTCTGCTCGAAGGGCTCTCCCGACTTCCCGTCGAAGAGCTGCACCTTGCCCGAGCAGCGGCGGCCCTCGGCCCGTGTCTCGTCCACGTTCATCGCGATCGTCTCGCTCTGCTTCGCCCACTCGATCAGGGCCTCGTCGACGTCGGCCTCGGTCGCGCCGTCGAACACCGGCGTCGCGACGGCCCGCGGGTCGGGCGCGTTGATCGGCGCCCGCTCGTTGACCGGCTCGCCGTCGGCGAAGACGCCGTGCGCGGCCGCCCACCCGAGGTGCGTCTCGAGGATCTGGCCGATGTTCATCCGGCTCGGGACTCCGAGCGGGTTGAGGACGACGTCGACGGCACGCCCGTCCTCGAGGAACGGCATGTCCTCCTCGGGGACGATCTTCGAGATGACGCCCTTGTTCCCGTGGCGGCCGGCGAGCTTGTCGCCCTCGGCGATCTTGCGCTTCTTCGCGACGAAGACGCGCACCAGCTCGTTGACCCCCGGCGGAAGGTCGTCGCCGGCGTCGCGCGCGAACGTCTTGACGCCGATCACCTTGCCGCCCTCGCCGTGGGGCACCTTGAGCGACGTGTCGCGGACCTCGCGCGCCTTCTCCTTGAAGATGGCGCGGATCAGCTTCTCCTCCGCCGTCAGCTCGGTCTCGCCCTTCGGCGTCACCTTGCCGACCAGCAGGTCGCCCGACCCGACCTCGGCGCCGATGCGGACGACCCCGCGCTCGTCGAGGTTCGCGAGCGACTCCTCCGAGCGGTTCGGGATGTCACGCGTGATCTCCTCGTCGCCGAGCTTCGTCGAGCGCGCGTCGATCTCGTACTCGTGGATGTGGATCGAGCTGAGCACGTCGTCCTTGACGAGGCGCTCGGAGAGCACGATCGCGTCCTCGAAGTTGTAGCCCTCGAACGGCATGAACGCGACCAGCAGGTTCGCGCCGAGCGCCAGCTCGCCGCGATCAGTCGCCGCACCGTCGGCGAGGACCTCCCCCTTCGCGACCGAGTCGCCGAGCGACACGACGGGCTTGTGGTGGATCAGCGTGCCCTGGTTCGAGCGCATGAACTTCGTCAGCGGGTACTCGTCGCGCGTGCCCTTGCCCTCGACGACGATCCGCTCGGCGTCGACGTCGATCACCGTCCCGGCGCTGCGCGCCAGCACGACGTCGCCGGTGTCGACGGCCGCGCGGTACTCGAGACCGGTTCCGACGAGCGGTGCCTGCGGGATCATCAACGGCACGGCCTGCTTCTGCATGTTCGCGCCCATCAGCGCGCGGTTCGCGTCGTTGTGCTCGAGGAACGGGATCATGGCCGCCGCGACCGAGACGATCTGCGCCGGCGAGACGTCCATGTAGTCCACGGCCTCGGCGCGGGCGATGACCGCCTCGCCGGCCGCGGAGCGGCAGAGCACCTGCTCGTTGACGAACTTCCCGCTCTTCGGGTCGACCGGCTCCGATGCCTGCGCGATCGTGTACTGCGCCTCCTGCGCGGCGTCGAGGTAGACGATCTCGTCCGACACCTTCGCCTTCTCGACCTTGCGGTACGGCGTCTGGATGAAGCCGAACTCGGACACGGTCGCGTACGAGGCGAGCGCGCCGATGAGGCCGATGTTCGGGCCTTCGGGCGTCTCGATCGGGCACATGCGCCCGTAGTGGGTCGGGTGGACGTCGCGCACCTCGATCGGCGCGCGCTCGCGGGTCAGGCCGCCGGCGCCGAGCGCGGACAGCCGGCGCCGGTGCGTGAGCCCGGCCAGCGAGTTCGTCTGGTCCATGAACTGCGACAGCTGCGAGGAGCCGAAGAACTCCTTGAGCGCGGCCACGACCGGGCGGATGTTGATGATCGTCTGCGGGGTGATCGTGTCGACGTCCTCGGTCGTCATCCGCTCGCGCACGACGCGCTCCATGCGGTAGAGCCCGACCCGGAACGCCTCCTGGATCAGCTCGCCCGTCGTGCGGAGCCGCCGGTTGCCGAAGTGCTCGTACTCGTCGAGCTCACCGCGGATCGGCTCGCGCGACATGACGGCCGCCTCGGCCGCGTAGTCCTTCGAGTCCTCGAGGACGCCGAGCGACGCCGGCAGGTCGACGAGCCTGCGGACGAGCGCGATGATGTCCTCGGTGGTGAGCACGCGGACGTCCTCGGCGACGCCGACGCCCAGGCGCTGGTTCAGCTTGTAGCGGCCGACCTTCGTGAGGTCGTAGCGCTTGGGGTCGAAGAAGAGCGACCGGAGAAGGTTGCGCGCGTTGTCGAGCGTCGGAGGCTCACCCGGGCGCTGCTTCTTGAAGACCTCGATGAGGGCCTCCTCCTCGCGGGTGGAGGGGTCCTTCTCGAGCGTGTTCTGGATGTAGACCCGCGTGCGCTCGTCGAACAGGGCGAGGATCGCCTCGTTGGTCGAAGTGTCGAGCTGGAACCCGGTGGTCGGGTCCTCGGCCGGGAGCGCCCGGAGCAGGGTGGTGATGGGGAGCTTGCGCTTGCGGTCGATCCGCGCGTACACGATCCCCTTCTTGTCGATCTCGAGCTCGAGCCACGAGCCTCGGGACGGCATCAGGTTCGCGGTGAAGACCTGCTTCGTCGCGTCCTTCGGCTCCATGAGGTACGCGCCGGGCGAGCGCACGAGCTGCGTGACGATCACGCGCTCGGTGCCGTTGATGATGAACGTGCCGTGCTCCGTCATCATCGGGAAGTCGCCCATGAAGACCCGCTGCTCGCGGATCTCGCCCGTCTCCGTGTTCACGAAGCGGACGGTCATCGAGAGCGGGGCCTGATAGGTCAGGTCCTTCTCGCGGCACTCGGAGATGGTGTGCTGGGGCGGGCCGAACTCGTAGTCCCCGAACTCGACGGCGAGGGTGCCGGTGTAGTCGGAGATCGGCGAGATGTCGTCGATCGTCTCGCGGAGCCCCTCGTCCAGGAACCACTGGAACGAGGCCTTCTGGATGTCGATGAGGTTGGGGAGGTCGAGGACGTGCTTCAGGCGCGAAAACGTCTTGCGCGCGCGCGGCGCGACGGCGGTGCTGCTCAAGAACAGCCTCCCTTACTTACGGCGGTCAGTGATGAGGACGGGCAGAGTCGAAGCCAGGCTCGGGCGGAACAGCAAAGAATAGCGGACAAGCACGCTCCGCCGCAACCCTTTCGGGGCGGCGGAAGTGTCCGCGACGGATTGTAGCAAGTCGGGCACGTGGGCCGCCTTGCGGCGGCCCACGCACCAGGCTCAGGTCGACGGGAGACCGTCGCCCCCGGCCTGGGAGTAGTCGGCGAAGCCGGCTACTCCCTGTTACTTCAGCTCGACGTTACTTCAGCTCGACGCCCGCGCCGGCTTCCTCGAGCTCCGCCTTGAGCTTCTCCGCCTCGTCCTTGGCGAGTGCCTCCTTGACGGTGCCCGGGGCACCGTCGACGAGGTCCTTCGCCTCCTTGAGGCCGAGCCCGGTCGCCGCGCGGACGACCTTGATCACCTGGATCTTCTTGTCACCTGCGCCCGTGAGCACGACGTCGAAGGAGTCCTTCTCCTCCGCGGCGGCGGCGCCGTCACCGGCGGCCGGGGCCCCCGGCGCTGCTGCGACGGCGACCGGAGCGGCGGCCGTGACGCCCCACTCCTCCTCGATCGCCTTCTTGAGCTCGACGAGCTCGAGCACGGTCATCTTCCCGAGCGTCTCGAGCACCTTCGCTGTGTCCGTTGCCATGTATCTCTTCCTTTCGCGCTCGGCGGGACGCTTCGCGTCCCACCAGGTCCTTATTCCCCGGTTTCGTCTTCCGTCGGTTCCGCGTCGTCCTCCGCCAGCGCTTCCGCCACCGGCTCGTCCCTCGTCGACTCGGGCTCGGCGCCGTCCTCGCCGCCGGCCTCTTCCTCCGGCTCGCTCGGGCCTGCACTTGGTGCCTCCGCGCCAGCAGAGGCGCCTGCGTCGGCAGGGTCGCCCGTGCCGAGCTGCTCGATGCGCGCGTCGACGAGCCCGACGAGGTCGCGGAGAGGCGCTGCCACGAGGGCCGCCAGCTGGGTCAACGGCGCGACGATCACGCCGACGAGCTGGCTCTTGACCACCTCCGGCGCGGGAAGCTTTGCGAGCTCTTCCACGTCGGCGCCCGTGATCGAACGGCCGGAGAGGATCCCGCCGCGGAGGGCGATGACCTTGGTCTCCTTCGCGGTGTCGGACAGCGCCTTCGCCACGGCGACGGTATCGCCGTCCGATTGCACGAACGCGATCGCGGTCGGGCCCTCCAGCAGCGCGAGCAGCGCCTCCGCTCCGGCCTCGTGCGCGGCGCGGCGCGTCAGCGTGTTCTTGACGACCTTGAGCTGCGCTCCGCTCGAGCGGAGCTTCGCGCGGAGCCCGACGAGCTCGTCGTTCGTCAGCCCGCGGTAGTCGGCGACGATGAGCGACTCCGTCGTGCGAAGACGCTCGACGAGATCCGCGACGACTTTCTCCTTGTCGGTCTTCTGCATGTCGTTTCCTCCGGGCCGTTTCCTCCGGAAACGGCTAGGCCCACCTCGCAAGGTGGGCCCGGGCCGCAGGAACAAATCCTGCGCGCGCTCGTGACACACCTCGGCCGGACCTCTGCCCATCGGGCTGCCGGCTTTCTCTGGTGGCTTTGGTCTCTTGTAGTGCTAGACGGTAGCAGCGACCTCCGGATCGGACCTAGTGGAATCCGCAGCAGCGGATTCCGCCACGTCCCGTGTGCGCGTCGGGTCGACGTGGA
This sequence comes from uncultured Actinomycetes bacterium, assembly GCA_963786055.1. Taxonomy (GTDB): domain Bacteria; phylum Actinomycetota; class Thermoleophilia; order Gaiellales; family Gaiellaceae; genus Gaiella. Next base: position 12,439 of record CAWAXS010000006.1, on the reverse strand, counting down.
GGCCCGGACCCATCGTGGTGGTCAGGGTGATGCTCTTGATGTAGCGCCCCTTTGCGGCGGCGGGCTTCGCGCGGACGATCTCCTCGAGCACCACCGCGTAGTTCTCGAGCAGCTGGCGTTCGGCGAAGCTCTTCTTGCCGATCGGCAGGTGGACGTTGGCTCCGCGGTCCGTGCGGTACTCGAGCTTGCCGGCCTTCGCGTCGGACACGGCCTTCGCGACGTCGAACGTCACGGTGCCCGTCTTCGGGTTCGGCATGAGGCCGCGAGGGCCGAGGACGCGACCGAGCTTCCCGACGTTGCCCATCTGGTCGGGCGTGGCGATCGCGACGTCGAAGTCGAGAAAGCCGCCCTCGATCTTCGCGGCGAGATCGGCCGAGCCGACGACGTCCGCGCCGGCCTCCTGGGCCTCGCGGGCCTTGTCGCCCTCGGCGAAGACCGCGACGCGCGTCGAGCGGCCCGTCCCGTGCGGCAGCATGATCGTCCCACGGAGCTGCTCGTCCGCGTGGCGGACGTTGAGCCCGAGCCGGAAGTGGACCTCGACCGTCTCGTCGAACTTCGCGTCCGGAGCCCCCTTCAGGGTCGCGACGGCCTCGGCGGGCGGGTAGAGCTTCTCGCGATCGATCGCGGCGCGCGCCTCGCGGTAGCGCTTCCCGTGGGCGCTCACGACTCCACCTCCACGCCCTGCCTCTCCGCAGAGCCCGGATCTGCGGGAGCAGATCCGGGCTCGCGAGAATCCCTGAAGCGGCCGCTGGCGCGGCCGGTTTGCGTGCGATTGAAGAGAATCACGACTCCACCTCCACGCCCATCGATCGTGCAGTGCCCGCGATCACGAGCATCGCGGCCTCGACGTCGTTGGCGTTGAGGTCGGGCATCTTGGTCTCCGCGATCGAGCGGAGCTGCGACTGCGTGAGCCTGCCGACCTTGTTGCGGTTCGGCTCCGCGGAGCCTGACTCGAGCCCGAGCGCCTCCTTGATGAGGACCGCCGCCGGAGGCGTCTTCGTGATGAAGGTGAACGAGCGGTCCTCGTAGACCGTGATCTCGACCGGGATGATCCGGCCGTTCTCGTGCGCGGTCTGCGCGTTGAACGCCTTCGTGAACTCGACGATGTTGACGCCGTGCTGGCCCAGCGCAGGCCCGACCGGCGGCGCAGGGTTCGCCTGCCCGCCCGGGATCTGGAGCTTGATGAGTGTGAGGACTTTCTTCGCCATCGGAGTCCGTGCGGGGTGTCGCCCCTCCTCCTTCTGTGGTTGCTAGTCGATCTTCTTCACCTGGTCGAACGCGAGCTCGACCGGCACCTGCCGCTCGAAGATGTCCACGAGGACCTTGAGCTTCTGCGCGTCGGGGTTGACGTCGACGATCTCGCCGTCGAAGTCGGACAGCGGGCCCGAGGTCACCTTCACCGACTCGCCGAGCGAGAACTCGACCTGCGTCCTGGGGGCGGGAGCCCCGGCTGCGCCGCCCGCGTGGAGGATGCGGTCGACCTCGGGCTGCGACAGCGGCGACGGCTTGGCTCCGGCGCCGACGAACGCCGTGACGCCGGGCGTGCCCTTGACGACCGTCCAGGCCTCGTCGTTCAGGTCCATGTTGACGAGGACGTACCCGGGCAGCACCCGTTTCTCGATCTGGACCTTCTGACCGTCCTTCGTCTCGATCACCTGCTCGGTGGGCACGACGACCCGCCGGAACCGCTGCTGCTGGTTCATCGAGACGATCCGGTGCTCGAGATTGGCCTTGACCTTGTTCTCGTGCCCGGAGTAGGTGTTGATCACGTACCAGTGGAACATCTGCGCTCTTCTCTCCTACTGACCGAGTAGCACGTCGCGGACGAACGGCCGGAGCACCTGGTCGCAGCCCCAGAGGAAGGCGCCGACGATCACGCACGCGATGATGACGACGATCGTGCCCTGGATGACCTGGGCACGGTTCGGCCACTCGACCTTCCGGAGCTCGGCGATCGACTCGCGGACGAAGCCCCCGCGACGCGCGTGCTCGACGGGCGCAGCCGCGGAAGCGGGGCCTGCAGGCACCGCGCGCGGCGCCGCCGCCCGTGACGGCTCCTGGCCCGCGGCGCGCCGGGCGTCTCGCCGCTGGCGTCTCGTCTCTCCTGCCATGGTCTCGAGATCCTCCCCGGCCTACCGCGTCTCGCGGTGGAGCGTGTGCGAACCGCACCAGCGGCAGTACTTGCGAAGCTCGACCCGGTCGGGCGTGTTCCGCTTCGACTTCTGGGACTGGTAGTTGCGGCGCTTGCACTCCGTGCAGGCGAGCGTGATCGCGACTCGGACTCCGGTGGCCATGTCTTCTCTTCTGGTCGGGGCGAACGAAAGGGACGAGCAGGTAGCGGCGGTAGGACTCGAACCTACGACACGCGGATTATGATTCCGCTGCTCTAACCAACTGAGCTACGCCGCCGAGCCGAGGCGGAGTGTAGCAAGGCTCTTTCGCGCCTTCGGCGCGAAAGAGCCTAGACCGGGCACGATCGGAAGGTGTCCGGCGTCGCCTCTAGGATTCGCGCGTGCTCAGGGTTCCCCCACAGCGCGGTGGCTGGCTCGAGGTCGTCTGCGGCCCGATGTTCAGCGGCAAGAGCGAGGAGATGATCCGGCGGTTGCGGCGCGCGGAGATCGCCGGGCAGCGCGTGCTGCTGTTCAAGCCGCGGATCGACGACCGCTACGACGCCGCCGACGTGGTCAGCCACGCAGGGGTGCGGATGTCGGCCGTCCCGGTGGACGGGTGCGCCGAGCTGGTCGCCCGGGCCCGCGGCTGCGAGGTGGTGGGGATCGACGAGGCGCAGTTCTTCGAGCCGTCGATCGTCGACGTGGCGCTGACGCTCGCGGACGGGGGCGTCCGCGTGATCGCGGCCGGGCTCGACCAGGACTTCCGCCGCCAGCCGTTCGGCCCGATGCCCGAGCTCCTCGCGCGCGCGGAGTTCGTCGACAAGCTGCAGGCCGTCTGCCACCGCTGCGGCGGGCCGGCGTCGACCACGCAGCGCCTGGTCGACGGGCGCCCCGCGCCGTACTCGGGCGAGACGATCGTCGTCGGCGCGCTCGACGCGTACGAGGCGCGCTGCCGCGACTGCCACACCACTGGTCCGGATGCGGCCGCGTGGCTGGCAGCCTGACGGGTCACCCCTGACAGCCGCAGTGAGCGGCGCAATCTCCTCGCGCCCTCCTCGCCGTCATAAATGACGTATTCAACGCTAGAGCGCGCTTACCGCAGCGCCCGTCGAGCAGAAACGGCGAAGGCCTGATTAATCGCTTGCTGTAGCCGCGCGGCGCGCCGCAGATCAGCGAAGAAGGCGAGCGCCCCCTCCCCGACGACGAACAGGTCATCCTCGACCTCAGCGTGGGACGCCGCCGACAGTCAGCGGGTCTTGGCGTTCTATGGAATCGCTCGCCCTGGATCCTGAAGTTGTCCGAACCTAGTATGTCTGCCGGAATCGTCGTCGCAGGGGCTCCAGCGCGGCTGCGAGCGCACACACGGTCACGTCGTCGCGATCAGACCAGTCGCCGTTGGTGGTACCCGCGCTTGGCGAGAAGGCTCCTACATGGCGGCGTCCACTGCGGCGATGCGAGCCCTCCTGGCAGCGGTGAGCTCCTCCACGACGATCTGGATCCCGGCAGCGATTGGCACGCCGATGATCGCCCCGATGAGCCCGAAGAGCGCTCCGAAAGCCAGGACGCTGGCGAGCACGGTGAAGCCGGAGACCCTGGCCGCCTTTCCGATGATCGTCGGCTGCAGGATGTAGTTCTCGATCTGCTGGTAGACGACCATCACGATCAGGAAGACGACGAACGCTGCAGGGCTGACTGAGAGCGCGGCGAGCGCGACGATGATGCCGGCGATGGTGGCCCCGACGCTGGGAATCAGGTCGAGGATCCCCGCGATCACCGCCAGAGCGAGCGGGTACGGAACGTCGAGGATCAGCGCGGTGACGCCGTACACCGTCCCGCACACCACCGAGATGGCAAGGTTGCCGAGCATGTAGCGCGAGGTGGTCTGGACGATCCGATCGGCGACCTGCAGGAAGCGCTCGCGATCGCCCCGGTAGAGCAGACCTCCGACCCAGCCTCGCAGGCGCGTTTCGTCGATCAGTCCGAACAGCGTCAGGAACATCACCGAGAGAACGAGGGTCACCGCGCCGAACGCCGAGACGCCGACGTCGGCGACGCCGCCCGACACCTTGGCGACTCCGCTCGTGATCTCGCTCGTGTGCTGCGCCAACGTGCCGAGCGAGTCGCCCCTGCCGTTGACGAAGCTGCCCAGATCGCTGCGCCTGGCATCCTCGACGATCCGCGGCAGGTCGTCGCTGAAGTCGCGCACGGCGCCGACGGCCGCCTGTGTCACAACCAGAACGACCGCCCCGAGGACGATCACGGTCGCCAGCACGAGTACGGCTGCGCACAGCTTCCGGCTCCAGCGGAGCCGCCGTTCCATCGCGCTCACCACCGGGGAGAGGACGGCGACGCTGAAGAGGGAGACGAAGATGACGAGAAGGACGCTCGCGATCGACGCCAGCGCCCACGCTACTGCGACGACGCCGGCGATCAGCAGGATCGTCCGGATCGACACGGAGACCTCGAGCTGGGTGCGACGCGCCTCCCCGGCCCGCGAGGAGGCCTCACCCGCGGTCACCTGCTGTTTGAACGAATCGGTCTGCATGACACGTGCTGCCTTCCTGTCGACCGGCGCGCCGCTGCCCGTCGCCGGCGAGGCCGGCGACGGGCACTCGCGGCGGTCAAGAGACGTGCAGCGTCTCCTTCAGCTTGCCCACGCGCTCGTCGAAGTCCGCCTTCACCTCGACCTTGCGCTGCTCGACCAGTTTCCGACGCGCCTCGAAAGCTGCGGCGTCGGCGGCCCCCTCGGCCGCCTCGAGCTCGCTCATGACTTCGCCGAGCGGGCGGCGCGTCACCTCGCCGCCGAGCTTTGCCATCTCGCCGTCGATCACCTCGACCGCCGGCTCTTCCACGCCCGCGATCACAGCGGTCGATTCCGGTGGAATCGCCGTCCCGAGAGCGGCGAGCGCCTCGTCGGACTTCTCGACGCGAGCAATGTCGAAGACTCCGCCCATCAGCGCGCCCGAGCCCCAACCGACGAGGACGCCGACGGGGCCGCCCAGGACGCCGATGAGCATCCCGATCAGCGAGCCGCTCGCCGTCCCGACGAGGCCGACGTTGTCGGCGCCCTCCGCGGTGCGCAGCTCGCCCGTGGGCGTGCGCTCCACGACCGCTGCGGACCGGAGCCCGATGCGACCGTCAGCGTCACACTCCTTGAGCACGCTGAGCGCCTGGTACGCCTTGCTCGGCTCCGTGAACCGAACGACCACCACGTTCTCGATGTCAGCCATTTTGGCCTCCCTTCGTTCGAATGACCTTGTTGACCAGACACTCACAGGCCTCGCTGCCAAACCCCTGCCACGCGGCGGGCGGCCGCTGCCGCCACGGCCTGCGCGGCGAATCAGAAGGGGCTCTCGACCCGGACGAGGCGCGCCTTCACGTGCACCTTCGTCGGCGGCCGGACGTTCCCAAGCGGGCGCTTGCTCATCCCGAAGCGCGCCTGGTCGACCGTCGTAGTCGCCTCCACCTCGAGCTCGCCGTCGATCACGCGCACCGATGCGTCGAACGCGAGAGGAACGGTCGTGCCGGCCGCCTCTAGCTCGCCGCTCATGTGCACGTCTCCGTTTCCCAGTCCGGTGACGCGAGTCGACCTGAACCGCACCTGCGGATGCAGGGCGACAAAGAAGAAGTCAGGCGATCGGAGATGCTCGTCGCGCTTGGCGACGCCTGTGTCGATGCTCGCCGCGTCGATCGTCAGTTCAATCTCCGAGCCACCCGGGCCGACGATGTACGCGCCGTCGAAGCTGCGGAAGCGGCCGCGAACCGTGTGCAGGCCCCACAGGTGCTTGACTTCGAACTCGACCGTCGTCCGGATGCGATCGACGTTCCACCGTTCCACCGCGGTCTCTGCCTCGACAAGTGCCGTGCTCATCTCATCAAGTGCGATGCTCATCTCATCTCCTTGCTTGTAGGGATCGCTCGGAGCATCCCGGGGGTGGCTGCCATGCTGCTGCCGCCGTGCGCGTCGTCCACTGCCGCGCGCCGCTCCTGCCGGTTCGCCGGCGCGGCCTCGCCGCGGTCAGTCGAGCGTCGTGAGGGCGTAGGCGAGGAGGAAGCCGCCGCTCGTAGCGAAGGCGACGAGCGGCCCGCCCTCGGCGTATGCCTCGGGCATCATCGTGTCGGCGAGTGCCGCGAGCACGGCGCCCGCCGCGAACGCCGTCAGCATGCCCAGCGATTCCTCGGATGCGAAGTCCGCGGCGATCCTGCCCGCGACGAGAGCGACGGCGAGGAGCGCGGCCGTCACGCCCCACACCGAGAGGACGCGTGCCGAGGATGCTCCGCCCGCACGCATCTGGGCCGCGCCGCCGAATCCCTCGGGCAGGTTCGAGACGACGATCGAGGCGAGGAGCGCGTAGGAGCCGCCCCCGGCGAGGCCGACGCCGAGCGCGAGGTTCTCCGGGACGCCGTCGAGGGTCGCCGCCGCGACCAGCGCGAGACCGCCGGCTTGGGCGCCGGCATGGCGCTGGAGCAGGAGATCGACTGTGATGAACGTGGCGGCGCCGACGAGGAGCGCAGCCGACGCGCGAGCGAGGCCGGCTTCGCGGTGCGCCGGCTCGAACAGCTCGAACGCAACGGAGACGACCATCGCGCCCGCGCCGAAGGCGAGCATCCCCGCGGTGAGCCGCTTGGGCGGAGCCCGGAAGCAGCCGAGCGCCGCCCCGACGAGGAGCGCTCCCCCTGTTGCAACGGCATAGAGGAAGGCTTCGACCATGGCGTCGCTCAGCCGAGGATCGGCACGACCGGTCGGGGCACGGACTGGCGGCGGATCCGCCCCGCATCGAGCAGCGCCCGCGCGACGACCCAACCAAACACGAACCCGCCAACGTGCGCGAAGAACGCCACCCCGTATCCCTCCGCCGACGCCGTGAAGAGCGCGTCGTGTGCTGCGTGGAGCTGGTAGAGGAACCAGCCGCCGAGGTAGGCCCAGGCCGGGATCCGCACGAAGAACACGAGCACGAGCGTCTTGATCCGCGCATGGGGGTAGAGGACGAGGAACGCCCCGAGCACGGCCGAGATGGCGCCGCTCGCGCCGAGCAGCGGCACGCGCGCGTCGGCGTCCGAGGCGAAGCCAAGGGTCATCGCCGTCTGCAACGCGGTCGCGGCGAAGCCGCCGGCCACGTAGACGGCCAGATAGCGGAGGTGGCCGAACGCGTCCTCGACGTTCTTCCCGAAGATCGCGAGGAAGAGCATGTTGCCGAGGAGGTGACCCCAGCTTGCGTGCATGAACATCGCCGTCAGCCAGCTGATCGCCCACGGCACGGGCGCCGCGCACGTGCTCTCCACGTCGCAGGGGTAGAAGGACGCCTGCGCGACCGCCCCTCCCAGGTCGGGGAGCTCGTAGAAGACCCAGACGGCGATGTTCGCCGCGATGAGCGCGACGTTCACCACCGGGAAGCTGCGTGCGGGCAGCCCGTCGGAGAGCGGCAGCACCGTCCTAGCTCCGTCCGAATGCGATTGCCCGCGTCATGGCGGTAACGATGGGTGCCCGCGCTGCCATGTAACTGCCAGCCGGTCGCTCGTCGCTGCCGCGGCGGACTGCACGGCGCCAGCGACGCGCCAGGGGCGGGGACGCCCACAGCGGAGCCGGCACTGACGGGCGCCGCGTAACGCAGCCTCGCACCGCGCAGCCCGGCGTGCCAGACTGCTCCCGAGAGCGGAGGGCAGGCCGCATGGGAAAGCTCGAGGTTCGGCTCCTGGGGCCGTTCGAGGTGCTCATAGGCGGGAAGCCGGTGGAAGTGCCGGGCGCCAAGCGGCAGGCACTCGTGGCGTGCCTTGCCTTGCGATCGGGTCGTGTCGTCTCCACGGACACGTTGGTCGAGGCGCTGTGGGGCAGCGATCTCCCGAGTGCGCCTCGAAACGCCGTGCAGCACCACGTGACCCGGCTGCGCCGGGCGCTGGGGCCGGACACGATTCGGCTCGCCGCCGACGGATACGCGCTCGAAGGAGCGGTTGTGGACGCCATGGAGTTCGAGGAGCTGCTTGCGGCCGCACGCGGCGCGCTCCGCGCCGGCGATGCGCGCGGCGCCAGGGATACGATCGCCGACGCGCTCGACCTCTGGCGCGGGCCCGCGTTGCTGGGTCTGCCTCAGTCGTCGGGGGCGACCGCCGAGGCCGGGCGGCTGAACTCGCTCCGGCTCGACGCGTTGGAGGAGCGCTTCGAGGCCGCTCTTGTGCTCGGCGAGCACGCGCAGCTGGTACCCGCCATACGCGCTGCGTTGGAGGAAAGCCCGTTCCGCGAGCGTCTGTGGGGACAGTTGATGCTGGCGCTCTACCGCAGCGGACGCCAGGCGGACGCGCTCAAGGTGTTCCAAGAGGCCCGCCACATGCTTCTGGAGGAGCTGGCGCTGGAACCGGGCCCGGAGCTGCGGCGCCTGCAAGAAGCGATCCTCGCTCACGACCCGGCGATCGCGCCCGTCCCCGTCGCACCACAGCGGCGCGGCAACCTGCCGGCGTCCTCAACCTCGTTCATCGGGCGCGAGGCGGAGGGGGCCCAGGTGGTCGAGCTTCTGCGGGCGCATCGCCTCGTCACGCTGACCGGGCCGCCTGGAGTCGGTAAGAGCCGGCTCGCCCTCGAGGCGGTGCGATCGGTCGAGAGTGAGCTCCGTGACGGGGCGTGGCATGTCGATCTCGCGCGCGCGGCGAGTAGCGCCGACGTCGTCCGCCTCGCCGCCCAGTGCCTCGACGTGCGGGGCGCCGACCCGCTCGCGCGCACCGTCGCGCGCCTTCGTGAGACCGACGCGATGCTCGTGTTCGACTCCTGTGAGCACGTGATCGAGGAGACGGCCCGCGTCGTGGAAGCGGTGCTGCGGGGCTGCCCGGGCGTGCGGGTGCTCGCGACGAGCCGCGAGGTGCTCCACGTGCCGGGTGAGGTGCGCTTCGCCGTGTCGCCCCTTGCGGTGCCGGACCTCGGATCGAGCGACGCCGTCGGTGTCCCGGCCGTGGAGCTCTTCACCGCGCGGGCGCGCGCGGCACGCCCGGGCTTCCAGCTGACGGACGAGGACGCCTGGCTCGCCGCCGAGATCAGCCGTCTCGTCGACGGCCTCCCGCTCGCGATCGAGCTTGCCGCCGCGCGGGTCAACGTGCTCGGCCTGGCGGAGATCCTCTCCCTCGTCACGCGGCGCCTGGAGCTGCTCCGCGACCAGCCGGCGACGGACGCCGGGCGTGCCGCCCTCGCGACGCTCGTCGAGTGGAGCTACGACCTCCTGCACGCGGACGAGAAGACGCTGCTCCACCATGTCGCGGTGCACCGAGGCGGTGCGCCTCTCGCTGCACTCGTCGAGGCAGGCGCCGACCACGGGCTCGACGAGATGACGGTGGTCGAGCTGCTCGGCACGCTCGTCGACAAGTCCATCGTCACCGTCTCGTTCCCAAGCGCCTCCGCGCGCTACGACCTGCTCGACACGGTGCGGGACTATGCGCTCGACCGCCTTGCCGCAGGCGGCGGCCTCGTGGCTGCCCGGAACGCGCACGCGGAGCACTTCGCCACGTTGGCGGACGCCGCGCAGGGCGCCCTTCGTGGACCCGAGTGGCGAGCGTGGGTCGGACGCCTCGAGCTCGAGCGCGACAACCTGTGGGCCGCTCTCACATACGCGCACGAAGCGTCCGACGCCGGCATCGCGGGCCGGTTGGGAACACTCGCCTGGTACTTCACGCTTGCGGAGCGCGTCTCCGAAGGCCGCCGCTTCGTCGAGCTCGCACTCGCCTCCGCGTCCGAGGATGCTCCGGTTCCGCTCCGACTCGAGCTCGAGGCGTTCCTGTGCTTCTTCGCGACGGAGGAGCTCGCTCTGGACACGGCGATCGAGATCGGGGAACGCGCGCTCGTCGCGACCGAGCCGCTACCGCCGCAGGCGGCTCTCGTCGAGGCAGCCCTCGCGCTCGCCCGGGCGGAATCCGGTGACAGCGAGCGCGCCGCCGTGTTGGCGGAGAGAGCGCACTCTCGTCTTCCGCCGACTGGCGACGACTGGAGCACCGCGGTGTGCAGCCTCATGCGGGCGCAGGTCGCCGCTCTCGCGGGAGACGTGTCCACAGTCGCCGCCATGGCGGCGCAGGCGCACCGTCATGCGGGAGCCATCGGGTTCGATGCGTTTCAAGTCCCCGCGCTGCTGCTCGAGGCCTGGGTTTCCGAGCGGCGGGGTGACGAAAGCGCCGCGGCCGAGGCGTATCAGCGTGCGTTCGCGCTCGCGGGCAGTGCAGGGTTTGCCGACCACGCAGCCTTCGCGCTGGCCGGGCTCGGCTGGGTCGCGTTTGCGAGCGGAGACCTCCGTAAGGCCGAGGAGCTCGAGCGCCGGGCGCTCGCCGCCGCGGATGCGGCGCGGTCGCCGTGGGCCGCGGCGGACGCGCGCGTCCGGCTGGGGCGCGTGCTGGCCGCCGCGGGAGACGTCGACAGCGCCGAGGCGCTCTACCTCAGCGCGCTCGAGTGGTCCGACAGGCAGCGACCGCACGAAGCACGCGAGAGCCTGTTCCTCGCGCTCTCCGAAGACCCGGGCACGGCCGCCCGGGCGGGTCTCGACGACCTCGGGCGGCCCGGAGGAAGTGCCACCGTGTCCACGGGCGCCGAGACCGCTCTGACGCCGTAGCGCCGCATCACCCGCCCTCCGCAGGTGGCAGCGAGGGCGTGGTGGGTGGCAGGGCGTTGGCAGCCGCCCGCGACAGGCTTGACGTCGTGGAGTACATCCGACGACGACAGGAGGCACGCGTGGCGACAAAGACGGTTGACGACACATGGGCGGATATCCGCCGGCACATCGACGAGCTAGAGGCACGCGCCGAAAGTGGCGAGCCTCCGACGCGAGCGCTTCTCCAGGACAGGCTCGACCGGCTGCGCCAGGAGGAAGCATCGGCCCGGGCGGCCGTCCGCGAGAAGGCCGAGGCGGTCGACGAACAGGTCCGGCAACTCGAGATCGACATCGCGATCGCCGAGAACCGCCTGGCCTCGGAGATGGCCGACGACGCGACGTCGTTCGCCGACGCGGTCGAGGCGGAGCTGCACGACTGGGACGCCGCGATCGAGCGGCTCCAGACGCGCGCAGCGACGAAGGCACAGAACGCTCGCGAGCTGGCCGAGGCCGAGATCGCCGAGCTCAAGCAGGCGCGGAACCGGGCAGCCGAGCGTCTGACCGTGCTCCACGCGCCCTTGGACGAATGGCAAGAGCACAAGAAGCGCGTCACGGAAGCGCTCGACGACCTCGAGCGGAAGGTCCGCGAGGCGGCCCTGAAATTCCACTGAGGAGGAAGACATGACGACTGAGTCGACACCGACCGAGACCTTCGAGTCGAAGGTCACCAACACGATCGACGACGCAGCGAGCGAGGGCGAACGGCTGCTCGCCCGCGTCTGGAAGATCATCGCAGCGAACGGCGCCGCCGCCGTCCTGTTCGGCTTCGTGCTCGTCCTGTGGCCGGACATCGGCCTGACGACCATCGTCGCCGTCGTCGCGGTGTACGCACTGGTCAGAGGCGTTCTGTCAGGTCTGGCCGCGTTCCTGACACCGCTCCCGCCGGAAGAGCGCGGATGGCTGACGCTCGAGGCGGTCGCGGGAACGGCGATCGGCATCGCGCTGCTCGTCTGGAACGACATCTCCGCGCAGGCGCTTTTGTACGTGGTGGCGGCTTGGGCCCTGGCGATCGGCGCCCTGATGCTGGGCACCGCGATCCAAGCTCCACTGGAATGGCCGGCGAAGCTGCTGCTGGCGCTCAACGGGATCATCTCGAGCGCGTTCGGCGCCGTGATGTTCATCGAGCCCGACGCGGGCGCCGTCGCGATCGTCGCACTCATCGCCACGTTCACGATCGTGACCGGTGTGATGCAGATCGGGTTCGCGCTCGAGCTGCGCAAACTCGGCGCCGATGTCCGCCATCGCTTCCCGCGGCCGAACACCGCAAAGCCCGTGGCGCACGCCTGACCTCTTCGGAGCACGAGTCGGGCGAGGACGACGAGTGGATTGGACGTGAGATCGACGTGGCAGGCCAACTCTCGAGATCGACGACCGGACCCCGGCCGGAAAGCATGTAGGACTCGAGGCGGACGCGCGTCGCGCGTCCGCGGCCGCAAGCGCCTATTTCGATCGGGCAGGAGCCGCTGTGATTATGGTCTGGAACGTCGTCCTCGCCGCCGGCGTCCTGTCGCCGGCGTTCGGCCGGTCGGGCGGGAAAGCAGCTCGTCGAGGAGTCGTCTGCCCGGGCGCGCGAGTCTCAAGCCGAACCACGCGCGTGATCTCGCACGGGAAAGCGGCGGTCTGAGAAGCAACCGGCCCGCCCGCCCCAGAGGAAGCCGTTCGCCGCGCGAGCAAGGTCTCTCAGGTTCCGAGCGCGTCGGTGACCGCGGAGAT
>CAWAXS010000005.1:0-128965 GCA_963786055.1 uncultured Actinomycetes bacterium | reverse complement strand
GATGGGCGGTGCAGGACTCGAACCTGCGGCCACCTGCGTGTAAGGCAGGCGCTCTACCAGCTGAGCTAACCGCCCGGGCGGCCACGGATGGTAGCTCCGGCCGCGGGTATCCTCGCTCGGCCGCCCCCATCGACTAGCGGCCCAGGTCGCCACCCTTTCAAGGTGGTAGCGCGGGTTCGAATCCCGCTGGGGGCACTCTCCCCACGTTGGTGGATGGTTGCTGGCTTCAGCGCGATCAGCGACGTGCGTCGTCCTGGCCCGCAGGCCCCAGTGCCCCAAACGGCTCGCGAAGCTCGACAAGCAAACGAAGCAACTACTGAATGAGGTCGCTCGTGTAGCCCAATACGTCGGTGGCGGGCGACCCAACGAGCTGCGCGCTGGCATCTCCTCGATGTTCTGGCGTTGTTCGATCGCTGCCGGAGCAACTTCGGCGCTGTGCGCCTGCTCGCCGACAACGGCTTCGGTCAGGAGGCACTCGCGCTCTCCCGATCGCTTTTCACGGAATCGCTGATGCTCATGGAGATCGCCGACGCCGATGGCATCCGTGGTGTGGAACTCGTCGTCGGCTGGTCGATTGGGAGCATCGACGACTTCAACGGGCTGCTATCTGAGGCTGAGAAAGCGGGCGAGGACATGAGCCACAACCGTGAGCTATTGGCGTCGAAGCGCTCGTGGCTCGTCGAGTACGTGCAGTCGAACGGCGCTCGTCCGCGTAGGTGGAACGTCGATGAGAAGGCGCTGGCGGTCCGTCCGCCGCTAGTTTCCTTCAGCAACCACGCTGGAGGACAGCCATGCCTCACTACACCGGTGGATGCCTGTGCGGGGCGGTGCGGATCGAGATAGCCGCCGCGCCTTATCGCGTCGGAATCTGCCATTGCCTGGATTGCCGCAAGCGCCAGGGCGCGATCTTCCACAGCTTCGCAGTCTTCCCCATGGATGCGGTGACGGTCACCGGCGAGACGCGCGAATTCAAGAACCGATACTTCTGTCCGACTTGCGGCTCGTCGCTGTTCGACCGCTCGGACGACGAGTTCGAGCTGCACGCCGGCTGCCTCGACGCGCCCAACCAGCTTACGCCCACGTACGAAAGTTGGGTGGTCCGCCGCGAGGCCTGGCTGCCGCCTTTCGACGTCGCGAACCGCTACGAGCGCGACCGCACTACTGAGGGGCGCAGCGATCCGTAGCCGCCAGCCTCCAGAGCTAGCCAGCTTCCGCGAGCGTTTCGATCAAGTGAGTGCTGGCACTGGCATCTGGACGGATCGCCACGCGTGCCGAACACGGCCTGAAGATCCTCCGAGGTCGCCTCGTTCGCCGGGACGATCGTGACCTCGGACGTGGTCACCGTTCCGGTCATGCGGACAGTGTGTCGAAAGGAGACAGCGCGTCGCGCCAACCCGGCTCGAACGGGGTCACGCGAAGACGGCTCGAGCCTCCGCGAGGAGCGCCTGCGCGTCGATCCGCCTGTCACGGCGGCCCGAGTCGGGCCGGATGGTCCAGGATTGGCCCACGGTGATCGGCAAGCTGCTCTGCCGGCTCGGGTTCCACCGCTGGGACACGGTGGTGAACGACGGCGAGCGGTACCTGGTATGCCGCCGCTGCGGTACGTCTGGCGAGCCGCCCGAGCCGTGGAAGTACCCCGATCGTGGGCAAGGGCCGTAGAGCGAGCCTGTGGAGCCGCGCCCTGACGTCGCTGCCCCTCGACCACACGCGGCGCTCGACGATCAGGGCCGACTGCGTCCAGCGGGTGGGAGAACCGCGCCCCGCTAGTGGTGGTGGCGACGGCTGTACACGACGCTCCCGGGTGTCACCAGTTTCACGTCTGGATCCCAGCGGCCGATGTACACGGCGTCGTCGGTGATGCCGATGCCGAAGCTGCCCGCTACCCCTTTCTTCGTCTCGCCGCATTCGACTGACGGGTCGTTGTACGGGGAAACCGCGCTCTCAGAGCGGACGTGGCAGAAGACGTGCATACCGGCAACCGGCGCGACGTCGCCTGTATGCAACGGGACGATCCGAAACTCGCCGACGGCCCCGGCTGTCGCCGCCGCACCCAGAGCCATCCCTGCAATCCCGACTGCAACCAACCTGAGCATCTTGCGACCTCCTCCACGAGATCGGATGGAGTGATGCGTCGGTATGAGGTTCTGATCTTCCGACTTCGTGGCTTCGGATACATCCGTGGTTTCCCGCGACACGCGCGACGCTGCTCGGAGCTCGTCGGGATCCGTCTGTCGGCATCTCGGGGAGTTGGCACTTCCTTCGTCCCCCGTCGCCACGGTGAGGACGATGCGCGGCCGAAGTGCGGCTGAAGGAGGTTGGACGTGTCAACGATCGAGAAGCCACGGACGCTGGACGGGAAACGGCGGCGTCGCCACCCAGCGAATGCGGACGCCCGACATGGTCACCGAGCCCGAAGGCTCCGGCTGGGTGCTGTTCTCCGCGATCATGCTCGGCTTCGCCGGCGCATGGAACATCATCGCCGGGATCCTCGCGATCGACTCGTCGAAGATCTACACGGACACCGCGACCTACGTCTTCAGCGACCTCAACACCTGGGGCTGGATCGTGCTGGCTCTTGGTGCGCTGAGCCTGCTCGCGGCCTTCACCCTGATGAGCGGAAGCGACCTCGCCCGCTGGTTCGGCATCACGGTCGCGAGCCTCAGCGCCATCGGCAGTTGATGTTCATCCACGCGAACCCGTGGTGGTCGATGGCGATCTTCGCGGTCGACATGCTGATCATCTACGGGCTCGCGGCCTACGGCGGCGCGCGACTCCGGCTCCGATAGGGAAACGCCGACGGCAGGTGCCGGTCCGGGTTCGGGCCGGCACCAGCCATGGTCCGAGCAGGGAGGGAGCAATGGTTTCTCCGACGGTGCGCTCGAAGCCCTTCACCAGGGTTCGTGACTGGTTCTGGCGATTGCTGCGACGTCCGCAGCCGCCGCCCCCGTGGTACAAGCGCCTGCTCCACCGCTAGTGGTTTCTCGGAGGGCAATCCAGCCGGCCACGAGCCCGCTGGGAGGGAGCGCCCGGCTCGATGCCCGGGCGCTCCCGTTCGGATCGAGCTAGCGGCGCGAGGCGAGGCGCTCGATCGCGCGGTCGATCTCCGCCTCGATGGTCGGGCGGTCGAAGTACACCTTCACCGCGTCGATCGAGACCACCAGGCCCCAGATGAGAGCCACGTAGAAGATCCAGGGCTCCCAGTCGCCGGGGTTCGAGTGGGTACTGAAGCGCTCGAAGGCACCGTTGTCCTGCCACTGGACGAGTGCCCAGATCGGCGTCAGCACGAGCATCCCGAGCAGGTAGTACGCGACGCTCTTCTTCAGGTGGCGGACGCGCTCGACGTGCCGGCGCGCCCACTGACGGAGCTCGTCCTCGGGCGGACGGAGCTCGGCCTCGGGCGACGCGGCGGTGGCGGAAACCGGCGCGGGTGCGAGCCGTCCGTTCTTGGTGAGCGACTCGGCGGACATGGTGAGATCACCTCCTTCCGGGCAACACCAAGCGTCCCGCGGGTGCGTCGCCGGGGCATCGGGGAAGGCGCTGACCCGTCGTCGTGGTTATCGCGCAGGGCCGACGGAATCCGAGCGCGCAGAGATCGGAGAAGACGAGAAGAGGTGCCGAGGCAGCATCCCTCGAATCGGCGATACGGGCTGCCCCCCGAATGAGCCGAATCACGCCGGAACGGCCGCCCTCGGCGTGGGGCCATCCAACCATTCAGGGGATCAGATGACCATGGCGAGCGGCGACATCGACTGGGGCGCGACGATCGACGCCACAGCCGCGACCGAGCAGGGCATGCGGGAATGGAGAGTGGAGCTCGGCAGCGAGGCGCTCGCCGCATTCGCGGTCGAACCGACCTTGACGCGGTTCGCCGACGACCTGTCACGCCTGGGGCCCGGCGCCGCTCCGGCGTGCTCGTTGACGCTCGGCCGGTTCGGGATGATCCTCACGATCACGGCACCGGGGCCCGAGGAGGCCGCGGACGAGGGGACTCGGCTGTTCAGGCGCCTCCTCGAGGCGGCCATCTGGCCGCGATCGATCCCCGCGTCGTTCGAGCCGTGCGACGTGGTGGTCGTGCCCGCGGACGACGCGCCGGCGAACACCTAAGCGGGATCGAGGATCGTCACGACGCCCGCGTCGGCGTCGACGTGCAGCCGATCGCCCGTCTTGATCGTCTTGGTCCCGGTGCCCGTCCCGACGACTGCCGGCAGCCCGTACTCCCGGGCGACGATCGCCGCGTGGCACATGATCCCGCCGCTGTCGAGGACCGCTGCCGCGATCCGGTGGAAGACCGGCGTCCAGCTCGGCGAGGTCACCGGCGCGACCAGGATCTCGCCGTCCTCGAGCTCGCCGAGCTGGTCCACCCGCAGCAGCACGCGTGCCACGCCCTCTGCCACCCCGGGGGACGCGGGGCATCCGGTCAGTGTCTCGGTCCCGTCGCCGTCGGAGGAGAGCCACTCCTGAACGCGTTCGTCCGTGACACCCCAGAGCATGATCGTGACCGGGTCGGTCATCTTCCCGAGCAGCTGGCCGAGAGCAGGAGGCGGAGCCCAGGCGCACATCCCGTCGTAGATCGCTCTTCTCCGCTGCACGAGCGGCGGCCACAAGCACGGGCCGCGCGCCACCCCTGCGCCACCCGAGCTCCAATGGAGCCGCAGCTCTTCCAGTGCCGACCGTACCTCGTCGTGGCGGAGGAGGAAGACATCCTCCCCGTCCGCGAGGAACCCGTGGCGCGCCAGGAGCGCACCGAACGCGCGCACCTTGTTCCAGAAGATCGTGAAGTAGCGATGGTCGATGTAGAAGTGGTGGTTCTCGACGTAGGGGAACACCGTGCGGGCGAGCGCGAGGCTCTCGTCGAAGGCCTGGCGCAGCTCCGGCCGGAGCAGCGCGCGGTGCTCCTCGGTGATGCGCTCACGCTCGGCCACTGCAGCTTCGCGAGGACGCGAGATGTCCTCGCCGGCGTCGAGTCGCGCGATGTAGGAGCCGATCGTCTGGACCGGGAGCCTGGTGTCGTCGATCCACGAGCGGTGGTGATGGTGGAAGACGCCGGTCCCGCAGGAGAAGTAGAACCACGGGTCCTTCGTCCGCTCGAAGTCGGCGAGCCACCGTTCGCCGGCATCGCTGCCGACGAGGTTCGCGACGAGCTCGTCCTCGTTCACGGCGCCTGCGACTGCCGCGGACACGCCCAGCTCGACTGCGAGTCGCGCAAGCCGCCGAAGCTCGTCATCGGGGCGCAGGACGAGCACGTCGATCGCGGACACCATCCTCGCGATGGTCTGGTCCGAAATGTCCGGGAATCCCTCTCGGCATCGCTCGTAGAACGCGAGGTACGCCCCGTAGCCGAGGTTCAGGAACTCGAAGTGGTACTGGAAGATGCGGTCGACCCCCTCGAGCAGGCGGTCGTACGCGTGCAGGAGCGCGTGGCTCGATCCGAGCCCGCGGCCCTCGGTGACGATCGACTCATCCTCGAGCTCTGCGAGCAAGGGGACCTCGAGATCGACGAGCTCCGTCGTGGCGGCCTCGACCTTCCCGAGCCAGCGCTCGTACAGCTCGTCCCAGTGGCCGTAGTAGTAGCCGGCCCGTCCCGAGAACAACTCAGCCCTGTGGACGAGTGTCGCCGCGTCGGTGACCAGGTTCGCACTGACGTAGACGTAGCCGTTGAGGATCCGACACTCGACGCCGAGCGAGGGAGGGACGACGAAGAGACGGGAGCTCGCCTGGTTGAGGGCGACGACGGCGTACTCGAACGCGAACGAGTCGAACGGGTAGAGGGGCTCCGCGGCATGCAAGCCGTCCTGGAACCAGAACCGGCTCTCCTCGAACGCGCGCCGATCCTCGCCGAAGAGGACGTGGCTGGCGTACATCTGCTCCCACCCCTCGCAGTCCCGAGGGATCGTCACCTCGAACGGGCTGGGGAAGCCCGTGCCCCGCGCGTCCGTGTGATCGGCGATGCTCATCGCCTCGCTTCCTTTCGACGGCCTTCCATTGTGGGATCGGTCTCGGCTCCGTGCAACACGTCTCCGGCCGCGGAGTGGAGGGGAGAGGAAGGGCCTCTCCCCTCCACCTCGGCGCTAGGGCTGGCCCGCGGCGCCGGCGGCGAGCTGCTCGAACGTGAGGTTCATGATCGACTCGGTGTAACGCCGTGTCTCCGGGCTCATCGAGGCAAGGACAGCCGCCGAGGTCGGCGAGCTCTGCGCGTTCGGGAGCTGGTACCCGGTTCCGAGCCCGACGCCGGCGAGCTGCGCAGGTGTCATCGACATGAGCGGATCGGCCTGGCGCCCGGTCTGCTGCGCCATCGTCGAGAGCCCCTCGACCTGCTTGCGGGTCATCGTGAAGGTCGCCGGGGCCTGCTGCGCGGCGCCGACGCGGGTCGAGGTCGCCTGGGAGCTCGACACCGCTCCCGACGTACCGGTGTCGAACGCGAACGCGGTCACCACCCAGGTGACGCAGGCCGCCAGAGCCGCGACGGCTCCGATCAGACCGAGCAGGTGGTCGCGCCGGATCTGGACGGTTGCAGGAATGGACGCGGAAACGCTCATCGTTGTTCTCCCTTCGGAGCGACGGTGACTGCGGGCACGATCCGGTCGAAGGGAAGGCCTGCCCTCCTGTTCGCCTCGGCGACAGCCGCCTCGGTGGGCCCTTCGAAGTGGCAGTAGCAGGCCTCGTCCCCCAACACGATGGTCGAGCCGAGGTAGCGCACTTCCCCTGCCTCGCACGGCGACTCCTGCGTGCGCTCGAGCCTCGACAGCTCGTGCAGGAGATCCGAGCGGGAGAGCCCGGGGAGGTAGCGCTCGACGACGTAGACCATGCCGTCGAGGATGCGGCTCAGGGGTGGGGGCCCGAAACCCGAAAAGCCCTAGACTTGGGCCCCCTCGTCCACCAGCTTGGCCCCGTCCTCCCCTGAGGCGATCCGGCCGGCGAGCTCGGTGCGCGAGCGCAGGCCGAGCTTGCGATAGACGCGCGAGAGATGCGCCTCGACGGTGCTCACTCCCATGAAGAGCTCGGCGGCGATCTCCTTGTTGGTGTGGCCTTCGGCGGCGAGCTCGGCGACCCGCCGCTCGGTCTCGGTCAGCTCGTCCGACGACGTCCGCCGACCGCTGATCCGCTTGAGCTCCGAGCGGGCCTTCTCCGCCCAGAGGCGGGCGCCGAGCACCTCGTCGTGGCGGAGCAGGAAGACGTCCTCTCCGTCCTCGAGGAACCCGACGCGCGCCAGGAGCGCACCGAACACGCGCACCTTGTTCCAGAAGATCGTGAAGTAGCGATGGTCGATGTAGAAGTGATGGTTCTCGACGTAGGGGAACACCGTGCGCGCGAGCGCGAGGCTCTCGTCGAAGCCCTCGCGCAGCTCGGGCGAAAGCAGCGCACGGTGCCCTTCGGTGATGCGCTCACGCTCGGCCAATGCAGCTCCGTCGAGGACGCGAGATGTCCTCGCCGGCGTCGAGTCGCGCGATGTAGGAGCCGATCGTCTGGACCGGGAGCCTGGTGTCGTCGATCCACGAGCGGTGGTGGTGGTGGAAGACGCCCGTCCCGCAGGAGAAGTAGAACCACGGGTCCTTCGTCTGCTCGAAGTCGGCGAGCCACCGTTCGCCGGCATCGCTGCCGCCGAGGTTCGCGACGAGGTCTTGCTCGTCCGCGGCGCCTGCGACTGTCGCGGACACGCCGAGCTCGACTGCGAGTCGTGCGAGCCGCCGAAGCTCGTCGTCGGGGCGCAGGACGAGCACGTCGATAGCGGACACCATCTTCGCGATGGTCTGGTCCGAGATGTCCGGGAATCGCCTCTCGGCATTGCTCGTAGAAGGCGAGGTACGCCCCGTAGCCGAGAAGCAGGAACTCGAAGTGGTACTGGAAGATGCGGTCGACCCCCTCGAGCAGGCGGTCGTACGCGTGCAGGAGCGCGTGGCTCGATCCGAGCCCGCGGCCATCCGTGACGATCGACTCGTCCTCGACCTCGGCGCAGCTCCGGGACCTCGAGCTCGACGAGCTCCGTCGTGGCGGCCTCGACCTTCTCCAGCCAGCGCTCGTACAGCTCGTTCCAGTGGCTCGTAGTAGTAGCCGGCCCGTCCCGCGAACAGTTCCGTCCGGCGTTCGAGTGTCGCCTCGTCGGTGACCGGGTTCGCACTGAGGTAGACGTAGCCGTTCAGGAGTCCGGCACTCGATGACCGAGCGAGGGCGGGGCGACGAAGAGGCGTGAGCTCGCCTGGTTCATTGCCACCACGGCGTACTCGAACGCGAACGAGTCGAACGGGTAGAGGGGCTCCGCGGCGTGCAACCCGTCCTGGAACCAGAACCGGCCCTCCTCGAAGGCCCGCCGATCCTCGCCGAAGACGACGTGACGGGCGTACATGTCCTCCCACCCTTCGCAGTCCTGCGGGATCGTCACCTCGAACGGGCTGGGGAAGCCCGTGCGCTGCGCGTCCGTGTGATCGGCGATGCTCATCGCCTCGTTTCCTCTCGAGGGCCTTCCATTGTGGGATTCGTTCTCGACTGGGTGCAACAGGTCTCCGCCCGCGGAGTGGAGGGGAGAGGAAGGGCCTCTCCCCTCCCCGTCGGCGCTACGGGCTGGCCCGCGGCGCCGGCGGCGAGCTGCTCGAACGTGAGGTTCATGATCGACTCGGTGTAACGCCGTGTCTCTGGGCTCATCGAGGCAAGGACAGCCGCCGAGGTTGGCGAGCTCTGCGCGTTCGGGAGCTGGTACCCGGTTCCGAGCCCGACGCCGGCGAGCTGCGCAGGTGTCATCGACATGAGCGGATCGGCCTGGCGCCCGGTCTGCTGCGCCATCGTCGAGAGCCCCTCGATCTGCTTGCGGGTCATCGTGAAGGTCGCCGTCTCCGGCGCCATCGTCGAGAGCCCCTCGACCTGCTTGCGGGTCATCGTGAAGGTCGCCGGGGCCTGCTGCGCGGCGCCGACGCGGGTCGAGGTCGCCTGCGAGCTCGACACCGCTCCCGACGTACCGGTGTCGAACGCGAACGCGGTCACCACCCAGGTGACGCAGGCCGCCAGAGCCGCGACGGCTCCGATCAGACCGAGCAGGTGGTCGCGCCGGATCTGGACGGTTGCAGGAATGGACGCGGAAACGCTCATCGTTGTTCTCCCTTCGGAGCGACGGTGACTGCGGGCACGATCCGGTCGAAGGGAAGGCCTGCCCTCCTGTTCGCCTCGGCGACAGCCGCCTCGGTGGGCCCTTCGAAGTGGCAGTAGCAGGCCTCGTCCCCCAACACGATGGTCGAGCCGAGGTAGCGCACTCCCCCTGCCTCGCACGGCGACTCCTGCGTGCGCTCGAGCCTCGACAGCTCGTGCAGGAGATCCGAGCGGGAGAGCCCGGGGAGGTAGCGCTCGACGACGTAGACCATGCCCTCGAGGATGCGGCTCAGGGGTGGGGGCCCGAAACCCGAAAAGCCCTAGACTTGGGCCCCCTCGTCCACCAGCTTGGCCCCGTCCTCCCCTGAGGCGATCCGGCCGGCGAGCTCGGTGCGCGAGCGCAGGCCGAGCTTGCGATAGATGCGGGAGAGATGCGCCTCGACGGTACTCACTCCCATGAAGAGCTCGGCGGCGATCTCCTTGTTGGTGTGGCCCTCGGCGGCGAGCTCGGCGACCCGCCGCTCGGTCTCGGTCAGCTCGTCCGAGGTCGTGCGCCTGCCGCTGATGCGCGCCAGCTCGGCTCGGGCCTTCTCCGCCCAGAGGCGAGCGCCGAGCTCCTCGAAGATCGCGAGCGCCTCCTCCAGCGCCTCGCGGGCGGCCTTCCTCTGCTGCGCCTGTCGCGCACCGTGCCGAGGCAGAGCAGGGTGCGGCCACGGCCGCGCTCGAACGGATACGGAAGCTCCGCGAGCTCGGTGAGAGATCGCTCGAATGCCGTGAGAGCGGCCGCCGGGTCGTCCTCGGCGGCTGCAAGGAGGCCACGGCAGCGCGCGGCGACGGCGACCGCCCACGGGCTTCCGGCACGGCGCGAGTTCACCTCGTACTGCGTGAGATAGGCCCTCGCCTGCTCGAGCTCGCCAGCGGCGATGAGGATCTCGATCGCGTCTCCCCAAACAGGGGCCGTCGGATCCTTGTACCCGTTCGAGAGGAGCTCTCCGGGCAGCTCGCGCACGTAGCCCAGGCCGCCTCGAGATCGCCGAGCGCGAGCTCGAGCCGTCCCAGGACGCCGGCGCTGAGGATCGCCCACTGTCCGACATCTTCTCGAGCCGTCATCAGCCCCTCGTTCCGCCGAGCACGCGCTTGCTCGACGTCGCCGAGGTCGGCCTCGGCGAGGGCCTTGAGGCGAACCGGGTGCCCGACGTCGTGCTGACGGTCGTGGCGCTCGTGCGCCTCGGTGGCAAGGTCGAGCGCCTGCTGCAAGTCGCCCGCGAACCACTCGATCCGGGCTGAGGCGCCGAGGGTCTGGATGCGGAGACGTTCGTCCCCGCGTTCGGCGGCTTTCGCCTCGATCTCCTCGAGCATGGCGCGAGCTCGATCCAGGTCCCCCTGGCCGGCAAGGCGCCTGCTAGCGAGACGGTCGGGCTCTCGAGGTACTGGAGCGAAACCCCAGACGCTGCTCGATCTCGGCACGCCGCGCTCGACGAGACCGGGCGTGAAGCTCGGCGGCCCACCCCTCCGCGTGCGCGACGTGTGCGATCGTCAGCGCGATCAGTGCTGGGTCACCGATCCGCTCCGCCTTCTCGAGAGCAGCGCGGGTGTCGACGAGAGCCGCGTCGATGTCCACCTGGTACAGACGCATCGCGCCCCGATACGCGAGGATCCGCACCGAGCGCGACTCGTCGCCCGGCGCCTCGGCGAGCGCCTCGGTCGCAGAGCTCGATCGTCGTCTCGGGTCGGCCCTGAGCGTCGGCGCGAGCTCGAAGAGAACGTCGGACCGCTCGATGCCCGCGGAACGTCCGCGAGAATCGCGTCGAGCAGACACCGCCTGGGCGGACGTCGCCCGCGAGCCGATAGACCTCGCCGAGCGCAAGCGCCGTTGCCGCGACAGAGACGGGCTCACCGGGCGTCAGGTCGGCTGCGAGCTCGGAGAGCTCGGCTGCCGCCGCTGTCGCCCCGCGAGCCCCCGCCTGCTCGGCGGCCGCGTCGAGGTACGAGGCGGCGACCGCGTCGGGACCGTCCACGGACAACGCCATATGGCGCGCCCGCTCCTCGACGTCGGCGACCGCCCGCGCGAGCGCTCCGTGAATCGCACGGCGCTTCCAGATCGGCGCCTGCTCGTAGCAGATCGATGCCAGCAAGGGATGGGCGAAGCGGACGCGCGAGTCGTCGAGCTCGACCACGCCCTCCCGGGCGGCAGTATCGAGGGCCTCGACGACGGTCTCGCGGTGCCCGTGTGCCTTGACCACGAGCTCGACCGTCGGACGGGCGAGCGCGGCAGCGAAGAGGACGACGTCGCCCGTATCGGTCGGAAGCCGGGCGAGGCGGCCGCCGAGGAGCTCGTACAGGCTCTCGGGAACGGGCAAGGCCCTGCCGGCGGTCGGCCTGGAGCCCGTGCGGACGAGCTCGCGCCCGAGCTCGAGCGCGAAGAACGGGTTGCCCGCCGACGCCTCCTGGACGCGGACCCAGCTCCGGCCGCGTGAGATCGAGATCGACCCGCTCTCTCAGCAGGTGGTGGAGCGCCCCCAGGCTCAGAGGGCCGATCGGAAGCCGCACGAGCCGATCCGCCGTGAACGCGCGATCGAGCTCCACCGGAGACGGCCGTGTCGGGCGCCGTCCGCACCGTCGCGAGCAGGCCGACGCGCTCGTCACGCAGGCGCCGGAGCGCGATCTGCAGCACGCCGGCCGACGACGGGTCGAGCCACTGGAGGTCGTCGAGCGAGAGGACGACCGGCTGCCGCTCGGCGAGCATGCGGAGGACGTCGAGCACGGCCAGTCCGATGGCTCTCGGGTCCGGAGCAACCTTCCCGGGCTCTGCCAGGAGGAGCGCGACCTCGAGCGCGCGCCGCCGTAGCTCCGCGAGCGAGGGTGCCACCTCCTGGAAGACGGGCGCGAGCAGGTCGGAGAGTCCCGTGAACGACAGCAGCGCCTCGGCCTCCACGCTCCGGTGCAGCAGGACGCTGCCGAACCGCTCCTCGGCTTCCTCGACACCTGTCTCCCAGAGGACCGTCTTGCCGATCCCAGCCTCGCCGGAGAGGACGAGCGCTGCCGGGCCCTCCTCGACGCGAGCCAGAAACGCCTCGATCGAGCCGAGCTCGTCCTCGCGGCCGATTACCTCCGTCGCCATGGGCCTCCGGCCATTGTGGCCGACTCGGGGCCCGGTTACGAGCTGTCCGTAGCCACCGGGACGGCGATGGCCGCGACGATCCGGTTGAACGGCACTCCGGCGCGCTCGTTCGCCTCCGCGACGGCCGCCTCTGAGGCGCCCTTCGAACTGGCAGAAGCAGGCATCGTCGCCGGGGACGATCGTCGAGCCCAGGTATCGCACGAGCGTGCCTTCGGCGCGGAGCTCCTGCGTCACCGGGCCCAGCTTTCCGAGCATGCGGACGAGCCGGCGCCGGTCGAGGTCCGGGAGGTACCGCTCGACGACGTAGACCACGAGTCGAGGCTACGGCTCGACGTGCTCCGCAGAAACCCTGAAGTCCCTAGGATTGGGCGGACGCGTCCACCGGTATGAGCCGACCGGGGAGCGCGGCCCGGCTCCGCGGTGCAGGCGCTCGATCGATAGTGCGTCCTCGCGTCGGCGCGGACGACGCCGAGGCCGTCGTCGCCCTAGCGCTGGACCGCCTCGTCCACCTCCATCGCGAGGCGTGTCGCGAGCTCGGCCCTGCGAACACCGAGCTTGCGGTAGACGCGCGAGAGATGCGCCTCGACGGTGCTGACGCCCATGAAGAGCTCGGCCGCGATCTCCTTGTTCGTGCGGCCCCGCGCGGCGAGCTCGGCCACGCGTCGCTCGGTCTCAGTGAGCCTTTCCGAGGGCGCTCGGCGACCACTGATGCGCGCGAGCTCGGAGCGGGCCTTCTCCGCCCAGAGGCGGGCGCCCAGCTCCTCGAAGATGGCTAGCGCCTGCTCCAGCGCCTCGCGGGCAGCTCTCCTCTGCTGCGCCTGCCGCCGCACGATGCCGAGGCACAGCAGGGTTCGGGCGCGCTCGAGCGGATACGGACTCGCCTTCAGCTCGGCCAGGGCACCGTCGAAGGCGCTGAACGCGGCTGCCACATCGCCTTCCGCCGCGGCCAGCAGGCCGTCGCAACGCAGGGCCGCGGCCAGCGCCCACGGGCCGCCCAGTCGGCGCGCGTTCGACCCGTACTGCTCGAGGTACGAGCCCGCCTGGTCGAGCTCGCCGAGTGAGACGAGCGTCTCGATCGCGTCGGCCCAGAGCGGAAGCGTGGGATCGTTCACGCCCCCGGCGAGAAACCGCCCGGGGAGCTCGCGGAGGTAGTCGCCCGCCGCCTCCAGGTTTCCGAGGGCGAGCTCGAGCCGGCCGAGCACCCCGAGGGAAACGACCATGAAGAACTCATTCGAGGTCGCTCTCGAGTACGCGAGACTCTCCTCGGCCGAGGCCCGCGCCTCATCGACGAGACCGAGGTCGGCCTCGAGCAGCGCCTTGACCCGCGCCACCCACATCAGGGCATGCGAATACTGCGTCTGCGCCGTCAGCTCGGCCGCCGCCGCCGCGTGCTCGAGGGCCCGCGGCCAGCGGCCGACGAGCCACTCGAGCATCGCCAGCGGCCACAAGGCCATCATCCGCGTCCCTTCGTCGCCCCGGGCCGCTCGCCCTGGCCTCCAGCTCCTCGAAGACGCTGCGGGGCCAGTCGATCTCACCCAGACGCGCCAGGAGTCGGGCCCGCGCGTAGCGTGGACTCTCGTAGTACTCGAGCGCAAGCTCGAGCTCGTCCTCGATGGCGACCCCGCGCTCGAGGAGGCCCGGCGTGACGTCCGCCGCGTACGGTCTCGGCCGACGCCACCCGTGCGATCGCCTCCGCCAGCAGGGCGGGATCGCTCACGCGCTCGGCCATCTCGAGCGCCGCCCGGGCGTCGACGAGCGCCGCCCGAACGTCGGCATCCCACAGGTGCATCCCCATCCGGTGGCCGAGGATCCGTGCGCAGCGGACGTCGTCGCCTGCCGCCTGGTCCAACGCTTCGTCGCAGAGCCGCGAGCAGCGTCCGAGGGTCACCCCTCAACGTCTCGACGAGCTGAGAGAGGATGTCCGCCCGCTCGACACCGGACGGAACCTCCGGCAAGAGCTCGTCGAGCATCGCGGCTGCACGCTCTCCGTCGCCGGCAAGGCGATAGGAGGTCGCGGCCCGACGGCGACGCTGCCGCACGAGGGCGGGATCGCCCGCCGTGAGCTTTGCGGCGAGCTCGCAGAGCTCGGCCGCAGCCGCAGGCGCCCCACGCGCGGCTGCCTGCTCGGCGGCGCCGTCAAGCTCGGAGGCGATCCGCTCGTCAGGGCCGCTCGCGGCGAGCGCAAGGTGGCGGGCCCGCTCCTCCTTTCCGGTAACCACCTCCGCGAGCGCCTGGTGGACGGCTCGTCGCTTCCAGACCGGCGCCTGCTCGTAACAGATCGAGGCGATCAGGGGGTGCGCGAAGCGAACGCTCGAGTCGTCGAGCGTCGACGACTCCCTCCCGGACAGCCGTCTCGAGCGCGTCGAGCGACGCGCTGCCGGTCTCCGTGCGCGTCGGCGACCAGGTCGACCGTCGGCCGGGCGAGCGCGGCGGCCTGGAGCAGGACGTCGACGGTCTCCGACGGCAGGCGGGCGAGGCGGCCGCCGAGCAGCTCGTGCAGGGCCTCGGGCACCGGCAGGGCGCGACCGGGCGTGAGCCTCGTGTTCGTACGGACGAGCTCACGGCCCAGCTCGAGCGCGAAGAACGGGTTCCCCGCGGTCGCATCGGCGAGACGGACGAGCTCCGGCCGAGTCAGCTCGAGACCGAGTCGCTCCTGGAGCACGTCGTGAAGCGCGGCCAGGCTGAGCGGGCCGACCGGCAGCAGCTCGAGCCGCTCTTCCCGGAAGGCGCGCTCGAGCTCGACGCGGAGCGGTAATGTCCGGCGCCGCTGCGGAGCGTGGCGAGAAGGCCGACACGCTCGTCGCGCAGACGCCGCAGCGCGATCTGGAGCACGGCGGCCGAGGCCGCGTCGAGCCACTGGAGGTCGTCGAGGGCGATGACCACGGTCTCCTCGGCCGGCGAGCGCTGCGCAGCACGTCGAGCACGGCGAGCCCGATCGCGCCCTGCTCCGGCGGCTGCTCGCCCGGGTCGGCGAGCCAGAGCGCGATCTCGAGCGCGCGGCGTCGCGGCGGCGCGAGCGATCCGCCAGGCTATCGAACACGGGGGCGAGCAGATCGGAGAGCCCGGCGAAGGAGAGCGAGGCCTCGGCCTCGATCGCCGCGATGGACGAGGACGCGGCCGAAGCGGCGCTCGGCCTCGTCGACTCCCACCTCCCAGAGCATCGTCTTCCCGATCCCCGCCTCGCCGGAGAGGACGAGCGCCCACGGCCCCCGGCCGACCGCGTCGAGGAACCTCTCGACCGCACCAAGCTCCTGGTCGCGCCCGATGACAGCCGTCGTCATCGGGCCTCCGCCCTCTCCAGGCTGCCCGCGAGCTCGGCGCGGCGGACGCCGAGCTTGCGGTAGACGTGCGAGAGGTGCGCCTCGACGGTGCTCACGCCCATGAACAGCTCCGCCGCGATCTCCTTGTTCGTGCGGCCCTGCGCGGCCAGCCCGGCGACACGTCGCTCCGTCTCGGTCAGCTCGTCCGACGCCGGCGCACGACCGCTGATCCGGCGCAGCTCTACGCGCGCCTTCTCCGCCCACAGCCGCGCACCCAACTCCTCGAAGATCGCGAGTGCCTGCTCGAGCGCCTCGCGCGAGGCCCGCTTCTGCTTCGCTTGCCGCCGCACCATGCCGAGACAGAGCAACGTACGGGCGTGCTCCAGGGGGAACGGCTCCGCATCGGCCAGCGACCGCTCGAACGCCGCGAGTGCGCCGGCAAGATCGCCCTCCCCGGCCAGGAGCAATCCGCGGCAACGGGCAGCCCCGGCTCGCGCGTACGGGCTCCCGAGGCGCTCCGCGTGCACCTCGTACGACTCGAGGTAAGAGCGCGCCCGTTCCAGCTCGCCGAGGCCGACGAGCGTCTCGATCGCGTCCGGCCAGACCGGAAGCGCCGGGTCGTGGATTCCGCCTGCGAGGAGCCGCCGTGGGAGCTCGCGGAGGTGGCGCGCGGCGGATTCGAGATCGCCGAGCTCGAGCTCGAGGCGCCCCAGGACGCCGAGCGTCTCGATGACGAAGATCTCGTAGCCCATCGCCGGCGAGAGTGAGAGAACCTCGTCGACCGAGGCACGCGCCTGCTCGACGAGACCGAGGTCCGCTTCGAGGAGCGCCTTCGCACGTCCTACCCAGTGACGAGCGTGCGCGTGCTGCGTCTGCTCCGTCAGCTCGTACGCCGCCGCGGCATGCTCGAGCGCGAGGCTCCAGCGACCGGCGAGCCACTCCAGTGCGGTCAACGACCAGAGCACCATCACCCGGGTGACCTCGTCCCCGCGTGACGCCGCCTGCGCCTCGAGGCGCTCGAAGATGACACGGGCGCGGTCGGTCTCCCCGAAGCGCATCAGTCGGCGTCCGAGCGCGAAGCTCGGGCTCCAGTTCCACTCGAGCTCCAGCCCGAGCCTCTCCTCGATCTCGAGGCCGCGCTCGAGAAGCCCAGAGGTTGTCTCGCCGTGGTAGGTCTCCGCCTGCCCCGTGTACGAGATCGCCTGGGCGAGCACCGTCGGGTCGCCGGCGCGCTCTGCCCTGTCGACTGCGGCTCGGCCGTCGGTCAGCGCCGCGTCGGCGTCTGGCCGCGATAAGGTGCGTTCCCGCGCGAAGAGCCAGGATCCGGGCGGAGCGCGCGTCGTCGCCCTCCGCCTCTGCCAGTGCCGCGTCGCAGAGCTCGATCTGGCGTACGAAGGCCCTCGGCCTGGGAGAGGGCGAGCTCGTAGAGGACATCCGAGCGCTCGGGCCCCGGAGTGGCGTCCACCAGGAGCTGCTCCAGGATCGCGAGCGCCTCGCTCGCCGTCACCGGCCATGCGACGGAGCATGGCCGCGCGGAAGCGCCGCGTCCTGGCGAGTTCGGGATCTCCGCGGTCAGCCCGGCGGCGAGCTCCGCGAGCTCGGCGGCCGCCCCGGGCGCCCCGCGGGCGGCCGCCTGCTCCGAGGCGGCCTCGAGATAGGCCGCTGCGACGGGATCGGGGCCGTCCGCGGCGAGCGCCAGGTGGCGGGCCCGCTCCTCGACCTCCGAGACCGCGCCGGCGAGCGCCCGGTGCACCGCACGTCGCTTCCAGAGCGGTGCCCGCTCGTAGCAGATCGAGCCGAGCAGCGGATGCGCGAAGCGCACGTTCGCGTCGTCGAGCTCGACCACCGCCTCCTGGGCCGCCGTCTCGAGCGCCTCCAGGACCCGTTCCCGTTCTCCGTAGGTGGCCGCCACAAGCTCGACCGTCGGCCGCGCGAGCGCCGCGACCAGGAGCAGGACGTCGAGCGTCTCGCCCGGCAGGCGGGCAAGTCGCCCGCCGAGCAGCTCGCGCAGGCTCTCGGGCACGCGCAGCGGCTGGCCGGGCGCCGGTCGCGTGTTCGTCCGCACCAGCTCGCGGCCGAGCTCCAGCGCGAAGAACGGGTTGCCCGCGGTCGCCTCCTGCACGCGGGCGAGCTCCGGCCTCGTCAGCTCGAGCCCGAGCCGCTCCTCGAGCAGGCGATGAAGCGCAGCCAGGCTCAACGGGCCGACGGTCAGCCGCCCGAGCCGCCCGTCCGGGAACGAGCGCTCGAGCTCGACCGGGCTCCCCGCGAGCTCCGGCCCCAGCCTCAGCGTCGCGAGCAACCCGAGCGGCTCGTCGCGCAGCCGCCGCAGCGCGATCTGGAGCGCGCCCGCCGAGGCCGGGTCGAGCCACTGGATGTCGTCGAGCGCGACGAGGACCTGACCGTGGTCGGCCAGCGCCCGCAGCACGTCGAGCACGGCGAGCCCGATCGCATGCGCGTCCGGCGCCGTCTCGCCCGGCTCCGCGAGCAGCAGCGCGACCTCGAGAGCCCGCCGGCGCGGCGGCGCGAGCGAGGGCCCGACCTCGTCGAGCACGTCCCCGAGCAGCTCCGAGAGCCCGGCAAAGGAGAGTGATGCCTCGGCCTCGACGCCTCGGCAGGTCAGGATCGAGTCGAACCGGCCGCGCGCGTCGTCGACGCCGGCCTCCCACAGCACCGTCTTCCCGATGCCCGCCTCGCCGGAGAGCACGAGCGCGCGCGGCCCATGCTCGATATCAGCCAGGAATTCCTGGATGACGCCGAGCTCGGCCGCACGCCCGATGACGTCCGTCGCCGCCAGATCCTCCATTGTGGACGACCGGACGCGCCGGGAGTACTGCGCCGGACCCGGACGGGGTCAGTCGACGGTCAGGACGAGCTTGCCCTGGGTCCGGCCGGTCTCGCCGAGCTCGTGCGCTTCGGCGGCGTGCGCCGAGCGGGAACGTCCGCTCGACGTGCACCCGCAGATGCGCTCGCTCCACGAGCTCCGCGATCGCCTCGAGCCCGGCGCGGTCGGGCTCGACGAGGATGCCGGTGACGCGCACGCGACCTCCGGCCAGCTCACGCAGCCGCTCGACGCCGGCGCCGGACGGCACCGCGATGAACAGGCCGCCGTCACGGAGCAACGAAAGCGCCCCCGGGCTCGCCTCGTCCCCGACGAGATCGAGCACGACGTCGACGTCCCGGATGCGGTCCCCGATCCACTCGCTCGTGTAGTCGATCGCCTCGTCGATACCGAGCGTCGTGCAGGAACGCGTGCTTTCCCGAGCGCGCCGTGCCGATCACGTGGGCGCCTCGCGCCTTGGCGATCTGGACGCCGAGATGCCCGACTCCTCCGGCCGCGCCGAGGATGAGCACTCGTTGGCCGGGCTGGACGTCGGCCGTCTCGACGAGTGCCTGCCACGCTGTCAGCCCCGCGAGCGGGAGCGCCGCAGCCTCGACGTCGCCGATCGACTCCGGAGTCCGCGCGAGCTGACGGGACGGCGACGTGACGTACTCCGCATAGGCCGCCGCCTCCTTCGGGAAGCGGGGCATCCCGAAGACTCGGTCTCCGGCCTGGAAGCGCGTGACTCCCCGGCCCAGCTCCTCCACGACGCCGGCCACGTCCCAGCCGACGGTGAACGGCGGCTCCCCGAGGAAGCCGCCGCCCGCGCGCACCTTCCAGTCGACCGGGTTGACCCCGGCAGCCGTCACGCGCACGAGCACCTCCGTGGGCGCCGGATCGGGTCGTGGCATCTCCACGAGCTCGAGAACCTCGGGCCCGCCGAGTGTCGCCTGGCTGATCGCGCGCATCGTCAGTTGGTGGTCGGCGTTCGTCGCCAAGGCCCGTGGCCCGGTCGGCCACGCACCAGGCGCGGACGATGGTTGTATACACACGTGAGCCCCGACGGAGGAGAGCACATGGCCGCGACGAGGCCTGCGAGCGCGTTTCCGAGCCCCTACGAGATCGCCACTCCACCCGGGTGCGAGGGGTGGCAGGAGATGTACCCCTACCACGCGTTGTTCCACGAGGCGCGGCGCGAGGCCGACGAGAGCCGGTTCTGGTTCTGGAACTCGATGCACTTCCCGCTTCCCATGCCGGCCTTCGACGTCGCGTGTGTCGACAGCCCGTACCAGGCCCTCGGTGTCTGGCAGAACCGGGTCTTCGCGGTTCCGCCTGCGATGGGCATCGACTACCGCATCGTGAACGGCTACGTCTACATCTCCGGCAACCCGGTCACCGATCCGGCCAAGATCGCCGAGCGGGTGGAGTTCTTCCAGCGACGTGCGGGCTACTACTACGAGCACTGGGACGAGCTCTACGCGAAGTTCAAGGAGAAGATGCAGGCGTTGATCGCGGAGATCACGAACCTCCGCGTCCCCGATCTCCCGGAGTACGAGCGCGACGAGGTGGCCTTCGAGGACGACCGGAACACGTCGTTCTACGAGGTCCTCAACGCCTACGACCGGACGCTTCGCTGCGGCGACCTCATGTGGCAGCACCATTTCGAGTTCCTGCTCCTCGGCTACGGCGCGTACATGACGTTCTCGGAGCTCTGCAAGAGCCAGCTCCCCGACATCCCCGACCAGCACGTCGCGCAGATGATCGCCGGGATCGACGTCCTCCTCTTCAAGCCGAGCGCGGAGCTCCGGAAGCTGGCCAAGCTGGCGATCGACACCGGCGTCGACGGCGCTTTCGTCGAGGAGCGCTCTCCCGCGGAGATCGACGCCGAGCTGGCGCAGAGCGACGAGGGGAGAACGCTGGCTCGAGGAGCTCGAGCGCATCAAGGACCCCTGGTTCAACATGGCGACCGGGGACGGCCTGTACCACTTCTACCGGAGCTGGTACGACGATCCCCGCATCGCCTACGCGTCCGTCGTCGGCCACGTGCGTGCGCTCCGGGACGGCGAGGAGGTCGAGCGTCCGACCGAGGAGCTCGCGCGCGAGCGCGACCGTCTCGCGACGGAGTACGGAGCGCTGCTCGACGAGGAATCGCGCGCGGCGTTCGACGAGCTGCTCGCGCTGTCCCGGACCGTGTTCCCGTACGTCGAGGAGCACAAGTTCTTCTGCGACTACTGGTTCCTCACGCGCTGGTGGAACAAGGTGCGCGAGTTCGGGGCGCTGCTCGCGCAGCACGGCTTCCTCGAGGACGCCGAGGACGTCTTCCAGCTCGGGCGCCACGAGGTTGCGCAGGCGCTCGACGAGCTCGTCCTGACCTGGGCCACGGGCGGCACGCCCCTCGGCCCGGCGCACTGGCCGCCGATCGTCGCCCGCCGCAAGGAGCTCCTCGAGCGGCTGGGCGAGTGGTCTCCCCCGCCGGCGATCGGCGCGACGCCGGAGGCGATCACCGACCCGGCGGTGATCATGCTCTGGGGCGTCACGACGGAACGCGTCCAGGAGTGGGCGAGCGCGGAGGAAGGCGGAGGACGGCTCAGAGGCGCGGCCGCGTCGCCCGGCATCGTCGAGGGGGTGGCGCGAGTGGTGATCGGCGTCGAGGAGATCGCGCGCGTGCGCGACGGCGACATCCTCGTCTGTCCCATCACGTCACCTGCCTGGGCGCCGATCTTCTCCAACGTCAAGGCCGTGGTCACGGACATCGGCGGTGTGATGTCGCACGCCGCGATCGTCTGCCGCGAGTACGGACTGCCTGCGGTGGTCGGCACCGGCCGCGCGACTTCGGAGATCAAGACGGGGCAGATGATCCGCGTGGACGGCTCGACCGGCCTCGTCACCATCCTCGACGCATGACGGCGTGAGCTTCGCGTACACCAGTCTGCTCGTCGAGCTCCGCCGCGAGGACGCCGACGTCTACGGGGGCAAGAGCGCGAACCTCGGCGAGCTCCTCGCAGCGGGGATCCCTGTGCCCGGGGGGTTCGCGGTCGGCGCCGCCGCCCTCCGCACGTTCGTCGAGACGACCGGCCTCGAGGGCACCATCGCGACGGCGCTGTCGCGCGCCTCGTCCGGTGACCTCGACGCAGTCGCGGCCGCCGCGAAGACGATCGGGGAGGCGATGCGCTTCGCCCCCCTGCCCGAGGACGTCAGGGCCGAGCTGGCATCGCGCTACGAGGAGCTCGCGCGCGCGACGGGCGAGGAGCCGGCCACCGGTCGCAGTCCGCTCGAGCGCGGTCGGCGAGGACAGCGAGGACGCAAGCCACGCGGGCCAGCAGGAGAGCTTCCTCTGGGTGCGCGGCATCGAGCAGGTCTGCGACGCGGTGCGCGACTGCTGGGTGAGCCTCTATGCCCCGCACGCGATGAGCTACCGAGCGGCTCGCGGCGCCGCGCTCGACCCGGCGATGGGGGTGACCGTCCAGCAGATGGTGGACGCCGAGGTCTCCGGGGTGATGTTCACGTGCAACCCCGTCAGCGGCGATCCCAGCATGGTGGCCTTGAACGCGAGCTTCGGGCTCGGCATCGCGGTCGTGAACGGCGAGGTGACGCCGGACGACTATCTGATCAGCAAGGTCACGGGCGAAGTGGTACGGCAGACGGTGAGCTCGAAGGACGTCGAGTACGTGCCGGACGCGGCCGGACGCGGGGCCGTGCGGGTGGCGGTGGCGGCCGGAGCGGCAAGACGAGCCGTGCCTCGGCGGCGAGCACTTCCCCGCGCTCGTCGAGGTCGCGCGGCGCGTCGAGCGCCACTTCGGGGGCCACCAGGACATCGAGTGGGCGATCGCGCGCGGACAGCCGCTGCCCGACTCTCTCCGCGTGCTCCAGGCGAGACCCGTGACGACGCTCCGCGATCCCGCGCCGAAGCTCTCCGCCTCGGCGTTGTCGCTCGTGATGAGCACCTTCGGCGCCTCCGAGAAGCCGCGAGAGCGGTCCTGACGCCCGTATGCCGCTCGACGAGAAGGACGTCCGCGAGATCCTCCGGCTGATCGACGAGTCGGACGTCGACGAGCTCCGCGTCGAGATCGACGATCTCTCGCTCCACGTGGTTCGCGGCGGGGCGCCGCCTCCGGCCGAGTTGCCGGCGCCGCCAACCCGGGCGGTCGGACGGTGCCGAGCCCACGTCTCCCGCCGAGGCCGCCACGACCGACGAGTCGCTCCTGGTCTCGGCCCCGATGCTCGGCACGTTCTACCGCGCCGAGGCGCCCGGAGCGCCGCCCTTCGTGGACGTCGGCGCGCGCGTCGAGGCGCACACGATCGTCTGCCTGATCGAGGTCATGAAGATGATGAACGCGATCCCGGCGGGCGTGACCGGGACGGTGGTCGCCGTCTGTGCCGAGAACGCAGAGCTCGTCGAGTACGGGGCGCCGCTCTTCCGGGTGCAGCCCGACCGATGAGCGCTCCGCGGACGAGCAGCCTGGTCGACGTCGTCGACACGACGCTGCGCGACGGCAACCAGAGCCTGTGGAGCGCGACCGGCCTCACGACGTCCGACATCGTCGCGATCGCGCCCACCATCGACCGCGTCGGCTTCCGTGCGGTGGACTTCACGTCGAGCACCCACATGGCCGTGGCGGTCCGTTTCCACCGGGAGGATCCCTGGGAGCGACTCAGGCTCGTCCGCTCGGCGATGCCGGAGACGCGGCTCGGCTTCATCACGACCGGCATGCGCTTCATCACCTGGGTGCCCGTCGACGAGGACGTGATGCGGCTCGCGTTCCGCTGTGTCGTACGCAACGGGATTCGCCGCTTCCAGTTCGCCGACCCCTCCAACGACCCGGTCCGTCTGCGGCGCGTCGCCGCGCTGGCCCACGAGGAGGGCGTCGAGGAGGTGATCATCGGACTGACGTACTCGGTCAGCGAGGTGCACACCCACGCGTACTACGCGGAACGTGCCGCCGCGCTCGCCGACTGCGCCGACATGGACGGCCTGTACCTCAAGGATCCCGGCGGTCTGCTGACGCAGGCGGCCGTGCAGGAGCTGGCGCCGCACTTCCTTCGCGCCGCTCGTGGGCGTCCGGTCGAGCTGCACAGCCACTGCACGATCGGCCTCGCGCCGTTCGTCTACGTGGAGGGGCTGCGCGTCGGGTTCGACGCGCTCCACACCGCCGTCGCGCCCCTGGCCCGCGGGACGTCCAACCCGGCGGCCGAGACGACGCTTCGCGACCTGGAGGCGGAGGGCTTCTCGCACCGCCTGGACGTCGACGCTCTCGCCGAGATGTCGGGGTACTTCCGGGAGCTCGCGCGCGAGAGGGGCCTTCCGGTCGGCGGGCCGCAGGAGTTCGACTCGACCTACTACCACCACCAGCTCGCGGGCGGGATGGTCTCCACGACGCAGCGGATGCTCGACGAGCTGCGCAGGCCCGAGCTGTTCCCCCGCGTGCTCGAGGAGGTCGGCCGCGTACGGGCCGAGATGGGATACCCGATCATCGTCACGCCGGTGTCGCAGCTCGTTGCGACACAGGCGGTGCGGAACGTCATCGACGGCGAGCGCTGGTCGAACGTCTCGGACGAGACCGTCCGCTACTTCCTCGGCCACTACGGCGAGCCGGCCGCGCCCGTCGACCCCGACGTCGCCGACCGCGTCCTCTCCCGGCCGCGCGCCGCGGAGCTGAGCGGGCTCGAGCCGCTCCAGCTCGAGGGAGCACGAGCCCGCTTCCGGCCGGGGATCTCCGACGAGGAGCTGCTCCTGCGTCTGACGATGCCCGAGGAGCAGGTGGACGCGATGCTCGCGTCGCCCCCCGCTGCCGACAGGACGAAAGCGGCCGGCAGGGCAGGGCGCCACCCCGTGGTGACGCTGCTGCACGAGGTTGCCAATCGCAGGTCGATCTCGTACCTGGACGTGCGGAAGGGAGACGACCGGGTGGTGTGGCGCCGTGCGACTTGACGACGTAGGGGCATTCGTCCTCGACGTCGACGGGACGCTCGTGCACCGCGCCGGCGAGGCGATCCACGTCCAGCCGGGAGCGGTCGAGGTGCTGGAGCGGATCCGCGCGTCCGGCCGGCCGCTGGCGCTCTTCACGAACGGCAGCCACGTGCCGCCGGAGGCGTTCGCCGAAGGGCTTCGAGCAGTCGGGCTCCACGTCGGCGACGACGAGATGCTCACGCCGCTGCGCAGCGTCCAGGTGTACCTCCGGGCGCTCGAACGCGATGTCGCGGTGCTCCTGTTCGGCACCGCCCGGGCGCGTGAGTACCTGGTGCAGGCCGGGCTGCGGATCCTGGACGAGGGGGACGCGGAGCGCGCAGACGCGGTCTTCGTCGCGCACACCGACGTGGTCGACTTCGCCCAGCTCGAAGAAGCGGCCCGTGCCGTGCTCGCCGGCGCCCCACTGCTGACCGGCAGCTTCGTCCCGGCCTACGCCGGGGCGGACGGGCCGATCTTCAGCCGCGGCGCGATGGTCACTGCCGCGATCGCGAAGGTCACCGGTGCGCGTCCGGTCGTCGTCGGGAAGCCCTCCCGGGCCGCGCTCCGGACGATCTCCGACCAGGTGGGCGTGCCGTCCCGCGACCTCGTCGTGATCGGCGACGACCTCGACCTGGACGTCGCACTCGGCCGTCTCGGCCGCGCGCGGACGATCCTCGTCCGCAGCGGTATCAGCGGCTCGATCGACCTGGGCCGGCTGCCCGAGAGGCAGCGCCCCGACGCGGTCGTCGACGGCGTGGAGAAACTGCTCGACTGGCTCTGACGCCTGGGCGCACCGGCCGTTCTGACTCGGCCCGGCCGCGCTCGGCAGCGGCTACATGTACATGGCGGGAGCGGAGGCGCTATCCGAGCGAACCAGCAGGCCCGCGGCCCGTGTCGCCCCGGGTTCGCGCCGGAGCCGGCGCCCGAGCGTGGCCGCTCGTTCTCGGGTCCCGGACCCGAGAACCTGGCGCACCGCGGCGGCGATGTCGCCCGCGGTCGCGCGGTTCGGGTCGAGGGCGGCACCGACCCCTGCTGCGACGAGGTCGGCGGCGACGGCGAACTGGTCGGTCGAGAACGGCAGCCCTACCACCGGCAGCCCGGCTGTCAGCGCCTCCATGACCGTGTTGTTCCCTGCGTGGCAGACGACGACGTCGCATGCGCGCAGTGCGGCGACCTGGGGCAGGCGCGGCCGGACGATCCAACTCTCCGGGAGCGGTCCGAGGTCGCCCGGCGCGGTGACACCTGAAGCGATCACGGCTTCCAGGCCGACTGCGCGGAGCGCATCTGCGATCCCACCGAGGACATCCGAGCGCGCTGACAGGAAGCTGCCGAGCGCGACGTACGCTCTCGGCGGCTCGCCTCCCGGCTCGAGGGCGTCGAGCTCCGGGTCGCCAGGCTCCTCTCGGACGCACGGGCCGACGAGCGTCGCTCCGGTGGCGACCCCGGGGCCGGCGAGGCTGCCGGGGTAGTTGACGAGCGTCCCCCGCGGGGCGCCTTCGGCGAAGGCGTCCTCGACGGGCTGGGCGTGCGGGGCCAGTTCGAGCAGCGTCTCGTTGAAGCGCCGTGTGAACGCGCGCGCCGCACGGGTGCAGAGCGCGTGTAACGCGTCGAGCTCTTCCCGCTGCGCGAACCCCGCAGGCCTGCGGGCCGGGTAGCCGAACGGCACTCCGAGCGGCGGCAGCTGGCACGGATGCCCCGGAAGGAACGACGTGAAGGAGATGCCCAGCGCGCGGAAGCCAAGGGCGGCACCAAACGCGAGTTGGTCGGAGAGGACGATCGTCGGTCGGACGTCGTCGACGATCTCGGCCAGCCGTGCTGCGACGCGGTCGGGCTCCCAGAGCAGGTCGTGGAGCCGTCGTCGGGCCTGAAGCTCGAGCGTCGCCACCATCCCTTCGCGTGTCGCGGCGAGAAAGCCCTTCAGGCTGGGGTCGTCAGCGTGCGTCTCGGGCGTGGGATTGCTGCCCGCTCCGAGCCGGAGCTCCACGTGATGGAAGCCGTCGGCGAGCACCCGCTCGAAGAGGCCCGCCCCCGTCGCGAAGACCACGTCGTGCCCGTCGTCGCGCAGCGCGGCGCCGACTGCCGCCGTCGGCAGGTAGTGCGAGACGTAGTCCGGGCAGACGAGGAGCGCCGTCATGCGGCGTGGAGCGCGGCCTCGCCGGTGACGCTTGCGTACAGCGAGACGAGCCGGTCGGCCATCGCGCCGACGGTGAAGCGCTTCTGCACGAGCGAGCGGGCGCGCGCCGCCCGGGTGGGATCGAGCCTGGCAGAGGCGGCTCTGGCGAGACCTGTCCGGAGCGACTCGAGATCGGTGGTGTCGGCCAGGAAGCCCGTATGCCCGTCTTCGATGTAGGTCGGCGGGCCGCCACGGTCGGGGCCGACGACCGAAAGGCCTGCCCCCAGCGCCTCCAGGAGGGCCAGGCCGAACTCCTCCTTCCGGCTCGGGCAGGCGTAGACACCTCCGGGGGCGGCAAGGCCGGGGATCCCGTGCGCCGCGGCGCGGAGAATCTGCGCCACCTCGGCGTGTGGCCGGTGGCCGAGGAGGACGAGGCCCTTGCGGGCGCCCGGCAGGCGGGCGCAGACCGCCTCGATCTCCGCGATGACGGACCGCTCCTCGGGCGTCGGGCTCTCGAGGTCGCCGCCGACGATCAGAAGGTTGAAGCTCTCGAGCAGCTCCGGGGCACCCGCCCAGGCCTCGACGAGCTGCGGGATGCCCTTGACGCGGTTGAGTCGTGCCACCGTGAGCAGCAGTGGGAGCCCGAGCCGATGCTCGGGCAGCGACCCGACCACCGTGCCGAGCGCGCGGATCGCGGGCGCGTCCGGCGCGACCGGCCGCTGCGCGGCGGTGTCCACGGCGATCCCTTCCGGGATGGTCCAGAGCCGGTCGGGCCGGACGGCGTCGAACGAGGGGCCCAGCAGTGCCCGCAGCTCCCGCTCGACGCCCGGTCGTGGGAGCACCGCGAGCGCGTCGGCCTCGCGCAGCATCCAATCGACGAGCCACGCCCGGAAGACGTAGTGATGCTCGAGATCGGCTGCGGGGAAGGTCTCGCGGTCGAGCCGACCGGCCGCTTCGCTCTCGCGCAAGACCGAGTGCGGGTCGGGCGCGAGCGTGAAGACGACCGGCACGCCCAGCCTACGGAAGACCCGCGCCGCGGCGAAGGTGCCGACGTCGGCGAAGCGAAGGTGAGCGACGTCGAACGGTCCGTGGCGGGCGACCGAGCGGGTGAGCGCGGCTTCGATGTCGTGGCGGTAGGGCCACTGCTCGGCCGTCGTGAGGTATCCGGCGGGGCCGAATCGAAGGCGCTCGATCCGCGAGCCTCGTCCGATCGGCTCCTCGGCCCGGGAGTAGACGCCCGGGAGCGAAGGATCCTCGAAGGCGCGCGTGAAGGTCACGACCTCGGAGACGCCGGCATGGGCGTCGAGCGCGCGGGTCAGGCTCAGGAGGAGCGTCGCGAGGCCGCCGCCGTCGCCGGCACCGGCGCCGCGGAGGTCGGCGTCCAGGCGGCCCTGGAGAGAGACCTGGGCGATCCGGAGCCCGGGAAACCCTCGACGCGGAAGGACGGCGGGGTGCAGAGGGCGCGGCGGACGCAGCCAGCGCTCGAGGGTTAGGCCGGCGACCATGGCCGCGAAGCCACCCCTCGCGGCGAGTCCCGTCAGGCGCGCGATCGCGCGTGGCTGGTGTGAGCGCTCGCCGAGCGCCCACGCGGCGTGCGCCCTGCGGCCGGCATCGGCGCCATGGAGCGCGTCGAGCAGCAGGCCGCGCGTCCTGCCGTCGATGCCGCGCGCGACGGCATGGAGGACAAGCAGCCTGGACGTCGGATCGGCCCTGCGCAGGGTCGCCGCGAGAAGGCGGAGGTGCGCGTCGTCGAAACCGCCTCGCCTAAGAGCGAGGGCCGCGGTGATCGCCTCGAGCACCGAGCCGTGGAACAGCCGGCGCCAGTCGCTGGGCACGTTCTCTCGCGGCTTCGAGGTCTTCGTCATGGGGTTCCTGACCGAGGTCGCGGATCGATGCCGTGCAGGCAACGACGGGTGCCGCCCGGCGCCGTGAGCAGGCGCCGGGCGGCGGGAATGGTCGTCCCTAGGGGATCAGCACCCTGTTGACGACGTGGATGACGCCGTTCGAGGCCTTCACATCGGGGGTCGTCACCCGGGCGCCGCCGACGGTCACCTTGCCGCCGCTGACTCGGATGGAGACCGACTTGCCGTTCAGGGTCTTCGCGGAGCTGAGCTTCACGACCTTGGACGCCGGGACGTTGCCCCTGACGACGTGGTAGAGCAGCACCGAGCGGAGCTTTGCCTTGTCCTTGGCGAGCGCAGCGAGCGTCGCCTTGGGCACCTTCGCGAAGGCGGCGTCGGTGGGGGCGAAGACCGTGAAGGGCCCCTTGCCCTGCAACGTGCCGACGAGGCCTGCCTTGGTGAGCAGCGAGGCAAGCGTCTTGAACGTGCCGGCTGCGACTGCCGTCTGCACGATCGTCTTCGACGTTGCCGGCGCGGCCTCCTGAGGGATCAGCACCGAGTCGATCACGTGGATGACGCCGTTCGAGGCCATCACGTCGGGGGTCGTGACCTTCGCGCCGTCGACAAAGACCGAGCCGTCGACGACCTTGATCGCGACCGACCTGCCCTCGGCCGTCTTCGCCGAGGTGAGCTTGACGACGTCGGCCGCCGTGGCACGGCCGGGGACGACGTGGTAGAGCAGAACGGACTTGAGCTTGGCCGGGTCCGCGGCGAGGGCGTCGAGCGTCGCCTTGGGCACCTTCGCGAACGCCGCGTCGGTGGGGGCGAACACCGTGTACGGCCCGCCCGAGGTCAGCGTGTCGACCAGGCCCGCCTTCTGAAGCAGCGAGGCGAGCGTCGTGAACTGCCCGGCGCTGACGGCCGTCTGGACGATGTTGTCATTGGCTTCTACGCGCGCCCCGGTCGAGGCGGATGCGCCGAACGACGTTGCGGCGATGGCAACGACGAGTAGCGCGAGCATGGCGGTGATGCGCTTCATCTGCGATGTCCTTTCGTGTGATTCGGGCGGCTGCAGGCAGCAGCACCCGATCGATGACGTGGATGAGCCCGTTGCGTCTGAACCCTCTGCTGTATCCTGCTCCTTCTTGTACAGACTCTGTACCTAAGCTGTACGAGAGTAGCGGCCCAAACCGCGGCTTGTCAAGTTTTTGTCACAGGTCTGTATAGTCCGACGGTGCCCGTTGGCCCTGGATCCCTTCGCATCGGCGAGTTCGCCCGGCGCGTCGGCGTCAGCCCGGAGCTACTGCGCGCCTGGGAGCGCCGCTACGGCCTCTTGCAGCCGTTCCGCTCGGCCGGCGGCTTCCGCCTCTACACGTCAGAGGACGCCCAGCGCGTGACACGCATGCGCCGAGCCCTCGACGCCGGGCTCTCCGCGGCGGAGGCGGCACGCATCGCGCTCGAGCAAGGCCGCCCGTCGGCGGGCCCGCTGGACGACGCGGCTGCCCGTCTCGTCGCGGCTACCCGAGACTATGACGAGTCCGGCGCGCACGACGTGCTCGACGAGAGCCTGGCCTCGTTCGGCATCGAGACCGTGCTGCGGGAGGTGATCCTCCCCGCCCTCACGCAGGTCGGCGACGACTGGCAGCGGGGCACGATCGACGTCAGCCAGGAGCACTTCGTCAGCAACCTCGTCCGGGGGCGGCTCCTCGCGCTCGCGCGGCTCTGGGGTCGGGGAAGCGGGCCGCTCGCGCTTCTCGCATGCGCTCCCGGCGAGCGGCACGACATCAGCCTGCTCGCGTTCGGGCTCGTCCTGCGCTCGCACGGCTGGCGCATCCTCTACCTCGGCGCCGACACACCGATCGAGACCGTGACCCACGCGGCCGCGACGACGGGGCCGGCCGTCGCCGTCGTCACGAGCTTCGACGCTCGGCTACTCGAGGCGCAAGTGGCCACCCTTTGCCGGCTCGCGAACACGACCCCGCTCGTCCTGGCGGGGCCTGGTGCCTCGGATGCCCTCTGCGCCCGGCTCGGCATGCGCCGGCTCGACGGCGACCTCGTCGCCGCGGCGAACGAGATCGCGGCCTGGGACGCGTCCGGCCTCTGAGGCGGCGTGGGCCAGTTCGACCTCGACACCGAGGCCGGCGGCTGTTCCTCGAACGGATGCTGTCGTTCCTCGAGCGGTTCCTCCGACCGACGCCCGAGGACTGAGCGGCGGGAGGCTACCGATCCTCGGCCGGCTCGAGGTCGAGCGCGCACGAGTTGATGCAGAAGCGCTGACCCGTCGGCTGCGGCCCGTCGTCGAACAGGTGCCCGAGGTGTCCGCCGCACGCCGCGCAGACGACCTCGGTCCGCACCATCCCGTGGCTCATGTCGAGCCTCGTCTCGACGGCGTCGAGCCCGGCCGGCTCGAAGAAGCTGGGCCAGCCCGAGCCCGAGTCGTACTTCGCGTCGGAGCGGAACAGCTCCGCCCCACACCCGGCACAGCGGTAGACCCCGGGCTCCTTCGTGTCGTGGTAGGCGCCGGTGAACGCGCGCTCGGTCGCCTGCTGTCTGAGCACCGCGTACTGCTCGGGCGTCAGCCGCTCGCGCCACTCCTTCTCGGTCAGCTCGACCTTCTTCGCCACGCCTACGTCACCACGAGCGAGACCGCGACGAACTGCGACACCGCGGCCGCCACGACGAGCAGGTGGAAGATCTCGTGGAAGCCGAGAGTGTGCGGGAAGGGGTTCGGCCACTTCGCCGCGTAGATCAGAGCGCCGACCGTGTAGAGCCCGCCTCCGACCATCACGAGCACGGCGCCGGTGATCCCGATTCCCGAGAACATCTGCGGCAGTGCGAGGACGCCGACCCAGCCGACGGCGACGTAGGCGACGGCGCTGAGCCAGCGCGGCGAGTCGATCCAGACGAGCTCGAGCGCGAGCCCGAGCGCCGCTCCGAGCCAGACGGTCACCAGGACCAGCCACTGCGTCGTGCCCTCGAAGCAGAGGAGGGCGAAGGGCGTATAGCTGCCCGCGATGAAGACGAAGATCATCGAGTGGTCGAGCCGCCGCGCCCACAGCCTGCGCGCCGCGCTCTTCCACGGGAAACGGTGGTACAGCGCGCTCGCCCCGAACATCGCGGCGAGCGCAGCCGCGTACACCCACGACGAGAAGGTGGCGAGCCAGCCGTCCGACAACACGACGAGCACGACGCCCGCAGCGACTGCGGCGACGAACGCCCACTGGTGGAAG
Source organism: uncultured Actinomycetes bacterium (assembly GCA_963786055.1). Classification (GTDB taxonomy): domain Bacteria; phylum Actinomycetota; class Thermoleophilia; order Gaiellales; family Gaiellaceae; genus Gaiella. Next base: position 97,560 of record CAWAXS010000005.1, on the reverse strand, counting down.
ACGCCCCGCAGCCGGGGCCTGAGCTCGGCGTCCATCCTCTCCATTGTCGCACGCGTTTCGGATCGGGGGCATTCTCCCCCGCAAACCCCTGCGGGCAGGCCGCAGCGACCGGAGCATGGGCTTCCATAGGATCGAGGCGTGTTCGACTACGCCGAGCGGCGACGCCGCCTCTCCGAGCGGATGCGCGCGGAGGGGGTCGACCTCCTGTTCCTCGGGCTCTCGTCCGACCTCGAGTACCTCTCGGGCGTCGAGCGCGGGATCCCGTTCTTCGGGCAGAGCTCCTACCCGCACGGATGGGTCGCGGGCGGCTTCTTCCGGCCGGACGCCGACCCGGTCTTCGTGCTGCCGCGCATGGTCGTCGTGTTCGACCTTCCGGTGCGCCCGGAGGGCGAGATCGTCGTCGTGAACGAGACCGACGACGGCCCAGCCGTCTTCGAGCGCGTGGCGAAGGGCCTCGGGCCGGCCGCTGCGGTCGCCGTGGGCGACCGGGTCTGGGCAGAGACGACGCTCCACCTCGGCCGGGCGTTCGGCTTCGACCGGCTCAGGACCGGGTCGTCGCTCGTCAACCTGCTTCGCCGCGTCAAGACGCCCGAGGAGCTCGACGCGATGGGGCGTGCGTGCCGGACGGTCGAGCAGGCGATGGAGGCTGTCACGCCGCGCGTCCAGCCGGGCGCCACGATGGCGGAGCTCCGCGACGAGGTCGAGCTCCAGCTCCGGCTCGCCGGCTCGTTGACGCCGTCGTTCGCGACGCACATCTTCACCGGGATGGATCCCGAGAGCCTCGACACCGGGACGACCACTGCGCACGACCCGCTCCAGGACGGAACGGCCGTGCTGTTCGACTTCGGCGGCGTCGTCGACGGGTACTGCTCGGACTTCGGGCGCACCGTCGTCGCCGGAGAGCCTGCCCCGGGGTTCGTCGAGGCCTACGACGTGATGCTCGCCTCGTTCGAGGCCGGTCGCGCCGCCTGCCGTCCCGGCGCCCTCGCACGCGACGTGAACGCGGCCTGCCGCGCGCCGATCGAGGAGGCCGGGCTCGGCGAGCACTTCCGCCACCGGATGGGCCACGGGATCGGGCTCGACGTCCACGAGCGCCCCTTCCTCTCCCCGGAGGACGAGACGCCGCTCGAGGCGGGCATGACGTTCACGGACGAGCCGTCGCTCATCGTCCACGGCTCGTTCGGCATGCGGATCGAGAACGTCGTCGTCTGCGCCGACGGCGGCGCCCGTGTCCTGAACGACTACCCGAACGACCTCGTGTACAACGGCTGAGCCCTGTTCCGACCTTGCTCCACCGGACGAGCTCCGAGGCTGGGAGGCAGCTCGTCCGACGCCCCGTGCGAGACCCGTCGCGCCGCCCGTTCGATCACGGGACGATCCGTGTCGACGAGGAGGCGTACAGGCGTCAGAGATGGTCGCGTCGAACGGCGTTCGCGTCCGTCACGCGCACTGCGTCGGCCGAGTCACGTCAGGGCGTCGATGTCCGCCGCGGCCTCCTCGAGGACCTCGTCGATCTTGCCACGACCGGCATAGGCGTCGAGCAGCGCCTCGACCCAGCGCGTCGCGATCACGATGTAGTTCGGTGCGGGCGTGACGAGGACGGACGCTTCATGCTCGATCATCGTTCGCGCCACGTCGTGGAACGCACCCCAGGACGATGTGTGCGCGCGGAAACGTTCGTTGTCCCAGATGCTTCGGCGGGTCGGATTCATGTTGCCCTCGAAGGCCGATCGCAGCAGGAACTCCGCGCCGGTCGCCCACTCGACGAACCGCCAGGCGGAGTCGCGATCCGAGGCGCGCGTGTTCATCACCACCGACCACGTCCAGAGGTTCGGCCGTCGCTCGCCGGTCGGCCCGGCGGGTGGCAGCGCGTAGTCGATCCGGCCGGCGAGCCGCGACGTCGCGGGATCCTCGAAGAACGCGACGTAGTGGTCGGAGTCCACGATCAGCCCGTAACGGCCGCGTCCGAAGTCCAATGCGAGCTCGTACCAGCGCTGCTCGAGCCAGTTCGTCGGGCCGGCGTCGCGCAGCGCCGCCAGGAAGTCGGCGGTGGCCCGTACCGATGGGGGTGCTGCGATCGCGCAGCGCCCGTCGACGAAGTCTCCCCCGCCATACGACCAGAGTTGCGTTGCGAAGCCCGTGTACATGGTGTGCCACGCCGCGGTGCCGCGCTGGGCGAACCCGCGAACCTCCCCGTCGGTCCGCTCGACCACCGCGCGTGCCGTCGAAAAGTACTGGTCCCAGGTGGCCGGCACCTCGAGCCCCGTGCGCTCGAGAACGTCGGGCACGTACGCGAGGTTGTACGTCTCGCAGTTGACTGGAATCTCGAGCAGCGGCCCTTGCCCGAGCGGATCGCCGAAGCGGCCACCCCACCGGTTGCACCCCAACAGGGGCTCGACGAAGTCGGCCGCGTCGTAGGTGTCCCCCGCCTGCTCGAGCAGATCGTCGAGCGGCTGGACGAACCCCGAGGCGAGATGCTCCCATACGAGAACGGGGCCGGACATGTACACGTCGGCAGCCCCGTCTCCGTCGAGCAGGTGCTCGATCCGGTTCGAGAAATAGAGGTCGCTCGGAACGATCGTGATGTCGAGCTCGATTCCCGTCTGCTCCTCGAACTCGGCCGAGTGACGCTCCACGCTCGCGACGTACGCGTCCGTGTCCGGGCCGAGGAACCGAACCGTCGTCACTGGACGAATGCGAGATCGAGCCGGAGGACGCCCATGGTGGTCGCGGGGCACACTAGTCGAGCCTGAAGATCTCCTCGAGGCCGGGAGCACCCTCATTCGGCACGCGGTCCTGGAGAAGCTCGGCCATCGCGTCCTGCCAGCGTCCCGAGACGTCCTGCTCTGCCATGAAGCGCGATGCGGCCTCCAGATCGTCGGATTCGAAGTAGCCGAACACCTGGTTGCCGTTCCTGAAGATGGTGTAGTTTCGGATGCCTGCTCGGCGGAGCGCGTCGAGCATTTCCGGCCAGACCGCCCGATGCGCCTCGATGTACTCCTCGATGCGTTCAGGGCGAACATCGAGGACGAACGCACTGCGCTGGTTCATGGTCTCTCCCTCCCTATGACGACGACGGGGGGCGGCGGCCGTTCACGCCCTCCACTTCGCGGCCTCCAGCGGCGAGAAGTGCGAGCGCGCCCGGCGGGAGGCGGCGATCACCACGGCGACGAGGACCGCCCTAACCGCGCTCATACGCGCTCTCCACCGACGAAATGCCTCGGTCGCTACTCCGCGAGGCCGCGTATTCGCCCGCGCGGAACGCTGCGACGGGATCGGCGTCCACGCCGGCCTCGGCGCGGAGACGGGTGAGGATCGGGCGGACGTCCGTCTCGAACGCCTCGAGCAGGATGCGGTGTGCGCCGAGCACGTCTCCCTCTCCCTGCGCCGCGGCGAGCCTGTCCTCGTCGACCAGGAGGGCCTTCGCGTACGCGGTCTGGATGTTCATGACCGACTGCACCATCGCGTCGATCTTCCCCTCGACGTTGTGCGACTGGTCGATCATGAACGCCACGCTCCCGGTGTCGGCGCCCTGCGCGATCTCCCGCATGATCCGGAAGAGCTCGAACGGGTCGATCGACCCCACCATCAGATCGTCGTCGGCGTACTTCCGGTTGTTGAAGTGGAATCCGCCCAGGAGCCCTTCCGCAAGCAGCATCGCGACGATCTGCTCGACGTTCGTCCCGAGTGGGTGATGTCCGGTGTCGACCAGCACCTTCGCACGGGAGCCGAGGCGTCGGCAGACGAGCGCGGCGGTCCCCCAGTCCGGAAGATCGGTGCTGTAGAAGCCAGGTTCGAAGAACTTGTACTCGACGAGGAGCGTCATCCCGTCGGGGAGATCCGCGTAGAGCTGTTCCAGCCCCTCGACCAGGCGCGCGAATCTCGACCCGAGGTCGTCCTGGCCGGGGTAGTTGGTGCCGTCGGCGAGCCAGAGGCTCAGCACGGTCGAGCCGACCTCTTGGGCGATCGCGACGCACTCGCGGCAGTGCTCGAGCGCCCGCGCGCGAATGCCGGCGTCCGGGTTGCAGAGGCTGCCTAGCCGGTACTCGTCGGACCCGAACAGGTTCGGGTTGATCGCGCCCAACCTGACGCCCTCCTCTTCGGCGAAGCGTCTCAGCGGCGCATAGTCCTCGACTGCGTCCCAGGGGATGTGCAACGCCACCGACGGGCAGCAGCCCGTCAGACGGTGGACGAGCGCTGCGTCCGCGATGCGCTCGTACACCGTCCTCGCCGCGCCCGGCCACGGGTAGACGTGGAATCGCGTCCCGGAGTTGCCGTACCCCCAGGAGGGCGTCTCGATCTCGAGGGCGGCGAGTCTCGTGCGTACGTCGTGTTCGTCCATGGCGCGAGTCTGACTGATAGGTCGACGAATTACGAATGATCTTTCGATTCTTCGAGATTCGAAAGGCAGACGCGGGTATTGACTTCCACGAGCAAGAGGCCTAATGTCGCCCGATCGACGACGTGGTCGACCTCACAAGCCTTTCGCAGACGGAACGGATGCAGCACGTGCTGCGCCTGCTCGAGACTCGCGATTACGTTCAGGTTGCGGAGCTTTCGCAAGCGTTTTCAGTCTCCGAGGTCACGGTCAGGAGCGATCTCGGGCAGCTGGCGCGTCAGGGGCTCGTGGCGCGGATCCGGGGAGGGGCGCGTGCGCTGCAGCACGGCCAGTCCGAGGTCGGCTTCGATCTGCGGATGCGCCTCGAGGTCGAGGCGAAGCGTGCGATCGCGCGGGCGGCGGCCGAGATGGTGAACGAGGGCGAGGCCGTCGCGCTGGACGCGAGCACGACCGCCTACTACCTCGCGCTCGAGCTCTGCTCCAAGCGCGAGCTCGTGGTGGTCACCAACGGCCTGCTCGTCGCGACCGCGCTCGCGGACGCTCCGGGGATCACGGTCCTGCTCACGGGTGGCGTTCTCCGCCTCTCGGCGATGTCCCTCGTGGGCGACCTCGGGACCGACGTGCTGCGCACGACTCGTATCAACAAGGGGTTTCTCGGCGCACGCGGGCTCAGCCTTCCGCGCGGCCTGATGGATCTGAATCCGGACGAGGTCCGCATCAAGCAAGAGATGGCCGACGCGTGCGATCAGGTGTACGGGATCTTCGACGGGACGAAGTGGCATCGCAGTGCCCTGCTCGCGTTCGTGCCCGTCGAGGAGCTCGCCGGGATCATCACCGACTCGAGCGCACCGGCTTCCGAGGTCGACGCGTGGCGCGCGGCGGGGGTCGACGTGATGACGGTCGACCCCGGCCCGCGAGAGGCACCGCCGGTCCGCCCGCGCGACCTTCGACGAGTGACGCCGACGGACGAGGCGGTCGCCTGATGGCAAAGCTGGGCCGCAGTGGCCGCGGCGCAGAGTCGACGGACACGCCGCCCGATTGCCTCTCCGGGAGCCGCGGAGAACGACCCCGCCCCCGTCGTCGGCGCGCCGCCCCCGAGGTGAGAGCGTGAGCAAGCTCGCCGGCCCGCTCGCCGGGATTCCCGCGCCGGTAGATCGCTGGGATCGCAGCCGCCGCGAGCGATCTCGACACTCTGGATGCACTGGCCTACCGCTCGAACCTCTTGGGCGCCGACCGCTCCGTGGCCAACCAGGGTGGCGGGAACACCTCCGCAAAGGGCGTGATGCTGGATCACGCCGCCCGGGAGCAGCGCGTCCTGTGGGTCAAGGGGTCGGGCACCGACCTCGCAACGATCACGCGCCGCGGATTCGCCGCACTGCGACTCGAAGAGGTCGAGCTCCTCCGATCGCGAGCGGCCATGGACGACGCGACGATGGTCGATCACCTGAGGCGCTGCGCGCTGGATCCCGACCAGCCGCGCCCGTCCATCGAGACCCTCCTGCACGCGTTCATCGGCGCAGCCCATGTGGATCACACCCATCCCGATGCCGTCATCGCGTTGACCTCGTCGCCGGACGGCCGGTCGCTCGCCGACGCTGCGTTCGGCGACGACGCCGTCTGGCTCGACTACGAACGCCCGGGGTTCGACATGTCGAAGCGGATCGCGGAGCTGCTCGACGCGAATCCGTCGGCCCGCGCCGTGCTGCTCGAGCGTCACGGCCTCGTCACGTGGGGGACGACGGCGGAGGCGGCCTACAAGAGCACCATCGAGTTCGTCACGAGAGCTGCCGAGATGGTCGGCAGAGCCGGAGCCGGCAGGTTCGGTCTCGGCGGTCGGGCGAGCGCGGAGCTCGGGGAGAGCGAGTGCCTCGCCCTCCTGGCGCAGACACTTCCCGCGCTCCGCGGCTCGCTCCTTGCCGACGCGGACGGCGTCGTGCTCGAGGTCGACCGCAGCCCGGCGGCCGTGGCGTTCGCCTCCTCGGAGCGTGCTCCCATCGTCAGCCAGGTCGGTGCGCCCTGCCCCGACCATCTGATCAACACGAAGCACAGGCCCCTCGTCGTCGCGTTCGACCCGGCGACGGAGGGCGCCGTCGAGCTCGTCGCCTCCCTGCGACGGGGCGTCGAGGAGTACAGCGCGTGGTATCGCGCGTACTACGCGGAGCATCTCGACGACGAGACGCGCCAGTTCCCGATTGATCCGGTAGGCCCCCGGGTGGTTCTCATCCCGGGCGTCGGCATCGTGACCAGTGGGCTCGACGCCGCAAAGGCCAGGACCGCGCGCGACCTCTACCACCGCGCGATCGTCGTCCAGGACGCCGCCGACGCGATCGGCGGATTCCGCTCGCTCAGCGAGGAGGAGGCGTTCGCGATCGAGTACTGGCCGCTCGAGCGCTACAAGCTCGCGCAGGCGCCGCCCCGCGGCGAGCTCTCCGGCCGCATCGCGGTGATCACCGGCGGGGCCAGCGGCATCGGGCGCGCGACCGCCCACCTGCTCGCCTCGCGCGGAGCGCACGTCGTCGTCGCCGACCTGAACGGCGACGGGGCGCGGGAGGTCGCGGACGAGCTCGTGGCCACCCACGGCGTCCGGCGCGCTCTGGCGGTCGAGGCCGATGTCACCAGGGAGGACGACATGGAGGAGATGGTTCGCCGGACGGTTCTCGAGTACGGCGGCCTGGACGTCCTGGTCGCGTCGGCCGGGCTCGCGACGAGCGCGCCGGTGACCGAGACGACGCTGGACGACTGGGAGCTCAGCTACGCGGTGCTCGCCCGCGGCTACTTCCTGGCCGCGCGGGAGGCGTTCCGTGTCCTGATCGAGCAGGGCCGCGGCGGCTCGATCGTGTTCGTCGGCTCGAAGAACGCACTGGTCGCAGGGTCGAATGCCGCCGCCTACTCGTCGGCGAAAGCGGCGGCTCTGCACCTCGGACGGTGCCTCGCCGAGGAAGGCGGCCCACACGGGATCCGCGTGAACACGGTCAACCCGGACGCGGTGATCCAGGGGTCGAGCATCTGGTCGACCGATTGGAAGGCCGAGCGTGCGAGCACGTACGGCGTCAGCGAGGACGAGCTGCAGACCTACTACCAGGGACGGACGAAGCTCGGCGTCGCCGTGCTGCCGGAGGACGTCGCAGAGGCGATCGCGTTCTTCGTTGGTCCCCGGTCCAACAAATCGACCGGAAATGTCGTCAACGTCGACGGCGGCGTGACCGCCGCGTATCCCCGGTAGTGCGAAGGAGGCGCACCATCCACCGGTTCGTTCCCCAGACTCCGATGCGAAAGGAACCATCCATGCACAGGCACAGGTGGGCGGTCTTCGCCGCAGCGTTCCTCGTCGCAGGCGTGGCCGTGGCGGCCGCGCTGGCCGGCTCGAGCCGCTCGACGGCGGGCAAGACGTACTACTTCATCCCGAAGGACACGCTCAACCCGTACGAGGTGATCGCGGACCGCGGCGGCAAGATCGCACTCACCGAGCTCGGCGACAAGCAGGTGGTCCAGTCGGGCACCGAGGACACTGCGGCGGCGCAGCAGCCGGCGGTTCAGGCGGCTATCCAGGCGCGTGCGGCGGGCATCGTGATCGCGGGCAACGATCCGGACGCGTTGTGCCCGGCTCTCAAGCAGGCACAGGCGGCGGGGACGCACGTCGTCGCATTCGACTCGGACGTGAGCTGCCGCGAGCTGTTCATCAATCAGGCCGACACCGAAACGATCGGCCGCAGTCAGATCAAGCTGCTGGCGAAGTTGATGGGCTACAAGGGTGAGTTCGCGATCCTGTCCGCGGCTTCCACGGCGACGAACCAGAACGCCTGGATCAAGTACATGAAGCTGGAGATGAAGAAGCCGGCGTACAAGAACATGAAGCTCGTCAAGATCTACTACGGCAACGACAACCCGGCGCAGTCGAGGCAGGCGACGGTGGCCATGCTGCAGGCCTACCCGAACCTGAAGGGGATCGAGTCACCGACGACGGTCGGGATCTCGTCGGCTGCGCAGTACCTGTCCACCTCGAAGAAGTACAAGAAGAAGGTCGTGCTGACGGGCCTCGGCCTGCCGAGCCAGATGAAGACCTACGTCCACGACGGCACCGTGACCGCCTTTGCGCTCTGGAACCCCGAGGATCTCGGGTATCTCGCGGGCTACGCGGTCTCCGCCCTTTCCAACGGCACGATCACGGGCAAGGTCGGCGAGACGTTCAAGGCCGGCAAGCTCGGGACGTACAAGATCATCCTGGGCCCGGACAAGCGGCCGCAGGTGATCCTCGGGCCGCCGTACGTGTTCACCATCAAGAACGTCGACAAGTTCAAGTTCTAGGCCGATTGGGGGCGCCGCGGTACCGCGGCGCCCCCAATCCTCAACACGGCGATCGTGACGACAACGCATCCCGCGCCCGTAATTTCCCTAGAACACGCCCAGAAGAGCTTCGGTGCCGTTCACGCACTCGAGGACGGGGACATCGAGCTGTTCGGCGGCGAGGTGCATGGCCTCGTCGGCGAGAACGGTGCCGGCAAGTCCACGCTCGTCAAGATTCTCGCGGGCGTTCACCGGCCCGACTCCGGCCGGCTCGTACTCGACGGCGAGGAAGCGATCTTCGACAACGCCAAGCAGTCGCAGGCCGCCGGCATCGCGATCATCTTTCAGGAGCCGACGCTCTTCCCGGACTTGAGCGTCTCCGAGAACATCTTCGTCGGCGTGCAGCCGCTCAAGCGCTTCCGCCGCATCGACGGCAAGCGGATGCGACGTGAGACCGCCACGCTGTTCGAGCAGCTCGGCGTGAAGCTCGACCCGGACAGGCTCGCCCGCGGGCTGTCGATCGCCGACCAGCAGCTCGTCGAGATTGCCAAGGCGTTGACGACGAACGCCCGCGTGATCGTGATGGACGAGCCGACCGCGGCGTTGACGACCACCGAGGTCGAGCGGCTGTTCGGCATCGTCGAGACACTGCGCGCCCGCGGCAACGCGGTGCTCTTCGTCTCTCATCGTCTCGAGGAGATCTTCGAGATCTGTGAGCGCGTCACCGTGATGCGCGACGGCCGGCATGTCTGGACGAAGGCGATCGACGAGTTGACCATCCAGTCGGTCATCCGCGCGATGGTCGGTCGCGACATGGATGCTCTGTTCCCGAAAGTCCCGACCGAGCCCGGACGGGTCGTCCTGAAGGTCGACCGCCTGACACGCGAGGGGGACTTCACGGACGTGTCCTTCGTGGTGCGCAGCGGCGAGATCGTCGCACTCGCCGGCTTGGTCGGCGCCGGTCGAACGGAGGTCGCTCGCGCGATCTTCGGCATCGATCGCTGGGACGCCGGCTCGGTCGAGATCGACGGCAGGCGCTTGCCGCCGGGATCGCCCTCGACAGCGATGGCTGCCGGCATCGGGCTCGTTCCCGAGGACCGGCGCCAGCAGGGCCTCGTCATGGACTTCTCGATCGAGCGCAACATCGCGCTCGCCTCGCTCGACACCGTTCGGCGAGGAGGCTTGATCCTGCGCGGCTCCGAGCGCAACTTCGCGAAGGACTGGGCGCTCCGGCTGCGGCTGAAGTACGCCAAGCTGACGAACCCGGTCTGGACCCTCTCAGGCGGCAATCAACAAAAGACGGTCCTGGCGAAATGGCTCGGTCGCAAGCCGACGCTGCTGATCGTCGACGAGCCCACACGCGGCATCGACGTCGGAACGAAGGCCGAGGTGCACCGCTTGCTCTCCGAGCTCGCCGCGCAGGGTGTCGCCGTTCTCATGATCTCCTCCGAGCTTCCCGAGGTGCTCGGAATGGCCGACCGCATCGTGGTGCTCTTCGAGGGCCGCGTCATGCGCGAGTTCGAGCGAGCGGATGCGGACGAGGACGCGATCATGCGCGCCGCCACGGGGCTCGTCGAGGAAGCCGCATGACCTCTCTCGCCGAAGAGCAGAAGGTCGTCGAGCCGCGCTCCGGCTCACACGCCCTCGCCGAGTTCCTGGCCCGCTTCCGGGAGCTCGGAATCGTGCTCGCGCTCGTGATCGTCGTCGGGGCGACGACGATCGACAACCATCTGTTCCTCAGCTCCACGAGCATCCAGCAGCTCCTGGCCGGCTCCGCGATCATCGCCCTGCTCGCCATCGGCGAGACCATCGTCATCATCACTCGGAACGTCGACCTCTCCATCGGGTCGATACTCGGAATCTCCGCGTATGCGACCGGTGTGCTGTACGTCCACCACCCGAACGTCGCGCTCCCCGTCGTCTTCCTCGTCGCACTGGCCATCGGCGCGACGTGCGGCGTGGTGAACGGCCTGATCGTGACCGTTGCACGGGTGCCCAGTCTCGTCGTGACGCTGGGAACGCTCTACATCATCCGCGGCATCGACGGCGCTTGGGCGGGCGGCAATCAGGTCAACGCCTCCATGCTGCCCGGGAGCTTCAACAAGATCGGCTACGCCACCGTGCTGGGCATTCCGTACCTCGGCTGGATAGCGATCCTCGGGGTCGCAATCGCGACCTACTCGATGCGCAGCTTCCGAACGGCGCGCGACTTCTACGCGATCGGTTCCGATCCGGATGCCGCGCGCCTCGCCGGCATTCCCGTCGGATCGCGCGTCTTCCTTGCCTTTGTCCTGAGCGGCGCCATCGCCGGAGTGACCGGGGCGCTCTGGCTGTCGTTGTACGCCTCAGTCGATGCGATCGCCGGCGTCGGCTACGAGTTCCAGGTCATCGCGGCCGTCGTCGTGGGCGGTGTGGCGATCTTCGGGGGGAGCGGTACCGTCCTCGGCGCCGCGCTCGGCGCGCTCCTCCTGTACACGATCAACAGCGCACTGGTCGTCGTGAACGTCTCCTCGTTCTGGAGCACGGCGCTCGCGGGAGCCTTGCTTCTCGCGGCGATCGCCTTCGACCGACTGATCGCGCTGCGCGTCGCACCCACCATGCGCACACGAAGGAGAGCTCGTGGCTGACGTCGAGGACCTCGAGCCCGGCAACGAGACTGCGAGCACACGGCAGTGGCGACAGAGCCTTCGCGGCCTCGTCCGCTGGGAGACCCTGCTCGTGTTCCTCCTGCTTGCGGCGATCGCCTACGGCGCGAGCGTCTCGCCCTACTTCCTGGACTCGACCAACCTCTTCTTCATCGGCTTGAACGTGGGCGAGATCGCGATCATCGCGCTCCCGCTCACCCTGATCATCATCACCGGGGAAATCGACCTCTCGGTGGCGTCGATGCTGGGCCTCACCGGGCTCTTCATGGCCGAGCTGTTCAAGCACGGCTGGCCCATCTGGCCCGCGATGATCGCGGCTGTCGCTCTGGGAGGAATCCTCGGCGCGTTCAACGGCTTCCTGATCACCCGCCTCGGCCTGCCGTCGCTCGCCGTGACGATCGGAACGCTGACCCTCTACCGCGGCATCGCACAGGGGATCCTGCCGTCCGACACGATCAGCGGGTTCCCGCAGGGCCTCGCGAGCATCGGCGTCATCCCGATCCCGCACACCCACATCTCGTATTCGGTCGCATTCTTCCTCTTGCTGGCGGTGATCTTCGGAACCGTCCTTCACGCAACGCCGCTGGGCCGCGCGATCTTCGCCATCGGCGCGAACCAGGAAGCAGCCTTCTACTCCGGCATCCGCGTCAAGCGGATCAAGTTCTGGCTGTTCGTCCTCTCGGGGATGGTCTGCGGCTTCGCGGGAGTGCTCTGGACGCTTCGTTTTGCATCGGCACGCTACGACTCCGGTATCGGGCTCGAGCTCTTCGTCGTCACGGCTGTCCTGCTCGGCGGCGTTTCCATTTTCGGTGGTCGCGGCACGATCATCGGCGTGGTCTTGGCCGTCGCCGTCCTCGGCTGCCTCCAGAGCGCGATGACGGCCGATGTGATTCCGGCACAGGACCAGAACATCGTCGTCGGCGGTCTTCTCCTCGCGAGCGTCATCATCCCGAACAGCGGCGACATGTACCGGCGCGCGCGCGCTCGGCTACGGAGCGCCGGAGCACGTCGCCACGCTGCCGTGGCGGCGCGGGAGGAGGGCCAATGAGGGGAGGCGCACCGACGCGGGTCGCCGTCTTCGGCATCGGGCTCGCTGCGTACTGGCCGCAGTTCGACGGCCTGCGCCAGCGGCTCGAGCAGTACCAGCGCGGGATCGAGCGCCGGCTCGAGGAGATGGGCGCCGAGGTCGTCTCCGCCGGTCTCGTCGACACCCCTCAGGCCGCTCGCGCGGCAGGCGATGCGCTGGCTGCTGGGCGACCTCGGCTCCTGCTCGTGTACACGGCCACCTACGCAACCTCGTCACAGGTCCTTCCCGTCGTGCAGGCGGTTGACGCGCCCGTCGTCGTCCTCAACCTCCAACCGACGCGCACGGTCGACTACGAGGCGATGACGACGGGCGAGTGGCTCGCCAACTGCTCGGCGTGCTGTGTCCCCGAGATCGCGGGCGCCTTGACACGGGCGGCCATTCCCTACAGGACCGTGACAGGAACGCTGCTCGACGACGACCCGGCATGGAACGCCCTGAGCGAATGGCTGGACGCAACCCGCGCCGTAGACGACCTCCGGACCGCACGTATCGGCTTCCTCGGCCACACGTACCCCGGAATGCTGGACATGTACTCCGACTTCACACAGGTGCATGCCCAGACCGGTGCGCACGTCGAGGTGCTCGAGATCGACGATCTCGTCGCCCGTGTCGAGTCGGCCGACGCCGGAGCGATAGAGCAGAAGAGCGACGAGATCCGAGAGGTCTTCGACCTGGCCGATGCCGGTTCCGACCCGATTGCCGCGGAGATCACGCCGGAGGTCTTCGAGTGGTCGGCGCGCGTTGCCGTCGGCCTCGACCGACTCGTCGAGGATTTCGAGCTCAACGGGCTCACCTACTACTACCGCGGTGTCGGGGGCAACATCGCCGAGCAAGTGAGCTCGGGTCTCATCGTCGGCAACTCCCTCCTCACCGCTCGAGGCGTTCCGACCGCCGGCGAAGGCGACCTCAAGACCAACGTCGCGATGCTCGTGCTGGACCGGCTCGGTGTCGGCGGGTCGTACACCGAGTTCTACGGCCTCGACTTCGACGAGGAGTTCATCCTCATGGGACACGACGGTCCCGGACACCTCGCGATCGCCGACGGACGACCCGTCGCGCGCGCGCTGAAGCTGTACCACGGGAAGGCGGGCGCAGGACTCTCGATAGAGATGAAGGTCCGCCTCGGGCCGGTCACCATCCTGGGGCTGACCCAGACAGCCGACGGTCGACTCAAGCTTCTTGCCGCCGAAGGGGAGTCTGTCGCGGGGCCGACCTTCCGCATCGGGAACACGAACTCGCGCATCCGGTTCTCGAGAGACCCGGCCGCGTTCTTCGACGACTGGTGTGCCCAGGGCCCGACGCACCACGTCGCACTGGGGATCGGCCACCAGGTGGGGCGTCTTCGAAAGGTCGCGGGGCTGCTCGGTCTCGAGCTGACAGTCGTCGCATGAACGCCCGACCGTCCGGCTAGTGGCCGAGATGCGCGTCGCGGCGGTCGACATGGGCGCGACGTCGGTGCGCGTGGCGGTCGTCGACCTGAACGCCAACGAGCCGGAGGTCGTCGTCGTCCACCGCTGGTTCCACGGGCCGGATCCGCGGCCCGACGGCTCGCTCCGGTGGCGGTGGCGCGAGCTGCTCGACAACGTGCGGCTCGGCCTCGACCGTGCCCGCGAATCGGGCCCGCTGGCGTCGATCGGGATCGATGGCTGGGCGGTGGACTACGGCCTGCTCGGCGAGGACGGGCGGTTGCTCTCGGATCCGCACAGCTACCGGAGCCCCCGTACCGAGGGCTGGCGCGACGTCGTACGCTCCCTGGGCGAGGTCGAGCTGTATCGGCGGACGGGGATCCAGCTCATCCCGATCAACACGATCTTCCAGCTCGCCTCGCACGACACGGACGAGCTAGGCCGGGCGGACCGCCTCGTGATGCTCCCCGAGCTGGTCGCGTACGAGCTGACGGGCGCGGCCGCGAGCGAGCGCTCCAACGCGGGCACGACCGGCCTGCTCGACGTGGCGACGAGCCAGTGGGCGGCCGATCTCGTCGAGGCGATCGGCGTCGATCCGCGGATCCTCCCGCGACCCGAGCCCGCCGGCCGCCGGCTGGGCGAGCACCGTGGCACGCCGGTGCACCTCGTCGCCGCGCACGACACCGCATGCGCCTTCGCGGCGAGTCCTCTGGGTACCGACGCCCGTGCTTTCGTCTCGGCCGGGACGTGGTTCATCGTCGGGGTGGAGCGCGAGGTCCCGGACACCTCGGACGAGGCGCGCCTGGCGAACTTCTCCAACGAGATCGGCGCGGCGGGCGGCTTCCGCTTCCTCAAGAACGTCACGGGGTTCTGGCTGCTCGAGCAGTGCGGAGCGCTGTGGGGCGAGACGGCGCGCGAGCTGCTCGACCTCGCGGCAGGGGCGCCCGAGGCGCCGGTGTTCGACGTGCACGACGAGCGGTTTCTCGCCCCCGCCCGCATGGACGAGGAGGTGCGAGCGGCCGCCGGGCTCGGGGCCGACACTCCGCCCGCTGTCGTCGCCCGGTCGATCGTCGAGTCGGTGGCCGTCGCTGTCGCTGCTGTCGTCGACGAGCTCCGGTCGCGCCAGCGGGTCGAGGAGCTCGCGGTTGTGGGGGGCGGCGCAGCATCGAGATTCCTGCGCGAGCGGCTCACCGAGCACACCGGCGTCCCCGTTGTCGCCGGGTCAACCGAGGCGACCGCGCTCGGGAACGCCCTCCTCCAGGGGATCGCCCTCGGCCGGTTCGAGGACCTCGCAGCGGGACGCAGATGGGTGCGCGGCCAGTCGAGCGCGGCTGCCTAGTGAGAGGGTACGCCCGGCCGCGGCCGGGCCCACACCACATGGTCAGTCGAGGGCGAAGAGCAGGAACTGCGCGACCTGCGTCGCCGCGAAGTTGTGGTCACTGACGACGAGAAGCGAGCGACGGCCGCCGGGCAGGGCTGGGCCCCGCACCCTCCTCCGCCGTCGTCCGTTTGTGTCGTCCGACCGGAACGAGTGCCGCAGGCTGCGGACCCTAAGCCGATACGAGGTGCGACACCAACCCGGCGGCCTTCTCGACCGTCAGGACATCGGTGTTGACGACGAGGTCGTAGTGGGTCGGCAGCTCGTCGCCGACGTCGTAGAAGCGCTTGAGGTAGTCCCGTCGGGCAACGTCCGAGCTCTTCACCTCGCGAGCCGCGAGCGAGTGGTCGACGCCCTTCAGATCCGCGATGCGCGTCGCACGGGTCTTGGGGGATGCGGTCACGAGGACCCGGAGCGGCCGGTGCTCGCGTGAGACGGCATACGAGGCACCGTGTGCGACGATCACGACGTCCCCACGCGCCGCGGTCTGCGCGATCGTCTCCCGGATCAACGCGCGGACGTCGTCGCTGCTCAGCTCCTCCCCGCCCCCGCCGGACCCGCTGCGCGCCAGGGCCCACGCCTCTCCGCCCTCCCCGAGCCCCTCGAGCAGGCGTATGGCGAACGACTTGCGCCGCTCCTCGTCCGCGACCTCCGCGGGGTCGATGCCCCCTGCTGCGGCGGCCCGCGCAACGATGTCGTCGTCCATGTAGAGGAAGCCCAGTTGCTGTGCGACGAGCCGGCCGACCTCTTCGCCTCCGGCGCCCGTTGCGTGCGAGATGCAGACGACCCTGTAGCCCATGGCACTCGACGCTAGGAGCCGGGGCTCCTGCCGTCAAGAGGGCCTCGCCGTGCCGGAGGGCCACGGACCGCCCGGTGGTGGCGGGAAAACGACTTCCGAGGCGGGTAAGGGGGCGACGCGCAACGTCAGGATCACCCCTGACGCCGGCTGCCGATCTCTACGGATGCCCGCGCCGCACGGTCGTCGTACGCTCGGGCCAGATTCGGTCGAACGACGGGAGGCGCCATGGCTGCCCTTGACAAGACGGCGGATCTCGCAGGCCCGGGGATCGGCGACTACGCCGAGCTCGAGCACGTGCTGCCCGACGACTACACGCCGCTGCTGACCCCGAACGAGACACAGCGGGCGCTCGCGGCGGTGAAGCGTCACATCGACGACGGGTTGTGCCGTGAGCTCGGCCTCATCCGCGTCGAGGTGCCGCTGATCGTCGATGCAGCGAGCGGGGTCAACGACTACCTCGACCGCGACGGCTCGCGCACACCGGTGGGCTTCCACATCGCGAACGACCACGGCAAGCACCCCGTCGACGCCGAGGTCGTGCAGGCCGCGACGAAGTGGAAGCGGATGGCGCTCGCCCAGTTCGGCATGCAGCCCGGCGAGGGGCTCGTCACCGACATGCGCGCAGTCCGCAAGGACTACTTCCTCGACCACGACCACTCTGCCTACGTCGACCAGTGGGACTGGGAGCGCGTGATCACGCCCGAGCAGCGGACGCTGCCCTTCCTCACCGAGATCGTGGGGGCGATCTGGCGCGTGATCCGCTCCGCCGAGGAGCTCGCGCTCCGGATGTACCCGCAGCTCCGCGACCCGCGCTACCCCAGCCTCCCGGACGAGCTCGAGTTCTTCCACACGGAGGACGTGCTCGCGATGTACCCGGACCTGCCGCGCAAGCAGCGCGAGACGACGCTCCTGCAGGAGCACCCCGCGGTCTTCCTGTACGGGATCGGCTGGACGCTCGCGGACGGGTACCCGCACGAGCTCCGGGCCGCGGACTACGACGACTGGGTCACGGAGACCGTGTCCGCTGACGGCCGCCCGATGCACGGGCTGAACGGCGACATCCTCGTCTGGAACCCCGTCACGCGCCGGCGCCACGAGCTGAGCTCGATGGGAGTCCGGGTCACGAAGGAGACGCTCCGCCGCCAGCTGGAGCTGACGGGCCAGCTCGACTTCCTCGAGCTGCCGTACCACAGGGCGATCCTCGATGACCGTATCCCGCTCTCGATCGGCGGCGGCATCGGCCAGTCGCGGGTGACGATGCTCCTGCTCCGGAAGGCCCACCTCGGCGAGGTGAGCGTGACCGTGTGGCCCGACGTGCTGAAGGAGATGTGCGCCGCCAGGAACATCCACGTGCTCGAGTGAGCGGGCTCGGCGCCGGCGCGCCCCGGGCATGGACGCAAGCCTCTTCCGAGCTGCCTGCGTAAGATCCCGCGACAACGAGAGCGCAGAGGGAGGACACGTGCAGGGAACCCGTCAGGAGCTGCCGTTCGCGGTGCTTGTCGCATCGATCTTCGGGTTCGCCAAGGCGGCGTTTCTCGGGTTCATGGGTCTCGTGGGGCTCCTGAGCTGGCAGGACGTCACCGAGCCGTGGGGGATCGGCGCGCTCGTGCTCGCGGCCCTCTTCGCCATCGCCTCCTGGGCGCTGCTGCGCGGGAGCAGGGTCGCGCGCATCGTGCTGGCAGCGCTCGCGGTCATCGGCGGCGGCATCGCGCTCGTCTACGTCTTCGTCGGGCCGACGAGCGCGATCGGCCCGTCGCTGGTCACCGCCGCGCTTGCCGCAGCGTTGATCTGGCTCCTGTACGGCCCGCGGGCCTCCAGGGAGTACTTCGGCTCCTAGCGAAGCCTGGCCCGGCCCTCGCCGACGTCGAGGGCCGTGGCTCCGGGTGGGCGGGAATCGGCGGGACGTCGATCGCCGCAGGCGCTGCCTGATGCGACGATCGGGGTATGGCGGTGGATCTTGTCGACCTCGACGAGCTGATCGGCGCGTGGCGCTCGGCGTTCCAGGCCGCCGAGCACGCGCTTCGCGCCGCCGGCCGCGACCACGACCTCTCGCCCGAGGACCTCGGTGCCCGGCACCGCAGGCTCTCGGACGAGCGCGTCGCGACCGCACAGCTTCTCGGTTCCTTCGCCGACGCGAGGCACATGCGGCCCGTGCTCGTCCGACTCGTCGCATCGCCGGTGGAGGCGAAGCGGCTGCTCGGCCTGCCCGCCGAGGTGGCCGCCTGCGTGTTCAACGTCGACGGCGTGCTGGTGGCCAGCGCCGCGATCCATGCCGATGCCTGGAAGGAGACGTTCGACGAGTTCATCTCCCGGCGGGTCGAGCGCACCGGTGGGTCGTTCGCGTCGTTCAGCCGGCGGGTCGACTATCCCAAGCTGATCCACGGCAAGTCGCGGGAGGCGGCGGTACGGGATTTCCTGGCCAGCCGGGGGATCAGCCTTCCCGAAGGGAGCTCGGACGACGTGCCCGGCACCGAGACCGTGCGCGGGCTTGCCAACCGAAAGAACCGCGCACTGCTCGTCCGTCTCGAGCAACACGGCGTCACGGCCTATGCCGGAGCCCGTCTGTACCTCGAGCTCGCGCAGGACGCCGGGTTGAAATGTGCGGTGGTCTCGGGGAGCACGAACACGGAGACGCTGCTCTCTCGGGCACGGCTCAGCGACCTCGTCGCCGGCTGCGTCGACGGCCGGACGATGCTGTCCGAGAGGCTGGAGCGGAAGCCCGCACCCGACATGCTCCTCGCCGCATGTCGTCATCTGGGCGTGGCGCCCGACCGCACTGCCGTGTTCGAGACGACGCACGACGGGATCGTGGCCGGGCGCGCAGGCGGCTTCCGGCTCGTCGTCGCCGTCCATCACGACGGCCAACTCGAGATGCCCCGCGACCAGGGCGCCGACCTCGTCGTGAGCGACCTGGGCGAGATCCTGCAGCGCGAGCTGGCCGGGTGAGCAGGGAGCCGAGATTCCTCACGGAGTGATCGATGGCGCAACGGGATGGACCGTGCTGGGTTCGAACGAGCGACGTGGGATGAAGTGCGACAATCCAGGCGCACGTCGGAAGACGGAACGGCGGATCGATGTGCCCCGATCGGCCGCCTCGCCTGGTCGACAAGAGGAGAAGGGAGGCGCCACCGCGTAACCGCAGACCGGATGACAGCTCGGCGGGTCGAGGTCTTCGTCGACCTGCTCCGTAGTCGAACGGAGAGGGAAGCTTGTGACGAACAAGAGGCGTAATCCGTTCCGGCGTCGGCTCGCTCTGGTTGCGATCCCGGCCACTGTGGCCGCGGCGTGCTTCGGCGGAGCAGCAGTCAGCGCGCCGAACGCAACCGTGACCACCATCACCGTCAACACGCTGCCGATCGCGAACGCGCTGCCGCTGGACCTGGGCATCCAGAAGGGGTTCTTCGCTGCGCAGGGGATCGAGATCAAGAAGAACACGCTGCAGAGCGGCAACGACATCGTCCTCGCGCTGGCGAACAACAACGGCGACGTCGGCTACATCGGGTACACGCCCGCGATGATCGGCCGCACGCAGGGGATTCCGATCACCGTCGTCGCTGCGAGCGAGACGGAGGGGACCTCGGAAGCCGACAACTGGCAGAACGTCGTGGTCCGCGGCTCGAGCTCGATCCGCACTCCCGCCGACCTGGTGGGGAAGACGATTGCCCTGAACGCGCTCAAGGGTGTCGCCGAGATCGTCGTCCGGGGCGCGCTCGACAAGCGCGGCGTCGACTCGAGCCAGGTCAAGTACACCGTGATGCCGTTTCCGGCGATGCCGGCCGCGCTCGCGAGCGGGCTGGTGGACGCGGTCCATACGCCCGAGCCCTTCATGTCGCAAATCCTCGCCGCCGGTGGCCGCATCGTCCTCGCGCCGGGGCCGGAGCTCGGTAAGTACTTCCCGAACGGCTGCTACTGCGCGCGGGAGGACTGGGTACGGCAGAACCCGGGGCTCGTGACGAGGTTCCGCACGGCGATCAACCAGTCGCTCGTCTACGCGAACAGCCATCCGGACGAGATCCGGGCGCTGCTTCCGGCCGCCATCCGGAACATCCGGCTGCCGACGTGGAGCCCGCTCGTCGACCGCGTCCAGCTCCTGACGCTCGCGCAGCTGGCCAAGAAGTACGGCGCCATCACCACGCTGCCCAACATGACGCGGTTCGTGCCGAGCTTCGTCGAAGGCGGCAGGACGCTACAGGCCACCGTCGGCCAGGGCTCGTTCCTCACGCTGAGGCTCGACGGGAAGGTCGTGACGACGCTCAGGCCGGGCAAGTACACCGTCGCGGTCGCCGACAGGTCCGCGACGGACAACTTCCATCTGAGCGGTGCGGCGGTGAACAAGTCGACGGGGGTCGCGCAGCGACAGAACGCCACGTGGATCCTGAACCTGAGGAAGGGCGTCTACCGCTACCTGTCCGATGGAAGCACGAGGAGGAAGGGCAGCTTCAGGGTCGCCTAGGGGATCACTGGACAGGGGCGCCCGGGCATCCGGCCGGCTGACGTCGCGGCCGGCGCTCGGGCGCCCACGGCCGCAGGGAAGCTCGGCGCGGCCGTGACCGCCTGGGGCGGGTCTTCGACCGGAGAATGGAGGATCGACGTGGGTGATCGGAGTCTGCAGGATCTGCTCGACGCGGCCGAGAGCCCGGTCGAGCTGCTGCGCAACAACCCGTCCGGCGCCAATGTGTTTCCGGGGGTACCGCCCGAGTACACGAACTGGCGGGACGAGCAGCGGGCGTGGCAGGAGACCTGTGTCCTCTTCAACCAGTCGTACCACATGAACGATCTGGCGGTGGAGGGGCCGGACGCGGCAACGCTGCTGTCGCGTCTCGCGGTCAACAGCTTCGAGGGCTTCACCGTCGACCGGGCGAAGCACTTCGTGCCGTGTACGCCGGACGGCTACGTGATCGGCGACGTGATCCTCTTCCACCTCGAGAAGAACCGGTTCAACCTCGTCGGCCGCGCTCCGGCGATGAACTGGATCACGTACCACGCCGAGACCGGCGGCTACGACGTGCAACTCGAGCTCGACGTCCGGTCGCTGCTGCGCAGCGACGGGCGCCGCAGGTCGTATCGCTTCCAGCTGCAGGGCCCGAACGCGATGGAGGTGATCGAGAGGGCGCTCGGCTCCTCGCCGCCGGAGCTTCGGTTCTTCCACATGACGGAGGTGACGATCGCGGGGAAGAGCGTTCGTGCGCTGCGTCACGGCATGGTCGGTCAGCCCGGCTGGGAGCTGTTCGGGCCGTGGGAGGACGGAGAGACGGTGCACGAGGCGCTCGTGCGGCGCCGGCGAGGAGCTCGGGCTGAGGCTGGTCGGCGGCAGGGCGTACTCGTCCAACACGCTGGAGTCGGGCTGGATCCCCTCCCCGCTCCCGGCTGTCTACACCGGTGACAGCCTGCTGGCCTACCGCGAGTGGCTGCCCGCGAACGGCTACGAGGGCTCGGCATCTCTCGGAGGCAGCTTCGTGTCCGAGCGGGCCGAGGACTACTACTTCACGCCGTGGGACCTCGGCTACGGGAGCTACGTCAAGTTCGACCACGACTTCATCGGACGAGAGGCGCTCGAGCGGATGGCGGACGGCAAGCATCGCCACAAGGTCACGCTCGCGCTCGACGACGACGACGTCGCCCGCACGATCGGGACAATGTTCCGGAAGTCGGACCGCGCGAAGTTCATGGACTGGCCGGCCGCCGTGTACTCGATGCACCAGTACGACGCCGTCACGGTCGACGGCGAGACCGTCGGCGTGTCGACCTGGATCGGCTACAGCGCGAACGAGGGCAGGATGCTGACGCTCGCAGTGGTCGACCCCGAGCACGCAGAGCCGGGCACCGAGGTGACCCTCGTCTGGGGCGAGCCCGGAGGCGGGTCCGCCAAGCCGAACGTCGAGCGCCACGTCCAGACGGAGATCGGGGCCGTGGTCAGCCCCGTTCCGTACGTCGAAGCCGTGCGGCGGAACTACGCACCGTCCGGCTGGCGATCGACGCACGCCTGATCGATCTCGCCGAGACAGCGCACGGGCCATGCTGCGGATCGAACCAGCGACCTCGGGATCAAGAAGAGGAGCGGCTCGGTGAATCCGTGAACGATGGCCAGCTCGGTTTCGGTGTGGTTCGGGAGGGGCCTGTGGCGCCCGCGTAGCCCCGGCCCTGGCGTGTTGGCAGGCGTCACGGGCGACCATCCGCGTCCACGGGCTGCCGTATCGTGTCCCTTGTGGCCACGGCTGATCCCATCACGTTCCTGATCGCCGTCGCCCTCGCTGCGGCGATATCGACCGGCGTGTTCCTGCACGCGACCAAGCACGGCAGCCGTCACCCGACGGCCTGGGGCGTCGCCGCGTTCCTCGCTGCCGGTGTTGCGGTGCCCGTGTACTTCATCCGGTACTGGACGCGGCGCGGCGCCCGCCACTAGCCTCGGTCGTTCCGGGTGAGCGGATCAGCGGGGTACGGATGTGTCCTTACCCGGGGTTGCGGCAGCGTGCCGAATGAGAGGAGGCGCGTATGCGTCGCCCGCTCTCAGTTCTCGACGGTGACCAGAGTGCCGATCGGCGTATACGGCCATACCTTGGCGGCGGCGGCGAGCGGGAGCTCGACGCAGCCGAGGCTCTGCGGCGTGCCGAAGCTCGAGCGCGTGAAGGCGTGGATGGCGTCGCCGTGGTTGAAGTAGCTGATGTACCGGATGCCGGGATCCCGGTAGTGGGAGCCGTCGGGGTTCGTGCCGCTCATCGTCCCGATCGGAATGTGCTCGAACACCGGGAAGCTGCCGAGCTGGGTGGGTGCGGCGGGCACGCCAGTGTTGCCCGGCGACCGGAGAATCGTCTGCCCGTTGTGCCAGAGGGTGAGGGACTGCGGGACGTTGCGGTGGACGTAGACGTAGCTGTAGCCGTCGGTCCGCCGGCGCCCGGCGATCGTGTCGGCAAGCAAGGCGCTCCACACCTTCGGCCCCACGAAGCCGTCCACGTCGAGGTCGTGCGTGTCCTCGAACATCATCACCGCGCCGCGGACGATCTCGTTCCATTTCCCGGTCTGCCAGAGCGCATGCAATTCGTGTGGTGTGTTCTCGTAGCGCCAGTGGAAGCGTCCCGCCGGTGGCTCAGCTGTGGCGGCGAGCTCCGTGTGGGCGGTGGGTGTCACCGGATCCGCAGCCGGGCTCCAGCGAAGAGGGAGATAGCCCGCCTGCGCCAGAAGCTGCTGGAGACGCAAGATCGTCCCGTGACGCACCTCCCACGCGAGCGTTCGGGTGTTGCCGCCGCCGGCCGCCCGGGCCAACCCCACCGGTTCCGGGAGATGGACGGCCACGTGACCACTCAACGGGTACCCGAGGCCGCCCGGTTGGAAGGAGAGCGTATGGGTGTCGAGCAGGCGCCAGCGGCCGGACACGGGCGGGGTGACTGTCGGCAGGCTCGTTCCGAAGATCGTTCGCACCGGACGGGAGAAGGTGAGCGTGATCGGGCGGTCGGGATCCAGAGCCACGCCGGGCGAGGGCTCGACGAGCGCCTGCACCCGAGGCCGGGCCGGGAACCAGCTCAACCGAGTCGGCTTCGGCATCAGCTCCCAGGCACGAGGCACGGCGCTGACCGAGACGCTTCCCGACTGCTGCTGCCCTGCCGCGACCACGCCGACGTCGACCGTCGTGCGCGCTCGGGCGAAACGCAGCGTCCGGGCACGACCGTGCACGCGCAACACGACCGTCCGCACCGGCGTGTCGAATGTCGCGACGACCGGCTCGCCCGAGCGGATCTCGAGCCAGCGGCCGCGGAGTCGTGCGCTCGGTGTGCGTACGACGAGGCTGGCCCGTGCGGTGCGGCCGACCAGCCAGCCTGCCCATCCCGGACGACGAACCGTCAGCTCCACGGTCAGCCGCTCGCCGACCACGAGCGGCTTCTCGGGCCACAGTCGCCCCTGCCGAACGCCGACCGGGATCGTGCTCCCATCAGGCCGACGGACGACCACGCTCGAAACCCGTCCCGCGTAGCCAGGCTGCACGACGTGCGCCAGCGCGTCCCGGTCCGGCTCGACGCGTGGGTGCGGCCACCACAGCAGGGCCGCCTCCGGCCGCGACAGCGCAGGCGACGAGCATCAGCCCGAAGACCCAGAACGTCGTCCGAGCAGCCGACCTTCTGCGCCGCTTGCGCCTGACAGGTTCGAGTGTCACCCGCCCTGCATACCACGACCACATGAAGAACGTGCCGACTCGCGGCTACTGCGCACGGCATCCCGTCTTGCTCGTGGGTGCTCGTCGAGCGCAGTGATGGAGATCAGAACCGGGATGCTCTTTGTTCACTCGAGGAGAGTGCACAGACGGACCGAACGGAGCCCCCTGCGCTCGGCTGCGTCGAGGATCGCTGGCAGCGCGTCGAGCGTCTGCTGACGCGAGCTACCGCGGCCGGAACCATCGCCGTCATGCAGCAGGACGATCGCCCCGGGGCGTAGCAGGCGCTCCACCCGTTCAACGATCGCTTGTGAGCCTGGCCCGGCAGTGTCGAACACTGCTCCGTCCCACGCGCACACGCGGTAGCCACAACTCTTGGCGACTCGGCTCAGCCATGGGCTTCGAACGCCGTGTGGGGCGCGAAACAGTCGAGTGAGCGGGACACCCGTCGCCTCGCGCACGGCGTTCTCGGTAGCGGCGATCTGGCGACGAACCTCGCGAGGCGTAGCGAATGCGAGCAGCCCGTGATCGTCGCCGTGGCAGGCGAGATCGTGGCCGTCTTTCGTCACCGCAGCAGCGATGGTGGGGTGTGCTCGGGTCGCACGGGCGAGGACGAAGAATGTCGCCTGGTGTCCCCGCTCGGCGAGCACGCGGCTGATCTCGCGCGTGTATCGAGGGTCCGGCCCGTCGTCGAAGGTGAGCGCGAGCACGTTCTCGCTCGTGACCACGTCCGCTGGACTCCCGAAGATCCGAGCCTTCGGGAAGAACGTGCCGGCGAGATAGAGGCCCGCCGCCGCAGCGCCTGCGGTCGTGGCGAAGGGCCACGTTCCGAGGCGGCGATCGACCGCGATGCCGATCGAGGCGACTCCGACTGCGACAGTCCCTGCGGCGGCCCATGTTCCCTTCCTGTCCATCAGGCAGTCGCCAGACGGGGAGCCACGACGCGGGTGCGGTCGAGGAGGCTCTCGTACAGCGCTTCGAGCCTGGCGGCGACGACCGGCCAGGCGAACGTGGTGAGCGCTCGTTGTCGTCCTGCTCCACCCATTCGCTGCGCGAGCGCCCGATCGGCGAGGAGCCGGTCGAGCGCGGACGCGAAGCCGACCTCGTCTTCTGCTCGATCGACCATGAGGCCGTCCACCCCGTCCCGCATCACGAGCTCGAACCCGGGAAGGCGGCTTGCCACCACCGGCAGACCGGCGCTCATCCCCTCCAGGAGCACCATCCCGAAGGATGCGAGGCTGCACGGCGTACAGAGGATCTCCGCACTCGCGAGGTAGCGCGGACGAAGGCGGTTCACGCGGCCTGCGAAGACGACGTCCTCACGCAACTCAGTCGGGACCATCCGCTCGACGAGCACGCGGAGCGGGCCGTCGCCGACGATGACGAGCCGAACGTCGTCACGCGTGCGGCGGAGCGCGGTGAACGCACCGATCATGTGCCTGACGCCGTTGCGCGGGTCGAACCGCCCGACGAAGACGATCGTGCGCTTGCCTCGCAGCTCGTCGAGTGGCTCTGCGTCAGGGCTGAAGAAGCTCGTGTCGATTCCGTTCGGGATCGTCGTGAACTCGAGGTCGGGGAAGTGTGGCCGCAGCGAGTCCACGACCGCGTCTGAGACCGTGACGCAGGCGTCGAGCCGCCTGAAGACTCGTCCCAGGGGCCGGCGCGCAGCACGCAGGGGCCGGTACCCGGGCGGAACGACGCTGTGGAAGGTGCCGACGGTGAGGGGCGCAGAGGAGCGCATGATGGCAGTCATCGGCAGCATCACGCCCATCGGGTTGTGGATGTGCACGACGTCGAAGCGCTGCCGGCGAAGGGCGCGGTCGACCGCGAGCGGCAGCCCTGCGCCGACCGAGACGAGCGTCTCGGCGCCGTTGGCGTAGAACGGAAACGCAAGGCCGACGTTGACAACGTCGAAGACTCTCTCCGGAAGATCCTCTCCGTCGACCGTCCGCGGAGTCACCGCGAGGCGCGGAGTCAAGACCGTGACGTCATGCCCCCGACGCGCGAGCTCGGTCGCCTGCCCATGCACATGCTCGGTGATACCGCCGAGCTGCGGGTAGTAGTAGTCGGTGACGATCGCGACCTTCAAGCCGACAGCCAAGCTAGGGCCCTGGACATGACCGTCGCCTGAACGCCGAACGTGCGAGGTTCAGGTCGACGCGGGCCTGCACCGCGCAGAGGAGCGACGGCGCCGGAGACGGGCGACCAAGGGGTCGGTCACCCGCTCGACGACGCGAACCGCCTGCTCGACCAGGGGCGGTACTGGCGCAAGAGCACGTGCGGGGTGTGCCCACCGCCTGTTTTCAGGTTCCCTCGAGGTCGCCCGAAGGTGCGCGCTCGCGACGGTGAGTGGTGTCGCTCTCCTCGGCCTCAGCGTGGCGATCGGCGTGATCGTCACCGCCGCCTTCGGGGTTGGACGCATGGCGGTCTGCGTCGACCATGCCACCCGCCCGGCGGCGCCGGTGGACGAAATGCCACCCCAGAGCGCCGGCAGCGACGGCGCCGGCGACCGCTACGCCGGCGACGCCGAACGTGCGGAACAGGCCGGCCGCGGCGTGCCCGAGCAGGTAGGCAGTGGTTCCGACCGAGATCGCCCAGGCAATGCCACCAAGTGCGTTCCAGAAGAGGAACGTGCGCCAGCGCATGTGGTGTGCGCCGGCGAGCCATGCACCGACGACCCGCAAGCCGGGAAGCCAGCGTGCCAGGAAGACGGCTTTCGACCCGTGACGCTCGAAGAAGAACTCACCGCGCTCGAGGTAGCGCAGACGCGCGCTCGCCCAGCGCCCTTCGCGTGTCAGCAACCAGCGCCCGCCACTCCGACCGAGTGCGAAGCCGACGTTGTCGCCGACGATCGCGGCAGTGGCCGCAACGGCGATCACGATCTCGATCGAGAGCCGGTCGTGCCGGGAGGCGAGGATGCCAACCGCGATCAGGCTCGTCTCGCCGGGGAGCGGTAGGCCGGCGGACTCTCCTGCGATGACGCCGAACAGGGCCGCGTAGAGGAGGATCGGCGGCAGCCCGAGCAGCGCGTCGAGCATCAGGCGAGCGGCAGCGAGACGGTGAAGCGCCCGCCGCTCTCGCACGGCTCCGCGGCGATCTCGCCTCCGACGCTGTGCACGAGGCGCTGTGCCAGAGCAAGACCGAGCCCTGCACCTCCGGGTGCAGCCGCAGCGGCCACCCCACGCGAGCCGGGCTCGAAGATGCGGTTGCGTTCCTCCGTGCTGACACCCGCGCCGTCGTCGACGATGTCGATCGTGGCCATCTTCCCGTTGCGCGCGAGCCCGACCGAGACGCTGCCGCTTCCCGTAGCGAATGGCGTTGTCGAGCAGGGGCTGGACGATCCGTTCGAGGAGCTCGTCTTCGATCGCGACCATGACCGGCTCGGCGGGGATGGAGACACGGATCTCGATTCCTGCCGCTTCGGCCTCGTCCTGAACGGACGTGGTCGCGTTTCGAAGGGCTGTCCCGGGCGTCGCTCGTCGCCCTCGTCAGGCCAGCCTCCTGCCGGGCCACGGAGATGAGCGCATCGACGGTTCGGGTCATCTGCTCGGCGTTTCGATGCACCGCTTCGAGGCTGGCGCGATAGTCGTTGCTGCTTCGCTCTCTGTGCAGCGCGAGCTCGGTCTCGGCGGCGATTCTCGCGAGCGGTGTTCGCAGCTCGTGCGAGAGCTCCGCCGCGAAGCGTTGCTCATGTCGGATGCTCGCGGACAGACGCTCGAGGAGAGCGTCGAGCGTGGCAGCGAGCTGGGTGAGCTCGTCGTAGGGCTCGCCGCGGTCGAAGCGCTGGTCGAGATCGTGGTCGCTCCAGGCGGCCGCGTCCTCGGTCATGCGAGAGACGGGCAGCAGGGCTTTGCCGAGGATCCAGTGCGTCAGCAGCGTTACGGCGCCGAGCAGGAGGACGGCCAGCGCCACCGAGCCGACGAACGCGATCGTCGCCGTCTCGTCGTAGGCGTCGAGCGGGACGCCGGCCACAACGGTGCCGACCCGCTCTCCGTCGTGGACGACGGGGAGGGCGTACAGGCGGATCTGCTCCTTCACGCGCATGGTGCGCTCCGGGCCGTCCGCCAACGACGTGGCGAGAGCAGTGAGCGACGGGGCCACGCGTGGAGTCTCGAGTGGGCGCTTCCCGGCGAACACCCAGACCGGGCTCCCGATCTTCACGCCTTCGTCAGGTGTCTCCGGCGTCACGAGTTGCCCGTCGGTGACCCGGAGAGCCGACGACTCTGCCGCGGCCTGTCCTCTCGCCAGCGCGATCTCGCTATCCGTCAGCCTCTGGTCGAGCAACAGGTTGAACGCCGTCACCCCGATCAGCAGTGCGACCGAGACGGCACCGACGACCGCGAGAAGCAGCCGCGTACGGACGCCGACGCGGAACCGCCGGCCACTCATCGCAACGAGTAGCCGACGCCGTGCACCGTCGCGATCTCCGGTGCACCCGGGAGAGCGGCGAGCTTGCGCCGCAGGCGCGCGATGTACACGTCGAGGGTGTTGTCGTGGACGATCGCGCCGTGCGGCCAGGCGGACTCCACGATCTGCCGGCGTCGCACCGCATCGCCCGGCCTGGCCGCGAGGCGCGCCAGGATGCGGAACTCGGTCGGTGTGAGGTCCGCCGACTTGCCGCCGCACGACGCGGCATGGGTCCCCGGGTCGAGGCGCAGCTCCCCGACCTGGGCGGATAGGTCGCTCCCTGCACGCTTCATCAACGCGTGGAGGCGGGCGACGAGCTCCGCGAAGGCGAAGGGCTTGGTCAGATAGTCGTCGCCGCCGGCGGCGAAGCCTGCGAGGCGATCGGGCAGCGCGTCACGGGCCGTCAGGAAGATGACGGGCGTCGTCGCGCCTTGCACCCGTAGGGCCTGCACGAGATCACGGCCGTCCGCGTCGGGCAGGCCGACGTCGACGATCATCGCGTCCGGCTCCCCGGCCGCATGCAACTCGAGCAGCTCCGACGCTGTTCCCGCGGTGCTGACGTCGAATCCCTCTTCCCGCAGCCCGCGGGTCAGCAACGAGCGGAGCTCGGGGTCGTCCTCGAGCACGATGACGTGGGGATCGATCACCGTCTCTCCAGTATTGCGACCGCGGTCGCGGCGTCGGCGCTCATGTCACATGTCCCGGAGAACGGATCAGGCGTGCCCGCCGGCCGGCCGTAGCCGACGGCTGGGCCGAAGCGTCGCGAGAGCCGCGCGGACATCTCCGCGGTTGGCCACCAGCAGGAGTGCCGCAGCACCGAGCACGAGGTCGGCGATCGCCGTCGCCGCCTGCATGCCGACGCCGAACCCGAGAATCCCGGCGACGCTCGCGCTACCGGCGAGGGCGACACCGATAGCCGCCTGCTGCGTGCCCGCGTTCCCGGGGAGCAGGGGCACCGAGGCGGCGACGTTCTGGGCCGCGACCACGACGAGCGCCGTCCACGGAGCCGCCGGGACGTGGAACGCGAGGAGGAACGCATACACCGTGCCGAGGCGGAGCGTCCAGGCCATCAGCTTCCACGAGAGCACCCGAGCGACGAATGCCCGCGGCGAGCGCAGGATCGCGAAGCCTGCTGCCATCCGACCGAGCAACGTCCGCGCACGCCTTCGATACACGAGCCCGACCGCCAGGGCCGCGAGGACCCCGCACGAGACGACGCCCGAGCACCACCGGGTGCGCGGCGAGGCGAAACACCGCGGGCGTCGAGCCGTTCGACCCGAGCGACTGGCCTCCGACCACCACGGCGACGATCACCGCGGCGCCGAACGCCACCTCGATCGCCGTCTCGAGCACGATCGTCGCCACGATCGTGACGACGCTCGACCCAGGAACGTGCCGGCGGACGACGCCCACCCGAAGCGCCTCGCCGACGCGCGCCGGCAAGACGGCGTTGGCGCCGATCGCACTCACGAACGCGCCCAACGTCGTCCGAAACCGGACCCCGCGGGAGTCGTGCGCGTAGAGGACGATCCAGTGCCACGACCGCGCCTCGGCACAGAGCTTGCCGACGTGGAGGACGAGGGCGACGGCCAGAGCGGCGAGACGAGACCCCGGCGAGGCTGTGCCAGGCGCCGGCGACCACCGCCAGGAGCCCGTGCATCACGCGGGGACCCTGACGGCGCTCATCGACGCGGCGGCACGCGCAAGGACATGCCCGTGATCATGAGCCGAGCTTCCTGACATGCGCCTGAACGGGTCGCGCCGACGCCCTTGCCTAGTGGGTCGCCGTGACCGTGGTCAGCGGGTAGCCGAGGTGAGCGAGTCGCTGGGGTAGGTCGACGTGCAGCCAGTGCGACACGTGGGCTGGAAGCGTCTCGAGGATGATCTCGGTGTAGCTCCGTCGGCCCAGCTCCGCCATGATGTCGTCGAAGGCGTTGGGGCTCGAGGCGACCCGGCCCTCGACCTCGACGCCGGCCGCTTGCTCGAGAGCCGGCAGAGCCTGCGCCAGCACCTCCTCACCGTCGTGGACGTCCGAGCTGCTGCGGTCGAACGCCAGGTGGGCCGGGTTGAGGACCAGCATGACGAACTCGGCCGGGCCTGCGGCCGCGCGCTGCTGTACCGCCGCGACCAGCGCCGGGGTCGCGCGGGTCTTGTTGGCGACGACGAGGACCCGAGCCCGACCGGGAGCCTCGGTCGCCGCTCCCTCGGGCTCTGCCTCGATCGTGTCTCGCTTCGTGATCGTGAGGAAGACGACCACCGCGAGGATCGTGAGCAGGAAGATCACGCTCGTGAGCGTCGTGCCGAGGCCGAGCCCGCCGTCGGCACGCGGCTGCGAGAGATAGTCCCCGATCGATGCGCCGAGGGGCCGCGTCAGGATGTAGGCGATCCAGAAGGCGAGGATCGCATTCAACGCGAAGCGCACGTGCGCCACGTACACGACCGCGATCAACCCGCCGAAGATGAGCGCCGACTGCCAGTACCCCACGGCGAGCCTCTCCGCCGTCAAGTCGCCTGCGGCCGTGCCGAGGGCGAACGTGAACAGGACGGCGAGCCAGTAGAACGCCTCCCGCCTCGTCGTGACGATGGTGTGGATGGAGAGGGTCCGCTCGCTGGCGTACCAGGCCGCGAAGGTCGCTGCCAACGCGACGCCGAAGACGATCGTCGTCGTCACGAGCGAGACCCCGAAGTTGTCCGTCAGGTTGTCGGTGATCAGCGTGCCGACGATGCTGATGAGCACGACCGCGAGCCAGTAAATGCCTGGCACATAGCGTCGCAGCCGAAACTGGAACGCGAGCGCCACCGCCAGGACGGCGGACATGACGAACGTCGTGTTCGTCAGGCCAAGGCCCAGATTGTCGTTCAGGAAGTCGGCGGCCGTCTCGCCGACCGTCGTGCAGAGGACCTTGATGACCCAGAAGTAGAGCGTGACCTCGGGGACCTTGTTCAGCATCGTCTTCGAGATGGCCGGTCGGACCCGGGACTCGACGCGATTCACCGTGCTCGTTGTCGCCATCGCGCCAGGCTCGCCCACGCCAGCTGAACAAGACCTGACTGGCACCGGCATGGGCCGGAATACGGCCCACCGAGCCCGAGGCCGACCCGTACCCTCGAATCGTGGCGGATGCAGCGATTCTCGTTGTCGACGACGACGCCCCGATTCGCCGGATGCTCGAGCGCACGCTCGGCGCGGAGGGGTACGAGGTTCGGACCGCGGCCGACGGTGGCTCGGCCCTTGCCGCGATCGAGCGCTCCGCACCGGACGTCGTGGTGCTCGACGTGGCAATGCCAGGGGTCGACGGGCTCGGGGTCTGCAGGCGGGTCCGTGCCAGGGGGCTGGTGCTCCCGATCCTGCTGCTGACGGCCCGCGACGCCGTCGAGGATCGCGTGGCGGGTCTCGATGCCGGCGCAGACGACTACCTCGTCAAGCCGTTCGCCGTGGAGGAGTTGGTGGCTCGCCTGAGGGCGCTTCTCCGGCGAGGGCACGAGCCCGGAGAGGTTCTGGCGATCGGCGACGTCGTCTTCGACGTGCGGTCACGGTCGGCACGCCGTTCCGGCCGTGAACTCGATCTCAGCGCACGGGAAGCAGACCTGCTCGAGCTGTTGCTCCGCAACGCCCGGAACGTCGTCCCGCGCGAGATGGCGCTCGACAGGATCTGGGGTGGGCCGACCACAGCGAGCCTCAACGTCGTCGATCGCTACGTCTCGTATCTCCGGCGGAAGCTCGCCGACCCGCCGCTGATCGAGACGGTCCGGGGCGTCGGATTCAAGCTCGGAGCATGACCGGGTTGTCGATCCGCGGTCGCGCGGTGATCGCGGCTGCGCTGTCGATCCTGCTTGCGGTCGTCTCGTTCGGAGTGGCGGTCGATCTCGTGGTGGAGCGTCACCTCCGTCACTCGCTGGACAGCTCCCTGCGGCGTCGCGCCGTTGCCGTCGCGCAGCTGAGCGCGTCGGCGCCAGCCCTGTTGACGGCGCCCGGCGCGCTCGAGTCTCCGCTGGGTGGCACCGACGCGAGCGTGGAGGTGCTCGACCGTCGCGGTCGGCTCGTGGCGCGCTCCCTCGGTCTGGGCGGTCGGGTGCTTCCCGCGGCCGCATCGGCGAAGCGCGTGATCGCCACGGGCACGCCGGAATTCAGTGACGCGACCCAGGCGGGTGACGGGATTCGTCTGTACGTGGCGCCGCTCGCGGAGCTCCGTGGACCTGCCTCCGGTGGGGCCGTGGTCGTCGCTGCCTCGACCGGCGATCTCGAGGACACCCTCCATGCGTTGCGACTTGGGGTCGTCCTGTCCGCGCTGGGGGCAGCCGCGGTCGGGGCTGCTGCCGTCGCACTGCTGCTGGGCCGCGCGTTGCGCCCGCTGAAGCGGCTCGCCTCGTCGGCGGCCGAGATCGAGCGCACCGCCGATCCGGGTCGGCGCCTGCCCGAGACAGGCGTCGACGACGAGGTCGGCCGACTCGCGACGACCCTCAACGCGATGCTCGGTAGCCTCGAGCGGGCGCGCGAGGCGCAGCAGCGCTTCGTCGCCGACGCCTCCCACGAGTTGCGAACGCCGTTGACAGCGCTGCAGGGGAACATCTCGTACCTGGTCCGGCACGGAGCGACACCCGAGGTGGTCACGGATCTTCAGGAGGACACCGACCGGCTCGTGCGGCTGGCGGACGATCTGATCGCGGTCAGCCGTGAGGAGGCGGCGGCGGCGCCCGCGGAGGAGGTGCCGCTCGATCAGCTCGTCGGCAGACTGGTGGGGGGCGACCCGCAGGTCGTGTTGACGGCTCAGCCAACACGTGTTCGCGGCGATCGGGCTGCGCTCGGGCGGGCGATCTCCAACCTGGTGCAGAACGCTCGCGTGCATGGTCCGGCAGCGGGCACCATCTCCGTGACCGTTCGGCAGTCGGGCCCTCTCGCGCTGGTCACCATCTGTGACGAGGGGCCGGGCCTCGACCCTGCCGACGGGGAGCGGGCGTTCGAGAGGTTCTGGCGCGGCGACCACGCCCGATCCGGGTCCGGGCTCGGCCTCGCGATCGTCCGAGCCACCGCGGAGCGGCACGGGGGCAGAGCGTTCGTCGACGGCGCCTGCTTCACGATCGAGCTTCCGGCTCTCAGAGAACTCTCCAACTCCGGTGCTACACCGGAACCGGAACTCTCCGAGGAAGGATCGCCATGAGGTACCTGCGCACGCTCCCCACCTCCCGTCTGCTCGCTCTCCTTGGTCTGGTCGTCGCGCTGTGCGCGGCGGCCGCCGCCGGTGCGGTCGTTGCCAGCGGAGGCGGCGGTGAGACCCCGCCGCCGAAGCCGCTCGCACAGGCCCTCCACGACTCCCTCGCCGGCCCGCCCGTCGACGGCGTGACCGCGCGCGTGACCTTCACGAACAGGCTCTTTCCGTCCGGAGCGCTCCTCGGGAGCGCCGGGCCGGTGCTGATGTCGGGCGGCTCGGGGCGGCTGTGGCTGACGAGCGACGGTCACGGGCGGATCGAGCTGCAGTCGAACCTCGGCGACGCGCAGATCGTCTGGAGCCCGACCGCGGCGACCGTCTACGACGCCTCCTCGAACACGGTCTACAGGGCGACCCTGCCGCAGGCGGACTCGGGCGACGGGGTGGCGAAGGACACGCCGCCCACGCTGGCCGAGATCACCGATCTGCTGACGAAGGTCGGTGTCCACGTCGCGCTGTCCGAGGCGACACCGACGAACGTGGGCGGGATGCCCGCCTACACCGTCGCTCTCTCGCCGAAGCACGACGGCGGGCTGCTCGGCGCGGTGGAGGTCTCCTGGGACGCCTCGCACGCCGTACCGCTGCGAGCCGCGATCTACGCCCAGGGCTCGTCCTCGCCCGTCCTCGAACTGACCACCAGCGACATCTCCTACGGCGCCGTCGACGCGTCCTCCGTCGACGTCGCCCCACCCGCGAACGCGAAGGTCGTCGATCTCGGGCAGCTGTCGCCAGGGAAGGGCGGCGATGCGGCCGGGGGCGGCGCAACGCCGGTGACCGGTCTGGCAGCGGTGCAGGCCGCCGTCGACTTCCCGGTCAGCGCGCCCGCCTCGCTCGTCGGGCTCCCTCGTCAGGACGTCCGGCTCGTCGGCGACGCCGAGTCGCAGACCGTGGTCGTCAGCTACGGACAAGGGCTCGGCGGCATCGTCGTGGCGGAGCGGAAGGGAGCCGTCGCAAGCGGCGACAACGCTTCGGGCGCGCTCGGCAGCCTGCCGACCGTCTCCCTCGACGGCGTCACCGCGCACGAGCTCGCGACGCAGCTCGGCACCATCGTCACCTGGCAGCACGCAGGCGTCTCGACAACCCTGGCGGGATCGATCCCGTCTGCGGCCGCCGAGGCGGCGGCACGCGAGCTTCGATGAGCGACGAGACACCCGTCGTCGCGCGAGGGCTGGTGAAGACCTACGGTGAGGTCGTCGCGGTCGACAACGTCGACCTCACCGTCGACGCCGGCGACGTGTTCGGCTACCTCGGCCCCAACGGCGCCGGCAAGACGACCTCCCTGCGCATGCTGCTCGGGCTGATCCGACCCACCTCCGGCTCCGCGCGCCTGTTCGGACGCGACCCGCTCGTCGACGGGGCGCGCGCCATGGAAGGGGTCGCGGGCTTCGTCGAGGGGCCGCGCTTCTACCCCTACATGAGCGGACGGCGGAACCTGCAGCTCCTCGCGGACTACGACGGAGGTGGCGCCCGCAACCGGATCGACGAGGTACTCGACATCGTCGAGCTGCGCGATCGAGCCAAGCACAAGGTCGGTGGCTACTCACACGGCATGCGCCAGCGGCTCGGGATCGCCGCGTCGCTGCTCCGGAGCCCCCGGATGCTCCTGCTCGACGAGCCGACCACGGGGCTCGATCCGGCCGGCATGAGGGACATGCGCGCACTGGTGCGCCGCCTCGCCGGCGAGGGCATCACCGTGTTGCTCTCCAGTCACCTGCTCACCGAGGTCGAGGAGCTGTGCAACCGCGTCGCGATCATCCGCAAGGGCCGCATCCTCTACGAGGGCGCGCTCGCCGAGCTGCTGGCAACCGCGAGCGAGCAGTACCGGCTCCACGCCGTCGAGCCGGATCGCGCCCGGCTCCTCTGCCTCGCCCACCCCGGCCTCGAGGACGTGCAGCTCGACGGTGACGAGATCGTCTTCCGTGCCAACGAGGACGCCGTCGCCGCCCTCTCGATCGCACTCGGTCAGGCCCGTGTCGGCTTCACGTCGCTCGCGCCCCACTCGACCAGCCTCGAAGAGCTGTTCCTCGGCATGACCGAGGGTGGCCCCGGCGACGCGACCACCGACCAAGAGGCGGCTGCCTGATGCACGGCGTCGCAACCGTCTACCGCTGGGAGCTGGTCAAGCTCGCGACCCAGAAGCGCACCTACCTCGGCCTCGGCGGCGCCGTCCTCGTCCCGATCGCCTTCGTGGTCGCCCTCGCCGTCCAGAAAGGAGCCGGACCGACCGACGTGCCACTCGGGCGAACCCTGCGCGAGACCGGCCTCGCGACGCCGTTCGTCGTCCTCTTCTTCCTCTCGATCTGGGGCCTGCCGCTCATCACCGCGCTGGTCGCAGGAGACATCGTCGCCTCCGAAAGCCACAACGGCACCCTCAAGACCATCCTCACCCGCTCCCTCGACCGCGGCCAGATCTTCGCCGGCAAGACCCTCGCCACGCTCACCTACATGGCCGCCGCGGTGCTCGCGATGGCCGCTGTGGGGCTCGTGGCCGGCTGGATCGCGTGGGGCCTGCATCCGCTGACGTCTCTCTCGGGCACGACCGTGCCCGTCGGCCACAGCCTCGTGCTGCTCGGCGAGAGCCTCGGCATCTACGCCATCGCGCTCGCCGGCGTCGCGGCGTTCGGGCTCATGCTGTCCACGGTGACCCGCAACAGCGCCGCCTCGGTTGTCGGGACGCTGATGTTCGCTCTCCTGATGCAGCTGCTCGGCGTGCTGCCCGGCACCGAGAGCATCCGGCCGTACCTGCTCGGCACGCAGTTCGACGCCTGGCACGGCTTCCTCCGCACGCCGGCCGACTGGACGCCCGTCGTGCGAGCGCTCTGGGTCTGCGCCCTGTATATCGGCACCCCCCTGGTGGCCGCATACATGGTCTTCCTCCGCCGCGACGTCGCGGGCGATTAGCGACGGGCCGCCCGTTCGGTTCTCCCACCCCTCCGGCGGTACGTCAGGTCGCCTGAGCGTACCGACGCAGAACGCCGCGCGACAGCACCGGGAGCTGTCCCTCGACGCGCATCGTCGCGAGCGCGATGCGCGGTAGGTCGAGCGCCCGCTCGTAGAGGAGGTAGCGCGGCGCCCAGCGCGGCGAGAACTTGGCGTTGAACCGATACAGGCTCTCGATCTGAAAGAGGGGGTTCCCGATCGCCACGACTCGACCCAGTCGCCGTTCGGCCCGGTTCCGGGGCGCATGCATCCAGCGCGCGAAGGCGGCGAAGTTGAGCGAGATCTCCTCGATGTCGCGCGCGCGCAGCTCCTCGATGGCGCGAACGACGAGATACTCCATCAAGCCGTTTGGCGTGCCGCGGTCGCGGCGCATGCAGGACAGGGACATCGCCCTCCGGCCGTACGTCGGCACGAGGTGGAGGAATCCGCGGACGGTTCCGTACTCGTCACGCGCGGTCACGACGGTCGTGTCCGGATAGTGCGCGCACGCGAGCTCGTCCATCGCCATCGCGAAGCCGCGCTCGGGCGCCCCGTCACGCCAGGACACGGAGACACGCTCGAGCTCGTCGAGGGTCGCGGCGTCGAGGTCGCCGAGCGAGCACAGTTCTGTGGAGAAGCCGGCGGAAGTGAGCCGGTTCACGGACTGGCGCACCTTGCGAATCGCGCGGCCCTCCAGGCTGAAGCTGCGGGTGTCGACGACGGCCTCGTCCCCGATGTACAGCGCATGAAGGCCGGCGTCACGGTAGAGATCGAGAAGCGCCTCGCCGGCACCGACGGCCCCGAGAGCGAGCCCGCGTCGTTCGGCGAACTCGCAGAGCTCCGATAGCAGCCGTGGGAGCGACTCGACCTCTCCGACTGGATCGCCCGAGGCCAGGAGGATCCGGCCCGAGACCTTGTACGCGACGAATGCCCTCCCGTCGGTGGAGAAGAAGAGGCTGGTGTCCCGCCGCAATTTGAAGAAGGCGAGCGTGTCGCGACCGTGCACGCGCACGAGCCGGAACGCCGCACGACGCGCGTCGTCGTCGGCGGGGCGTCGTGGCACGGCGAGCGGCCGGAAGAAGACGGCCGCCGAGGCGAGGAGGGCCAACAGGCCCAACGCGCCCACACCGAGAGGGAGCCACCGGAAGTCCCCCGCGATGGGGAGCGGCCCGGTGCTCCACACGAGCAGCGCTCCGGTCTCGCGAGCGACATCGGGGAGCCCGGCATGCCAGTCGGTCGATCCCCACAGGACGAGAGCCGCGAGCGCCACGGCTGCGCCCCACAGCGCCGGGACGAGCCAGAGTCTTGCGAGCCTCCGGACAGGATCGTGATGGACGACGAACGCGTCGCGGCCCCACCAGAGCAGTCCCGCACACGCCCAGCTGAGCATGGCCTCTTCGACGTCGAGGCCCTTGAGAACGTCGAGGAATCCGGCGACGACGAGCAGCACGAGAGCGCATTGCAGAGCCCGGCGGCGCCGCTTGAGGAGGTAGAGGCCGACGAGAGCGAGCGCTCCGCCCACCACGAGTGCAGCCGCATGCGCGAGCGATGGCACGACGACCGGCTCGAGCCGGAGAAGCAGCCGTGCCCGCGCGGGCACGTCCGGCGTGACGGCCGACGCGATGTTCGCGGCCGCCGCGACGAGTGCGGCCGCCGCCGCGATGACCGGCAGGCCGTCGCTGCGCCGCGACTTTCGCAGCCCGGCGAACCGACGATGGATGCCGATCCGCCAGCTCCCCGTGTCGCGGAGCGCGGGCACTGCGTCCCGCCAGTCCTTTGCGATCAGCCACACCGACACCATCGCCGCGAGGAACAACGGCTCCGAGGGCCGAAGAGCGTGAATGCCGTAGCCCGCCAGGAGCACGACGGCGGTCACCGTGCCAACCGTCACCTCGTGGACGCGATGGCCGGCGACGAAGAGACGGGGCCCGTTGCGGTGGCGCTCGACGCGGACGACCGCCGTTCGTTGCACGTCGAAAGCCTCGGCTGCAACGGCTGAATGGCGCCTGAACACGTTCCCACCAGCTCCTCGGGTGCGCGTACGCTCGTCTGGTGGAGCCCTTCCAGCCGGGTTCGAGCGTCGATCCTCGGAAAGCTCGACGAACTGTGCGGCGACGCAGAATTGGCGACCGGCGGGCGTACGGGGTCGTCCTCGTCGCAGTGGTCGTTGCCGGAGTGGCCCTCGGTGGGTGGGCGCTGGCGGTGCGTGGCCCTTCTCACCGAGCCGAAGCCGGCAAGCGTGTTCCGACTCTCGCGCCACCCGGGCGGACCGCCACGAAGCGGTCACCACCTCCGACGGCTGCGTCCGTCGCGCTGGGGCTGCCGAGCGTGAAGCCAGGCCCCGTGCCGGGTTACCTTCTCGTCGCGGACCGCAACAACAACCGGCTCCTCATCCTGTCCCCGACCAAGAAGATCGTCTGGCAGTTCCCACGTCCCGGCGACATCCAGACGGGGCAGTCGTTTCACGACCCGGACGATGCGTTCTTTACGCCCGGCTATCGCGGTATCTCGACGAACGAAGAGTTCAACGACCAGATGGCTTTGATCTCGATCAAGCGCCGTCGCATCACCTGGTCATACGGGCGCGCCGGCGTGGCGGGCTCGGCAGCCGGCGAACTCTCGAACCCCGACGACGCCTACCTCCTGTCACGCAACCGGATGATGGTCGCAGACATCCGCAACTGCCGTGTGCTGATCGTCGACAGACTCCACCGCATCCTGCACTCCTACGGCTCGCCCTCGCGCTGCTACCACCACCCGCCGGACTCGTTCAGCTCGCCGAACGGCGCCACCCCCCTCGCCGACGGCGGCGTCCTGATCACGGAGATCGGCGGTTGGATAGACCGCCTCGACCGGAACGGCAACCTCGTGTACATGGTGCGGACACCGACGGCGTATCCCTCCGACGCGCAGATGCTCCCCAACGGCGAGTTGCTCGTCGCGGGATTCAACACGCCCGGCCGGGTCGACATTCTCTCCCGCTCCG
The DNA here is from genome assembly GCA_963786055.1 of uncultured Actinomycetes bacterium. GTDB lineage: Bacteria > Actinomycetota > Thermoleophilia > Gaiellales > Gaiellaceae > Gaiella. The sequence goes on along the minus strand of CAWAXS010000005.1, from coordinate 57,960 downwards.
GCGCGATCAGGTGGACCTACGGGCCTGCGTCCGGCCGCGGGTCGCTCGACCGTCCTTCTCTCGCCGTCCGCTGGCCGAACGGAATGATCGCCGTCACCGACGACTGGCACCACCGAATCGTCGTGATCGATCCGAAGACGAAGCGGATCGTCTGGCAATACGGGCACTTCGGGATCGCCTCGTCTGCAGCCGGATACCTGTCCAAGCCGGACGGGCTCGACCTGCTGCCGGCGGTCGCGCGCCGCGTGATGACCCAGGCTGCCGCCGTCCACACGGTCGCTCGTGCTTCCGGTGCCGTCGCCGTGTCCAGGCCGTCACAGCTGCGCATGCGAGTCGTCGGCCACCTGCCGACGCCGGCCGCCCGCGTCTCCGTCGTCGCCCTACCCGACGGGGGGATCGCGGCGCTCGGCGGCTTGACCGCCACCGGCTCTTCCGACCAGGTCCTTGCCGGGCGACCGTCCGCGCTCCGGCGTATCGGCACGCTCCCCGTCGCGACACACGACGCCGCAGCAGCCGTACTCCGAGGTCGTGTCTTCCTGTTCGGAGGCGGCCAGACGACGTCGTTCGACTCCATCGAGCGCCTCGACCCGACGACCGGCGCGGTGACGCGTACTGGGACGATCGGCGAGCCGCTCTCCGATCTCGGCGCAGCAACGGTGGGATCCGCGGCGTTCCTCGTCGGCGGTTACACGGGAACCGCATGGGCGAGCGCAATCCAGCGCTTCGTCCCAGGGCACACGCCGTCGGTCGTCGGCCGGCTGCCCGTGGGGCTTCGCTACGCCGGCGTTGCGGCGCTCGGAGGCCTCATCTACGTCGCAGGAGGAGCAACGACCGCAGGAACGAGCTCGGCGATCCTCTCCTTCGACCCGTCACGCGGCACCCTGCGACGAATCGGCTTGCTTCCCCACGCCGTCGCCCACGGCGCCCTCGTCGCCCTCGGCCGATCGCTCTACCTGATCGGTGGGACCGATGCCGGCGGCGCCCCGCTCGCAACGGTGATCCGCATCGACCCGCGCACCGGGAAGACCACCGACGCAGGCTCGCTCCCGTACCCACTCGCCGACGTCGGGGCGGCAGCGACCGGCGGCGCGATCGTCGTCGTCGGCGGCAAGTCCACGAGCCTGTCCGCAGGGGTACTCGAGATTCGTCCCGCCTGATGTCGACGGTTCGTGACCCAGGCGTCATGTTGGGCGCAGTCGTCTCGACGAGGCGAACGGGGTCAGGCTTCACGATCCGGACGAGCGGTCTCTGAACCGTTCCCTGTCGTAGACGCTGTACCCGAGTCGCACGCGGATCCATTGCATCGCGTGTCGATCGGCGCGATACTCGCTGCATGCGCCGCGTGGCCGCAGCGGCTGCGTTCGTTGCTTTCGGGCTCGTCTCGGTCGGGGGCGTGGCGGGATGCGGGGGCGGCGACGAGGCTGGTACGAACCCGAGCGACCCGCACGTGGCCATGGGCGCCCACTTGTTCGTGCAGTTCGCGTGTTCTGCCTGCCATGGCGAGCAAGGACAGGGCGGCGTGTCGAGTGACGTGCCGGCGCTGACGGATGTGGGGACGCAGCTCACCGTCGCGCAGCTCACGAAGATCATCAACAGCGGCCTGGGTGAGTCGGCGAACCCGCAGAAGCCGTACATGCCCGTCTGGGGGCCGGTGATCTCGCCGAGCCAGGTCACCGACCTCGTCGCGTACCTGCAAGCAGGACTTCCCAAGGTCAACGATGCGACGCCGGTTGCGGTACCACGCGAACAAGGAGCCGCCGTCGCAGGGGCCGCGCTCTACGTACGTGACGGCTGCATCAACTGTCACGGTCCGAGCGGCCTCGGTGGCGTGCCCAATCCCCTCTCCGAGGACGAAGTGGTGCCAGCGCTGTCGGGCCAGGACTTCCGCGAAGAGTTCAACACCGACGAGAAGATCAAGGAGGTGATCCGCTCCGGCAGCGTCATCGGCAAGCCACCGATCGCGAGCATGCCGCACTGGGGCGGGATCATCCCGGACGATGACCTCGACGCGCTCGTCGCCTACCTGAAAACACTGCAGTAGCCCTCAGCCGCGCATCTGAGCATCGCAATGGTGGGGACATGCGGCATGCCCGCCTCGCAGTCCCCATCGGCCTTCCCCGGCAACCAGGCCCCACACCGGCGATCCACTAGGGAGTGGGGGTTCCGCGGCCTGACAATCCGGCACGCCTTCACTGCGCACGCGCCGGCGCTCTCGCCGGCGAGTGTCATGCCGCGGCGATCGGGCCGCCCACGTGGGTCGACCAGGCCCGGCCCGGGTGACCCCGCTCCGGTGCGTAGACGAATGGGTGGTCGAACACGTCGAGCGGGTTCTCGCGCTCGCGCACGTCCATCTCTACGACGTCGCCCGTCGCGTCGTCCTCGATGACGACGGCGGCGCGGCCGGTTCGCCGGCTCCACAGGAGCAGGACATGGGTGCATCCGGCGTCGCGAGACGCAAGCTCCTTCGGGTTCGCATCGAATGTCAGGCGATGGCGGCGCATCTCGGTGGGCCTCCTCTCGCTCCCGTCGGTATCCGGTCCGTGTGATCCCGTTCTACGCCGCCCCGGGGAAGCGCCGGGTAAGCGCGCGGCCAGGCTTCGGATCGCTTTGGAAAGGAGTTCGCCGCTACGCCGCGAGCGCCAGTTGCCGGCGCAGGTGCGCGACGTCGGCGGGCCGGTTGGCGCCGAGCGCTGCGACGAGATTGCCCTCGCCGTCGACGAAGCGCGCGAGGAAGTCTTCGCCCCCACCCTCGATCTCGACGACCGCCGTGGCATCGGCGCGCCCGACGAGCTGGAGCCGGAGGCCGAACTGGTCCGACCAGAAGAACGCCGGCTGCGGCGGCTGCGGCTCCAGGCCGAGGATGCGGCGGGCGACCGCCGACGCCTCTGCGGCCGCGCTCGTCCAGTGGCCGAGGCCTCCGGTCACGTCGCCGCAGGCGTGGATCGGCACGCCCGCGACGCGTCCCGGGACGAGCTCGGTCGCGGGCTCGACGCCGATCCCGACCAGTGCGACGTCGCAACGGATCTCGCTTCCGTCGGTGAGCCGAGCGGATCGGACGCCCCCCAACGCGTCCGCACCGAACCCCGTCACGCCCGTGCGCACGCGCACGTCGACGCCGTGCGAGCGGTAGCGGTCGGCGAGCAGCCGCCCGAGGGTCGGGCCGAGCGTCCGCTCGAACGGGGTCGCGAGCGCCTCGAGCATCGTCACGCGTGCACCGAGCGCAGTCGCTGTCGACGCGACCTCGGCGCCCACGAAGCCGCCGCCGACCACTACCAAGTGCGCTCCCGGGACGAGGGCCCCGCGGAGCGCTCGGGCGTCCTCGACCGTGCGCAGGACGTGGACGCCGCGCGGCACGGCGAACGGAAGCCTGCGAGGGCGGGCACCCGTCGCGAGCACTAGGACGTCCCAGCCGAGCTCGCTCCCGGTGTCGGTGACGGCCGTTCGGCGCGCGGGATGGACGTGGACGACACGCTGCCCGAGCCGGAGGACGATCTGTTGCTCGGCCCAGGCCGCCTGCGGGCGGAGGAGGAGCTCGTGCTCCTCCTTCCTGCCCGCGAGGTACTCCTTGGAGAGGGCCGGCCGCTCGTACGGCGGCAGCTGCTCGTCGCCGACCACCGTGAGGGCGCCGTCGTAGCCCTCGGCTCGCAACGTCTCGGCGCAGCGGGCGCCGGCGAGCCCGGCGCCGACGATCACGACCGAGCACGGGGCCATCAGGCGGCCTTCTCCTCGACGACGGTGATCGCGGCCATCGGGCATGCGGCGGCGGCCTCGAGAACGGACGGGTCTGCGGTCACGCCCGTCCGCACCGTTGCGATCCCGTCCTTGCCGACTTCGACGACGTCCGGCGCGAGCTCCGCGCAGATACCGAAGCCACTGCACAACGTGCGGTCGATCTCGATTCGGTACACGGTCGCTCCTTTTCGTTGGACGCTTCCGACGGTACGACGCTCCGGGTAAGCGGCGGGCAAGGGCGAGGGCAGGCTTTGGCCGCGAACGGTGAACGTCGCGCAACGGACGAGGTCGGGTGACGGGAGGGCGCCTGCGGCGCCCTCCCGTCGGGACTACCTGCCGCCCGTCTCGAGCGCCGGACGGCGTGTCGCGGGTCCCGCCGGACCCGGCCGGGGCATCAGGGCGCGTGCGAGCCCGAGCCAGATCACAGGGCCAGCGGCGATCGCGGCGAGGACCGGGCCGCCCAGACCGTGGAGGTCCGTCCCGGCGACGAGGGCGTGCCCGAGCGCCAGGACGAAGGCACCGAAGCTCAGGTAGTGGAGCCGTCGCCACCCCTTCTGTCCGATCCACTTCCTCAGGCGGAAGGACGACGCGATCGCGAGCATCGTCCAGCCGGCGACGACGCCCGCGGCGACCGCGGCGGGGCTCCACGGAGCGGCGAACGGGACGAGCAGTGCGGCGAGGCCGAAGTGCAGGGTGGGATCGAAGAGCAGCGCGCCCGCGTGCAGGCCGAGCATCGAGACGCCCGTCCAGGCGATCGTCTGGTGCCAGCCGACCAGCGACTTCATCCGCTTGGGGCCAAGCAAGCGGGTGCTCGTCGCGAGGCCGAGCCACACGGAGAGCGTCAGCGCGGCGAACGCGACGAGCCCGGACGCACGGACGACGTACCAGGCGATCGGGGCCTGTGCGAGAAAGACGCTCATCGGACGGCCTCGACCGGCGCGGGCGCGAACCGAAGCGGTCCCAGCGGCTCGAGATCGCCGTCCTCGGAGACGAGCAGCGCGGAGACGCCCGGGTGCGCTGCGACGTGGGCTCGCGCCTCACCGGGGTCGGAGATCGCGAGTGCCGTCGCGTGGGCCTCGGCCCATGCGGCGTCCTGTGCCACGACCGTCACGGAGAGCGGCCCCGCGACGGCGGGGGCGCCGGTCTGCGGGTCGATCAGGTGGTGCAGCGTCCGCCCGGGGCCGAAGCGCCTCGCGGTGCGTCCGGACGTGGCGACCGCTCCGTCGTCCACCCCGAGGATCCCCACGGCGACCTCGGGAGACCGAGGATCCGCGACGGCGATCCGCCACGGGCCGCCCTCCGGCGGCCGACCCTGGACCGCGACGTCTCCCCCCAGGTCGACGAGCGCCCCACGGAGCTCCGGCCACGCATCCCGCATGGCGAGGAGAGCCCGTGAGGCGGAGAAGCCCTTCCCGATCCCTCCGAGGTCCACCATCGCTCCCCGCTCGACCCGAACGAGGCTCGCGTCGAGGTCGACCTCGATCTCGCCGGCCGCACGCCAACCGTGGTGCACGCGCGCCGGTCGCTCCTCCAGCTTCTCGAACGTCCGGTCGTACCCGGCGGCGACGAGGGCGGGAAGGATCGTGGGATCGAACTTCCCGCCCGTCGTCGCCCGCGCGCGGACCGCGACGCGGAGGACGAGCGCGAGCCGGGGATCGACCTCGACCCACTCGCCGGCGAGCCGATTCATGCGCGAGAGGTCGCTGGCCTGGTCGAAGCGGGAGAGAACCCGCTCGCACGCCTCGACCTCGGCCCTCCCGGCGGCGAGCGCTCCCCGCGCCCGGAGGGCGTCGCTCGGCAGCGCGGTCGCCGAGAGGGTGCAGGCCGTGCCCATCGCGCGGAACGCGACGCTCTGCAGGAGGCCGATCATCCGGCGGGCGGAGGCGAGGGCTGCGTCGTCGCGTGCGGCGCGGTCGCGGCGGTCGAGCCGAGCACGACGAACCGGTGCGTTCCGTTCTTGCCCTTGACGACGAGCGTCGTCGGAGTCGCCTGCGCGAGCGGCTGGACCGGCACATGCCGCGTCCACGCCAGCCCCGCGACGATCGCGAGGGTCGCCCAGACGGCGACGACGGTCGCCCAGACGCGGCGCATCAGTCGTCCGCCCAGCGCTGCGTCGGCGCCTGCTGTGGCGCGACCTGGACGATGGGAGTCGGTGCCGGCCGCGTTGCGGCGGCCGGACGATGCGACACGCCGGCGACGGCGGCGACCGCCGTGAAGACGGTCGCGGTGAGGGCGCCGGCGAGCATGAATGCTTGACGACGAGTGTGCATCACGATCCTTTTCTCGGAGGACGTCACGCCACCCGTTGTAACCCGGCGTCGGTTAGCACCGGGACAAGCCCTGGCCTCGAATCCGCCGCCGAGCCCTAAAAGTCGGGGCCTGCCCGCGCGCGGCGGGTCCGCGTCAGTCGTCCGGGGCCTCTCCCGCATGCTCGCCCCCGGGCCGCGCGCCGGTGGCGCCCGGCTTCGGCGTCGTCGACACGCCCGTCCCGGAGCCCGCCGGGAACTGGACGATGCCCGCGCGCGGGCTGAGCCTGCCCACCGGGTCCTTCGGCCCGGTCGCGACGCCGAGAAGGACGATGTTCGCGGCGACGGCAGCCGCCAGCGCGAGCACGAGGACGAGGCCGACGCGGATGATGCTCACCGAACCGCGACCTATCATGCACGAACACCGCGTGCGGCGGTGGCGGGAGGCATGAGGGCCCGCCACGCCGTGGCCGAGACGACGAGCGCGATCGCCGAGAGGTAGAGGGCGAACACCCACGGTTGCGCGCTGTCCGTCCCCGCGGCGAGGCCGTGCACGGTCGCCGCTGCGAAGATCGCGTACGTCGCCCAGTGCAGGCGCCGCCAGTTGCGCGCGCCGATGCGTCGACGAAGCGAGAACGAGGCGTAGACCACGAGCATGAGCTCCGCCGCGACCACCCCGATGCCGGTCGCGAGGGGCCGGTACGGCGACAGCCCGGGTACGAGCAGCGCGGCCGGAGAGAGGTGAACCGTGCTGTCGAGCAGGAGCGCGGCGCCGTGCATCCCGACCGCGCCCAGGCCGAGCAGCGCGAGCACGCGGTGGGTGTCGGTGACGGCGGCGGGCCGGAGCGCCCGGAACGGCCGCGACTTCAGGAGGAGCCCGGCGAGGATCGAGCAGGTGACCAGGACGTAGGCCGTGAGGCCGGTCGAGCGCGCGAGCAGCCAGAAGGTCGGATCGCCCTTCACGCCAGCCCTCCCGCGAGGACGGTGGTGCCGTCGAGGACCGTGAGGACGGCGGGGGCACCGAGCTCGTCCGCCTCGAGCGCGGCCTCCTCGGCCCCGGCGAGGAAGAGCGACTTCGCAAGCACCTCGGCGTCGACCGCCGTCCGGCCGACGACCGTGACGCGAAGCAGGTCGGTCTCGGCCGGAGACCCGGTCCGCGGATCGATGAGATGGTGCGCGTCGCCGAGCGGCGTCCGCCAGCGGCGGCGGTCCGAGCCCGAGGTTGCGATCGCTCCGCTCGTCAGCTCGAGCGTGAGCACTCCCGCAGGCGTCTCGACGCCGACGGGCCACGATCCACCGCGGACCGCGAGGTCTCCGCCCGCGCTCACGAGACACGGCCCGAACGGCGCCAGCAGCTCGCATGCGCGGTCGACGGCGTAGCCCTTCCCGATGCCGCCGAAGTCGAGCTTGACGCCCGGCCCGAGCGCGATCTCCCCCGTCTCCCGCGCGACGGTGACCGCTCCGAGGCATCGCGCCGCCGGACGCGTCGCGACGACGGCTCCACCCGCGCCGACCTCCTCGAACGTCCTGTCGTAGCCGGCGGCGACGAGCGCCTCGTGCACGGTCGGGTCGAAGCGTCCTCCCGTGCGCTCCCGCGCCTCGAGTGCGAGCTCCGTGACCCGGAGGAGGTCCGGGCCTGCGTCGAGACGCCCCGCACGGTTCAGCTCCGACAACTCCGACTCCGGCCGGAATCGCGAGAGGGTCGCCTCGAGCCGCGCGAACTCGTCCCGTACGGCGACGAACGCGTCCCCGCTCGGCCCGCCCGCCGGGACGTCGAGCAAGAGCTCGACGTCCGTTCCCATCGCCCTGAACGCCGTCCGCTCCATCACGACGTCCTCGTGATCACGAGCGGCGGGAGCGTGACGATGCGAACGCCCGGCGACGACGCCTGGGAGACGGCGACCGCGCTCGCGGCCGCGGCTCGTGCCTTGGCGTCGGCGATCTCGGAGCGGCGCTTGGCCAGCGCGGCCCGATACGCCGCGTCGCGCCGTTCGATCACCTTCTGGACCAGGGCTGCGTCCGCCCGGAGGTGCCGTTCGCGCTGCGCGAGAGCGACGAGGCGCGGGTCGGTGGCCGCCGACGAAGCCCACGGGTGCGCCGCGATCGCCGCCCACAGGACGAAGAACGCGAGCAGCGCGCCTGCGGCCGCGTAGAGCCGCCCCACGTGGCTAGTCATCGGCGCCTCCTCCGTCGTCACCGGCGAAGGCCCCTTCGTCCTCGTGCTCGCCGCCGGCGCGGTGCTTGTGGACGATGATCGGGGCGGGCCGCACGTACTGGACCCGCGGGGCGACCGCGCCTGCCGCGGAGACCGTCGTCCCGCCCGAGGCCGAGCCCGGGGGCACCTTCGGAAGCGGCGGTGGCTTCTTCGCGAGCTGGGCGTGGAGCGACGCCTCGAAACGGTCGAGTTGTCCGGTGCGCTTCGCGACGATCGCGTTCGACGACGTGTGCGACGCCTGCCCGAGATGAATGCTGCGCGTGAGCGCGACCGTGCCGACGACCGCGTTGACCGCCAGCAGGGCGGCGAAGACGATGACGAGTGTGCGGGACATCAGCCCCTCCTTCCGGGTGAGAGTGCTCGCGTCACCGTAGGAGGCGCCGGGTGAAGCCCGGGCCAGGCGCGGGTAAGGATTCGGACGGGCTCCGTCAGGGCTGCGCGTGCAGCGTCAGGCGCACGTCGAGGCCGCCGCCGTCGGCCTCGAGCAGCTCGATGCTCCCTCCGTCGGCGGTGAGCAGGCGATGGACGATCGCGAGGCCGAGACCGGTCCCGCCGCCCGGCGAGCCCGCCCGCCAGAAGCGGTCGAAGGCGCGGGCGCGCTGCTCGGCGGTCATGCCGGGGCCCTGATCACGGACGTCGAGAACGACGTCACCATCGGCCCGGCGTCCCTCTACGGTGATCGTGTCGCCCGGCTTCGAGACCGCGAGCGCGTTCGACACGAGGTTGTCGAGAACCTGCTCGAGCGAGCCGGGCGTCGCGAGAGCCATGAGCGCCTCGGACACCCGGATGTCCATCTCCACCTCACGCTCGGCCAGCTGCGGCGACAAAGCATCGGCCCGGGCGGCCACCGCTGCACGCAGGTCGACCGGAACGGGGCGGGGGGTGGCCGCGTCCGCGCGAGCGAGCGCGAGCAGCCCGTCCACGAGCCGCGAGAGCCGGCCCACCTCCGCGAGAGCCGCATCGAGATCGGCCCTCCCGTCCTTCCCAACGTCGCGCTCGAGGTTCTCGAGACGGAGTCGCAGCGCCGTGAGCGGCGTCCTGAGCTGATGCGACGCGTCGGCGACGAACTCGTCCTGCGAGCGGAGCAGCGTCTCGAGCCGCGCGACCGTGTCGTTGAACTCCGTCGCGAGCGCACGCACCTCCGGAGGCCCGCTGTCCACGGGCGCCCGCGCCTCGAGATCGCCCTCCCCGACCGCGGCAGCCGTCTTCTCGAGCTCCGACAGCGGCTCGGTCAGCGTCCTCGCGAAACGCAGCCCGACGACGGTCGCGACGGCGAGCACCACGCCCCCGATCGCGAGAAGGAGCAGCCAGTAACGCCGCACGCGCGAGTCGAGGGCGGACGTCGGGTAGGTGATCCGCACCGCGCCTCGAACGACGCCGCCCGAGGAGACGGGCACCGCGACGTAGACGAGGCCGGTCCCGAGCGTCCTCGAGTAGCGCGTCCCGACGGCGATGTTGCCCCGGAGCGCGGACGCGATCTCCGGCCTGCTCGCGAACGACCGCCGCCCGGGCAGCGGAGGGCTCGTGTCGAGCAGCCCGACGCCTTTCCCGTCGACGATCACGACGCGCCCGCCCGGGTCCTGCTGGTAGCGCTGGGAGACCTGCACGAGACCGGGCGGCGGTGTCCGGATCCCGCGCTCGAGCGTGTCCTCCGCGAAGGTGGCCATCGTCAGCGCGTCGCGCTCGATCCGGCCCTCGAGGTCGCGCCGCTCGCTGCGCCCGTACTGAATACCGAGCGGGATCTCGAGGGACACGAGCACCACGACCGCCAGCGCGATGTACGTGGCGAGAAAGCGTCGGCTCATTCGGGGACGTTCAGGCGAAGCCCGACGCCGCGGACGGTCTCGATCCACGACGGATGCCCGAGCTTCTTGCGCAGCGCGGCGACGTGGACGTCGATCGTCTTCGCGCTCCCGAACCAGGTGGTCTCCCACACGTCCTCGAGGATGCGCGCCCGCGAGACGACCGCGCCCGGGTCGCTCGCGAGCAGCGCGAGGAGGTCGAACTCCTTGGGTGTCAGGTCGATCTCGCGGCCGTCCACGAAGACGCGGCGGCTGCGCGTGTCGAGCTCGAGCGGCCCGAGCCTCACCGCGGGCCGGGCGGTCGCGGGGCGTTCGCCGGTGCGCCGGCTGACGGCGCGAATGCGCGCAACGAGCTCGCGGATGCCGAAGGGCTTGACGACGTAGTCGTCCGCGCCGACCTCGAGGCCGACCACGCGGTCGACCTCCTCGCCCTTGGCGGTCACCATGATGATCGGAACGCTCGACCTGCTCCGCAGCTCCCGGCACACGGAGAAGCCGTCCGTGTCCGGGAGGCCGAGGTCGAGGAGCACGAAGTCGGGCTCGGCCGCTGCGAGTGCCTCCTGCCCCGTCGCGACGCGCTCCACGACGAATCCCTCGCGGCGCAGGCCCTCCGCGAGCGGCTCGGCGATCGCGTCCTCGTCCTCGACGAGCAGGAGCTTCACGGTCCGAGTGTTCCACGACGGCCGGGAGGTCGCCTCCGGAGAAAGCCGCAGCCCGCCGACGGCAACGCAGGCGCGTAGATGCCGCGGGCGCCGTCGTCTCGGCCGGTGGGCTCGATGCCCGTCTCGTCAGGGTCGACGAGACCCACGCGATCCTCGCATGCGATCCGATTCCGAGACGATTCCCGGACTGGCAGCAGTGGATGGATCACACTTTCGCTGCCCGCCCAGCGCTCTTCGAAATTCGTCCCACCTGACGTCAGGGCGTCCCGAGACGGAGGACGGTGACGACCCAACGCCCAACCCGCATCACGAGTTGATGCCCTGCCGCAGGAGATAGGCGCAGAGTCCGAGAGACAGGAGCTGTGCCGCAGCGTCCTCCTCGGCAGCGGCGAACGGTACTGCCCAGACCGTGTACCAGGAGACCACGTACGGGGCGGCGAGCAGCAGCAGGCCCGAGGCGAGCCCGAGGCGAGCGCGTCCGCGGGCGGCGCTGCGAAGCAGCAGCGCGTAGGCCACAGTGAAGGCGCTGGCGACGACGGTCAGTGCCGCCCAGCGAGGCAGCCCGGTGGACTCGAGCCGGTGCGGGATGGCAAACCGGGAGCCGTGCGCGGCTGTGTGCGCGAGCGGCTTCGCTGCGCCGGGCCAGTGGAGCCCGAAGGCCGCCGTGGCGATCAGCGCGCCGGCCGCGAGTGCTGTGACGAGAGAGCGCCAGGCGATGCGACGTCCGGCAGCACGTTCGGCAAGGAGGTGCAGCGGCAAGAGCAGGACGCTGACCCACTTGACGTAGATCGATGTCGCCCATGCCGCCGACGACATCCCTCTTCGCCCCATGGCCGCGAGCGCAAGCGCGGTGAGCACGAGCACGACCATGAGCACGTCGTTGTGGCCACCTCCGGCGAAATCGATCGCGAGCAGCGGGTTCCAGCCGACGAAGGCGACGGCGAACGCTGTCCGTCGCGCTAGAAGCCCCGCGAGTGCCGCCGCGAGAAGCACTCCGGCCGCGGCGAGCGTCTTGAACGTCCAGGCCGCGGCGGCTGCCGACCCGTGTGCGGCCAGTGCGACCGGCTCGGATGCGAGCGTGAACGCCGGCCCGTAGACGGAGGTCGTGGTATGCCAGGCGGCGCCCATGTGCCCGTAGGCGGCGTCGCGGGGATAGACGCTCGGCTTCACGGCATACGGGTTGGCACCGTGGCTCGCGGCAATGCGCGCGTAGTCCCAGTACGACCACGCGTCGGTCGAGCCGAGAAGCGGTGCGAACAGCGGCAGCAGCTGAACCGCGATCGCGACGGTCACGACCGCCCACAGGCCGGGACGCCCGCGCCGGATCAGCGCCAGCGACACGAGATACACCGCGAAGGCGGCCCACAGGCACGGGAGGTAGAGCCGCGGCATCCCCTGCCCGGTCGTCGCGCCCGCACGCAAGGGCGCGCCGGCGGACCACACGCTCGCGGTGCAGCCTGCGACCAGGCAGGCCGTCGCTGCGCCGGCGATGAGCACTGGAATGCTCCTCCCGCGAGAGCGGATGGATGCCGCCTTGACGACGACCATCGCTTCGGCGCGGCCTACAGCACTGCTCATCGCAAGCGAAGCCGTTCGGGCGGACACGCAGGAGAGCGCAGCACGCCCGCACGAACCTGACGTCCCATTGCGGCGAGGCTAGGCGAGGAGCCCTGAACGCCGGCTGAACGCGCGTCCGGACGGGCTTCCGAGGCTCGGCGTGCCCGGTCTTCGTCTCCCGTCAGCGCGGGAGAAAGGGCGCGGAAGGCGGCCCTGTCTCCGCTTGGCGGACGCTCGTCCCACCCACGGAAGGATCCGCCGTCCGGTTCGGAGCCGTGCGAGGCGTGGTCCTCAGGCGATCGCCATGCGCGGAGCCACGACGCGGGTGCGGTCGAGGGACGCTCTCGTACAGTGCTTCGCGCTGGTCGGCGACCACCGGCCAGGCGAACGTGGAGAGCGCTCGTTGTCGTCCAGCCGCACCCATTGGGCGCCCGTGTTCCCGATCGTGGGCGGAACTCGGGATCGTCGGAAATGCCTATACGCCCCAGCCCTCGTGCGGGGCGTGATCACCTCCCTCGAAGAGCCACGTCTCCCGCAGCTCCGCGCAGCGCCCGTCTTCCGTGAAGCGGAGGAAGAGGATCCCTATCAGGGTCACCTCGATATCGCTGTTCAGCATTCTGACCCAGAACTCGACTGCAGCCCGCCGCCCGTCCGACGACTCGACCGGCCGGCCCATCCGCACGTCGACGCGGTCCTGCGTCGCTGTGGCCTCCGCCCAGTAGGATCGGACACCCTCGGTGCCGCGGTGCGGCTCCTGGAGGGGGTGCTCGCGGTAGAGGCAGTCCTCCGTGAAGAGGCTCGCTGCCGCGTCCGCATCACGGTCGCGCCAGGCCTGCGCGTACGCGTCCACCCACTCCTGGACCGTCATGAGGAGACCCTACTGCGAACAACGACGAGCGTCACGCATGCCTTGCCTCTCGCTCCCGGGGAACCTCGACCGAGCCTGATCCGAGCCACGCGCTCGTAGCGAAGGACACGCGGCAGTCCGGACTTCGGGTCTCCCGGCGTGTCGTATGGCTGTACAGATCGTGGCCCGATGCGTGCGTTGCGCCGCCGGTCTGGCGAGGACGACGCTTGACCCGCTGGGCCCCTTCGTTTATTCATACTGGACAGTGCACGCCTCTCACGACCCACACCCCACCGTGGGATTGGTCGGTCTCGGCAACATGGGCACGGCGATCGCGGAGCGCCTCCTCGACGCCGGCTACCCGCTTCTCGTGAACAATCGAACGCCCGAGAAGGCGGAGGCTCTCGCCGCGCTGGGTGCTGCGGTGGCCACCACGCCCGAGGAGCTCGTCGAGCAGGTCGACGTTGTGCTCACCTCACTTGCGAACGACGCTGCGTTCGAGGACGTGGCAGGGAGGGTTGTTGCCGCTGCTCGGCCGGGCACCGTGCTCGTCGACATGAGCACCGTCTCACCGGACGCCTCGGCACGCGTCGCGTCGCTCGCGGAGATGGCGTCCGTTCGGTACCTGCGTGCACCCGTCAGCGGCAACCCGAGCGTCGTGCGCGCTGGGAACCTGAGCTTCATCGTCTCCGGTGCGCGCGAGACGCTCGACGACGTCGAGGCAGTGATCGGAGCGATCGGTCCGACCATCCATCATGTGGGGGACGGGGAGCAGGCTCGGACCGTGAAGCTCGCTATCAACCTGATGATCGCCGTACTCGCGCAGGTGATGTCCGAAGCGCTGGTTCTCGGCGAGGCCGCCGGCGTCCCGCGCGCACTACTCCTCGAAGTGATGGGGAGCTCCGCTGCGGGCGCACCGTTCGTGAAATACAAGACTGACGCTCTTCTGCGCGACGATTTCTCGGCGACATTCACGACGGCGCTCATGGAGAAGGACATCGATCTCGTGCTCGACGCGGCCCGCGAGGCCGGCGTGGAGCTCCCGCTGGCGAGAGAGATGAAGACGCACCTTCGTGCGGCTATCGAGGCCGGTTACGCAGACGACGATTTCATCGCGCTCTTCCTCCACCTGCGAAATGCGTCCGGTCTCGCTCCGGCGGCAACGCCGCCCTCGAGGGTGAGTGCGCTTCCCCAACAGGAGGTCGTGGAGTGACCACACGAACGAGGGCCGTCGGCTCCCCCGACGCAACGCGCGCCGTCGACTCGGAGCAGCGGATCGACTTTCCGCGACTGCGCCGGGAGTGCCTCGCCCGCGCAAAGGCGGCGCTCGAGGCTTCGGACCTCGGAGCGGTGCTGCTGTTCGACCCCAACAACATCCGATATGTCACGAGTACGCACATCGGCGAATGGGCACGGGACAAGAACGCCCGTCTTGCGTTGCTCATGCGCGGCGCGGACCTCGTCGCGAAGAGCGACCACGTCCATCACGACGGCACGCCCGGGATCGCTGCCACGGTGGCGGCCTCCGCGGTCGTCGAGCCCGCCGGCGTCCCGCGATGACCGGCGAGACCGGTACGCACGAGCTCGCGGACGGGCGCCCGGGATATCGCCTCGTCCGGTGCGAGGACATCGAGCTGACGGACGCCCTGCCGGGCCACTCCAGCGGCCTGACGACCTGCCGGCTCGTCGACGGCATGCGCGGCTCGACGCACATGGCGCTCACGCTGGTCTCGCTCGTCGACGGACATGTCGACGAGCACCTGCACTCCTACGAGACGAGCTTCTACGTTCTCGAGGGGGAACCGCTGCTCTACCTGGAGGGTCGCGGCGTGAAGCTCGAGCCCGGTGCGTGCGGAGCGCTACCCGTTGGCACGCCCCATGCGTTTCGTTGCAGCGACCACGCTCTGTGGATCGAGATGGCCTCGCCGCGGCCCCGCGCCGACGGCAGCGACACCTTCTTCCTCGGATCCGCGCCGCACGGTCCCGCCGCCGCGCTCGACGCCCGCGATCCGCGCAACCACAATCTCTTCCTGCTCAAGGGCGGCGAGATGGATCTCGATCTCCTGAAGCGAGGCCAGGCGATGGGTGCGCCGACGGTGTCGGGGAGCATGGCGACTGCCGTCCTGGCCTACAGCGGGATCGCCGTGAAGATGCTCGTCGACCAGCGCCTCGATGCACAGCTCCACACGATGTTCATGGTCGACTACCAGCCGGGAGCCTGCGCCAACCCTCACGACCACCCCTTCGAGGAGTCCTACTACATGCTCGAGGGAGAGGTCGACGTCGTTGCAGACGGCGCCCGGTACACGCTCCGGCCGGGGGACGCCTTCTGGACGGGCACTGGGTGCGTCCATGCGTTCTACGAGACGCAAGGACGCCCGGTGCGGTGGCTCGAGACGTCGGCGCCTGGACCGCCGCCGCGCCACTCGTACCGGCACGAGCGGGATTGGCACTACCTCGCGGAGCGTCTCGCCTCCGACGCCGGCGTCGGTGCGGTGTGAGTCACGTCAGCGACACGCCGGCGACGGGCGTCCTCGACGACCTCGAGAGTGGCTGCGACGTACCGCGGGCACGGCCACGCCCTCGCGGTCGGTGTCGCGCCCGTGTCCGGTAACGGCATGCGCACGCCGGCGGAGGTACGCCACCGATGAGCGAGCCGGCGTCTTCCTCCAGCTCGTTCGAGCGCGGTCTCGACGGCTCGAAGGTCGGCCATCGTCTCCGTGCCGAACGAGAGCGCCTCGGCATCGGTCTCCGCGAGCTCGCACGTCGGGTGGGCGTGTCTCCGAGCCTGGTCTCGCAGATCGAGCTCGACCGCGTCAATCCGTCGGTCAGCACGCTGTGGGCGATCGTCACGGAGCTCGGCATGACGATGAGCGACGTCTTCGGCGAACGGCCGGAGGAGCGCGTGGTTCAACGGGGCGACGGCCTCGCGGAACGCCCCGAGACGCGACCGGTGATCAACCTCGCGTCCGGCGTACGCTGGGAGCGCCTCACCCATGAGCGGGACCCGGACGTGGAGTTCCTGTACGTGGTGTACCCAGTCGGAGCCGCGTCGTGCCCCGAGGACGCGCTGATGACGCACGGCGGTAGGGAATACGGCTACGTGACGAGCGGAACGCTCGGCGTACAGGTCGGGTTCGAGGTCTACGAGCTCGGTCCGGGCGGCTCGATCGCCTTCGATTCGTCCTCACCGCACCGGCTGTGGGCCGTCGGCGGCGAGCCCGTCCATGCGATCTGGGTCGTCATCGGCCGCGAGGCCGATCCGCGGACGACGTTGGTGTCGCCGCCGCGCCCGGCTACGGACTAGCGTCAGCCTGCCGGCGCTTCTCCCTCGCCCGCCTGGAGGCGGCCGACACCGGCCCGGCTCGTACGCAGGCGGCCGAGAAGCTCGGGACTCTGGTAGAGCACGAGCGCCAGCAGGATCAGCACGCCGATGGTGATCTGGGAGTACTCCGTCGGCTGGTGGAACAACGGGAGGACGTTGTCGACCAGCGAGAGGAAGAGCGCCGCGAGCAGGGTGCCCACGAACGAGCCCTTCCCGCCGGAGAGCGCTGCGCCGCCGAGCACGGCTGCGGCAATGCTCTCGAGCCCGAAGTTGCCGATGAGCGGCGAGCCGATCTGGACCTGGGCCGCGAGGTAGAAGCCGGCGAGCGACGCCATCACCGAGCAGATGACGAACGCGACGATGACGATGCGGCCGGTTGCCATCCCGAGCCGGCGCGACGACGTCTCGTCGAGGCCGACTGCTCTCATGGCGAGACCGGTACGCGTGCGGTACAGCCACACGTCGGCGAGCACAGCGAGGAGCACGACGGCGACAAAGGCGATCGGAAGGAAGCCGACGCTCCTCGTGAGACCGTTGATGGCGTCGCTCGAGATGGGGCCTTCGGGGTGATCCCGGAGGAGGAGCGAGGCACCTTCGAGGATGCTGAACGTCCCGAGCGTCGCGATGATCGACGGAAGCTCGAGGACGCGGATGATCACGGCGTTGAAGATCCCCGTCGCCAACCCCACTGCGATCAGCGCGAGGCCCCCGGGAAGCAACGCCCACCCCGACGTCTCGAACGTCATCGTGTAGGAGGCGAGGACGACGCAGAACGTCATCAGCGCCGCCACCGAGACGTCGAAGCCGCCGACGAGCAGCGCGCAGGTCTGCCCCAGCGAGACGAGAGCGAGCGGCATCGTCATGAGGAGCAGGTTGTTGATGTTGAAGCTCGTGAGGAAGGCGTCCTGGCGGACGGTCGCGTACGCGCCGACAGCGACGATCAGGACCGTCATCAGGACGAGCGGCAACGCGCCGGTCAACCTGCCGATCCTCACGCCGACTCCTCGGTGCTTGCGGTCGCTTGCTCTCTTGCACCCGCCCGCGAGCCGACGATCGCTTCGACGATACGACGTTCACCGAGCTCGTCGCCGGCGATCTCGTCGACGATCCGCCCGCGCGACATCACGACGACCCGGTCGCAGAGACCGGCGAGCTCGAGCGGGTCGCTCGACTTGACGATCGTGGCGACGCCCTCTTTCGCCTTCTCCCGCAATGCACCGTAGATGTCGAACCGTGCGGCCACATCGACACCCTGGGTCGGTTCCTCGGCCAGGATGACCTTGACGTCTCCGCGCAGGAACGGTCGCGTCAGCGAGACCTTCTGCTGGTTCCCGCCCGACAGCGTCTGCACCGGCTGCTCGATCGACGCCGTTCGAATGCTGAGACGCCGCACGAGATCGTCGACCGTGCGCCGCTCACGTCTGCGACTGATGAGCCCAAGGCGTCCGAGCCGCTGAAGTACCTGGATGGTGGCGTTCGCCCGGACGCTCAGGACGGGGAAGAGCGATTCGGACGCCCGGTCGCCGCTCAGCAGCACCACCCCCGCGCGGAGTGGTCCGAGCGGCGAGCTCGAGTCGAGCTGCTTCCCGTCGCAGCTCGCCGTTCCCGTGGCCCGCTCCGCACCGGCGAGCGCCCGGAGGAACTGCACCTGCCCGTTGCCCTCCGCGCCCGCGATTCCGACGATCTCGCCGCTCGCCACCTCGAGGTCGATCGGCCCGAACCGGTCGCCCCGAAGGCCGGAGACCGTGAGCAGCACGTCGCGTCGCTCCTCACGGTCGTGTCGCTCCGGAAACGCAAGCTGAAGCGGACGCCCGATCATCAGAGCGACCAGGCTCTCCTCCGACATCGAGGCGGCCTCGAACGTCCCCTGGCAGACGCCGTCGCGGAGAACGCTGATCCGATCGGCGATGTCGAGGACCTCCGGCAGCCGGTGGCTGACGTAGACGATCCCGACCCCGGCGCGGCTCCGCTCGTGAACCCACGCGTGCAGTCGGTCGACGTCCTCCGGCCCGAGGGCCGTCGTCGGCTCGTCGAGGAGCAACACCTTCGGCTGGGCAAGCAGCGCCTTGACGACCTCGAGGAGCTGTCTCTCCGCGAGCGAGAGCGTCCCGGTGGGCGCGGCCGGCGAGATGTCGAGCTCGAAGGCGGCCAGCCGGTCCGCCGCCCACCGATCCATTCGGCCGTACGTCGGTCGGAGGTCGGACGGTGCCGCAAGGTAGAGGTTCTCGGCCACCGACAGGTGCAACACGTGCGAGTACGTCTGATAGGCGATGCCGAGACCGAGCGCACGGCTCTCGGCGGGAGAAACGCGCCGGCGCTCCGTCTCGCCCACGACGACGCTGCCCTCGTCGGGAGCGAGGAACCCACTCGCTATCCCGAGCAGTGTCGATTTCCCGGACCCGTTCTCCCCGACGAGGGCGTGGATCTCGCCGGCGCGGCAGTCGACGCTGACCTCACGAAGCGCCTGTACTGCACCGAACGCCTTGGACACGCCGCGAAGCGTCAGAACGAGCAGGGCTCACGGGCCCGGGATTCGACATCGTATCGGTGTCTTGGTTTCCAGTGCCTCCTACGGATACATCTTCTTGAGCAGGCTCAGCGGGATCAGTGACGTTGCCGAGGCCTCCTGTGGATAGCCCTTGACGCAGGAGTCACGCACCCGCTGGTTCTGCAGCTGGATCGGGAACACGATCTGCGGCGGGATCTTCGCCCCCTTGAGCTTCATCATCGCGGCCGTGAAGGCGACGCGAATCTGCGTGTTGCCGGAGGTGTAGTAGTACATCTGGAGCTTCGGGTTCTTGAGCTCGTTGAAAAGGCAGCCCATGCCGACGTCGTCCGTGCGGAAGGTCAGGACGCCGTCGAAGGGCTTTCCCGCAGCCTTGTATGCCGCGTAGCCACCCTGGCCCATGCCGAGCCCGTACTCGTAGCTCCAGCCCTTGATGTCGGGATTCTTCGCAAGGATTCCTGCGACGACCTGCTGCACCTTGGAGGGATCCCAGTTGGTGGGCTCGGTCGCGGCGACGTCGATCGAAGACCTGAGCGCAGGCTTCTCGCACTTCTGCCAGCCCTCGGAAAGGGGGTTCCCCGGGAAGCCGCCGAGGAACGCGATGTCTCCGGACTTGACCTGGTTGTTCATGACGTACGCCCACGTCTTGCCGAGCGCACAGGTGTCCTCACCGACGACCGTCAGGTAGTTCTTGCCCGGATCGCTGACGTAGCCCCAGGCGTACGTCGCGACGGGGATGCCGGCATCGGTCGCCTGCTTCATCACCGGGATCATCGCGTCGCCGAAGTCCGGATAGGTGACGATCAGGTCGACTCCCTGGGCGAGTGCTGCCTTCCAGTCCGCGAACGCCTTGGTGAAGTCCGAGTGGGCGCTCGAGTAGATGATCTTGCCGACCTCGGGATACGTCAGCGCCTGGAGGATGAACTCCATCTTCGACATCTGGCGGTAGACGTTCTCGCCGAACTGCTCGATGTACGCGACGGTGAGCTTGCCTTTCGTGCCGGTGGTGCAGCCGTTGTTCTTCCAGCACTTGAGCGCCAACGCCTCGTTGACCTTCCTGTCGGCTCGACCGAGCCCGGCCAACGCGATGTTGCGCGACATCGTTTCCTTCGGGAGCAGCGTGGCCTTGAAGAGCGTGTGCGCGAGCGTCGACGTCTTTGCGGCGTAGACCTCGCCGAACCCCTTCCCCGTACTGATGATCGCCGACGGCTTCGCGGCCGTTGCGTGCGTGCTGCGGTTGCTTCCGCTACTCGCCGAGACGAGCGCGAGCGCGAGCGCCGCCCCGAGCACGAGAAGTGCCACCGCGCCCACCCTCCGTGGACGTTTCGATGACACCTCGGACCCCTTCCGACCCTCCATCGTGCCTCCTTTCACGAGCCTGCGTCAGCTCGTGTTTGCCTTCACTTCCGGGTGAGTGCCTGCGGAGGCTTCGACCCTCCGCAGAAAGCGACCCAGGAGCGACGCCACCCGGTCGCCCGAGACGAGCATTCCGACGATGATCGCGCCGCCGAAGACGATGAACTGCAGCGCCGCCGAGAGTCCGAAGATGAGCAGCATCTGGGTCAGGAACGTGAGCGCGATCGCCGCCACCCAGGTCGACGTCGCGCTGGCTAGCCCGCCCGAGAGCGCCGCGCCCGCGAGGACGACCGCGGCGATGGGCGCGAGGAGATACGAGGCGCCGAACGCCGGGTCGATGCTGATGCGCACACCCGCGAGCAGGATCGCCGCGACCGCGTAGAGGACGCCCGCCGCCGTGTACGCGAACACGACGTGCGAACGGACCCGCAGTCCGGCCATCCACGCCGCTCTCGGGTTCGCACCGACCGCCTGGAAGCGCCGGCCGGGGGCCGTGTACCGAAGCACGAGCGCGACGGCGACCGCGATCGCGGCACCCGTCCAGAAGACGGCGCTGATTCCCAGAGGCTTCTCCGCCGCCCACGACGAGAGCGAGTCCGGCACCTGCAACGAGACCGTGTGCTCGCGCCCGTACTTCGAGCTGTAGGCGAGCACGACCTGCCCGACGGCCAGTGTCACGATCAGCGGGTTCAGCCTCACGATCCCGACCAGGACGCCGTTGACGAGACCCACGAGTGCCCCGAGGCCGAGGCACACGAGGATCCCGACCGTCAGACCATGGTTGGAGCCCACGCTCACGCCGACGAGCACGTTCCCGCAGAGGGAGATCGTGCCGGCGGTGGAGAGGTCGATGCCCGCCTGCATGACCACGAGCATCTGCCCGAGCGCAGCGATCGCGAGAATCGTCCCGTACGGGAGGATGTAGGACCACGACGTGTTCTCGAGCGTGCTGGGCGCGAAGAGCGCGGCGACGATGAGAAGAGCCGCCATTGCGAGCCAAATCGGGAGGAAGCGTGCCGCGACGAGAGCGCCGGCGACGACTTGCGCAGAGCGCCCCATCGTTGCGGCGCCGGCGACGGGATCCCTGGCACCCGGGGAGCTCATGGACCGGTCGATCCAGAGCGGCAGAACGGTGAAGAGCCGGCCGCGATCAGGTGCCCATTCTGCGCACCTCGGGCGGGAGGTGTCAACCGTGACCGAACGCTTGCTGCACGGGGTCCATCGCGCTCGAGCATGCCGACCGTCCGTGATGCCGCGGCAACCCGTCTTCGGGAGGGCAACACTCGGCGCAGTGGCGATTGACTCTCTGCGCCAGAGGTGTTTATGCTCGCTGTACATCCGGCAGCGCGACGCGGCTTGCCGCGGGCGGGCGTGCCCGAGCGCTGACGCGGTACCGATGTTCCGCCGGCCAAGGAGAGTGGCATGAGCTCGCAGCGCCTGGTTTTCCGGAACGGATTCGTCGTCTCGGTGGACCCCGAGCTCGGCGAAATCCCGAACGGGGAAGTGCTCATCGAGGACGGCGTCATCGTGGACGTCGGTCGCGACCTCGGCGTGTCCGACGCGGAGGAGGTCGACGCGACCGGGATGATCGTCATGCCGGGGTTCGTGGACACGCACCGCCACACGTGGCAGACGCCCGTGCGAGGCGTCCTGCCGTCCTGCACGCTCGACCACTACTTCGCGGTCATGCTCGGTCAGGTCGGCGGCTTCTACCGCCCGGAGGACGTGCACATCGGCGACTACGCCGGCGCGCTCGAGGCACTGCACGGCGGCGTCACGACGCTGCTCGACTGGTCGCACATCAGCAACACGCCCGACCACTCCGATGCCGCGATCCAGGGCCTCAAGGACGCCGGCATCCGCGCCGTCTACGCGCACGGCATGCCGACCGGCGGAGAGTGGTGGATGCTGAGCGAGCTGAACCACCCCGAGGACATCCGGCGGATCCGCGGAACGTACTTCTCCTCCGACGACGGCCTCATCACCCTCGCGATGGCCGCTCGCCAGCCCGGCAACGTGAACGACGACGTCGCGAGGCACGACTGGGCGCTCGCGCGCGAGCTCGGGATCCTGATCAGCGTGCACGTCGGCATGCGCCTCCACAACCTGCACTACACGCCCGTGAAGGCCATGCACGACCTCGGGCTGATGGGCCCGGACGTCTGCTACATCCACATGACCGACCTGACCGACGAGGAGCTCGACTGGATCGCCGAGTCCGGTGGCAAGGCGTCGATCGCGCCGTACGTCGAGATGCTGATGGGCCACGGGCCGCCGCCGACCGGGAAGATGATGGCTCGCGGCGTCCGGCCCTCTCTCAGCGTCGACGTCGTCTCGAGTGTGCCGGGCGAGATGTTCACCCAGATGCGAACGGCGCTCGTGTACGACCGAATCCTCGAGTTCACCGACACGCCGGACGAGGCGTTCGCGCCGAAGCTGACGCACACGGACGTGCTCGAGTTCGCGACGATCGACGGAGCGCGCTCGATCGGACTCGATGACCGGGTGGGCTCGCTCACACCCGGCAAGCAGGCCGACATCGTCCTGCTCAACGTCAATGCGATCAACACGGCGCCGATGGTCGACCCGATCGGGACGATCGTGGTGTTCTCCGACACGTCGAACGTCGACTCGGTGTTCGTCGCCGGGCGCGCCGTGAAACGGCACGGACAGCTCGTGGACGCCGATCTCGACCGGACCTTCCGGAAGCTCGACGAGTCGCGGAATCACATCCTCGGCGAAGGCGGGCTCCTGCCGGACTGGGCGTCCCAGTCGGCGGCGGTCTGACCGAGGCGAGGCGAGATGGCAGCGGGCAATGTCGTCGTCGTCGGTGGCACGCAAGGGCTCGGACGTGAGCTCGCGAAGGCCTACGCCGACGAGGGTCGCGACGTGATCGTGACGGGCAGGGACCCGTCGCGGGCGGAGACGGCCGCACACGAGATCGGCGGCGCGACACGTGGGATCGGGTTCGATCTCGCGGAGCCGCACTCGATCGCGGGCGCGCTCGCCGACGTCGGCCCCGTCGACCACCTCGTCCTCGTCGCGATCGAGCGCGACGTCAACAAGGTGCGCGAATACGACGTCGACGCTGCGCTCAGGCTCGTCACGCTCAAGCTGGTCGGCTACACGGAGGTGATCCACGTCCTCGCGCCGCGCCTGCACGACCGCTCCAGCATCCTGTTCTACGGAGGCCTCGC
The DNA here is from genome assembly GCA_963786055.1 of uncultured Actinomycetes bacterium. Classification (GTDB taxonomy): domain Bacteria; phylum Actinomycetota; class Thermoleophilia; order Gaiellales; family Gaiellaceae; genus Gaiella. The sequence goes on along the minus strand of CAWAXS010000005.1, from coordinate 34,515 downwards.
GCGCGATCGGCCGTACCCGGGCTCGACCACGGTGACCACGGTCAACGGCGGGGTGACCTCGCTCGTGCGGACTCTCGTGTGGGAGCTCGCGCCGATCCGCGTTAACGCCATCCACCCGGCGATCGTCGGTGACAGCCCGCAGTGGCGCGACATGGCCCCGGAGCGGCACAAGGCACTCGTGGACCGAACCCCGATCGGCAGGCTCGTGACGATGGCTGAGGTTGCGTCCGCCGCGCGCTTCTTGCTCGAGAACGAGGCCATGAACGGGCTCAACCTCGTCGTCGACGGTGGTTGGATGTGCATGTGATCCCCGCCTCGCAGGGCCGGCCGGACCGAGCGTGTTGCCGATGACCGTGGATGACGCACCTCTGGCGACGACGGTCGTCGGGAGCTACCCGCAGCCGGACTGGCTGATCGATCGCGAACGCCTCGGGAGCCGCCTGCCGCCGCGCGTGCGAGCACTCGAGCTGTGGCGTGTCTCCGAGCCGTACCTCGAGCAGGCACAGGACGACGCGACGCGGCTCGCCGTGTCCGACATGGAGCGCGCCGGCGTGGACGTCGTGACGGACGGCGAGATGCGGAGGGAGAGCTACTCCAACAGGTTCGCGACTGCGCTCGAAGGCGTCGATCTCGAGGAGCCGGGAGTCGCCCTCGACAGGACCGGACACCCGAACCCTGTCCCCAGAGTCACGGGGCCGATCCGCCGTACGCGCCCGGTCGAGGTCCGCGACGTCGAGTTCCTGCGGTCGATCACCGATCGGCGGATCAAGATCACCGTGCCGGGTCCGTTCACGATGTCGCAGCAGGCGCAGAACGACTACTACGACGACCAGGGGAGCCTCGCCCTCGCATACGCGGCTGCAGTCAACGAGGAGCTTCACGATCTCAAGGCAGCGGGAGCCGACATCGTCCAGATCGACGAGCCGTACCTCCAGGCACGTCCGGAGCCCGCGCGTGAATACGCGATCGAGGCGATCGACCGTGCGCTCGAGGGAATCCAGGGCCCGACCGTCCTGCACACCTGCTTCGGCTACGCGCACATCGTCCACGAACGCCTCCCCGGCTACCCGTTCCTCCGCGAGCTCGATGGGTGCCGCGTGACGCATCTCTCGCTCGAGGCGGCACAGCCGAACCTCGCGGCGGACGTGCTCCGCGATGTTCCGAGCAAGATCGTCGTTCTCGGAGTTCTCGACCTCGGCTCGGAGGAGGTCGAAACCCCCGACGTGGTCGCGACCCGCATTCGGAGGGCGCTCGAGGTCCTGCCGCCCGAACGTCTCGTTCTCGCGCCTGACTGCGGGATGAAGTACCTCCCTCGCGAGCGGGCCTACGGCAAGCTGGAAGCGATGGTTGCTGGGGCACGGCTCGTCCGCCGTGAGCTCGACGTCTGACGCGAGTAACGCACGGGATCCGTGCGGGCAGTCCGTGCTATTGCCCGACCGCGGTCCAGCCGAGCAGATGCTGGGAGAACCAGTCGCTCGCAGCCACTCCGGCCTCGTCCAGTAGCGCTCGGTCGCTGTACAACGTCATGTGCGTCGAGCCGCCGATCACGACGAGCCGCTTCTTCGCAGTCGGGATGCTGTTGTACGCCTCGATCTCGAGATCCCACAACGTGAGATCATCCTTCTCGGCCACGATCACCTGTGTAGGGACGTCGAGCAGCCGCGGCAGGAACGGAGCAACGCTGTACGACATCAGGAGCTCGGCGGACTCGATGGTGCTCCGGTTCTCGTAGGCGGGAGCCTCGGACTTCTTCAGCTCGAGGAACGTCTCGTACGTCTCGGGGAACGGCCAGGTCGAGACCTCGGATGCCGGATCGGGCGAAGCGTGAGGCAGGAACCCGTCCTCGCGCGTGAGGTAGCGCCGGCGGCGGTCGTCGATGAGAAGCTGCTCGAACTTGCGGAAGCCGATCGTTCCGTGGACGCGCCGCATGTTCCGGTAGCCGTCGACGACCGGAATCTGCGCCGAGACACATTTCACACGCGGGTCGGTCGCACCGACCACGAGCGCGTGTCCCCCGCTGTAGGACAGCCCCCACACGCCGATCCGTTCCGAGTCGATCTCGTCCAGCGTCTCGGCGAACGAGATGGCGTTGCGGTAGTCCTCGATCTGGGCGTTGGGATCGATGTGCTGGCGACGGGCCCCGTCGCTCGAGCCGAAGTTGCGGTAGTCGAAGAGGATCGCGGCGAGTCCTGTGTCCGCAAACCGTTGGGCGACGTGCGGCTGTACGAGCTCCTTCACGTAACACCAGCCACCTGCCATCACGATCGCCGGGAACGGGGCGGTCCCCTCGTCCGGCGTGTACAGCCAGCCGCGAACCGTCTCGCCCCCGCTCTCGAAGTCGACGTCTTGCCTCATCTGCGTTCACCTCCATCGATGCCGCGCCAGGGTCGGAAATGCCAGCCGGACAGGAACCGGCGAGCCTGCCGGTTGCGATCGACCTGAGGCGCGGATCCCGTCAGATTCCGGTCACTGCGCGTCGCTCCGTCCGCCCCGTCATCGCATTCGACTCCGAACCTCGGACGCGATCCGTTCCGCGCTCGGGAGGTGCGCGTCCTCGAGAGGGGGCGAGTACGGCACGGGGCTCTCGGCCGTTGCAATCCGCCAGGCGTCGTCGAGGTCGCCGAGGCCGTCCTCCGTCACGCGGGCGATGACCTCGCCGGCCCACCCGCCCGTGAGCGGTCCCTCCTCGACGACGACGATGCGATTCGTCTTCGCCACGGACGTGAGGATCGTCGGGATGTCGAGAGGGCGAAGTGTCCTGAGGTCGATGACCTCCGCTGCGATCGCATCCACAGACAGGGCCTCGGCGGCCTCGAGGGCGTCGTGCACGCCGTTCATCGCGGAGACGATTGTCACATCTGTGCCTTCCCTCGCGACCCGAGCGACCCCGATGGGCACGAGATCGTCGTCGGCTTCGCCGACGACGCCGTACAGCCGCTTGTGCTCGAAAAAGAGCACCGGGTTGTCGTCGCGGATCGCGGAACGGAGCAGTCCCTTGGCATCGCCCGGGGTGGCTGGGCCGACGATCTTCAGCCCTGGCACGCCCATGAACCAGGAGACCGGCACCTGGGAGTGGATCGCCCCGAACCGGCCACCGCCACCGACGATCGACCGGATCACGAGCGGTACGGGCACCTGCTCGCCGGTCAGATACCAGTACTTCGTCGATTGGTTGACCAGGCTGTCCATCGCCAGGGTCAGGAAGTCGCCGAACATGATCTCGATCACGGGACGGAGCCCCGATATCGCAGCGCCGAAGGCCGCCCCTGCGAGAGCGAGCTCCGAGATCGGTGTGTCGAAGACGCGCTCTCGACCGTACTTCTCGTAGAGACCGGGAGTCACGGCGAACACGCCGCCTGCGATGGCGACATCCTCGCCGAAGAAGATCACGCGGTCGTCCTCGGCCAACTCCTCGTCCAACGCCTCGCGGACAGCCGTGCGGAAGTCGATCGTCGTCATCGGTTTCGCTCCTGTACTTCGATCGCTCAGAGGACGAGGGCCAGCGGGTGCTCGAGCAGCTCCCGGAGACGCGCGAGGAACCGCGCGCCGTCGGCGCCGTAGACGGCGCGGTGGTCGGACGTCAGCGTGAGTGTGGCGACGTCGCGAAACGTGACGCCGCCCGTGGCCGTCTCCACGGGGCTCCGCTTCACGGCCCCCACCGCGAGGATCGCCACCTGCGGAGGGTTGATGACGGCACTGAACGAGCGCACGCCGAACATCCCCATGTTCGAGACGGTGAACGTCGACGCGGTGAGCTCCTCCGGCGTGAGCTGTCTCGTGCGTGCCCGTGAGGCGAGGTCGCGTGTCTCGGCCGCGATGACGGCAAGTGGCTTGAGGTCTGCGTCGAGGACTGTCGGGACGAGGAGCGCATCGTCCGTCGCGACGGCGACCCCGACGTTGACTCGGCCGTGGCGCTCGCATCGTCCATCGACGAAGGAGGCGTTGAAAGCCGGGTACGCCCTGAGAGCTAGTGCGACGGCCTTGACGACGAAGTCGTTCACGGACGGAACGTTCTCGAGGAGGTCGCCAGGGCTCCTGCGGAGGTCCACGATCGTCGACATGTCCGCCTCCATGACGACGTCGAACGACGGGATCTCGGACCGGGACTGCGCCATGCGCCGGGCGATCGTCTGGCCGGTCGTCGACAACGCGACCACGCTGGTGGGGCCTTTGAGGTCGCTCGTCTCGGCCCTCGGCGGCGCAGAACCGGCGCGCAGGACGTCCCGCTTCCGTATCCGGCCGCCCGGGCCGGTGCCGGTGAGCCCGTGGAGCGAGACACCGAGCTGCACCGCGGTTCGCCGCGCGACGGGCGTAGCCCGGGCGCGCTGTCCCCGGGCAGGCTGCGTCCGTACCATCACCGGCGAGGTAGCAACCGGTTGCACCGCCTCCGTCGTCATCGCGGGCGCGCCCCCCGTCGCTTCCGGCGAAACGCCGTCGCCGTCAGCCCCACCGAGCCGGGCGATCGGCTCGCCGAGCGCGGCGGTGCCGCCCTCGGGGACGAGGATCTCGCCCAGCGACCCGTCCGCCTCGGCCTCGTAGACGACGGTCGCCTTGTCCGTCTCGACCTCCACCAGGCCCTCACCGCGGAGGAACGTCTCACCCGGCTGCTTCAACCAGGCCACGATCGTCGCCTCGCTCATCGAGTCGGACAGCCGGGGCATCCGCAGGATGTTCTGGCTCACTCGCTGAACTCGCGTGTCGGTCTTGGATCCGGGAACGGCGCCTCGAGCCCGTTGCGCTCGATGCCCTGGAGGAGAGCGTCGATGTCGGTGTGGATCGCTTCGACGGCCTCCGAGGCGACCCCGGCGTCCTCGAGCTCGCCCCGGAGCCGGGGTATCGGGTCGCGCTCCTTCCATGCCTCGAGCTCACCTGGGGGCCGATACGCGCCGGGGTCGCTCCGGGAATGCCCGACGTAGCGGTAGGTGATCGCCTCGAGGAAGTACGGGCCGCCGCCGGCGCGAGCGTGGGCGACTGCCCGCCCGGCTGCTGCGCGCACGGCGACGACGCTCATCCCGTCGACCGACTCCGCGGGAACCTCCATCGCCTCGGCCCGGGCGCGGATCGCGCCGGCGGTGACGTCCTGGAAGGGCGTGTATTCGCCGTACCCGTTGTTCTCGCAGAGGAACACGACCGGGAGCCGCATCACGGCGCAGAAGTTGAGGCATTCGTAGAAGTACCCCTGGTTGATCGCCCCGTCGCCGAACTGACAGACGGCAACGCCGCCGGTGCGCTTGAGCGCGAGACCCACGCCGGTGGCGGCGGCAATCGTCCCTCCCACGATGCCGAACGACCCGATGAGCCGCCGGTCCGGTGCGTTGATGTTCATCGAGCCGGCTCGTCCACCGTTCACGCCGGTAGCGCGACCGAGCATCTCGTCGAGCAGACCCTGCGGGTCGACTCCGAGAGCGAGCGCATGCCCGTGCCCCCGGTAGGTCGCGGCGAGGCGATCGCGAGCCTCCAGGACGCTCGCGACGCCGACCGCAACAGCCTCCTGCCCCGTGTAGAGATGGGTCGTTCCGTAGATCTCACCGCGGAGGAAAAGCGACTGGATGAGGTCCTCGAATCCCCGGATCAGGAGCATCGTCCGGTAGAGCTCGAGGTACAGCTCGGTCTCCCCCGCGACGGACGGCTCAGTCGCGGACGTCATGCGCACTCGCTCCCCACGCGGACGAGCTCCCCACCCGGCGGTCCTCTGTGTGCCAACGACATGCGTTTCCTCCTGACCATCAGCTGATCGGCCGGCCCGACGTCGGGATCGCGCCTCGACGTGATCGCGCCGCCGGACGTGCCGCGACTCCGCTGGGGTCCCGGCCGTGTCGTCCCTGGAACGTCGCGTGCGCCGGCCTCACCGTCCCGGGTTCTAAACAGTCGAGGCGTTGATGTCAAGCAGAACAGAACACGACCGCGTGCCGCTTCCGGGGACGCGCGACCCCGTAGCCCACGAGGTCTGGAGCGGCCAATTTGCTCCCAGCACCGCACGTTCGGAGCCTCTTGTTCCCTCCTGGTCGTCCGGCCAGAACGATGTCTGTCGCTCGCAGTCGTGTTAAGTTGGGATGAACGCAGGCGACAACTAGACGGAGGTCACGACGTGTCCGAGACGATCCGCCGTGTGCGCGAACATCCCATGAAGAAGAGCTTCGATGCGACACCGTCCGACGGCGCCTTGCGCTCGGAGGACGGCTGGGTCGACATGGATGTGCGCTGGCTGCTGACCCGTGAGACCGTTGGCGCCGAACACTCGGTGTTCGGGATCACGGTGTTCCCGCCGGGGTCGAAGCACGACATCCACCGACACCCCAATGCGGAGGAGTTCGAGTACCTCGTCTCCGGGCACGGAATCGCACGGGTCGGCGATGCCGACGTCGAGCTCGGGCCGGGCGAGGTCGTCTTCGTGCCGACAAACGACTACCACGGGTTCGAGAACACGGGCGATGAGCCGGTGTTCATGATCTGGGGCTACGCGGGTGCCGCCAGCCTCGAGAAGGCGGGCTACATCCGCTACGTCGACGACCACCCGGCCTGAGCCGACCCGCCGCTCTACACCCCGGGGGCCACGAGGATCTTGCCGGCCGCACGCCGCTCGGCGAGCGGCCGAAGGCCCTCCTCCACGAGCGCTTCCAAGGAGATCCGAGGGCCTGCCGTGACGTTGGCGATGTCACTCCCGGCGAGCAGCTCGAGGGCGGCGGGGAGGTCGGAGTCACAGACGTGCGCGACCGTCGTGTGGATGTCGACCTCGCGCAGGATCATCGGGGTGAGCTCGAGAGAGCGTGCGGCACCATGGAGGCCGACGAGGAGCACGCGACCGCCACGCCTCGCGCCGGCGATGGCCGCCGCAGGTGCGTGCGCCGCGCCGCTCGCCTCGATGACGACATCGAACCCGACGCCGTCGGTGAGCTCGAGCAGCAGCTCGGCGAGATCCTCGCCGGTGGCGTTTGCGATCTCGCCGGCGCCAAGCGCGCGCGCGGTGGCAAGTCGCTCCTCGTCGATGTCGATCGCGACGACGCGCCCTTCGACTGCGCGCTGCGATGCGCCTGCCACGATGAACGAGCCGATCCCGCCGGCTCCGATGACCGCAACCACGTCGCCGGGACCCTGCGAGACGCGAGAGAGCGCGTGGAGCGCGACGGCCAGGGGCTGCGCCATCGCCGCCGCGTCGTCGTCGCACGTGTCGGGAACGGGGTGACAGATCGCCGCAGGAGACGTCACGTACTCGGCAAGCCCCCCGTCCACCTGAAGGCCGAGCGTGCGGTACTCGGCGCACAGATTGGTTCGATGGCTGAGGCACCACGGACAGCGACCACACGAGATCCCCGCCCCTGAGACGACCCGGTCGCCGACATGCAGGGCCGTGACGTGATCGCCGAGTCCGACCACACGCCCCACGAACTCGTGGCCGAGGACGACGCCAGGCCGGCACAGGATAGGACCATGGTCCCATTCCGATGCGTCCGTGCCACAGATCGCCGCACGGGTCACTTCGAGCACGACCTCTCCCGGGGAGGGCCCGGCCGGGTCCGGAACCTCCTCGATCCGGACGTCGCGCGGCCCGTGGAAGACAGCCGCCCTCACGACGTCAACACTCGATCTGGACCTTGACGTTGCGCGTCGTGTCGCGTGCGGCGTCGAGTGCCGCAGCGCCTTCGCCGAGTGGGAAGGTGGCCGTGAGCAGTGGGGTCGGGTCGACTCCACTCGTCGCCATGAAGCGGATCGTGCGCGGCCACATCCCGGCGGAACCGATGATTCCGCGCACCTGGAGCGCCTTCGACTGCACGAGGCCGATCTCCACGGGTGCGGTTCCGCCGACGTCGATACCGACCAGGACGACCCGCGCGCCGAGTGCCGCGACAGGCAGGGCCGTCGCCATCGCCGCGGGAACGCCCGCGGCTTCGATCACGACGTCGAACCCGCGTCCACGCGTGGCCTCGGCTACCTGGTCGGACAGCGGGGCCGCCTTCGGATCGATCGCATTCGTCGCGCCGATCTCCAGCCCCAGCGCTCGGCGGTGTGCCTGGGGCTCGATCACCGTCACGGAGCCGCCCATCGTGACCGCCGCCATCGTGCAGAGCAGGCCGATCGGGCCGCCGCCGATCACTGCGACCTCGTCGCTCGCATCGATTCCGTCTGCTGCGACGGCCGCGCTGTAGGCGACCGAGAACGGCTCGACGAATGCCCCCTGAGCGAACGAGAGCTCGTCGGGGATGCGGTGCAGCCACGTGGCCTTGGCCACGAAATATTCGGCGTTCGCACCGCTGATGGAGAACCCGAAGTGGTCGTCGCCGTTGTTGACAACACACTCGCCGACGACGCGGTCGCCCTTCTGCAGCGTAGTCACGCCGTCCCCGACCTCCGCGATCTCGCCCGCCCATTCGTGGCCCGGGATGATCGGGTACGAGACCGGGATGATGTATCTGCCCTCGTAGAGCTCGAAGTCCGAGTGGCAGATTCCGACGTTCCGCGAGCGCACGAGCACCTCGTCCGCCGCGATCGCGGGCACATCGACGTCGCGGACCGCCGCGCGTTTCGGTTCTTCGAATACCAGCGCTTTCATCGAATCGCTCCTTACTGGTCGACCAGTACCTTGATCTCGTCCGCCGTTCCCGAGGCAAGCCGGGCAAAGGCATCTGGCGCTTCATCGAGTGTGACGTTGTTCGTGATGACGCGTTCCACGGGTAGTGCCCCTGCTGCGATCTGCGCCGCAATCCGGTCGAAGTCGTAGACCCAGTAGCACCAGGTGCCGACGATCGTGAGGTCGTTGAGCGCCCACAGCATCGGCTCGACGGACGCCTCGCCGACGAACAGCCCTGTCTGGGCGAGCGTTCCCCGCCGACGCAGCGAGCCAACCGCCGCCGCAAACCCGTTGGGGTGCCCCGAGCACTCGATCGCCACGTCGACACCAAGTCCGTCGCTCTGCTCGCGGAGGAGCTCCGGAACGTCGACGGACGTCGGATCGAGAACCGTTGCAACCCCGAGCGCCTCGGCTCGGGCGCGCCGAGCGGGGTTCGGCTCCGAGACGTAGACGGTGGATGCCCCGGCTGCGCGCGCGCAGAGCGCCGCCAGAGCGCCGATCGGCCCGGCCCCCGTGACCAGCACCCGGTCACCAGGGCTGACGCCGGCTCGTTCGACGCCGTATGCGGCGACGGCTGTCGGCTCGATCAGCGCCCCTTGCCGGTAGCTCACGTCGTCGGGGAGCGGGACGATCTGGTACTCCGTGACCGTCGCGAGCTCCGCCATCCCGCCCCAGGCGTGGGACAGCCCGACGCAGGCCATCGTCGCGCACAGATGCTGCAGTCCGCGCCTGCAATAGGGGCAGTGGCCGCAGTACGCGAGAGGCATGATCGCAACGCGATCCCCCTCGGTGACACGGGTCACGCCCGGCCCCACCGCCACCACGTCACCCGCGAACTCGTGCCCGAGAATCTGCGGATTGCGCGCTCCGGTCAACGGATGCGGATCGACCGGCGTGACGATCGGGCCCGCGACATACTCGTGCAGGTCCGTGCCGCAGATGCCACATGTGACGACCCGGACGAGAACCTGGCCTTCCCCAGGGGTGGACGGGGCCGGAACGTCCTCGATCCGGAGGTCCCTCGCGGTGTGGAAGCGAAGCGCACGCATGCGTCTACCTTCTCGGCATCGGCTCGTGGGACTTCTCGGCGAGCGTCATGGCACGATCCGCTCGGCGCGCAGGCGGGCGAAGAGGTCGGTGAACGAGGATTCTGTGTCGCGAACGCCGAGGAAGCCGAGTCTCCTGCTGCGCCCCATGTCCGTGAAGGTCTCGATCGTGCGTCCCAGATCCGCATCCGTGTGCCACCACGAGGCGAGAGTCTCGACGCCGAGATCGCGGAGGCCGTGACGGCGGACGATCTCCGGCCAGATCTCCCCCGCGTCGGCCATCTGCTGCTCGAGCGGCGCGAGCTCACCGTCGAAGCCGACCGGCTCCACGTCGAGGGCGGCCGCAAGGCGCGGCCACATGCGACGCCAGCGGAACACGTCGCCGTTGACGATGTTGAGGGCGTGGTTCGCGGCCGCGGGTGTCGTCGCCGCCCACACGAGATGATCCGCCAGAAGGTCCGCCTCGGTGACGTCGGTGACCGCCTCCCACTGCTCACGGGACCCGGGGAAGTGGAACCCCCGTCCTGTCTCGCGACAGATTGCCGCGTAGACGGCGAGCGTGACGCCCATGTTCATCGCGTTGCCGAGAGCCCAGCCGATCAGCGTATGCGGTCGGTGCACCGTCCAGGTGAACCCGTGCCGTTCGGCAGCGGCAAAGAGCACGTCCTCCTGCACGTAGTAGAAGTTCTCGTAGGGCAGGCGCGGCTGATCCTCCGAGAACGGCGTGTCAGGCTGAGCCTTGGCGTACGCCTCGAAGGGCCCGAGGTAATGCTTGAGCCCGGTGACGAGGGCGACGTGACCGACGGACCGCTCACCCGCAACGGCGTCCAACAGGTTCTGAAGCATGCAGCCGTTGACGTCGCAGTTCTCGGACTCGGTGGCGCGACGCGACCACGTCGTGAAGAAGACGTGCGTCGGGCCGGTGCCGCGCACCGCGGCCGAGACGGCTTCCGCGTCCTCGAGATCCGCGCTCAGTGGCGTGATCCTCTCGTCGAGATCCCGTGGGTTGCGGCTCAGACCGATGACGTCCCAACCGTCGGCCAGCAGCCGCCGCGCGACGTTGCCTCCGCTGATGCCCGTGACGCCGACGACCAGCGCGCGCCCGCTCACGGCCTACGCCTTTCGGCACCCGTATCCATCGTCGAGCGGCGGCGTACCTTGGTCACGGGCTGCCTCCCGGCCGTCCTGGCTGTCCGGACAGCCGGGCGGTGGGGCCGCGGCGGGCTGGGGACGACGGTCACCACCTAGGAGGTCCCCGATGGAGGCTGCGCACCGCGACGCCCGCGGACGACCCAGATCGCCCGCACCGTCTCGCTGCCCTCGTTGCTGAGCCGGTGTGGCGTCGACGACGGAAAGCTGATCGAGTCGCCCGGCCCGAGTGTGAAATCGTCGAATCCGACGACGACGCGCAACGTCCCGCTGAGGATGTGTCCGAACTCGTGGCCGTTGTGGCGCGCGAGTGCGTCGTCCGGACTCGACGCACCTCCCGGCTCGTAGGTCGCCTCGATGAACTCGACGTCCTCGTCCGCCCAGAACATCAGCCGCTCCCACGTCACACCGGAGTTGAGCGTGATGGCGGGTCGTCCCACGGCGCGCTGCACCGCGAGCCCGGGCCCGGCCGCCGCCGCTGACGACTCGGACACCGAACGGGACGCGCTGTCCGCCGCCGGGGCCGACGGGTCGAAGAGCACCTCGTCGACGGTTACCCCGAACTCCGACACGAACGCGTACAACGTGCGCACGGAGGGTTGCATCTTGCCCGTTTCGATCTGTGAGATCGCGCTCGGCGACAGGTCGAGTCTTCGTGCAAGCTCGCGCAGGCTGATCCCGCGGCGGAGACGAATCGCGCGAAGCCGCGGGCCGAGCTCAGTCGAGGCGTCCGCGTTCTCTGCGGCAGATGGGTTGCTTCCCATCATGCGAACGACGTTCGCAACGGGATCATCGTGATGAGTGTCGACAGGATCCATGACTTCGTGTGCTTGGAAGAGCTACGGCTGACCGGGCGCCCCCAACCCGGTTCGACGTACCTGGCTGTAGATGAGGGCGGCGGCGACGATCAGGAGGCCCTGGAAGATGTATTGCCACTTCTGATCGAGGCTGAGGAAGACCGTCGCATTGAGAACCTGAACGCTGAGCCCGGCGCCCATCAGCGTGCCGATAAACGTCCCGCGCCCACCGAGAAGGCTGGTGCCGCCGAGGACGACGGCGGTGATCGAGGTGAGGGTGTACCCGGTCCCCTGTCCAGGGTCACCGACTCCGAGTTGCGCGAGCAGGACCACCGCGCCGAGCAGGGTGAGGAGCGAGGCGCCGAGGTAGCCGAGGAGCGCGGTCCTGTTCACGGGCACGCCGACCCGCCGCGCCGACTCCTCGTCCGACCCGACGGCGCGCAACCGCATGCCTGACCGCGTCTTTCGGAGCGCGAGCTCGAGGCCGAGGGCACACGCGACGAACACGACGAACGCGAGCGGTACCGGGCCGACCTTTGTGGAGATGAAGTCGGTCACCGAGACGGCGATGTACCCGTCGGGCGCATCACGCAGCGTGAACGCCAGGCCACCGAGCCCGATGTACGTGACCAGCGTCGCGGCGACCGGCGTGAATTTCGCAAATCGGATGAGTGCACCGTTGAGGAGACCGACGGCGGCCGCGGCCAGGACCATCAGGCAGAACCCGAGCGCCCACACCCAGGGTGAGCGGCCGTCGAGCACGAAGAACGACGCCAGGACGACGAGGAAGCCGGCGAGTGGGCCGACGGAGAGGTCGATCCCGCCGAGCAGGAGCGCGAACGTCTGCCCCAGGGAGATGAAGCCGAGCGCCGCGCACGCGAACATGACGGATGTGATGTTGAAGTCCGACAGGTAGCGGTCGTTCTGCGTCCAGACGTAGGCTCCGAGCACGATCATCACCGCGGCGAGAACGGCGACCGGGGCGTAGTCCCCCTCGACGAAACGAGCGAGCCGCGACGAGCCGCTCGCCCTCCGCGCCGCCTGCTCCGCCGTGTGCGTGGTCGCGCTGATCGCGGCGTGGACGATCCGCTCTTCGGTCACCTCGTCGCCCTCGAGCGTCGCGACGGCGTGGCCGCGGGACATCACGATCACCCGGTCGCAGAGCCCCTCGAGTTCGATGGTGTCGCTGGAGGCGATGACGACGGGCACTCCGTTGGCCGTCACCTCGCGGAGGATGCGGTAGATCTCGGCACGCGCACCGACGTCGACGCCCTGCGTCGGCTCGTCCGCGACGAGGATCGCCGGCTCGGAGAGCATCGCGCGCGACATCACGACCTTCTGCTGGTTTCCGCCGGAGAGAGACGAGACCGGCGCCTCGAGCGACGGAGCCTTGACCGCCAGCCCGGAGAGCTCGCGTTCGACGGCGTCCAGCTCCTGGCGTCGGCTCACGAAGGGGCCAACCGTGAGCCGGTCGAGCGCCGTGAGCGCGGCGTTCTCCCGGACGTTCAGATCGAGCATCAATCCCTCGGTCAGGCGGTCGGCCGGCATGTAGGCGGCACTCGCGAGCAGTGCACGCCGTGAGAGATCCTTCTCTCCGACGTTGATGGTTCCGGTCGCCCGGTCGAGCCCGGCGAGAGCACGAAGGAGGGCTCGCTGGCCATTTCCGACCACCCCGGCGACGCCCACGATCTCGCCCTTGCGTGCGGTGAACGAGATGTTGCCGAACCCGCGCCCGCTCAACCCTTCGACCCGCAGGAGCGGAGCCTCCTCGTCGAGAGGGATGTGCTTGGGCGGGAAGGTCGCCTCGAGCGTCCGCCCGATGATCATGGCGAGGAGGTCGGCGTCCGAGATGTCCGCGACTGCGGCAGTCCCCCGGAGCTTGCCGTCGCGCAGGACGGTGACACGATCGGCGATCTCCCGAACCTCGCCGAGGCGGTGCGTGATGTAGACGACGGCCGTTCCCTCTGCCGCAAGCTTGCGGACGGCGGTGAAGAGGAGGTCGACGGAATCCTGTGAGAGGGGCGCCGTCGGCTCGTCGAGGATGAGAAGCCGTGGTGACACGGCGAACGCCTTGGCGAGCTCGAGGAGGTGGCGGCGGGCAACGCTGAGAGACGAGACGCGATCGTCGAGGTGGCCCTCGAAATTGACGTCGTCGAGGAGCGCGCGCATCGCCCTCGAGCGGTCGGGGTCGCGGCGCCGAAGATGCTCGGGGGCGACCGCCACACGAATGTTTTCGGCGACGGTCATGTCCGGGAGCAGGGCCGGATGCTGATGCACGATCGCGATCCCGAGCTCCTGCGCGACCACGGGCGTGAGGTGCTCCACCGGCGAGCCCTCGAAGACGATCGTGCCGCTGTCGGGCGCCGTCGCACCCGAGGCGACGTTCATCAACGTCGACTTCCCGGCGCCGTTCTCCCCGAGGAGAGCGTGCACCTCGCCCGGGAGCACGTCGAACGACACATCCGTGAGCGCCGCGATCGCGTCGTAGTGCTTCGTGATGCTGTGCATCGACAGCGTCGGATGCCCCGCGCTCACGGGCACGGAGACGGGGAGGGTGGCGATCGGTTCGTTGGCCACGGCGACGAATCCCGGTCACGGGGGTTGTGCGCGGCGATCAACGATCGCCGCGCACAACCTCTCGCGTCGGTCCTATCCCTTCACGAGCTTGGCCTGCACCGCGGCCGGCAACTCGGCCGAGAGATAGATGTCACCCGGCAGCTTCGACTCGCACCTCACCGGGTTCGGCTTCCCCGTCGTCGAGTCCTCGAACACCAGCGACGGGAAGTGCGTGGTCGCCGGCTTCTTCCCACCCGTCGCGAGCGCGATCGCCCAGTCCATCGCGAGGCGCGCGTGGTCGTTCTGCGTCGACACGGTATAGAGCTTGAACGTGGGGTTCTTGGCCACGTTCTTCTTCCAGAAGCAGCCCAGCACGTTCCCGTCGGAGGTCGCCAGCGCCGGGATCTTGCGGCCACTCTTCGTGAACTCGGGCAGCGCGCCGACGAGCGACGGGCCGAAGTCCGAGACGATGACGTCGATCTTCGGGTACTTGGCGATCGCCGCCGAGAGGACCTTCTGGGTCAGTGCTGGATCCCAGTTCGTCACTTCGAACGGCTGCTCGCCGATGAACTTGTACTTGCCCGACGGATCGAGGATCTTGTGGAGCCCCTGGTTCTCCTCGACGCCCTGGCTGTTGCCCTTGGGGCCGCTGAGCATCAACACGTTGCCGCCCTTCGGAAGCACGCGGCGAATCCACTTGCCCCAGTTCTCGCCCGCCTGGGTGAACGGGGTGTCGATGAAGACGTTGTAGTCGACACCCGCCTTGCCCCCTGGCGTGACGCGGTACGGCACGGTCACGACGCCGGCCTTGTACGAGCTGCGAAGGGCAGGCAGGATCGCCTTTCCGGCGTCCGGGAAGACGACGAGCGCGTTCACGCCCTTCGCGACCATGCCCTGGATGTCGGAGATGGCCTTCTGCGTGTTGCCCTGGCCGTCGGCGTAGTCGATGGAGGTGACGCTCGGGCATTTCTTCGCCTCGGCGCGCGCCGAGGCCGTGGTCACGAGACGCCAGCTGTTCCCTCCGAAACCGTCCGTGAACCCGAGTTTGATCTTCTTCGGGCCACACCACGACGGCACGGCGTCCGTCCGTGCGGACGACGCGGTCGCGGAGACCAGCACGCCACACAGGAGCGCAAACGCGAGAAGCGCTCCACCTCGTCGTTGGGTCATGTACGTGTCCTCCCTTCCCTCTTTGCTTGGTAGTCGGGGTCCTGGTCGAAAAACGACGGATCACGTGGGGGCGACGCTCGCCATCCGCTGCCCCCGGATGCGCCGCACGAGCGCTCGCCAGTTCACCGTGTAGAGCGCGACACCCACTGCGAGGGCCGCGGCCTGGACGAGTGTGCGGGTGGCGTACGACACGCCGAGCGCGAGCACGAACTGGTCGAGTTGCGAGAGGAAGAGCGCGGCGATGGCGGTCGCGACGAGGTTGCCGCGGCCGCCGAGCAGCGAGGTGCCCCCGAGCACGACGGCTGCCACGGTCGGCAACAGGTAGTTGTTGCCCTCGTACGCCGTTGGCTGGTTGACGATGCCCGCGTGCAGCACGGCCGCGAGGCAGTAGAGGACCTGCGCCCAGACGTACGCAGCGGTCCGATGGCGTCGAACCCGGACCCCGGCCGTACGGGCGGCGGTCTCGTTCGCGCCCACGCCCTCGAAACGACGACCGGCCGGCGTCAGCTTGACCACCGCAGTGACGAGCGCGGTTGCCGCCACCGCGAAGTACACCGGCGCCGGAATGCCGAGCCAGAGCCCGCTCCCGACCTTCGCCAGGCGCGCGGTGGTCGTCGTCGGGATGCCCGCCGTGTACCAGAGCACGGCGCCGAAGAGCAAGGCGTTCGTGCCGAGCGTCGCGACGATCGGGTTGAGCCGCATCCGGCCGATCAGCCATCCGTTCACCAAGCCGGCGGCGACGGCGGCGAGAAATGCGATGCCGACCGCCGGCAAGAGCCGGGCATTGTCGCCGGCCGGGTACTTCGTGAGGATCACGACGTAGAGCGACAGCCCGCCTGCGACCGAGAGGTCGATCCCGCCCTGCATGACGACAAGCGTCTGGCCGAGCGACGCGATCGCGAGGGCCGAGGCGAACGGCAGCATCGTCAGGAGCGTGCCGCGGGTGACGCTCGACGACGCGAACACGAGGCTCACCGCAAACAGCCCGACCGTCGCCACCAGGACCGTCGCGAGACCGCGTGAGAGCAAGCGCCTCGACCCACGCGGCACAGCGTCAGGCGACCGCTTCGAACCGCTCCTCTGCGAGTCCGGTGTCACGTGGCCGGGGATATTAACGCCGTGGCGATTCGTTCACAAGTGGTGATCACCGTTTAGTCAGCCGCTCATGGCAATCCGGGTTGGCTGTCAACGATCGCCCTTGTATGATGCGGCTTCTCAGTGCTTGAACCTGCAACAGACGAGTTTGGATCGCCGAGAGCATTGTGTTTTTCATTGATGAACAACCGCCACGCGAGCGTCACGACGACCACGGGCGCGAGCTGACGGACGACTAGGGAGGAGCGCGCCTATGAACATCGCCTCGCGCGGTGCGACGATGGCGGTCGACTGGGAGCAGCGGATCGACTTCGCGAGGCTCAGGACCGAGCGGCTAGAAAAGGCGCGTGCGTCGCTACGGGACTCCTCGCTCGGTGCGGTGCTCCTCTTCGACCAGAACAACATCCGCTACGTCTCCAGCACGCACATCGGGGAATGGGCGCGAGACAAGAGCGCACGATGCCTGCTGCTCCCTCGCGAGGGTGATCCGGTTCTCTGGGACTTCGGCTCGGCGGCGAAGCATCACCGGCTCTATGCGCCGTGGTTCCCCGAGTCGAGCTGGCAGGCCGGCGTCACATCGATCCGCGGGGCGATGCCGCGCGAGACGGGAGTGCCCGATGCGCTCGCCGCTCGCATACACGGAGAGCTCGCCGACCGCGGGCTCGCCGGTGAGCCGCTGGGGATCGACCTGACGGACATGGAGACCCTCTATTCGTTGCAGCGCCAGGGCATCGAGACGGCCGACGCCCAGCCCGTGATGATGCGGGCCCGCGCGATCAAGACAGCAGAGGAGATTGCGCTGCTCGAACATGCGGCTGCGATCGTCGACGGAGTCTACGACGAGATCTACCGCATGCTGCGCCCGGGTGTGCGAGAGCACGAGGTCGTGGCAAGGGCCATGCAGCTGCTCTTCGAGCTCGGCTCCGAGCAGGTCGAGGCGATCAACGCGGTCTCAGGAGATCGCTGCAACCCGCATCCGCACGTGTTCTCCGACCGGCTGTTGCGACCAGGCGACCAGGCCTTCTTCGACGTCATCCACTCGTTCATGGGGTACCGGACGTGCTACTACCGCACGTTCAACGTCGGCGGAGTGACGCGCTCTCAGATCGACGCGTACAAGCAGTGCCGCGAGTGGCTCGACAACGCGATCGAGCTCGTGCGCCCCGGTGCCACGACCGACCAGATAGCCAGCGTCTGGCCAACCGCGGAGGAGCTCGGCTTCCCCGACGAGCAGACGTGCTTCGGCCTGCAGTTCGGGCACGGCCTTGGCGTCGGCCTCTACGAGGCCCCGATGATCTCTCGCGTCCACTCGCTCGATCACCCGATCGAGATCGAAGAGGGGATGGTGTTCGCCCTCGAGACCTACTGCCCCGCGAGCGACGGCGTGTCCGCAGCCCGCATCGAGGAGGAGGTCGTCGTCACCGCAACCGGGTATCGCGTGATCACGAGGTTCCCGGCCGAGGAGCTCCTCGTCTGCGGCAAGACGTACGTGCATGGCGCGGACCTGCTCGAGCGCGAGATGTCGCCTGTCTGAGAGATAGCGAGGATCGAGATGGGACGTGTCCAGGACCGCGTCGTGGTCGTCACAGGCGGAGCCGGCGGTATCGGCGCAGCGGCTTGCCACGCGATAGCCGCGGAGGGTGGGAAGATCGTCGTCGCCGACCTCGACGCGGTTGCGGCGCAGTCGGTGGCCGACGCCATCGTCGAGAGCGGCGGCAGCGCCGCGTCCGTCGGCGTCGACGTCACCGACCGCGCCCAGGTGCAGGCCATGATCCGGACGACGGTCGAAACGTTCGGCCCGCTCAACGTGATCTTCAACAACGCCGGGATGAACCGTCCCCGCGACTTCATGGACGTCGACGAGGCGAACTTCGACGAGATCGTGCGTGCCAACACCTGGAGCGTCATCGTCTGCACCCAGGAGGCCGCGCGACAGATGATCGCGCAGGGCTCCGGCGGGAAGATCATCAACACCGGGTCGATCGCGGGGCGGCAGGGGTTCTGGGACTTCGTGCCGTACTGCGTCGCGAAGTTCGGCACGCTCGCCGTCACCCAGGCGACGGCCCGCGGCCTGATAGAGCATGGAATCACCGTCAACGCCTTCGCTCCAGGCGTCGTCGACACCCCGATGTGGGTCGGGCTCAACGACGACATCCGAGCGATCCACGGCCAACCGACCGAGACGAACCCGATGCGCGACTTCGCTATGGGCACGCTGATCGGACGTCCCGCCTCGCCGGAAGAGCTAGCGCCGTTCCTGGTGTACCTGGCCTCCCCCGAGTCCGACTACATGACGGGGCAGATGTACATGGTGGACGGCGGGCAGGTCCTTGTCTGACGCGCCGTGCCGCGCTCGAGGTCGGCATTCGCGAGCGAACCACACCCGATGAGCCGCCCCTGACACGGTCCGACGAATCCAGGGAGGAGCCATGAAAGGTCTGCATCACGTCGGTATCACCGTCAAGGATCTCGACGCGTCGATCCGCTTCTACCACGACGTGCTCGGCCTCCAGTTCTCCAACGAGCCGAGCCCCTGGTTCGAGGGCGAGGAGTTGGGCCCCGCGGTGGGCGTTCCCGGCGCAGCTCTACGGCAGGTCAGCCTGCTGCTCGGGGACACGACGCTCGAGCTCCTCGAGTACAAGAGCCCGCCGAGCGAGACAGCGGGACCGCTCGGATCGAACAGCCTTGGAGCGTCGCACGTCGCCTTCCTCGTCGACGACATCCACGCCATGAAGGCCGAGCTCGAGGCGAAGGGCATCGAGTTCTACAGCGACGTGAACGTGGTCGACGAGGGTGTGCTCGCCGGATGGAGGTGGGTGTACTTCCAGGATCCGGACGGCTACCCGCTCGAGCTCGTCGAGGTCGCGTACTACAACGAGGAGGAGCGTCGAGAAGGCATCGCGGCGTATCTCGCGTCGCGAGGGTAGCGCCGTCGTGGCGCTGCGCCCGGGTCGTGGGCGCCCGCCCTCCGACGCCCACGACCTGCCCCTGACACGCTCTATGACCCGACACCGCGTCTGCGGTCGTGGGCGACTCATGCACGAGCCTGGCGCTCTTGAGAGCGAAACCACGCGGCACTAGTGTTCTGGCACGAGAGGCGGCCCGACGCTCCGTTCGGCATTCGAGTCCAGGAGGCCCAGGTGGAGAACGAAGACGTTCCCGTCTTGATCGTCGGAGGCAGCCTCGTCGGATTGTCGACGGCGGTGTTCCTCGGGCATCACGGTGTGCCCTCGCTCGTCGTCGAGCGGCACCGCGGCACCGCGATCCACCCTCGCGCCGCACTGGTCAACCAACGCGCGATCGAGGCGTACCGCGCGGTCGGCTTGGAGGACGAGATCGAGGAGGCGGCAGCACGGGAGTTCGTCCAGAACGGGGCGATCGTGTCCGTCGAGAGCCTGGGCGGGAAGGAGCTCGACTGGTACTTCCGCTTCATCAACGAGGGCGTCGAGGAGATCAGCCCGTCGGCGCGGCTCTTCGTCACGCAGATCGGGCTCGAGCCGGTCCTGCTCCGAGCCGCGGAGCGTCTGGGAGCGCGGATCGAGTACGCATCCGAGGCCACCTCGTTGGAGCAGGACGGCGACGGCGTGACGGTGACCGTGCACCCGCGAGAAGGAGGGCCTGCGCGAACCGTGCGAGCCCGGTACGTGATCGCAGCCGACGGTGCGCACAGCCCGATCCGCGAGCGGCTCGGAGTTCGCGTTCTCGGCCACGGCAGCTTCTCGGACAGCATCACCATCTACTTCAGGGCCGATGTCCGCCGGCTGATGGGGGATCGCAACCTCAGCGTGGTCTACGTCTTCGGGCCTCGGCTGCAGGGCTTCTTCCGCTTCTCGATCGACCTGCAAGCGGGCTTCCTCGTCGTGAACTCGACGGTCGACGACGAGGGAACGCGGTCGGTTCGCATCGGGGAGGACATGAGCCCGGCGACCTGCATCCGCTACGTCCGCGAGGCGCTCGGCGATCCGGACATCCCGGTCGAGATCGAGAACGTGCAGCGCTGGTCGGCGTCGGCGGAGTACGCCGAGCGCCTTCGGGACGGCCGTGTGTTCATTGCCGGCGACGCGGCGCACGTGATGCCCCCCACCGGCGGGTTCGGCGGCAACTGCGGTATCGAGGACGGCTACAACCTCGCCTGGAAGCTCGCGTACGTGCTCGACGGGATCGCAGACGAGGAGTTGCTCGCGACCTACGACACCGAGCGCCAGCCGGTCGGAGGATGCACGACGGAGCAGGCGTACTCGCGTTACGTGCTTCGGCTCGATCCCGCGCTCGGCACGGAGGATCTGATGCCGGTCGTCAACGAGGCAACCGTCGAGCTCGGCTACCGCTACCGCTCGGTTGCCATCGCCAGCACGGTCGACGACGACGCGACGTGGGAGGACCCGCGTGAGCCGTCGGGCCGTCCGGGCTTTCGCGCTCCGCACCTGCCGATCACGGTCGGCGGCGAAGAGCGGTCGACGGTGGATCTGTTCGGGCGCCGGTTCGTCGTCCTCGCCGGATCGGGCGGGGAGAGCTGGCGCGCCGGGGCTCGGACGGCGGCG
The DNA here is from genome assembly GCA_963786055.1 of uncultured Actinomycetes bacterium. Taxonomy (GTDB): domain Bacteria; phylum Actinomycetota; class Thermoleophilia; order Gaiellales; family Gaiellaceae; genus Gaiella. The sequence continues at coordinate 13,595 of CAWAXS010000005.1, read as the reverse complement.
GGTGCGCTCGGCGTTCCTGTGGACGCCTACCGCATCGGGGACGACGTGATCGACCCGAGCGGCAGGTTCGAGGCGCTCTACGGGACGGGCCCCGAGGGTGCCGTGCTCGTCCGGCCGGACGGGTTCGTGGCCTGGCGCGCCTCGACGACGCATCCGGCCCCCGAGACCGAGCTCGCGGGCGCATTGGGTGCGGCCGTGGCCCGGCCTGCGACGATCGCCGCCGGCTGACGCACGTCCGCGGCAGAGAGCGCGCCGTCCCCGGGCGAACCCGGGGACGGCGTTTCCCGGTCAGGTCGCGAGCGCCTCCACGGACGCCGGCACGTCCACCTGCAGTCCCGGCTCGGCGGCTCGCACCGTGGTGGTCGGCGCGCCGAGCTCGCCCCGGACGATGTTCGCGCCCTGCGCCAGCGCGGCGGCCTTGTAGAGCGCGATCGGCCGCGGCACGCCCTGGCGCCCGAACCCGCAGTCCGACGAGAGGACGAGCTTGTCGGCGTCGATGTACTCCAGCGCCATGCGGACGTCGGCGGCCACCTCCTCGGCCGTCTCCACCTGGAGCGCACGATGGCTGATGAACCCGACCGCAATCTTCTTGTTCGCCTTGCCCTTGTAGCGGCCGAAGCTCGGCAGCAGCCGGTGGCCGTTGTCCTTGGACTCGATCGTCCAGACGTCCGCCTTCAGCCGCTCCATGTAGATCTCGAGTGAGGGGTCGTAGGAGATGTTCGGGTCGAAGCAGTGCTGTGCACCCGGGTTGCCCCAACACGTGTGCACCCAGACCTCGGCCTCCTCGAGACCCTCGACGGTGAAGTTGAAGAGGTCGACGTAGAAGTCGAGCGTCTCCGAGTCCGCGCCCCAGGCCGCGGCGCTGTGGATCGCCGGCTCCTCGATCTGCACGACCTTGCAGCCGGCGGCGACGAGCTGGCGAAGCTCCGCGTTCAGCACGGTCGCCAGGTCCCACATGAGCTGCCGCTTGTCATCGTCGTATGCGTCCGTGTGGAGCGTGAGCACGGTCGAAGCGAGGTCTGCGGAGATCGTCCCGAACTTCACCGGCTTCTCCGTCCGCGCCTGCGCGACCCGCCAGACCTTCGCGAACTCGAGCGGCACGCGCGGGCCGATCTTGTCCACGACACCGTGGTATTTCCAGCCGCCGACGATCTCGTTCAACCAGGTGCCGACGGGATACGACCAGCCCGCGGTCGTCTCGGTGTCGAACTCGGTCACGCCGCTGAGACGGTCGGACGGGTACGCGAACCACGAACGGCCCGCGAGGTCGTTGTCGAGGTGGTAGTCGCCGTTCGTGAGGATGTCCAATCCGGCGAGCTCCTGGTCGCCGATCACGGTGGACACGGCGTCGATGTGCTGCTCGCGGAACCCGACGTCGCCGAGCGCCGTCGAGTAGGGACGCCCCTGGAGGTTCCCCGTGTACCAGCTCGGCCGGGGCCACGAGCCCGTCACGGTCGTTGGGAGAAGCAGGTCCTTTGTCGCTGTCAGCATGCGGCCACGACTCCTTTCCGCTCGCCTGTGGCGCACGGGTGTGCAATGCAGGTGAACGTACCACCCCTCGCATTGAACGGGAATCGGCGGCGCGCCGTGCCTGATCGACAGGAGCCCGGCCGCAGTAGTATCGGCGGCCTATGGCCGAGAGCTCGCCGCGTGCGAAACGACACATCGACTACGTCCAGGTCATGCCGCTCCGAACCCCGAGCCCCAGGGTCGGCGCTCCGAGCCTGCAGACGTTCGCGGAGGAGCACATTCGGGCCGACCTCTCCGAGCCGGAGCCTGATGGTTACGTCCGCATCTCGAAAGAGCAGGCGGAGGAGCTGCTGAAGGAAATCGACGACTACGTCAATTCCTGGGGGCCGCTACTCGAGGTCGACAAGACGCTTGCCACCGAACTGCGGGCTGTTCTCGACACGTGGGAATAAGGCGTCCGCCATGGGCGCCGCCGAGAGATCGGAGCGGGTTTCCGAGGGGTGAAGGCGGAGAGAAGCGCCTCACCGGTTTCGTCATCGGTCACGAAAGAGAATAGGCCCCGTGCGCCACCTGTTCATCGAGGTCGCAACTCGCACGACCTCGGCGTAGCTGACCCGGACGCCAACGCCCCGGAACCAATAGACAAGCAAGACTCCGTCGCTTCGGCACCCCGCTCGCCGACTCGCCGCACGGCCGCCTCCACGAATCGTGGGGTCTCCCCCACTGCCGGTCCCCTCACTCCCCCGCGCGCAACACCCACCCCTCGACATGCTCAGCGGGTCGGGGCCCGGTGCGGGTCAGGGCACCCAGCGCTCGGCGAGCGGTGTGACCTGCAGCTCGTGCGTAGCGTTCCGGGCGCCCTGCTCGGCGAGGAACTCGACGGCCTTCGCGAGCGCACGAGGATCGGCAAGTGCCTCGGTCGGTTGGCCGGGCGCCGCCCCGTCGATCGGCTCGATGCCCGCGTCGACGATCAGGAGCGCGACGTGGATGCCGTGCTCCTTCAGCTCGAGCGCCGCGGCGTTGGTGAGCGCGCGGACGGCGAACGAGCCCGCAGCCCACAGGCCGCGTCCCGGCATGGCGCGGCGCGCGGAGCCGCCGGTGACCTGGATCACGGTCGCAGGGCCACCCTGCTCGAGCAGGAACGCGCTCGCCGTGGAGAGGAACGTAAAGGCCGCGCGGGCGGGTGCGGCGGCCCAGGGCTCGAACGCATCCGCTGTCGCCTCGCTGAGCCGGCCGCCGCCGAATGGCCCGCTTCGGTCGCCGCCGTACGGAGAAGCCGCGTTCACGACCAGGTCGACGCGACCGTGCACTTCGGTCGCCTTCTCGAGCGTGCGTCGCACGCTTGCCCCGTCGGTGATGTCTCCCTCGAGAGCGACTGCACCTGTGGTCGCAACGCCCTCCAGCGTCCCGTGCGAACGGGCAACGCCCACGACTCCCCATCCCTCCGCGGTCAGGAGCTCGATCACCGCGCGGCCGAGGTTTCGCGCGCCGAACACGACCGCGCTGCGGGGCGGTAGCTCGGTACTCATCAGGCAACCCTAGCCTTCGCGTGGCTCCACAACCGCCCCGGCACCTGTCCCGGCGCCGCCCGCCCGGCCGTGAATGGGCGTACCGGGGTTCAATCGAGACGCCAAATTGAGAATGCCCCCGCGAGCCTCAGGGCCTGCTTCCTCCGTGCTGTGCGGCCCACCGGCCATGCGTATTTCGCAGGCAAGTCATCGATGGGCCGTGCTGGGATCGAACCAGCGACCTTGGTTCTAGCGTCTTCGTCACGTCGAGCCAGCCTGATCTTGCGGACGCCGACCAATGCCTTGAACCGGGTTCTTTGCGATCCGTAGTTCCGAGTGCCTGGATCCGCGTCTCCGCTGATGTGCTCGCCGCCTCCTGGTAGCAGCGTGGAGGCGAGAAAGAAGGGGCATCGTGGGTCTTCCTGTCGTTTCACTGGATCGAGGGCGCCTTGCCGCTGTCGCGCGTCCCGGACGGAGGTTGGCGATCGCCTCGTTGCTGATGGTTCCGGCGCTGCTCGCGTTCGACCTTGCGGCCCACTTCAGCAGGGTCGCACTGCTGAGCGTGCTCGGTCTAACCGAGGGCGACACGCTGACGGAGGCCGGAGCATGGGGCGTGCTCGCAGCCGTGTTCCTGATAGCGCTGCTCGCCGTCCCCCAAATCGTCGGGATCGTGCTCGGCGTCAAGGCGCGCAGGCTGGGTGAGAGACGACTGGGAGAGACGGGAATCGTCCTGAACGCGGCGATCGCGGCGTACTACATGCTCACCTCCGGAATCCCACTCGTGATCGACTAAGCCCAGCGCGGGGAACGAACGATCCGTCGCGGTGCGGGCGTTGTAACTGCGCGATGGCCCGCAGTACAGTCGGGAGTACCCAACGAAAGGATTCCCATGTCGACCTGGGTCTGGATCATCATCATCGTCGTGGTTGTCCTGGCCATCGCCGGGTACTTCGGCAGGGGTCGCTTGTCTCGCTGAGCCGCTGCGCCTCAACGTCGCGGGCGAGCGCGACGACGCTGCGACGAAGGGAAAAGCCTGCAAATGAGCATGGGCCGTGCTGGGATCGAACCAGCGACCTTGGGACTAAGAAAGTCCACCCTCGTAGGATGCAACAAATGACGGCAGGGTGAATTAGCCTGCAAACGAGAGCTTTCAGCCCTGCAACGAACTGCAGTGAACTGCGCCCTGCGGAGCCGAGCCTGTACGCGCACCGTACGCTCATCCGGCTGGCGTTCGGGTCTAGACGGGCGTGCGGAACTGTGGCATTCCGACGGCGAGCACATGTTCCGTGCCGTCCGGGATCTGGATGGAAGGAAGGAATAGGCTCGAGGGGAGCGCGCCTCATGAGCTTGGGCATCCTCTCGGGCTCGTGATCGGTGATCGCGTCGACGACCGCCTGCTCGAACATACGCCACCTGTAACCCATAAATGCAGCCGCGGTACGGTGCTCCTCTTGACGAGGAGGAGCGAGACGATGCCGAGGCGGCTGCTGATCGTCGGCGCAGGGATTGGTGGCCTGACGCTCTTGTGTGCGATGCAAAGTCGCGAGGTTTCGAGCGAGGGCTGGTTCGTCGATGTCGCCGAGCGGGCTCGGGACTTCGCTCCCGTCGGGGCAGGCATCGTGCTCTATCCGAACGGCCTACGAGTCCTTGCCCGTCTCGGGCTCGAGAAGGAGGTTTCTGCGAGTGGGAGCCTCATCCGGAACCTCGAGATCAGCCGCGCAGGCGAGTCGCGAAACATCCCACTCGGGTCGGTGTGGGCCGGCGTTCCGCACCCCACGGTCGCGATCGGACGGGTGGATCTGCACGAGATCCTCGTGCGCAAGGCCTCGTCCTTCCCGCGCGACAGCTTTCGGCTGAGGATGGCGCAACCCGTGCTGTCGGTTCGGAGCGGAGAACGGAGCTCCGTCGTGAGCTTCGGAGATGGCTCGACTGCCGAATATGACCTCGTCGTCGGCGCAGACGGCGTGCACTCGTCGATACGGAGCGCGACCGATCCGGCTTCTGCGGCTGTGTCGACGGGGAACTTCTATGTCCGGTTCGTTGCCGCCAACGTGGTCGAGCTGCCGGAGGGCACGTGGCGGACGAGGGAGCTTGCCGGCGCATCCCACGGTTGCATCCCACTGTCGCATGGGCGCCTGCACTGCTTCATCCAGCTCCGCACGACCGACGGTGAACCGCTCGCGCTCGACGAGACTGCCATCGCCGACAAGTTGACCCACCTGGGCGCCGACCTCGCCAAGCTCTTCGGCGCGCGGATCGGTCCGGTGCACACCGGCTACGGCTACGTCGTGCGCCCCGTGACCTGGGGTCGTGGAGCGACCGTCCTCGTCGGCGATGCCGCCCACGCCGTCTCGCCGACCCTGTCCGAAGGCGGCTCACTGGCGATGGAGGACGCCTTGGTGCTCGCGCTCGCTCTGCGCGATGGGCCGACGATCGATGATGCGCTGGCGCGATTTCGCGCCGCCCGGCACGAGCGAGCGGTCTGGGCGCAACGCATGTCGCTGTCACAAGGGAGGTTGGAGCGGCCGCCCGCGTGGACGGTCGATGCAGTGGCCGCGACCGCGCACATGCGTCAGATGTACGCGCCGCTGGCGATCGACCCGGCTGCGCTTCTCGCCGGGCCGGAATAGGGTTAGGATCGAACGCCGACGAGCTGATCAACCGACTCAGGTGTGAAGGAGACGCCCGTGGCCGCAAGGGACGACATCAAGTTCACTGAGGCGAACCTGGAGAAACTCGGTGACGCGAAGCTCAACGAGATCGTCGACAAGGTCCTTCGAAGCCGCAAGGGCTCCAAAGCGTTCAAATCGCTCATGCGCTCTGTCATGCGCTCAGCGATGAAGTCGACCATGAAAGCCATGAGCTCTACCCCTGCGAGGAAGTGACCGTCGCTGGGCTGGGGGCCACCCCGAGTCCGAGCTCAGACACCGACACGAGCTTCCCGCTGCTGTGCGGACAGCGGTGGCTCGCATACGTCCAGCAGCAAGAGCCGAGCTTCGCCCGGCCCGTACAGCGCATCTATCGACTGCGGCGCCCGGTCGACACGTCGGCACTTCTCACGGCGTTCCGTTACGTCGTCTCCGCGCATCCGTCGCTACGTCTCAACCTGAACGCCGACGGCTCTGGACAGCGGTTTCCTTCGATCAAGGCGGAGATCGCCGGAGTGACCGTCCGTGGCCGAACGCCCAGACTGCGCGCTGCATATGCCCGCTCGATCATGGCCGCCGACGCCGAGCGAACGTTCGATCTCATGAGCGAGCCTCCCTTCCTGGCGAATGTCGTCGAGCTCGACGGGGAGCACTACCTCGGACTCACCCTCGACCATCTCGCAGCCGACGAGCGCGCCGCAGACATCCTCGAGGTCGAACTCACCGAGGCGTACGCGCGAGAGTTGTGCGGAGTGCCGCATCCGCCCGCGCGCGCCGACGCATTCATCGAGTACCTGAGGCTCGAGCCCACGAGACGAGCGACCGAAGTCCGTAACCTCGAATGGTGGGTACGCCAGCTCGCCGGCGCGCCGCTTGCGCCCGCGGAAGACGAGGATCTGCGGTGGGTTCCGGGGCAGACCCGCGCCTGGGAGCTCTCGGGTCACGGGCTGCGCCAGCTGGAGGCATCTTGCCGTGCACTTCGGTGCTCGGTCTTCACGGCCCTGCTCGCGGCGCAAGCCGAACTGCTCTCCCGGGCCACACAGAAGAACGACATCGTTCTCAACATCCCCGTCTCCAATCGCGTGAGGCCGGCCGAGCACACGTGGATTGCCAACCTGTCGATGCTGCTCCACCTGCGCCTCCGCCTGCCGACCGCCGTCACGTCCGGGGAGTGGGTGACGTACGTCCGTGACCAGCTGCTCGATGCCATGGCACATCGCCAGGTCGACTACTCCGAGCTCAGTGCAGCCCTCACGGACGAGGCCGCGTCCCGCGGCGGACGCCTCCACTGGATAGCCGGGTCCAGCTTCATCGACGCACGAGCGACACCTCCGCTCGAAGACGGAGTGCTCGCCGAACGACTGGACGACAAGGAGGCAGATCTGATCTCCGTTCCGGACGGCAGTTGTGCGTTCGCGGCCCGCTGGAGCGCAAACCGGTTGCACGTCTCCGTGGTCTGGGACCCCGCCCGCCTGCAGCTCGACGCTCCCTTGCTGCAGGAGGACTACCTCGCGACGCTCGGCCGACTCACGAGCACCGACTTCGCCGTCTCGAGCTGCACGTGAGCGCATCCCTGATCGAGAAGATCCTGGCGACCTGCGAACGCGTCCCGAAACACGTCGCGCTCTCGGGTCCGACATCGAGTACTCGCTACGACGAACTTGTGAAGCGCGTCGGTGGGGTCGCGCACACCATGCGCGCAGCGGGGGTCGAGCCAGGTTGTCGCGTTGCGATCTGCCTGGAACGGAGCCAAGACCTGATCGTCGGGATTCTGGGCGTTCTCGCATGCGGTGCGACCTACGTTCCTCTCGATCCCGACACCCCCCACGCGCGACTCGCGCAGATCATCCGCGACTGCCGTCCAGCGGCAATCCTCGCCGACCAGGACGGCGCAAAGCTCGCCGAATTGGCCGACGTCGCCCGGCTCGACCCCGCCGGGTGGGCGACCGACGGTCCCGTTTCGGGCGACCGAGCAGAAGGCCTCGCCTACATCGTCTACACGTCGGGCTCAAGCGGGACGCCCAAAGGCGTAATGGTGGAGCACGCGTCGCTCGAGAACTACCTCGACTGGTGTGTCGCCGAGCTGCCGTTCACAGGACACGACGTCCCTCTTTTCGCGAGCGTCTCGTTCGACCACGCCATCACCTGCTACCTCCCGCCGCTGCTGAAAGGCGAGGCCGTCGTCCTGCTTCCGCCCATAGAGGGCGGCCGCACGCTCGCCCGCGCATTGCTCACGGGACGCCGGTACAGCTACGTCAAGATCACGCCGTCGCACCTCCGTCTGCTCGACCTCGACCAGCGGGCAGAGCTCGGCCACCGCACCAACCTCGTGATGTTCGGCGGCGAGCGCCTAACGGGAGACCTCGTCGCCCACGTGCGCCGCGACGAACCCGAGCTGGCAGTCATGAATCACTACGGCCCCACAGAGGCAACCGTCGGTTGTTGCGTCTACCGCGTCCCTCCGGACGCCGCCGAAGGAAGCGTCCCGATCGGGAAGCCGATCCCGGGCGTGACGGCGATCGTCCGACGAGCCGACCTCACGGCGGCCGGAGTCAACGAGCCGGGCGAGCTGCACGTCGGCGGCCTCGCGCTCGCCCGCGGCTATTGGGAGCAACCCGAGCTCACCGCGCGTTCCTTCGTCAGCGTTCCTGACTGCACCGGGCGACCGGCGCGCTCGTACCTCACAGGCGACGTCGTCGTCCGCCGCCGAGATGGTGAGCTCAGTTACCTCGGACGCAAAGACGACCAGGTCAAGGTGCTCGGACACCGCGTCGAGCCGGCCGAGATCGAGCACGTGCTCCACCTCCACCCCCAAGTGGGCGAAGCGTTCGTCGTCGCCGACCCGAGCAGCGAAAGAGCACGGCTCGTCGGCGCGGTGACCCTCGCATTCGGGACGATCACCGATCAACAGCTGCGGAGCCATCTGCGTTCGCACCTCCCGCCCGCCCTCGTCCCCGCACGTCTGGTGGTGCTGAACACCCCCCCGCTCACGCCCAATGGCAAAGTCGACAGGCAGGCAATCCTCGCCGCCGCCGCTCCTACGGACGACGAGGCAACACGCGTGCTCGAGGACAGGATTGCCGCCGGTTTCGCCGGGATGCTCGGCCTGCCTGATGTCGACGTTGACGGAGACTTCTTCGAGCTAGGTGGCGACTCGCTGGCCTCCGTCGAGACGGTTACATGGATACAGGACGAGCTGGGCGTCGAGCTCGAAGTGTCGGCGCTGTTCGACAACCCCACGGCGCGCTCACTCGCCCTTCACATCCAAGAGAACCGAGGCTAGGCGCCCCCCACGCCTCAGACGGCGACGAGCCCAAGTTGCGCGTACGCCGCGATCACGCGCGGCCGGCGGCGAACCACCACAAGCGCCGCAAGTGGCTACGGAACGGATTCTCTCGCCTATGAGCAGTTCGTCGACCTGCGCCGGAGACTGTTCGACGCCGGCGCGCGGTGCAACCCGGTCCGGTCTCTGGAATCAGAAGGTGCTACGTCCCGCAAGGATGCGCCGTGTGATTGCCGAGCGGACGAGATGACCCCCCGGCAGTGACGTCGGTGTTCTGCGGGAACCCCGTCGCCGGCCTGTGGACGACCACCGATGGCCGAGCTCCGCGGGCCTGCCAGGCTCGTGGCGATGGTGCCCGATAATGTCACTGCGAGAGCAGCCCGATGGAGCGCTCGCCATCGGTTGGCGGCGGTGCTCGGCTGGTTCGGTTTCGCCGTCGTCGCGTTTGCGATCGGTCAAGCGGCCGGGCTGGTGCTGATGAAGGACGAGGACTTCGCGATCGGTGACTCGCATGCGGCCGAGCAGGTGCTGGCGCGGGAGTTCCCGACGGAGCGCGCTCGTGAGCTGGTGCTCGTCCAGAGCCGCGATGGTCCAGTCGAGCGGGCGGAACTGGCAGCGGCCGTCGGCGAGCTCGTCGTACGTCTCTCTCGTACGCCCGCGGTGGCATCGATCGGGTCGCCTCTGGACGCCAGCAACGTTGGCCAGATCTCAGTAGACGGGCGTTCGGCGCTCGTCACGTTCCAGATCACGGGGGATCCGGACACGGCAGGGGATCGCGTCGGCCCGGCGCTGGCTGCGACGGCCGCAGTCCAGCGGGCGCACCCGACGCTCTTCATCGGGCAGGTCGGCGACGGCAGCGCGAACGAGGCGATCAGCACGCGGATCTCCGACGACTTCCGGCGGGCCGAGTTCACCTCGCTGCCTGTGACCCTCCTGATCCTTTTCCTCGCCTTCGGAGCACTCGTCGCGGCCGGCATACCATTGCTCCTCGGGTTCACGGCCGTGCTGGCAGCGCTCGGCTTGACCGCCGTGTTCAGCCACTTGCTGGCCGTCGACGAGGCGATCAACTCCGTGATTCTCCTCATCGGCCTGGCCGTCGGGGTCGACTACTCGCTCTTCTACCTGCGCCGTGTCCGAGAGGAGCGTGCCCGCGGCAGCTCGCCCGAGGAGGCGCTCCTCACCGCCGCGGGCACGTCGGGTCGTGCGGTGCTCGTCTCGGGCGTGACGGTGATGGCCGCGATGGCCGGCATGTTCCTGATGGGCACGCGTGTCTTCCAGTCGTTCGGGATGGGAACGGTGCTCGTCGTCGCGATCGCCCTCGTCGGTTCGCTGACGGTGCTGCCCGCGGTGCTCTCGATGCTCGGTGATCGCGTCGATCGGGGACGCATCCCATTCCTCAAGCACGTTGGCCGCCCCGACGGCGGGTCGCGGCTCTGGTCGACGATCGTCGGGGCCGTCCTTCGCCGTCCGCTGCTGTTTGGTGGACTCGCCGCGGCGCTCCTGATAGCCCTCTGCATTCCGGCCTTCCGCCTGCACACCGCATCCTCCGGGGTGCAGGGGCTTCCGCACGACCTGCCGGTGATGAAGGTCTACGACCGCGTCGAGAAAGCGTTTCCGGGCGGCCCGGTTCCAGCGCTCGTCGTCGTCAGCGCGCCAGACGTGACTGCTCCAGCGGTTCGCGCCGGCATCGCAGACCTGAAGCGGGCCGCGCTCGCAACCGGTCTGATGAAGGAGCCGATCAGCGTCGAGCTGAGCGGGTCGGGCAGGGCGGCACGGATCCAGATCCCGCTTGCCGGCACGGGTACGGACGCCGAATCGAACCACGCACTCGACGTGCTCCGCGACAGTGTCATCCCCACGACCATCGATCGCGTGCCCGGCGCGGAAGCCCACACCTCGGGACTGACGGCCGCCTCCCGGGACTTCAACGACTCGATGAAGTCCCACGCGCCGCTCGTGTTCGCGTTCGTGCTCGGCATGACCTTCATCCTTCTCCTTCTCACCTTCCGCTCGATCGTCATCCCGCTGAAGGCGATCGTGCTCAACCTGCTCTCGGTCGGCGCCGCCTACGGCGTGCTCGTGCTCGTCTTCCAGGACGGCCGCTTCGAGTCGATCCTGGGCTTCCGGTCGATCGGCGGCGTAACCGCCTGGCTGCCGCTCTTCCTGTTCGTCGTCCTCTTCGGCCTCTCGATGGACTACCACGTGCTCATCCTGAGCCGCGTGCGCGAAGCCTACGACAGCGGCATGCCGACCGATCAGGCGGTCGCCCACGGCATCCAGGCAACAGCGAGCGTCGTCACGAGCGCAGCGATCGTGATGGTGGCTGTCTTCGCGATCTTTGCCACCCTGGGCATGATCGACTTCAAGATGATGGGCGTCGGCCTGGCCGTCGCCGTCTTGCTCGACGCGACGATCGTGCGAGCCATCCTCCTCCCGGCGACGATGAAGCTCCTGGGCGACTGGAACTGGTACCTGCCCCACTGGCTCGAGTGGCTCCCCCGCACCGGCCCTGAACAGCCTGCGGAAGCCAAGCCGAGTACGTCACTCAGCGCCTAGCGCCGCAAGCCTCGGGCGTCCGACCGCAGTGGAGCCCGCCAGAGCGGGGATATCGCCGGCTATGTGGCGTGCTCGACCTGAGGGGTCCCGAACGTTCACGTCACACCTCTCGCAGGCAGCGGCAGCTCGGTGCCGTCGGGAAGCTAAGCGGATGATCGAGAGGTGTCTGTTACGCGTTCTGTAAGCTCAGTAGTCGATAAAGACAACGTGAATCGAAAAATATGCTGATTTGCAGGTAATTTACTGATGGGCCGTGCTGGGATCGAACCAGCGACCTTGGGATTAAAAGTCCCCTGCTCTACCAACTGAGCTAACGGCCCGCGGCATTCAGTGTAGGGCGGGCTCGATGCTCGCCGGCTCGCGCTACGACGCGGTTCCGGCCTGCACGAGACCGCATTCGTACGCGAGTACGACGGCCTGGACGCGGTCGCGGAGATCGAGCTTCTGGAAGAGGTGATTGACGTGTGTCTTCACCGTCGCCTCGCTGATGACGAGCCGCTCGGCGATCTCCCCGTTCGAGAGGCCTCGCGCGATGAGGACGAGCACCTCCCGCTCCCGCTCGGTCAGGTCCTCGAGCTGCGGCGCCACGGACTCGCCGGGGCGCGGGCGGCGGACGAACTCCTCCACGAGCCGCCGCGTGATGCTCGGCCCGAGCAGCGCGTCGCCGGCCGCGATCGTGCGGACGCCGTCGATCAGCCTGTCGGGCGGAGAGGTCTTGAGCAGGAAGCCGCTCGCGCCCGCCCGCATCGCGTCGTAGACGATCTCGTCCTGGTCGAACGTGGTCAGCACCAGGATCCGCGACGGGAGCTGCTCGCCGACGATCGTGCGCGTGGCGGCGATCCCGTCGAGCACGGGCATGCGCACGTCCATCAGCACGACGTCCGGCCGCAGCTCGCGTACGGCGGCGATCGCCTCTCTCCCGTCCGCCACCTCGCCGACGACCTCCAGGTCGTCCTGCGCGTCGAGAATCAGCCGGAAGCCGCCGCGCACGAGCGCCTGGTCGTCGGCGACGAGGACCGAGATCATCCCATCCCCTCCTCCACCGGCAGGCGCGCACGCACCGCGAAGCCGCCCGTCGCCTGCGGCCCCGCCGTCAGCTGGCCACCGAAGACGCTGACGCGCTCCCGCATGCCCGCGAGCCCGTGCCCGCCGACGTGGCCGTTGCCGGTTCCCGTGCCGTCGTCCCGCACCTCGACGTCCAGGCTGTCGGGCCGGTACCGCAGGAGTACCTCGGCCCGGGCGCCGCCCGCGTGCTTGAGCGTGTTGGTCAACGCCTCCTGCACGACGCGATAGGCGGTCAGCTCGACTCCGAGCGGCAGCGGTCTCGCGGTGCCTTCGACCTCGAGCCGGACCGGCAGGCCCGCCTCGCGCACCTGCGCGAGCAGCTCGTCAAGCTCGTCGAGGCGCGGCTGCGGCGCGAGCCCGAGCTCGTCGCTGTCCTCGCGCAGCAGCCCGACGAGCCTGCTCATCTCCACGAGCGCCTGGCGGCCGGTCTCCTGCACCGCACGCAGGGGCTCGATCGCGTCCCGCGGGTCTCGGGCCAGGACAGCCTCCGCCGCACCGGCCTGGACGACCATCAGGCTCGGGGGCGGCACCCGCCGCCCCCGAGCGGTGGCATCCGGATGGATACTTCGGCTCGGTGCACCGCCGCGCACGGATCGCGTTGCTCTCGCTCCTCGCCTGGCTCGTCGTCATACCCACGGCAGGCGGAGCCGACCGCGCGTCTCCGACGCCCGCGACACTGCTCGCCCGCCACTCGCCGATCCTCGTTCTCCACCCCGCCGAGCAGCTCCGCCCCTCCCTCGTCGACGGCTTCCTCGCCGACTCGGACCTCCAGCGGCGAACGGCGGCCGGGTGGGAGACGATCCCCGGGCCGCTTCCGGCCGGCGGCTCCGACCTCCGGCTCGACCAGCGCGCCTGTCGCGCGATCGACGGAGTCTCGGCGACCCCCTGCTACGCGTCGACCGAGGCAGCCCACGGGGCGGCGCCGGTCGTCTACGGCGCAACCTTCCGGAGCGGGAGCCGCATCGCGCTCCAGTACTGGATCTGGTACCCGTGGAACCCGTACAGCCCGACGGTTCCTCCCGGCGAGTTCTGGCAGGTGCACGAGGGTGACTGGGAGGTGGTCTC
>CAWAXS010000004.1:0-234676 GCA_963786055.1 uncultured Actinomycetes bacterium | reverse complement strand
AGGCGGTGGCGCGGTCGGTGATGTTCGCGCTCGGCGCCGCGCTGCTCGTCGCCTGCTGGCGCCGGGCGAGCCTCGGGCTCGCCGTCGCGGCCGCGCTCGCCCTCTCTCCGATCGTGTGGCTCGACTACTACGCCGTCGCCGCGATACCGCTCGCCATCGTCCGCCCGAGGCTCTCCCCCGTCTGGCTTGCGCCGCTCGCGACCTGGGGCCTGCTCAGCGCGGGCGTCGGGGTCGGCAACGGCTGGGGCAGCGCCCGCGTACTGATCGTGTTCGGCGTAGTGTTCGCCGTGATCGTGCGGGCCGAAGGGCGAGCCGAGCCCGGAGGAGAGAGGCACCGTTCCGCCCGGTCGGCGTTCGCGCAGGCGGCCGCATCGATCCGAAGCCCAGTTCGGGCTAGCCAAGGGGCCTGAGCACGCCCACAGGCTACGCACGTGGATCCGCGTCACTGGTCCTTCGCCGCGTCCGCAGCCGTGCGTTCGGCCAGTACTCGCTCGGATGCCCATGTGGTTGCATTGTCACGCGGATGCGTGACCGGTCACCGATGCGGATAGCGCTGGCGGTGACGTGGCGCTGGCTCGCGATCGTTGCCTTCCTCGCTGCGGTCTTGTTCGTGGCATGGAGACTGACCCGATTCGAATCGACAGGCTGGCTCGCGCGCGATTTCAAGCTGAAGGCCGCTCAACGCCTTCTCGACGGCGAGACCCTCTACCCATCCGACGGGAGCGGGGAGTATCCCTATCCGCCGCTGTGGGCGATGTTGGTGTCCCCGCTCCTGGCTCTGCCATCGATCGTCGCGCAGTACGCGGCGTCGATCCTTTGCGCGATCGCGATCGTCGCGGCGCTCCGGATCGTCGGGGTTCGTGACCCGTTCTGCCTGGCGGCGGCACTCATCTCGAGCCCCGTGGTCTCGGCTGCCCAGATGGGCAATGCGAGCGCATTCGTCGCTCTGCTGCTTGCCCTCACCTACCGCTTCAACAGCGCGCCGGCCGGGATTGCCATAGCGCTGAAGCTGTACCCATGGCCCGTGCTGATCTGGAGCGGGATCCGCCGCGGCTGGCGAGATCTCATGATCGGCGTATGTGTTGCCGGTGCCGGGATCCTCGTCCCATGGGCCCTCATCGGATTCGACGGAATCGGCCGCTACCTCTCGGTGGCTCACGAGATCACGATCGACCTCACTGGCCCCACGTACGCTCTCCCCCTAGCGGCGAGCATCCCCGTGACATTGGCGGCGCTCGCGGCGATGTGGGTGCGACGAGCCGACCCGGCTGGATCGTTCTCGTTCGCGGTCCTGGCGATGCTCGCGGCGACGCCCGTGCTCTGGGGGTTCTACTTCACTGCCGTGCTCGTGCCGCTCGGCATCCAGCGACCGCGATTCTCGATCGCGTGGCTGATCCCGTTTCTCGCGATCGGGATTCGAGGTGATGCTCACCTCGTCACGATGTTGGGGTTGCTCGTCTGGTGCGGAATCGGCTCGCCGTCGATCCGCGTCCGCCTACCCCGCGCGCTTCTGGGCGCAGATACGTAACGCACCCTCGAGCTCTTGCCGTTCGTCGTGCCTGCAAAGGCCCGAGCAGAGCAGGTATCTGGCTGAGGTCAGACACGACGGCTAGCCCCGGTGTCCGACTTCAGTCGGACACCTCGGCGCTCACCCGACGCGACGAAGGCCTCGAACCGCGGGCCGGCTGAGTTGACGAATTGACCTGAGCGCTAGGCGACGATGTGCTCGAAGCCCGGGGCGGGGGCATACGACCGCGCGAGGCGTTCCGGGTCCTCTCCACGCTGATCGATCAGCTCCGAGTGGGCCTGGCCGAGGAACCGGCCGGCCTCCATCAGGTAGCCGACCTTCTCCGGGTCCATCCCCATCAGGCGAGCGCCTGTGACGTCCGCCGCGACCAGGTCGCGCGAGACGACGACCACGCCCGAGCGGACAGGCTCGCCCATGATCGGCCCGTCGCCTTCCATCCCGACGACGCCGTCCACGATCGCCAGCGACGGCCGCACCGTGGCTGCGATGTCGAGGATCGACTCCGGGATCCCGCGGACGTGGAAGACGTCCTTCGGCCAGCCGTACACGCGTCCGGGCATGCAGCCGAAGCAGTTCTTGAGCGACATCGTGACGCCGACCCAATGGTGCGTCTTGAGCTTCGGCATCGACACGACGACCTCCGTGTCGCGGAGCACCTGCGGCACCCACAATTCGGAGAGGCCGGTGTATCGGGTCCGGACGGGCGTTCGGACGAGCGGCGCGTCGTTGAGGTCGACGAACCGGAGGCCGGCGTCGTCGAGCGCGTCGCGTAGGCCGGACGCAAGCGCGATCGCCTCGGTGTCACGGCGATGCCCGGGCCCCTCCGCGACGACGACCGACGAGGCGCCGAGCGAACGAAGCGCGTTCGCGGCAGCGACGACCATGCGGGGGTCGGTGTTGATCGAGGAGCCGCGGACGAACTCGACGAGGTTCGGCTTGAGCAGCACCGTTCTTGCGCCGAACGTCCGCCTCGACGAGCCGCAGGCCCGTCGAGCAGCAGCCCTTCGAGATCGCCCTCGTACGTCGCGGCGCTCAGCACGGCGACGGCGGAGCGGCTCGGCTTCGGGAAAGTCGGCGCGGTCGAACGGCGGTGGGTCGTCGAACGCGCCGAGCCGCTCGGCGACGATCGCGCCCCCGGCGGTCGCCCAGAGAGCGACTGCGCCGGAGCGGACGAGGAGCTGGCGCCGGGTCAGGCTCACGTTCGGGACCTCAACGGATCGAGCAGACGCGTCGGGGCCGGTCGCAAGCGCTGCCCACGCCACCGCAAGGGGCCGCTCCAGGAACGAGGGCCGCCGCGAGATCTCTCCGAGGGCGGCGTGGAGCGGCGGAAGCGCGTCGTCGATCCCGTGGAGGCGGAACGCAACCAGCGCCTGCGCAACGGTCAGCCCTCCGGGCTCGAGCGGCCAGTTGCTGCGGAGAAACGCGAGCGCCCGCCGGAGAACCGTTTCGTCCCCGTGCTGAAGCGCGATCAGCCCCATGGCGGTCGTCTGCGCGTAACCGCGCAGGTCGACGTCGTAGACGGACGCGTTGCCGAAATTCCACCCGCCGTCTGCGCACTGACGCGTTCGTAGAAGCTCGACAGCCTCGCGTCGGGTGGCGGTGTCTTCGCGGCGTGAGCACGTTCACGGCGAGAAGGACGCGCGCCGTCGGCTCGGTGAGCGACCGCGCGTCGTCGGTCCAACCCCAGGCCGTCCGGCGATCGGGGTCGGGAGCGTTCGGGAGCGGCAGGCCGCGATGCGCGATCGCGAATGCGAGCGCCCGGCGCGCGGCCGCGGGGTTGTCCAGCACGAGGGCGGCGAGCGCGGAGCTCGTCGGTCCGTCGCGATGACCGTCGCGCTCGTCGTACCCGCCGTCCGGCCGCTGACGGGCGCGAGCCACGGCGCGCACGTCGGTCGTCGAGGGCGAGCGCCAGGAGCGTCGTGGGCTCGACCTCGGACTCCCCCGCGACACTCACCGGAAGCCCGCCGTCCGGTCGACGAAGGCTCGTGAGCGTCCGGACGAGCGCGGCGTGGAGGCGAGGGGCGCTCACCAGGCACCTATCGTGCCTGCGGCCCCCGCTATCCATCGACCAGGCTTCATGCCGGGCGTGGTCCCATCGAAAGTCCAGTACGGGACCAGACCTTCGGGTGGGACGACGCCCGTGGAGGCCGCGGACGCTCTGAGGGTCTTCCCAGAACGGGAAGGAAACGTGAGGGATCGCGCCCGAGGGGGGCGTTTCCTCTCCCGTCCACCACCCATAGGAGGGAGCAAGTGGGGGCATTGGTCGTGTATCTGCAGAACACCGTCGCGAGGCTTCGCGAGCGGCAGGAGGGCCAGACCATGGCCGAGTACGCGCTCATCCTCGGCGGCATCGCCGTCGTCGTGATCGCCGGCATCCTGATCCTCGGCCCCGCGATCCGCGATCTGTTCCAGTCGACCGGCAGCTCGGTCCAGAGCTTCCCGAGCTCGTAGCTCGATCTGCATCGATCGGCCGGCGGGGCCGTCGATCATGCCGACCCACGTTGGTCGCATGATCGCCGGCCCCGCCCTTTCTTTCTGTCCTTTGGGACGTCGTCGGCTTCGAGCGCGTCATCGGACGTAGTGCCTGCGGCGCCCTCCACGGTGGAGTCGCCACCACAGCGACGGCACACTCTCGACGAGAAGCGAGGCCGACACCAGGGCCGCAGCAGCACGAGCGCGAACTCATCACGGCCGTCGGCACCGCGACGCCCGACGGCACGACGAGTGTCAGGCGGCCGGCGGCAGTGACGTGGCGGTTCATTCCCAGGTCTAGCGATGACTAGACCCTCAGGGAGTACCCGCGCCCCCGCACCGCAAGCACGATCCGTGAGCCTCCCATCCCGGGGGGAACGTACAGAGGCAGTAACGCTCGGGGGGGCGTTCCCCCTAACCAGCAAGGAGGAAAGCACAGCATGACGGCACTCGTCGTGTACCTGCAGAACACCATCGCGAGGCTTCGCGATCGCCAGGAGGGCCAGACCATGGCCGAGTACGCGCTCATCCTCGGCGGCATCGCCGTCGTCGTGATCGCCGGCATCCTCGATCCTCGGCCCCGCGATCAGCAACCTCTTCAAGTCGACCGGCAGCTCGGTCCAGAGCTTCCCGAGCTCGTAGCTCGATCTTCATCGATCGGACGGCGGGGCCGTCGATCATGCCGAACCACGTCTGGTCGCATGATCGCCGGCCCCGCCCTCTCTTTGCTCGAGGATGTCGTCTCCTTCCAGCGCGTCGTCGGACGTAGCGCCTGCGGCGCCTTCCCCGTCGAGTCGCCGACACAACGACACACCTCGGCCAGAAGCGGCCGACACGAGGACCCCAGCACCAGCAGCACGAGCTCATCACGGCCGGTCGGCGGCGCGCGCCGTCGGCCCGACGCGTGTGAGGCGGCCGCTGGCGGTGACGTGGCGGTTCGTTCCCAGGTCTAGCGATGACTAGACCCGCAGGGAGTACCCGCGCCCCCGCAGCGCACGCACGATCCGTGAGCCTCCCGATTCGGGGGGAACGTACAGAGGCAGTAACGCTCGGGGGGGCGTTCCCCCTAACCAGCAAGGAGGAAAGCACAGCATGACGGCACTCGTCGTGTACCTGCAGAACACCGTCGCGAGGCTTCGCGAGCGCCAGGAGGGCCAGACCATGGCCGAGTACGCGCTCATCCTCGGCGGCATCGCCGTGGTCGTGATCGCCGGCATCCTCATCCTCGGCCCCGCGATCAGCAACCTCTTCAAGTCGACCGGCAGCTCGGTCCAGAGCTTCCCGAGCTCGTAGCTCGATCTCCAACGATCGGACGGCGGGGCCGTCGATCACGCCGACCCACGCTGGTCGCATGATCGCCGGCCCCGCCCTTTCTCTTTCGGGCGTCGTCGGACCTATTAGGCGCTGCGGCCCTCCCGTGTGGAGTCGCAACACAGCAGCGACGTGGCGGTTCGTTCCCAGGTCTAGCGATGACTAGACCCTCAGGGAGTACCCGCGTCCCCTGACTGCAAGCACGATCCGTGAGCCTCCCATCTCGGGGGGAACGTACAGAGGCAGTAACGCTCGGGGGGGCGTTCCCCCTAACCAGCAAGGAGGAAAGCACAGCATGACGGCACTCGTCGTGTACCTGCAGAACACCATCGCGAGGCTTCGCGATCGCCAGGAGGGCCAGACCATGGCCGAGTACGCGCTCATCCTCGGCGGCATCGCCGTCGTCGTGATCGCCGGCATCCTCGTCCTCGGCCCCGCGATCACCAACCTCTTCAAGTCGACCGGCAGCTCGGTCCAGAGCTTCCCGAGCTCCTAGCACATGCGTTGCGACCTGCGGCGGTCGGCCGGGCGCCTCTAGCCCGCCGCCGCCGCAGCTGCGGCGGCGGGCGTCGGCCTTGCGCCCCCCTCTCGAGCCCGGAAGGAGACCAGCACCCTTGCTTGCGCCGTCACCACGCACATCACGCTCCACCCGAGCCGGCGTCGACACCGATGTCGGCCGTCACGCCGGTCGAGTCCCACAAGCGACCGGGCGCCCCGGACACCCGAACGGGGGATGGCGGAGATCGCGCAACCGGATTTCACTGAGCATCACTATGCGCGGCGCCAAATCCCCTGCTCCGAAGCCGACTGTCCGCCACCGGCTCGCATCGGACGAGAGCGGCCAGATCCTGCTCATGACCGGCGTCCTGATGGGCATCATGGTCGTCCTCGTCGCGCTCGTGGTCGACATCGGCCACACGCGGCTCGTCCAGCGCCAGCTCCAGGCGGGCGTCGACGCCGCCGCGCTCGCCGCGGCACAGGAGCTCCCCGACGAAACGGTGGCCGTGGCCACGGCGAAGGAGTACAGCCCGACACCAGGGGACAAGAATGCCGTCAACACCGTCGGCAACGCGACGACCACGGCAATCACGCGCTGCATCACCTCGATCCCGGGCTGCAACACGCGCTACGCCGAGGCGAACGCGGTGACGGTGACGTCCACCTCGAAGGTCCCGACCTTCTTCGCCCGCATCATCGGCGTGAACTCGCTGACCGTCACCGCGCAGGCGACCGCATGCTTCCCGTGCTCGATTCGACCGCTCGACATCATGCTCATCCTCGACCGCACGGGCTCGATGTGCGACACGAAGGACGCGCAACGGCAAGTGCATCGACCTCGAGGCGGCGCGCAGCGGTATCGCCACGTTCATCTCGATGATGGACCCGAAGCTCGACCGTGTCGGGCTCGCCGTCACCCCGCCCGCGACCGGGCCGAGCGACTACAGCGATCAGGACGCACCACCGTGCCTGCAGTGGAGCCGCTTTCCACACAACGACGCGAACTGCACGAGGTGGACGCAGGTGCAGGTCAAGAACCCGGACAGCCCGGACGACGCCTGCGCGGCGCCGACGAGCGGTAACAACTACTACGGCTTCGACGCCTGGGCTCCCTGGTGGCAGACCGGCTCGACCTCCGGCTACCGCGGCCAGGATCGCGCGTTCTACGTCGTGTCCTCGCTGTCGGACGACGACGTCGACGGCAACCCGAACGACGACTACGTCGTGAAGGACGCGAACGGGGTCTGGGACCTGAATTCGAGCTCTCCGCTCGTCTCGACGCTCGCGTGCATCAAGTCCGGCGGCAGCACGAGCTACTCGCTGGCGATCGACGAGGCCCAGCACGAGCTCACGGCGCACGGTCGCCCCGACGTGCAGGACGTGATCGTGTTCTTCTCGGACGGCGGCGCGAACTCGACGCAGGACGTCGCGACCGACTACTGGACCGACAGCACGCCGTGCCCGACCCGCCCCTGCGGCCAGGGCGTCGAGGCGTCCAAGCGCCTGCCCGGGGACACGGCCGTCTACTTGATCGGCTACAACCTCGAGAACCAGGAGTCGAAGTCGCAGCGCTGCCAGCGGCCGGGCTCGAGCGGCCACCAGGACAACAACCAGCCGAAGGAAGTCTGTCAGACCTCCTGGCGGGCTGCACCCCGCAGGCGGCGCTCATGGCCATCGCCTCGAAGCCCGAGAACTTCTACTACACGGCCGACGCCGACAAGCTCCGCCAGCTGTTCCAGCGCGTCGCGGGCGACGTCCTGACCAACGCGTCGCGTCTCGTCGACAACAACCTCCCGGACTCCACATGAATCCGATCCGCATCCGCGCACTGAGCCACCGTGCACGCCGTCAGGACGGCCAGGCGTACGTCGAGTTCGCACTCGTCCTGCCGATCCTGCTCCTGATCGTGATGGGGATCGTCCAGTTCGGCACGGCGTTCAAGGACTACATCGCGCTCACCGACTCCGTACGCGTCGGCGCGCGCCAGGCGTCCGTCTCGCGGTCGATCATCGACCCGAACCAGCGCGTCCCGATCATCGTGCAGAAGATGAAGGACGCGGCCGGCACGCTCGACACGAGCAAGATGGTGATCACCGTGACCCCGTACGACCCGGTGACCAACACCGCGACGTGGGCCCCGAGCGGCGACGTCACGGTGCGCGCGTCGTACCCCTTCAAGGTCAACCTGTTCGGGATTGTCATCTTCG
Source organism: uncultured Actinomycetes bacterium (assembly GCA_963786055.1). Taxonomy (GTDB): domain Bacteria; phylum Actinomycetota; class Thermoleophilia; order Gaiellales; family Gaiellaceae; genus Gaiella. The sequence goes on along the minus strand of CAWAXS010000004.1, from coordinate 226,660 downwards.
ACAGCACGATGAACAGCCGGACGACCGAGCGGGTCGAGTGACCACCCGCCACCGGAGGACTCCCGTGAAGAAGACAAGCCTCATCGTTGCCCTCGCGGCCGCGCTCGCGGCCTCCCTGGCGGCCGGCGCGAGCGGCGCGCCCTCGACCGTGACCGTCGCCCAGCTCAAGAGCGGCTTCAAGAAGGCGACCGGGCAGGCGCTCGTGGTCGACCGCGAGCGCTCGAACCCGGGTCACTACACCGCGTTCAACCTCGGCGTTCAGACGATGACGAAGCGGGCGCGCTACGGGACCTTCACGATCTACCTCGTCTCGGGGGGCGACGTCACGGCCGACGTGCGGGGGCTGCTCACCAACCCGCACACGGGCCAGCTCGACCCGCCCGCGGCGGGGGGCATCTACTGGGAGAAGGACAGCACGATGACCGGCACCGACATCTGGATGGCGAAGCGGCCCTACGGCGCGAACGTCGTCATCTGGTGGACGACCACGTCACCGGTGCGCAAGACGGACAGGACCTGGACGGTGCTCCACAAGGCCCTGACGTCCGTGACGAAGAGCGGCTGATCATCGCGTGAGGCGGTCGCGCCTCACGCTCGTCCGGATCTTTCGGCATCATCTCGGGGTACCTCAGGAGGGGTACCCCTTTGGCCGAAGGATCCAATCTCGCTCGCCAGGACGGAGTGGCGATGACGGAGTTCGCACTCGTCCTTCCCGTCTTCATGCTCATCGTGGCCGGGGTGCTGGCCTTCGGACGGCTGCTGTTCTACTGGATCGAGGCAAACCACCTGGCCAACGAGACGGCTCGATGGGCCGCCGTTGACCGCCTCCCTCCAGGCGCGTCGTCGCTCCAGCAGTACGTTCTCGACTCGGGCGGTACGGTCGAGTTCCGTGACGCGAAGGTCTGCATCCGAACACCTGACGGCTCCGCAGCCGAGATCGGCGGGCCGATCGAGATCCAGATCGCGAAGTCATTCTCGTTCGTCCCGATCCTCGGGATCGCGCCAATCACCATCCGCGGCGAGGCGACGATGCGGATCGAGCGGTTCGGGGGAGGGAACGGGACGTCGCCGAGCTACAGCTACAGCACGACCGCGGACCCGCTTGCGGGCGCACCGTTCGGAGCATGCACATGAGGACGCTTCGCGAGGAGCGTGGAGGGATCCTCGCGCTCTCGGCCATCGTCATCCCCGTGTTCCTGCTGCTGACGGCGCTCGTCCTCGACGTGGGGAGGTGGTACACGCACAAGCGCGCGCTCCAGAACCGCGCTGACGCCGGTGCGCTCGCGGCCGGGGTCGAGTACCTCTCACAGTTGCCGAACTGCGCCACCAGCCCGGGACCGGCTGCTGCAGCAATCGTGAGCGCGGCCCGCCGCTACGCCGGCGCCGGCCCCGGCGGCTACAACGAGTCGGTCAACGACCAGTCGCGAATCACGGTCAAGATCAACGCAACGAGCCCGACGGATTCCGACGCCGGCGACGGGGGAACCCCGTGTGAGCCACATGCCGACGGCGGGGTCTGGACGGACGTGCTCGTGAGGGAAGCCAACATCGGTACCGTCGCGGGAACGTTCGGCTTGTCACTCCCCAGCATCACCGCGCGCGCACGGGTCGAGCTCAATCAGATCACGGGGCTCACCCGGGGCCAACCGTTCGTGACCGAGACAGGGGATACGATCGACTGCGTGTGGGCGGAGTTCGTCCGCGCACGCGACGGGTCGTCGGACGGATTCGCGATCACGCCTCCGAACCCCGTGCCCCTGAGCCGCGCGGCTCCGGACGCGCCCTGGACTGCAAGTATCGAGAACCTTGAGTTCACCAACTCCCAGGACGACGTCGCGATCCGCCTCTATGCGGGCAACGCCGGGGAGGACGGTGTTTGCGAGTTCTCGACGGACGCCAAGCGGCCGCTCCCCCACGACGTGGCCACCGCGCGCCAGCCCGTGGCCGTCGACTGGATCAACGTCTACTCGACCGGTCAGAGACCGGGAGCGGGCGCCCCACCGGTCCTCCGGCACTTCGCGCTCACATCGACCACGTGCGGAGGCCCGGGCTTCCTCTACACGCAGAGCATCGACCCGAACGCGGAGTGTCGCGTCGGGTTCTCCGCCGAGATCGACACGGGACAGAACAACGTCCGAGGCACGATCACGGTCGAGCCGACCCAGCCGTCCGGCAGCGGCATCCCTTCGGTCACGAGGTCGTTCAACACGAGGGGTGGCCGCCCGAACCTCCAGACGGTCACGGGAACGATCGTGATCCACCCGAACGCCACGACGACCGCCAACGGGCTCGCACAGGACTACACCCAGGTGGGGCAGACGTTCTTCAGCGTCTCGTGGAGACAGACCACCGGCACGATCGGCGGCCGGCCGTGCGCGAGCACCGGGTGCTCGGGCGTGTTCGAGGGCGAGACCGTGCCAGGGGCGGCCGACGATGTGCAACAGGCGACCTACGTGGCCGATCCGCTCGGCTCGATGCCCATGACCGGAAGCTCCACGACGCTCGCCACGACGTCCTTCCCCGCACTGGGGTCGACGGGGCCGTTCACCATCTCGTTCGCGAACACCGCCCTCGACCAGGAACACGTCGTTCCGGTGAGCGACACGGGGCCGGGTTGGGATGCGGTCTGGTGCGGCGGGGGCGGCCTCGGGTCGGCAATTACCGGCGGGTGCCCGAAGCTCCTTGCGGTCAACACTCGCTCCGGCTCCTGCGCACCCCCTCCGTCGGGGGGAGCGATCGACTGCGTCGCCCCGGCAGTCGACACGACCGCCCTCCCCACAGGCATCGGGACGCGATTCTCCTGCACGCCGATGAACTGGACGCCGACCGGCAACCTCCCACCTGACGGCGACCCGCGCTGGATCTACGTCCCGACCACGGCGTTCGGGCGGTTGGACGGCCCGAGTAGCGGGTGGATGCCCGTCGAGGGCTTCGCCCGCATCTACGTGACGGGGTGGGGTGGCGAGGGCGTCACCGGGGCACCGTGCGGCTTGAACGATCCTCCCCCGCGAGGGTTCGACGCACGCGCGGCGCAGATCTGGGGGCACGTCGTCGACCCGATCACTCTCGACACGTCCGTGGTCACCGGCGACGCGCCGTGCAACACTGACCTCGAGGTCGTCCAGTGCAAGCCCGCACTCGTCCGGTGAGAGCGCAACACTGGCCGAATGACATGAAAAGACTGGCCGTTCGCCGATCCACGGGACGCGAATGGTCGTGACTCTTAGGGACAGCCCATCCGTGGCCATTTGAGATCTAAAGGACAGCCGCCCCGCCGCCGACAATAACGGCGCGGGGCCAAACGATCTTCTCGCACGCGAGACACACTAGGAGGAGCACACGTCATGCAGCAAGCGGTCAAGGGCAAGATCGGCACTTCCAGGGGCTGGACGCTCGCCTTCGGCATCGGGGCCGCGCTGCTCGCCGCGATCCTGCTCGTCGTCTACCTCAATCGCTATCGCTCGAGCGTCAACGCGGAGAACGCCGCCACGCCGGTGCTGGTCGCGAAGAACCTCATCCCCCAGGGCACGTCGGGGACGATCATCGCCAAGCAGGAGCTCTTCCAGGTCGCGAGCCTGCCGAAGAACGACCTCAAGGTCGGCGCGATCTCCGACCCGGCGTACCTGAACGGCCGCGTCGCGGCCGCGGACATCTTCCCCGGGCAGCAGATCACGACCGCCGACCTGAGCGTCACGACCTCCGAGGCCGTCCCGACCGACCTCATCGGCAAGGAGCGCGCGGTCGCGATCCCCGTCGACGCAGCGCGCGGCCTCGTCGGCTACACGGCGCAGGGCGATCACGTCGACATCTACATGGCGCTCACCGGCGCCAACGGGAACCTGCTCAGCCTGCTCGCACCCGACGTCGAGATCATGCGGGCGCCGGCGGCGGGCCAGACGACGACGTACGTGCTGAAGGCACCCGCAGCCCTCGCGCAGCGGCTCGCGTTCGCCTCGGACAACGGCACCCTCTGGTTCCTCCTGCGCCCGCAGGTCGGCGCCAAGAAGACGCCGCCGCTGACGATCACCATGCAGACGCTGCTCGCCCAGGCGAGCCGCAACCGGACCGCAAAGTAGACCGACCGTGGCCGACACCCTCATCCGCGCGCTCGTTGCCGTCGAAGGGCTGGACGCCTTCGACGTCCAGCGGGCCATGCCCGACGACGCGAGCTTCGAGCTCGTCGGCATCACCGACGGGGTCGACGAGACCGTCCGCACCCTGAAGAGCAGGGACGTGGACGTCCTCCTCGTCGCCTGCCAGGGCCGCGAGGACGACCGGTCGCTGCAGATCATCGACGGCGCCCACCGGGAGGCGCCCGATCTCCCGATCATCGTCCTCTCGACCTCGTCCCCGAACGGGTTCCTCCGCCGGGCGTTCAACGCCGGTGCCGCGGACATGGCGCTCTTCCCGCAGTCGAAGGAGCAGCTCCGGTTCGCAATGAGCAAGGCCATCGCCCGTGCCCCTCGCCCCGGTGGCGCGGGAGGCGACCGGAAGGACGGCCGGCTCGTGTGCGTGCTCGGCCCGAAGGGCGGGACGGGAAAGACGCTCACCTCCTGCAACCTCGCCGTCGCGCTCACGCTCGCGGGGCGGAAGGTGCTCGTCATCGACCTCGACCTCCAGTTCGGCGACGTCGCGCTCTGCCTCGGGCTCCCCCCCGAGAAGACGATGTACGACCTCGCGCTCTCACCCGGGTCGCTCGACACCGACAAGCTCGCGGACTACGTGATGACCCACCAGACCGGGGTCGACGTCCTCCTCGCGCCAGCGCGGCCCGACCAGGCGAGCGCGATCACGATCGACCTGCTCCGCGACGTCCTCGTCGCGGCCCGCGCGACGTACGACTTCGTGGTCGCCGACACTCCGCCGGGCTTCACGGCCGAGGTGATCGCGACGATCGACTCGAGCTCCGACCTCGTCATGGTGGGGACGCTCGACTCGCTCTCGCTCAAGAACACGAAGCTCGGGCTCGAGACCCTCGGGCTGATGGAGTACGACCCGAAGAAGATCCAGCTGGTCCTGAACCGCGCCGACACCCGCGTCGGCATCAGCCAGCACGACGTGGTCACGGTGCTCGGCAGCGAGCCCAACGTCTTCATCCCCTCCGACCGCGAGATCCCGCGCTCGGTGAACGAGGGCATCCCGATCATCCTCTCGCGACCCCAGTCGTACGCGGCCACCTCCTTCCACGAGCTCGCCGCTCTCTTCACGGGGGGCGAGCCCAACGGGGAAACCGTGGCCGCAGGCGCCTCGAGCGACTCGGGACGCGACCACTCCCGATCCCTGTTCCGCTTCAGGAGGAAGTAGCAGCAATGGAGCTCCACGAGCGTCTCGTCACGACCAAGCCCGGTGCGCCGCCTCCTGCCAAGGAGCCGTTCGCCGACCTCAAGAACGCGATCCACATGCTCGTCATCGGCGAGCTCGGCCCGCAACTCACGGGGCAGACGCTCGATCCCGTCGGCATGCGCGACCGCGTGGTCGCCGACATCCGCCGGCATCTCTCCGGCGAGACGGGGATCTCCCGCGAGGACCGTGAGCGCCTGCTCTCGGAGATCGCGGACGACATCCTCGGTTACGGCCCGCTCGAGCGCCTCCTCGCCGACGACTCCATCACGGAGATCATGGTCAACGGCCCGGGCGAGATCTGGATCGAGCGTCAGGGCCGGCTCTACGAGACGACCGTCCGCTTCGGCGACGACTCGCACCTCCGGCGCATCATCAACCGGATGGTCGCGCAGATCGGGCGGCGCATCGACGAGTCGTCCCCGATGGTGGACGCCCGCCTCCCCGACGGCTCGCGCGTCAACGCGATCATCTCGCCGCTCTCGCTCTCGGGCCCGCTGCTGACGATCCGCAAGTTCTCGCGCAAGCGCCTCGGGCTCCAGGACATGGTCAACATCGGCTCGCTGAGCGAGGAGTCGGTCGACTTCCTGCGCCGCTGCATCCAGGCGCAGCTCAACGTCCTCATCTCGGGCGGCACCGGCTCGGGCAAGACGACGCTCCTGAACGCGCTGTCGTCGAGCATCCCCGACCACGAGCGGATCGTGACGATCGAGGACGCGGCCGAGCTCCAGCTCCACCAGCGCCACGTGCTCCGGCTCGAGGCGCGCCCGCCGAACATCGAGGGCGAGGGAGCGATCCCGATCCGCGACCTCGTGCGGAACTCGCTGCGCATGCGCCCCGACCGGATCATCGTCGGCGAGTGCCGCGGCCCGGAGGCCCTGGACATGCTCCAGGCGATGAACACGGGTCACGACGGCTCGCTCTCGACCGTCCACGCCAACGCCCCGCGCGACGCGCTCGCGCGCATCGAGACGATGGTGCTGATGTCGGGCTACGACCTGCCCGTGCGGGCGATCCGCCAGCAGGTCTCCGCGGCGCTCGACATGGTCGTCCACATCGAGCGCATGGAAGACGGGTCGCGCCGCGTCACCGCGGTCACCGAGGTGCAGCGCATGGAGTCCGACGTGATCACGCTGCAGGACATCTTCGAGTTCAAGATCGACTCGTTCGCGCCGGACGGCACGATCAACGGAAAGCTCCAGCCGACGGGTCTTCGCCCGGTCTTCCTCGACAAGTTCGCGAAGCGGGGGATCGACCTTCCGGCGGGCCTGTTCTCGCAGCGGCCCGTTCCCACGAACGTCGCGGACCTCCGACGGTGAGCCGCGTAGCCCGCCTCGCCGTCCCGGCTCTTGCCGCGGTCCTCGTTGCGCTCGTCGCGTTCCCCGCGGCGGCGGCGGACGACGGGGGCATCCAGGTCGTGGAAGCCGGAAGCGCGCTGTTCCCCGACCGCGCGTACGTCCTGACGCTGCCGGCGCCGCGCAAGCCCCCGCTCTCCACGGACGACGTGAAGGTGACGGAGAACGGCAAGCCGGTGAAGAACCTGGCCGTGCTGACGTCGGCGTCCTCCAACGGAATCGGCACCGTGCTCCTGATCGACGCCTCGAACAGCATGAAGAACTCGATCGACTCGGCCATGCAGGCAGCGCGCGCATTCGCCGCGCGCAACCCCGGTCAGCCGCTCTCGGTCGTCTTCTTCAACGTCAAGCCGACGGTGGCTCTGCCGCTCACGACCGACCGCAAGGCGGTCGAGGCGGTGCTCGCCAAGCCGCCGAAGCTCGCCGAGGGGACCCGCGCCTTCGACGCGCTCGCCGCGGCCGTCGCGCAGGTGCGCGGCTCGGCTCTCGGGGCGGCGCGCATCGTGCTGCTCTCCGACGGAGACGACGTCGGGAGCATCACGACCCTCGACTCCGCCATCTCGCAGCTCCAGGCGCAGAAGATCCGCGTGTTCACGGTCGGGATCGAGTCGCCGGACTTCGTCGCAGACGATCTCCAGAAGATCGCCGACAAGACCGGCGGGACCTACGCCGCGGCGACCTCCCCGGAGGCGCTGACGAAGATCTACGACCAGCTCGGCTTCGAGCTCGGGAACGAGTACCTGCTCCGCTACCGCTCCGTGGCGCGCCCCGACGAGCACGTCGAGGTCGGGGTCACGGTCGCAGGGGCCAAGCCCGTCACCTTCTCGTACCAGAGCCCCTCGGGCGGCACGTCCGGCCCGTACAAGCCGGCGTTCCGCGACACGCTGCTCCAGTCCTGGCTCCTGATCCCGCTCGTGGTCGCGGCCATCCTCGGCCTGCTGGTCCTCGCCCTGCGGTCGTTCTGGAGCCTCCGGTCGAACAAGGACCTCGTCAAGCGCCTCGGCGACTTCGTCACCCTCCCCGAAGAGGAGCGCGCCAGCGAGCGCCGCAAGGAGGTCGACATGCTCCTCGCGGCCGTCGGCGCGCAGAAGCAGCGACAGCGCAACTGGCGCTGGATGGAGGGCTTCTCGGAGGACGTCGACGTCGCGCAGATCGACAAGGACCCGACGAGGATGGTCTTGGTCGCCGTCTTCGCGGGCCTGCTCCTCGGCGTGGTCGCCGGAGTCGCTCATGGGCACGTTCTGGTTCCTCCTCGCGATCGTGCCCCCGATCGTCCTCAACCTCGTCGTTCGCGGAAAGGCGCGGCACGTCCGCAACGATTTCGCCGAGCAGCTTCCGGAGAACCTCGACGTGCTCGCCTCGGCACTGCGCGCGGGGCACAGCCTCGCCGGTGCGATGGGCGTCGTCGCCGACGAGGCGCCCGAGCCGTCCAAGCGCGAGTACCACCGCGTCGTCACCGACGAGCAGCTCGGCATCCCGCTCGACGAGGCGCTCGAGGTGACGGCGAAGCGCATGCAGAACACCGACATCGACCAGCTGGCCGTCCTCGCGCTCGTTCAGCGCGAGGCGGGCGGCAACACTGCGGAGGTGCTCGACCAGGTGACCATGAACATCCGCGCGCGCATGGACATCCGGCGTCTCGTCACGGTGTTGACGGCCCAGGGCAAGTTCTCGTCTGTCATCGTGGCGATGGTACCCCTCGGGATCTTCCTGTTCCTGATGCTCGTCAATCCCGACCATCTCGATCCGCTGTTCCACCGCGCCATCGGCCAGGTCGCTGGAATCGCGGCGATCTTCATGGTCATTCTCGGCTTCTACATCATCCGTCGAATCGTCACGATCGAGCTCTGACCCTGATGACTTATTTCGTCCTCATCCTCGGGCTATTCCTCGTCGCCGTCGCAGTCACGATGGTGATCCGGGCGCTGAACACGCCCGCCGGGCCTTCCACCGAGACGATCCAGCAGATCGGCGCCTACGGGTTCGCGGGCTCGCTTCCCACCGAAAGCGAGCCGGGAAAGGCCCTTAGCGGGCACCTGGACGACATCGCGACCACCGCCGGACGGTGGCTGGGCACTCACTTCTCGAGGCTTCGGGGGAAGGACTACCGCTCGCGGCTGGTCTCGGCGGGCATGTACACGTCGAGCCCCGACCGCCTGCTCGGAACACAGTTCCTCTCCGCGGTCGGCGGGGCATTCCTGGCGTTCTGGCTGGTCAGCCTCACAGACGGCAGCCCCGCCCTCGTCCTGCTCGCGACGGTCGGCGCCGCAGTGCTGGGCTGGGCGCTCCCGATGTACGTCGTAAGCTCTCGCGCGCGAAAGCGCCGGGATCTGATCGAGCGGGGGCTACCCGACCTGATCGACCTTCTCGTGGTCACGCTCGAGGCGGGCCTCAGCTTCCCGCAGTCCCTCCGGCTCGCCGCGACGAAGATCAAGGAGCCTCTTGCCTCCGAGGTGCGCCTCACACTCCAGGAGCAGAACATGGGCCTCACGCTCGTCGAGGCGCTCGACCACCTGCTCGTCCGCATCGACACGCCGGGCGTACGGATGTTCTCGCGCTCGATCGCCCAGGGGGAGACGATGGGAGTCTCGACGGGGCAGATCATGCGCAACCTCGCCATCGAGCTGCGCAAGCGCCAGCGGGCCTACGCGGAGGAGCGCGCCCAGAAGGCTCCCGTGAAGATCCTCTTCCCGATCATGTTCCTGATCATGCCGGCGCTCTTCATCGTCCTGCTCCTGCCGGTCATGATCACGGTCATGGACGTGCTCGGCTAGCGGCGCGCGGTGCGCCCCGTCCCGAACCTGACACTGCGCCGCGAGGACGGCAGGGTCGTCGCCGAGTCGGTCACCGTGGCCGACTCGACGCTGCGGCGGCTGCGGGGCCTGCTCGGCAAGGGCGACCTGCCGTCCGGCCACGGCGTGCTCCTCCGCCCCGCCTGGTCGATCCACACGGCGTTCATGCGCTTTCCCATCGACGTCGTGTTCCTCGACGCCGACCAGATCGTGGTCAAGATCGTGCCCAGCCTGCCGGCCTTCAAGACGGCCTCGTGCCGCGGCGCGCGGGAAGTCGTGGAGCTTCGCGCGGGCGAGTGCGAGCGACGCGGGCTCGCGCTCGGCGACCGGGTCGCCTGGGCCGCCCGGGCTGCCGACGAGACCGCCGCCCCGATCGCCGTCGCCGGCCTCGAGGTCGAGCGCCGCGGCGCCGTGGTGCTCGGGAGCAGCGACCAGCGGTACCTCAAGCTCGTGCGGTTCCTCCTCGACGGCAAGGGGATCGACGTGGTGGCGAGCGTCGCGCCGGGTGACGTCGCCGAAGCGGCAGGCGGCGGGTCGGCCGACGTCGTGCTGATCGACGCGGGAGGCGTCACGGAAGGGCTCCGGCTCGCGAACGTCACCCGGGCGCGCCGGCCCGAGGCGACCGTCGTCCTCGTCGGAGCGGACGCGGGCGACCACGCACCGGCAGGGATGCGGATCTACGAGAAATGGGACGACACCGAAGGCGTCGTCGCGGCGATCGAGGACGCGATCGAACGCAAGGCCGTGTAGGCTCAGGGGTTCGTGCAGGGGTCGTCGCCGAAAGGGTGAACGAGGGGCATGACTGCAGGCGAACCGGTGACCCGACCACTTCCTGACCCGGCACGGACCGGCGGCGCGTCGCGAATGACGTCTGTCGCGCGGACCACGCTCGGGGCCGCGCACGCAGAGGCGACGGCCTCGACGAACACCGCGGGCGGCCCCTCGCGCCTCGAGGGCGCACACAGGGCGCTCCTGGCCGAGACACCGTCCCGTGCCCATCCGTTCCTCAAGTCCGCGCACCGCGCCGGGCGCGTCGCATTCGACGGGGGCGGCGAGAACGACGCCTCCGACCGGCTCGCCGTCGGCGTGTACATGGCAAGCGTCCTGGTCGGGCTGGCCGCCGAGGGTGAGCTGACCGACGCCGACGCGACGGTCGCCGTCCAGACGCTCGCGGAGGCGCGAGGAGAACCGGTCGAGGCAGCCCGCTTCGATCTTCACTGCACCGCGTCCTCGAGCCCGCTCCTGATCGAGCTGCCTCCCCTCGTCGCCTGCGAGATCCAGCTTCGCCTGCTCATGTGGCTCGGCGTTGCGAGCGAGGCGTCGTTGTGGCGTGCGGACGACGGGAACCTCGAGCCCGTGCTGTCGCTCGGTGAACTTGCCGAGAGCCGCCGGGCGCGCGCCACCGCCAGGGATGCGCTCCGGCGCGGGAGCTCGTTGCGCCTGCTGGGCGGGCGCACGCTCCGCTCCGCCCTCGTCCGGCGCTTCAGCGCCCCGTGCGCGGCCGTCGTCGCCCGGGTCTCGGAGCCCGTCTCCCAGGCCGACGCATACCTCCAGGCGACAGCAGTCGCGCTCTCGTCGATCTACGAGCGCGAGCTCCTCCTCGAGCGTTCCGCCGAGCGCGAGCGCCTCCTCGTGCGGGCCGGCGAGCAGCGCCTGATGCGCATCGGCTTCGACCTGCACGACGGGCCGATCCAGGACGTCCTCGCGTTGGGAGCCGAGGTCTCGCTCCTCCGCGACCAGGTGTACCCGTTCATCCTCGACTCGCACCGCGAGCGGGCCGCGGGACGGTTCGACGACATCATGGCCCGGGTCACCGAGCTCGACCGGCAGCTCCGGGAGCTGTCCCGCTCGCTCGAGTCGCGCAGCATCATCACGCGGCCGCTCGGGGAGATCCTGCACCGCGAGGTCGACGCGTTCCAGGAGCGCACGGGGATCGAGACGCGCCTCGAGATCAGGGGCGACCCGGAGTCGCTCACGTCGGCGCAGCGAATCGCGGTCTACCGCGCCATCCAGGAGTCGCTGTCCAACGTGCGCGAGCACTCCGGCGCCGCCACCGTCGAGATCCGCCTGCGGATGCGCCGCGCCTCCATCGAGGTCCGTGTCACGGATGACGGGCACGGCTTCGAGGTCGGCCGTGCCCTGGCTCGCGCGGCGCAGCGCGGGCGCCTCGGGATCGTCGGCATCGGCGAGCGGGTCCGGATGCTGGGCGGCACCTTCGAGATCGACAGCGCTCCGGGTGGCCCGACGATGCTCACCTTCGCCCTCCCGCGCGTCACGCCGGACGACCGCTCGGCCTTCCGCTGAGCGAGGGTGTCTGGCTGAAGCCAGACACGCGTCTCTCTGCCGCGTAGTGGCCTCTCCTGTGCGGTGTCTGGCTGAAGCCAGACACGCGTCTCTCTGCCGCGTAGTGGCCTCTCCTGTGCGGTGTCTGGCTTTAGCCAGACACCTGCTCTTCGACCTCTCCTCCGCGGTGTCGGACTGAAGTCCGACGCCTCGCGAAGGTGGTGTCCGACTTCAGTCGGACACCTCGCCGTCGAGACGAGCGCGCTAATCCGGCGAGAGCGGGACCAGATCCCTCTGCGCTCGCCGCGAAATAGAGGAGGTGTCTGGCTGAAGCCAGACACCTGGAACACCGGCCAGACACCTCCGCGGAACGATGAAGGGGAGGGCTCCGCCGCCGGTCGCCCTCCCCAACTCTCTGCTCTCCCCGGCCCCCACTCCGGGGTGAGCAGCAGGTCGTGGGACCCCTCTACGGCTGCAGCAGCCGCCCCTTGTCCGACATGCAACGGCCAAGGCTCTCGTACGCCGACCCCCCTCGGGCGAGGCTTGCCTTGCACCGCGCAGAAAGTGACGGCCTCGCCGCGGCGGCCGCCTGCGCCGCAGCGAGTTTCTTTGCCGTCAACGACACACACCTGCCAAAGGTGTTGGTCTTCAGGACGCCGTTCCCGGCCGTGGTCGTGAACGTCGCCACGAATCCGGTGTTGCCGGGGAACAGCACGTTCAGCTTCTCGGTCTGCGTCCCTGCCTTCCACGCCTTGCACCACTGCGCTGCGTTCTTCGGCGTCGCCGACGGCTCGGCCGCATGAGCCGCCGGGACGACGAGGAGGCAGGCGAGGGTGAGGAGTGGAAGTGTCCTGGTCATGTTTTCTGGCCCTTCACTGACGAAGATGCGCGGCGGCCGGAAAACTTGCGCGGTCACTTGTAAGGACTCTGTAAGGGGGATGCCCGACCCGCGAGAATCCGTGATCCTGAGGGCCTGAATGGCTGCCACTGAGACCAGCACCCGCGCCGCTGCTGCGCTCGACGACCTCTACCGGCATCACGTCGGGGACGTCTACCGCTACACGTACGCGGTCCTCGGGAACCACGCCGACGCGGAGGACGTCACCCAGACCACGTTCGTGAACGCGCTCCGCGCGCTCGAGCGCGGCGATGTCCCGCACAACCCGTCGAGCTGGCTCATCGCGATCGCGCAGAACGTCGTCCGGCAGCGCTGGCGCCAGGCGGCCTCCCGGCCGACCGAGGTCGAGCTCGTCCAGGACGTCCCCGAGGCAGCGTCGGAGGACGACGACATCGAGCTCGACGAGCTCGTCCGCGCCCTCCAACGGATTCCACCGGCGCAGCGCGAGGCGCTCGTGCTGCGCGAGCTGGAGGGACGGTCGTACAACGAGATCGCCGCGCTGCTCGGTCTCTCGACCTCCGCGCTCGAGACGCTTCTGTTCCGCGCGCGCCGCTCGCTCGCGGAGGAGCTCGAGAACCTGGTGACGTGCCAGAGCGCCGAGCTCGCCATGTCGAAGCAACTCGACGGCAGGCTCTCGCGGAAGGAGCGGCGCCGGCTCGACGAGCACCTCGCGGAATGCCGGGACTGCGCCCGCCTGGCGGAGACGCAGAAGCGGCAGCGGAGGGCGTTCAAGGGGCTCGCCGTGCTCCCTCTGCCCATCGGCCTCGCGCTCTTCAAGGGGGCTCCGAGCGCAGCCGCCGCGTCGTCCCTCCCCACCATTGGAGTGGGCGCAAGCGGTTCGGGAACCTCCGGCGTCGGAGCAGGGGTCCGCCGCCGGAGTCGGGGCCACGGCCTCCGGTGCCGGCGGCGCGGCGGTCGGCGGGTCGCTCGTCGCGGTCGCTGCGAAGGTCGCGGCCGTCATCGTCGCCGCGACGGTCGCCACCGGCGTCGCCTACAAGAGCGTCGAGGCGGTGCTGGACGAGCCCGCGCCGTCCGTTGCCGCGAGGCCCGCCACGATAGGACGCTCGTCGAGCGCGGGCGGGGCCGCGAGCGTCGCGCCAGGGCAACCGACAGAGACGGCACACGGGGCCACGAGCGGGAAGCCGGAGAGCACGACCGGTAGCCCGTCGACGGAGGGCGAGCAGGGCGTCGCCGCAGGCACCCAGACGCCCGACCAGGGCGTCACAGACGGCACGTCGTCGGGCGGCGATGACGCGGCGGCCGGAAGCACGCCGCCCGGCGCCGGGACGACACCTGGAGACGGCGCGGGCTCTTCTCCCGCGCCACCGGAGGCGACGCCGACTCCGCCGAAGACAACGCCCGCGCCCCCCACTGCCGGGGCCCCCGAGGGCACGCCGGCGCCGCCGGCCGCGGGGCCGCCGGCCGCCGCCCAACCCCCCGCCGCGAAGCCTGGCCCGTCCAACGGCTCGGAGCCGCCAGCGGCCGCGGCGCCCCCTTCCACCCCCGGCCAGACGGGCGGGGAAGGACAGGCCGGCCAGGACGGTTCGTCGGCCGGCGCAGGCGGGTCGCCCGGCGGCACGGGCGACTCCGGGACCTCCACGCCGAATCCGCCGAACGATCCGCCCTCCGGTGGAGGCACGGGGACGACCCCGGGCACGGGCGGAGGCACGGGAACGACCCCGGCACGGGCGGAGGCACCGGGACGACCCCGGGCACGGGCGGGGGCACGGGAACCGGAAGCTCCGGGCCGGGGTGCCCGGGAGGCGGGAACGGTCCCGGGAACGGGGCGGGCTGCGGCGTCGGAAACGGCAACGGACAGGGCAACGGCAACGGCCAGGGCAACGGCAACGCGCAGGCGCAAGGCCAGAGCCAGCAGGGCGCGGGCGAGGGGCAGGCGCAGGACGGACAGAGCCAGGGCGAGAATCAGAGCCAGGGCCAAGGGCAGGATCAGGCCGAGGAGACCCAGGGCCAGGGGCAGGGGAACGGGAGCCAGGGCGGGAGGACCAGAGCCAAGGGAACGGGAGCCAGGGCGAGGCTCAGGGCCAGGGCCAGGGCCAGGGGCAGGGAGCCAGGGCGAGCAGAGCCAGGACGAGGATCAGGGCCAAGGGAACGATCAGGGCCAGGGCGGGGATCAGGGCCAGGGCCAAGGGCAGGATCAGGGCGAGCAGAGCCAGGGCGAGGACCAGGGCCAAGGGAACGATCAGGGCCAGGGCGAGGGTCAGAGTCAGGGCGAGGGCCAGGGCGACGATCAGGGCCAGGATCAAGGCCAGGGCCAGGGAACCAGCGGGCAGGGCTGCGGGGAACGGCTGGGGCTGGCGCTGGGTCTGGCGCTGGGCCTGGATCTGGGCCTGGGCCTGGGGCCCGAACGCGGGCTGAGACGCCCGGGCGTACTCCCTCGCCGCTCGACGCCGACCCGGAGCACTCGCCGCGACACGCGCCGATTGCCGCGGAACCCCAGAAAGAGGGAGAGACGGACGGGCGCGGTTCGACGATATGGTAGGGAATGCTCCGCCTGCGGACGACTGTCGTGCTGCTCGTCGCACTCGCACTGCCCGCGACCGCCCTGGCGGCGCCGTCGGGCCTGGCGGGAGGGGTCGACGCGGCAGCGACGTCGACCGTGACCCGCGAAACGCCGCTCGAGCAGCTCGTGCTCCGCGAGATAAACGCCGTCCGCACCACCCGCGGCCTCGCGCCGCTGGCCGCGTCCGAGCCGCTCTCACGCTCGGCGGCCGCGCACTCCCGCGCGATGGCGACATTCGGCTTCTTCGCTCACGAGTCTCGCAACGGAACGTCGTTCTCTCAGCGGATCAAGCAGTTCTACGGCTTCCGTTCGAACCCGTGGACCGTCGGCGAGAACCTCGCCATGTTCGGCGGCTCCACGCCGAGCGCCGGAGCGATCGTCAACGCGTGGATGGCCTCGCCCGGCCACCGCGCCAACCTCCTGCGTGAAGTCTTCCGCGACGCGGGCATCGCGGTCATGTTCAATCCCGCGGCGGGCGGCGTCTTCGGCGGCGAGTCGACCTGGGTCATCACGCTCGACCTCGGTCGCCGCTGAGCGCCCGCGGCGTCTCCCGGAGTCCGCGCCCTGCGACCCGTGACGGCGATCGGCCTCAACCGAAGAGTGCCCGACCCCTTCGGTCGGACACTCGACGTGCCACGTTTCGATTGATGTCGCCGCTAGGCGGCGGGAAGCGCGCGGTACGTGGACTGATGCGGGTCGATCGCCCGATGGAAGCCCCGCTCCCACTCCACGACGACGGCTCCGTCCGCTTCGATCTCGCGCACGACACCTCTGTCGCCGGCTCGGAGCTCCTGATCGGAGTCCTCCATCAGCTCGATCACGCTACCGATCCGAACTCCCGCTGCGATCCGCGCTGCAAGTAGCCGTGCACCAAATGCATCCATGGTCATGTCATATGCGGAGGGTCCGCGTCGAGTCCTCCCCCGGATGGATGAGATCGGCCCCCCCTTTTGGGGAGGAGGCGGTCGAGACGCGCAGAAAGAGCGGACGGCGCCGGCGGCCATTCCGAACTCGACGGCTGAGGATGCGTCGCCGGCGCTACCGACGGGCCAAGACGATGCAGCGACACGCGAAGAACGATCGGGAATGGGAGCAATGGCCCGGGCGCGGCGCGCCGGACGACCGATCGCGCGGCCGCCTTCGGGGGCTGTTCGCGCCGTCCGACGCCGCGGATGCCGTGGCCGACCTCATCGCGGAACGCGGCCGCGAGCTCGAGGAGCGTTCCATCCAGATTCGCGCCGCGGTCGAGGAGCTCGAGCATCGCGAGGAGCGCGCCCGCGAGCTGCACTTCCGCGTCGAGCAGATTCTCCGAGAGGGCGCCGCCGAGCTCGACCTTCGCCAGGCGGAGCTGAGCGTCAGGTCGGCCGAGCTCGACACGCGCGAGACGGCGGTCGCGAAGGCCGAGGCGGCCGTCGAGGATCGCCGCCGCACGCTCGGTGCCGTCGAGCTCAG
The DNA here is from genome assembly GCA_963786055.1 of uncultured Actinomycetes bacterium. Lineage (GTDB taxonomy): Bacteria > Actinomycetota > Thermoleophilia > Gaiellales > Gaiellaceae > Gaiella. The sequence goes on along the minus strand of CAWAXS010000004.1, from coordinate 210,019 downwards.
GGCGGCGGCGGTCGAGCGTCGCGAGGAAGCCGTGCGCCTTCGCGAGATCGAGCTCGAGCACCGGGCGACGGAGCTGGCCGAGCTGGCCCGGGAGCTCGACGAGGTGAGCAGGTCGCTCGGCACTCCGGAAGGCTCGCGTCCCGTCCGCGAGGACGAGCACGTCGTGCTCGCGACGGCCGACGGCTACCGGCTCGTCGTGCGCCCGGGAGCGCCGCCCGATCCCGGCGAGATCGTCGAGCTGGACGACGGCACCTATCGCTGCGTGCGGATCACCGGCTCGCCGTTCCCGAGGGACGACCGCCGGTGCGCCGTGGTCGAGCCCGTCCCTGTCGATTCCGTGGCGTAGAGGGGCCGCCGGCCCCGCCCTCGAGGGCCGTCACCGCACGCACTCCGGCCCTACCCGAGCCAGGCGTCGAGCAGCGCGTCGCCGAAGAACAGCCCGACGATCGCCCCGGCCGCGAGCGCCGGCACGTACGGGAGCGTCGCCTTCCTGCCCTCGCCTCCCCGGCGCGCCAGGAGGAAGAGCGCCGGGAGCGCACCGAGGAGCGACCCCACGAACAGAGCGACGACGACGTCGCGGCCGAGCCAGGCGCCGAGGAACGCCGCCAGCTTCACGTCCCCCATCCCCAACCCCGCCGGATTGACGAGCGCGAGCAACAGGAAGAAGCCTCCGGCGCCGAGAGCGCCGAGCAGCCACTCGACGCTCGGGTCTCGACCGTCTGCACGACGAGCGCGACGACGAGCGCCGGCACGACGATGCGGTTGGGCACGATGCGGCTCTCGAGGTCGGTCACGGTGACGGCGACGACCACGGCACAGCCGAGCACGTCGACGAGCGCCTCCAGCGTGAAGCCGAACACCGCGACGCAGCACGCGGCCAGCGCGATCCAGACGACGACGGCGGCCACTCGGAGTCGCACGCCGCAGGAGTTCACCGTGAGGTGCGGCAAATCCTCTCCCCCGCACGAGGGACGCTATTCCCCCGGTCGGGTGGAGACCCGGCGGAGCTCTCCCCGGAGGATGCGGTAACTGCGGAGCACGCGTCCGCTCCTGGCGTCGGGACGCGAGATAGAGAAGAGAACATGCGCGAGCCTCATATGCGGCGGGCTGCGCGTCGCTGGCTGCTCTGGCCGGTGGCGGCGGTGCTCGTGATCGGGATGGGCGCCATCTCGGCCCTCGACATGAGTCGAAGCGGCCGGCCCGTCGCCGCCTTCGTGCTCGCGATGGCCTTCACGGCGCTCGCGGGGGCGGCGAGCGCGGTGCTCGTCACCCGGCTCCTCGCGGCACAGCGACAGGCACTCCGCGATCCGCTGACGGGGCTTCCCAACCGCGCATTGCTGGACGACCGGATTGGCCAGGCACTGGCACGGTCACGACGTTCCCGCGAGCCGTTCGCGCTCTTCCTCATCGACCTCGACGGGTTCAAGGGCGTGAACGACATCCGGGGCCACGAGGCCGGGAACACCGTCCTCCGGGCGATCGGCGTCAGGCTCGAAGCGGCCGTTCGTGAGACGGACACCGTCGCACGCGTCGGAGGCGACGAGTTCGTCGTGCTCTCGATCGGGACGACGGACGACGACGAGGCCGGGGCACTCGCCGGGAGGCTGCGGAACGCCCTGCGCAAGGCATACCGTGTCGACGGCGCCCTGGTCGAGATCGACGCGTCGATCGGCTGGGCGCTGTTCCCTCAGGACGGCATCAGCCCGGACGAGCTCCTCGCACGCGCCGACGGGCAGATGTACGCGACGAAACGCGATGCGAGCGACGAGTCCGTCGTGCCGCGACCGCCGCTGGACGGGGTCATCGTCCGCGACCTCGAGGAGGCGCTCGAGCGGGACGAGATCGTCGTCCACTACCAGCCGATCGTGGCGCTGCCCTCCGGGGAGGTGCGGGGGGTCGAAGCCCTCGTGCGGCGCGCGCACGGCGACCGTCTCGTCAGTCCGTCGGAGTTCGTCCCGCACGTCGAGCGGACGCCGCTCGTCCGGACGCTGACCCTCGCCGTCGCGGCCGACGCGCTGCAACGTCTCCACGAATGGGAGAAGTGCGGCCACCGGCTCAGTGCGGCGATCAACGTCCCCTACCGCATGATCGACGACGGGGCGCTCGTGATGGGTCTCGAGCGCCTGCTCGACGGGTCGGGCATCGAGCCGGAGCGCTTGACGATCGAGGTCGTCCCCTCCGGCCCCGGCGCGGGCTCGGAGCTCGACCCGACGATCGTGAGGCACCTCCGCGCGCTCGGCGTGCGCCTGTCACTGGACGACCTCGGGCGGGCGGCGTCGGTCGCGGCGATCCGCATGCTGCCGCTGGACGAGGTCAAGATCGACGCCATGTTCCTCCACGAGGCCGGGAGGGGCGGACGATCCGACGCCATCGTGCGGTCGTTCGTCGGGCTCGCTCACAGCCTGGGCCTCGACACCGTGGCCGAGGGGATCGAGAGCAAGCTCGCATGGGAGACCGCGGTCGCGCTGGGCTGCGACCTGGGCCAGGGCTTCTACCTCGGCCACCCGATGCCCGCGAAGAAGTTCGCGGACTGGCTCACCGGGACATGGCCGGTCGTCGCGGTCACGGCGTAGATGGTTGATCGGTAATTGGCGTGACGTCCGGGGGCGTCCCAGACCAAGCCGGGCGCACCGGCCGGGTGCGGTTCGTAGTTGGTGCTACGGGCCGTGCCCGGACGGGGCGATCCGGCGCCGTGTCTGGGGCGCCATCCGGTTCGCGCGAATTGCCGATCAACCATCTGGCCCATCAGAACGCGAGGGCACCCGCCGCCGCCGCGATCGGCACGACGGCCCACACCGGCAGCAGCCGGAGGAGCACGAGCAGCCCGAGGGCGAACGCGACGTCCCAGGCGTCGTCGATCGACGTGGTCAGCACGGGGTTCCACAGCGCGGCCGCAAGGAGACCGACGACCGCCGCACCGACCCCGGTGAGAGCGGCCTGGACGACCGCGTGGCGACGGACCGACGACCAGAGCGGCAACACGCCGCCGAGGAGCAGAAACGACGGGAGGAAGATCGCGACCACGGCGAGAGCTGCCCCGGCGACTCCGTTCGGCGCCGGTTCCTGGATCGCTCCCAGGTACGCCGAGAACGAGAAGAGCGGCCCGGGCATCGCCTGCGCGAGCCCGTAGCCGGCGAGGAAGTCCTGACCGCCCACCCAACCGGGCGCCACGACCGCGTCGTGGAGCAGCGGCAGGACGACGTGCCCGCCGCCGAACACGAGCGAGCCGGAGCGGAACATGGCGTCGAACAGCGCCGCCGCGTGCCAGCCCGTAACGTCCGCGACGGCCGGCAGCCCGACCAGGAGCGCACCGAGCGCGACGAGGCAGCAGACGGCCACCAGCCTGCGAGCGGCAAACGGCGCCGTCAGGCTGGGCGAGCGCGCGCGGCCGCGGAAGGCGAGGACGCCGACGACGGCGCCGAGCGCGATCGCCGCCGCCTGCCCGCCGAAGCCGTCCCATGCGATCGCGACAGCAGCTGCGGCAGCGGCGAGAGCGAGCCGGGCGAGGTCGGGCGCAAGCGAACGGCGCATGGCGAGCACGGCGAGCGCGACCACGGGCACCGCGACCAGCTCGAGGCCGTGCACCCACCCTGCGCCGCTCACGTCGGCCGAGCCGACCGCGAGCGCGAGCGCGGTCATCGCCACGGCCGACGGCAGCGTGAACCCGACCCACGCAGCGAGGCCGCCCAGCCGGCCGGCACGGCGCGCCCCGATCGCGATCCCGAGCTGGCTGGACGACGGCCCCGGCAGGAGGTTCGTGACCGCGACGAGCTCCGAGAACTCCCGCTCGTCGACCCACCGCCGGCGTTCCACGTACTCGTGGCGGAAGTACCCGATGTGCGCGGCCGGGCCGCCGAACGACGTGAGCCCCAGCCTCAGGGCGACCGCGAGGACCTCGCGGGCGTCGCCTGCGCCGGGTGTCAGCCCCGTGTCGCTCCCGGCTTCCAGAGCGGCTCGTCGTGGCCCGCGAGCGCATTGGCCGCGCGCGCGAGGATGAAGAGGAGATCCGACAGCCGGTTGAGATAGACGGCGACGAGCGGATCGAGCTCGTGCTCACCCGCCGCGCGCAGGGTGTCGCGCTCGGCGCGGCGGCAGATCGTCCGCGCGACATGGAGCCCCGCAGCGGCCGCCGTCCCGCCCGGAAGCACGAAGCTTCGAAGCTCGTCGAGATCGGCGTTGAAGCGGTCGCAGTCCTGCTCCAGGCGATCGACCATCCCCTGAGCGACCCGCAGCCGGCCCTCGACGTGGGAGGGAACCGACAGGTCGGCCCCGACGTCGAAGAGCTCGTTCTGCACCCGCTCGAGGACGGACCGCAGCTCGACCGGCACGATGCCGGCGAGGACGACCCCGAGCGCGGCATTCAGCTCGTCGACGGTGCCGAAGGCCTCGATCCGCGCGTCGAGCTTGGACACGCGCGACCCGTCGCCCAGCGACGTCTCCCCCGCGTCGCCACCGCGCGTATAGATCCGCGTGAGGCGCACCGGCTCGTCCCTCGCGCGCGGCATGGGTCGAGCCTATCGCGGGACTCCGTCGCCCTGTGAGGCACGCCGGGTGTCTGGCTTCAGCCAGACACCTTCGCGGCACGCTCGACGAGCTCGAGGCCGCACGGAGCTGACGGAGAGTGCCACAGGGCGGGTGTCCGACTGAAGTCGGACACCGGGGCGAACTGACCCGTCTCCCGGAGCGGGCTCTGGCTTCAGCCAGAGCCCTGCCCTTCACGCTCGCTCACCCACGGGGCCACTCAGCTCGGTGCGGGCTCCAGAGACCGCTCCGCCGCGTGGAGCAGGTCGCGGGCGATGACGATCCGCTGGATCTCGCTCGTGCCCTCGTAGATCTCGGTGATCTTCGCGTCGCGGTAGTACCGCTCGGCCGGGAACTCGCGCGTGTAGCCGTAGCCGCCGAGCACCTGGATGGCGTCCTGGCTCGCCTGCACCGCGACCCGCGAGGCAAAGAGCTTCGCCATCGCGCCCTCGGCACCGTGCGGCAGGCCTGCCTGCTTGAGCCATGCAGCGCGCAGCGTCAGCTGGCGCGCGGCGGCGATCTCCGTGGCCATGTCGGCGAGCCGGAACCGGATCGCCTGGAACTCGGAGATCTTCTTTCCGAACTGCTCGCGCTCGAGCGCATACGCGCGGGCGGTGTCGAGCGCGGCCTGCGCGATCCCGACCGCCTGCGCCGCGATCCCGATCCGGCCTCCGTCGAGCGTCGCCATCGCGACCGCGAACCCCTTGCGTTCCTCGTGGAGGAGCCGGTCCCCATCGACGAGCACGTCGTCGAGACGAAGGTCTGCCGTCGACGACGAGTGAAGGCCGAGCTTCTCCTCCTCACGCGTCACCTCGACGTGGTCGGCGTCGAGCACGAACGCGGACACACCGCGAGGGCCGTCCGTCGCCGGGTCGGTGCGCGCGAACAGGAGGAACGTCGAGGCGTGGCTGCCGTTCGTGCACCACTGCTTCGTCCCGCTGATGCGCCAGTTGTCGCCGTCGCGCACGGCGGTCGTCCGGAGAGCACCCGCGTCCGAGCCCGAGCCCGGCTCCGTGAGCGCGAAGGCGCCGATCGCCTCGCCGCGCGCGAGCGGCGGGACGAAGCGCGCCCTCTGCTCCTCCGTGCCGAAGGCGACGATGGGCAGCGTCGCGGCGCTCGTGTGGACCGCGACGGTCACGCCGACGCCCGCATCGGCGCGGGAGAGCTCCTCGAGCACGAGCACGTACGAGACGAAGTCGGCCCCGGCCCCGCCGAGCTCCTCCGGGATGCAGACGCCCATCAGGCCGAGCCCGCCGAGCTTGCCGAACACCTCCCGCGGGAACCGGTGGTCACGATCCCACTCGGAGGCGTGCGGAGCGATCTCGGTGTCGGCGATCTCGCGCGCCAACGCCTGGATCTCGCGCTGCTCCTCGGTCAGGGCGAAGTCCACGGCGGGAAGTGTAGGGCGGGCTCTGGCCGTAGCGTGCGGGATGGTGTCCGACTTCAGTCGGACACCTTGCCGTCTGGCTCAGCCCCGGAGGTGTCCAGACTGGAAGTCGGACACCCACCTTCCGTTCTCAGCCCAGGTGTCCGGCTTCAGCCAGACACCTGCCCTTCGGGACTCAGCCGCGGTGGCGCAGCGGCCGCACGCGGCGCTTCGCGGTTCGGGCGAGACCGTCGGGGGTGACGAGCCGGCGCAGCCGCCCGGACGAGAGCTCCGTGCAGAGGACAGCGGAGGCGGCAGGCCCGCGGTCCCCGTAGCCGACCCCGTCTGCCCGGAAGCCGGGCGCCGAGCGCCACCCCTCGTCGCCGAGCTCGTACGCCTCCTGCTCCTCGACGAACAGGCCTGCGGACGAGAAGAGCCCGTTCCAGCCGGCGAGGTCGTCGAGCCGGAACCAGCCGTGGTCTCCGGGCTCGCCGAGCGGCACGGTGACGAGCAGCCGTCCACCGGGCCGCAGGACGCGACCGAGCTCGCGCAGCGCGTCGACGCGCGAGGCAGGGTCGTCCTCGGCGGCGAGCCCGTAGCCGGTGTTGTCGGCCCCTACGTGCTCCAGCGTCGAGACGAGCAGCACCTGGTCGACGCTCCGGTCCGGAAGCGGCAGGGAGCGGACATCGGCCACGACCTGCTCCATGCCCTCGACGTCGCGCTCGGCGAGATCGACGCCGACGAGCTCGACACCCGAGCGCAGGAGGCCTGCGAGGTATGCGGGCTCGGCGTACGCATACCCGACCTCGAGCACGCGACCCGATGCGACCAGCCGCGAGAGCACCCACGGGATCTCGACGACCCGCTCGTCGGTTCCCGCCGGCGCCTGGAGCCACGCGAGCCGCTCACCGCGCGCCCGCGCGCCCAGGCCGAGCGCGACGGCGTCGTCCAGCTCGCGCACGCGTGTCGCCTCGTGCGCGGTGACGAGCTCGTGCACGAACGTCGCTCGCGAGAGCGTCCCGTCCGCGAGCTTCGCGAGCGCACGCCCACGGGCCTCGTCGTCGGGCGGGCGGCGCAGCACCTCGCGGAACGCCCGCTCGACGAACTCCTCGTCTGCGCCTGCCTGTGCGTCGAGCGCCGCGTCGACCAGCGGGTCCACAGCGCTAGCCGTACTCGTAGAAGCCGCGGCCGGCCTTGCGCCCGAGCCTGCCCGCCGCGACATGGCGACGAAGGAGCGGGCAGGGCGCGTACTTCGGGTCGCCGAGCCCTTTGTGGAGCACGTCCATGATGGCGACGCAGGTGTCGAGGCCGATGAGGTCGGCGAGGGCGAGCGGCCCCATCGGGTGTGCGAAGCCGAGCTTGGCGACGGTGTCGATCGCCTCGGGCTCGGCGACGCCCTCCATGAGGGCGTAGGCCGCCTCGTTGATGAACGGCATGAGGATGCGGTTCGAGACGAAGCCCGGGAAGTCGTTCGCCTCCGCCGGCGTCTTGCCGAGCTCGCGGGCGAGCGAGACGATCGCCGCGGCGGTCTCGTCGGACGTCTGCTCGGCCCGGATCACCTCGACGAGGGCGAGCACCGGCACGGGGTTGAAGAAGTGCATGCCGATCACGCGCTCGGGGCGGGACGTCGCGGCGGCGAGCTCCGTGATCGGGATCGAGGACGTGTTGGACGCGAGAATGGCGTGCGCGGGCAGGGCCTCGTCCGCCGAGCGGAAGAGATCCTTCTTCGCCTCGGCGCTCTCGACGATCGCCTCGATCATGAGGTCGGCCTTCCCGAGCGAGTCGATGGGCGTGATCCGGGCGAGCACGCCGGCGGGCTCCGGTCCGCCCTTCTCGTGCAGCTTCCCGAGGCTCCGGCCGATCGTCTCGAGCCCACGCTCGGTCGCTCCCGGCAGCGTGTCGTGCAGCAGCACGTCCCGGCCGGAGGCGGCGACGACCTGCGCGATGCCGGCGCCCATCTGGCCGGCGCCGACGACGAGAACCCGCCCGAACGTCACCGGTCGAGCCTACCCCGGGCGGCGAGCTCGGCCTGGCGGTGGCGCATCCGGCGGATCGAGTACGCGAGCACGAGGGCGAGGATGAGGAGGCCGATGACGACCTTGATCGCGTTGCCGCGCGGCTCGTCGCTCGTCGCGAGCAGCGTGCCGGGGTCGGTCAGCGAGCACGGCTCGGTGGTCAGCTCCGCGCCGGCGAGCGTCGCGAGGACGCCCAACGCCTCGTCGTGCACGATCGGCTTGTCCGTGGCGTCGACGAGCCTCACGGCGGATCGGACGTCGATCTCCTTCCCGACCGGGCCCTTGACGTTCTGGTCGACGACGAAGCGGTACACGTAGCCCCCGCTCGCTGCGGCGCGCTCGGCGGTGACGCGGCCGACGAACGCCGCGTCGGCGTCGTCGAGCCGCTCGTCGAGCGGGACGTTCGGGCAGTCGAGTGCGAGCGCTGTCGGTGCAAGGGCGAGCGCCGCGAGGACGAGCGCAGCGACCGGGAGGAGCCGCAAGTCTCTAGACCTCGACGAGGACGGCGTCACCCTGACCGCCGCCCGAGCAGATCGCCGCGAGCCCCAGGCCGCCGCCGTTCCTGCGGAGCTCGTGCACCAGCGTCCCGACGATGCGCCCGCCGGACGCACCGATCGGATGACCGAGCGCGACGGCCCCGCCGTTGACGTTGACCAGCTCCTCGTCGGCGCCGAGCATGCGCGTCGACTGCTTCGCGACCGAGGCGAACGCCTCGTTGATCTCCACCCGCGCGACGTCGTCCAGGGTCCGACCGGCCGCCGCGAGGGCCTTCTCGGCAGCGGCGGCGGGCGTGCGGGCGATGTACGCGAACTCCTCGGCGACGTACGCGTGGCCGACGATCCGTGCGAGCGGCTCGACACCACGCTTCTTCGCCCACTCCTCCGAGCAGACGACGACGCACGAGCCGCCGTCCGTGACACCGGGCGCGTTGCCGGCCGTCGTCGTTCCCTCCGGGTCGAAGACGGGCCTGAGCGTGGCCAGCTTCTCGACGGTGGTGTCGCGGCGGATGCTCTCGTCCGCCGCCAGCTCTCCGACCGCGACGATCTCGTCGTCGAATCTGCCCGCGTCCTGCGCGGCCGCCGCCCGCGCGTGCGACCGGGCAGCCCATGCGTCCTGCTCCTCGCGCGAGATGCCGAGGTCGCGCGACACCGCCGAGGCCTGCTGAATCATGTGCAGCCCGTCGAAGCTCGACGTCAGGCCGTCGAAGACCATGTGGTCGAGGATCTCGCCGTTCCCCATCCGGTATCCGAAACGGGCCTTGGGGAGCAAGTAGGGCGCGCGGGACATCGACTCCATCCCGCCTGTCACGACGACGTCGTGGCGACCGGCGTCGATCATCAGCTCGGCGATCTCGAGCGCCCTGATCGAGGAGGCGCAGACCTTGTTGATCGTGTCCGCGGGCACCTCCTTCGGGATCCCCGCTCCGACGGCGGCCTGTCGCGCAGGCGCCTGGCCGGCGCCGGCCTGGAGCACCTGCCCCATGACGACGTAGCCGACCTCCTCGGGGTCGACGCCGGCGCGCTCGAGCCCGGCGCGGATCGCGATCGACCCGAGCTCCGTCGCGGGCACGTCCGCAAGGCCGCCACCGATCCGCCCGAACGGCGTCCGGACGGCCGAGATGATCACCGCGCGTGCCACGGATCCAGCCTACCCACGCGCGTGCGCGGGTCACCCGCCATCGGACGCCGTCTGTCGCGGTGAAGAGGAGGTGTCTGGCTGAAGCCAGACACGACGTAGCGGCCGTACCCCGACGGTGTCTGGCTGAAGCCAGACACGACGTAGCGGCCGTACCCCGACGGTGTCTGGCTGAAGCCAGACACCAGATCCCTCTCGAGCCCCGGTGTCCGACTTCAGTCGGACACCTGTTCCCGGGAAGACCCGTTGCCACCGCGCCAACCGGTTCGCTAGTGTGCGCGCGATGGCTTCCGCTCGCACCCTGGGCTGGTGGTGGCGCCACGGGCGAGGCGGGAGCGTGCGCTGACGACGAGCACCCCACCCTGTTTCGCCTCGAGGCCTCCGACGGAGGTCTCTTTCGTCTCGGGAGACGAATGACCGGCATCGCGACGATCACGACCGACCTCCTCACTCCCCTCGGGGCCTACCTCCGCCTGCGCGGGATGGGGACCGCCAGCTTCCTGCTGGAGTCCGTCGAGCGCGGCCGCCTCGGACGTGCCTCGTGGATGGGCGCCGGGTCGCGGCTCGTGACGTTCGAGGAGGCAGAGGCGCTGGGGCTGCCGGTGGTCGGGTATCTCGCGTACGACCACATCGCGACGCTCGAGCCGACGGTCGAGCTTCCGGCGGACGGCCACGGCTTCCCGGACAGCCGCCTGGTCGTCGCGGAGACCCTCGTCCGCTTCGACCACGGGGCCGGGACTGCCGAGGTGCTCGCGGGGGATCCGGGTGAGGTCGAGGGGCGGCTCGACGCCGGCATCCCATGGCACCGTGAGACGCGCGGCACCGCCGGGCCGCTCCGGCGCTTCCCCGAGCAAGAGCGCTACGAGGAGATGGTGCGGACCGTCAAGCGCCACATCATCGCCGGCGACGTCTTCCAGTGCGTGCCGTCGCAGCGTGCGGAGCGGCCCACCTCGGCCTCCCCGCTCGACGTGTACCGGGCACTGCGACGCGTGAACCCGTCCCCCTACCTCTTCCTGCTCGAGCTCGACGGGGTCGCGCTCGTCGGCTCGTCGCCCGAGCGGCTGGTCGCATGCGAGAACGGCCGGGCGAGCCTGTGCCCGATCGCGGGGACGACCGAGCCGACCGAGGGTGACGTCGAGCGGCTGCTCTCGTCCGAGAAGGACCGCGCCGAGCACGTGATGCTCGTCGACCTCGGCCGCAACGATCTCTCACGGGTCTGCCGTGCCGGCACGGTGCACGTCGCGCGGAGCATGGAGGTGGAGCGGTTCTCGCACGTCTCGCATCTCGTGTCCGAGGTGGTGGGCGAGATCCGCGACGGCGTCACGCCCTTCGACGTCCTGCGGGCGTGCTTCCCCGCCGGCACGGTGAGCGGCGCTCCGAAGATCCGGGCGATGCAGCTGATCTCCGAGCTGGAGGGCTTCCGGCGGGGCCCCTACGGCGGCGCCGTCCTCTACTCGCTCCCGGACGGCACCATGGACGCATGCATCGCGCTCCGGACGACGGTCATGCGTGACGGCGTCGCCCACCTGCAGGCCGGGGCGGGAGTGGTGGCCGACTCCGACCCGGCGGCCGAGCACGAGGAGTGCCTGCGCAAGCTCGCGGCGATGGAGGCCGCCATCGACCTCGCCGAGGCGGAGGCCACGCGATGAAGCTCCTCATGATCGACAACTACGACTCGTTCACCTACAACCTCGTCCACCTGTTCGAGGAGCTCGGTGCCGAGGTCGTGACCGTCAGGAACGACGCGATCACGCCGGAGGACGCGCTCGCGCTCGCCCCGGATCGACTCGTGATCTCACCCGGCCCGGGCCGTCCCGAGGACGCCGGGGTGTCGATCGAGATGGTCAGGACGCTCGGGCCCACCACGCGGACGCTCGGCGTCTGCCTCGGGCACCAGGCGATCATCGAGGCATTCGGCGGCGAGGTGGGTCAGGCCAAGGCGCTCCTGCACGGCAAGGCGAGCGTCGTGACCCACGACGGGCGCGGTGTCTACGAGGGGCTGCCCGCGGAGATCGACGTCGGCCGCTATCACTCGCTGGCCGCGACGAGCGTCCCAGACGTGCTGGCGGTGACGTCCCGCACCGCCGACGGGGAAGTCATGGGGGTTCGGCACGGAGAGCTTCCGATCGAGGGCGTCCAGTTCCATCCGGAGAGCGTCCTCACGCCCCTCGGTCCCGCGATGGCGAGGAACTTCCTCTCGTGATCACCCACGCGATCGCAGACATCGCGGACGGGCGCAGCCTGAGCCGCGAGGAGGCGCGCGAGGTGATGGCCGGGATCATGTCCGGAGAGGCGACGCAGGCCCAGATCGCCGGATTCCTGATCGCGCTGCGCGCCAAGGGAGAGACGGCCGACGAGATCGCCGGGTGCGCAGAGGCCATGCGCGAGCACGTCCTTCCCGTCCAGCCGTCCCGCAGCGACGTCGTCGACGTCGTCGGAACCGGCGGCGACGGAGGCGGCACGTTGAACATCTCCACCGCCGCCGCGATCGTCGCGGCCTCCGCAGGCGCCGCCGTCGCGAAGCACGGGAACCGGGCGGTGAGCTCGGCCTCGGGGTCGGCCGACGTCCTCGAGGCGCTCGGCTTCTTCCTCGAGCAGGAGCCCCGCCGGATCGCCGAATCGATCGACCGCTTCGGTTTCGGCTTCATGTTCGCGCCGTCCCATCACCCTGCGATGCGCCATGCGGCGCCAGTGCGGCGTGAGCTCGGGACGCGGACGATCTTCAACGTCCTCGGGCCGCTGACCAACCCGGCGGGCGCCCGGGCGGGCGTCTTCGGCGTCTACTCCCCCGCTCTCGTCCGGACGATCGCGGACGCCCTCGCCCAGCTCGGCACGCACCGCGCATTCGTGGTGCACGGCTTCGGAGGGATCGACGAGCTCTCGCCGTGCGGGCCGAACCAGGTCTCGGAGGTCGTCGACGGAGAGGTGAGAGACCGGGTGATCGACCCCGCGGAGCTCGGGATCGAGCCGTCGGACCCGGCTTCGCTCACGGGCGGCAGCCCGGAGGAGAACGCAAGGGAGATCCGCGCGATCCTCGCCGGCGACATGCGCGGACCGAAGCGCGACGCGATCCTGCTCAACGCGGCCGGAGGGATCGCCGCGGCCGGACACGCCCACGACCTTGCGGAGGGGCTCGGCGTCGCGCGGCGAGCGCTCGACTCCGGCGAGGCCGCGACGCGGCTCGACGAGCTCGTGCTCTTCTCACGGGGGTCGCTCTGATGGGCCGCTTCACAGACTCGCTCCGCGGGCCCGGCCTCGCCGGCATCGCGGAGATCAAGCGCCGTTCGCCGTCGGCGGGGGACCTCCGCCCCGACGCCGACCCCGCTCGCATCGCCGCCGCGTACGCGGCCGCCGGCGCAGCCTCGATCTCCGTCCTGGTCGACGAGCGCTTCGCGGGAACGTGGGACGACCTCCGCGCCGCTCGTGCCGCGACCGACGCCCCGCTCCTCGCAAAGGGCTTCTTCTCGACGGCCGACGACCTCCGCATCGCCAGGGATGCGGGCGCCGACGCGGTGCTGCTCCTGCTCCGTGACCTCGACGACGCCCGGATGGTCGATCTCATGGCGGAGGCGGAACGCCTCGGCCTCGACACGCTCGTCGAGGCCCACGACGCCGAGGAGCTCGGCCGGGCGATCGCGCTGGACGCGCCGGTCGTGGGCGTGAACGCCCGCGACCTCTCGTCCTTCGCCATCGACCGTCACGGGCAGCTCGAGCTTGTCGCCGGCATCCCGCGCGACCGCGTCGTCGTCGCGGAGTCCGGCATCACGTCCCGCGCCCACGGGGCGGCCGCGGAGCTCGCGGGAGCCGACGCGATCCTCGTCGGCTCGACACTCATGCGCGCCTCCGACCCGGCAGCCAAGCTCGCCGAGCTCCTCTCCCGCCCGCTCGTCAAGGTCTGCGGCCTGACGCGCGACGAGGACGTTGGCGTCGCGGCCGAGGCCGGCGCCGACCTGCTCGGGTTCGTGCTCGCGGCGGAGAGCCCCCGCGCGGCCGAGCGCGTGCTCGCCGTTCCGGACGACACGCTCGCGGTCGCGGTGTGGGTCGGCCGGGCGGGGCCGAGCGACGCTGACCTCGACCAGGTTCACACCGTCGAGGTGGGGAAGGTGCGCGGCCGGGAGGCAACGCTCCTCCGCGAGGGGGAGCCCGTGGCGCGTGTCCTCGACCTCCCCTGGGGCGAGGAGGACGCGGGCCACTGGGAGCGGGCCGCAGCGGTCGAGGGGCGGGTCGTCCTCGCCGGAGGGCTTGGGCCCGAGAACGTCGCCACGGCGATCACGACCGTGCGCCCGTGGGCGGTCGACGCGTCGTCCTCGCTCGAGACCGCGCCGGGCATCAAGGACCACGCGCGGGTCCGCGCCTACGTGGAGGCCGCGCACGGATGAACGCCGTCGACGAGACCTACGGGGAGTACGGGGAGTACGGGGGGCGGTACGTCCCGGAGACCCTGATCCCGGCGCTCGACGAGCTGACCGCCGCCTGGGAGGAGGCGAAGCACGACGCGGCGTTCCGCGCGGAGCTCGAGGAGCTCGGACGCACGTACGTCGGGCGCCCATCCCCCATCACCCTCGCCGAGCGGTTCGCGCCCGGCAAGCGGCTGTACCTCAAGCGCGAGGACCTGAACCACACGGGCGCCCACAAGATCAACAACGCCCTCGGCCAGGTCGTCCTCGCGCGCCGGCTCGGCAAGCGACGGATCATCGCCGAGACCGGTGCGGGCCAGCACGGCGTGGCGACCGCGACCGCGTGCGCACGGTTCGGGCTCGAGTGCGTGGTGTACATGGGCTCCGAGGACATGCGCCGGCAGGCGCCCAACGTCGAGCGGATGCGGCTCCTCGGCGCGTCGGTCGAGCCCGTCGAGACCGGCACGCGCACCCTGAAGGAGGCGACGAGCGCCGCGATCCGCGACTGGATCACCAACGTCGAGACGACGCACTACGTGATCGGCTCGTGCGTCGGGCCGGCTCCCTATCCCGAGCTCGTACGGGAGCTCCAGTCCGTGATCGGCCGCGAGGCACGGGAGCAGCTGCTGGAGGCCGAAGGCTCGCTCCCCGAAGCCGTCGTCGCCTGCGTCGGCGGCGGGTCGAACGCGATCGGGATGTTCGCGGCGTTTCTCGACGACGCGGACGTTCGGCTCGTGGGAGTCGAGGCGGCCGGAGCGGCGTCGCTCGGGACCGGCCGGGCGGGCGTGCTGCACGGGTCGCGCTCGTCGATCCTCGCCGACGCGGACGGCCAGATAGCCGACGCGCACTCGATCTCGGCCGGGCTCGACTACCCGGGGGTCGGGCCGGAGCACGCGTGGCTCCGCGACACGGGTCGCGCCACCTATCTCCCCTGCACCGACGGCGAGGCGCTCGCCGCCTTCGAGCGGCTGACCAGGACGGAGGGGATCATCCCTGCGCTCGAGTCCGCCCATGCCCTTGCGGTCGTCGACCGGCTGGACGCGGAGTACGTCGCGGTGTGCCTGTCGGGGCGAGGCGACAAGGACCTCGCAGAGGCGCTTGCCGCCCTGCGGGCGGAAGGCGCCTAGGAGCAGCCGATGGGTCGGAAGAAGCTCGTCGTCTACCTCGTCTGCGAGCCGGAGACGCCCGAGCTCGCGCGCGCCGCGGTCGACGCGGGCGCGGACGTCGTCGAGCTCGGCTTTCCGTTCTCCGACCCCCTCGCGGACGGCCCCGTCATCCAGCGGGCGTCCGAACGGGCGCTCGGGCGGGGGATGCGGACGGCGCAGTGCCTTGACTGCCTCGCCGCGACCCGAGACCTGGTGGGTGCGACGCCCATCGTGCCGATGACGTACGCGGCGCTCCTGGAGGCGTACGGCTGGGAGCGGTTCGCGGCCGACGCGGCCGATCGCGGGGCGACCAGCCTGATCGTCTCCGACGTCCCGGCCGGCCAGCGGCCCGAGCTCCGGCGCATCCACCTCGTCGCGCCGACCTCGACCGACGAGCGGATCGCGCTCGCCGCATCGACCACCGACGGCTGGCTCTACCTCGTCACGCTGACCGGCACGACCGGCGCGCGGGCCGAGTTGTCGTCGGCGCTCGAGGGGCTGGTGGCGCGCGCACGGTCGCTGGCGGACGGCGTCCCGCTCTACGCCGGGTTCGGCATCTCGACGCCGGAGCAGGCGGCCGCGGCGGCGTCCCTCGCGGACGGCGTGATCGTCGGGTCGCGGGCGGTTCAGGTGGCCGAGGACGGCACGGCCGCCCTCGCGGGGTACGTCGGGACGCTCCGCCAGGCGCTCGACGCCGTCAGTGCCTGACGCGAACGCGCTTGCCGCAGCGCGCGCACCGGGCCCGCCGCTGCGTGAGGAAGAACCGCTTGCCCTCCGGAATCCGGTGCCCGAAGACCCGGCACAGGTGTCGCTTCACGGCTCGGGCCCGACACGGACGAGCATCTTCCCGACGTTGGCCCCGTCGAGCATCCCGATGAACGCGGCCGGCGCCTGCTCGATCCCCTCGACGACGGTCTCGCGATACCGGATCGACCCGGAGCTCACGAGCGGCCCGACCTCCGCGAGGAACGCGGGGAAGCGGTCGTAGTGGTCGGAGACGATGAACCCCTGCATCCGCAGGCGCTTGGTCACGACCATGAAGAGGTTGCGCGGGCCGGGCAGCGCCTCGGTCGCGTTGTAGCGCGAGATCGCTCCGCACGCGACGATCCGCCCGCGCAGCCGCATCGCGCCGATCGCGGCCTCGAGCGTCTCACCGCCGACGTTGTCGAAGTACACGTCGAGCCCGTCCGGCGCGAGCTCGCGGAGCGCCTCCCGCGTCGGCGTCTCGTGATAGTCGAAGACGCCGTCGAGCCCGAGCTCGCGGAGCCAGGCGACCTTCTCCGGCGTCCCTGCGCTCCCGATCACGCGGGCGCCCCTCGCGCGGGCGAGCTGCGCGGCGACGCTTCCGACGGCCCCGGCCGCGCCCGAGACGAAGACGATGTCCCCTTCCCGCACGTCTCCGATGTCGACGATCCCGACGTAGGCGGTGATCCCGGGCATCCCGAGGACGCCGAGCGCGGCCGAGATCGGCGCGAGTGCCGGATCGACCGCGCGCATGCCGCGCCCGTCGAGCAGCGCGGCTTCCCGCCAGCCGAGGTCGTGCAGGACCCACGCGCCTTCGGGCCAGCGATCGTTGCGCGACGCGATCACGCGCCCGACCGCACCACCCGTGAGCGGGGCTTCGAGGGAGAACGGCGGAACGTACGACTTCGCGTCGTTCATTCGGCCGCGCATGTACGGGTCGACGGACACGTACGCGTTGCGGACGAGGACCTCGCCGTCCGCGGGATCCGGCAGCTCGACCTCGGCGAGCTCGAAGTCCGACGCGACGGGGTTGCCGCGGGCGGGCGGCACCATCTCGCGCGAGCGCGTCGGCACGGGCGAATCTCGCCGTCGCAGGCGCGTGCTCGGCCCCCGCCCGCGATCCCGGTACGCGCGAGATCGACGCCACGCCGTCCGGAACCTGTGTGCAGCGCCCGGTGGTCCGTCACGTGCGCCTGCAACCCTTACGGAATCTTTCAACCCCGCTGCTACCGTGCCGCGCGGCTTGTGGTCACGAGGCGACGGCGTCGGCCCCGCGGATCGCTATCCATTCGAGGATGTCGCTCGTCGTCGTCGAAGGGAGCTTGATGCGTCGTATCCGAATCCTCACCGTCGCTTGCAGCGTCTCGATCTCACTGTCCTCGCCGTCGCGTCCAACGCGTTCGGCCGGAGACTTCGCAGACGATCCGTGCACGGACGTGAGCGACACAACTACAGCTGCCCGAGCGCGACCGTCGGTAGCTCTACGCGCTGGACATCAAGCTCAAGGAGCCGTGGCCGGGCTGCACGAACATGACCGTTTCGTCCGGCTCCCTGCCGCCGGGCTCTCGCTGTCGTCCGAGGGGAACATTCGCGGGACGCCGACAGCGGGAGGCAGCTATCCCTTCTACATCACGGTGTCGTGGAGCAACACGGCTCCGTGCAAGTCGCGCAATCGCCTTCCGACCGGAAGTTCACGATCAACGTCAACGGCGCCCGGTCCACGCCTGATCGTCGTGACGTCCGGCCTGCCGGACGCGAACATCGGCCAGGCGTACACGGCCCCGGCGCTGACCGCCTCGGGCGGCACCGTGAACTCGTGGACGCTGGCCGGCGGCACGCTTCCGGCCGGGCTCACGCTCGCCTCCAACGGCGTCATCTCCGGGCACGCCGACGCAGAGCGGAGCGTTCACCTTCACCGTCCAGGCGAACGGCTCGCCGAACAACGACACGAAGCAGCTCTCGATCTTCGTCGCTCGCCCCGCTCGAGCTGCAGACGCTCACCGGTGCGAAGCCCCCGACGACGGGGCTGACGGCCAAGGTCGCGGTCAACGCGGCGCTCACGACCGGCGTCAAGGCGGTCGGCGGCCGGGGGCCGTACGCGTTCACGGCGGAGGGCGCGCTGCCGCCCGGCATCACGCTCAACCCGACCACCGGGGCGCTCACCGGGACCGGGACGACGGCGGGCAGGTACTCGACGACCGTGACCGTGACGGACGCGACCGGAGCCAAGGTGTCGGTTCCCTGGTCGTTCACGGTCCTCCCGCTGCTCGACTTCGCCAAGGGCAAGGGCCTGCCGATCGGGAAGGTCGGCCGGCTCTACTCCGCCCGGATCCCCGTCAGCGGCAAGGACGCGAAGGCCGCGCTGTTTGCGGTCTCCGGTCAGATCCCGCCGGGCCTCGAGCTCGACGACACGGGGCGCCTGACCGGCACGCTCCTGAAGGCCGGGACGTACCGGCTGCGCGTGTTCGCCTTCTCGACGAGCGGCGCGCCGATCTCGAAGATCTTCCGGATCAGCGTCAGGGCGTAAGGCCTGCACCTCGCCCGCCCGGGTCACGGCCCGGGCGGGCGAGAATGCCACGGTGCGCTCTCTCCGCGGGCACCTCCTCGTCGCCGGGCCAGGGCTCGACGACCCCAACTTCCGCCGGACCGTGGTGCTCGTCGGGGAGCACGGCGACGAGGGAGCGATGGGCGTGGTGCTCAACCGTGTCTCGACGGTGACCGTCGACGAGGCCGTTCCACCGATGGTCCCGCTCACCGGGCCGGACGAGCCCGTCTACCTCGGAGGCCCGGTGCAGCCGCAGGCCGTCGTGGTGCTCGCCGACTTCGAGGACCCCGGCGCTGCGGAGGCCATCGTGGTCGACGACGTCGGGTTCCTGCCCGGCGAGGTCGAGGACGCCGGCGATCTCGGCGAGCTGCGGAGTGTCCGGGTGTTCGCGGGCTACGCGGGATGGGGCCCCGGACAGCTCGAGAGCGAGCTCGTCGAAGGTGCGTGGCTCGTGCTCGAGGGACGCGGATCCGACGTGTTCACGACCGCCCCCGACGCGCTGTGGAGCGACGTCCTGCGCCGCGAGGGGGGCGCGTACGCCGTCCTCGCGCTGCTGCCGGACGACCCGCGTGTCAACTGAGGGCCTCCGGAGGCGCATGTAGCAGCCCAAACGTAAACAATTCGTTCGGAAACGCCCGTTGGGAATGACACGGGCCTCTCGACCGTTCACACTCTCAGGAGAACGCCGCGCCGCGAAGGCGAAAGCACTGCTGCGCCGGCGTCCCACCTCAGACACACACCACACCGCGCGGGTCCGTCTGCGCCGCGCGCACGAGAACGAAACGAGGACACTTGGAGACCAGCATCATCGAGATTCCCGCACTGGACGCGTTCGCCGCCGAGGCGGAGGAGCGCGGCAAGGTCGAGGCCGCCGAGCTCGACGCGCTCGTGCTCGAGCACGAGCTCGACGAGGAGGCTGTGACGGCCTTCAAGACGCTCCTGTCGGAGCGCGGCGTGCAGCTGCCCGCAGCCGAGGAGGAAGAGGACTTCGAGCTCGACCTCTCGCCCGGCAGCGGCCCCGTGTCGACCGATTCGCTCGGCATGTTCCTGTCGGAGATCGGCCGCTACCAGCTGCTCACCGCGGCGGACGAGATCGCCCTCGCGAAGCGCGTCGAGCGCGGCGACCTGGCCGCGAAGGAGCGCATGATCAACTCGAACCTGCGGCTCGTCGTGTCGATCGCGAAGCGCTACCGCGGCCACGGCGTCCCGTTCCTCGATCTCATCCAGGACGGCGTCATCGGCCTCAACCGGGCGGTCGAGAAGTTCGACTACCGGAAGGGCTTCAAGTTCTCGACGTACGCCACCTGGTGGATCCGTCAGGCCTGCCAGCGCTCGGTCGCGAACCAGTCCGCGACGATCCGCGTCCCGGTCCACGTCCAGGAGCGCCAGCAGAAGCTCAACCGCGCGCGCCAGCGCCTCGAGGTGAGCCTCGGACGGCAGCCGACGGTCGAGGAGCTCGCCAAGGCGACGGGCCTGAAGCTGCATCACGTCGAGGAGGCGCTCGACGCCGTCGAGGCGTCGGTGTCGCTCAACCAGGCCGTCGGCTCGGACGGCGACGGCGAGCTCGGCGACCTGTTCGCCGACCGCACGGCGGCCGACCCGGTCGAGGAGGCCGACGAGTCGTTCCAGCGCGAGCGCGTTCGCTCCGCCCTCTCGGGCCTGCCCGAGCGCGAGCGGCGCGTGCTCGAGCTCCGGTTCGGCTTCGACGGCCAGGAGAGCCTCACGCTCGAGGAGATCGGCCGCGTGCTCGAGCTCACCCGTGAGCGGGTGCGGCAGCTGGAGAAGTCGGCGCTCACGCGCCTTCAGCACGCCCTCGACCATGATTCGCGGCCGCTGCCGAGCCGCCGCGACCTCGCGGAATCGGCCTAGCGGATTCGGCTCGACCTTGGGGGGATCTACGCCCCGGCGGGATTCCCCCAAGGCGAACCGATCGGTGCTACCGTGCCGATCGTTCAATCAGAGCGTGGTCCGGTCGTGCTGTTCCTTGCACCTTCCTGCCCGTTCGTGAGTCATAGGCAAGGAGGTGTTCAAGCGAATGGCAACCGGAACCGTAAAGTGGTTCGACGACGCCAAGGGGTATGGGTTCATCACCCCGGACGACGGCGGCAAGGACCTCTTCGTCCACTTCAGCGGCATCATGGGCGAGGGCTTCAAGTCCCTCCCCGAAGGCGCGAAGGTCGAGTTCGTGGCGGAGCAGGGCCAGAAGGGCCCGCAGGCGACGAACGTCGTCCTCGCCGGCTGATGCGCTAGGGGCGGGCGCGCCCTCCGGGGCGCGCCCGCATCACTTCTGGGAGACGCGTGGCGGACAACGAAGGCAAGGTCGAGATGCAGGGCGAGGTCGTGGAGGCGTTCCGCGGCGGCATGTATCGCATCGCGCTCGACAACGACCACGAGACGCTCGGGTACGTGTCCGGCAAGATGCGGCGCTACCGGATCCGCATCAACCCCGGTGACCGCGTCACGGTCGAGCTCTCGCCGTACGACCTCACGCGCGGCCGTATCACCTTCCGTCAACGCTGATCTTGTTCGCAAGCAGGATTCCGCAGGAGCGGAATCCTGCCGCTCGGATCCCCGCCCTGCGGGCGGGGCACATCCCTGAAGGCCGCCGCCTTCGGCGTCAGGCTGTCGCGGCCGCAACTGCCAAGCGCAAAGGCGACTGTCGCCGCGCGACTACTTCGCGGACGACGTGCCTGGCGCACCCGTAGGCTTCGAGCCGTGAACGGCTCGCCACCGGTCCTCTGGGCGCCCGACGAGGCGCGCGTCGAGCGTGCCACGATCACGCGATACGCACGCTGGGTGGCGGAGACCCGCGGCGCGCAGACGAGCAGCTACGACGAGCTCTGGCGCTGGTCGGTGACGGAGATCGAGCCGTTCTGGGCCTCGATCTGGGAGCACTTCGACGTGCGGGCCTCGGTGCCCTACGAGCGCGTGCTGGGCTCCCGTGCCATGCCCGGGGCCGAGTGGTTCCCGGAGGCGCGGCTGAACTACGCGGAGCACGTCTTTCGCAGCCGCGATGCCGGGGCGGTCGCGATCCGCCACGCATCCGAGCTCCGACCGCTCGCCGAGACAACGTGGGGCGAGCTGCACGAGGCGACGCGACGGTTCGCCGCCGCCCTGCGCTCGCTCGGGATCGGCCCCGGCGACCGTGTGGTCGCCTACCTGCCGAACATCGTCGAAGCCGTCGTCGCGTTCCACGCCTGCGCAAGCCTGGGCGCCGTCTGGTCGAGCTGCTCGCCGGATTTCGGCGTCCGGAGCGTCGTCGACCGGTTCGCCCAGATCGAGCCCCGTGTCCTCCTCACCGTCGACGGCTACCGGTACGGCGGCCGCGATCACGACCGGCTCGGCGTCGTGCGCGCCCTCCAGGAGGAGATGCCCACGCTCGAGCACACCATCGTGCTCGGCTACCTCGCGCCCGAGCCGGAGATCGGCGGGCTCCGGGACGCGCTCGGCTGGGACGAGCTCCTCGCAGGGGCCGGAGACGAGGAGCTGCCATTCACGCAGGTGCCGTTCGACCACCCGCTCTGGGTCCTCTACTCGTCGGGGACGACGGGCCTCCCGAAGGCGATCGTGCACGGGCACGGCGGGATCCTGCTCGAGCTGCTCAAGATGCTGCACCTTCACGTCGACCTGCAGCAAGACGACCGGCTGTTCTGGTTCACGACGACCGGTTGGATGATGTGGAACTTCCTGAACGGGGGGCTGCTCACCGAGGGGTCGATCGTCCTCTACGACGGCAACCCGGGGTACCCCGACCTCGGGACGCTGTGGGACCTGGCCGAACGGGCGGGCGTGACGTGCTTCGGCACGTCGGCGAGCTACATCGCAGCCTGCATGAAGGACGGCATCGATCCCCGCGCAGGCCGCGATCTCTCGCGCATCGAGGCGGTGGGCTCGACCGGCTCCCCCCTCTCCCCCGACGGCTTCGACTGGGTCTACGACCGGCTCGGGCCCGACCTGTGGCTCTTCTCGACCTCGGGCGGGACGGATCTCTGCACCGCCTTCGTCGGCGGCGTGCCCACGCTTCCCGTCTACCGCGGCGAGCTACAGGCGCGCGCCCTCGGCGCGAAGGTCGAGGCCTGGAACGCGGACGGCGTCCCGGTCGTCGGCGAGGTCGGCGAGCTCGTCATCACGGAGCCGATGCCGTCGATGCCGATCCGCCTCTGGGGCGACGAGGGCGATGCCCGCTACCGGGCGAGCTACTTCGAGACGTTCCCCGGCATCTGGAGGCACGGCGACTGGATCGAGATCACCGACCGGGGCACGGCGATCATCACCGGCCGCTCCGACGCCACGATCAACCGCGGCGGGATCCGGATGGGCACGGCCGAGATCTACCGCGCGGTGCTGTCGCTCGACGAGGTCGTCGACGCTCTCGTGGTCGACCTTCCGCGAGAGGGAACGCAGGGCTACATGCCGTTGTTCGTCGTCCTCCGCGACGGGCTGACGCTCGACGACGAGCTCGTGGAACGCATCCGCACCCGCGTCCGCGACGACTGCTCGCCACGGCACGTCCCCGACGAGGTGCGCGCCGTGCCCGCGGTGCCCCGCACGCTGTCGGGCAAGGTGCTCGAGGTGCCGGTCAAGCGGATTCTCTCGGGCGAGCCTGTCGACCGGACGCTGAGCCGCGACTCGCTCGCCGACCCGGATGCGCTCCGGCCCTTCGAGGAGCTCGCCGCATCGTCCGAATGGAGGAGCTGATGACGTACATCGCCGACGACGGCCGCTACGGGCGCATGACGTACCGACGGACCGGACGCAGCGGCCTCCTGCTTCCGGCCATGTCCCTCGGTCTCTGGAACAACTTCGGCGCCGATCGCCCGCTCGAGACGAGCCGCGCGATCGTCCGACGCGGCATTCGACCTCGGGATCACGCACTTCGACCTCGCGAACAACTACGGTCCGCCGTACGGGTCGGCAGAGGAGACCTTCGGGCGGCTTCTCGCGATGGACCTCGCGCCCTACCGCGACGAGCTCTTGGTCTCGACGAAGGCCGGGTACGACATGTGGCCCGGCCCGTACGGCGAGTGGGGCTCGCGCAAGTACCTGCTCGCGAGCCTCGACCAGAGCCTCCGTCGCATGGGCCTCGACTACGTCGACATCTTCTACTCCCACCGCTTCGACCCAGACACGCCGCTCGAGGAGACGATGGGTGCGCTGGACAGCGCCGTTCGCCAGGGCAAGGCGCTGTACGCCGGGATCTCGTCGTACTCGCCCGACCGGACGCGCGAGGCGGCGTCGATCCTCGAGCGAATGGGCACGCCGCTGCTCATCCACCAGCCCTCCTACTCGATGCTGAACCGCTGGATCGAGGACGGGCTGCTGGACACGCTCGGCGAGCTCGGGATCGGGTGCATCGGGTTCTCACCGCTCGCGCAGGGGTTGCTCACCGACCGCTACGCGGACGGCATCCCGGAGGGCTCCCGGATCGACCGTGGGCTCTATCTGAGCGCCGATCAGCTGACGGATCAGACCGTGGCGAAGGTCGCCGCTCTCCGCGACATCGCCGCCGGACGAGGCCAGACGCTCCCCGCGATGGCGCTCGCCTGGACCCTTCGCGACCCGCGAATGACGTCGACGCTCGTCGGCGCGAGCAGCGTCGCCCAGCTCGAGGCAAACGTCCGGGCGCTCGACCGGCTCGAGTTCTCCGACGAGGAGCTCGCCGCGATCGACCGCTTCGCGACGGAGAGCGACATCAACATCTGGGCGGGCTCGAGCGACACCTAGGCGGGGGCTTTCCGCCGTCACTCGGTCGGCCAGCCGAGCGGCCGGCCGAGGAGTGCCTCCAGGCGTCGGTTCGGCTCGGCGAACGTCCTGGCGAGGGCGGCTCGCGTCTCGGGGCGCATCGGCGCATAGTCGCGCTCGAACACCCGCGGATACTGCGCGAGGACGTGTGGGGCGGTGCCGAGGAACGCCAGGATCGAGGCGTAGGTCTCCGCCGGTCTCTCTCCCAGGTCCTCCGTGCGCACCACGAGCAGCCGCTCGCGAGGGAAGACGGCGAGCCAACGCTCGAGCTGCTCCGCGTAGCGCCCGCGCGCGACGTACGTGTGGTCCCACCAGGCGCGGCTGAACGCCTTCGGGTCGGCCACGAGCCGCTCGACCTCGCCCCGCGTCCGGTCGTCCTCGGCCTCGAGCGCGTCCTCGAACGACAGCGGCTCCCGGCCCAGGGAAACCTCGTGCTGGTACTGCGAGTACGCCCGGGCGACAGGGTCACGGAGGAGAGCGACGAGCTTCGCGTCCGGGACCAGGGCTCGAGCCCGCTCGGGTGCGAGCGGGTGGAAGAGATAGCTGGGGCTCGCCTCGCCGACCAGCTTCCCGCGGCTGCGCAGCGGGAACTGGCCGCGATACCAGGCCTCGCCACGCCACCAGTGCCGGTCGAAGAAGCTGACCTCCTTCCAGGACGGTCCCGTGATCCCGGGGTGCCAGCGGAGGTAGGCGTAGAGGGCGGTCGTTCCCGCCTTCTGCGCGCCGATCACCAGGAAGTCGGGAAGCGGACGCCAGTAAGCGGTCGCGCGGCCGAACCCCCAGATTGCGTTCCGCGCGACCCGGCGAACGGGCTCGGGGATCCGGGGAATCGCCTCGGCAGGCAGGCGTCGCATGCCGCAACCCTAGGGCGTTCGCCGTGAACAGCGGCAGGAATCGCTCGCAGCGATTCGGCATTGACGTGTAAGGACACTCCGCCCGCCGCTCATTGGAGACAGCAGTGCAGTTGCGGCGGCGAAGCCTGACGCGAGCGACGCCTTCAGGGATCTGCGCGATCGGGAATCCGCTCGGCGGATTCCCGATCTGCGCCAAGCCAACAGAGACACCGGGCAGACTCGAACTGCCGTCGCCGCGCTTTGCAGGCGCGTGCCTCGCCCCTCGGCCACGGTGTCGCGGGGTCGGAGCGACTGCGAGGCCGCCCCGACCGGTGGTTCATCCCGGAGATCCTCTCCGGTCGGCTCGGCCAGCTCGCGCGCACGCCGGTCGTACGGCTCGAACTCCGTCGTGGATCGACCGTCGCGTGCGAGGTGTCCGACTGAAGTCGGACACCTGTCCCGGCACACCCCTGGGTGGGGTGCTCCTCGGGAGGAGCGCCCCATCCATTCCCCTGCTCGTCAGAGCGAGCCGCGGGCGAACTGGGCGATCAGCTGGGGTGTCGCCGTGTCGAAGCCCACGACGTCCAGCTGGCCCGGGTCGCCCGGGTCGGCGATCGAGAACGCGTTCGCGACCATGCCGACCACGACCAGGCGGGCGTCGATGCCCGACCATGCCCGGTACTCCTGCAGGGCCTGTGCCGGGTGGACCTCGCCCCACCAGGTCTCCGAGTCGGTGTAGATCACGAACGCGTCGATCTCCAGCTTCCGCGCCCGTGCGTACAGCATCGGCAGGGCGCAGTCGGTCGCACCGAACGGGAGGCCCGAGACCGCACGCACGGCGTCGGTCAGCCGCTGGCGCGGGCTGATCGCCAGCGGTGTCAGGCCGTTCTCGCCGCCGTACCACTGGCGTCGAGAGCCTGCCTTCCAGCCGCCGCGACCCGCGTGGAAGCCGACGATCTGCCACTCGGGCTCGGTTGCGGCCGTCACGAGCGCCAGCGCCGCCGAAGCGTCGCGCGGGCTGAGGCCCGGGACACCGGCAACCCGGCCCGACTCCATCGAGCCCGACACGTCGAGCGCGAGGAGCAGTCGCGTGCCGGCCGGCTCGACGCTCGAGAACGCCGCGTAGAACGCGGCATCGAGCGCGTCGACGATCTCGCGGACCGGCGCCCACTCGCCCCGGCCGCGGGCGCCCCGGCCCGCCTCGTACGTTCGCAGGGCGGCGAGCACCGCGACCGGGTGCACGCGTGCTCGGCGGAGCCGCTCCGCGTCGCGGAGCCGCGAAACGGCAAGCCGCGTCGCCTCCGAGCCCGAGGCCAGGAGACCGATGCGCGTCATCGCCGCGAGGTTGCGGATCAGCGCAGTCGACGGCATGTCGTCGAGCAGCGCCTCCCACACGACCGGCGAGGCGAGGTGCTCGCTCGGGAGCGCCTCGCGCGGCAGGCCGTACTCGCGGACGAGCTCCGCCGTCTCGGCCGGAGTCTTCGCGGCCTGTGCGCGAGCGAAGCCCTCGACGATTCGCGGCAGGCCGTCGGTGTCGCCACCGCGGACGATCCACTCGAACAGCCGACGGTGCTCGGCCGACACGTCGAGCGTCGGGTTGTCCGAGCCGACCGCGGCCGCCGGGTGAGCCAGACGCAGCAGGTCCCGGTGTGTCACGCCCTCACGCTGGCGGTACTTCACCGCCTGGTACGCGAGCGCGTCGACCGGCTGCTCCGCGTACCAGCGGCCGATACCGCGTCGAAGCGAGCGGCCCCAGCCGCGGAAGCCCTCGACCAGCTGCGTGAACCGGAACAGGTGCGTACCCGTCCGTGCGACACGCGGCAGGGCGTCCAATGCCGCACGCCGTGTCTCGACGTCGCCGAGACCGGCTGCCATCGCCAGCGCGAAGAGCGCCGGGTCGTTCTTCGGAGCTCGACCTGCAACGCTGACGTCGACGATCGTCGCGACGGCCCGCAGGCCGTCCGCGTCGATGCAGCGCGCGACCGCCTCGGCGCTCTCGAGCGTCAGCTCCCGCTCCGATGCGTAGTAGCTGCCGCCCTCCGAGCCGAGGACGAGGAAGCGGCGCAGGCGTGTCCAGTCGTCGACCGACCACGTGAAGCCGCCGGCCGAGTTCGGCACCTGCGTCGAGCCCGGGATCGGCGCCGACTGCGGAGGCCGGCGCGAGGTGATGCGCTGCAGGTACGACATTCGTGCCCTCCTCTCTGCCAGTCCGGGGTGCGGCCGCTGAGCGGCCGCACCTAGGAACCTGTGTGGATGCGCTCCCGCTTCGCGTGGAGCTCGGCCTCGGCGACGAGGCCGTCACGGAACTGCTCGAGCGCGCCGATCAGGGTCGCGATCTTGAAGAGCGAGTTCTCTCGGTCGCCGGCGGTCGAGACGCCGAACTCGAGCCGAATCGTGTTCGTGCAGTCCGCGATGTCGAGCTCGAATCGCGGCGTCGGGATCCGATCGCCACGGACGCGGCGCTGCGAAGTGTCCTCGACGAAGACACGCACGTACGCGTCGCCGTGGTAGCCCGGCCGGTTGAGCAGCGTCTCGATCTCGACCCGGGCGCCTCGCAGCGGCCGAACCGGAGCGCACGCGCGCGGTAGGTACTGGGCCAGGTACAGCATGCGCCCTCCTCTCGTTCGTTGTCGAGCCTGCGGTCGTGGCTTGCAGGGCGGTCTGCGTGTGCTGAGCTACGAAGGCGGGACTCGAACCCGCGACCTCCCGGCTCGCGCCGGGCGCTCTCCCGATAACCGCTCCACTCCGGCCCGCAGGCGATGTGGGTTGTCGAGGCTGCGGTCGTGGTGTTGCAGACCGGCAACTGCTCTACCGTTGAGCTACCCGGGCCGCCTCTCGGTGCCCGGAGCGGGATTCGAACCCGCAACCGTCGCGTTAGGAAGCGATAACCGGCATGCTCCGGCCCGCAGCCTCGTGGTCACGTCGCGGTCGTGTGGGCGCGATCCGGTGACGGAGTCGAACCGTTCGTGTCCAGATAACCGGGCCGCTCCGGCCCGCGACGAGTGGACCCGGTGGGAGTTGCACCCACGATGACCTCCGGACGTTCACCGGCGCTACCACACCGGCACGGAGTGCACGTGCTGATCTCCTGCTACGGGCCCATGTGCCCCCGCGTCGGGGGGAGAACGTGTGTGACGACGACAACGCGACGGCGCTGGGGCGACAGCCGCCTTGCCGCCCCAGCCGTCGAGGTCAGGTCTCCCGCACCTCCGCCTCGATCACCGCGTGACCTGCGACCAGCGCGGCCGTGATGCGGTGTCGGCCGTCCCGGACGTACAGGATCTCGCCGGCACGCGCCAGGCGCACCGGCGGTGGCTCGCGTCCCTCCTCGAGCCACGTGCGGTACAGCTCGATCTTCGCCCGGTCGAGGCAGAAATGGAAGGCGGGATCGGCTCCCCGCAACCGGAGGCAGAGCCGTTGCCGTCGTTCTTGCTCCGGAGCCGGCTGTTCTACCTTTCGGCAGTCCTGCCTGCGTGATTGCCACGCTGCCACCTCCTCACCGGTTGGCCCCGGAGGCTTGACGGCCCAGCCGCACGTTAGGGCCCGCGCTCTGCACAGCCCTTGTTCCGTCACTTCCCGGCCCGCCCGTCGGCGGACCGTTCCTGTCGATGGCGCGGGTGGGATTCGAACCCACGGTCTCGAGCTCATGAGGCTCGCGAGGACAGCCGCTCCTCTACCGCGCGCCGCCCCCGAGAGGGCGAGAGTCTGGTCGGCAGGACTCGAACCTGCGCTCTGAACGTGGGGGAACCCATGGTTCCCCCACGAGCCCCCTCCTTCTCCCGATCGAATCTGGTCGGCAGGACTCGAACCTGCGATCTCCGACGCCCGAAGTCGGTGGGGTGGCCAAACTCCCCTACGACCAGTCGTGACTGCGACAACTCCCCGGCAGGGCTCGAACCTGCGACACGAGGGGTAGAAGCCCTCTGCTCTTCCGCTGAGCTACGGGGAGATCGACGACCGTGGAATCGAACCACGCTCGACCGCCTCATCAGAGCGGCGCCTGCCCAGCCGGCCCGTCGTCGGTGTTTGTTCGCGAGCACGATTCCGCCGAGCGGAATCCTGCGCTCGGATCCCCGCCTTCGGCGGGGCAGCATCCCTGAAGGCCGCCGCTTCGCTCAGCTTTCGCCGCCGCAACTGCGGATGGATCGACGCGTCGTTGTCGTGTCGTGATCTCGCCGGGAGGATTCGAACCTCCGTCCCCCACCCTCGCAAGGTGGCGCTCGGGTCCGCTGAGCTACGGCGAGTCAGCGCTCTCGACGGGAGTCGAACCCGCCTCACCCAGGAGACAGCCGGGCCGCGCAACCCGGGCGCGTCCGAGAGCAGGAATGTGTCGAGAGGTAGACGTGACCGTTTGCGTCCGTGCGCGTCGGGCGCCCGGCGAGGCTGGAGGCAGTTGCGGCGGCGAAAGCCGACGCCTTCAGGGATCTGCGCGATCGAGAATCCGCTCGGCGGATTCTCGATCTGCGCCAAGCCAAGCCGAGTGGAGCTCCGGGGAATCGAACCCCGCTCGGGTGGTTGCAAGCCACCGCTCATCGCCATCAGAGCCCCGCAAGAGCGACCGCCGGGGATCGAACCCGGTCCGCAGCGCTGGCAACGCCGTGTGCTTCCGACCTGACACCACGGTCGCGTGTCGTGAGCGCCCCGAGCGGGAGTCGAACCCGCGTCACCGATGTGAGAGACCGGCATCCTGACCGGCTAGACGACCGGGGCGTGAGCACGGACGGAAGGAATCGAACCCTCTCGCCTCGGTGTTGGAGACCGAGTGGACGCCGTGTCTCGTCCGTTTGGAGCTCCTCGGGCGGGATTCGAACCACGCATCCTTCGGTTCAGAGCCGAAGATCCTGCCGTTAGACGACCGAGGAACGGAAGCTGCGACGGCTGGGGTCGAACCAGCGTTCCCCGGGTAACAGCCGGGCGTCCTGCCGATTGAACGACGTCGCATCGCATGAAAGTGAGCGGTATGGCAGAGGGGGTTCAGACCTCGCGGCGACGGGCCGGGCTGGGGCTTGGAAACGGTCGCCCACGCCAGGTTGTCCGCGCAGTGACGCCGGAGGCCGGCTTGGCCGGCCGGGAGGCTGACCAGGCGCACGGCGGTGTACGCCCCGAAGGAGGGGGCTGGTGGGGGAACCATGGGTTCCCCCACCTATAGTCCCCCCGCGTGGATTCGAACCACGAACCTCCCGGGTCTGAGCCGGGCGCCTCTGCCGTGTTGGGCTACGAGGGGGTGGGTGTAACGAGAGCCCCAGGTCGGGATCGAACCGACAACCGTCCGCTTACAAGGCGGCTGCTCTGCCGAGCTGAGCTTCAAGGGCGTATCCGCGGTGAGGGACTCGAACCCCCATCCTCCTCTTTGTAAGAGAGGCGCTCTCCGCAATTGAGCTACCCGCGGGTGTCGTGGTGGAACGCCCCGGCCCGACTCGAACGGGCGCGCGTGGGTTCGAAGCCCACTGCTCTCATCCTCTGAGCTACGGGGCGGAGCTGAACCGAGCCGGGCGCGACCGAGACCCATCCCCCGGGGGCCTCGGTCCGCCTCGGCTCACGGAGGCAGCAGGGCTCGAACCTGCGAGCGAGCGAGGCTCGCCTACGCCGTAGCAGGGCGCTGCCTTACCACTCGGCCATGCCTCCGGGCGCGCGTCCCGGCGTGCTCCTGGCGGGGACGCACGGCGCGCCGAACGGGGCGCGCAATCGGTACGAGATGGAGGAAGGAGAGGGAGTCGAACCCCCAAGCCCGTGAGGGCCACCCGTTTTCGAGACGGGGTACCGCGCCTGTGGCAGTCCTTCCGGGGAACGTCGGTGATCCGGTCAGCGGAGAACGGCGTCGGGACGAAGCAAGCAGCCGATGGCGGGGTACGCACGACTCCTCGCGCCTCCGACGTGTCGCTGAGCGTGCACGGCCGGAGGGGATAGTGCGAGAGCACAGACCCGGAGAGCCGGGTGCGCTCCGCGGCGCGAGGCGGCCCGGAGGCCGGGCTCCGCCGGCGGGAGCGGCCGCGCCGGGGCGCGAGGGGGCTCCGGCAGGCGTCGAACCTGCAACCCTCCGGTTAAGAGCCGGGAGCTCTGCCTGTTGAGCTACGGAGCCGGGAGGTGTGGCCGGCAGGAATCGAACCTGCGGCGCCCCGCGTTTCAGACGGGCGCTCTACCGGCTGAGCTACGGCCACGCGTGGTGGGCGGCTCGCCCTCCATCCATCCCCCTCGAGGTGGGAGATCGATGCAGCGGCGAGGGACGCCACCTTCGGTATGTCGCGCCGTCGAGACGTCGGCGCTGTTTTCCAAGCCACTCGCTCACCCTTCGACCCTGGATCGCCGACCGCCGGCTGCGCGAGCGCGAGTGGTCACCGTCCTACGTGGAGGAGCTCTGGAGCCGGACCCTCGGGCCGTCCGAAAAATTGCAGCGCAAATAGAACAGATATCTGCAACGCAATTGATACGCGAACGCGTAGAGCCTTTCTCTCTCGAGCGGGGCCTCGATCCGTCCTCGTGCTTCTCTAGCTGGGCATCACCTTCTTCTCTCGTTCGACATCGTTCGCCTCCGAAACAACGAAGGCGACCCATCCGGGTCGCCCACGAGAGAAGCCGTTCTGCGCCATGCCATCTAGCGCATGCGGCCCTCCTCGAGGGCTCCCACGGACCCCGACCGGTGTGAGCAACCGCCCGCCGTGTGCCGGGTCGGCTGCCACCTCGCGGCGTCGGCCGCTTCGGCGAGGTACGTGGTGGTGATGGATGTGTTCAACATGGTTTGCATCTCTCCGGTGCACAGGATAGAGGTACGACTACCGATCTGTCAAGAGTTCCAAGGTAAAGATCTCTCGTCGTCCTCTTCCCGATCCTGAAAATGGAACGCTCGATATTCTCGGTCTATTCCCCAGCATCGCGAATTCCGGCAGTCTTCCGGGGGACGAGCACGATCCCGGCCCGTGCCGGTCACGGCGCCGAGCCGTTCCCTCGGCGGCCCGCCTCACACGGTCGTCGGGCGGTCGGGCCCCGCGATCTGAGACGATCCCGGGCGACGCGAGGAAAGGGGCGAGCAATGGCCGAGGACACGCTCACGATCACCGACAACCGCACCGGACACGAGTACACGGTTCCGATCACGGACGGCACGATCCACGCGACCGACCTCCGCCAGGTGAGCGCCGTCGAGGGTGACGGCGGGCTGATGTCGTACGACCCCGCGTACCTCAACACCGCTTCGTGCCGGAGCGCCATCACGTTCATCGACGGCGACGCCGGCATCCTCCGCTACCGCGGCTACCCGATCGAACAGCTGGCCGAGGAGGCGACGTTCCTCGAGACGGCATACCTGCTCCTCGAGGGAGAGCTCCCGACCCCCGATCAGCTGAGCCGCTTCGAGGACGCGATCCGCTACCACACCTACGTCCACGTCAACGTGCAGAAGTTCCTCGAGGGCTTCCGCTACGACGCCCATCCGATGGGGATGCTGCTCGGCGCGGTCGGGGCGCTCTCGACGTTCTATCCCGACGCGAAGCACATCGGGGATTCCGAGAGCCGCTACCTCCAGCGTCTTCGCCTGCTGGCGAAGATGCCGACCATCGCGGCGTTCGTGTTCCGCCACTCGCGCGGCCTGCCGTACGTGCTCCCGCGGAACGATCTCGACTACATCGGCAACTTCGTCAACATGACGTTCGAGATCGGAGGGCGGCACGAGCCCAATCCGGTGCTCCAGCGCTCCCTCGAGATCCTGCTGATCCTGCACGCGGACCACGAGCAGAACTGCTCGACGAGCGCCGTGCGCGGGGTCGGCTCGTCGCAGGTCGACCCCTTCTCCGCCGTCTCGGCGGGGATCGCTGCGCTCTACGGCCCGCTGCACGGCGGCGCGAACGAGGCGGTGCTCCGGATGCTCGACGAGATCGGGGACACGAAGAACGTCCCGGCGTTCATCGAGCAGGTCAAGGCCGGGAAAGGCCGCCTGATGGGGTTCGGCCACCGCGTGTACAAGAGCTACGACCCGCGCGCGAAGCTGATCAAGCGCGTCGCCGACGACGTGTTCGGGCAGACCGGGCTCAACCCGAAGCTGGAGATCGCCCTCGAGCTCGAGCGGATCGCGCTGGAGGACGAGTACTTCGTCTCGCGCAAGCTGTACCCGAACGTCGACTTCTACTCGGGGCTCATCTACCAGGCGATGGGCTATCCGACCGACTACTTCACGGTCCTCTTCGCCCTGGGTCGCCTCCCTGGCTGGATCGCGCAGTGGGAGGAGCACCTCTCCGACCCGGAGCAGAAGATCTCGCGGCCGCGTCAGATCTACACGGGCGAGGGCGAGCGCCCGTACGTGCCGCGTGGGGAGCGCGGCTAGTCGCTCTCCCCGAGCGACACCGGGCGGCCGGGGCGCGTCATCGTCCCGGCCGGGCACCACCAGGTCATCACGTCGACGGCGAGCCGCCCGGCGCGCACGGCCGGATCGTCCTCGGCGAGCCGGCGTGCCTCCTCGACCGATCCCACGCAGAAGAACGTCAGGCCGCGCACCGACGCGTCCGGATGATCCAGCACCGGGCCGTTCGTGACGACGAGCCCCGCGTCCCGGAGCGACCCCAGATAGGCCAGATGCTCCGCCTGGATCCGGTCGAGCGTCTCCTCGTCGTAGGCCGCGGCATCCGGCGGACGGCGGAGCACCACGAGCTCGAACGCCTCGAGACCCACGGCCGGAGTCTGCCACGAGCCGACGGAACCGAGCGAGTTCGGTAGTTCACCACACGTGACGATCCGAGGACGCGCCGATGGCGCGTCGGCCTGCAGGTTGGACGCTCAGGGGGAACCGAGCCTCGGAAGGAGCGGCCATGAGCACGAGCCCGATCGTCGACGCACGGTCGATCGTGAAGACGTACGACACCGGGGCGGTGCGCGTCGAGGCGCTGCGCGGGGTCGACCTGACGCTCGAACGCGGGGAGATGGCGGCGATCATGGGGCCGAGCGGGTGCGGCAAGACCACGCTGCTCAACTGCCTCTCCGGCCTCGACGCCGTCGACGGCGGCGAGGTCGTGATCGACGGGACGTCGCTCTCCGAGATGTCCGACCGCGAGCGCACCGACTACCGCGCCCGTCACATGGGATTCGTCTTCCAGTTCTACAACCTGATGCCGGTGCTGAGCGCCGTCGAGAACGTCGAGCTCCCGCTGCTCATCGCCCGGGAGAGCGCGGGCAACGCGCGACGTCGGGCGCTGGAGGCGCTCGACCTCGTCGGGCTCGCAGACCGGGCGTCGCACGTTCCCGACGAGCTCTCCGGTGGCGAGCGCCAGCGCGTCACGATCGCCCGCTCGCTCGTCAACGACCCTGCGATCGTCTGGGCCGACGAGCCCACCGGGGACCTCGACTCCGAGAACGCGCAGGACATCGTCGCGCTGATGCGACAGCTGAACGTCGAGCGCGGTCTCAGCTTCCTGATCGTCACCCACGACATCTCGGTCGGCCGCAAGACCGACCGGATCGTCCGCATGCTCGACGGCGTCGTCGTCGAGGAGCAACAGCTGGAGGTGCCGCATGTACTCGCGAGTCACGCTGCTTGAGATCGACACGGTCCGCGTGGACCTCGACGACGCGGTGGAGCAGTACGAGACGAAGGTCATGCCCCGCATGCGCGAGCTGCCCGGCTACGAGGGTGTCGCCGTGATGGTGACGCCCGAGGGCAAGGGCATGATCGTCAGCTTCTGGGACAGCGAGGAGGCGGTCGAGGCAGACCGCCGGCTTCGCATCCAGCGCGCTCGAGGAGTTCGTCACGCTCTACCGCTCGCCCCCCGGGCGTGAGCACTACAAGGTGGCATTCGCCGAGATGCCGCGGGTGACCGTCGAGTCGTGAACGAGCTCTTCGGCATCCCGCTCGACACGCTGCTCGTGATCCTCGCGGTCGCGCTCGGGATCGCGTTCGGGATCCTCGCCGTGCTCGTCGTGCGCAACCCGGTTCTCTTCCGCCTCGGCGTACGCAACGTCGGACGCCGCCGTGGGCGGACCGGCCTGATCGTCCTGGGGCTGATGCTCGGCACGACGATCGTCGCCGCCGCGCTCGTCACCGGCGACACGATGAGCCACACGATCCGCACGACCGCGACCGCCGCGCTCGGCCAGACGGACGAGATCGTCTCGGCTCGCGGCGCGGTGGACGACATCCCCGGCGATCTCGGGCAGGCCAGTGGTGTCGCCTGGATGTCGGACAGCCTCGTCGGTGAGATCCAGTCCACGCTCGGTCCGGACCTGACCGACGGGGTCGTCGGGGCCGTGATCGACAACGTCGCGATCCAGGCGCCACGCACGCGTCAGACCGAGCCCAGCGTGAAGCTGTTCGCCGCCGACCCGACCGCGCTCGAGAGCTTCGCGCCCATCACGGGCCCCGGCGGCGAGACGCTCTCGCTCGCCCAGCTCGGGAAGGGCGAGGTCTACCTCAACGCAGACGCCGCCAAGGAGCTGGGTGCGCGCGCCGGCGACGCGATCGTCGTCTACCCCTCGGGCGAGCCGTTCCGCGCGCGCGTGCGCGCGGTGGTCGACTTCCAGGGGGCGGGAACGGCGGACGCGGCGCTGCTGTTGCCGCTCGGAGAGGCCCAGCGCATCTACGACAAGCCGAAGCAGATCCTCGGCGTGATGATCTCGAACCGCGGCTCCGGCGATGCCTCGGTCGCACTCTCCGACCGGGTCGAGGCCGAGCTCCAGCCGGTGCTCGACCAGTGGCAGCTCGACGTCGCGACGGTCAAGCAGGACACGATCGAGGCGGCGGACGAGGCCGGCAGCGCGTTCATGGCGTTCTTCACGACGTTCGGCTCGTTCTCGATCGCCGCTGGGATCCTGCTGATCTTCCTCATCTTCGTGATGCTCGCTGCCGAGCGCCGCGGCGAGCTCGGGATCGCACGCGCGATCGGCACGCGGCGAGGGCACCTCGTCGAGATGTTCACGTTCGAGGGGGCGGCCTACGACCTGATCGCCGCCGCCGTCGGGGCGATCCTCGGCGCGGTGATCGCCTACGGCATGGTGTTCCTGATGGCGCAGGCGTTCGGCGCAGAGGACGCGGACGCCGGCCTGCAGGTGGAGTTCGCCTTCACGTGGCAGAGCCTCCTGATCGCCTTCGCGCTCGGCGTGCTGCTCACGCTGATCGTGGTGGCCTTCTCCGCGTGGCGTGTCAGCGTGATGACGATCGCCGCGGCGATCCGCAACGTCCCGGAGCCGCCGGTCGTGCGCCGGCGCCGGAGAGTCGTGCTCGGCGGGCTCGGCGTCGCGCTCGGCCTGCTCCTCGCCCTCACCGCGGGCAATTCCGCCACGCCGCTGATGCTCGGCATCTCGCTGATCGTGCTGAGCCTGGTGCCGTTCGCCCGCCTCGTCGGGATTCCCGACCGGCTCGCGTACACCGTGGCGGGGATCGTCACCGTCGTGCTCTGGATGCTGCCCTGGAGTGTCTGGGAGTCGGTCTTCGGGCCGCTCTCGATGGACTTCTCGACATGGATCGTGGCCGGCCTGATGGTCGTCATCGGCGCCGTCTGGGTCATCGTCTACAACGCCGACCTGCTGCTCGGCGCGGCGATGGCCGTGCTCGGACAGGATCAAGGCGCTTGCTCCGGTCCTGCGCATGTCGATGGCGTACCCGCTCCGGAGCCGCTTCCGGACCGGCACCACCCTCGCCATGTTCACGCTCGTCGTCTTCACGCTCGTCACCGGAGCGACGTCGACCGGCTCGTTCCAGGCGGCGTTCGGCAACGAGGACGCCTTCGGCGGCGGCTTCCAGATACGAGCAGGGACGGGAGCGGTCGCGGCGATCGACGACATGCGCTCGGCGCTCGACCAGCGTCTCGGAGCACGGTCGGCCGACTATCCCGTCGTGGGGAGCCAGTCCGTGCTCGCGGTCGACGCGCGTCAGCTCGAGACCGGCCGTCCGCTCGAGAGCTACTACGTGCGCGGCCTCGACACCTCCTTCCTGCAGCACACGACGTTCGACCTCGGCGCGATGGCGAAGGGCTACTCGAGCCCCCACGACGTGTGGACGGCGCTCGCCAAGACACCCGGCCTGGCCGTCGTCGACGGGCTCGTGGTGCCGCGCCGTGACAACTTCTCGTTCACGGTGCTGCCCTCCGACTTCAAGATCACCGGGCTTCTACGGCGACGTCGCCGAGCCGTTCGACCCGATTCCGCTCGAGGTCGTCGACACCCAGACCGGCTTCCGCACGCGTCTCACGGTGATAGGCGTGCTGTCCGACTCCGCCCCGTTCGAGATGGCCGGGATCTCGACCTCCCAGAAGACGCTCGCCGACGGCGTTCCCGGGCCGGGCGCGGCCGACGATCCACTACTTCACGACCGCCCCGGGCGTCGACCCGGACAAGGCGGCCGCGCGGCTCGAGTCGGCCTTCCTGGCGAACGGTCTCGAGGCGCAGTCGATACGAGAGGTCGTCGACGACGCAGTCGCGGCCAACCGGACGTTCAACCGGCTGATCCAGGGCTTCATCGCGCTCGGTCTCGTGGTCGGCGTCGCGGCGCTCGGCGTCATCAGCGCGCGGGCGGTCGTCGAGCGGCGGCAGCAGATCGGCGTGATGCGCGCGATCGGGTTCCGCCGCACGATGATCCAGGCCGTCTTCCTGCTCGAGTC
The DNA here is from genome assembly GCA_963786055.1 of uncultured Actinomycetes bacterium. Classification (GTDB taxonomy): domain Bacteria; phylum Actinomycetota; class Thermoleophilia; order Gaiellales; family Gaiellaceae; genus Gaiella. Next base: position 172,501 of record CAWAXS010000004.1, on the reverse strand, counting down.
GTCGTTCGTCGCCCTCACCGCGATCGTCGTGGGGACGGCGCTCGGGCTGCTCCTCGGGTGGAACATCATCCAGGACCAGCGCGAGACGCCGAGCTGGGAGAACCTCACGCTGGTCGTGCCGTGGGGCGACCTCGCCCTGATCTTCGGGGTGGTCTATGCGGTGGCGCTGCTCGCGACCCTGGCGCCCGCGATCCGGGCATCCCGGATCCCGCCCGCGGAGGCGCTGCGCTACGAGTGAGAGCCGACGGCCGCAGGGGCCGACCTGCGCGCCAGCTCCTCCCGTACGGCCGGAGCGACCTCCCTCCCGAAGAGCTCGATCGCCTGCATCAGCGCGTCGTGCGGGATCGTCCCGACCGAGAGCTGGAGCAGGAACCGCTGGTGGCCGAAGATCTCGTGCTGGAAGAGGATCTTCTCGACGAGATCCCGGGGGCTGCCGACGAAGCTCGCACCGCGCAGGGATCGCGCAGCCTCGAACGACTCGCGCGTCATCGGGGGCCAGCCCCGCTCCCGCCCGATCCGGTCCATCATCGTCGCGAACGGCGCGTACGAGATCTCCGACGCCTCCTCGGCGGTGGCAGCGACGAACCCGTGCGAGTTGATGCTGAGCGGCGGAGGCTCGTGCCCCGCCTCGCGGGCCGCGCGGCGATGGAGCTCCGCGAACGGAGCGAAGCGCTCGGGTAACCCGCCGATGATCCCGAGCGCGAGCGGAAGGCCCAGCGCGCCTGCCCGCACCGCCGACTCCGGCGTGCCGCCCACGGCGACCCACACGGGCAGCGGATCCTGCACGGGTCGGGGGTACACGCCGCGGTCGTCGAGCGGCGCGCGATACGCGCCCGACCACGTGACGCGCTCGCGCTCGCGCACGGCGAGGAGCAGGTCGAGCTTCTCGGCGAACAAGGCGTCGTAGTCGCGCAGGTCGTGGCCGAAGAGCGGGAAGGACTCGATGAACGACCCGCGGCCGGCCATGATCTCGGCACGTCCGCCCGAGAGCAGGTCGAGCGTCGCGAAGTCCTGGAACACGCGGATCGGGTCGTCCGAGCTCAGGACCGAGACGGCGCTCGTGAGCCGGATGCGGCTCGTCCGCTCGGCCGCCGCGGCGAGCACGACCGCCGGCGCCGACACGGCGAAGTCCGGCCGGTGGTGCTCGCCCACGCCGAAGACGTCCAGGCCGACCCGATCGGCGAGCTCGATCTCCTCGAGCAGGTCGCGTAAGCGCTCGGCAGGCGTGACCGTGCGTCCCGTCGCCGGGTCGGGGGTCAGCTCCGCGAACGTGTAGATGCCGAGCTCGAAGCGGTTTGCTTGCATACGCAAGTAAACCCTAGCAACCGCCTCAACGCGCCACCTTCACGACCGAGTACGTGGTGGAAGGCCCGGGCGTCGTCCCGAAGCGCGCGTTCACGGCGTACAGGAACGCTCCGTGCCGGTCGATCGTCGTGGGCACGTCGAAGTCGGAGTCGGTGATCGTCCGCGCGATCCTCCCCGAGGCGAACGACTTGCCGAGCGCGACGACAGCGATCCGGTTCAGCTGGTTCTGGACGACGTAGAGGGTCCGGCCGTGGAGCAGCAGGCCGTCGCCGTTCGGGACCGTCGCCCCTCCGAGGCCGATCGCGGTGGTCTTCCCCGTGGGCTCGACGCGGAACAGCTTCCCGGTCGCGCTCTGGACGACGACGAGCGTCTTCCCGTCGGGGGTCGCGTCGATGCCGTTGAGGTTGAACCCCGCCACGAGCTGGAAGTCGCCGGTCAGCGGGATCACCTGCGCCGACGGCGCCGGAACGCCGCTGTTCGAGAGCGGAACGCGGTAGAGGGCGGCCCGGTTCGAGTCCGTGAACCAGGCTGCGCGCCTCGTGACGGCGACGTCGTTCACGAAGGTGGCTCCGCCGCCCGTGGCCAGCTGCAGCTCGCGGACGAGCGCCCCGCTGCGCGCGTCGTAGACGAAGCCCTTGCCGGTTCCGCCGCCCGCCACGAAGAGGCGTCCGCGATCGTGCTCGACCCCGATCGCGGCGCGTCCGGCCGCGCCCGCGACGAGCGTCGACCCCCTGCCCGTCCGGAGGTCTCCGCGGTAGACGGCGCCCGTTGGGATCGAGCCGACGTAGAAGGTCGTTCCGTCCCCGACGGCGATCCCCTCGGGCTGCCAGCCGTTCGGCAGCGGGATCGTCGCCGGAAACGAGGCGGCGAGCCCGGCGGAGGTGGCGACGACGGCTGCGATCGCCGTCAGCGCGAGCGTGCGGCGCATGATGGGGCCCCTTTCTCGAGCGCTACTGGCCAGTGATACCCGATCGGCCCTCGTGTAACCATCCGTACGACGCGGAGCGGAACGTGGATCTGGCTACGACGCCGTCGAGGCGGTCGACACGGCCGACTGCGGCGCGCCGAGCCACTTCGAGACCCCTGTCTTCTCCAGCTCCTCGGCGGAGACCGACTCGCTCCGGGCCGTCGCCAGCGAGGGCGCCGGTATCCGCTCTGAGATCATGACCTTGCGATGGACCGGGTGAGGATCGACCGCTGGCTGTGGGCGGCCCGCTTCTTCAAGACGCGCGGCGCAGCGACGGAGGCCGTGCTCGGCGGGCACGTGCACGTGAACGGGGCACGGGTCAAGCCGTCGAAGGACGTCACGGCCGGTGACCGGCTCGAGGTGACGGTCGGCGACGTGCGGCGCGAGGTCGTCGTCCGCGCCGTCGGCGACAAGCGGGGCCCTGCGGCAGCGGCCGCGGCGCTGTACGAGGAGACGCCCGAGTCGATCGCCCGGCGCGAGCAGCGCGCCGCCGAACGACGCCTCGCTCGACCGCTCGGCGCTGACCTCGGTGCGCGCCCGACCAAGCGCGACCGCCGCAGGCTCGACGCGCTGCGCCGCGCACAGCGCGGGCGTCGGATGCCCTAGATGCCGTCCGCCCCGCCTCGTTCCTCGGGGTGGATGCGATAGAAGGACCGCGTGATCAGCGTGATCGGAGCCGGCCCCGCAGGGCTGGCGGTCGCGGCGCTCCTCCGGCAATCGGGCGAGCAGGTCGTCGTGCTCGAGCGGGACGAGGTCGGCGCGGCGTGGGAGACGCGGTACGACCGGCTCCACCTCCACACGGTCCGCTGGCTCTCCTCGCTGCCTGGCTATCCGATCCCGCGCTCGTTCGGGAAATGGCCCTCCCGTGACCGCGTCGTCGAGTACCTCCACGCCTACGCGGAGCGGAACCGACCTCGACGTGCGAACCGGTGTCGCGGTCGAGCGGATCGACCGAGAGGGTGACGGGTGGGTCGTGCGCGCGCCGTCCGCAGTCGTCGAGTCACGGCGCGTGGTCGTGGCCACCGGCCTCAGCAACGTCCCGTTCGTCCCCGACTGGCCGGGCACCTTCGCCGGAAGCGTCGTCCACTCGTTCGACTACCGGAACCCGGAGCCCTATCTCGGCAAGCGCGTGCTCGTCGCCGGGAGCGGGAACTCGGGGGCGGAGATCGCCGTCGACCTCGCCGACGGCGGCGCCCGGGAGGTGTTGCTCGCCGTTCGGACCCCACCGAACGTCGTCCGCCGGGACACGCTCGGCGTGCCGAGCCAGCTGCTCGGGATCGCGACGGGGCACCTGCCGGTCGGAGCCGTCGACCGGATCGCCTCGACGATGCGCCGTGTCGCGATTCCCGACCTCGCCCCGTACGGCCTGCCCGCGCCCGCGCGCCCGTACTCGGACTTCCTGCGGCGCGGCGTGCTTCCGATCCTCGACGTCGGGCTCGTGGACGCGGTCCGGAAGGGCCGCGTGCGCGTGGTCGGTGCGGTCGAGGGGTTCGCCGACGGAGCCGTGGCGCTCGCGAGCGGGGACCCGGTCGAGGTCGACGCAGTGATCGCCGCGACGGGCTTTCGCACGGGTCTCGAGCCGCTGGTCGGCCACCTGGGCGTGCTGGACGACAAGGGCGTCCCGCTCGTCCACGGCGCGAACGAGCACGCCGATGCCCCCGGTCTCCACTTCGTCGGCTACCGGACGACGCTCGCCGGGATGCTGAGGGTGATCGGGGGCCAGGCGCGCGAGCTCGCGGGCGCAGTCGACGCGCGTGGTGCTCGCGTCGCGTCGTAGAACGGCGGCACATCGGCGTCCGCACCGTCCGCCTGGGATGATGTGCTCGCTCGCACCAACATTCGACGATGAGCACAGAGACCGCACCGCAGACCCAACCGCAGGACGCCGCGTCCTTGCCTCTGCTGCCGTTCAACGACCGATCACGTCGGCGGCGCCTGCTCAAGGTGGCCGGGTGGCTCGTCGGCATTGCGCTCGTCCTGGTGGTGCTGAACCTGCTGGGCGTCGACGTCCGGGGATGGCTGTCCGACCTGTGGGACCAGATCCGCGACGTCCCCGCCGGCTACATCGTCGCCGCGCTCGTGTTCCAGACCGGTCAGACGGTGCTCGCGGGGGTCTCGTACTACGGGATCCTGCGCGCCGCCTATCCCGGCCAGGTGCAGTTCTGGCCGATCGTGACCGCCTACGCGGTGGGCGTCGCGATGAACAACTTCCTCCCCGCGAACATCGGCACGTTCGTGACGCTGCTGATGTTCGTCGCGCTCATCCCCGCGTGCACGTTCGCGGGCTCGATCGCGGCATATCTCGTGCAGAAGATCTTCTTCACGATCGCCGGCACGTTCGTATACCTGTACCTGTTCCTCTCGGTTCCGGGCTCGTTCGACGCCAACCTGGGCAACCTCTCGGCACATCCGGCCCTCTCCGTCGTGATCGCGGCGGGCGCTGTCGTGCTGGTCGTGATCCTGGGACGCATCTTCTGGCGCCAGGTGAAGAAGCTCTGGGAGCAGGCGAAGACAGGCGGCGCGATCCTCGCCCACCCGCGCCAGTACATGACCCACGCATTCCTCCCGTACTTCCTCTCGTGGCTCTGCAAGCTCGCCGTGATCGCGATCTTCCTGGCCGCCTTCGCGATCCCGGTCACGTTCGAGTCCGTCATGTGGGTCACGGGCTCGGGCTCGCTCGCCAACGTCGTCTCGTTCACGCCCGGCGCGGTCGGCATCACGCAGGCGACCAACGCGCTCGCGCTGAACACGTGCTGTGACGTCAAGAACAGCGTCGCGGTCGACTACTCGACCGCGCAGCAGCTGATCACGACCGCCTGGAACGTGCTCTTCGCCATCGTGCTGGTCATCCTCGTGTTCGGCTGGTCCGGCGGGAGGCAGCTGGTCGGCAGCTCGTACACCGACGCGAAGGAGAAGGTGGCCGAGCAGAAGGCGCAGCGTGCGGAGAAGCGGGCCGAGAAGCGGGCCGAGCGTGCCGAGTCCGGAAATCGGCTGTTCCGCCGTGACCAGGACGACGGAGACGACGACGGCTGACGCGCCGCCGACGGGTGGCCTCGTGAAGCGCCGCCCCTGACCGACCAAGCTGCTCGTAGCCGGCGCTCCTGGCGCCGGCGTGCCCTGTCCGTCGTGCGCGGGTGACCCTCGGCTTGACAAATCGATGTTCTTCGATATATTGAGGAACGTCGATATGAAACGGAGAGGCGTCGCCATGACAAGACCTTTCGCGAGCACCGCACCATGAACGCCGCGCTCGAAGCCGTGACCTGCTGCGCCCCGCTCGGCGCCGAGGTGCTGAGCGACGACGAGGCCAACGCGACCGCGGACCTGTTCAGGGCCCTCGGCGACCCGGCCCGGGTGCGGATCGTGAACGTCGTGGCGAGGAGCGACGAGCCGGTCTGCGCCTGCGAGCTCTACGAGCCGCTCGGGCTCTCCCAGCCGACCGTCTCCCACCACCTGAAGAAGCTGGTCGAGGCCGGGCTGCTCGAGCGCGAGCAGCGCGGCAAGTGGGCCTACTTCTCGTTGAGGCGCGAGGCCGTCGAGACGCTCGCGGCCGTCGCGGACCTGAAAGGAGCGTGCTGCTGATGTCCACCACTGCCGAAGAGCTGCGCGAGGAGGTACGCCGGCGCTACGCCGAGTCGGCCCTCGCCGTCACGGGCGGGGCGACGGGAAGCTGCGGTGACGGCTCGTGCTGCGCCGACCCCGAGACGGAGACGACCGTTCGGGGAGGCGCTCTACGACCCCGAGCAAGTCGACGAGCTGCCGGACACCGCCGTTCTCGCCTCGCTCGGCTGTGGGAACCCCACCGTCGTGGCGGAGCTCCGCGAAGGCGAGACCGTGCTCGACCTCGGGTCGGGCGGCGGCATCGACGTGATCCTCTCCGCCAAGCGGGTCGGTCCTACGGGGACGGCATTCGGGCTCGACATGACCGACGAGATGCTCGCCCTCGCGCAACGGAACGTCGCCGAGTCCGACCTGCGGAACGTCCACTTCCTGAAGGGCGTGATCGAGGAGATCCCGCTCCCCGCCGGCTCGGTGGACGTCGTCATCTCCAATTGCGTGATCAACCTCTCGACGGACAAGGCGGCGGTGCTGACCGAGATCGCCCGCGTGCTCAGGCCGGGCGGGAGGATCGGCATCAGCGACGTCGTAGCGGAGGACCGGCTCTCCCCCGCCGATCGGGCGGAGCGCGGCTCGTACGTCGGCTGCATCGCGGGGGCGCTCTCCGAGGGCGAGTACGCCGCCGGCCTCGAGGCGGCCGGGTTCGAGGACGTCTCGATCGTCTTCACGCACCAAGTCGCGGACGGGATGCACAGCGCAATCGTCAAGGCGCACAAGACGCACGTGCCCCGAGGCGAGGGGGCTGCCGGTGATCCAGCCGGCGGCGAAGGCGGGGTGCTGCTAGGTGCGACCGGAGGTCGCACCGTGAACGTGCTGTTCGTGTGCGTCCAGAACGCCGGCCGCTCGCAGATCGCGGAAGCGCTCTTCACCCGCGCCGCCGCGGGACGTCACGCCGCGCGGTCGGCGGGGTCGAGCCCGGCCCGCGCCGTGCATCCCGAGGTGGCCGGCGTGATGCGCGAGCTGGGCATCGAGATCGGCGACCGCGTGCCGCACCGGCTCGAGGGCGCGGATGCCGAGTGGGCCGACGTCGTCGTGACGATGGGCTGCGGCGACGCCTGCCCGTTCCTGCCCGGGAAGCGGTACGTCGACTGGGAGCTCGACGACCCTCACGGCCAGGCAGTCGAGCGGGTGCGCGCGATCCGCGACGAGATCGGTCGGCGCGTCGAGGCCCTCCTCGGCGAGCTCGACGGTGAACCGGTCCGGGAAGCGAGCGCCGCCTGATGGCGGTCGCGGAGCGACCGCAGCCCGCCGCGGCGCCCCGGGGGGACGAGGCGGCGGTCCTGGGCAGGCTGTCGACGCTCGACCGGTACCTGCCGCTCTGGATCGCGCTGGCGATGGGCGCGGGGCTCGCCCTCGGCTCCCTGATCCCGAGCCTGAACGACGGCCTCGACCGCCTTCGCGTCGGCACCGTCAGCCTGCCGATCGCGCTGGGGCTGCTCCTGATGATGTACCCCGTGCTCGCCAAGGTGCGCTACGAGGAGCTCGGCCGCAGCAAGGCCGACGGGGTCTCCGACCGGCGCTTCTACGGCGTCTCGCTCTTCCTGTCGTGGGTGGTCGGCCCGCTGTTCATGTTCGTGCTCGCCTGGCTGTTCCTCGCCGACCAGCCCGAGTACCGCACGGGCGTGATCATCGTGGGTCTCGCCCGCTGCATCGCGATGGTGCTGATCTGGAACGACCTCGCGAAGGGCGACCGCGACCGCGCCGCGGTCCTCGTCGTCTTCAACGCCGTCTTCCAGGTCGCCGCCTACTCGCTGCTCGGGTACTTCTACCTGACGGTCCTGCCGGGCTGGCTCGGTCTCGACACCCAGGGGTTCGAGGTCGGGATCTGGGAGGTCGCGCGCACCGTGCTGATCTTCCTGGGGATCCCGCTCGCCGCGGGCTACCTGACCCGCCGCATCGCCCTCGAGCGAAAGGGTCGGGACTGGTACGACCGCCGCTTCCTCCCGCGGATCGGCCCGATCACGCTCTACGGGCTCCTGTTCACGATCGTCCTGCTCTTCGCGATCCAGGGCGACACGATCACCTCGCAGCCGCTCGACGTCGCGATGATCGCGGTGCCTCTCCTGGTGTACTTCGCCGGCATGTGGGTGGCCGGCTTCGTGATCGGCAGGCTGGTCGGCTTTCCGTACGCGCAGACCGCGAGCCTCGCCTTCACCGTCGCGTCCAACGACTTCGAGCTCGCGATCGCCGTCGCCGTCGGCGTCTTCGGCGCGACGTCGGGGCAGGCCCTCGCGGGCGTCGTCGGGCCGCTGATCGAGGTGCCGGTGCTCGTCGCCCTCGTGTACGTCGCGCTCTGGGCACGCCGCTTCTGGCGGAGAGACCGAGTCGCGCCCGCGGAGGCGGTCACGTCGTAGCGGGCGCGACTCCCCCGCCGCCCACGGTCGAGAGTCTAGGTGCGAAGCTTGAGGAGGTCATGCTGTTGTTCAAGGGAACGGTCCTACGCCTCAACGGCGAGGTCGGATTCAGGCAGTGAAACGACGGCCAACGCTCATCCTCCGAACCGGAGTGGACGAGCCTCAGAGAGGTTCAAATCTTCGATTCGAGGGGCTACTGTCGTCCCATGTCCCATGAATGGGACGCACGAGCGTATGACTCCCTGCCCCTGCCGCACACCCTCTGGGGGCGTCGGACGCTGGCGCGTCTGGAAACGTCCGGGCTACGCCGGGTACTCGACGCGGGCTGCGGCACAGGGCGTGACACGAAGCTTCTGCTCGATCTGATCCCCGATGTGCGCGTCGTCGCCGTCGACGCATCACGCACCATGCTCGACCAACTCGAAAGGCGCGTAGCCGACCGGCGCGAGCAAGTCGAGGTCATCCACGCAGACCTCACGCAACCGGTTCCGGTGTCGGAGCGCGTCGACGCCATCGTCAGCGTCGCGGCGTTTCACTGGATCTCCGATCACGACACGCTCTTCCGCAATCTCGCGAGCGTGCTCCGGACGAACGGTCAGTTCGTGGCGGATTGCGGTGGGCAGGGCAATATCGCAAGCATCGTCGCCGCGATCGAGGATGTGCTTGGCGAATCCCCCGCCATCTGGAACTTCGCTGGAGTGGAGGAAACCGAGCGACGTTTGGAGGACGCGGGATTCACGGATATCGAGGTGGCGCTGACCCCTGACCCGGCACGGCTGGAGGCGGGCACGCAGTTCGAGAGCTATCTCGCAATTGTCGTGCTCGGTGCCCACATGGCACGCCTGCCCGAGCCGGAGCGACCCGCCTTCGTGCGCGCAGTCTGCGACAGGCTGTCAGAGCCGGTGGTGGATTACGTGCGCTTGACGATCCGCGCGAAGAAGAGGGGCTGATTTTCGGGCAGTCGTGCGTACCGATCTCTTCGTGCGCGACTAGCCCCTCCACGCGATAGGTGAGGTGGTCGGCCCTCACACCAACGCCGGGCTCAACAAGCCGTTCCGGCTCTGGCACGGTCTCGGGCACACGGCGCTGGGAAAGCGTCCCACCCGTATCTCGCGGAACTCGCCGAGGGGCGCGTATTCGCGAGAACCGCCAATCCCGGCAAGGGTATGAGCGTCGATAGGAAACCGCGGCCCGACCTAAGCCAAGAGACACAAAACCCCCGATTTACGGGGGTTTTGTCATAGCGGGGGCGGGATTTGAACCCGCGACCTCCGGGTTATGAGCCCGGCGAGCTACCTGACTGCTCCACCCCGCGTCGCGGCCACTATGGTAGCACCGCATCGTGGTTTTCTGGATCTCCCTCGCCGTGCTGCTCGCAGGGGTCGTCGTCGGCCTGGTCTACGCCGTCGTCCGCGGAATCGCTCTGTGGCGCGCGCTGAAGCGCACCAGCCGGGCATTCGGGAGGGAGACGTCGAGGATCGACGAGGTGAGCGCCGAAATCCAGACCCACATCGACCGCGCAAGCTCCTCGAGCTCGGCGTTGGGCGAGGCCTCCGCGCGCCTCGCGGTCTCGCGCGCGAGGCTCGACGTGCAGCTCCAGGCGATCCGCGAGGCGCGCCACACGATGAAGCGCCTGCTCTGGTTCCTCCCCGGCGCCTGAGCCGCAGAGCCTCGCCGCGCTGCTCTTGCGTCCCTGAGCGGGCGCGCTACGGTCCGAGTATGCGGGTCGCCGCCGTCGACCTCGGATCGAACACGACTCGCCTCCTCGTCGCCGACGTCGATGACGGCCGACTCGACGAGGTGGTGCGCCGAGAGGCCATCACACGCATGGGCGAATCCGTCGACCGCCGCCGGATCCTCCTTCCCACCGCGATCGCCCGTGTGCGCAACGTGCTCGTCGACTACCGGCGGGAGGCCGATGGCCTCGGAGCCGAGCGGGTGCTGGCGGTCGGGACGAGCGCTGCCCGGGACGCGGACAACGGGGAGGCGTTCCTCGGCGAGATCGAATGGAGCTACGGCTTCACCACGCGCCTCCTGGACGGCGGCGAGGAGGCTGAGCTCATGCTGCGCGGCGTCGCGAGCGACCATCTCCTCGACACCGGCACGCTCGTGATCGACATCGGCGGCGGCTCGACCGAGCTGGCGATGGCCGGCGCGGCGAGCATCGCCTGGGCGATCAGCACCGAGGCGGGCAGCGTGCGCCTGACCGAGCGGTACCTCCCGTCCGACCCCCCGACCCAGGAGGAGCTCGAGGCGTGCGCCGAGCACGTCCGCTCGCTGCTGCCGGACATGCGGGTCGGGCGAGCGATCGGAGTCGCCGGAACGGTGACGACGGCGGCCGCGATCGAGCTCGGCGGAGCGTCCGGCGTGCACGGCTACGTGCTGACCCGCCGCTCGCTGGTCTCGATCCTCGACAGCCTCGCGGCCCTGCCGCTCGAGACCCGTCGGACGGTGCGCGGCCTCGCTCCGGCCAGGGCACCCGTGATCGTCGGAGGCCTCATCGTGCTGCGCGAGATCCTCGAGCGCTATCGGCTGCACGAGCTGACCGTCAGCGAGCGAGACCTCCTCCACGGCGCCGCGCTCGAAGCCGCCGAGCTGCCCGAGGTCGAGGAAGGCGCGGTGCCCCCGATGGCGTTCACGTGCTGCTGAACGACATTCGCGTCGGCGGCGCGAGATCGGGGCATCGATCGTCGAGATGGTTGATCGGTAATTGGCGTGACGTCCGGGGGCGTCCCAGACCAAGCCGGAGCGCACCGGCCGGGTGCGGTTCGTAGTCGGTGCTACGGGCCGTGCCCGGACGGGGCGATCCGGCGCCGTGTCTGGGGCGTCATCCGGTTCGCGCGAATTGCCGATCAACCATCTAGCCTCCGACGCGCATGCCGTCGCTCGCCGACTACCCGCGGGTCGAGCTCCTCTTCGGCCCCTCCCCCGTCCACCGGCTCGAGCGGCTGACCGAGCACCTCGGCGGTCGGGTCGACCTGTGGGCCAAGCGCGAGGACTGCAACTCCGGGCTGGCCTACGGCGGCAACAAGACCCGGAAGCTCGAGTACCTCGCGGCCGACGCCCTGGCCAAGGGCTGCGACACGCTCGTCTCGATCGGCGGTGTCCAGTCGAACCACACACGTCAGGTCGCAGCCGTGGCCGCACGCCTCGGCCTCGGCTGCGTGCTGGTGCAGGAGCACTGGGTCGAGTGGGACGACCCCGGCTACGAACGGGTGGGGAACATCCTCCTCTCGCGGATCATGGGAGCGGACGTCCGGCTCTCGGACGCGGGCTTCGACATCGGCTTCAGGCCGAGCTGGGAGGAGGCGCTCGCGTCGGTCGAGGCGTCCGGCGGCAAGCCCTACCCGATCCCCGCAGGCGCCTCCGACCACCCGCTGGGCGGCCACGGGTTCGCCCGCTGGGCCGACGAGGTGGCCGAGCAGGAGTCAGAGCTCGGCGTCTTCTTCGACACGATCGTCGTCTGCTCGGTGACCGGCTCGACCCAGGCGGGGATGATCGCCGGGTTCGCCGGGCACGAGCGGTCGCGACGCGTTCTCGGGATCGACGGGTCGGCCACCGTGGAGCAGACGCGGGAGCAGATCGCGCGGATCGCGCGACGGACGGCGGAGTCGATCGGCCTCGGGCGCGAGCTCGCCGACGACGAGATCGTCCTGCTCGACGAGTGGCACGCGGGGACGTACGGCGTCCCGGACGGAAGACGATCGAGGCGATCCGAGCTCTGCGCCCGACTCGAGGGGATGCTCACCGACCCGGTCTACGAGGGGAAGTCGATGGCGGCGATGATCGACCTCGTCCGGGACGGCAGGATCCAGCCCGGCTCGAACGTCCTCTATGCCCATCTCGGGGGCCAGCCGGCGCTGAACGCCTACGCACGCGCTTTCTGACGAGGACGCCGGCTCAGTCGGCTGTCGCGCGAGGCGACGTCGGCTCCAACGGGTACGCACCGCCGGTCTCGCGCAGGACGCGCGCCGCGGGGTTGCGACGCTCGTCCCACGTGAAGGCGCGCTCCGGGACGAGACGCAACGCGACGTCGTCGAACGCCAGGAAGGCGCACGTCTCCGGGAGCGCCGCTCCTGCGTCGGTGACGTAGCGCCGGTGCACGAGCGCGACGAGCGGGCGCGCGTGCTCCGCTCGGACGATCTCGACGCGGCCACGGATCGACACGCCGCAGACCTCGGCCCCGGGCCGCGAGTCGTGGACGACGAACGTCGCGCGTGGATCCCGCTCCACGTTCGCCACCTTGTGGCTCCGGGCCGATGCGGCGAGGATCACGTCCTCGCCGCGCACTGCGAACCACATGGGCACGGCATGCACCGATCCGTCGCGCTCGAGGGTGGACACGACGGCGATCAGCCGCAAGGCCAGCAGCTCGCGCACGAGCGGATCCGCCTGGATCGCGCGCCCGCGTAGCGACCGGCTGGCCGTAGGTGGTGCCGCATCGGGCGTCATGCCGGGTTGATAGCACCCGCTGCGTACAACCGGAACGCAACGAAACGCTCGTTGTGGCTACTCCACCCACGGTGCCACACTGAACCGAGGGACCGAAACGAGCGGACAGGGAGGTCTGTATGGCCACAGCGACGATCGACGGCGCGCTGCTCGAGGCGCTCAGCGCGAGCTTCTCCGGCACCGTCCTGCTTCCGGGAGACGACGGCTACGACGAGGCGCGCCTCGTCCACAACGGCCTCGTCGACCGCCGCCCGGCACTCATCGCTCGCTGCCAGGGAACGGCCGACATCGCAGAGGCGATCGGCCTCGCGCGCGCGAGCAGCCTCGAGATCTCGGTCCGGGGCGGCGGACACAACGTCGCGGGTCGTGCTGTCGCCGACGGCGGCCTGATGATCGACCTCGCGGAGATGAAGGGGATCCACGTCGACGCGTCGGCGCGAACCGCGCGCGCACAGGGCGGTGTGACGTGGAAGGAGCTGAACCGGGAGACGCACCGCCAAGGGCTCGCCGTCACCGGAGGCGCGATCTCCTCGACGGGGATCGCCGGCTACACCCTCGGTGGCGGGCTCGGCTGGCTGATGGCGAAGCACGGGCTCGGGGCCGACAACCTGCTCGGCGTGGAGCTCGTGACGGCGGACGGCGAGATCCTGAACGTGACCGACGAGAGCCATCCGGACCTGATGTGGGCGCTCCGAGGCGGGGGCGGCAACTTCGGCGTCGCCGCGTCGCTGGTCTACCGGCTGCACCCGGTGGGCATGGTCACCGGCGGCCTGATCGCCCACCCGATCGACGCGGCCGCCGACATGCTGCGCTTCTACCGCGACGCGGTGGCCGACTGCCCCGACGACCTCACGGTCTTCGCCGGCCTCGTGCACGCGCCGGACGGCTCCGGGTTGAAGCTCGCGGCGATGGTCGTCTTCCACACCGGCGACCCGGCGGACGCGGAGCGCGACCTCGCCCCGTTCAAGTCATGGGGGCGCCCCCTCATGGTCGAGGTGGGCCCGATGCCGTATCCGGTGATGAACACCCTGCTCGACGCGGCGTATCCGAAGGGCGCACTCAACTACTGGCTCTCGAGCTTCACGACCGGTCTCTCCGACGAGCTGATCGACGCTCTGATGGACAGGTTCGCCTCGGTGCCGTCGCCGATGACCGCGATCCTGCTCGAGCACTTCCACGGAGCGGTCACCCGGATCGGCCAGACAGACACGGCCGTGCCCCATCGGGACACGGGCTGGAACCTGCTGCTGCCGTCGGAATGGCTCGACCCCGACGACACCGAGGCGAACGTCGCCTGGACGAAGGACACGTTCGCGGCGCTGTCCGAGCACTTCGCGCCGGGACGATGGCTCAACTACCTGGGCGACGACCAGGACGGCGCGATCCGCTCCGCGTACGGCCCGAACTACGACCGGTTGGTGGAGGTCAAGCGCCGCTACGACCCCGACAACGTCTTCCACCTGAACCACAACATCGTGCCCTGAGCCCCGAAGCTCGGCCCCGCTCGCGGATGCGCGCGAGCGGGGCGAGGCGCGTGATCGTGGTCGTCGTCCGCCGGGCTCAGCGGAGCGCGGTACGGGTCGCGCCGCGCTTCGCGCGGTAGACGATCGGCGAGCGCGCGAGGTACCCGACCGGGACGCTCCAGACGTGGACGAGCCGCGTGTACGGCCACACCGCGTACAAGAGCCACGCGATCGTCACGTGCGCCTGGTAGACGAACGGGGCGTCGACCATCAGCGATCCCTTGGGATCGAGCGTGAACACGCTCCGGAACCACGGAGACACCGTCTCGCGGTAGTCGTACTCGTCGATCAGGCCGCCGAGGAAGGTGCAGAGCATCCCGAGGGTGATCGTCGTGAGCAGCAGCGGGTACATCACCCAGTCGCTCCGCAGCGTCGTTGCGCGGATGCGGTCGATCCTGAGGCGCCGGTAGACGAGCACGAGCGCTCCGACGCAGAGCAGGATGCCGGTCGCGCCGCCGGCGACGATCGCGAGCCAGTGGTAGACGTGCTCCGAGATCCCGACGGCGTCGGTCCACGTGTTCGGCACCAGGATCCCGATCACGTGCCCGCCGATCACGCCGAGGATCCCGAAGTGGAAGGCGATGCTGCCCACGAGCAGCAGCCGGCGCTCGAGGAGCTGCGTGGAGCGCGCGGTCCACGTGTAGCCGTCGCGTCGAAAGCGCCACACGTGGCCGACGACGAAGCTCGTCAGGGCGACATAGGGCAGGAGCACCCAGAAGAACGTGTCGGCCCTGCTCATCGCACGGTCTCCGCGAGCCCCGCCTCGGCGAACGGCTCGAGCCCGACGAGCTCGGCCGGCGGCCCTTCCTCGGCAAGCCGTCGCGCCTCCTCGATCTGGCGGGCCGTTGGCCGCGGCAGCGCGACGCAGAGGGCGTCGAGCACGCCCGCGTAGATGCTCTTCCGGTCGTGCAGCGCGGACCGGATCAGCTCCAGCGGCGCGCGGAACGATGCGAGCAGCTCCGTCCCCTCGTCCGGCCGCAGCGAGGCGAACTCGAGCACGACCGGGAGGTAGTCCGGTAGCTCGGAGCTCTCGAACGGGAGGCCGGCCTCCGCGTAGCGGCGCTTGAGCCGGACGAGCTCGAGACCGCGCTGCCGCCGGTCGCCGTGGGTGTGGTACGTGAGGTGGAGGCCGCAGCGCCGGTCGAAGTCGAACGTCTCGACGTATGCGCGGCGCAGCTCGGCCAGCGGCATCGCGGCGAGCCCCGCGAGCACGCCCTCGACGGCGCCGCGCTCGGCGCGCGGGAGTGCCGCTGCGGCCTCCCGCAGCTCGGGCAGCGCCTCGAGCAGCTCCTCGTCCGGGTACACGAGCAGCAGAGCGAGCAGCTTCGCGTTCACGAGCTCCTCCGGAAGTCGAGGAAGGCCACGTTCGAGCCGCCACCCGAGGCCGGCGCCGCGAGAGGCTCGGCGCCGAAGGGGTCCTTCGTCTTCTGCAGCGCGCCGCAGCTCCCCGGGCCTCCCTCGAAGTCGAGGCCGCACGCGCCCTGGCGCGAATGCGGATTGACGCCGATCTCGCCGTGCGCCTGCGGGATCACGTACCGCTCGTCGTATTTCGCGATCGCGAGCAGCCGGAACATGGCGTCGATCGCGCCCGGCTCCATCCCGACCGCCGCCGCGACCGAGGGATCGGGCTCGCCACCGAGGTTGCGCTCGCGCGTCCAGCTCCGCATCGCGGCGAGCCGACGCAGCGCGACGCGAACCGGCTCGGGATCGCCGGCGGTGAGGAGGTTCGCGAGGTACTCGATGGGGATCCGGAGCTCGTCGATCGCGGGGAACACGTCGTCGGGGTCGGCCTCGGAGCCCGGCCCTTCGACGAGGCTCATCACCGGCGAGAGCGGCGGGACGTACCAGACCATCGGCAGCGTCCGGTACTCGGGGTGGAGCGGCAGGGCGACCCTGTGCTCGACTGCGAGCGCGTACACCGGCGAGCGGCGAGCGGCGTCGAGCCAGTCGTCCGCGACCCCGTCACGACGCGCCTGCTCGCGCACCTCGGGGTCGTTCGGATCGAGGAAGAGCGAGAGCTGGGCCGGGAGCAGGTCCTTCTCGTCCGCGACCGAGGCAGCCTCCTGCACCCGGTCGGCGTCGTAGAGGACGACACCGAGGTACCGGATCTTGCCGACGCAGGTCTCCGAGCAGATCGTCGGCTGGCCCGCCTCGATGCGCGGGTAGCAGAGCGTGCACTTCTCGGCCTTGCCGGTCGACCAGTTGAAGTAGACCTTCTTGTACGGGCAGCCGCTCACGCACATGCGCCACGACCGGCACTGCTCCTGGTCGACGAGCACGATCCCGTCCTCGGCGCGCTTGTACATCGCCCCCGACGGGCACGACGCGACGCACGACGGGTTCAGGCAGTGCTCGCAGATCCGCGGGAGGTAGAACATGAACGCCTTCTCGTACTCGAGGCGCACGTGCTCCTCGACTCCGTCCCGCAGGTTGGGGTCGAGCCGGGCGCGCTCGGGGGCGCCGGCGAGGTCGTCCTCCCAGTTGGGGCCCCACTGCAGGTCGAGCGGGCGCCCCGTCACCTGTGACTCGGGACGCGCGACCGGCTGGTGCTTCGACGGGCCCGCGGTCGTGAGCGTCTCGTAGTCGTACGTCCAGGGCTCGTAGTAGTCGTCGAGCGTCGGCAGCTCCGGGTTGAAGAAGAGGGTCGCCAGCTTGCGGAGGCGCCCGCCCGCGCGGAGCCGGAGCTTCCCGCCTCGGAGCTCCCAGCCGCCCTTCCAGCGGTCCTGGTCCTCCCACTGCTTCGGATACCCGACGCCGGGCTTCGTCTCGACGTCGTTGAACCAGACGTACTCCGTGCCGCGGCGGTTCGTCCACACGTTCTTGCAGGTGACCGAGCAGGTGTGGCACCCGATGCACTTGTCGAGGTTCATCACCATCGCGATCTGGGCGCGGACCTGCATCAGTACGTGATCTCCCCGAGCAGCTTGCGCACGGCGACCATCTCGTCGCGCTGCGTGCCGCACGGGCCGTAGTAGTTGAACCCGTAGGAGAGCTGCGCGTAGCCGCCGACCAGGTGGGTCGGCTTCATCGAGATGCGGGTGACGGAGTTGTCCGTGCCGCCGCGCGTGCCCGACAGCTCGCTCCGTGGCACGTTCACGTGCCGGTCCTGCGAGTGGTACATCAGCCCGACGCCCGATGGGATGCGGTGGGAGACGACCGCCCGCGCGGTCACGACGCCGTTGCGGTTGAAGACCTCGACCCAGTCGTTGTCGGCGACCTCGATCTCCGCGGCGTCCACGTCCGAGATCCACACGACCGGCCCGCCGCGGAAGAGGGTGAGCATGTGGAGGTTGTCCTGGAACTCCGAGTGGATCGACCACTTCGAGTGGGGGCTCAGCCAGCGGAGGTGGAGCTCCTTGCGCGTCGGGTCGCCCGAGAGCTGCTCGCCCACGACGCCGAGGACGTTGAGCGGCGGGCGGTAGGTGGGCAGGCCCTCGCCGTACTCGAGCATCCACGCGTGCTCGACGTAGAGCTGCTGACGCCCGGTGAGCGTCCTGAACGGGACGTCGCGCTCGACGTTGATCGTGAACGGGTTGTAGCGGCGGTCGCGCGACTCCATCCCCGACCACTCCGGCGAGGCGAGCACCTTGCGCGGCTGCACCTGCGTGTCGCCGAACGTGATGCGAACGTCGGCGTGCTCCTCGGCGATGTCGGCGAGGCGCGTCCCGGTGCGCTTCTCCAGCCCGCGGAAGCCCTCGACTGCCAGCCGCCCGTTCGTGACGCCGGAAAGCGCGAGGATCGCCTCGCACATGTGGACGTCGCGGGTCAGCGCGGGGCGCCCGTCGAGCTCGCCGTTCGCGGCACGCAGCTCGTCGATCTCGACGGTCGGCTTGAGCGGGATGCCCTTCGCCGACGACCCGAGCTGCTCGGCGAGCGGGCCGAGCGAGCGCCACTTGCGGTACACGGCGGTGTAGTCGCGCTCGACGGGCACGAGCTTCGGCATCGTCTTGCCGGGCACCGGCTCGCATTCGCCGCGCTTCCAGTCGCGCACCTCGCCGAGCGGCTGCGCCAGCTCGTCGGGCGTGTCGTGCAGCAGCGGAGCGGCGACGAGGTCGGTGCGCGTCCCGAGGTGCTTCCCGGCGAGCTCGGAGAACCGCTCGGCGACCCGGCCGAAGATGTCGAAGTCGGTCTTCGCCTCCCAGGGCGGCGGCACCGCCTGGTTGAACGAGTGGACGAACGGGTGCAGGTCGGTCGACGAGAGGTCGTGCTTCTCGTACCAGGTCGCGGCCGGGAGGACGACGTCCGAGTAGAGCGCCGACCCGTTCATCCGGAAGTCGATCGTCGTGAACAGGTCGAACTTCCCGGTCGGTGCCTCGTCGCGCCAGACCACGTCGCTCGGGCGCTCGTCCGGCGACGACTCGACGTTCCGCACCGCGGCGTCCTCGACGCCGAGCAGGTGCCGCAGGAAGTACTCGTGCCCCTTGCTCGACGAGCCGAGGAGGTTGGCGCGCCACAGGGTGAGGACGCGCGGGAAGTTCTCGGGCGCGTCGGGGTCCTCGGCGGCGAAGCGGAGCTCGCCGGTCTTCAGCCGGTCGATGACGTAGGCGGGGGCCTCCATCCCGGCGTCGGCTGCGTCGCGCGTCAGGTCGAGCGGGTTGCGGTCGAACGTGGGATACGACGGCATCCAGCCGAGGCGCGCCGCCAGCGCGTTGCAGTCGGCCACGTGCATCCCGTCGAGGACGCCCTTCCCGAGCGGGGTCGAGTACACGTCCGCCCGGGTGCGCTGGTAGCGGAACTGGTCGCTCGCCAGGAACCAGAACGGCGTCGTCGCCTGCTGGCGCGGCGGGCGGTTCCAGTCGAGCGCGAACGCGAGCGTCGACCACCCACTGATCGGGCGGACCTTCTCCTGGCCGACGTAGTGCGCCCAGCCGCCGCCGTTCACGCCCTGGCAGCCGCAGAGGGCGACGAGCTGGAGAATCGCGCGGTAGACCTGGTCCGAGTGGAACCAGTGGTTCGTGCCCGCGCCGAGCACGATCATCGAGCGGCCGTTCGAGCGCTCCGCGTTCCGGGCGAACTCCCGCGCGACCCGGGTCACGCGCCCGGCGTCGACGCCGGTGATCGCCTCCTGCCAGGCGGGCGTGTACGGCTCGGACGCATCGTCGTAGCCCGAGGGCCACGTCCCCGGAAGCCCCTCGCGGTGGACGCCGAGCTGTGCGGCCAGCAGGTCGAACACCGTCGTCACGAGGACGCCGCCGACGCGCCTGGCGGGCACGCCGCGCCGGAGCTGTCTCCCCACCCGCAGGGCCGACGTCGAAGCGAGGCAGGTCGAGCTCGACGAGCTCGTCGTGCCGCCCGAGCAGCGTCAGCGCCGGGTCGACGTCCCCGAGCTCGAGGTTCCACTTCCCGGCACCGTCCTCGCCCCAGCGGTACCCGATCGAGCCGTTCGGGACGACCGGGTCGCCGGTGCGCCCGTCGACGAGGACGGTCTTCCACTCCGCGTGCTCGCTCGTGTCGCCGAGATCCGAGGCGCGGAGAAAGCGGTCGGCGACGTACGCGCCCTCGCGCTCGCGCAGCGTGACGAGGAAGGGGAGGTCGGTGGTGCGCTTCACGTACTCGTCGAACCAGGGCACGGTCCGCTCGACGTGGAACTCCCTGAAGACGACGTGCGTCATCGCCATCGCGAGCGCGCCGTCCGTCCCCGCCGCTGCGGGGAGCCAGTGGTCGGCGAACTTCGTGTGCCCCGCGAAGTCGGGCGAGACGACGACGACCTTCTGCCCGCGGTAGCGCGCCTCGGTGAGGAAGTGCGCGTCCGGTGTCCGCGTCTGCGGGATGTTCGACCCCCAGAGCACGATGTAGCTCGCGTTCCACCAGTCGGCCGACTCCGGCACGTCGGTCTGGTCTCCCCACATCTGCGGCGAGGCGGGCGGCAGGTCGGCGTACCAGTCGTAGAAGCTCATGCAGATCCCGCCGATCAGCGACAGGAAGCGGGTGCCGGCCGCGTACGAGACCATCGACATCGCAGGGATCGGCGTGAACCCCGCGACGCGGTCGGGGCCGTAGCGCTTCACGGTGTGGACGTGCGCCGCCGAGACGATGTCGACGACGTCGTCCCAGCTCGCGCGGACGAAGCCGCCCTTGCCGCGCACCGACTTGTAGGCACGCGCCTTCTCCGGGTCGTCGACGATCGAGGCCCAGGCCTCGACGGGGTCGCCCCCGTGCCGCTCGCGCGCCTCGCGGAAGAGGTCGAGCAACACGCCGCGGACGTACGGGTAGCGAACCCGGATCGGGGAGTAGAGGTACCAGCTGAAGGAGGCGCCGCGGGGGCAGCCGCGCGGCTCGTACTCCGGGACGTCCGGGCCGTTCGTCGGGTAGTCCGTCTGCTGGGTCTCCCAGGCGACGATCCCGTCCTTGACGTGGATCTTCCACGAGCAGGAGCCCGTGCAGTTGACGCCGTGCGTCGAGCGGACGATCTTGTCGTGCTGCCAGCGCTCGCGGTAGAAGCGCTCCCACTCGCGGCCGTCGGGCTGGAGCGTGCTCCAGCCGTCGGCCGATCCACCGGATGCGCCGAAGAACAGGGGCCGCGCGAGGCGGCTCACGCGGTGACCCCGCGCGGCATCCGTGCCGCACGACGCATCGTCAGGGCGACCACGAGGCAGACCGCCGTGAACAGGAGCAGGCCGACGAAACCGAGCGCATACGTGTCGAAGTGATCTTTCACGATCCCCATGACGACCGGCGGGAAGAACCCGCCCAGGCCGCCGGCGGCACCGACGATGCCGGTCGCCGCGCCGGTCGCCTCCGGGAAGTCGTGCGGCACCGCCTTGAACACCGCGCCGTTGCCGAGCCCGAGGAACCCGGCGAGCGTGAGGCAGGCGATCGTCACCGGGACCCAGGTCGGGTCGCCGGAGATGAAGGCCAGCCACGTGGCGTCGATGCCGGCGCCGATGAAGACGACGATCAGTACCGTGGCCGAGCCGATCCGGTCGGACAGGAACCCGCCCACGGGCCGGGCAAACGTCGCGACGACCGTGAAGCCAGCGGCCCGTAGCCCGGCGTTCGTCAGCGAGATGTCGAACCAGTCGCGGAGCAGCTTCGGCAGGAACACCGCCATCGCGACGAAGCCGCCGAACGTCACGAAGTAGAGGAGCGCGAGCCGCCACAGCTTCCAGCCCGAGCGGAGCACTGCGCCGTAGTGGACCGCAGGCCCGCGCGGCGGGTCCTCGGCCATCCGGTAGAAGACGAGAGCCGTCACGAGCAGCAGCGCCGCGGCGAAGATCCCGAGCGCCTCGCGGCCGAGCCAGTCGACGATCGCAGGCGCGCTGAAGGCCGCGACGGCGGTCCCGATGTTTCCCATCCCGTACACGCCGAGCGCGAACCCCTGCCGCTCCTTGGGGTACCAGCCGGCCACGAAGGGGACGCCCACGGCGAACGACGAGCCGGCGATGCCGAGGAAGAACCCGACGACGACGAGCGCCGTATAGCCGTCGACGAAGCCGAAGATCGCCGCCGGGATCGCAGACACGGCGAGCACCACCGGGAACATCACCCGTCCGCCGACCCGGTCGGTCAGCGCGCCGACAGGGATTCTCAGCAGCGAGCCGAGGACGACCGGCACCGCGGTGAGCATGAGCGTGCGGGTGTTGGAGAGATCGAGGTCGTCCTGGAACCGCTTCGCCAGTGGGGCGATCAGGCTCCATCCGACGAACGCGACCGCGAAGGCCACGGTCGCGAGCGCGAGGTTCCTCGTCGCAGTACGCGATGCGTCCACGGTTCGCCTCCTAGTGTCGCGCCGACTCGAGCGCGAGCGCGCGCGGGAAGAGCACGTTGTTCTCCTCGTGCACGTGCCGGTGGGTGTCGATCTCGAGCGTCCGAAGCCGGTCGAGCATCGCCCGGTAGGAGTTGCAGGCATCGACGGGAGCCTCGTAGCCGGCCGTCAACGCGCGCAACCGGGCGAGCCCGGCCGCGACCTCGTCGTGCTCGTGCAGCATCACGTCGATCGGGCTCTCGACCGAGGCGAGCCCCGGCTCTCCGCCGTCCCTCGTCGAGCGCGAGGCACACCGGGAAGAGGATCTGCTCCTCCTTCAGCATGTGCTCTGCGAGCTCGTCCGCGACGCCCGCGTACGTCTCGCGCACCTCGGCCAGCTCCGGGTGGGCGTCACCGTGGGCCGCCGCGACCTTCTCGACGAGCGCCCTGAGCGGCGGCAGCTCCTCCCTGAGGTAGGCGTGATGGTGCCCGACGATGTGGTCGACGAGCGCGGAGACCGGCTCTTCGGCCCAGTCGACGTCCTCCGCCCCGGGCGAGCGCGGCTCGCCCAGCGCCGCGATCACGGCGTCGACGTCGAGGCCCCGATCGGCGCAGGCGGAATCGAGCGGGGTCTTGCCACCACAGCAGTAGTCGATGCCGAAGCGCTCGAAGACGCGGGCCCGGCTGGGGTCCTCGAGGACGAGCGCGGCGACGTGGGTGTCGGCTGAGATCGCGGTCACGGTGATCCTTTCGTCGGTCGCGGTGTCGAGCTCGGCGTGGCACTCGGCGTCGACGCACACGCGGTCGCGGTCGCTGCGCAGGCAGACGAGCCCCCGGTACGTGCCGTCGCCGTCGAGGACGACCAGGCGCGTCCCGCCGGTGCGGTCGAGCTCGGCGAGGGCTTCCGCCGAGGACGTCCCGGCGAGAGCGGTGGGCAGGCTGTGGGACGCGACGGCGACGACGGGGGTCTCGGGGTGGAGATCGTCGCGCATCGCGTCCCGGCTCACGACACCGAGATAGGCCGGTCCGTCGAGAACGGGCAGGACCTGAACGGAGCCGTGAGCGAACAGCCTGCGTGCGTCTGCGACCGTGTCGGTCGCGGACAGCTCCTTGCCGCGCGCGGTGATCGCGGCGGAGACGGGGAGGGCAGCGAGGTCGTGCCTCGAGCGGACGTTCGTCGTTCCCGGTCCCTCGCTCACTGCCGCCGAGGATAGTACACTTTTCGAATAAACGTTGAGCGGAATACCTACTGATGCGCCTGCGGTTTTCCCGAACTGCCGACTATGGCCTGCGCGCGGTGCTCGAGGTCGCCCGCGCGGTCGACGGCCGGCTCGTCTCGCGCCGGGAGCTGTCGACCGTGACCGGCGCACCGCTGTCGGTGCTCGCCCAGCCGCTCGCTGCGCTCGTCCGCGCCGACGTCCTCGTCGCCCAGGCCGGGCCGCGCGGCGGCTACCGGCTCGCCCGACCCGCGCGCGACGTCTCGGTGTACGACGTCGTGCTCGCGATCGACGGAGAGGGCCGCCCCGAGCGCTGCGTCCTGCACGAGGGCGTGTGCAGCTGGGAGGGTGCCTGCCCGTTCCATGCGGTCCTCGCCACGGCGCAGGAGCGGTTCACGGACACCCTCCGCGCGACGAGCCTCGCGGATGTCCTGGAAGGGACGCGACTGCCGACCCGCTGAGCGGCCGATCGCCTGTGCGGCGATCGGCACGCTTTCGGCACGGACACGGCACACCTCGGCGGGTAGCGTCCGTGTCCCCGTGGGTGGGCGGGGGCTGGGGATGGGACCAAACGGTGGCAGCGACCTCGCCGTCGTCGCCCGACGCGCGATCCCCGCCTCCCGGGCCGCGCAGCGTCGCCCCACCACCGCCCCGGTGCGCGTGCTCGCCGTCGCCCTACGGGTCGAAGGTGCCCGCGCGGCTCGGTCAGGCGTCGAGCTCGGGCTCCACCGGCTCCTCGTCCTCGGCGAGGCGCCGCTGGAGCACCGCGCGGGACACGACGCCGACGAGCCGACCCTGGTGGACGACCGGCACCCGCTCGGCGTCCTCCTCCTCGAGGAACCTGAACGCCTCGTCGAGTGGCGTGTCGGCGTCGATCGTGTAGTACGGCTTCTCGGCGATCTCCGCCACGCGGACCGCGTTCGGATCGAGGCCGCGGGCGACGACCTTCGCGACCAGCGTCTTGCGCGTGACGACTCCGACGAGCGCGCCCTCGTCCCCGACGACGTAGACGGCCCGGACCTCGGCGGGCGTCAGCACCTCACCGGCCTCCCGCGCCGTCGCCGTGCCGGGGAGCGAACGGGGCTCCGTGATCATCGCGTCGCGGACGCGTGTCGTCGGCTCGTCGGTCACGGATAGAGCCCGCGGGCCTCGAGCGCGGACGAGACGTCCCGGATCCCGGCGACGAGCGCGGCCGTCCTCATCGAGACGTCGCGCTCGTGGGAGATCTCCCACACGCGGTCGAACGCGTCGTTGAGCTTCTCCGCAAGCTTCGCGCGGATCTCGTCGCGGCCCCAGAAGAGACGCCCGAGGTCCTGGACCCACTCGAAGTAGGAGACCGTGACGCCGCCGGCGTTCGTGAGGATGTCCGGGAGGATCGGGATCCCGCGCTCGCGCAGGATGGCGTCGCCCTCCAGCGAGGTCGGCCCGTTCGCCCCCTCGGCGACCATGCGGCAGCGGAGCCGCGCGGCGTTGTCGCCGTGGATCTGGTCCTCGCGCGCGGCGAGGACGAGGATGTCGCAGTCGAGCTCGAGCAGCTCCTCGTTCGTGATCCGCGCGCCCGTCTCCCAGCCCTCCAGTGAGCCGTGCTCGCGCGCGTGCGCGCTCATCGTCGGGATGTCGAGCCCCTCCGGATCGTGCACGCCACCCGAGACGTCCGACACGCCCACGACCGTGGCTCCGCGGTCGACGAGCTCCTGCGCCGCGATCCCGCCGACGTTGCCGAACCCCTGGACGACGCAGCGCTGCTCGGAGAGCCTCCAGCCGAGCCGCTCGCACGCGCGGGCGACGACCATCACGACCCCGGCGCCGGTCGCCTCGTGGCGGAAGACCGAGCCGCCGATCGAGATCGGCTTGCCGGTCACGATCTCCGGCACCGCATGGCCGCGCTGCATCGAGTACGTGTCCATCATCCACGCCATCGTCTGCTCGTTGGTCGCCATGTCGGGGGCCGGGATGTCCTCCTGCGGCCCGATGAACGGGAGCAGCTCCGAGGTGAAGCGGCGCGTGACGCGCTCGATCTCGGTGTGCGACAGCGTGCGCGGGTTGCAGCGGACGCCGCCCTTCGCGCCGCCGTAGGGCAACCGCAGGAGCGCGCACTTCCACGTCATCCACACGGCGAGGGCCGCGCACTCGCCGAGCGTAACCTGCGGGTCGTAGCGGATCCCGCCCTTCGTCGGCCCCATGACGCTCGAGTGCTGCACCCGGTAGCCGGGGAAGACGACACGCGTGCCGTCGTCCAGCCCGACCGGGCAGGCAACGATGACCGACCGCTCTGGATGCCGCAACCGCTCGGCGACGCCGGGGTCGACGCCCGCGTGCGGCACGGCCTGGTCGAACTGGGCGATCGCCGTGCGGTAGAGCGGCGTGTCGTACTCGAGGTGGGCGAACGACGGGACGTGCTCGGTGCTCGCCATCGAGCGGTGAGTGTAACCGGGGGACAGGCCCCGCAGGGGGCACGTCCCCCGCCAGGTGCCGGGGCTGGGAGTCGAACCCAGATGTCCCGAGGGACAGCCGGTTTTAAGCCGGCCGCGTCTGACCAGTTCCGCCACCCCGGCGCGTGGTTCCGTGCCGCGAGGTATACCGCCGCTAGCTCCGGCCGGGCAGCATCGTGTCGGCCGGGAAGCGCTCGGGGCCCTGGAACTGGTACGCGTCGAAGAACGCCGAGAAGGCGGCGTCGTCGAAGGCCGTGCACTTCGCCAGATAGGCCGTGCCCTTGCTCGGCTGCGACGGGCTCTCGGTCACCCAGGCGCCGAGTGCGATCTTGTCGCCGAGCGCCGGATACGGGGCGAGCACCGTTCCGCGGGAGTGCGCCTGGACGAACGACTTCAGCTGCTGAACGGTCGCGGCCGGCACGTCCTTCCCGTACTGCACGGCGATCGCCCCGTGCTCGAGGTTGTGGACGAGCTGCGCCTCGTTGACCGGCTCGTCGTACGATCCGTACACGACAGGGACCGCGTAGTGCGGGCCGCTGGTCGGGGGGATCGTGTTCCACTGCTTGGACGTCCCCGTCGGGCTCGTGACGGAGTGGTTCCCGGGAAGCGCCGGCGTGGCGCTCAACGTGCAGCCTGAGGCCTCGAGCGCGGCGCGGGCGTCCGACGATCCCCCTCCGCCGCCGAGCGTGAACGCGAGCGCCGCTGCGACCGCGGCGAGGGCCACGAGGCCGCCGACGCCGAGCATCAGCAGCCTGTTGCGGTCGGCGCCCTGCGAGGGCGGCTTGGGCTTCCCGTGCGGTCGCGGCTTGGGCGGCATGGGCCGGGAAGGATAGCTGTGGCCTCACGGAAGTCCGTCCGGCCGGGGCGCTACGGTCCCGTGCCCTCGTGACGATCGTGGCACTCCTCATCGGTCTCCTCGTCGGCGCCTTGGGCGTCCTGTTCCTCCTGCGTCCGGCGCTCGCCGAGCGCCGCGCGCGGGGCGAGCGCGTGCTCGAGCTGGAGCGCGACCTCGCGGGGGCGAACGCGCGGCTCGAGGCGGCCGAGCGCTCGTTCGACACGAGCCTGGCCGAGGCCGTGCGGACGGCGTCGTCCGAGGCGTTCCGGGACAGCGGCGCCCGATACCTCGACGCGGCGCGCGGCCAGCTGGAGACGACCGTCGCGCCGCTCCGGCAGTCGCTCCAGGACGTTGGCCTCCGCGTGCAGGAGCTCGATCGCGCCCGCGAGCAGGCCTACGGCGCGCTGCGGCAGCAGGTCTCCGTCCTCAGCGAGCGGACGGGGAGCCTCGCGAACGCGCTGCGCTCGCCGTCGGTGCGCGGCCGGTGGGGCGAGGCGCAGCTCCGGAACGTCGTCGAGCTCGCGGGAATGCTGGAGCACTGCGACTTCGTCGCCCAGGCGTCGACGAGGGACGCCGAGGGGGACCTCCTGCGGCCCGACCTCGTCGTACGCATCCCGGGCGGCAAGCAGGTGGTCGTGGACGCCAAGGTGCCGCTCGCTGCGTACCTCGAGGCGTTCGAGACGACGGACGAGGAGGAGCGGTCGGCCCGGCTCGCCGCGCATGCACGTCAGGTGCGCGACCACGCGACCAAGCTCGCCGCGAAGAGCTACTGGCGCCAGTTCTCCCCGGCGCCCGACTTCGTCGTGATGTTCGTCCCGGACGAGACCCTGCTCCGCGTGGCCCACGAGCACGACCGCAGGCTCGGCGAGGACGCCTGGGCCCAGGGTGTGGTGCTCGCATCGCCGAGCACGCTCATGACGCTGCTGCGAACCGTCGCGGCCGTCTGGCAGCAGGAGACCGTGGCGCAGAGCGCGCAGGCCGTGCACGAGCTCGGTGCGGAGCTCCACAAACGGCTCGGGACGTTCGCCGGCCACCTCGCGAAGCTCGGGCGGTCGCTCGACGGCGCGGTGGGCTCGTACAACGAGGCGGTCGGGTCCTTCGAGTCCCGCGTGCTCGTCCAGGCGCGACGCCTCGAGGAGCACGGTGTCGCGGGGTCGCTCGAGTCGCCCGCGCAGATCGAGCGTCAGACACGGTCGGTCGGGGTGGACGGAGACGAGGCGGCGGTCGTCGAGCTGCCACGTGACGCGCATGCCGCCTGACGCTGGGCTGACCTGGAACAGCCGAGGCGGTGGATTCGTTTCTAGACTTAGGGGTTACGACGAGTCGAGGAGCACTGTTGGATCGTGAGTGACGTCCGCAACGTGATCGTGATCGGCGGCGGACCCGCCGGCTATACCGCTGCGCTCTACGCGGCGCGCGCGAACCTCGAGCCGCTCGTGATCGAGGGGTTCAACTGGGGCGGCCAGCTGATGATCACCTCCGATGTCGAGAACTACCCCGGCTACGCCGACGGCGTGATGGGGCCGGCGATGATGCAGGACTTCCGCCGGCAGGCGGAGCGGTTCGGGACGACGTTCGTCACCGACGACGTCACCCGGGTCGACTTCTCACAGCGTCCGTTCCGCGTGTGGGTCGGGGACGACGAGTACCGGGCCGACTCCGTGATCGTCGCGACAGGTGCGAGCGCCCGTCAGCTCGGCCTCTCGTCGGAGCAGGTCCTGCAGGGACGCGGCGTCTCCTACTGCGCGACCTGCGATGCGGCCTTCTTCCGCGACAAGGTGGTCGTCGTCGTGGGCGGCGGCGACTCCGCGATGGAGGAGGCGCTCTTCATCTCGAGGTTCGCGAGCAGGGTGGTCGTCGTGCACCGCCGCGAGGAGTTCCGCGCCTCGCCGATCATGGTCGACCGCGCCCACTCGAACGAGAAGATCGAGTTCCTGCTCAACAAGGTCGTCGAGGAAGTGCTCGGGGACGGCAAGGTCTCGGGAGTGCGGCTCGTCGACACGGTGACGGGAGAGGAGACCGTCCTCGACGCCGACGGCGTGTTCGTCGCCATCGGCCACGATCCGAACACCGCGCTCTTCCTCGACCAGCTCGACCACGAGCCCGACACCGGGTACCTCCTGACCCGAGGGAAGTCGACCGAGACGAACATCCCCGGCGTGTTCGCGGCCGGCGACGTCCAGGACCACGTGTACCGCCAGGCGGTCACCGCAGCCGGGTCCGGCTGCGCGGCGGCGCTCGACGCCGAGCGCTGGCTGAGCGAGCAGCGCCACGCCGCCTTGTCGGCCGCCGCCGCTTCCTGACGAGCGCAACGACCGGCGACGGCCGACCCGGGCGCTAGCCTCGGGGCGCCGTGACCTCGCAGTGGATCGACCTCGTCGACCCGACGCGGGAGGACGTCCTGCAGGCGATCGCGACGCCGCTGGACCCCGATGCGATCGAGATGCTGGTGGCATCCGCGGGCGACGGTCGCGGCGCGCGACCGCTGCTCGAGGCGCACGGCAACTACGTGCTCGCCGTCCTCGCCCATCCCAGGGCCTATCCGAGCGAGGATCGCGTGGAGTACCTCGAGCTCGACATCGTGGCGACCCCGACCGTCGTGTTGACCGTCCGCAAGGCGGGAGCACGGGGCGACCTCGCGCCGGTGAACGGGATCCTGGCCCGCGTCGAGTCGGACGGATCGCCGGGGTCGGTCTTCCAGGCCGCCGTCGACGATGCCGCCGACGCCTTCCTCGAGCTGCTCGACGGCCTGTACGAGGAGATCGACGACCTCGAGGGCACCGTCGAGCGGCTGTCCGGAGCGGATGTCCGCCGACGCCTCGCGGAGCTGCGGCACGAGCTCCTGCTGGCGCGCCGGACCTCGAGCGCGACTCGTGGCATCGCGCGGCGCGTCGTCGACGGCCGGGTCGACATCGGGCGCTCGGAGCTCTTTCCGCCGAGCGTCGAGTCGCAGTTCGTGGACACGTACGAGACGCTCGTGCGGGTGACGGAGGAGCTCGACGTCGCCCGCGACCTCCTCGGCGGCGTGCGCGACTACTACCAGGCGAAGATCTCCGAGCAGCAGAACGAGGTGGCCAAGAAGCTCACCGTGATCGCCTCGCTGGTGCTGGTGCCGAGCCTGATCGTCGGGTTCTACGGCCAGAACTTCGCCGGGGTGTTCGGTACGGCGTACTGGAGCGTCGGGGTCTCGCTCGGCCTGATCGTGGGGTCGACCCTCGTGCAGCTGGCGCTCTTCCGCTGGCGGCGCTGGATCTGAGCGCTCGACGGCCTTCGGGTGCGTCGGCCGATCCTGTGGGTACCCTCGACGCGGGTGAGCGCTCCGGCCCACACCCCGTCGCCGGCGGGCGAGCCGATTGCCGTGGAAGAGCGGGCGATCGCCGCTCTCGACCGCGCGCTGCCGTATCTCGGGCCTGGTCTGGCGCTCGTGCTGGGCATGGTCGCGCTCGGTCGGCGGTCCCTCGACCTCGACGAAGCGGCCACGGTTGCCGCGGCGCACGGGACGTTCTCCGATGTCGTCGACCGGGCGCTGTCCGACGACCCGGCGCGTGCGGGCTACCTCGTGCTCCTCCGCCCTGTCGCGGCGTGGAACGACGCCGAGCTCTGGGTGCGGCTCCCCTCGGTCGTCGCCGCGGTCATCGCCGCCGTCGCCGCCTACCGGCTCGGCCGCCGCCTCGCGGGTCGCCATGCGGGCGCGGCCGCATCGATCGTGCTCGCCTCGTCGCTCGGTGTCGTCCTCCTGTCGCGGACGGTCGGTCCCCTCGCGCTCGCACTCGCAGCGATGCTCCTCTCGAGCGCGCTGTTCGCGCGGGCGGTCGACCGCGGGAACGCGCTCTGGTGGGCGGTCTATGCCGTGAGCGCGGCCCTGCTGCCCCTGACGCACCCGATCGCGGCGAGTGCCCTCGCGGCACAGATCCTCGCCCTCGTGGCGGCCCGGAGAGAGGTGGAGCTCCGCCTCGCCGTGCCCGCTGTCGCCGTCGCGACACTCGAATCCGCCTTCTTCCTCACCGCCGCGGTGCTCGATCGGGCCGACTCGGCAGACGGGGCGGGCCCACTCGAGCTCCGTGACATCGGTGTCGGCGTCGGCCGGGCGCTCGGGTGGAGCCCGATCGTCGCTGCACTCGCCGTCTGGGGCGTGATCACGCTCTATCGACGCTCGTCCGGCGACGAGGGGCGCTGGAAGCCCGTCCTCGTCGGAGGTCTGGCGCTCCTGCCGCTCGTCGGGGTGCTGGTCGCAGGCATCGGCCTCCCCGTCTTCCCGCGGACCGCGCTGACCGTGGCTGCAGGGGGTGTCGCTCTCGCCGCGGGCATCGGCCTCGTCTCGATCGCCGACCGCGGGCTCCGGCTCGCGAGCGCGGCGGCGGTCGGCGTCGTCGCGGTCGCCGCGATCGCGACCGCTGCCGCCGAGAATCCGCGGCAGGACTGGCGCGCGGCGGCCCGTGTGACTCGGGCGAAGACCACACCGCGTGACACGGTGGTGGTCATCCCGGAGCGCGCCCGCGTCGCCCTGGGGTATTACGCGCCCGATCTCCGCGCGAGCCTCGTCGGCCGCGGCGAGGCGGTCACGGTGGTCGTCGCCGGGGATCCGGACCTTGCCGTCGCCGCCGCGCGCCGGGTCGTCTCGCCGCCGCGCTACGCGCTCCTCTCGGAGCAGCCGGCGGGCTCGGAGCTCGTCGTGCAGCGCTGGGTCCGACCGTAGGGGCCAGAGCGCTTCGGCGTCTCGAGGCCCGAGCCCACCCCGGGCCGGCGAGGACGGATCCCTGATGGAGACGTCGCGCGGAGAGATGGTCGCTCGGCTCGCCGGGTCGATCGCCGCGATCGAGAGGAGCCATCCCACGCGTGTGGCGATCGACGGGCCGGACGCAGCCGGCAAGTCGACGCTCGCGGACGAGCTCGAGCGAGAGCTCCGGGCGCGCGGCCGCGACGTGATCCGCGCTTCGATCGACGGGTTCCACAGGCCGCGTGCCGAGCGTTACCGGCGTGGTGCGGACTCTCCGCGAGGGTACTTCGAGGACTCCTTCGACGTCGCGGCGCTTCGAGACGTCCTCCTCGATCCGCTCGGGCCCGGGGGCGACCTTCGCCACGTGCGAGCGATCTTCGACTTCCGGAGAGACGAGCCGCTCGATCGGGCCGTCGAGGTGGCCTCGTCGGACGCCGTGCTCATCGTCGACGGCGTGTTCCTCCTGCGGCGCGAGCTCCACGCGTCGTGGGACCTCCGGGTCTTCGTGTCGGCCGGGCTCGACGAGACGTTGCGGCGCGCCCTCGAGCGCGACGCGGCGCTCTTCGGCTCACGCGCCGAGGTCGAGAGGCGCTACCGGGCCCGGTACATCCCGGGGCAACGGCTCTACTTCGCCCGGTGCCGGCCGGAGGAGGCGGCCGACCTGGTCGTCGTCAACGACGATCCCTCGCGTCCGGTGCTCGTCGACCGGCGCACGCACTCCGACCGCTGAGGGAACCTCCCGGTTCCCCCAGACCCCCTCCCCCGGTCCGCTGCGCGGACGGGCAGACACCACCTACCGCTGAGGGAACCTCCCGGTTCCCCCAGACCCCCTCCCCCGGTCCGCTGCGCGGACGGGCAGACACCACCTACCGCTGAGGGAACCTCCCGGTTCCCCCAGACCCCCTCCCCCGGTCCGCTGCGCGGACGGGCAGACACCACCTACCGCTGAGGGAACCTCCCGGTTCCCCCAGACCCCCTCCCCCGGTCCGCTGCGCGGACGGGCAGCTTCGCTGCCGGACACAGGTCGACGAGCACGCACTCCTCGCACAGGGGGCGCCGCGCGTCGCAGACACGGCGGCCGTGCCAGATCATGAGGTGCGGGAACCGCGCCCAGTCGGCGTGCGGCACGACCCGCTGGAGATCGCGCTCGATCTTCACGGGGTCGTCGTTCCGCGTCAGCCCGAGACGCTGCGAGAGGCGGCGGACGTGCGTGTCCACGACGATGCCCTGGGCGTGGCCCAGCTCGGCCGCGACGACGTTCGCCGTCTTCCGGGCGACCCCCGGGAGCCGCAGCAGCTCGTCGAGCCGGCGCGGCACCTTCCCGTCGAACTCCTCGAGCAGGACGCGCATCGTGCCGCGGATCGCCTTCGTCTTCTGCCGGTAGAAGCCGGTCGCGTAGACGTCCTGCTCCAGCTCCTCCACCGGCACGGCGAGATAGTCCTCGGGCCGCCGGTACTTGCGGAAGAGGCGATCGGTGACGCGATTCACGTTCACGTCGGTCGTCTGTGCGGAGAGCATCACCGACACGAGCAGCTCGACGTCGCTCTCGAACCGGAGAGCGATCGTCGCGTCGGCGTGCTCGGCTGCCAGGCGCTCGATGATCGGGCCGATCCGCTCTCGACGCGTTCCGAGGCCCCTCCGTCGCGCCTCGTGGACGTAGCTACGTGCCACGACGCCGGCCCTCGAAGATCGCCGTCGCCTCCTCGGCGGTGACCTCGCCGCGGGCGACACCGCCGTACCAGTCGTCGAGCATGGGGAAGCCGGTCGCCGCCAGGGCCACGAGCGCTGCGTCGGCGTCGTACGGGGTCGAGACGAGGGAGATCTCGCCGTCGTCGAGGATCGCCCACCGGGCGTCGGGTGAACCCTCGTAGGGCATCCCGACGCTCCCGGCGTTCACCAGCCGCGTGCCGCCCACACGTCGGTCGTACTGCACGTGCGTGTGACCGCAGACCACGACGTCCGCTCGTACCCCGTCCAGCGCGGCGGCGACGTCCTCGTCGGGCGTCGCCGCGGTCAGGATGTCGGCGTCCGAGCGCGGCGTCGCGTGACAGAAGAGCACGCCGCCGAGACCGGAGACCTCGAGCTCGACCGTCGCCGGCCACCGTGCGATCCGGTCGAGCCGCTCGGGCCCGAGCCGCCCTGCCGCCCAGGCCCCGACCTCGGCGAGCGGGCCGTCGTCCGGCGGAGCGACGGTCTCGCGGTCGCCATTGCCCTGCAGGAAGCGCACCCGCCCGTCCGCTTCGAGCAGCTCGAGGCACTCGGCCGGGAGGGGGCCGGCGACCAGATCGCCACCGCAGACGATCGTGTCGGCGGCCGTACAGCGCGGGTCGGCGAGCACGGCCTCGAGCGCCGGCAGGATCCCGTGCACGTCGTAGAGCGCCGCGACCCGCATGGCGGGACGCTATCCGGCGGCCGTCAGCTCCGGCGCCGTCGCGCCGTCCGGTGCGCTGCCGAGGCGCGGCCCCGCGCAGACGCGATCCAGCGCCGGGCAGCCGGAGCAGGCGAACGGGCTGGGCGTCGGCCGGAAGTCCCCCTCGCGGATCCGCGCGATCGCCGCCCCGAGCTCGTGCTCGAGCGCATCGACGTCGGCGCGCGAGAACGTGGACGAGACCTCGTCCTCGGGAGCCTCGAGGAACTGGTAGACGACCTCGACCTCGTCGAAGCCCGCCCGGAAGCACGCGAGGGCGTACACGATCATCTGCGCCCGGTACTCCGCCGCGACGATCGCCGCGGGCTCACGGCCATCGAGACCGTTCGTCTTGTAGTCGAGGACGAGCGCGTGGGAGCCGGAGCGCGACAGCACGTCGAGCCGGCCGTTGAGCAGGACCCCGTCGAGCGTGAACGCGAACGGACGCTCCACCCGCACGCCGTCGAGGCCCGCGATGCGGTGGGCGAGCGACGAGCTGCAGTACGCATTCACGTGCCCGGCGACGCGCTCGAGGTCGGCGTCGGTCACCGTCGGGTACCAGGCACGGACGAGGTCCACGAGGTCCTCGGGCGGGGCCGGGGACGTGAGGTCGATCCGTTCGAGCAGCCGATGGACGGCATCGCCGATCTCGGTCGGATGAAGCCCGCCGCCTGACTCCTCGGCAGGCCCCCAAGGCACGGGACGCATGCCCGCGACCCGCTCGGCGTAGTAGCGATAGGAACAGCGCTCGAAGAGCGCAAGGGCGCTGTAGGAGAGCCGCGACACGCGGTGGAGCGGCGGCTCGGGCACGACCGTCAGCTCCCGGAGCCGCGGCGCCGGCGGTGGAAGCGCCTCGCCCGAGCCCTCGAACAGAGCGAGCTGCCCGATCTCGGGTACGGGCGCTGCGTCCGGCTCCGACCCGGTGACGGGCACAGGATCGGGCTGTCCCCTATCGAGTCGCAGCAGGACCGTGGCGGCGCCGCGCTCGACCTCGACGGGGCCCTGCTCCGCGCTGCGCCGCGCCTCGTCCTCGAGCTCGAGGCGGCTGAGCACCCACCCGATGGGCGTCTCCTCGCTCCCGTCCCCGGCCGTGCCGATCGACCCCGAGACGATCAGGCGCTCCATCGCGCGGGTCATCGCGACGTAGTAGAGCCGCAGGCGCTCCGCCTGCTCGGCCCGGTCGCGATGCTCCTTCACGTCCCGGTACGACTCGGTGCTCACGCGGGTCCCGGTGGCGGGATGGGCGACCTTGAACCCGAAGCGCCCATCCGAGAGCGCGAGGATGTCGGAGACGGGCGGACGGCTGCGCCCCGCGTCGGCGACCACCACGACCTTGAACTCGAGGCCCTTGGCGGCGTGGATCGTGAGCAGGCGGACGGCGTCGGCACCCTCCTCCTCGGAGACTGCGTCCGACTCCTTCGCGCCGACTGCCTCCTGCCCCTCCACGAAGCGGACGAAGCCCTCCAGGTCGGCGCCGCGGAGCTCCTCGTACGACCGGGCGAGGCGCGCCAGCTTGCGCAGGTTGGCGTAGCGCCGCCGCCCGTCGGCGCGGGCGAGGACCGCGAGGTCGTAGTCGTGCTCGGCGAGCACCCGTTCGCACAGGAGCTCGAGGGAGACATGGGAGGCGAGGTCCACGAGCCGCTCGTAGCGTTGCTTGAACGCCAGGAGCAGGCGCCTGTCGTCGTCCGACAGGTCGCCCGGCAGTGCCCGCTCGAGGCCGCGGAAGATGGGCTGGCGCTGGGCCTCGGCCCGGATCAGCACGAGCGCGTCGTTCGAGACGCCGACGAACGGCGACGCGAGCACCGTGAGGAGCGCCTCGTCGTCGTAGCGGTTCTGAAGCAGCCGCAGGTAGGCGAGGAGGTCGACGACCTGCTGCTGCCCGAAGTAGTTGCGCCCGGCCGCCCTGTACGTCGGCAGGCCGAGCGCACGCAACTCCTCCTCGAACCACTCAGCGTCGGTCCCCGCCGCGAAGAGGAGCACGATCTCCCCCGGGGCCGCGTCACCGGCGTCGACGAGCTCGCGGACCCGTCGCGCGACGTGTCGCGCCTCGGAGCGGCGCCAGTGGACTCCGGCCTCCCCCGTAGCCGCCTTGTCGGTCACGAGCAGCTCGAAGGCGTTCCTGAGCGCGGTCGGGGCGGCGTCGTCCGCGGGCTCGAGTCGCTGGAACTCGTCGCCGAACTCCGCGCCGAAGAGCTCGTTCACCGCGTCCAGCACCTCGGGGCGCGAACGGTGGTTTCGCGTCAGCGGCAGCACCGTCGGCGCCGCCGCTCGCCGCTCGCGGAACACTGCGACGTCGGCATGGCGGAACCCGTAGATCGACTGGAACTCGTCGCCGACGACGAAGAGGTCGCCGTTCGCTCCCGCGCAGAGCAGGTCGAGCAACTCGGTCTGGAGACGATTCGTGTCCTGGAACTCGTCCACCATGACCGAGCGGAAGCGCTGCCGCTCGCGCTCGCGGATCGCCGTGTCGTCGCGCAGCAGGTCGCGCGCGCGCAGCTGGAGATCCTCGAAGTCGAGCGCGGACTCGCGCTCCTTCGACTCCGCATAGGCAGCCCCGAATGTCGTCAGGAGCTCCTGGAGGAGCTCGCGGTCGCGTGCGGCGAGGTCCTCGAGCGCGGCCGCCACCACCGCGTCGCGCGCCTCGGCGAACCCGGCCGCGCGAGGCCCGCGAGCCCTCATCTCCGACAGGCCGAGAAGCCGCTCGGGCAAGGCGGACGCATCGAGGACGTCGAGCGCAGCGGATGCGGCCCCTCGCTGCGCCTCGGTCGCCCCCGGGTCGTCGAGGAGCAGCCGGGACGCCTGCCGGAGGGCTTCGAGCCTCTCGGCCAGCGGCGCGCGTAGACCAGGCTCGAGCACGAGCTCGCGGCCCGCAGAGCGCAGCGTCGCGTAGACCTCGACGAGCATCTGACGGAGCCCCACCGCGCCGTACGTCGCCAGGAGCTGCCAGCGGTCGGGCTCGTCTGCTGCGCAGAAGCGCTCGAGCGCCGTCTTGAACGCCTCCGCCTGGAGCACGAGCGCCTGGGGCTCGTCGAGCACGCGGAACGACGGGTCGATCCCCGCCGCGAGCGGGTACGCGCCCAGCACGCGGCGGCAGAACCCGTGAATGGTCGACACCCATGCACCGTCGAGCTCGAGGGCGAGGTCGGGCCGCCCGCGCTCGATCAGCCGGGACCGGATCCGTCCCCTGAGCTCGCCCGCGGCCCGCTCCGTGTAGGTGATCACGAGCAGCGAGCCGACGTCGAGCCCCTCGTCGACGACCGCGCGGACGAAGCGTTCGACGAGCACCGCCGTCTTGCCGGTGCCCGCGCCGGCGGCCACGAAGACGGTGCCGGTCGCCTCGATCGCGGCGCGCTGCTGGTCGTTGGGCTGCGCCCTCACGGACGGTCCTTCCGGCACATGCGCCAGAGATCGCACCAGTGGGGGCACTCGCCGCCCTTCGGGTCGTGCCGCACGTCGCCGCCCCGGATGCGCTCGACGAGCCCGACCGCCGTGGTCCTCGCCGCGTCGACCGCCTCGTCGAACTCGTCGGGCTCGAGGTAGTCGCGCGCGCTGAACCCGGCGATGCCGTCGGGCCCGGAGCGCAGCATCCCGCGAGGCCGGCGGCCGCCGCCGACGGGCACGTACACGCCGCCGACCGGCTCGAGGCCGAGCTGCCGACGCAGGACGAGCATGTACAGCGGCAGCTGGAGGAGGTCGCGCTCGCGGATCTCGGAGGCCGACGACGCGGCGCCGGACTTGTAGTCGACGACGATCCCACGGGCGCCCATGCGGTCGCCGTCGACCCGGTCGATCTTGCCGCTGACGACGACGCCCGGCTCGAGCTCGAACGCCCGGAACGAGACCTCGAGGTGGCGCGGCACGAACGGCGAGCTCGACGTCGACTCGTCCCTCACGAGCTGCTCGAGGTCGCGCTGGAGACCCTGCTCCAGCTCACGCCGGTCGAGGTCGCCCGCGTCGATGCGGAGCCCCGTCTCGACGGCGTCGACGACGCATGCGCGCATCAGGGCGACGGCGGCCTCGACGTTCTCCTCCGTGACGCGGTCGGCGCCAGGGATAGCGCTCGGAAGCTGCTGGTAGAAGCGCTGGAGGGCCGCATGCAGGATCGAGCCACGCAGCATGCGGTCGATCTGCTTGTCGATCGTGGCCGGGCGCAGGTAGCGCTCGACGAACCACGCCGACGAGCAGGACGCCATCCGCTCGAGCTCGGAGACCGAGTACGACTCCCTGCCGAGCAGGCGAACCGCGCGCTCGTGGCTCACGCGCGTCTTCCGGTCGAACGCACGCGTGGCGCGGGAGAGCCGTCGGTCCCAGCCGTTCTCGCGGGCGAGAGCGGCCGCCTCGCCCGGCGTCCGGGCCGCCAGGTCGGCGAGGGCACGCAGCCGCTCCCGCTCGGTCGGCGCGGCCTCGAGCTCCGAGGTGAGCGCGGAAAGCGGACGGCGCGTGGTATGGCGGCGGACGTCGTCCTCGTCGAAGAGCTCCCGCACGGCCTCCCAGAACGGGCTCGGCTCCCGCGGCGATCCCTCGTCCCCGACCGCCTGGCGAACCAGCACCAGCCTGCGTCGGGGCCTCGAGCAGGCGGTGGCGAACAGGAACCGGTCACGACTCGCGGCGTCGGGTCGAATGAGCCGCGCACCCCGGCGCTCGTCGAGCGCGCGGCGGGCGTCCTCGTCGAGGAACGGCTCGACGCGGGGACGCCGCGGCAGCGACCCCTGCTCCAACCCGAGCACGAAGACGGTGTCGAAGCGCCGTGTCCGTGCGCGCATCAGGTCGAGCACCGCGACCCTCCCGGGGGCACCGGTCCCGTCACCGCGGACGGTCGCGCGCTCGAGCGTCGCGAGCACGTCGGCGCGGCCGACCGCACGCCCCTGAGCCTCGATCGTCTCGAGCTCGTCCAGCGCCCGTGCGACCGCGTCGTGGGCTCGGAGGTCCGACTGCGTGCGAGGGCCGAGCGGCGGCGCCGACGTGCCGTGGGCGCACCGCAGCATCGCGTCCGTCAGCTCTCGGACGGCGCCGGCCGGAGACACCTCGGCAAGGGCGAGATCGAGCGGCGGCAGCGAGCGCCCGTCACGGAGCTGCATGGTGATCTCGGCCGCACGGTCGCCGCTGAGGATGCCCCGGCCCCGGAGCCTTCCTTCGATCCAGTCGACGTCCTTGCGCTGCAGCCCCGAGTACGGCGAGCGAAGGTGCGCGTAGAGCTCCGGCCGCTCGCCGTCGAGCCACGCGAACCGCAGCAGGGCGAGGAGCGCATGGCCGAACGGCGTCGACCGGAGCGGGGCGCGACCCTCGAACGCGACCGGGACCCCCAGCCCGGCGAAGGCCGCCCCGAGTGCGAGCCTGACCGACTCGACCGACGCGCAGACGACCGCGATCTCCTCCGGCCGGACGCCGGTCCTGACGAGCGCGAGCGCTTCCTCCGCGACGAGCTCGAGCGTGCCTCGGGTCCCTGCGCCTTCGAGGAACCTGATCGAGCCGTCGAGCGGCTCGCGGGCCGGGGTATCGGTGAACAGGGCTCGCTCGAGGTGCGCCAGCCCCGGCGGCAGGAACTCCTCTGCGCGGGGCGGCAGCTGGACGACGTCGTCGCCCGCGAGGGCCGAGAGGTCCTCGACGGTTCTTCGGAGCGAGGCATAGACCGCACGCCCCGGCTCGTAGGGAATCGAGACGTGGACGTCGGTGCGCGCCGACAGCGCCTCGAGCAATCGCCACTCCGCGCCGGTGAGATCCTCGAAGCCGTGCGCGAGGACGGGGTTGTCGCCCCACGCGTCGAGCTCCCCGGTCAGCCGCTCGATCGCGCGTCGCCGCAGCATGCCCCGGTCCCATGCATCGAGCCGGTCGAGCTCGGCGCGGTACGCCCGGGCCAGCGAGGCCAGCGGCTCGTCCAGGTCGTCGGGCTCGAGCAGGCCTCCGTCGAGCTCGGCGAGCGCGCGACCGACCGCCTCGGCGTATCCCGCGAAGCGCGCGCCGTCTGCCGGCCCTGCTTCGGACAGCCGCCGCAGCAACAGGCTCCGCTCGGCGTCCCCGAGCAGCCGCCGCCCTCCGCCGTCGCCGTGGGCCAGAGCCTCGAAGACCGTGTCGAAGGTCCCGATGGTCCCCGCCAGGAGACCACCGCACCGTTCGACGAGCTCCCGCTCCACCCGCTCGACGTCAGAGCGGTTCGGGACGATCAGCCAGGGATCCCGCTCGATCGCGCCGACGAACCGGTCGAGAAGCTGCTCGACCTTCCCGGCATGCGCCGGACCGACGACGAGGGAGAGCCCCACCGGCGCATGGTAGTCGGGTGGTTCTGCCGCTCCGGCTTACGTCCTCGCCGATCCGTGCACGAAAGTCGCACAGAGCGAAAAAGAGAAGGACCGAAGGGCAGGGCTCCGGCGTAGCCGGAGCCCTGCGGTCGCACGGATCTCCGTCAGGCGAGGGACTTGGGCTTGCGTCCGCGCCGTGCGACCGCGGCACCGGGCATTCCGCCGGCGCACGAGTCGCACAGGTCGGCGGCCTTTGCGCCGCGCCGCGCGTCGTTGAACGTCACGCGCATGACCGCGCCCTTTCCCTCCTCGACCTCCGCACCACAGCTATCGCAAACGAGCACCGTCTTTCGCGCCACGATTCCCTCCCGATGTGGAAATCGCTGACGCGATTTCCACTAGATGAATGGCATCGAGTTCCACGCAATCATACGCGTAGCTTTCTATCAATTTCTAGTCGAGATGCGAAGCAGCTCGACCGACTACACTGCGCCGGCAAATGGACCCGCGAACCATTGTCGTTCTCGAGGGCGATCAGACGGGACAGGAGCTCCTGGAAGCCGCCGTCCGGGTATTGCAGCCGGACGTTCTCGGCATCGAGCTCGCGCTGCCGCGGTTCGACCTCTCGCTCGCCAAGCGCCGTGAGACCCGGAACGCGATCGTCCACGAGGCCGCGCGCGCGATCGCGACGCACGGGCTCGGCCTCAAGGCGGCGACGATCACGCCGGAGGGCCGTGACGACGTCGGCTCGCCGAACCGGATCCTCCGCGAGGACATCGGCGGCCGGGTCATCGTGCGCACCGGTCGCCGCATCCCCGGGGTGCTCCCCGTCGGCGGCGTCCACTCCCCCATCTCGGTCGTCCGCATGGCCGTCGGCGATGCCTACGGAGCGAAGGAGTGGCGCGAGGGCGAAGGCGACGACGAGGTCGCGTTCCGCACCGAGCGCATCGAGCGACGGGTCTGCCGCGCCGTCGCGGAGTTCTCGTTCCGCCAGGCGGAGCGGATGGGGGCCAAGGTGTTCGGCGGGCCGAAGTACACGGTGAGCCCGATCTACGAGGGGATGCTGAAAGAGGAGATGGACGCAGCGGCAGCGCGGCACCCGGACGTGCCGTACGAGCCGCAGCTGATCGACGCCACGTTCGCGCTCCTCATCTCCTCCAGCGGCGCGCCGATGGTGATCCCCGCGCTCAACCGCGACGGCGACATCCTCTCGGACCTCGTGCTGCCGCTGTTCGGCTCGATCGCCGGCTCGGAGTCCCTGGTGGTCGCGTTCGGCGACGGTGGGGTCGACCGCCCGACGGCCCTCATGGCAGAGGCCGCCCACGGCACCGCACCCGCACTCGAGGGCAAGGACGTCGCGAACCCGATGGCGATGATCCTGGCCGCCGCGGCGCTGCTCGCGCACACCGACGACGCCGAGTGCCAGCTGGCCGGTCGGGCGATCCGCGAGGCGACGCTCGAGGCGGTCGCCGAGGGGATCCGGACGGCCGACCTGAGCGGGCACCACGGCACGACGGCGTTCACCGACGAGGTGATCCGCCGCACGCGTACGAAGCTCGAGGTCTGGGCCGCGCTGTAGGGGCGAGGCTTGCCTCGCCCTGACCGCGGCGGCATCGAGGGCGAGGGGAGCCTCGCCCCTACGCCGCGACGGCAGCCGGGTCCCAGACGATCTCCCCCGCGTCGAGCGCGTCGAGGAACGCGGCTGCCACGTCCGGGTCGAACTGTGTGCCGGCACACTGCCGGATCTCGTCCGCAGCGTCCTCCGGACCGAGCGACGGGCGATATGGACGGCCGGACGTCATCGCGTCGAACGCGTCGGCAACCGCGAGGATCCGGCCCTCGAGGGGGATCGACGCGCCGGATCGACGGGTCGGGTAGCCGAGCCCGTCCCAGCGCTCGTGATGGAAGAGCACGTACGGGAGCGCGGCGTGGAGCGACGGCACCCCGGCGATCAGCCACATGCCCTCGACCGGATGCGCGCGGATCTCGGCGAGCTCTCGCTCGTCGAGCCGACCCGCCTTGGTGAGCACCTCCGGGCGGACGTTGACCTTGCCGACGTCGTGGAGCGCCGCACCGAGTCGGAGGGATTCGAGGCGCTCCTCGTCCCAGCCCAGCCTGACGGCGACGACCTCCGCGTTCGCGGCGACGCGCGCGGCGTGCGCGCCGAGCGCGGGGTCGCAGACCTCCATGGCGGTCGCATAGGCGGCGAGTCGAACCACGGGATCTCTGGTTCCCCCCACGCGCCCGGAACCCTTCCCGTAGATTCTGTGGGCAGATGCGAGTGTGCGTGCCCCGGGAGTCCGCGCCCGGCGAACACCGGGTTGCCCTGACCCCCGACGCCGCGACCAAGCTTCGCGCCTCGGGGTTCGACGTCGTGGTCGAGCGGGGGGCCGGCGTCCGCGCCGGGTTCACGGACGACCAGTACACGGACGCCGGGATCACGCTCGTCGACCACGGGCAGCTGCTCGACGGAGCCGACGCGATCGTCCGGGTCGGGAAGCCCACCGGCGAGGACCTCGAGAGCCTCCCGTCGGGAATCGTCCTGATCGGCTTCCTCGAGCCGCTGACCGACACCGAGGGAATCGCGCGGCTGCGCG
Source organism: uncultured Actinomycetes bacterium (assembly GCA_963786055.1). Classification (GTDB taxonomy): domain Bacteria; phylum Actinomycetota; class Thermoleophilia; order Gaiellales; family Gaiellaceae; genus Gaiella. Next base: position 130,157 of record CAWAXS010000004.1, on the reverse strand, counting down.
AGCGAGGGGTCGTGGCGTTCGCCATGGAGTCCATCCCGCGGATCACGCGCGCGCAGTCGATGGACGCGCTCTCGTCCCAGGCGACCGTCGCCGGCTACAAGGCCGTGCTGCTGGCGGCCGACCGGAGCCCGAAGCTCTTCCCGATGCTGATGACCGCGGCCGGAACGATCGCGCCGGCCCGCGTGCTCGTGCTCGGCGCGGGGGTCGCGGGTCTCCAGGCGATCGCGACCGCGCGGCGCCTGGGAGCCGTCGTCTCGGCGTTCGACGTGAGGCCCACGGTGGCCGAGCAGGTCGAGTCGCTCGGGGCGAGCTTCCTCGACCTGGGCGTCCGCGGCGAGGAGACGGAGGGCGGCTACGCGCAGGAGCTGACCGCCGAGCAGCGGCAGGCGCAGCAGGCGGCGCTCGAGGAGCGCCTGTCGGGGTTCGACGTGGTGATCACGACCGCCGCGGTGCCGGGACGCCCGGCCCCGAAGCTCATCCCCGCCGAGGCGGTCGAGTCGATGCGCCCCGGCTCGGTGATCGTCGACCTGGCCTCCGAGAGCGGCGGGAACTGCGAGCTCACCGAGCCGGGGCGCGAGATCACCCACACCGGCGTCACCATCGTCGGGCTGACGAACGTCGCCTCCTCGATGCCGTCGGACGCGAGTCGCCTGTATGCACGAAACGTCACCGCGCTCCTCGACCATCTGGCGCCGGGCGGGACGCTCGAGCTCGACTTCGAGGACGAGATCACCGCCGGTGCCTGCGTCACCGGACCGCCGCCGGCCACCGCCGGCGTCCCGGACGAGGGGCAATCGGCGGCGAGAGCCGACGCCGGCGAGGAGCGCGCGTGACCGACATCAGCCTCGTCACCGAGCTGACCATCCTCGTGCTCGCGATCTTCCTCGGCTTCGAGGTGATCTCGAAGGTTCCGACGATGCTGCACACGCCCCTCATGTCGGGCACGAACTTCATCCACGGGATCGTCGTCGTCGGTGCGATCATCGTCCTCGGGTTCGCCGACGACGGGTTCACGAAGACCATCGGCTTCGTCGCGATGGTGCTGGCGTCCGCGAACGTGGTGGGCGGCTGGTTCGTGACCGACCGGATGCTCGAGATGTTCAAGCGGCGCCCGGACGACCGTCGCGAGCGGGAGCCCTAGTGCCTCTTCGGGCAATGCCCTCCAGGTCCCTCGCGCCCGATGAGCGGCGCCATGCGTCGTCCTCGGTCGCCCCGTTACCGTCTGGTATCGGGGCTCCCTGCGTCCGAGCCTTGCTTGCTCCTCGAACACGAGGAACGAGGCCGCATCACCTGAAGAGGCACCCGTGATCTCCGATCCGGACGTCGTCGGCCTCCTCTACCTCGTCGCGATCATCTGCTTCATCGTCGCGCTGCGCTTCCTCTCGTCGCCGAAGCACGCACGGAAGGGGAACTGGGTCGGCGGCGTCGGGATGGTCGTTGCGATCGCGACGACGCTTGCGATCGACGGGATCTCGAACTGGGGCCTGATCGCCGCAGGCGGCGCGATCGGAGCCGTCGTCGGGGTCGTCGGCGCACGCACCGTGAAGATGACCGCGATGCCGCAGATGGTGGCCCTGTTCAACGGGGTCGGCGGCGGCGCCGCGGCGCTCGTCGCGCTCGCCGAGTTCCACGTCTCGGAGGGCGATCTCGCCTCCGAGTCGATCGTCTCCACCGTCCTCTCCGCCCTGATCGGCTCGATCTCGTTCTCGGGCTCGCTCGTCGCGTTCGCCAAGCTGCAGGAGCTGATCTCCGGGCGGCCGATCGTGTTCGTCGGCCAGAACATCGTCAACGCGGCCATCCTCCTGGGCGCCGCCGCCCTCGGCGTCGCGCTCGTGGCCGGGGTCGACGACCAGTGGGTGCTCATCGCGCTGATCGGGCTCGCGCTCGTCTTCGGGGTGATGTTCGTGCTGCCCATCGGCGGGGCCGACATGCCGGTCGTGATCTCGATGCTGAACGCGTTCACCGGTCTCGCGGCATCGGCCACGGGCTTCGTTCTCGACTCCACGGTGCTGATCGTCGCGGGGATGCTCGTCGGCGCATCCGGCACGCTGCTCACGCTGCTCATGGCGAAGGCGATGAACCGCTCCGTCGCCAACGTGCTCTTCGGCGCGTTCGGCCAGGTGCAGACGACCACAGGAGGCGCCCGCGTCGACGACGGTCGCACCGTCCGCGCGACGACCGCCGAGGACGTCGCCGTGCAGCTCTCCTTCGCGCGCAAGGTGATCGTCGTGCCGGGCTACGGGCTCGCCGTCGCGCAGGCCCAGCACGACGTCCGCCAGCTCGCCGAGCTCCTGGAGGAGAAGGGCATCGACGTGGCCTACGCGATCCACCCCGTCGCGGGCCGCATGCCCGGTCACATGAACGTCCTGCTGGCCGAGGCCAACGTCCCCTACGACCAGCTCAAGGAGATGGACGAGATCAACCCCGAGTTCCCCCAGACGGACGTCGCGCTCGTGATCGGGGCGAACGACGTCGTCAACCCCGCTGCGCGGAGCGATCCGGCGAGCCCGATCTACGGGATGCCGATCCTCGACGTCGACAAGGCGGCGAGCGTGATCGTGATGAAGCGCTCGATGGCCCCGGGCTTCGCGGGCATCGACAACGAGCTCTTCCTCGACCCGAAGACGACCATGCTGTTCGGCAACGCGAAGGACTCGATCGTCAAGCTGATCGCCGCCGTCAAGGCGCTCTGATGCCCGTTCAGGTGATGCGGTGCGACCGCTCCGTGCGCGATGACTGACATAGCACGTGAATCCATGAGCACGATCCGGGACGAATCCGAGCTCCGACGGCTGCTGGGCGAGCCGAGCGACCTCGTCCGGGCAAAGGTGACCGACCGGCTCAACGGGCTCACGCGACAGTTCGTCGACCGCTCCCCGTTCGTGCTCCTGGCGACGTCCGCGCCCGACGGCTCGTGCGACGTCAGCCCGCGCGGCGATCCGCCCGGGTTCGTCCACGTCCTGGACGACCGCACCTTGCTCCTGCCCGAGCGTCCGGGAAACCGCCTCGCAGACTCGCTGCGGAACGTCCTCCGCAATCCCCACGTCGGGCTGCTGTTCCTCGTCCCCGGGATCGGCGACACGCTTCGGGTCAACGGCCGCGCGGCGATCGTGGACGACGAGGAGCTGCTCGCGGCGTGCGCAGTCGAGCGCAGGGTGCCGAAGCTGGGCCTCCTCGTCGAGGTCGAAGAGGTGTTCACCCACTGCTCCAAGGCGTTCCTGCGCGCACAGCTCTGGGACCCTGCGCGTCACGTGGACCGCGCGGAGCTGCCGTCGTCGGGCGAGATCCACCGGAGCCGGGACCCGTCGTTCGACGCGGACGCCTACGACGCGGAGCGCGCAGAGCGCTACGCGCGCCGCGAGGGCTTCTACTAGACGCGCGATGTCGATCCCCGTCTTCTCGCGCGAGGCCGTGCTCGACGCCGTCTCCCCGCACGACGCGTACACGGCCGTCCGGAACGCGTTCGTCGCGCACGAACGCGGCGAGTGGGTGATGCCGCCGAAGGTGTACGTGACGAACTACCCGGCCGGGGACTTCCGGGCGATGCCGGCCATCGGCGGAGGGCACGCGCTCCTGAAATGGGTGACGTCCTTCCCGGGAAACCCCGCGCTCGGCCTTCCCACCGTCACGGGGCTCGTGCTCCTGTCGAACGCCGAGACGGGGCAGCTCGAGGCGGTCCTGGACGCAGCGTCGGTGACGGCGCTACGCACCGCTGCGGCAGGCGTGCTCGCGGCCGACACGCTCGAGCGCGCCGACACCTCGTCGGTCGCGGTCGTCGGATGCGGTGTGAACGGCGCCGAGACGGTCCGCATGCTTGCCGCGCACGGGTGTACGCCGCTCGTGTGGGACGTCGACGACATCCGACGTCGGGCCGTCGCAGACGAGCTGGGTGCAGAGGTCGCGGGCTCGCTCGACGAGGCGCTCGCGTGCGACGTCGTGATCACCGTGACGCCGGGGGCCAGCGTCCTCTTCGGCCCGGGCTCGCTGCGCCCCGGGCAGCACGTCTCCCTCATGGGCGCGGACGGGCCTGGCAAGGCCGAGATCGCGACCGACGAGCTCGTGCGCGCACGCGTCTTCTGCGACGACTGGGAGCAGGCGAGCCACGGCGGCGAGGCGGCCGCTGCCGTCGAGGCCGGCCTCCTGGGGCGCGACGACGTGACCCAGCTCGGAGAGGTGCTCGCCGGAGCGGCCGAGGGACGCACCGGCGACGAGGACGTCACGGTGTTCGACTCGACGGGGCTGGCGATTCAGGACCTCGCCATCGCCCGGGCGGCCCTGCTCCGGTCGGTCGAGATGGAGCTCCCGCGGCTCGAGCTCTGAGCGCATCGGGCGCCGGGGAGGGAGCCGGCGTGTCCGACTGAAGTCGGACACGAAGCACTCGGCGTCGGCCGGCGCTTGGTGGTTGCTCGCCGTCAGCCGAGCGAGCCGCGCCGGGCTCGAACAGGTCGAGCAGTGGATCTCGGTCGCCGAGGATCGCCCGAGCGACGAGCCGGCCGCAGGCGTATCCGAGCACGTTGCCGTGCCCCGAGTAGCCACCGGCCACCCACGTCCCGGGCTGCCCGGGGACCTCGCCGACGACCGGGAGGAAGTCGAGCACGAGGCCGAAGATGCCGGCCCAGCGATAGTCGACCCGCAGCTCGCGACCGACGAGGCCGTTCACGAACGACGTCAGCGCGTCCTGGACCTCGTCCGTCAGCTCCTCCTCGGCGGTGAACTCGCGGTCGAGTGAGACGTCGCGGAAGCCGCCCGCGACGATCCGTCCGTCCTCCGTCTGGTGCCAGTAGTCGAATCCGTGTCGGCCGTAGTGCGGCAGATCGAAGAGGCGCTCGCCCAGCGGCTCGGTGGCGATCACCTGGCCCCGCGTCGGGACGATGAGGCCCTCCAGCTCACCGAGCAGGCCGCTCGGATAGCCGTCCGTCGCGACCACCACCGTCTCGGCGTCCAGATCGGCGAGCCGCGTCACGCGACGCTCCTCGACGATCTCCGCCCCGGCGGCGGCGGCACGAGCCGCGAGACGCCGCACCAGGCGCGCCGGCTGGAGCGCGGCGTCCGTCGGATGGCGGATCGCGGCGGTGAACCGGCCGGCGAGCGGGCCGCCGGGCGCGTCGATCCACTCGGCCTCGAGGCCGTCCGCGTGGAGGGCCTCCAGCTCGTCGCGCAGGTCCTCGCGCTCCTCGCCATCCGCGGCGAGGCGCAGGCTGCCGAGGTGCCGAAACGCGTCGCCCGCCACCTCGCCCATCGCGCGCAGCTCGGCCTCCGTCCACTGCCAGAGCGCCAGCGCACGCTCTCGCCCGACCGATGCGACGACCTCGTCGTACGGCGCGGCGGTTCCCCTGAGCGCGAAGCCTCCGTTTCGGCCGCTCGCGCCCTCGGCGATGCGCCGCGCGTCCACCACCCTGACGCCAAGGCCAGCCTCGGCGAGCGCGAGGGCGCAGGAGCAGCCGGTCACGCCGGCCCCGACGATCCCGACGTCGACGGTCCCGGTCGAGTTGTCATGCGGCAACACGGGCGCAGGCTCGTCGAGCCAGTACGGAATCATCGGGCGATCGTACTTCGCACCACCCCTTCGTCCACCGCAATCGCGCCCGCCAGCTCGAGCAACGCGAGCGCCGCCGCGAGCTCTGCGGCCCCGAGCCCGGTCGCTCGCGAGAGCTCGTCCTGCGTGCCCGCGCCCGCTGCGACCGCGGCGATCACCTGCTCCGAGACGGGATCGTCCGGAACACGCCGACCGGCGGGCTCCGTCTCGAGCCCGAGCGCCTCGAGCACGTCCGCCGCCGAGGTCGCAGGCGTCGCCCCCTGGCGGAGCAGCCCGTTCGTCCCGGCGCTGAGCGCCGACGTGATCTCGCCCGGCACCGCCAGTACCTCCCGCCCGTCCTCGAGCGCGAAGTCCGCGGTGATGAGGGCGCCCGAGCGCTCGCGCGCCTCGACCACGACCGTCGCACGGGCGAGCCCGGCGATGATCCGGTTGCGCGCAGGGAAGCGCCACGGTGCCGGCTCGACACCCGGCTCGTATTCGGAGACGACCAGGCCCCCGCCGTCCACGATCGCCCGCGCGAGCTCGGCATGCGCCGCCGGATAGTCGCGGTCGATCCCGCATCCGAGGACCGCGACCGTCGGTCCGCCGGCAGCCAGAGCGCCGCGATGTGCCTCGCCGTCGATCCCGCGCGCCAGCCCGCTGACCACGACGGCGCCTGCCCCCGCCGCCTCGGTCGCCAGCATTCGCGCGACCGACCGGCCGTAGCCCGAGCAGGCCCGGGCGCCGACGATCGCGACCGCCGACCGGGCGAGCAGCGCCGGGGCGGCCTCGCCGCGCAGCCACAGCCGTGTCGGGCGGGTCGGGGATCTGCGCCAGCAGAGGCGGGTAGCCGTCGCTGCCACGGCGGAGTGAGCGGAACGTCACGTGCTCGTCAGGCCCGTGGCCGACCGGTACGAGAGAGCCTCCGCCACGTGCTCGGGCAGGACGTCGGCCGACCCGGCGAGCGCCGCGATCGTGCGCGCGACCCGCGCGACGCGGGCCCGGCCGCGACCCGTGAGCGGGAGCCGGTCGACCGCCCTGTCGAGGAGCTCCGACGCAGCCGGCGTCCGGCGCGGTGGCGCAGACACCAGGCGGCGCGCGCCTTCCACGACCCGCTCCCGCACGTCGGACGACGCCTCGGACGGACCGGCCGCCAGGTCGTGCGCCGCTGGTCGCGGCATGGCGACGACGAGGTCGAAGCGATCGAGCAGCGCCCGGGACACCTTGTCGCGGTAGGCAGCGATCCGTGCCGGCGGGCAGACGCACTCGAGTCGTGGGTCGCCGCGTCCGCCGCAGGGGCACAGGTTCATCGTCGCGACCAGACGAAAGCGGGCCGGGAAAGAGCGCTCTTCCGCCCACCCGCGCGACCGACACCACTCCGTCCTCCAGCGGCTGGCGCAGCGCCTCGAGCACCGAGCGCGGGAACTCCGGAAGCTCGTCGAGCAGGAGCACGCCGCGATGCGCGAGGCTGACCTCCCCGGGACGGGGCGTGACACCCCCTCCGATGATCGCCGCGGTCGAGGCGCCGTGATGTGGCGCACGGTACGGCGGCACGGACAGGAGCCCGGCTCCCGGCGGCAGCGTGCCGGCGACCGAGTGTATGCGCGTCACCTCGAGCGCCTCGTCCTGTGTCAGCGGCGGCAGGATCGACGGCAGGCGGCGCCCGAGCATCGTCTTGCCGGTGCCCGGCGGCCCGGCGAGCAGGAGGTTGTGCGCGCCCGCGGCTGCGAGCTCGAGCGCTCTGCGCCCACGCTCCTGGCCGCGGACGTCGGCGAGATCGGGCAGCGTGGTCGACGGGCCGGGGTCGGCCATGGGCGGCGCCGGTGCGATCTCGTCGTGTCCGAGCAGGTAGCCGACCGCCTCGGCCAGGTGGCGGACCCCGACGGCCTCGATCCCGGCGAGCGCGGCTTCGCGGGAGGAGTCGGCCGCACAGAGCACGCGCTCGATCCCCGCTCGCGCCGCTCCTTCGGCCGCGGCGATCGTCCCGGTTACCGGGCGCACGCGGCCGTCGAGCCCGAGCTCCCCGATGCACACATGGCCCTCGAGCCGCTCGGACGGGATCTGCGCCGAAGCCGCCAGGACGGTGAGCGCGATCGCGAGATCGAAGCCCGTCCCCTCCTTGCGGAGCGCGGCGGGCGCGAGGTTGACCGTGATCGCGCGCCGCGGCCACTCGAGGAGCGCCGAGTCGACACCGCTCCGGACGCGATGCTTCGCCTCCTGGCAGGCGCGGTCCGCGAGCCCGACGATCGAGAACGAGGGCTGCTCGCCCGAGCGCAGATGAGCCTCGACCTCGACGCGGCGCGGCTCGAGGCCGACGAGCGCGAACGTGACCGCGCGGCCCAGCACGCTTCGAAGCTACGTGGAGGGTCGTCACGAGAGTGTGCCGTCTTCGTGCCGACAGTGTGACGGTGGGGCCTCACGGCCCCACCGTCGAGCAGAGCCGACGGCTCAGCCCGTATAGCAGAGGACGTACAGCGTGAACGTGCTGCGGTTGCCGCTGTCGTTCCCGCCCGTCGCGCGGAAGCCGGTCGACGTTCGTCCCGGTCAGCAGCGGCGTCATGCGCTGCGTCCACAGCTCCCGGTCGGCGGCGTCGTCGCTCCAGCCGGTTCCGGCCGAGATCGCCTTCTCGTTCGCGTTGCAGTTCACCGTGACCGTCTCGGTGTCGTAGGCGCTGTTCTGGGCGACACCGCCGGGCACGGTGACGCCCGCCTGGCGGACGGTGATCGGGCCGATCGTCCCGGTCGGGCCGGCAGGCCCCGCAGGCCCGGCGGGACCAGCAGGCCCGGCGGGGCCCTTCGGCAGCGAGGCCGCGTCGAAGTCCGACGCCGTGAGCGAGCCGTTCAGCACCTGCGACCCCGTGACCGCGTTCCGGGCGAGCTTCGCGCCGGTCACGTTGCGGTTCTTGTATCTTCGTCGCCGTCACGGCGTTGGCCCTGATCTGCGCCGTGCCGACGGAGTTCGGCGCAAGGGCGGAGACCGCCGCGACGCTCGTTCCGGTGAGCGCGACACCGAGCGCGATGCAGGAGACGACCATCGCCGGCGACGGCCGGTGCTTGATGAGCCTGCGCATGTGACCTCCTTGTCGGGGGACTCGGGGACAAGCATGGAGGAGCGTTGTGAGCAACCTGAAAGGACGAGCCGGAGCTGCTCAGGCCGCCCTGCAGACGAGCACCGACTCGAAGTACTCCCCTGCGCGACGCCCCGTCCGCCGATTCACATGGCGCTCGAGCCGATCCTCCAGGCGCAGCCCTGGCGCGGCGCAGAACCTCCGGGTAGCAGGTCGCGCCGGTCGTTGACGACGATGCACACCGGGGCGCCGGGCGCCAGGTGCTCGCGGGCGTTCGCGAGGACGTCGGCCACCCCCTCGACGTACGCCCGGATCGCCTCCCGGCCGACGCCCCGAGGCGGGACGGCCGAGCTCGGCCTCGCGCCGCTCGTCGAGCCCGAGCAGCTCGTAGGCGTAGCGGTGCTGCTCGTGGTAGTCGATCAGCCCCGGATAGGGCGGGGAGGTGACGACGGCGTCGAACGGCCCACCGAGGTCGAGCTCGCGGGCGTCGCCGTGCTGGACGGACGCGTGTGCGCCGTCCGCCCGGACCGCGGTGAAGGTCTCGATTCGATCGAGCGTGTCGAGCGTGTAGCGGAGGAGGAACCGCCGCGCCTCCTCCACCGGACGGCAGGTTCGGCGGTGCTTGTGACACCAGTACGGCTCGATCTGCGGCTGCCGGGGAAAGTCGAGATCGAAGTGGGTGGTTCGCCGCGCCGAGCGCGCGGCGCGCGCCAGGACGACGCGCAGCACGTCGCTGGACGCGACCTCGTCGAGGAGCGACCGGAAGTGGAGGAGCTCGGCCGCCGCGCGCGGCGCGAACCAGTCGCGCACGTACGGCGTCGCATCCGCGGGCATGGATCCCTCGGGCTCGAACGCCGAGGCCTGCTCGTGCGCCCAGAGGAGGTCGCGGCGGATCGCGTCGAGGTTGTGGCGGCGCGTCTTGACGCGCATGAGCAGGCAGTTGAAGCCGGCGACGTCGACCCCGGTCGCGAGGCGGCCCGACTCGAGCGACTGGACGAGGGTCGTCCCGGATCCCGCGAACGGGTCGAGCACGTGACCGCCCGGAACGACATAGCGGTCGATCAGCGCCTCGACGAGCTGTGGCACGAACTTGCCGAGATAGGGGTGGAGACGATGGACGTGCTTCGTCCGCTCCCGTTCGGGGAGCTCCGCCTCGGACCACGAGAGCGCGAGGTCGAGCCGGCCGTAGAGGGCCTCCTGCGTAACGGCCATGGGCGCCTATTCGGCGCCCATGGCTAAGTACCTCGCGACGCTGCCTCTAGTGCGACGAAGTCTGTCAGAGGCTCAGCTGCTCCTAGCCTCTACCGCGACGAAGTTGCGGTAGAGGCTGCGTCGAAGGCGAGAAGGCGCTCGATCCGCACGCCGATCGGCGGATGCGTCGAGAAGAGCGACGCCATGCGGTTGCCGGAGAGCGGGTTCGCGATGTAGAGCGACGCCGTCGCCGGGTTGACCTGCATCGGCACCGCCTCCACCCCGCGCTGGAGCGTCCCGAGGGCGTTCGCGAGCGAGCGGCCCTCGCCGAGCAGCTCGGCCGCCGTGTGGTCCGCGAGGAGCTCGCGCTGGCGCGAGATCGCGAACTGGAGGAGCATCGCCGCGATCGGCGCGACCAGCATCGCCGCAATGGTCCCGACCAGCCCGAGCGGGCTCTCGTCGTCGTCGCCTCCGAAGAGCCACTGGAACTGCAGGAAGTTCGCGATCGCCGAGATGGCGGCGCCGATCATCGCCGCGATCGTCGTCACGAGCACGTCCCGGTTGCGGATGTGGGCGAGCTCGTGCGCGAGCACGCCCCGCACCTGGTCGCGCGGCATCAGCGCGAGCAGACCCTCGGTGACCGCGACGGCGGAGTGCTTCGGGTCGCGGCCGGTCGCGAAGGCATTCGGCTGCTGCGACGGGATGAGGAACAGCCGGGGGACCGGGATCCGGGCGCGCATCGAGATGTCCTCGACGTCCGCGACGAGGTCCGGTGCCTCCCCGGGCTGGAGGGGCCGCGCGCGGCTCATCTTCAGGGCGATGCGATCCGAGAACCAGAACATCGCGAAGTTGAAGGCGACGGCGAGGACGAGGAACACGACGAGACCGCCGGTCCCTCCGACGAGGCCGCCGAAAGCGACGAAGAGCGCCGAGAGCCCGGCGAGCAGGATCCAGGTACGGGTACGAGTGGTCATGTGGCGGTTCGAGTCCTTTCCGGCTGACGTGTGTGGACCTGTCAGCCGGAGGTTTCTCCCGCCACCGCCCTGCGGCGGAGGCCGACGCGTCCGGGAACGTGGGTGCTGGCACCGCACGGCCGTGTTGACGAACGCGCCCGTTGGGGGATAGTGCCCCCCGGCTTCTTCTGTGTCGTGGACTCTAACGGAACGGGCGTTCCCGCCATTCCCCGGTTCTCAGTCGGCGGCCAGCTCGAGGCGCTCGATACGGCCGTCGTCGATCGCGGCGACCTCGAAGCGGACCTCGAGCGCCGCGGCCTCCGGATGCGCTTGCAGCCATGCGGCCGCAGCTCGGCGCACGCGCCGGCGCTTCTCGCGGTTCACGGCTCCCTCGCCTCCGCCGTAGTCGGCCCGGGCGCGCTCCTTCACCTCGACGAACACGAGCCGTGCGCCGCGACGGGCCACGAGATCGAGCTCGTGGCCCCCGGCACGGACGTTGGCACCGAGGATCCGGTAGCCGCGGAGGCGGTAGTGCCGCGCAGCGATCCGCTCGCCGCGGTTCACGCAGCCAGCGACTTGACGTACGCCCGGCTCTGGAACGAGCGGCGGTGCTGCGGGCACGGGCCGTGTGCGAGCACGGCGCGCGTGTGCTCCGGGGTGATGTAGCCGACGTGCGACGAGAAGCCGTAGCGTGGGTAGAGCGCGTCCAGCCGGCGCATCAGCCGGTCGCGCGTCACCTTCGCGACGATCGATGCCGCCGCGATCGCGGCGCTCTTCGTGTCGCCGTCGACGACGGCGACGTGTGAAGGGGCCAGCGGCCCCAGTCGAAAGCCGTCGACGAGACACGCCTCGGCGGGCGGATGAAGCTCTCCGAGCACGGTGCGCAGCCCCCACAGGTTCGAGCGGTGGAGGCCGCGGCTGTCGATGTCGGTCGAGGCGATCACGCGCACGGCGACCCGCGCCGCGGCACCGAGCACCGCGTGGTAGAGACGCTCGCGCTCGACGGGGTCGACCTGCTTCGAGTCGTTCAGGTGCGCCAGCGGCCGGACGCGGTGGCCGCGCAGGGCGCCGTAGTCGAGCAACACGCCGGCGACGACCAGCGGCCCGGCGAGCGACCCACGACCGGCCTCGTCCGCCCCCGCGACGAACCGTACGCCGAGACGTCGGTCATAGCGGAGCAACCGCTGGCCGGTGGGAAGGCGGCACCGCCCGAGGATAGCCCCCGATCCCGGACGGGACCGTGCCGACTTCGTGCCATGCGCTCCCGGGCGGGCGGAATGACCGGGCTCCGGCTTCAGCCGGAGCCCTGCCTTCACGCAGACGCGACGCGACGGAGAGGCGGCCTCACACGGACACCATGCAGCCGGCGTCCTTCGACTGGAGCCTGACCTTGGTCGTCACGCGCGACACGGGCGGCACGAGCTCCACGCGGAACCAGTCACATCCACCGTCGGTCCGGCGCACGGCGCAGATGACGACGCTCGCCTGGCGCTCGACGAACCACGGACGCGGGTTACGGGTGCAGTGGACGTCCCGGGCGTCGTAGGACGGGTCGCCGGCGACGGTCGACTCGACCATCTCGCGGGCAAAGCGCTGCGTGTCGTCCTCCACACCGCAGCCCGCGAGGACGAGGACGCTACAGCAGCACACGATCAGCGCGAGGACGGCGCGCACGACCTGAATCTAGTCGTAGGCGCGCGACGCGCGGCTACGACTGTCGCAGCTCGCGGACGCGCGACTTCTTGCCGACGCGGCCGCGGAGGTAGTACAGCTTCGCCCGGTTCACGTCGCCGATCATCGCGACCTCGAGCTTCTCGATCTTGGGCGAGTGGAGCGGGAACGTCCGCTCGACGCCGACGCCGAACGAGTTCTTGCGCACCGTGAAGGTCTCGCGCACCCCCGAGCCCTGGCGCTTGATGCAGATGCCCTCGAAGACCTGGACGCGCTGCCGGTTCCCCTCGATCACCTTGAAGTGGACGCGCACCGTGTCGCCGGCCTTGAAGGCCGGGACGTCACGCAGCTGACGCCGCTCGAGGCTCTCGATGATCGTGCTCATGAGAAGGGTCGGCCGACGGCCGGTGGCGGATGATAGCGGAACGCCGACGAGACGGGCCTCGTCCACACGCCGCTGGACCTCAGCTGACAAGAACGCGAGGCCGTGCGACCGCGGAGCGGGCGCCTTCAGGGATGTGCCCCGCCGCAGGCGGGGATCAGCGGCGGGAATCCGCTCCTGCGGATTCCCGCTTCGCGGGCTGGAACTAGTGGAGCGAGATGCGATTGGGAGGCCAGTAGGTCGCGAAGACCTTGCCGATCAGGTTGCCGCGCGGAACCGATCCCCACTCGCGCGAGTCGCACGACTGGGAGCGGTTGTCCCCCATCATGAAGTAGCTGTTCTTCGGCACGGTCACCGGCCCGAACTCCTCGGTCGGGCGCCGCTCCGGCTCGATGTACGGCTCGTCGAGCTTCTTCCCGTTGATGAAGACGTAGCCCTCGCCACGGACGAGTCGGACCTCGACCGTGTCGCCGGGCAGGCCGATGAGCCTCTTGACGAACGTGCCGCCCGCACCGCACTTCACGCGCGCGGCGTCGGGTGTGTCGAACACGACGATCTCGCCGCGGTGCGGGTCGCGCAGGTGGTAGATGAAGCGGTTCGCGAGGACCCGGTCGGAGAACCGCGCCTCGCAGCCCGACGCCGGCTTGGCGCAGTGGAGCGTCGGCTCCATCGAGGACGACGGAATGCGGTACGGGTTCACGACGTAGGCCTTGACGAGCAGGACGATCGCGACGGCGCCGATGATCGTGACGAGCCAGTCGACGACGACACGCACCGGATCGGGGAGGCCGCGCGTGAGCCGGTCGACAGGATTTCGCGAATGGCGGTGTGGGGGCTGCGCCGGCTCGATACCCGGCCAGGTCGAGCCGTGCGGCTCGTTCGGCCCCGATCCGAGCGGGCCGTCGAGCGGGATCTCGGCCGGGGTGGTCGGCCAGCTCGTGCCCGACGTCTTTCCGTCGGCCTCCGTTCCCGGGTCGGAGTGCGCGCGCGGCGGAAGCTGGCCCGTGAACGGCTCGCCCTCGATCGGGGGCTCGGAGCCGGGGGGCGTCTCGCGCTCGTCGACGCCGCTCACACGACGCTCCGGGCACGACTCTGCTCGCGCCGCCAACGGTCGATCCGCGCGTGATCCCCGGAGAGCAGCACGTCCGGCACCTCCCAGCCGCGGTATGCGGCAGGTCGCGTGTAGTGCGGATACTCGAGGCCCCCCTCCAGCTCGGCCGAGAAGCTCTCGAGCTCGCCCGAGCCCTCCGCCAGCGCGCCGGGAAGCCGCCGTGCGATCGCGTCGAGGAGCACCATCGCGGGCAGCTCGCCGCCGGAGAGGACATAGGGCCCGATGGAGACGGCATCGGTGCAGATGTTGCGCACGATCCGCTCGTCGAAGCCCTCGAACCGCGACGAGAGCAGGGCGAGCTCCGGCTCGCCGGCGAGCTCCTCCACGAGCTGCTGGTCGAGCTGGCGCCCCTGCGGCGTGAGCGCGACGATCCTCGACGGCCGCGCGTCGCCGTAGGCGGCCTCGAGAGCCGCGTCCACGACGTCGACCCGGAGCACCATGCCCGCGCCGCCGCCGTACGGGTCGTCGTCCACCTGCCCGGCCCGGAGGGGCGTCGTATCCCGGTAGTTCAGGAGCCGCAGCTCGAGCTCGCCCCCGAGCACCGTCGCGAGGGGCTTCTGCTCGGTGAGCCAGCCGAAGGCGTGGGGAACCTGCGTGAACACGTCGATGCGCACGGCGACCCAGGGTACCCCCTACCCCTGACCGAGAAAGCCGCTCACGACGACGACCCGTCCCGCGTCGAGATCGACCGCGCGGATGGCGTCCTCGATCATCGGCACGAGCGTCCCGTCCGCGAGCTCGAGGTTGTCGTTGGCGACGCCCGAGTGGACGCCCACCACGCGCCCGAGCTCGCCTCCGTCCTCGTCGACGACGACGAGGCCGACGAGCTGGAACTCGTAGTAGCTGTCGGGGCCCGGGTCGGGAAGCTCTGACAGCCGAACGGCGAGCTCGGCGCCCCGCGCGACGGTGCGGTCGAGCCGTATGGCGCGGCGGCCGCCGCCGACTCGCCGCGAGAGGGTGATCACCGCCGGCGTGCCGTCGACGACGACCGCCGCCCCGACCTCCCAGCGGCTCGGGTCGTCGCTCGCGTGCTCGACGACGAATGCGCCGTCGAGCCCGTGTGGACGACCGACCCGGCCGATCGGCACGAGCCGGTCGGGGTCCATGCCTAGTGGTCTCTCCGAGAGACCACTAGTCCGCGATCTCGAGCACGAGGCGGCGGTCGCCGCGCACCCCGGCGGAACGGACGACGGTGCGGAGCGCCCGCGCGACGCGGCCCTGACGCCCGATCACCTTGCCGACGTCGTCGGCCGCGACATGGAGGCGGAGGATGACGACGTCGCCGTCGTCGACGCGCTCCACCTGCACGGCGTCCGGGTCGTCGACGAGCCCTCGTGCGATCCAGGCGAGGAGCTCCTCCACGCGGCTACTGGATCCCCGCAGCCTTGATCAGGCGCGCGACGGGATCCGAGGGCTGCGCGCCCTTCCCGAGCCACTCCTTGACCTTGTCGGCGTCCAGCTCGATCGTCGACGGGTCGGTCTGCGGGTTGTACCGGCCCACGATCTCGATGAACCGGCCGTCGCGCGGCGAGCGCGAGTCGGCCACCACGACGCGGTAGATCGGGTTCTTCTTCGACCCCACGCGCGTCAATCTCATCCGTACTGCCATCTAGCGTGCCTTTCTGTCGTTTGGAAGTGGGATTGTGCCCGAAGCCGCGCAGGGCCCAGCCGCCTGGCTTCGAGCGCGGGAAGACTCGCTCCTAGCGTCGGCCGCGCTTCGGGCGCCCGGTGCGTGCGACGCCGCCGGTCAGCTCCGCGGGAAGGCCCGGCATCTTCCCCTTCCCCATCGCCCTCATCATCTTCTCCATCTGCTTGCGCGCCTGGAGGAGCCGGTTGACGTCCTCGATCGACGTGCCGCTGCCCGCCGCGATTCGCCTCCGCCGCGGCCCGTTGATCAGATGCGGCGTCCGTCGCTCGTGCGGCGTCATCGAGAGCACGATCGCCTCGACGCGCGCCATCTGGCTCTCGTCGACGTCCAGCCCTTCGAGCTGGCGGCTCATTCCCGGGACGAGCTTCATCACGCCCTGCAGCGGGCCCATCTTCTTGAGCATCCGCGTCGAGGCGAGGAAGTCGTCGAACGTGAACTGTCCCTGCCGGAGCCGCCGCTCCATCTCCTCCTGCTCGTCCTGCTCGACGGCCTGCTCCGCCTTCTCGATGAGCGTCAGCACGTCCCCCATGCCGAGGATGCGGGAGGCCATGCGATCCGGGTGGAAGACCTCCAGCTGGTCGAGCTTCTCGCCCACCGAGGCGAACTTCACCGGGCGCCCGGTGATCGCCTTGACGGAGAGCGCGGCGCCGCCACGTGCGTCGCCGTCCAGCTTCGTCAGCACGACGCCGTCGAAGGCGATCCGCTCCTGGAAGGCGCGCGCCACCGTGACCGCCTCCTGGCCCGTCATCGCGTCGAGGACGAGGAGCACGTTCAGCGGCTTCACGGTGTCGCGCACGTGGGCGAGCTCGTCCATCAGGGGCTCGTCGATCTGGAGCCGGCCGGCGGTGTCGACGATCACGACGTCACAGCCGTCGGCCGTCGCGCGTTCGAGCCCCTCGCGCGCCGCGACGACCGCGTCCGAGGTGTCGGTGCGATAGACGGGGACCTGGAGCTGGCGCCCGAGCTGCTCGAGCTGGTCGATCGCGGCGGGCCGCTGGAGGTCGGCGGCGACCAGGCCAGGCTTCTTCTGCTCGTGCTTGCGGAGGTGGAGCGCGAGCTTGGCCGCGGTCGTCGTCTTGCCGGAGCCCTGGAGACCGCAGAGGAGAACGACGGTGGGAGGTCGGCCGAACGCGAGCCTCGAGTCCGCCGATCCCATCAGCTCGGTCAGCTCCTCGTGGACGATCTTGACCACCTGCTGGCCCGGCTCGAGCCCCTTCAGCACCTCCTGGCCGAGCGCCCGCTCTCGCACGGCTTCGACGAACTGCTTCACGACCTCGAAGTCGACGTCCGCCTCGAGCAGGGCGAGGCGGATCTCCCGCGTCGCGCGGGTGACCGTCTCCTCGTCGAGGCGCGAGCGGCGGCCCAGGTCGCCGAGCGCGTCCTGGAGCCGGTTTGCGAGGGCGTCGAACACGGGGCAAGGGTACCGCCCTCCCGCCGCCGCCCCCGGGGCTGGATTCGGGCGCGAGGCACCGTACACTCGGCCGGTGGAGGTCAGGAAGACCGTCACCGTGCTCTTCTGCGACTGGGCCGGCTCGACGCAGATCGGCGAGCAACTCGACCCCGAGTCGCTCCGCCGCGTGCAGTCGGAGTGGTTCGCCCTCGCCGAGCGCGTGCTCCTCGAGCACGGCGGGACGGTCGAGAAGTTCATCGGCGACGCCGTGATGGCCGTGTTCGGGCTCCCGGACACGCACGAGGACGACGCGCTCAGGGCCGTGCGCGCCGCGACCGAGCTGCAGCGGCTGATGCGAGAGCTGAACGAGCGTCTCGAGCAGGAGCTCGGGATCCGCCTGGCGACCCGGACCGGGATCACGACCGGAGAGGCGGTCACCGGCGACCCCACGCTGCGCCAGTCGCTCGTGACCGGTGACGTCGTGAACACCGCCAAGCGCCTCGAGGAAGCCGCGGGCACCGACGAGATCCTCGTCGGTGCGACGACCCGGGTGCTCGTCTCCCCCGCCGCGACGCTCGAGCGCGTGGCAGACGTCACCGCGAAGGGGAAGCGCGACGTCGTTCTCGCCTGGCGTGTCCTCACCGTCGACCTCGACGCCCCGGGAATCGCGCGGCGCCTCGACAGCCCACTCGTCGGACGCCGCGACGAGCTCGCCCGGCTCCGCCGGGTGGTCGAGCGCGCCGCGGCCGAGCGTCGCGCCGTCGTGACGACGGTCGTCGGGAACGCGGGAGTCGGGAAGTCCCGGCTCGTGCACGAGCTCGTCGTCGGGCTGGCGGGAAGCGCGACCGTCCTCTCGGGCAGATGTGTGGCGTACGGCGGGACGACGTACCGGCCCCTCGTGGAGATCCTCCGGAACGCCGGCGGGCCCGAGGCCATCGCCCGTGCTCTGGCGGGCGAGGAGAACGAGCAGCTCCTCTCCGAGCGGCTGGAAGCGGCTGGCGGCCTGTCGGCTGCCACGTTCACCACGGACGAGATCTTCTGGGCCGTACGCCGCTTCGTGGAGGTGAACGCGCGGGCGCAGCCGCTCGTCCTCGTCGTGGAGGACGCGCACTGGGCCGAGCCGACGTTCCACGATCTCGTGGACTACCTCGCGGCATTCGCGACGGACGCGCCGGTGACGATCGTGCGGCTCGGCCGCCCGGAGCTGCTCGAGCTGCGCGCCGGGCCGGCGGGGAGCGAGACCATCGAGCTCGCCCCGCTCTCGGACGGGGATGCGCAGGTGCTCCTCGCCGGCCTGGGCGCCCCGGCCGCCATCCGGGAACGGATCGTCTCCGTCGCCGAGGGAAACCCTCTGTTCCTCGAGCAGCTCGCGGCCGTCGCCACACACGGCGCGCCCGGCGAGCTGTCGATCCCACCGACGATCGAGGCCGTGCTCGCCGCGCGCCTCGACCAGCTCCCGCGACAGCAGCTCGAGCTCCTCGAACGCGCGTCGGTGGTCGGCCGCCGCTTCGAGCCGCGGGCGCTCGCCGAGCTGTCGACACCCGAGGACGGCCGGCAGCTCACGTCCTCCCTCCTCGCGCTGACGCGGGCCGGGCTCGTGCGACCCGCGCCCGGCCCCGCCGGAGAGGATCGATACGGCTTCGCCCACGGTCTCGTCCGGGATGCTGCGTACTCCCGGATCCCGAAGTCGGCTCGAGCGGGGCTTCACGAGACGCTCGCTCGGCGTCTCCTCGCCGACCCGCAGCGGGCACCGGGCGCTGAGGACCTGGCCGGGCATCACCTGGAGCAGGCGAGCCGCGCCCTCCGCGAGCTCGGCGGCGTCGACGACCGCGCCGGCCGGCTCGGCGAGGAGGCAGCGGCGCTGCTCGAGGCGGCAGGGCGACGGGCGGCGGCGCGAGACGACATCCCGGCGGCGATCGCGCTGCTCGACCGTGCCGACGCCCTCCTCACGGACGCGAGCCCGGCCCGTGGGCGAATCCGTCACGGCCTGGGCCGCGGCCTGTGGGAGATCGGTGAGAACGAGCGCGCCCTCCAGGTGCTCGAGGCGGCGATCGCGGACGCTGCACGGGCGGGCGACACGCGGGCGGAGTGGCTCGCCCGCCTCGATCGGGCCGC
Source organism: uncultured Actinomycetes bacterium (assembly GCA_963786055.1). GTDB lineage: Bacteria > Actinomycetota > Thermoleophilia > Gaiellales > Gaiellaceae > Gaiella. The sequence continues at coordinate 111,113 of CAWAXS010000004.1, read as the reverse complement.
ATTCAGGGTCGTCCTCGGGATCGACGACGAGCTGCGCGCCGTCGCCGAGCAGGCGATCGAGGTCCTCACGACGATGCAGGACGATGCGGCGCTGGCGCTCGCATGGCGACGGATGGCGTTCGCCGAGCGGCGAGCGGGGCGTTACGGCGCGTCGGTCGAGCCGTCGGAGCGGGCGGTGGCCCACGCCCGTGCCGCCGCGGACGTCTACGAGGAGACACGGGCGATCGACAGCCTCTGCACCGGGCTGCTCTACGGCCCGACGCCCGCCGCGGAGGCCGCCGAGCGGAGCCGCATCCTTCTCGGCGACGCGAAAGGGCGGCCCGCGACCCAGGCGAACGTCCTCGCCTCGCTGGCCGAGCTCGAGGCGATGCTCGGCCACCTCGATGAGGCCCGCGACGCGTACAGCCGTTCCCGCGCGATCTACGAGGAGCTCGGCCTCCGGATGCCACTCGCCGGGCTCACGACGATCGGCGCCGAGCTCGAGCTGCTGGCAGGCGACCCCGTCGCGGCCGAGGCGGAGGCACGCCGGGGCATGGAGCTCCTCGAGGGCAGCGGTCTCGAGGCGGAGCTCGTCCCGCTGGTCGCCGAGGCGCTCCTCGCACAGGGCCGGGACGAGGAGGCCGACGCGCTGCTGGCCGGCACCGAGCCCGACGCACACGGTGTTCCGTGGCAGGTTCGCCTGCGGACAGCGCGAGCCCGGCTCCTCTCCCGTCAGGGCAAGACGGAGGCCGCGCTCGCAGATGCCCAGGACGCGGTGGACCGCGCTGCTGCACTCGACGACGTGAACCTGTCGGCGGACGCCTACACGGCGCTCGCCGACGTCCTCGACCACATCGGGCGCTCGGCGGAAGCACAGACCGCCCGCGACGATGCGTACGAGCGGTACGCGCGCAAGGGGAACGTGATGGCCGCGGAGGCGATCGTCGCGACCCAGCGGCCGTGACAACGGTCGCAGGACGTCGTATCGTCACGCCGGGGAGTCACCGACCAGCAGGGAGGGAGCGATGAGCAGCCTCGAGATACCCGGGAGCGGTGAAGCCGGGGCGCGGGAGGAGCGGCAGTCCCACCATCAAGGATTCAACGAGGCGCTCGACCATGCGGTCGAGGACTGGGCACGCAATCGGGGGGACCGGTCGACCGCCCCCGGAGAGCACGTCGAGCTCCAGGTCACGCTGAAGGTCTTGGTGTCGAAGACGAACCCGGGCCGGATCGAGGGCTACGTCGTCGGTATCGGCTGAGCTCCAGCCGCAGAGGTGCGGCGCTCCTAGAGCGCCGCACCCGAGTAGTGCGCGGGAAGCGACACGGCGCCCATGCGCTCGATGGTCTCGACCTCGACCGCCCACAGGTTGTGGAGCGGGACGATCTCGACCACCGGACGGCTCGAGACACCGCGCATCTGCAGCGCCGGCAGGAGCCGGTGCTCGTGGAACGCCAGGAACGTCTGCTCGGTTCTCCAGATCTCGGAGACCAGGATCTCCCCCTCACCCTCGCCGACGACGTGCAGGATCGCGCCGGCGGGCGGGTTCGCATCCAGGTCGAGCGAGGCGACGACCTCGTCGTACGTCCCCGGGCTCAGATCGGGATACCGCGCGAAGACCGCAATAGCCATTCGATTCTGCCTCCTCTCCGGGAATCACCCCGTTCGGGGTAGCTGATCCGAGGGTAACCCGTCCGGGGGGGTCCCGCAATCCCTCATACGGGCGCTGCGAGCGTCCGCCGCGCTCAGCCGCTCAGAAGGGCGATGGGCGTAGTCGCGGGCGTCGAACGGGCGCAGGTCGTCGACCCCCTCGCCCACCCCGACGAGCTTCACCGGCAGCCCGAGCTCGTACGCGATCGCGATGGCGACCCCACCCTTGGCCGAGCCGTCGAGCTTGGTCAGCACGACGCCCGTCACCCCGGCGGCATCGGAGAACAGCCGGGCCTGCTGGAGCCCGTTCTGGCCCGTGGTCGCGTCGACGACGAGCAGCGTCTCCTGCGGGGCGCCCTCGACCCTGGCAGCGATCACCCTCCGGACCTTCGCCAGCTCGTCCATCAGGTTGCCCTGGGTGTGCAGCCGGCCGGCCGTGTCGACGATCACGACGTCACGGCCCCGGGCGCGACCTGCCTCGACCGCGTCGAAGGCCACCGCCGCCGGATCGGCGCCCTGCGATCCCCCTACGAAGTCGGCGCCTGCGCGATCGGCCCAGATCTCGAGCTGCTCCTCCGCCGCCGCGCGGAACGTGTCGGCCGCCCCGACGAGGACCGAGCGCCCGTGGTCCGACAGCTTCCTCGCGAGCTTTCCGATCGTCGTCGTCTTTCCGGTGCCGTTCACGCCGACCACGAGAACGACCGTCGGGCCCTCGCTCGCTCGCGCCAGCACGGGAGGCGCCCCGAAGAGCTCCTCGACCTCCTCGGCGAGCGCCCCCGCGAGGTCGGTCACGTCGCCGCGCGCCTCGAGGCGGCGGACGAGCTCGGCGGTCGCGGTGACCCCGACGTCGGCACGGATCAGCGCGACCTCGAGCCGCTCCCAGGCGTCCTCCTGCGACGGGTCGAAGGACGCGCCGAGCTCCGCGACGAGCGCGCGCCGGCTCTTGCCGAGCGACTCGCGCAGCCGCGAGAAGAAGCCGCTCCGCTCCGCCTCCTCCCGCTCGCCCTCCTCGGCGTCACCCAGCAGCTCGGCCCATGTCCGCGACATCGCGAGCGGAACGCTAGCGACCGGCCGGTGGAGGGCCCGTCAGGCTGTCGCCGCGGCGCGCTCGTCGCGCGGCAGGCGGCGTGACACGATCTGCGAGATGCCGTCCCCGCCCATCGTCACGCCGTAGAGCACGTCCGCCGCCTCCATCGTCCGCTTCTGGTGCGTGATCACGACGAACTGGGCGCGGTCGGCGTAGCGGCGGAGAAGCTCGACGAACCGCGCGATGTTGGTGTCGTCGAGCGCGGCCTCGACCTCGTCGAGGAGGTAGAAGGGGCATGGCTTCGCGAGGAACAGCGCGAACAGGAAGGAGATCGCGCCGAGCGCCTTCTCCCCGCCGGAGAGCAGTGTCAGCCGGGTGATCTTCTTTCCAGCGGGGCGGAGCTCGACCTCGACGCCGGCCTCGGCCTCGGGCCCGTCCTCCTCGTCCGGCTCGACGAGCCGCAGCCGCCCCTCGCCGCCCGGGAAGAGCGTCGAGGCGACCTCCTCGAAGTTCGCGGCCACCGCCGCGAACGTCTCGTCGAAGCGGCGGTTCACGGTCTCGGTGAGCTCGTCGCGGAGCGCCGCCAGCTCCGCGAGCGATGCCTCGAGATCGGCGCGCTGCGTCGAAAGCTCCTCGAGCCGCACCTTCTCTGCCTCGTACTCCTCTTTCGCGAGGGGATTGACCATGCCGAGCGCCTCGCGGCGCGCCTCGAGGCGCGTGATACGCGCGGCGAGCTCGTCGCGGTCGACGTCCGGCTCCGCGCCGTCGGGAACCTCGTCCCCCGGCGCGCCGCCCGCGCCCAGCGCGTCGTCGAGCCTCCGTTTCGCCTCGACCGACTCCCCGTCGAGTCGCGCGAGCTCCACCTCGACGGTCGTCACGCGCTCGGACGCCTCGTCGGCGACCTGCCGGAGCTCCACCTCGGCCGCGCCGAGGCGCCGGAGCTCCGCCCCGAGCTCGGAGGCGCGCGCCGCGCCCGCGTCGACCCGCGCGCGCACCGGGGTCTGGAACCGTCCCGCGAGGGCCGAGGCCCGCTGCAGCGCCTCGCCGAGGCTCGAGGCGGTGCCGACGAGACGACGAAGCAGGTCGACGTCGAGCCGGCTGCGCCGTGGAGCGCGCTCGAGCAGGGCTGCGTCGGCCGCGCGGGCCGCGTCCGTCGCGGCCACCGCCCGTGCCGCCGCGTCGTCCGCGTCGGCGAGGGCGGCAGCTGCTTGCGTCGCGAGGTCGTCGCGCGTCCGGTCTCCCGCAGCGTTCGATCCGACGGGCGCGCCCCCGAGACGGGCGAGAACGACCTCGGCGTCCGCAGCCCTTCGCGCCGCCTCGGTCGCCTCGCGTCGGGCGTCCGCTTCGAGCGCGCCGAGTCGCCGCAGGTCGTCGCCCAGCTCGTGCGAGCGGCGCTCGGAGGCGTTGAGCCGCGCGTTCACCGGAGCCTCGAGACGCGCGACGACGGCGGCAGCTCGGTTCGTCGTGCCGACGAGCGCCTCCGCGATCCCGGAGAGCCGGCCGAGCAGCGCCGCGTCGAGCGGCGCCGAGCGGAGATGCGCGACCTCCGCGTAGGCCGCCTCTTCCCGGGCGGCATGCGCAACCGCGTCGTCGGCCTCCCGGGATGCGCCCTCCGCCCGCGCGGCGAGCTCGTCCGCCTCGTCGGCCAGCGCCCGGCGACGCGCGTCGAGCTCGAGGAGCACCGCTTCGCCCGTCTCGCCCGCGAACCAGAGCTCACCGCGGTCTGCGTCGTAGCCGTGCCCCGCGGCCGTGACCGCGATGCCCGCCCGCACGTGTCGCAGCTCGCCCGCTTCCACGAGCCAGACTCCCTCGAGCAGCCTGGTCGCGTCCTCGGGGCCGCCGGCCAGTGATGCGAGTCGGCGGGCGCCCGGTCGAGGCGGCTGCCCCTCCGCGTGTGGTACCGAGCCGATCACGACGGAGAGGCTTCCGAGCCCTCCGGCCCGGGCACGCTCGAGGAGCGCCAGCGCGTGCTCGGAGTCCGTGGCGAGCAGGGCGGAGGCTCGCCAGGCAAGCGCGGCCGCGACGGCCCGCTCCAGCCCCGGATCGACCTCCAGCGCGGTCAGTGCGAGCCGCTCGCCCTCCGCCGCGAGCGCCCGCGCGGCGGGCGCGATTCCTTCGCGCTCGTCGAGCGACCGCTCGAGCGCGGCGAGCCGCTCGCGCGCCGAGTGGGCACGTTCGGCGAGGTCGTCCCGCTCGCTCGCCGCAGCTCGCGCCGCGGCGCGGGCCTCGTTCGCGCGTCGCTCGAGCTCCGCCGGTGCCGGGACACCGCTCCGTGCATGCGCCCGAGCGGCCTCGTGCTCGTCACGGACGCGGCGGGCGAGATCGGCGGCGCTCTCGCGGCGCGCGCGAAGCCGCTCGCGGGCCGTGCCGAGCGCCACGAGCGCACGGTTGGCCGCGCCGTGGCCGCCCGTCAGCTCGCCGAGGCCCTGATCGACGCGCTCACGCTCACGGCGGATGTCCTCGAGCTGCCGCTCGGCCTTGTCGGCGATCGCGCGCTCGGCCGCCGCGAGGAGCGCGTGCGCGTGGCGCGCGCGCTCGGCCGCGTGACCACTTCGCGTCGCGGCGTCACGCGCGGCCGCCCCCGCCGTGCGGGCGGCTTCCTCGAGCGCCCGGACGGACTCGTCGGTGCGGGCCTCCCGCGCCCGCTCGGCCTCCGCGAGGTCGTCGTCCAGCCGCCCGGCGAGCGCACCCGCCGACTCGCCCCGGAGCGCGAGGCGCTCGCCCGCACCCTGGAGCCGGTAGAGCGCGCCGACGGCCGCCTCGCGCGCGCCGGCGGCGTCGGAGAGCTCGATCTCGGCGCTCTCACGCTCGGAGAGAACGGACTGGAGCCGCTCCTGCGCCGACCGCCGAGCGAGCGCGGCCGCCGTGCGACGCTCCTCGGTCTCCGCCCGGCGGGCCTCGAGGGCCTCGAGGTCGAGCCGGGCGACGTGCGCGCGCAGCGCTGCGATCTCGAACCCCAGCTTCTCCGCGCGCTCGGCAGCGGTGGCCTGGAGCGCCAGCGGCCGGAGCCGCTTGCGCACCTCCTCCTCGACGTCCCGCGCGCGCTCGGCCTGGGCGGCGACCCGGGCGAGCTTGAGCTCCGCCCGGTGACGACGGCGCTTGAACTTTCCGAGGCCGGCCGCCTCCTCCACGAGCGCGCGGCGGTCGGAAGGCTTGGACGCGAGCACGGCGTCGACCTTTCCCTGGCTCACGATCGAGTGCATCGAGCCGCCGAGCCCGACGTCGGCGAGGAGCTCGACGAGGTCGGTGCGGCGCACGGGGGTGCGGTTGACGAGGTACTGCCCCTCGCCGCCGCGCACGAGCCGTCGCGCGATGGAGATCTCGCTGAAGTCGAGCTCGCTGCCGAAGCCGCCGTCCTCGTTGTCGAACACGAGCTCGACCTCGCAGTGGTCGGCGGACTGGCGGGTCGCGGAGCCTCCGAAGAGGACGTCGTCGGGCTTCTCGGCGCGCATCTCGGACGGCGTCAGCGAGCCGGCCGCCCAGACGATCGCATCGGAGACGTTCGACTTGCCGGAGCCGTTCGGGCCGACCACGACGGCCACCCCGGGCTCGAGGCTCACCTCGATGGGATCCGGGAACGACTTGAAGCCGCGCAGCTTGATGCTCCGCAGGTGCATGCGAGGGCGAGGCTATCCGCCGCGGCGGACGGTCCGGCTCCCCGAGGACGGCGGCCCCTGTCCCAGGGTCGGCATCGCGCGCTGAGCGCTCTCGCGCCCTCAGGTCGGGGACGGGTGAACCCCCAGGGCCGCGAGCGCCTGGGCCGCGGCCTCCTGCTCGGCGGCCTTCTTCGTCGTGCCGCTGCCGACGCCGAGCTGCTCGCCGTCGATGAGCGCCGCGCAGACGAACCGGCGCTCGTGCGGCGGCCCGTCGACGTCGAGCACGTCGTACTGGACGCTGCGCCCCGTCCGCGCCAGCGCCTCCTGGAGCTCCGTCTTCGAGTCGACGTGACCGGTGCTCGCGTACTCGATCCGCTCGTCGAAGGCCTCCACGATCGCCGGCGCGACGACGTCGAAGCCGGCCTCGAGGTAGACGGCCGCGATGGCGGCCTCCAGCAGCGCGGCGAGCACGTTCCGGCTCAGCGAGATGCGGTGGAGCTCGGGCCCCGGGACGTCCTGCGCGCGTGCGACGAGCACCGCGCCGAGGTCGAGCGAGCGGGCCACCGCGGCACAGCTCTGCCGCGAGACGACGTGCGCCCTGATCTTCGCGAGACGCCCCTCGGACGCATCGGGGAAGCGGTCGTAGAGCGCCCGCGCTATCGCGAGCTCGAGGACCGAGTCGCCGAGGAACTCGAGACGCTCGTAGGAGGACCCGCGGTCCGGCGCCCAGGACGTGTGCGTGAAGACCTGATCGCGGGCGTCGGGGGGAAGGGCGTCGATCAGGCGCGCGAGCGCCTCGCCCTCCCCCTCGCGCACCTCACTGATGCTCGACGACGTAGTCGACGGCCTGACCGACGGTCGTCAGCTTCTGGGCGTCCTCGTCCGGGATCTTGAGCCCGAACTGGTCCTCCAGCTCCATGATCAGCTCGACGAGATCGAGCGAGTCGGCGTTGAGATCCTCCTGGAACGCCGCCTCCTCCGAGATCGCGCTCTCGTCGGTACCGAGCTTGTCGACGAGCGCCACCTTGACGCGCTCGTAGACCTCATCGCGGGAAAGGGCCACTGTCACAACCTCACTGTCGCTACGGGGTGGATTGAGTCGCAGGACTCTAACAGCCTTGGCGCACGCAAACCCGTGGTTCCTACCGCTCGACGGCGGTACCTCGGGCGGCTTCCTCCGCGCGGTCCGTGGGGAGTTGCGCGGCGAGGCGCTCGACGAGGCGGTGCTCGACGCCGCGCGCGGCCATCCGCGTCGCGTTCGCGATCGCGACGCGCGAGCTCGAGCCGTGTGCGATGACCACGAGCCCGCGCAGGCCGAGCAGGTAGCCCCCTCCGTACGTCTCGGGGTCGAGGCGTGCGCGGAGCCCCCGCGCCGCCGGGCGGATGAGCAGCCCGCCGACCCGTCCCCGGACCGACGCGCGGATCTCCGACCGGAGCGCCTCGAGGACGCTGCGGATCGCCCCTTCGAGGGTCTTCAACGCGACGTTGCCGGTGAACCCGTCACAGACGACCACGTCGGCGTCTCCCTCGAGGAGCGCGCGCCCCTCCGTGTTGCCCTCGAAGCGCAGCCCCGCGTTGCGCAGGAGCGCGTGCGCATCGAGCGTCAGCTGGTTGCCCTTCTCCGCCTCCTCGCCGATCGAGAGGAGCCTGACCGAAGGGTCGTGGACGTCGAGGATCTCCTCGGCGAAGACGACCCCCATGTGGGCGAACTGGACGAGGTGCTCCGGGCGCGCGTCGGCGTTCGCCCCAGCATCGATCAGCACCGTGGGCCCGTGCTTCGAGGGAATCACGATCGCGATCCCGGGGCGGAGGACGCCCGGAAGCCGCCGCACGTGGAGGAGGGACGCGGCGAGGACGGCACCCGTGTTCCCGGCCGACACGACCGCCGCCGTCTCCCCGTCCCCGACCGACCGCACGGCGCGCACGAGCGACGCGTCGGGCTTGGCCCGCACCGCCTCCGCCGGCTTCTCGTGCATGGCGATCGCCGCGGTGGTGGCCACGAGGTCCAGCCCGTGCGGGTCGAGCGACCCGGGCCCGAAGAGCACCGGCTCGATCGTGCTCGAGGCGGCCTGGACGGCGCCCGCGACCACCTCGTCCGGGGCGTGGTCGCCACCGAGCGCGTCGACCGCAACGCGAACGACCTCCCCGGAGGCCCGGACGTCGTCGACTGGCCCGGAGGGGCGTGGCAAGCCCCGCCCTTACGGCGCGGGCGCCCGCAGCGGCTGGACCTCGCGGCCGCGATACGTCTTGCACGTCGGGCAGACGCGATGCGACTGCTTCGGCGAGCCGCAGTTCTCGCAGGTCGAGACGCGCGGCGCGGAGATCGCGTGCTGGGCGCGGCGCTTGTCGCGCCGGGCCTTCGAGGTCTTTCGCTTCGGGACGGCCATGAGCGGCCGCAATGGTAGCGGAGCGGTCTCCGCCGCGCGGGGTCGACGGCGAGCTGGAGCGCCCTCAGCCGGCTGCCCTGCTACGGAAGCGCGATCTCGCGGGTCGGCGCGACGGCCTCGAGGAAGCGCCGGTCGTGCGACACCACCACGAGGGAGCCGTCCCATGTCGCGAGCGCCTGCTCGAGCTGCTCCACCGCCTCGAGGTCGAGGTGGTTGGTCGGCTCGTCGAGCACGAGGAAGTTGACGCCGGCGGCCTGGAGCTCGGCGAGATGGGCGCGCGTGCGCTCACCCGGGGAGAGGGTCTCGCACGAGCGTCCGACGTGGTCGGCGCCGAGGCCGAACTTGGCGAGCAGCGTCCTTGCGTCGACGGGCCGTAGGCCGCTGCGCTCGACGAAGCGGCCGAGCAGCGTCTCGCCGGAACCGTAGGCGGAGCGCTGTTGCCCGATGACGCCCGTGACCACGCCCCGGCCGAGCCCACGCGTGCCCGCGGCGAGATCGAGCTCTCCGAGGAGGGCGCGCACGAGCGTCGTCTTGCCGGAGCCGTTCGGTCCCACGACCGCGACTCGCTCACCCGGGAGAACCTCGACGTCGAGAGGCCCGAGGCGGAACGATCCGCGCTGGACGACCGCGCCGGACAGTCGCGCGACCGGCGACCCCACCCGGCCGGACGCGCGGAGCTCGAGCCGGAGCTCCCACGGCTCGAACGGCTTCTCCGGCAGCGTGTTCCGCTCGAGCAGCCGCTCCGTCTGTCGCACCTTCGTGCGGAGGGCGTTCGTTCCTCGACGATCCGCCCCACCGCCGTGCGACCTCGCCTCGCTCCGCCTGGTCGAGAGAAGCGACCCGAGCTCGCGGCGGCGCTCCGCCGCATCGGCGAGGCGCGCGTACGCCGCACGCCGCGCCTCGTCGCGGCGTGCCACGTAGTCGGACCAGCCGCCACTCCATTCGACGATCCGCCGGCTGCGCGGGTCGATCTCGGCGATGCGGTCGACGGTCGAGTCCAGGAATGCGCGGTCGTGCGACACCAGGACGACCGCACCGCGATACCCCACCACGAACCGCGTGAGGCGCTCGAGCCCCTCGGCGTCGAGGTCGTTCGTCGGCTCGTCGAGGAGCAGGAGATCCGCCTGTGCGAGGAGCACCGCGGCGAGGGAGGCACGCGCCGTCTCGCCGCCCGACAGCGCCGTCAGCGGGCGCTCGAGCGCAGTGCCGAGCCCGAGCTCCGCGCACACGGAGGCCGCACGCGCATCGAAGTCGGCTCCCCCGATCGCCAGAAGCCGCCTGAGCGCCAGGTCGTAGCGGTCGGAGGCTTGTGTTGATTCGACACAAGCGCCCTCGACCGTCGACAGCGCGGCCGCCGCGGCCTCGAGCCCGAGCTCCGCTGCGGCGACCCCGGTTCGCCGCGCGAGGCGCTCGCGCAGCGTCTCCCCGGGAAGGGCATCGGGCTCCTGCGGCAGGTGGGCGACCGTCAGCGTCGGAGGATCCAGCGCCACGGCCCCGCGGTCGGGTGCCTCCTCGCCCGCCAGCAGGCGCAGGACCGTGGACTTCCCGACGCCGTTCGGGCCGACGAGGCCGACACGGGCGCGCGGGCCGATCTCGAGGGAGGCGTCCTCGAGCACGACCTGGGCTCCGTGGGACTTCGAGACGCCGGTGAGGCGGGCGCGCATGACGGTGTCACCTCCTGACGGGACGGGCAGCGGCCTCGTCGCGAGGCCGTGCGAAGGGCATGTGTCCGCGTTCAGTCCGTCATGGGCGTGCGCCGGAGCGCGCGCCCACCGTAGCACGGCCCACGAGCCGCCTCAGATGGTTGATCGGTAATTGGCGTGACGTCCGGGGGCGCTCCAGACCAAGCCGGGCGCACCGGCCGGGTGCGGCTCGTAGTCGGTGCTACGGGCCGTGCCCGGACGGGGCGATCCGGCGTCGTGCCTGGGGCGTCATCCGGTTCGCGCGAATTGCCGATCGACCATCTAGGGCTCGACCTCCGCGTCGGTTCGGAGCGTCTCCAGCGCAGCCCAGCGCGAATCGGTGACCGCCTCGGCGTGCTCGTGAGGCTCGACGTTGAGGTCCTTCCCGCACACCGGGCAGAGGCCGGCGCAGTCCACACGGCAGAGGATCTGGTCGGGGACGCCCAGCGCGACCGCGTCCCTCGCCCAGGCGCCGACGTCGAGCTCGCCGTCGGCGACGTACTCGGAGCGGAGCTCCTCGTCGCCGCCCGCGTCGTTCGCCTCGTACTCCTGGGCGTCGACGTCGATCGCGACGCTCGCAGGCTGCAGGCAACGCATGCACGGTCCCGCGAGCCGCGTCGAGAACGCCAGCCGGAAGACGTCGCCGGTCGCCGCACGCTGCACGACGACCTCCGCCGGGACCTCGGACGGCGTCACGGCATACGTCTCACCGCCGAAGGTCAGCGGCTGGAGAAGGAGCGGGAGGGTCTCCCGGCGCTCCTCCCCGGGGCGGAGGCGAAGGCCTCGGATGGGATAGCGGGTCATACGGCGAGGGTAGCGCTCGCATCGACGTGGAACGGGCGCCGATGCGGCGACGCTCGCGACGGTGTTCGTCAGCGAGCGGTGAGGCGGACGTGAGGGTTCCGTAAGGCAGGTGAACGTTCCGTAAGAAGGTCGTTCGGTGCCCGAGATCCGGGATAGGCCTGTGTCGTCACATCGACGAAAGGACCCCGCGATGGGTACGACACGAAGGATCCATCCCGTCTGGACGCTCGCCGCAGCGGCGCTCGCGTCGCTCGCGACGGTTCTCGCGCTGCCGGGCGGCGGCGGCGCCGTCACCCAGGCCGCCCCCGACAACACCGCCGAGCCGCGGATCAGCGGCAGCGCCACGGTCGGCTCGGAGCTGACGGCGAGCCAGGGCTCGTGGACCGGCTCGCCCACCAGCTTCGCCTACCAGTGGGTTCGCTGCGCGAGGGGCGGCGGTCTCCCGTCCGGGGCCGACTGCGCCGCGATCGGAGGCGCGACGACGACGAAGTACGTGGTCGCGACCGCCGACGTCGACCGTCGCCTTCGTGTCCGCGTGACGGCGACCAACGCCGACGGCTCGAGGACGGTCGCGTCCAACGCGACCGCGATCGTTCAGGCTCCCGATGCAGGTCGCCCGGCGAACGTGCAAGCTCCGGCGCTCTCCGGCACCCCCGCCCAGGGGCAGACGCTCCACGTGAGCCCGGGGACCTGGAACGGCCAGCAGCCGATCACGTTCACGTTCAACTGGCTGCGCTGCGACACGGCAGGGAACAACTGCGTCCAGCAGGCCGGTTTCCGCGACGACGCCTACGTCCTGCGGGAGGGTGACGTCGGCAAGACGATGCGCGCCCGCGTGATCGCACGGAACGCCCGCGGCGAGTCGACCCGGCTGACGGCACCGAGCGCCGTCGTGCAGGGTCCCCAGGCCCCTCCAGGGCCGTCCGGCGTGATCACGCTGCCGAACGGCGAGAAGTCGATCCCGGTGACGAGCGTCCCGTCCACCGAGCGGCTCGTCGTCGACCAGGTGCAGTTCTCGCCGAGCCCCGTCCGGTCGCGCACCGAGCCGCTCACGGTGCGGATCAAGGTGAAGGACACGCGCGGCTACGTCGTCCGCGACGCGCTCGTGTTCTTCCGCTCGACCCCGCTCGTGACGCGGAACGCGCAGGACCAGAAGACCGGGCAGGACGGATGGCTGCAGCTGACCGTCACGCCGGAGCAGGACTTCCCCGAGCTCCGTCCAGCGTACGCGGTGCAGTTCTTCGTCAAGGCCTACGGCAGGGCGACCCGAGCTGGCCGGCGTCGCCGGGTACCGGCTCGTCCAGGTTCAGCTCGGCTGACGGCCCGAAGCCTGGGGGTGTCGTGCCGTTGCGGCGGCGCCTCCCGAACCGCCGGCTGTCTCTGACGTCTTCGGAGGGCACCCTCTCACGACCTCCAGGAGGAGTCTATGACCACCTCCCCTTCCTCCGCACGGCGCCCGCCCTCGGGCGGCGCAGCTCGTGCTCGTCGCCCTCGCGCGCCGCGATCGCGGCCGGGTCGCGTCCGCGCCCGCGGCGTCGCCGGGCCGACGAACACGTCCGACCCGTCCATCACGGGCGTCGCGCTCACCGGCAACACCCTCCAGGCCTCGCCCGGTAGCTGGAGCCCGACCACCGGCGTCACCTTCGGCTACCGCTGGCTGCGCTGCGACCCCGCCGGTGGCGACGACTCGTCCGACAAGACCTGCGCGACGATCGACGGCGCGACACGCCAGTCGTACACCGTCGTCTCGGCCGACATCGGCAAGCGCATCCGCGTCCATGTGTCCGCGAGCAGCAAGGGTGGGACGACCGAGGCGACGAGCGCGGCGACGTCGGTCGTGGCGACCCCCGGCGGCAAGCCGGCGAGCTCCTCTGCTCCGACCATCTCGGGGAGCCCGGTCGTCGGGTCGAAGCTCGTCGGAGCGCCCGGGTGCGTGGGTCGGCGACGCGCCGATCACGTACAGCTACCAGTGGCTGCGCTGCGACCCGGCCGGCAACGCGTGCAACACGATCAGCGGCAGGACGAAGTCCGAGTACACGCCCGTCGACGAGGACGTCGGGAAGACGCTTCGCCTCAAGGTGGTCGCCAGGAACAGCCGCGGCAGCTCCGACGCGTTCTCGACGGCGACCGACGTCGTGCAGGGAAGCCCGAACAACGGGATCATCACGCTGCCGAACGGCGAGAAGTCCGTCGACGCGAAGGACGTCCCGAAGGACCAGCGCCTCGTCGTCGACCAGGTGACGTTCTCACCGAATCCGGTCACCTCCCTGAACGTGACGATCGGCGTCCGCATCAAGGTCAAGGACACGAGGGGCTACGTCGTCCGCAACGCGGTCGTCTTCATCCGCTCCACGCCGAAGGTGACCTCCGGCGGCGACAACGCGCCGACCGCGACCGACGGCTGGGTGCAGTACGGCCTCCAGCCCGAGAAGGACTTCCCGATCAAGAACGGGTACAGCGTGCAGTTCTACGTCAAGGCCTACCGCGCGAGCGACCCGACGCTCGGCGGGATCTACGGCAGCCGCCTCGTGCAGGTCGCGACCAGGAGACCGTAGACAGAGGCAGCGGAGGGGGCTCGCCGTCGCGGGCCCCCTCCGCCGAACGTCTTCCAGGTGCAAGGCCGAGCCTCGCACCCGCCTACTGGTAGGAGTCGACCTCCGGGGAGCCGCCGTCGCGGTCGATCGGGCCGATCCCGGCCACGACCGTCTCCTGCGAGCGCTCGTGGAGCCGCTCCCGGCCGCGGCGGACCGCACCGAGGAACTTGTCGAGGTTGACCTCGAGCGTCGAGAGGATCCCGTCGGCCCAGTCCTCCATCTCGAGCCGCGTCTCCCGCGCGTCCCGGCGCGCCTCCTCGACGATGTCCTGCGACTGGCGCTCGGCGAGCTTCACGATCTCCGTCTGCGAGGCCTCGCGCATCGCCTGCTCGCGCGCCTCGCCGATCAGGCGATCGCACTCGCGCTTCGCCTCCGCCAGCATCTCCTGGCGCTCCTTCACGATCCAGCGGGCCTGCTTGATCTCCTCGGGGATCGTCGCGCGCATCTGGTCGAGGATGTCGTAGATCTCCTCGCGGTCGATGCGCACCTGATCGGTCAGGGGCACCGCCTTCGCGTTGTGCACGAGATCGTCGAGCTTGTCGATGAGTACGAGGACGTCCATGCCCGGATGGTACTCGCGTCCCCGGATGCGCGGGGCCGAACGGCGCACCCCCGAGCGCTCAGTCCTGCGGGCTGAGCGGGGCCCCGGGCCGTCCGTCCGGGTACAGCTCGCGGAACCGCCGCGCCACCGCGCTCGTGACCAGGCCCTCCACGTTGCCGCCGAACGAGGCGATCTCCTTGACGCCGCTCGAGGAGACGAACGCGTACTCGGGGCTGGACATCACGTACATCGTCTCGACCTCGGGCGCGAGCAGGTGGTTGAGCCGGTTCATCTGGAACTCCCACTCGAAGTCGGCGATCACCCGCAACCCCTTCACCATGGTGCGTGCGCCGTGCTTCCGCGCGAAGTCGACGACCAGCTCGCTGAACACGTCGACGACGACGTTCCCGACGTCGGCGAGCGCCTCCTCGAGGAACGCAACGCGCTCCTCGACCGTGAAGAGCGTCTGCTTGTGGTGCGGATCGCGTACGACGCCGACGACGACCCGGTCGAAGATCGCGGCCGCGCGCCGGACCACGTCCACGTGCCCGAGCGTGACCGGGTCGAAGGTGCCCGGGTTGATGGCGACGATGGGGTCTCGGTCGGTCATGGCGTCGATGCGGTGGCGCGCGGCGTGAACACGGTGAGCCGGGCGGAACCGTACCGCCGCGTGGTCAGGAGGTCGAGTGGGAGCGTCGGCTCGATGCGGGCACCCGTCTCCGCCACGACCAGTCCGGTCTCGGCGACGACCGCCGGAAGGAGCTCCGCGAGCCGCGCCTCGAGGGCGGCCCAGCGCTCGTACGGAGGGTCGAGCAGCACCAGCTCGTGCCGTCGCCCGGCCGAGCGCTCCTCCCGGAGCACCGCCAGCGCATCGCGTTGGACCACGAGGCCTCCCGTCAGCCCGAGCGTCTCGAGGTTCCCGCGGATCACCCTGCACGCGGCGGCGTCGGTCTCCACGAACACGCACCGGCGTGCCCCGCGGGAGAGCGCCTCCAGCCCGAGCGCGCCCGAGCCCGCGTAGAGGTCGAGGACCGAGGCGCCGTCGACGGGCCCGACGATGTTGAAGAGCGCTTCGCGGACGCGGTCGCCCGTGGGCCGAGTGTGCGCCCCCTTCGGCGCCGCGATTCTGCGGCCCCTGTGCGTTCCGGCGATGATCCGCAACCCCGCGGGAGCGTACAGCGCCAGCCCCGCACTACCCTGCGCCGACGCGCTGCGGGAAGCCCTCCTCGGTCGGCGGGTCGTCCATGCCTGGTCGTCGGGTGAACGACAGCCCGAGGGCGCGCGCGACGTCCGCGTCCGCATCGCCGCCCGGCCACACGTAGTCGTCGTCGAAGTCGGCTGCGGCGTTCAGCTCGAGCACGACGAAGCCGCCCCCGGGAAGCAGCAGCAGGTCGACGGCGACCAGGTCGCATCCGAGCGCACGAGCCGCAGCGAGGGCGAGCGCCTCCGTCTGCGGCCCGGTGTCGGCATGCGCCTTGTGGCCACCGAGGCTGACGTTGGTGCGCCACTCCCCGGAGGCAGCCGTCCGTTCGGCCGCGCCGATCACGCGCCCGCCGGCCACCAGCACTCGGAGGTCACGTCCTCGCGGAGGAACGAGCTCCTGGACGAGGGCGCCGTGGCGCCGAAACCAGCTCCGACCGGCGAGCCGCCGCAGAAGCTCTCTGGCCTCGCGCTCGGTGTCGCAGCGGTGGACGTCCTTGCCCCAGCTGCCGAAGCGCGGCTTGACGACGAGGGGCGCGCCGACCTCGATCCGATCGCCCGGCGAGCGGACCCACTCCGTATGCGGTTGGGGGATGCCTGCAGCCGCCAGCAGCCGGGTGGTGCGCAGCTTGTCGTGAGCGGCGATCAGAGCCGCTGCGGTGTTCCTGACGTCGACGCCCCGGCGCTCGAGCAGGAACAGCTCGAAGAGACCCGGCTCGACGCCGTCGAGCTCCGGCAGGACGTCGAGCCGGCCGACGGCGACGTCGCCGACCTCGAGAGCCGAGAGCTCCCGCCCGGTGACGAGGCGCGCACGGAGCCCGAGGCGACACCAGGACTCGGCGAGCCGGACGGTCGTCCGGTTGGCGCCGCCTCCGACGAGGGCGACCTCGTGCACGAAGGACCTCCTTCGCGGCAAGGATCGCGTGCCGCACGGCCCGAGGCATCGGTAGTTCGCCGAAGGGCGCGGTGCCGCATTCGTGATCTCGGGCCGAACCGGGGGTCAGGACTCGCCGACGTGCTCGGCCTCGCCCAGAAGCCGTTCGACGGCGCTCTCGAGGAACGGCTCGCCCTCGAGCTCGGCAGCCAGCTCCTTGGCGCGCTCGAGCAGGTCTCGGTCGGCGCGCAGGCGCGTGAAGCGCAGGTCGGTGAGCCCGGACTGCCGAGCACCGACGAGCTGCCCCTCGCCGCGGATCTCGAGGTCGCGCTCGGCGAGCTCGAAGCCGTCGGTGGTGGAGACCATTGCCTCGAGCCGCTCGAGCGCCGACTCCGAGAGCTCGTCGCGGTGGCGCGAGACGAGCAGGCAGTACGACTGCTCCGCGCCCCGCCCGACCCGGCCGCGCAGCTGATGGAGCTGCGCGAGGCCGAACCGGTCGGCCTCCTGGACGATCATGATCGTCGCGTTGGGGACGTCGACCCCGACCTCGATCACGGTCGTCGCCACCAACACGTCGAGCTCGCCGCGCGTGAACGCGGCCATGGTGGCTCGGCGCTCCGCCGTCTTCAGCCGGCCGTGGACGCACCCGACGCGGTAGCCGCGGAGCTCGTTCGTCCGGAGGCGCTGCGCCTCGTCCTCGGCCGCGCGTGCCAGCGTCGTCTCCGAACCCTCGACGAGCGGGCACACGACGTATGCCTGACGGCCGTCGTCGAGATGCCTGCGGAGACGGTCGTACGCCTCGGCGCTCCGCTCCTCCGTCACCCAGGCCGTGATGATCGGCTTCCGGTTCGCCGGCGGAGCGGCGATCTCCGAGACCGCGAGGTCCCCGTAGACCGTGAGTGCCAATGTCCGCGGGATCGGGGTGGCGGTCATGTGGAGGACGTGCGGGCTCCTCCCCTCCGCCAGGGCGGCACGCTGCTCCACGCCGAAGCGGTGCTGCTCGTCGACCACGGCGACCGCGAGATCGGCGAACTCGACCTCGCGCTGGATGAGCGCGTGCGTGCCGACGGCGATGCCCACGTCGCCCGACGCCACGAGCTGATGCGCCGCGCGGCGCTCGCGCGCCGTGAGGCTCGAGGTCAGGAGGGCGACGCGGACCCCCAGCTCGGTGCAGAGACCCTCGATCGTCAGGAAATGCTGCTCGGCGAGCGTCTCCGTGGGCGCCATCAGCGCGCCCTGACGGGCGCCTTCGACGGCGCGGAGCAGCGTGTAGAGCGCGACCGCCGTCTTGCCCGACCCGACGTCCCCCTGGAGCAGCCTCTGCATGGGCGTCGTCAGCGCGAGGTCGCCGTCGATCTCGGCGATCGCGTGCTCCTGGGCCGCCGTGAGGGTGAACGGCAGCGCCTCCCGGTAGCGCGCGACGAGCTCCGCCGGCGGCGGCAGCGCTTCGGCGACGAGCACCTCCCGCTCGGCGGCGCGGCGTCGCAGCGCCAGCTGGAGCGTGAGCAGCTCGTCGAGGGCCAGGCGCCGCCGAGCCTGCTCCGCCTCCTCCTCCGAGCGAGGGCGATGGAGGCGAATCAGGGCGTCCGAGCGCAGCGGCAGGCCCTCGGCCGCTCTCGCGCGTGCCGGCAGCGGCTCGCCCCCGTCGCGGACGAAGGCGAGCGCCGCGTCCGTGACGGCGCGCAGCGTCTTCTGCGCCAGGTCTGCCGTCGACGGGTAGACCGGCGCGAAGTCCGCCGTCTCGACGGCGTCGCCGATGTCGTACGAGGAGACCTGGAACCCGAAGCGATTCGGCTTGCCCCGAAGCCTGAGTCGCGTGCCGGGGACGAGCTTCGCCTCGAGCCACGGCTGGTTGAACCAGGTCGCCCGGATCTCGCCGGTTGCGTCGGTCACGTGGGCGGTGAGGATGTGGAGCCGTCCGCGCCGTCGCGCAGAGGCGCGTCGCACGACGACGTCGAGGACCGCCTCCTCGTCCCCGAACAGCTCTGCGATCGTCCGCTCCTCGGCCGCCGACTCGTAGCGGCGCGGTCGGTGGGCCAACACGTCCCCGACCGTCGCGATCCCGAGCCGGCTCAGCTTCCGCCGGACGGCAGGCCCGACGCCCGGCAGCGTCTCCACGGGCCGCTGGAGCGCCTCGGGGCGAGGGATCGCGCGCGTCCGGGGGAGGCGCGCGGGCGGGTCCAGCCCGGCAAAGCCGGCGTGGGGCCGGGTGCGTGGCGTCGCGGGAGGCACCGGGTCCGAGTCTACGGCCGCGGCCCGGACGTGCCCGGGCTCTCGCCCCGGCTGGGCGAGCCCGACGACTGACGGGGCGCCGCCCGACGTCCGCGTCAGGGATCCTGGAACCAGAAGAAGCCGACGGCTCCCGGGCCGGCATGGGTGCCGACCACCGCACCCAGCGTCTCGACGAGCTCGAGCGTCGCCTTCGGTCGCACCTTGTGCGCCATGTCCGTCAGGACTTCGATCCACTCCGGGGCGTTCGCATGCGCGATCGCGGTGCGGAGACCCTCCCGGTCCTCGCTCTCCGCGGCGAAGAGCTTTGCGAACTCCTCGAGCGCCTTCTGGCGACCGCGGACGCGGCCCACGGGCACGATCACCCCGTCCTCGACCGTGAGAATCGGCTTGACGTTCAGGAGGGAGCCTGCGAGCGCCTGCGCCTTGCCGATCCGCCCGCCCTTCTGGAGGTACTCCAGCGTGGCAACGGTGAAGACGACGCCGTTCGTGCGCTTGAAGCGCTCGACGAGCTCCTCGATCTCCTCGTCCGTGGTGCCGGTCTCGAGCCGGCGGTCGATCGCCTCGGCGAGCAACGCGACCGCGAGCGAGGCCGTCTCCGTGTCGACGAGCCGTACGCGATCGCCCCCCAGCTGCTCGGCGGCGCGGCGTGCCGACTCGTACGTCCCGGAGAGCTTCGACGTGAGATGCAGCGACCAGATCCGCTCGTATCCGGCCGCGGCAAGCTCCTCGTAGCAGGCGAGGAAGTCCCCCGGCGTCGGCTGGGACGTCGTCGGCAGGGCCTTCGCCGCCGCGAGCCGCTCGTAGAACTGCTCCGGGCCGATGTCGACGTGGTCGCGCAGGGCTTCCCCGTCGAAGAGGACGTAGAGCGGGACGAGCCGCATGTTCGCGTGCCGGTCGCGCGCGTCGACGAAGTCCGAGGTCGAGTCGAGGACGATCGCCGTGTTCCCGCGCGTCAGCTGCACGCGGGAACCCTAGTGGGTCCGACGTGCAGCAGCGTGGATCGCCACGGCGAGGCCCTCGATGGGACTGCCCTTCTCGATGAGCGCGACCGCCCCGGAGCGCAGGATCTCGTCGCGCTCGTCCTCCGTCGCCTCCGCCGTCAGGCAGACGACCGCGGCGCCGGAGGACGCGATCACCGCGCGCGTCGCGGCGGCGCCGTCGAGGCCCGGCAGGCGGTAGTCCATGACGACCACGTCGGGCGCGAGGTCACGCGCGGACCCGGCCGCCGCATCGCCGGTGCCCACGGTTCCGACCACCTCGATGTCCGGCTGCAGGCCGAGCAGGAGCTCGAGCGAGGAGCGGTAGACGTCGTTGTCCTCCACGAGCAGAACGCGTGTCGCCACGGCTCACTCCGCCGAGAGAAGAAGCGGGTAGTGAGGCTGGCCGCCCCACGAGACGTCGGCGTCGAGCCCACGTGCCTCGACGCGGGCCTTGATCTCGTCGGCCTCGGGAGCGCCCTCGCCGAGCAGCGCGTGCACGTACGACCGCCCCTCGGACGAGAAGCGATCGAGCACTCCGTCCAGCACCGCCCAGAGGTCGTCCCCGGCCGCGACCGCCTTCCCGTCGAGCATCGCGAGGTAGTCGCCCGCGGCCGCGGTGACGCCGTCGACCGTCGCGTTCCGCGACGCGATCGTGATCTCGGCCGCGAGGACGGCGGAGAGCGCTCCGCGCATCGCCTGCTCGTTCGCGTCGATGTCCCTCGCGGCATCGAACTCGAACGCGGCCGCGATCCCCTCGGGCAGCGAGGCGGTCGCGATCACCCGCACGTCCTTCGTCGACTCGCCCGCGGCGTTCTCTGCGGCGAGGCGGACGTTCGGGTTGTTGGGGAGCACGATCACGTGGTCGGCGTTCACGGCGGTGACCGCCTCGAGGATCTGACCGACCGACGGGTTCATCGTCTGCCCTCCCTCGATCACGATCCCTGCTCCCTCGCTGCGGAGGATCTCACGGTTCCCCGGGCCCTGCGCGACCGCGACGAGGGCGACATCCGCCGGGGGGGCCTGAGCCGCTGCGTGCAACTGGGCGAGCCATCGCTCCCGCTCCGCGGCCTGGCTCCGCATGTCGCCGATCTCGACGCGGGCGCCGTCGACGAGCCCGACCGCGCGGCCGATGTCGAGCGCCCGCTCCGGCTCGTCGGTATGGACGTGCACCTTGGCGACCGACTCGTCGCCCGTCACGAGGAGGGAGTCGCCCAGCGGCTCGAGCCTGCCGTGGAGGGCGTCGAGATCGAGCGCCTGGCCCTCGACCACGAAGACCGTGCAGTAGCGGTACTCCGACTCCTCGTGGTGGATCGACTCCTCGGTGATCTCCTCCGTGACGTCGGGGACCTCGGGCAGGGGCTCGCCCGTCAACTCGTGGAGGACGCCGCGCACGAGCTCGAGCAGCCCCGCGCCGCCTGCGTCGACGACACCGGCCTCGCGAAGCTTGTCGAGCATCTCGGGTGTCCGCTCGACTGCGTCCTCGCCCCGCGCCACGACCCGGGCCAGGGCTTCGGCGACCGGCAGCGCGCGCACGTCGGGCAGCTCGGCCTCCTCGGCCATCTCGCGGATGACCGTCAGCATCGTCCCCTCCACGGGAACCTTCACGGCCTGGTACGCGCTCGTGGCGCCCGAACGCACGGCCTTGGCCAGGATCGCCCCGTCGACCGTGTCACCTTCGCCGAGCACCCGGGCCATCCCGCGGACGATCGTCGAGAGGATCACGCCCGAGTTCCCCTTCGCCTCCATCGTCGCCGCGCGCTGGACGTCCGCGGCCAGCTGCGAGGTCGCCGCCGCGGTCGAGCGCTCGAGCTCGGCGACGATTCCCTGCATCGTCATCTCGAGGTTGGTCCCGGTGTCGCCGTCCGGCACGGGGTAGACGTTGAGCGCGTTGATCCGGCGACGGTGCCGCTCGATGTTCCGGAGCGCGGCCGCCGCCAGCCGCCGCACCGTCTCGAGGTCGATCACCGGTCGTCTCCCGGAACGACCACGAGAGGCTCAAGCCCTCCGGGCGCTGTCGACGTGGACGTCGACGGTCCTGACCGGCAGCCCCGTGTGGCGCTCGACCTCATACGCAACGCGGGAGCGGACCATCGAGGTCACCTCCGCCAGGTTGACCCCGTGGTCGACGACGACGTGGAGCTCCAGGGCGAGCCCGCCGTCGGACTCGCGCACATGGACCCCGGGGTCGTTCCGGCCCCGGGAGAGAAGGCGCAGCGGGCCTCGACGGCCCGCCTGGTCGACGACGCCGAACGACTCCTCGACCGCGCGGCCCGCGACGGCGGCGATCGCCCCCGCCGTCATCGTCACGCGGCCGTGGTCGGTCTCGCGCAGGACGACCATCCCCTTCTTCACGGCGCGAGTCTAGTGCGTCAGACGGAGCCGGAGACCACGCCGACCGGTCGCGTCAGATGGCCTTGACGACCTTGCCGGCCTTGAGGCAGCGCGTGCAGACGTAGTCGCGGGTCGGCTTTCCGTCGAGGATCAGCCGGACGCGCTGGAGGTTCGGGTTGAAGCGTCGCTTCGTGGCGACCATCGAGTGCGACCGGTTGTTCCCGGTCGCCGGCTTCTTCCCGCAGATGGCGCAGACCCTGGACATGCGGCCGGGGATGGTAGCAGCCGCCGGAGCGCGCGAGAGGCGCCGGCTACGCTGGCACCAGCCCCGGCCGAAGGCACCTGACCGAGCGTTACCGAGCTGCGGCTGCTCGCAGGTTGGAGAAAAGATCGGCCATCTCGAGGGCCGTGCGCACCGCCTCGGCACCCTTGTCGAAGCGCGGCGCGGCCTGATCCGGGCGGTCGAGCGTCAGCACGCCGAACGACACCGGGACGCCCGTCTCGATTGCGGCGAGCTGGAGCCCGGAGGCCGCCTCGCTCGCGACATAGTCGAAATGCGGCGTGTCCCCGCGGATCACGCAGCCCAGCGCGACCACGCAGGCGAACCGCCTCGTCTTGGCGAGGGCCATCGCGGCGATGGGGAGCTCGAATGCGCCCGGGACGGGCATGATCGTCACCGAGCCGGCGTCGACGTCGTGGGCTCGCAGCTCCTCGAGCGCCGAGTCGAGCAGATGTCCGGTCACCTCGCCGTTGAAGCGGCTCACGACGATGCCGACCGCGCGCCGCCCGCCCCGCGCCTCACCCTCCAGCACCGGATACCCCGGGGGGATCGTGAGGACGCCCGGCGCGTGCTCGGAGCTCGTTTCCGTCGGATGCACCTCGTGGGCCGGGTGCTCCGGGGCGAGCGCCTCCTCGACGGGGCCGGGCTCGTCGTCGACGAGACTCGCCGGCTCGGGTATGTCCTCGGTCGCGACCGGCTCGGCCACCTCCTCGCTCGAGACCGGCTCGAACGGCGGTGACTCGACGACGGTGTCGAAGGGCTCGTCGACGGCCGCCGCCTCGCCCGGCGCGTCGTCGGCCGGCCACCCCTCGAAGACGTTCTCGCTCGCCCGCTCGAGCTCGTCGGCTTCGCCCTCCCACGGCCGCTCGTCGTCGGGCCGATCCGGCTCGTCCATGCGGTTCATCCCACCTTCCTACGTCTCGTCCGGACTGAATCGCTCACCCTGGTGGTGGAGCCTCTGCCCGATCGTGTGCCCCAGCTTCTCGCGCTTCGTCTCCAGGTAGCCGCGGTTCTCGTCGTTCGGCTCCACCTCGATGGGCTCCTGCGAGACGACGGTCAGCCCGAACCCGCTGATGCCGGAGATCTTCCGCGGATTGTTCGTCAGGACGCGGATCGTCGTCAGGCCGAGGTCGGAGAGGATCTGCGAGCCGATCCCGTACTCGCGCGCGTCGGCCTTGAAGCCGAGCTCGAGGTTCGCCTCGACGGTGTCGCGCCCCTGCTCCTGCAGCTCGTAGGCCCTGAGCTTGTTGAGCAGGCCGATGCCACGTCCCTCCTGCGCCAGGTAGAGGAGGACACCCGCCCCCTCCTGCTCGATGCGCGCGAGCGCCCGCTCCAGCTGCTGGCCGCAGTCGCAGCGGCGCGAGTGGAAGACGTCGCCCGTCAGGCACTCCGAGTGGACGCGGACGAGGATGTCGTCCATGCCGTCGACGTCGCCCTTGACGAGCGCGACGTGCTGCTTTCCGGTCAGCGTCTCGCGATAGGCGACCGCCTGGAACTCGCCGTGGTCCGTCGGCAGGCGCACGGAGACGACGCGCTCGACGAGCTTCTCGGTCCGCCGCCGGTACTCGATCAGGTCGGCGACGGTGACGAGCTTCAGCCCGTGCCGGTCGCAGAACTCGACGAGGTCGGGAACGCGGGCCATCGACCCGTCCTCGTTCATGATCTCGCAGACCACGCCCGCGGCCGTGAGCCCGGCGAGGCGCGCGAGGTCGACGGCGGCCTCCGTCTGTCCGGAGCGCTGGAGCACACCGCCCGAGCGCGCTCGCAGCGGGAACACGTGGCCCGGCTGGACGAGGTCCTGCGCGGTCGAGGTGGGGTCGACCGCCACCTGGATCGTCCGCGCCCGGTCGGCGGCGGAGATGCCCGTCGAGACGCCGTCGCGCGCCTCGATCGAGACCGTGAACGCCGTGCTGAAGGGCGCCTCGTTCTGGTCGGTCATCTGGCGCAGGCCGAGCTCGTCGCAGCGCTCGGCGGTCAGGCACAGGCAGATGAGCCCCCGGCCGTGGGTCGCCATGAAGTTGACCGCGTCGGGCGTCACGAACTGCGCCGCGATCGTCAGGTCGCCCTCGTTCTCGCGGTCCTCGTCGTCGACCACGACGACGAACCGGCCTGCCCGGATCTCCTCGATCGCTTCCTCGATCCCGGCGAACGGGCTGGTCTTCGTCTCGGCGGGGGCGCTCATCCGGCCATCGTAGCCTGGCTCAGCCGGGGAATCGGGGCGCCACGAGCCGCTCGACGTACTTCGCGAGCACGTCGACCTCGAGGTTCACCGGACGGCCGGCACGAGATCGCCGAGCGTCGTCGCGGAGAGCGTGTGCGGCACCAGCGCGACGGCGAACGAGTCCTCGAGGAGCTCGGCGACCGTCAGCGACACGCCGTCGACGGTGATCGACCCCTTCTCGACGCAGTAGCGGAGGATCTCGGGGGGCGCCTCGACGACCACGCGCAGCCCCTCGCCCTCCGCCTCGACCGATCCGACCCGGCCGAGCCCGTCGACGTGCCCCTGGACGACGTGGCCCCCGAGCGGCTCCCCCGCGCGCAGCGCCGGCTCGACGTTGACGTCGGCCCCGGTCGCGAGGTCTCCGAGCGTCGTCCGCCGGAGCGTCTCGGCAACGGCATGGAAGCGAACACGGCCGGCGTCGACCGACTCCGCGGTGAGGCACACGCCGCCGATCGCGACCGAGTCGCCGACGGCTGTGGACGACGCGGTCTCCGGAGCCTCGACGACGAGCGTGCGGCCCGCGTCGTCGCCCTCCGTCGCCACGACCCGCCCGACCTCACGCACGATCCCGGTGAACACGACGTCGAGGCTATCGCGCGGCCGGCTTGTGTCGATTCAACACACGCTCGGTCTACGCCTCGCGCAGGCGCCAGTCGAGGAGGACGTCCGCGCCGACGTGCTCGACGTGCGGGGCCGTGCCGAGGTCGATCGGCTCGCGCAGCTCGCCCACCATCGCGGGGCCGCCGCCGGCGAGCACGGGCGCGACGAAGACGAGCAACCGGTCGACGAGGCCGTCGGTGAGGAAGGCGGTCGCGATCGTCGGCCCACCCTCGAGGAGGAGCGACTGGGCCCCCTCGGCGGCCAGCGCGGCCAGCTCCTCGGCGAGCGGCCCGCTGCGGAGCTCGAGGTCCGAGCCTGGCGGGAGCGGGCCGCGGCCGAAGGCGAGACGCCGCGGCTGGCGCACCACCGGGACGTCCCGCACGTCGAGACGCGGTGCGTCGGCGTGCACCGTCCCCATCCCCACGCCGACCGCGTCCACGGACGCGCGGAGCTCGTGGACGCGCCGGCGGGACTCCTCGCCGGTCACCCACCTGCGGCCCGGGACGACCACCCGCCCGTCGAGCGAGACCGCGAGCTTGAGGGTCACGTGCGGGCGCGCCAGCTCGACCCACGTCCGCCACGCCTCGTTCTGCCGGCGCGCCTCGGGCAGGTCGAGCAGCTCGACCTCGATCCCGGCCCCGCGGAGCCGTTCGGCCCCGCCTCGCGCCTCGGCGTTCGGGTCGGAGCAGCCCGCGACGACCCGGGCGATGCCCGCAGCGACGATCCGGTCGACGCACGGCGGCGTCCGCCCGTGGTGCGCGCAGGGCTCCATCGTCACGTGGAGCGTCGCGCCGCGAGCGGCATCTCCAGCGGCATCGAGCGCAACGATCTCCGCGTGCCGTCCGCCGGCGGGCTCGGTGACGCCTTCGCCGAGCGTCCTCCCGTCTGGCGCGGCGACGACGGCTCCCACCGTCGGGTTCGGGTACCCCCGGCGGGGAGAGCCTTCGACCAGCTCGAGCGCGCGCTCGACGCTCACGCGACGGTCGCCGCGAGACGGGCGTACGCCGCAGCGGGATCCGGGTCGCCGAAGATCGCGCTTCCCGCGACGAAGAGCGACGCGCCCGCGTCGCGCAGCGCCCTCGCGTTGCCCTCGCCGACGCCCCCGTCGACCTGGATCGGGACGTCGACGAGGGATGCGAGCGTCGCGATCCGCTCGAGCGCCTCCGGCATGAACGCCTGCCCCGAGTATCCCGGGTGGATGCTCATGCAGAGGACGAGCTCGGCTCCCGCCTCGTTCGCGGCCTCGGCGGCCCGCTCCGGGCTCGTCTCGGGGTTGAACACGACGCCGACGCCCAGCCCGAGCGAGCGCGCGCGGTCGGCGACGCCCGCGGGGTCGGTCGCGACCTCGACGTGGAAGGTCACCGAGTCCGCACCCGAGGCGGCGAACTCCTCGAAGTGATGAGCGGGGTCGTCGACCATCAGGTGGCAGTCGACCACGCCCCCGCCGGCGTGGATGCCGGGCGCGATCGACCGCAGGACGACAGGCCCGATGGTCACCGGCGGCACGAAGTGCCCGTCGCCGCAGTCGAAGTGGAACACGCGGCAGCCCGCCTCGAGCAGGTCGTCGATCTGCTCGCCGAGCCGCCGGAAGTCGGCGGCGTAGAGCGAGGGCTCGACCTCGACGCCGCCGCGGATCCAGTCGCTCCACCCCACGCCGCGATCGTAGTCGGGTGAGTGCCGCGCTCGTGACGCTCGGTCACGGAGACGGCTTCGTGCCCTTGCGATCGCGCCCCGGCGGGGCCGGGCGCGTCAGAGCCGGATCAGCCCGGCGACGAAGAAGCCGCTCGTCCCGTGGACGTGAGGCAGCGTCTGCAGGAAGGCCGGGCGCGAGCGGTGGCGAAACGCCGGCCAGTTCTCGCCGAGCGAGGCGTCGATCTCGACCCCGCCGTCGGCGACGACGGCGTCGACGACGTCCTCGCACTCCTCGCGGCCGATGGTGCAGGTCGAGTAGACGACCGTCCCGCCGGGCCGCACACGGGCGATCGCCGCCCGGAGAAGCTCGAGCTGGAGCTCCGGGAGGGGCTCGGCCCGCCACCGGAGATCGGGGCGCGAGGCGAGCACCCCCAGACCCGAGCACGGCGCGTCCACGAGCGCCCGGTCGAAGCCCTCGAGCTCCGGGGGAAGATCGCGGCCGTCGGCGACGACGACCCGAACGCCGGTCGCTCCCAGGCGGCGGGCCGTCTCCGCGAGCTGTGCGGCCCGCGCCTCGTCGACCTCGACCGCGACGACCTCGCCCTCGAGCATCGTCGCCTTGCCCCCGGGCGCCGCGCACAGGTCGAGCGTGCGCTCGCCGGGCAGCGAGCCGACCACGTGGCCGACGAGCTGGGAGGCACGGCTCTGCGGCCAGATGCGGCCCTCGGCCAGCGCATGCTCGTCGACGCGGTCGACGACCCAGGCACCCGGGATCACCGCGTCCTCGCGGCCCTCGACCGAGCCGCGCACGAGCCGTACCGCGGTCTCGGGCTCCGCGTTCTGCGCCGTCATCAGCGCGCGGGCCTCGTCCGGGCCGAGCTCCCGCCACCATCTCTCGGCGACCCAGTCGGGGTACGAGTGCCGCAGCGCGGCCTCCTTCGAGGTCGCCTCGGGGAGGGCCGCGCAGAGCGCCCGCGCGCCGTCCGCGAGACGCCGGAGGACGGCGTTGGCGAACGGAACGGCCCGCTCGAGCCGCGCGCCCCGCACGAGCTCGACGGACTCGTTGACCGCCGCATAGCGTGGCACGCCGTCCAGGTATGCGAGCTGGTAGGCACCGAGACGGAGCGCCGCGCGGACCGGGGGATCGAGCTTCCGCACCGGCCGCCGCCCCAGCTTCTCGACCGCGTGGTCGAGCGTTCGCGCGCGCTGGACCGAGCCGTAGGCGAGCTGGCGGGCGAGCGCCCGGTCGCGCTCGTCGAGCCGCGCGGACTCGGAGCGGAGCGCCCGGTCCGCGTATGCCCCGTCCTCGAACACGCGCTGCAGCACGGTGAAGGCCACGCGGCGGGCCGGCGAGACGGTGCTCATCCCCTCAGGCCGCGGCGCCAGGCGTCCGCGGACATGCGGCGACCGCCCTCGGGCTGCACCTCGACTGCCTCGAAGCCGCCGTCGTCGCCGACGCGCGCCCGCCAGACGGTCACGTTGCGCCCTTCCAGCTCCGCACGCGCGCCGATGTGCGGGCTGAGCGCCCGGACGACGCGGACGAGCTCGTCTGCCGGCCGTGTGAGGTCGAGCCATCGGTCCCCGCGAGCGATCTTCTCCGCGTACGTCGCCTCGCCCTCCTGCGGCTCGAACCGCGGTGCGGGGTCGGCCAGGACGCGGTCGAGGAGCCGTGCGGCGACCTCGGCCGCCGTCGCGTACACCGCACCTGCGTCGTCGTCGGCCCCGATGGGGAACGACTCCTGGGCGGCGATGGGCCCGGCGTCGAGCGCCGCGACCGTCTCGTGGATCGTCACCCCCGTCTCCGGGTCGCCGGCCATGATCGCCCGCTCCACGGGCGCGGCGCCCCGCCAGCGCGGAAGCAGCGACGGATGGACGTTGAGCCAGGCGCGCTCGGCGAGCAGCTCGGGCGGGACGAGGAGGCCGTAGGCGCACACGACGACCGTGGGGGCGCCGAGCTCGAGCCCTGCCGTCGGCCGCTCCGGCTGGAGCACGGGTATCCCGAGCCGCTCCGCGACCTGGCCGGCGGGGGGCGCGGCCATGCGACGGCCTCTGCCGGCCGGTGCGTCCGGCCGCGTCAGCAGGACGGAGACATCGTGCCGTTCCGCGAGTCGCTCCAGCACGTCCGCCCCGAACGGCGCGGTCGCGGCGACGGCGATCCGTGCCATCGGCTCCCGCTTCTAGGACGTGAGGACGAGGCGGGGGCGCAGGGCGCCGAGGGCCTCGCGACGCGACGCGGGGTCGGTGCGGTCGAGCATCAGCACGCCGTCCAGGTGGTCGAGCTCGTGCTGCACGACCCGCGCCGGGTAGCCCTCGAGCTCGAGCGCGACCGGCTCGCCGGATACGTCCTTCGCCTCGAGCCTGACCTTCACGCGGCGCTCGACCGGCACCCGCACCGGGCCGAGCGAGAGACAGCCCTCGGCGTCGACGTCGGTGTCGTCGCCGACCGGCGTGACGACCGGGTTCACGAACACGCGGTCCTCGCCGTCGATCGTGCAGACGAAGTACCGCCGCAGGATCCCGACCTGCGTGGCGGCGAGACCGACGCCGTCCGCGTCGTGCATGAGGTCGATCATGCGCTCGCCCACCTTGCGGAGCTCGTCGTCGAAGGCCTCTACCTCGTCGGCGCGCATGCGCAGCACGGGGTCGCCGTACTGGCGGATCTGCGAGAGCGCGATCTCCTTGCGAACGAGCCGCTCGGCCTCGGCCTGCGCCTCCGCGTCGGTCAGCTCTTCGTGCTCGTGCTCGTGCTCGCTCGTCGTGCGTGTGCTCGTGCTCTGCCACGAGGCGAGTCTAGCCGCCGCCTGGCGCGATCACCGCCTGGGTCTGGAGCGTCCGGGTGACGAGCCGGCCGGCGTCGTCGCGGACGTCGACCTGGACGACGATCGTCGCCCGGCCGACGTGCACGGTCTCGGCGCGCGCGGTCACCGAGCCCTCCCGCACGGCCGCGAGGAAGTTCGTCTTCGCCTCGATCGTCGCCGTCGTCGCGCCCGCCGGGAGGTTGAGGTAGGCGAGCGTCGCCGCTGCCGAGTCCGCGAGCGCCATCAGGTAGCCGCCGTGCAGCACGCCTGCGGCGGTGCAGCGCTCCGGGGCCCAGGCGCCCCGGACGACCACCCCTTCGGGCCTGCCCTCCACCGCCTCGAAGCCCAGCAGCGAGGCCAGAGGCATGGCCTCGCGGATCGTCGCGGTGAGGCGCTCGTCCATCGCCCTCTTCTACAGCGTCTGGGGATCGACGTCCACGACCGCCGTGAGGCCGTCGCGGCGCATGGTGCGGGCGGCGGCGGCGAGGAGCGTCGACGCCCGGCGGGCGACGGAGCGCGGCTGCGTCGTCTTCGCGATGAGCTGTGCACGGTGGCGTCCCCGGAGCCGGAGCACGGGCGCCGGCCCGAGCAGGTCGGCGTCCACGCCCTCGAGCCGCTCGCGCAGCTCGCGGAGCGCGGCCAGCGGCGCGTGCGGCTCCGGGCCTGCGACGAGGATCGAGACGAGATGGCGGAACGGCGGATAGCCGAGGACCTCGCGCCGCTCGAGCTCGCCGGCGAGGAACCCGGCGACGTCGTGGTTGACCGCGTGGCGGAGGGGTGTCGCGTCGGGCTGGAACGTCTGGACGAGCACCCGCCCGGGCGCGTCGCGGCCGCTGCGACCCGCCAGCTGGGTGACGAGCTGGAAGGTTCGCTCCTCCGCGCGGAAGTCGGGGAGTGCGAGGCCCGTGTCGGCGTCGACCACGGCCGCGAGCGCGACACCGGAGACGTGGTGGCCCTTCGCCACCATCTGCGTCCCCACCAGCACCGCGCGATCGGCCGCGCGGAACCGCTCCATCACCTCCCGCACCGCACCGGGCCGCGTCGTGACGTCCGCGTCGAGCCGGAGGCGCTCGAGCTCGGGCAGGCGCTTCGCCAGCTCGGCCTCGAGCCGCTGCGTGCCGGCGCCCACGCGGGCGAGCTCGACGGACCCGCAGTCCGGGCAACGCTGGGGCACCTGCTCGGAGCGGCCGCAGTGGTGGCAGTGGAGCGCCTCGTCGGTGTGGAGCGTGAGCGCCACGTCGCAGTTGGGGCAGCGCCGCGAGACGCCGCAGGCGCGACAGTGGACGGCCGGAGCGACGCCGCGGCGGTTGAGCAGGAGGATCGCCCGGCCGCCCTCCTCCACGATCCGGCCGAGAGCCCCGAGCAGCGGCGCCGAGAGCGGGTAGCCGGCCTCGCGCCGCAGGTCGACCAGCCGCACGGGAGGCAGCGGTGCCCCGATGCGGGCGGAGAGCGACGAGCGGCGCAGCCGCGCCCAGCTCTCCGGCCTCGGGGTCGCCGACCCGTACACGGCGACCGCCCCCTCGAGCGCCGCCCGCTTGGCCGCGACCGTGCGTGCGTCGTAGCGCGGGTCCGACTCCTGCTTGTAGGCGGTGTCGTGCTCCTCGTCGACCACGATCAGCCCGACGCCCCGCATCGGCGCGAACACGGCCGAGCGGGCGCCGACGACGATGCGCGCCTCGCCGCGCGCGATCCGGTCGCGCTCGTCGCGCCGCTCCGCGTCGCCGAGGGAGGAGTGCAGGATCGCGACCCGGTCGCCGAACCGCTGGCGGAAGCGCCCGACGGTCTGGGGGGCGAGCGCGATCTCCGGCACGAGCACGATCGTCCCGAGTCCCCGCTCCAGCGCGGCACCGCAGGCCTGGAGGTACACCTCGGTCTTGCCGCTCCCGGTCGGCCCCTCGAGCAGGACGTGCTCGCCGACCCCCTCGTCGAGCGCCGACACGATGAGCTCGACGGCCGCGCTCTGATCGGGCGTGAGCGCCTCCGGCTCGGCCTCGCCGGCGAGGGACTCCCGCTCGGCGGGCGAGGGCCGCTCGCCGCGCGGGGCGCGTCGCACCGGGGCGACGAGCTCCAACGCGCGCGCCGGGGTGGACCCGTAGTAGTCAGCCAACCAGAGCGCGAGGTCGACGAGCGGGGCCGGGATCTCGTCGAGCAGGCGCCCGACCGCGGCCGGCTCGATGCCGGGCGGCGCGTCGACCCCGACGTCGGCGACCACCCCGCGCGTCGAGCTCCGCCCGAGCCGGACGGCGACGACCGCGCCCTTCACGACCCCGTCGGGCACCTCGTACGTGAACGGCCGCGCGAGGGAGCGGGTCGAGACGAGCGGGTAGACGGAGGCGAGGGGCACCCGTCCAACGTACCCGGGTACCCGGCCGGCCCCGCCCGCACCGCACCGAGCCCGGGAGCGTGACGCAGGTCGGTGCCCACTCGACGGCGGGAGTCCCCTCGTCCTCCTCGCCGTGCCCTCCGCGGCCGTGCTCTGGCTCGTCGAGGACGGCCGGAGCCAGCCTCGCGGAGGCCGGCGGCTAGAATCGCCGTCGTGGCGGGGCACGGGCACTCCATCGACGAGTACCTCGAGGTGATCTACTTCCTCGCGTTCCCGATCGGCGAGTACCGCCCCGCCGGCGAGAGCGCCATCGCCTCGCGCGTCGCCGAGATGCTCGGCGTCTCCCGCGCCTCGGCCGGCGAGATGCTGAAGCGCCTCGAGGCAGAGGGCCTCGTCGAGCGCGGTGAGCAGAAGGAGGCGATCCTCACCCCCAGCGGGATCGAGCGCGCCGAGAAGGTCGTCCGCAAGCACCGGATCATCGAGCGGTTCCTGACCGATTTCATGGGCTACACCGCGTCGGAGTCCCACGTCCATGCCGACGAGATGGGCGACACGTTCAACGAGGAGATGGTCGAGCGGATGTACGAGCGCCTCGGCCGCCCCGACCGCTGCCCGCACGGCTGGCCCGTCGAGCCCGAGGTCGAGCAAGTCGAGAACGAGGGCCTCGTCGCTCTCGCACAGCTCGAGCCCGGGCAGCGAGGGGAGATCGTCCGGCTCGCAGAGCACGACGGGGACCTCCTCCACTGGTTCTACGACGAGGGATACGTGCCCGGCTCGAGCGTGGAGATGCGCGAGGCGCAGCCCGCGGCCGGCCAGCTGAAGGTCGTGCTCGACGCGGGCGAGCGCGCGATCGGCGAGAAGGCCGCCCAGGGGCTCTACGTCCGCGTCGCGGCGTAGATCACGCCCCCGCACGTCACGCGCATTCCGAGTCGACCGTCTCGGCACGGGCTTACATGCGGCTTACGCTCCATTCATCTGTCGCCAACGGCGCCCAGGTTTGCTTCGACGCAGAACCTCGTCGAGAAGGAGACCCGAACGTGACCAGGATCATCGCCCTCGCCGCCTCACTCGCAGCCGTGGCGGCGCTCGCAGTCGGCGTGACAGCCGCCGGAGCCGCGAACACGCCGTCGCTGGCCGACGACGTCGCCACGCGGCTGGGCGTCTCGCCCGACAAGCTCCGCGACGCGTTCAAGGCCGCGCTGACCGCACGGATCGACGCCGCGGTGGCGGCCGGCAGGCTCACGCCCGAGCAGGGCGCGAAGCTGAAGGAGCGCATCGCGAACGCCAACGGGCTCGGAGTCGGGGTCAGGAAGGCGTTCGCGGAGCGGCACAAGGCGCTCGTGGGCCGCATCGCCGCCAGGGCCAAGGGGCGCGGCGCTGTCACCGGCTACCTCGGGATGACCCGCGAGGCGCTGCGGGCCGAGCTCGCCAAGGGCCAGTCGCTCGCCCAGATCGCCAAGGCAAAGGGAAAGAGCGTCGACGGCCTCGAGGCGGCGATGCTCGCTCCGGCCAAGGCGGCCCTCGCCAAGGCCGTCGGGAACGGCAGGCTCACGCAGCAGCGGGCCGACGAGATCCTCGGCCGTCTGGCCGACGGGATCGAGAAGCTCGTCCAGCGGGTGCCCCAGAAGAAGGCCTAGCCCGGAAGGGCGGGAGGAGGGGCAGAACGCCGTCCCTCCCGCCCGACCGTGCTGGTTCCCGAGAGCGCCCCGGCCAGGCGTCAGACGGTGGCGGGAGCGGCCAGCCCGGCCGCGGCGCGGAGCGCATCCGCCTTGTCGGTGCGCTCCCACGTGTAGTCGGCCGAGTCGGTGCGCCCGAAGTGCCCGTACGCGGCGGTCTTCGCGTAGATCGGGCGCTGGAGGTCGAGGTCGCGGACGATCGCGCCCGGGCGGAGGTCGAAGTGCTCGAGCACGAGCTCGGTGATCCGCTCGTTCGTCAGCCCTTCCGCCTCGGTGCCGAACGTGTCGACGAGGACGCTCATCGGGTGTGCGACGCCGATCGCGTACGCGACCTGCACCTGGCAGCGGTCGGCAAGCCCGCCCGCGACGACGTTCTTCGCCACGTAGCGGGCGGCGTAGGCGGCCGAGCGGTCGACCTTCGTCGGGTCCTTGCCGGAGAACGCGCCGCCGCCGTGCGGTGCGGCGCCCCCGTACGTGTCGACGATGATCTTCCGGCCGGTGAGGCCGGTGTCGCCCATCGGTCCGCCGATCACGAACTTGCCGGTCGGGTTGACGAAGAAGAAGTCCTTGGCGCCGAGGCGGGCCGGGTCGTACAGGCCGCGGTAGTCGGCGTGCAGGATCGGCTCGACGACGTGCTCGAGCAGGTCGGGCTTGATCAGCGTCTCGGCGTCGAGCCCGTCGCGATGCTGGGTGGAGATCAGCACGCGCTCGATCTCGACGGGCCGCTGGATCCCGTGGGCGTCGACCTCGTAGCGCACCGTGACCTGCGACTTCCCGTCCGGGCGCAGGTAGGGCAGGACGTCGGCCTTGCGCACCGCGGCCAGCCGCTTCGCGAGCTTGTGCGCGAGCATGATCGGGAGCGGCATCAGCTCCTCGGTCTCGTGGGTCGCGTAGCCGAACATCATCCCCTGGTCGCCCGCGCCGATGCGGTCGAGCGGGTCGGTGTCCCCGTGCTGCGCCTCGAACGACTCGTCCACGCCCTGCGCGATGTCCGACGACTGCTCGTCGATCGCGACCATCACGCCGCAGGTCTCGGCGTCGAAGCCGTACTTCGCCCGTGTATACCCGATCCCCGCGATCGTCTCGCGCACGATCGAGCGGACGTCGACGTACGTCTCGGTCGTCATCTCGCCGGCGACGACGACGAGCCCCGTCGTGATGAGGGTCTCGCACGCGACACGTCCCAGGGGGTCGTCGGTCAGGACGGCGTCGAGCACCGCGTCCGAGATCTGGTCGGCGACCTTGTCGGGATGACCCTCGGTGACGGACTCGGACGTGAACTGGTAGGTGCGAGCGCTCATGCGAGTCGAACCTTAGCCACGATCCTCGCGGGTGCCAGGCCTGCCGTCACTCCACCGTCGGGTCGCGCCGCATCAGCTGCCCGACGAGCTCGGAGAGCGGAATGCCGTCCAGCACGGCGCAGACCCCTTCGGTGATCGGCATCTCCACGTCGAGCCGGTGCGCGAGATCCCGGAGCACCGGGGCGGTGGTCAGGCCCTCTACGACCATGCCGATCTCGCGCGCCGCCTCCTGCGGGGTCGCCCCCTGCGCGACGAGCTCGCCGCAGCGCCGATTTCGCCCCGACTTCGACCAGCACGTGACGATCAGGTCGCCCATCCCGGCGAGGCCTGCGAACGTCTCGGGGCGTGCGCCGGCGACCTCGGCGAGGCGGCCCATCTCGACGAGCCCCCGGGTGACGAGCGCCGCCTTCGCGTTGTCGCCGAGGCCGAGACCGTCGGCGCCGCCCGCCGCAAGGGCGATGACGTTCTTCGCCGCTGCGCAGAGCTCGACCCCGACGAGGTCGTCGTTCACGTACACGCGGAACGTCGTCGAGTTGATCGCCAGCTGGAGCTGGACCGCGAGCGGGAAGCTCTGGCATGCGATCACCGCCGCGGCGGGCAGGCCGCGGACGATCTCGTCCGCGATGTTCGGCCCCGACAGCACGGCGACGGGGCGGTCGCGCACGAGGGTCGAGAGCCGGTCGCCGGTCGTGGGGTCGAGCCCCTTCGTGAGGCTGAGGATCGGAGCGCGACCGGGCAGGGCGCCGACGACACCGGCGAACGCCGCGCTGGGCACGGCGACGACCACGAGGTTGGCGTCCTCGACCGGCGCCTCCGCGATGGGCGCCGCCTCGATGCCGGTGAGGTCGACCGTGCTCATGTAGCGCGGGTTCCGGCCCGTCTCGCGAATCACCGCAGCCTGGCCGGGATCCCGGCACGCGAGCGTCACCGCATGCCCGTGGTCGGCGAGCAGCCGGGCGAAGGCCGTTCCCCACGACCCACCGCCGACGACCACGACGTCCATGCGCCTACTCGGACCGCTGGAAGTCGATCGACACGGGCACGCCCTGGAGCTCGAACCGCGCGCGCAGCTCGTTCTCGACCCAGTAGCCGTAGTCGCGGGTCACGAGGCGCGGGTCGTTGACGTACACGCGCAGCCGCGGCGGACGGGTCCCCGTCTGGGTCCCGTAGAGAAGCTTCAGGCGGCGACCCCGCTCCCCGGCCGGCCCGGGACGCGCCTGCTTCAGCTCGCCGAGCGCCCGGTTGAGCGCAGGGGTCGGGATCCGTGCGACGTGCTTGGCGAAGAGCGCCTCGACGTGGTCGAGCAACCGGCCGAGCCCGCGTCCCGTGGCCGCGGAGACCGCGACCGCCGGGGGGCGCTGGCGGAGGCGCCGGTTGAGGAGCCCGCGCGTCTCCTGGAGGTCGACCGTGGTGATGTCCCACTTGGAGAGGACGACCAGGGTCGAGCAGCCGGCCTTGCGTGCGACGTCGGCGACGGCGAGGTCCTGCTCGACGACACCCTCGGAGGCGTCGACGAGCACGAGCGCCACGTCGGCCCGGTCGGCGGCCTCGAGCGCCCGGAGCTCCGAGTAGTACTCGATGCCCTGGCGCTGGCGGCGCTTGCGCCTCAGGCCGGCCGTGTCGACGAGCACGAAGGTCGTGTCGTCCCGGACGAGCACGGTGTCGATCGTGTCGCGCGTCGTGCCGGGGACGTCCGAGACGATCACGCGCTCCTCGCCGAGGAGCGCGTTCAGGAGCGACGACTTGCCGACGTTGGGGCGTCCGAGGATCGCGACGCGGATCGCCTCGTCGCCGATCACGGCCTCGTCCCGGCCGGGGAGCCGGTCGACGATGTCGTCGAGGAGGTCGCCCGTTCCGTGCCCGTGGAGCGCCGAGAGCGGAACGGGATCGCCGAGCCCGAGGCGATGGAACTCGACCGCGTCCAGGTCGCGGCGCGGATCGTCGATCTTGTTCGCGAGCACGATCACGGGCTTCCCGGACGCGCGAAGGATCGCCGCGAGCTCCTCGTCGCCGGGGGTGATCCCCGCACGCGCGTCGACGACGAACAGGACGAGGTCGGCGTCCCGGATCGCGGCGCGCGCCTGCTCGGCGACGGGGCGGCCGTACGGGCCTGCGTCGGCCTCGTCGACGCCGCCCGTGTCGACGAGGCGGAACGTGACGCCGTTCCAGTCGCAGAGAAGCTCCTTGCGGTCGCGCGTCACCCCCGCCGTCTCGTGGACGACCGCCGCCCTGCTCTGCGTCAGCCGGTTGACGAGCGTCGACTTGCCGACGTTCGGGAACCCGACGATGGCCACCGTGCCGGCGCTTCTGACCGCTTCGCGATCAGAAGTGCCTCTGGGATCCGATTCGTCCATGGTCTAGTGGCGTTCCGCCGCAGGCGGAATGCCGCTCGGCCGCCCGAGCTCATGGACCTCGACCAGCCAGTCCCAGAGGCGGCGGATCTCCGCCTGGAGCAGCACGGAGGCCTCCTTGTAGCCCTTGCCGCCCTTCGGCAGCCCGTCGAGCGTCATCGGCTCGCCCCATGCGATCGACACGGGCTTCAGGTTGCCGGGCTTCCAGGACTGGCTCCCGTGGATCGCGACGGGGACGATCGGCACGCTCTCCTGCAGCGCGACCATGGCCGCCCCGGGCTGCACCTCGCCCGGCACGCCCGACCGCTGGCGCGTCCCCTCGACGAACAGGCCGAGCGCGTGCCCCTCGGACACGATCCGCCGCATCGTGCGCACCGCCTCACGGTCGGACTCCCCCCGCCGGACGGGGAAGCAGCCGAAGCTCCGGATGAATGCGCCGAACCCGGGAACGCTGTGCGCCTCGATCTTCGCCATGTAGTAGATGACCCGTGGGCTGGCGGCGCCGAGGACGGCCGGGTCGAGCCAGTGGAAGTGATTCGACGCGATCACGAGCCCGCCGTCGAGCGGCACGCGATCCTTCCCGTACACCTTCAGGCGCGAGGCGAGCCTTGCAGCTCCCCCGATGGTCGGCCGGCCGAGCGCCCACGTGACGTCGGGCAGGCTCACCGCGCGCCCTCGACCAGCGAGACGATGCGCCCGACCACCTCCGAGAGGGTCATGTCCGTGGTGTCGATCTCGACCGCGTCGTCGGCGCGATGCGTGTTGACGGCGTCCCGCTCGTCTCGGCGCCGGAGCTCCTCGGCCAGCTCATCCATCTCGAGCCCGTCTCGCTCGAGATGGCGACGGCGTGCGCGCACGGCGGGGTCGGCGACGAGCCAGACCTTCACCTCCGCGTCGGGGACGACGACGACGCCGATGTCGCGCCCCTCGATCACGGAGTCCCCGGCGCGGCCGAGCTCGCGCTGGCGTCCGCGCATGACCTCGCGCACCTCGGGGTGGCGGGCGACGACCGGGACTGCTGCGTCGATCTCCGGCTCGCGGATGCGGGTCGTGACGTCCTCGCCGGCGATCGACGACGGTACCCCCGTCTCCGAAGATGACCGGATGCGCCCTCGCGAGCGCCTCCAGGGCGGGGCCGTCGTCGAGCGGGACACCGTCGTGCAGGGCGAGCGACGTGAGCGCCCGGTACATCGCGCCCGTGTCGAGGTAGTGGAAGCCGAGCCGGTCGGCGAGACCCCGGGCGACGGAGCTCTTGCCGGCTCCTGCCGGGCCGTCGATCGCCACGATCATCCGTATACCGCGCTCTCGGGGGTCACTCGATCCATCGGCTCTGAGTTCTAATGGAGCGGCGCAGCCGGTCGACGACGTCGTAGAACCCCGGGAAGCTGACGGACACCGCGTCCGATCCCTCGATTCGGACGCCCTCGCGCGAAGCGAGGCCGGCGACCGCTCCGAGCATCGCGATGCGGTGGTCGCCACGGCTCGCGATCCTGCCGCCGCGGAGCCTCGCCGGGACTCCGGTGATCGCGAAGCCGTCGTCCCGCGCACGGGCGCGGACGCCGAGCGAGCGGAGCGCGTCGACGGTCGCCTCGATCCGGTCGGTCTCCTTCGCACGGAGCTCCTCGGCGCCGCGCAGCACGCTCTCCCCGCGCGCGACCGCGGCCGCGAGAGCGAAGAGGGGCAGCTCGTCGATCGCGACGGGTACCTCACCCGCGCCGACCGTCGTGCCGACGAGCTGGGCAGCGTGGATCTCGAGGTCGCCGCCGGGCTCACCGCCGATCGAGCGGCGGTTGTAGACCGTGATGTTCGCCCCCATCCGGTCGAGGATCTCGAGCAGGCCGGTGCGTCTCGGGTTGAGGTTGACGCCGTGGACGTGGAGCTCGGACCCCGGGACGAGCGTCGCGGCGACCACGAAGGGCGCCGCGGACGAGAAGTCCCCCGGGACCTCGATCTCGCCGAGCGCGAGGCGCTCGGCCGGGCGGACGGTGACGCTCGTCGGGCGGACGGTGACGGTTGCGCCGGCCTCCTGCAGCATGCGCTCGGTGTGGTCGCGGGTCGGGGCCGGCTCGACGACGGTCGTCTCGCCGTCTGCGTACAGCCCGGCGAGCAAAATCGCGGACTTCACCTGCGCGCTCGCAACCGGGAGCTCGTAGGTAATCGCGTGGAGCTGGCGCCCCTGCACGCCGAGCGGGAGCCGTCCCCCCGCGCTCTCGATCCCCGCACCCATGTCGCGCAGGGGGTCGACGATCCGGCCCATCGGACGGGCGCTCAGGGATGCGTCGCCGACGAGCTCGAACTCCTGCCACAGCTGGCCGGCGAGGATGCCGGCAAGCAGGCGGACGAGCGTACCGGCGTTGTGGCAGTCGATCGGCGCGCTCGGCGCTGTCAGACCGCGGAGGCCCTTGCCGAATACGCGCAGCGTCTCGGCGCCGTGCTCGTAGACGTCGATCCCGAGCGCGCGCACCGCTCCGATCGTCGCTTCGGTGTCGGCCGAGCGGCCGAACCCCGTGACGCGCGTCTCGCTGTCGCAGATCGCCCCGATCAGGACGGCGCGGTGCGAGATCGACTTGTCACCCGGGACGGCGAGATGCCCGACGAGCCGCGGCACGGGCTCGACGACGAGCGAGTCGAGCGCCGCGCTCACCCCGACGTCCCGATCCGACAGGGCGGAAGCCGCCACCTTGACGGAAATCGGTGTCTGACACCGTTCTCGCCCACCACGACCGCTCGCTCGGCCGAAGACGCATGGTTGGGCCGATTCTCGTTGCCAACAACTGTCGAATTGACAGTTGTTGTATGGAGATCGCTCATCTGCGTCATAGTCGACACCGTCATTCGTCGATCACCGGCGCAGCGACGACGCCGTAGCCCTGCTGCTCGAGCAGCTCCCGCGCACGCTCCGCCTCGCCGGCGCCTGCCACGAGCATCGTCAGCGTGCCGCCTCGCTCGGCCGACACGTGATCGAGCTCGAAGTCCTCGACGTTGATCCGCTCGGCGCCCAGTGCCTGGAAGATCCCGGCGAGCACGCCGGGCCGGTCGGAGATATGGATCCGCAGCCGCTGGAGATCGCCCGGGTCCGAGAACGCCGTCGCCAGCATCCTCCGGCGGTGCCCGCTCGCCTCGCCGATCCACCGCGCGAGGAAGCCCGCGTCGCCGGCGGCGAGCGCCCGCTCCACCTGCTCGATCTGCCGCCGCTGCTCTGCGAGCGCCCCCGCGAGCGCCTCGCGGTTGTCGAGGAAGATGTCGACCCAGATCCTGGGGTTGGCGCCCCCGATCCTCGTCATGTCGCGGAGCGAGCCGCCCGCCGCGTGCAGCGGATCGTGACCGTCGATCCTGGTGGAGCCGGCCTGGTTGAGGAGGACGTTGGCGAGCACGTGCGGGAGGTGGCTCGTCACGGCCACGAGGCGGTCGTGGGCGTCGGGACCGATCGCGACGGGTCGCGCGCCGAGCGCGGTGACGAGGCCGTGAACGAGCCGCAGCCGCTCCGGCGCAGTCGCCGCGGTCGGCGTCATGAACCAGGTCGCACCGTCGAAGAGCTCTGCGCTCGCACGGCCGGGGCCACGGGTCTCGGCCCCGCAGATGGGGTGACCGCCGACGAAGCGCGGGTCGTCGCCCGCGGCCGCGCAGACGGGCCCCTTGGTCGAGCCGACGTCCGTGACCGTGCACCCTTCGGGCGCCTGGTCCAGCACCTCGCGAACGGTTCGAGGCAGCTCGCCGACAGGAGCGGCGACGACCACGAGTTCCGCACCGGAGACCGCGGCCGCGAGATCGGGCGCAGGATCGACCGCGTCGCGCTCACCCGCGACGGCGAGGTATTCGGAGTCCGGGTCCCAGCCCGTCACCGAGGGGATCCCGGCGCGCCGCGCCGCGAGCCCGACGGATGCCCCGATCAACCCCGTCCCCACGAGCGCAAGACGTCGGACGGCGACAGCGCTCATCGAGGGGGACCTAGTGGCATGGTCGCCGCAAGGCGATCATGCCGCCCGCATCAGCTCCGCGACGCGGAACGCCAGGTCGAGCGACTGGCGCACGTTGAGGCGGGGGTCGCAGAGCGTCTCGTAGCGGTGGTCGAGCTGCTCCTCGAGCACCTCCTCCGAGCCGCCGAGGCACTCCGTCACGTCCTCGCCCGTGATCTCGAGGTGGACGCCGCCGGGCCAGGAGCCGACCTCGCGGTGGGCCGCGAAGAACCCCTCGATCTCGCGGAGGACGTCGTCGAATCGCCGGGTCTTGTGCCCCGAGGGCGTCACGAAGGTGTTCGCGTGCATCGGGTCGCAGGCCCAGAGCACCGGCACGCCCGCCTCGCGCACCGCCCGCACGAGCGGCGGCAGCGCCTCCTGGACGCGGTCCGCCCCGAGGCGCGCGACGAGCGTGAGCCGCCCGGGCACCCGCAGCGGATTGAGCCGCTCGCACAGCGCGACGACCTCGTCTGGCGTCGCCGTCGGACCGACCTTCACGCCGACCGGGTTCTCCACGGCGGTGAGGAACCCGATGTGCGCTCCGTCGAGCTGGCGCGTCCGCTCCCCGACCCACAGGAAGTGCGCCGAGCACGCGTACCAGTCGCCCGTCGTCGAGTCGCGGCGGACGAGCGGCTCCTCGTAGTCGAGCAGGAGCGCCTCGTGGCTCGTCCACACGTCCACCTCGTGGATCGTGCGCTCGTCGCCGAGGTCGATCCCGATCGCCTGCATGAAGCGGAGCGCACGGCCGATCTCGTTCGCGATCACCTCGTAGCGGCGGCCCTCGAGCGAGCTCGAGACGAACTCCTGGTTCCACGTGTGCACCTGCGTCAGGTCGGCGAACCCGCCCTTCGTGAACGCGCGCAGCAGGTTGAGCGTGGAGACCGCCTGGTAGTAGGCCTGCACCATCCGCTCGGGGTCCGGGACACGGGCCGCGGGCGTCGCCTCGTCGGAGTGGATCGCGTGCCCGCGAAACGAGGGCAGCTCCACCCCGCCGACGCGCTCCGTGAGCGACGAGCGCGGCTTCGTGAACTGGCCGGCGATCCTCCCGACCTTGACGACCGGCAGCGTCGCGCCGTACGTCAGCACCGCGGACATCTGGAGGAGGAGCTTCAGGCGCTCCCGGATCGCGATCGCCGAGACGTCGCGGAACGACTCCGCGCAGTCACCCGCCTGGAGGAGGAACGCGCGTCC
Source organism: uncultured Actinomycetes bacterium (assembly GCA_963786055.1). Classification (GTDB taxonomy): domain Bacteria; phylum Actinomycetota; class Thermoleophilia; order Gaiellales; family Gaiellaceae; genus Gaiella. Next base: position 68,909 of record CAWAXS010000004.1, on the reverse strand, counting down.
CTCGACCGCCTCGCCGAGCGCCCGGCGCAGCGCGCGCGCCTCGCCCGCGAAGACGAGCGGCGGGAGCTGCCGGAGGCGCTCCCGCACGGACTCGACCGCCGCGGCATCGGGCCAGTCCGGCTGCTGCAGCGCGGGGAGCGAACGCCAGGACGAGGGCATCCAGGGCTGGGCAACGGCCATGCGAACGAGTGTATCGGCGCGGTTTTGACGCTTCGCGCCAAAACCGCTAGAACAAAGGCGATGCCCGGCGTCGACCGCCTCTTCCTCTTCTGGCGCGCCCTCGCGTCCCCGTCCACGGGCGGCCGCAAGGGCACCTAGTTCCTTTCGGTCGCGAAGCGAGCGAAAGGAGCAGCGTGAGGATCTTCTCCGGCATCCAGCCGACGGGCGACAAGCACCTCGGCAACTACATCGGCGGCTTCCGCCAGTTCGCGCAGACGCAGGAGCTCGGCGAGGCGTTCTTCTGCATCGTCGACCTGCACTCGATCACGGTCGAGTACGACCCCCGCGACCTCCACGACCGCACCCTCGACCTGTTCGCGATGCTGATCGCGACCGGGCTCGACCCCGAGCGGTCGACGGTCTTCGCGCAGAGCCACGTCACGGCGCACGCCGAGGCGAGTTGGCTGCTCTCGGCCGTCACCTCGTACGGCCAGCTCGGCCGGATGACCCAGTTCAAGGACAAGGCCGACCGGCGCGAGTTCGTCTCCGCGGGCCTGTTCACCTACCCGGTGCTGATGGCGGGGGACATCCTCCTCTACCGCACCGACCGCGTGCCGATCGGGGACGACCAGCGCCAGCACCTCGAGCTCGCCCGCGACGTCGCGGAGCGGTTCAACGCGCGCTTCGGCGAGACCTTCGTCGTCCCCGAGGGCATCTACCCGGAGGTCGGCGCGCGGATCATGGACCTCCAGGAGCCGACCCGGAAGATGTCGACGACCGGCGGCACCGAGCAGGGCACGGTGAAGGTGCTCGACGACTCGGATGTGATCCGGAAGAAGTTCCGCTCGGCGGTGACGGACTCGGGTCGCGAGATCCGGCGCGGCGACGACAAGCCCGGGGTCTCGAACCTCGTCGACATCCTCGCGGTCGCGACGCAGCGAACCCCCGGGGAGATCGAGGTGGCGTACGAGGGCTCCGGCTACGGCGACCTCAAGCGCGACGTGGGCGAGGCGGTCGTCGAGCTGCTCACGCCGGTGCGGGAGCGCTACCTCGAGCTGCGCAGCGACGAGGGCGAGCTCCTGCGCCTGCTCTCGGTCGGTGCGGACAAGGCGCGCGCGGCGTCGGCGGCCACGCTCGAGGCGATGTACGAGAGGATGGGGTTCGTGAGGCCGGGCCACTCGTGATCCGCACGCTCGCGGTCGCGGCGGCGGTGTTCGCTCTCGCGATCGTCGGCGGAGTCCTGCACTACACCGACGCCGACCCCGTGGCGACCTTCGTCGTCTGCGGGGCCGCCCTCGGCGGGGTGGCGTGGGTGATCGGGATCGCGACCGAGTCGGTGGGCGCGCGGTTCGGCCCCGCGGTCACCGGCGCCCTCCAGTCGACCCTCGGCAACCTCCCGGAGCTGTTCATCGTCCTCTTCGCGCTCTCGGCCGGCGAGCTCGTGGTCGCGCAGTTCTCGATCCTCGGCTCGCTGTTCGCGAACGCGCTGCTCGTGCTCGGCCTCGCGATCTCGGCGGGGTCGACGCGGCAACCCGACGGCGCGATGTCCTTCGGCGCCCGGCTGCCGAACGACACCGCGACGCTGCTCCTGCTCGCGGTGTTCCTCATCTCGATCCTGGGGCTCTCCGACCAGGTCGGCGACCGTGCGAGCCACCACCAGGTCGAGATCTCCGTCGTCGGGGCGATCTGCCTGCTGATCGTGTACGGGGCCTGGCTCGTCGGGTACCTGCGCTCGGACAGGACCTCGGAGGCGTCGCTCGCCGAGCCTCCCCACGCGGTGCTCCCCTTCCGCCTCGCCATCGGCCTCCTGGCGCTCGCGGGCGTGATGGCGGCGCTCGTCTCGGAGTGGTTCGTCGACGCGCTCGACCCCGCCGTCGAGGCGATCGGCATCTCCAAGGCGTTCACGGGCCTCGTGATCGTCGCCATCGCGGGCAACGCGGTCGAGAACGTCGTCGCCGTGCAGCTCGCCAGCAAGGGGCACAACGACCTCGCGATCTCCGTCGTGAAGAACTCGGTCGCGCAGATCGCGTGCTTCCTCTGGCCCGTCCTCGTGCTCGCGTCGCTCCTCTTCGAGGACCGGCTGACGTTCGTGGTCGAGCCGGTCTACCTGGGCGCGCTGGCGCTGACGGCGATCGCGCTGTGGCAGATCACCGGCGACGGCAAGGCGTACCTGTACGAGGGGCTCGCGCTCGTCAGCCTCTACGTCGTCCTCGCCACGCTCGTCTGGTTCGAGTAGGTCGGCGAGGGCGCCTCGCCGCTACAGGCCGACGAGGCGCCGCAGCCGTCGTACCTCGTCTCTCGTGAGGTCGCGCCACTCACCTCGGCCGAGACGCCCGGTGGTGAGCCCCGCGTAGCGGCTCCGTCGCAGGCGCCGCACCGGGTACCCGACGGCCTCGAGCATGCGCCGGACCTGGCGGTTCCGGCCCTCGTGGAGCGTGAGCTCGAGCCGCGAGGGCCCCAGACGCCGCACGCGCGCGGGCGCGGTCGGGCCGTCCTCCAGCTCCAGGCCCTCCGCGAGTGCCCGCACCGCCTCGTCGTCCGGCTCGCCCTCGACGTCCGCGACGTAGACCTTCTCGACGCGGTACCGCGGATGCGCGAGCCGATGTGCCAGGTCACCGTCGTTGGTGAGGAGCAGCACGCCCGTGGTGTCGCGGTCGAGCCGGCCGACGGGAACGACTCGGATGTCGCCGCCGACGAGATCCACGACGGTCGGCCTCCCCTCCGGGTCGCGCGCCGTGGTGATCGTCCCCCGCGGCTTGTTCAGCAGGACGTGACGAAGTGCCTGCTTCGCGACCTCGCGGCCGTCGACCCGGACGACGTTCGACGTGCCGACGAACGTCCCCAGCTCGCCGGGGGCGCCGTCGACCGTGACGCGCCCGGCCTTGATCAGCTCGTCGGCGCCGCGTCTCGACGCGACCCCGGCCCGGGCGAGGTAGGCGTTCAACCGCACCCGGGCATTGTGTCGGCGCTACCCTGCCGCCCGTGCGGGACTACGCCGACCTGACGCGACGCCTCGCCGATCTCGTCGTCGGGTACGGCGCCAACGTGCAGCCGGGCCAGATCGTCGGCGTGACGAGCTATACCGGCAAGGAGGACATGACCCGAGAGGTGGCGCGCGCGTCCTACGAGCGCGGTGCACGCTGGGTCGACGTGTTCACGTTCGACCCGTGGGTCAAGCGCCAGCGACTCGCGCACGCCGACGAGTCCACCCTCGACTACATCCCGCAGTGGCTGATCGACCGGCTCGAGTGGCTCTCGGACGAGCATGCGGCGCGCGTCACGCTGAACGGCCCCGCCTCACCCGACGCGCTCACCGGTGTCGATCCTGCCCGGGCCGGGCGCGACCTCCTCCCCTACCTGCCGAACGTCGGCGACGTCGTCAACCGCCGCACGACGAACTGGTGCGTGGCTCCCGCGCCCACCGTCGGCTGGGCGACGCTCGTCTATCCGGAGCTCGGGCCCGAGGAGGCCTACGAGCGCCTCTGGGGCGCAATCGCCCACATCTGCCGCCTCGACGAGGACGACCCGGTCGCGGCCTGGCGTCAGCGTGCGACCACGCTGGAGAGCGTCGCGTCCCGCCTGACCGAGCGTCGCTTCGACGCGATCCGGCTCCACGGCCCGGGCACCGACGTCACGGTCGGGCTCTTCCCGTCGTCGGTGTGGCACGCCGCCGACTTCACGACCGTCGACGGGCTGCGCCACTTCCCGAACATCCCGAGCGAGGAGATGTTCACCACGCCGGATCCGGCACGCGTGGACGGGCACGTGACCGCGACCAGGCCGCTCGAGCTGTACGGGGCCGTGATCGACGGGATCCGCGTCGAGTTCTCGCAGGGGAAGGCCGTCCGGCTCGATGCGGAGCGCGGCGCGGACACGCTGCGGTCGCTCGCGGCGAAGGACGAGGGCGCCTCCCGCCTGGGAGAGCTTGCGCTCGTCGACGGGGAGGGACGGATCGGCCCGCTCGAGACGACCTTCTACGAGACGCTCCTCGACGAGAACGCGGCGAGCCACGTCGCTCTCGGCAACGGCTACGACCTCGGCGTCGAGACGAGCGAGGACACGGCGAGGGTCAACCAGAGCAGCATCCACGTCGACTTCATGATCGGCTCGCCCGAGCTGGACGTCGACGGCATCACCGGCGACGGCGACGTCGTGCCGCTGCTCCGCGGCGGCGCCTGGCAGATCTAGCGCTGCCGCCGGGCCTAGGAGACGGACGCGGACGGCGCGCCGGCGCGTTCGAGGCGCTCGGTGATCGCACGGCGCGCGCGGTCGAGCGACGCCGCTTCGCCCCCGGCCACGAACTGCGCGTTCGCGAGCATGAGGTAGGCGTCGAGCTCGAACGCCAGCTGGGCCGGGTCGACCTCGGGATCGACGAGCCCTTCGCCCTGCGCGTCCCGGACCGCCTCCTCGAGCATTCCGATCCACTCGCCCACGACGGCGAGCGCCATGTCGCGCACGGGGCCCGAGCGCGTGTCCAGCTCGGCCGCCACCGACGCGAAGAAGCACCCGCCCGGGAAGACCGCCACCTCGACGTGGCGCAGGAATCCCTCGGTCAGGGCCCGGATGCGCTCGACCCCGTTCGCCGCGGCCGCCGCGGGCTCGACGACGAGCTCGTCGAAGATCTCGCTCGCGGTCTCCACGGTGGCGAGCTGCAGCTCCTCCTTCGAGCCGAAATGCGCGAACAGACCGCTCTTGCTCATGCCGACGCCGTCGGCGAGCCGGCCGAGCGACAGGCCGTCGAGGCCGTCGACGGTGGCGAGCCGCGCGGCCTCCTCGAGGATCGCGCGACGGGTGCGTATGCCGTCACTCCGCTGCGCCCGTGGATGACGCCCGGACTTCTCCGCAGCCATGCTTGACAATTTAGCACGATCGGTCGTATAGTGATTACTTAGCACGATCGTTCGTACTAACTAAGAAAGGACGACCGATGACGACCATCACCGACACCCCCATCGACCTCGAAGCCGTCAAGCAGCGACAGCAGGCCACGTGGGCGAGCGGCGACTTCGCCGAGATCGCCACCCTGATCGTTCCCGTCGCCGAGCGCCTCTGCGACGCCGCCGACCTCCGGGCCGGCTCGCACGTGCTCGACGTCGCGACCGGGAGCGGGAACGCCGCGATCGCCGCCGCCCGCCTCGGCTGCCGCGTGACCGGGATCGACTACGTCCCGGCGCTCCTCGACCGAGGGCGCGAGCGCGCCGCTGCCGAGCGACTGTCGATCGACTTCGTCCACGGCGACGCCGAGGCGATCCCGTTCGCCGACGCGTCCTTCGATGCCGTGCTCTCGGTGTACGGGTCGATGTTCGCCCCCGACCACCGTCGCACCGCCGAGGAGCTCCTTCGCGTCTGCCGGCCGGGAGGGACGATCGCGCTCGCGAGCTGGACGCCCGAGGGGTTCCTCGGCGACCTGTTCCGGACGGTGGGCGACCACGTGCCGCCGCCCGCCGGCGTCGTGCCGCCGATGCAATGGGGCGCGGAGCAGCACCTCCTCGGGCTGTTCGGCGACGACGTCACCTGGACGCACCGGCGGCGAACCTTCACGTTCCGGTTCACGTCCGCTGCGGCTTTCGTGGAGACGTTCGTCCGCTACTACGGGCCGACGCTCAAGGCGGTCGAGGCGGCCGGCCCTGCCCTCGAGGAGGACCTCCTCGCGCTCGTCCACGGCTGGAACCGGCTGCCGGACGGCGGCCCGGTCGCCGTCCCGGGCGCCTACCTCGAGTCCGTCGGGACGAGGGTCTAAGCACACGGAGCGGGCCGCGGCAGGGGCCCGCTCCGTTTCCAGCTCGCGTTCTCGGTCTGAGGCAGTTGCGGCCGCGACAGCGGCGGCCTTCAGGGATCTGCCCCGCCGTAGGCGGGGATCAAGCCGCAGGATTCGGCTTCTGCCGAATCCTGCTTGGCGAACAAGCCTCAGACCGGCGGCTCGGGGTCGTACTGGATGTAGCGGCGCACCTCACGCGCGCGCTCGACCGAGTGGAGCCGCGCGACGAGGTGGAGCGCCATGTCGATCCCGGCGGAGACGCCCGCCGCCGTGACGATCTCGCCGCTGTCCACGAACCGGTCGTCGGGGCGCACCTCGATCGTGGGGTCGAGCTCGGCGAGGGTGTCGAGCCTTCCCCACCACGTCGTGGCCGGACGGTCGCGGAGCAGGCCGGCGGCGGCGAACACGAGCGCGCCCGTGCAGACGCTCGTCATCAGCGTCCCGCGCTCGCGGAGACCGCGCAGGCGATCGAGCACCTCCGGGTCGGCGAGGTCGCGGCGCGTCCCGAAACCGCCCGGATAGACGAGCACGTCGATCGCCGGCGCGGTCTCCCACGTTCGATCCGGGAGGACGCGCATGCCCTTCGCGCAGGTCACTGCGTCCGTGGTCGACGCGACGGTGAAGACCTCGACGCCGTCGTCGGGCCACTGCGTGGCCCAGGCCGCGAGCACCTCCCACGGGCCGGCGAAGTCCAGCTCCTCGGCGCCGTCGAAGAGCGCGACGGCGATGGTCGTCACGAAGGGGTTGCGGCCCCGAAGGGGCCGCCTTCAGGGATCTGCCCCCGCCCGCGTGCCCGCCTTGGCGGGCGCGCTCGCCGCGGCCGGAATCCGCTCGGCGGATTCCGGCCTTGCGGACCAGACAGGCGGGGGATCCGAGCGGCGGGAATCCGCTCGGCGGATTCCCGCTCGCGAACGAACGTCGTCACGAGGCTCGCGCTTCGGCGACGGCGAGGAGCCGCTCGCGGATCTCCTCGGCCTCGCCGCCGAGGTCGTCGAGTCGCGGCAGCTCGGCGAGGCTGTCGAGCGCGAAGACACGCTCGAAGAGCGGCGTCACGCGGTAGCGGACGGCACCACCCGGAGCGCTCTCGCGTCCGGCCTCCGCGACGAGGCCGCGCTCGACGAGCGATGCGACGGTCGAGTCGGCGGCGACACCGCGGATCCGCGCGATCTCGGGCCGCGAGACCGGGCCCATGTACGCGACGATCGCGAGCGTCTCGAGCGCGGCCTGCGACAGGCCCCGCTCGACCGGCCGCTCGAACAGGCGGCCGCACGCCTCCGCGGCCTCGCGCGCGGCGCGGAACGCGTAGCCCCCCGAGACGCGCTCGAGGACGATGCCGCTCCTCCCCTCGCTGTAGCGCTCCCGCAGGAGCCCGAGCGCTGTCTCGACGCGCTCGGGGTCGTCCTCGGCCGCGGCGACGAGGTCGTCGACCGAGAGAGGCTGCGACGCGACGACGAGCAGCGCCTCGATGGTGCGCGCCAGCGCGTCGATCGGGGTCCCGGCGATCGTGTCTGTGGAGATCAGGCGGAGCGGACGGTCCACGCTTGGGTCCTTTCTGCCTCGGCGCGCGAGACGCGGATAGGGGCGAACGGGGCGGCCTGCGCGAGCGCGATCTCGCCGGCCTTGCGCAGCTCGAGCAGGGCCAGGAACGCGACCGCCTGCTCGACCCGCGAGAGGCCGGACACCTCGCCGTCGAAGTCGAAGACGCGCCGACGGCGGAGCACGGCGCGAAAGCGCTCGAGGAACTGCGCGACGGGCGGGAAGCGGAGGGCCATGTGCGAGAGGGACACCTTCGGCGGCGGGACGGCCAACCCTCTCAGGGCGGTCGCGAGCGCCTCGGGATCCTGCTGTGCCAGGCGCCGCTCGGTCCGCGGCGCGAGAGGCGCAGGGCCGAGGCGGAAGTAGCGCTCGCGCTCCGCGTGGAGACGCTCGCGCAGCCACACCGCAGCCTCCTTCATGCGCCGGTACTCGGCGAGCCGCCGCGCGAGCTCCTCGGCCGCCTCCTCCGGCTCGAGCTCTGCGAGCTCGGCGCCCTCCTCGGGGAAGAGCTGCCGGGCCTTGATCTCGAGCAGCGCGGCGATCAGGACGAGGAACTCCCCGCAGGCGTCGAGGTCGATCTCGTCCCGTTCGGTGAGTCGCTGCACGAAGGCGACGACGATCGACGCGATGTCGATCTCCGCCGGCTCGAGCTGCTCCCTGAGGATCAGGGTCAGGAGGAGGTCGAACGGGCCCTCGAACGCGTCGAGGTCCAGCTCGAGGTCGCGAACCGCCGACGCCACGGCGTGAATCTAGCCGGGCGGTCGGACGCGCTTCCCGTGCGGGACCGCCATCTTCCGGGTCGGCGGCGCCTTCCGGGGCCGGGGCGGCCGGCCGCTGCGCTGGGAGAGGACGTACCAGGTGACGCCGACGACGATCCCGATCAGCGACACCCATGCGTTGAGCCGCAGCCCTGCGATCTCGTGCGCGGGGTCGACGCGGAGGAGCTCCTCCACGAACCGTCCCACGCAGTACAGGGCGATGTAGGCGGCGAAGACACCGGGCGGCTTCGGGCGGAAACGGCGCTCGATGACGAACACGAGGACGGCCGCAGCCGCGAAGTCCCAGAGCAGCTCGTAGAGGAACGTGGGATGGAACGTCGTCCGGTCGAGGTACTGGACGGGACGGTTGACCGGGTCGATCTCGAGCCCCCACGGGAGATCGGTGGGCTTCCCGAACAGCTCCTGGTTCCACCAGTTGCCGATCCGACCGACCCCCTGCGCCAGCAGGAGCCCGGGCGCGAGGCAGTCCGCGAGGAGCCAGACGTCGGCGCCGGCGCGCTTCGCGACGATGCCCCCCACGAGGCATCCCGCGGCGATCCCGCCCCAGACGCCGAGCCCGCCGCGCCAGATCGCGAACGGCCCCCACCACTCGTCGGGGACCTCGCTCCAGCTCGTCGCGAGGTGATAGAGCCGAGCGCCCACGATGCCCGCCGCCACGCCCCACACCGCGCAGCGGAAGATGAGGTCCCAGTCGCCGCCGCGGGCGACCCAGCGACGCCCGGTGACCCACGTGCACAGCGCGATCGCCGCGAGCAGCGTGAGGCCGTACATGTGCACCGTGAACGGGCCGAGGTCGAGCGTGCCGGAGCTCGGCGAGGGGATCGACGCGAGGAGGCTCACGGCCGGCGCATTCTGCCCGATCGCGAAAGCGATCTGTCCGGCCGGAGGCCGGACCAGTGGAGGGGGTTCTGGGGGAACCGGGAGGTTCCCCCAGCTCGGATCGGCACTACGCCAGCCCCTTGGCCCGCAGCTCGGCGAGCGCCGCATCCGTCTTGCCGAGGTCTCCGAGCCCCATGCCGGCGAGCACCTCGGGCGCCTTCGTGAACTGGATCTCCCGGTAGTCGACGATCTGCAGGAGGTTCCCCCACGGGTCGCGGAGGTCGAGCGAGGGCGGCCGGGAGACGGCGATGCCAGCCGCGAGCGCCGCTGCGCGGACCGCCTCCTTGTCGTCCACGACGATCCCGACGTGGCGGTCGACGTCCGCCGCGTGGGCCCGCGGTGCGGAGAGCGCGACGAACTGGTCTCCCATGTCGACGAACGCCATCGAGGCCGAACGCCCACGAAGCGTCAGCGGGCCGAAGAGCCGCTCCCAGAACGCCAGTGCCTCGTCGATCGACCCGACCTCCAGCGCGACGTGGTTGATCCCGACGAGCGCCATCCCGGCAGGGTAGAGGTCGGCACGGGCAACGGTCGCCGGTGTCGGACTTCCAGTCCGACACCTACGGCTCAGCTCGACGTGGGTGGTGGTGCGTGGTGTCCGACTGAAGTCGGACACCCGGGACCGTCGGCGGCTCGGAACCCGGGCGGGCTGCCCGGTGTACCTCGGGGAAATCGAGAGGAGAATCCATGCGCAAGCTCGTCGTCGCACTCGCCGTCCTGACGGTCGCCGTCCCCGCGGTCGCGCTCGGCGGGGGCTGGGCCACCGTGAAGCTCAGCTCGACCCCCACGGGGATGCGTGCGGGAACGCCGTGGGTGGTCGATCTCACGGTCCTCCAGCACGGCGTGACGCCGCTCGAAGGAGTCCGGCCGGAGGTCAGGATCGCGCAGGGCGCGGTCGCGCGCTCCTTCGTCGCCCGTCCGACCGCGAAGACGGGCGTCTACCGCGCCCGGGTCGTCTTCCCGCGCGCCGGGACGTGGCGCTGGTCGGTCTGGGACGGCTTCACGCGTACCCACACGTACGCACCGGTGCGGATCGCCCGCGGCGCCGCCTGAGCGGGGAGTCCGCACGAGCAGGGCGGCAGTTGCGGCGGCGAAGCCTGACGCCGAAGGCGGCGGCCTTCAGGGATGTGCCCCGCCGCAGGCGGGGATCCGAGCGGCAGGAATCCGCCCCTGCGGATTCCTGCTCGCGAACAAGTCAGACGGCGTCGGCGTGCAGCCGCGCGCCGAGGCTCTGAAGCACCTTCGTCGCGATCGAGGGCATCTCCTCGATCAGGCCGCGGAACGCCCGGTCGGTGACGACGAGGAGGCGCACGGGCGTGACGGCGGTCACGGTCGCGGTGCGCGGCACGTCCGAGACGAGCGCGATCTCGCCGATGAAGTCGCCCGCGCCGAGGTCGCGGAGCTTCTTCCCGCCGCGCGTCACGCGCACCGAGCCTTCGACGACGACGATGAACTCGCGCCCGCGCTCGCCCTCCCGGATGAGCGTGGCTCCCTCTGCGAGATCGAGCTCGTCGGCGAGCGACGCGATCCGCTGCAGCTCCGCCTTGGAGCAGCCGGCGAAGAGCGGAACTCCCTTGAGCAGGTCGACCTTCGTGTCCTTGTGGAGGCGCATCCGCCGATCCTACGAACCCGGGTGCCAGTGCCGCAAGTGCCGCAGTCGGACGCGCGCGCTCCGAGGATTTACACCTCCTTCACCTGGGTACCCCAATTCCCAGACGTCCGTCGCGTAGAACTGGACAACCGGAGACGGCGTTCCAGCGAATACACGACCGAGAACGAACGTTGGGAGAAGAGCGAGGCCATGTCGATCGTCGACGTCACCGAAACGAATCTCGAGGTGGAGCGCGTCGAGCTCTGGCGCCTCGACTCGCTCGAGCGCGCCGGGTACGACGCCGAGTCGGCGGCCGTGCTCGCGGCGTCCCCCGAGGTCGACCTGCACCGCGCCGTCTCGCTGCTCGAGCGCGGCTGCTCGGTGGAGCTCGCCCTCCAGATCCTGCTGTAGTCGGGCCCGAGGCCTACAGCACGGAGGCCCCGCCGAGGAGCGACCGCGCCTCCGCGAGGAAGTCCGCGTCCGGCCGGACGCGGTACTCGGGCCCGAGCGCATAGGTCTTCGGGCCCTCGGACGTGTCGAGCGAGAGGTAGACGGGCGACTCGCCCGGGAACTCCCGGACGAGGCGTGCGAGCTCACGGATCACGCCGGCGGGCGCCTCGCGCGCGTCGAGCGAGAATCGCACCTCGCGCCGCTCCGGCACCGCCTCGAACGCCGTCACCTCCGAGGCGATGAGCTTCGTCTCGCCCTGCTGCTTGTGGTCGACGCGTCCCTTCACGATCAGGATCCGGTCGGTGACGCAGAGCTCCCTGGCGGCCTGGTACGCGGAGTTGAAGACGACGGCCTCGGCCGACCCGGTCGGGTCGTCGAGCGTGAGGAAGACCATCGGGTCGCCGCGCTTCGTCGTCACGTGCTTCACGTCCGACACGATCCCGCCGACCGTCACCACCTCGCCGTCGCGACGCCGCTCGAGCTCCGCGAGCGTCGCGTCGGTCTTCCGGCGCAGCTGGTCTCGCACGCCCGAGAGCGGGTGCTCGGAGACGTAGAGGCCGAGCGTCTCCTTCTCGAGCCGCAGGAGCTCCTGCTTCTCGAACTCGCCCGTGGGGATCGGCGGGTGATGGGTCGGCACGGCCGCAGACGTCGTCTCACCGAGGTCGAAGATGGAGGCCTGGCCCATCAGCCGGTCCTGCGCGAGCTTCTGGCCGTGGGCGAGCGCCTGCTCGAGCACGGCGAGCATCCCCATCCGCGACGCGCCGGTCGAGTCGAGCGCGCCGCACTTGACCAGCGACTCGAGCGAGCGCTTGTTGACCACCTGCGGGTCGACGCGCTCCGTGAACTCCCAGATGGACGTGAACGGCCCACCCTCTGCGCGGGCTGCGACGATCCTCTGCGCGGCGGTCTCCCCCACGTTCTTCACGGCGTTCAGCCCGAAGCGGATCTTCCCCTCGACGACCGCGAAGTCGACGGCCGAGGAGTTCACGTCGGGGGGCAGGACCTCGATGCCCATCTCGTCGCAGGCGTTGACGTAGAACGGGACGCGGTCCTTGGTGTTCATCACGCTCGAGATGAGCGCCGCCATGTACTCGCAGGGATGGTTCGCCTTGAGCCAGGCCGTGCGATAGGCGATCAGGGCGTAGCACGCGGAGTGCGCCTTGTTGAAGGAGTAGTCCTGCGAGGACTCCATGTCCTTCCACAGCTGATCGGCGACGGCCGGCGTCACGCCGTTCGCGGCGCAGCCGTCGAGGAACTTCCCCTTGAGGGACGCCATCAGCGCGTGGATCTTCTTGCCGATCGCGCGGCGGAGGGTCTCCGCCTCGGCCGGCGAGAACCCGGCGAGCTGCTTGGCGATCTGCATGTACTGCTCCTGGTAGATGCAGATCCCGTACGAGTCGCCCGTGATCGGCTCGAGCCGCCTGTCGATGTAGGTGACGGCCTCCCGGCCGTTCTTGCGCGCCGCGTAGGTCGGGATGTACTGCATCGGCCCCGGGCGGTAGAGCGCGACGAGGGCGATCATGTCCTCGAACTCCGTCGGCTTCACGGCCCGCAGCGCGTCGCGCATCCCCGACGACTCGAACTGGAAGACTCCCGTCGCGTCGGCCCGCGCGAGCATCTCGTACGTCTTCCGGTCGTCGAGCGGGATCGCGCCGATGTCGACGCCGCCGATCAGCTCGACCGCCTTGTCGATCACGTCGAGGTTCCGCAGCCCGAGAAAGTCGACCTTGAGCAGGCCGAGCGCCTCGACGTTCTTCATCGACAACTGCGTCACGACCTCGGCGTCGGCGCCCTTCTGCTGGAGCGGCACGACGTCGATCAGCGGCTCGGCGCCGATCACGACCCCGGCGGCGTGGATCGAGTCGGCCCGGGTCAGCCCCTCGAGCGGACGCGCGAGCTCGACGATCTCCCGGGCGACGGGGTCCTCCGCCACCGCCCGCGCGAGCTCGTTGCCGGGCTTGAGGGCGTCGTCGAGCGTCTGCCCCGGCCCTTCCGGGACGAGCTTCGCGATCCGGTCGACGACCCCGTACGGCACCTCCAGCACCCGGCCGGCGTCGCGGAGCGCCGCCCGGGCGGCCATCTTCGAGAACGTGATGATCTGCGCGACGCGGTCGCGCCCGTACTTCTCCGCGACGTAGTTGATGACGCGCTCCCGGCCCTCGACCGCGAAGTCGATGTCCATGTCGGGCATGTCCTTACGGGCCGGGTTGAGGAACCGCTCGAAGAGGAGCCCGTAGCGCAGCGGGTCGATGTCGGTGATGTCGAGGCAGTACGCGGCCAGCGACCCGGCGGCGGACCCGCGACCGGGACCGACCGAGACGCCGTTTCGCTTCGCGAAGCCGATGAAGTCCGCGACGATCAGGAAGTAGTCGGCGAACCCCATCTCGCGGATCGTCTTGAGCTCGAACCGGAGGCGCTCGTCGAGCTCGGGCGTGGACGCGCCGTACCGCTTGACGAGCCCCTTCTCGCAGAGCTCGACGAGGTAGTCGAACGCGTCTCGCCCGTCGGGCACCGGGAAGCGCGGCAGGCGGATCCGGCCGAGCTCGAGCTCGACGTTGCACCGCTCCGCCACCTCGAGGCTGCGCCGCAGCGCCTCCTCGTGCCCCGGGAAGTCGAGTGCCATCTCCTCGGGCGTCTTGAAGTAGAACTCGTCCGCGCCGAACCGCCACCGATCCGGGTTCTTCAGCGAGTCGCCCGACTGGATGCAGAGGAGCGCGTCGTGGCTGTGCGCGTCCGACGCATCCAGATAGTGGACGTCGCCGGTGGCGACCAGCGGGAGCTTCTGGCGGGAGGCGAGGCCGGGAAGCCCGCGGAACGCCGCCTGCTGGACCTCCATGCCGACGTTCTGCAGCTCGACGTACGTCGAGTCGCGGCCGAAGATCTGGGCGAGCCGGTCGAGCTCGGCCTCGGCGTCCGACTCGCGATGCTCGGTGAGCGCCCGCGAGACGCGTCCCGACAGGCAGCCGGAGAGCGCGATCAGCCCGGAGGCATGGCGCTCGAGCAGCTCCCAGTCGACCCGCGGCTTGTAGTAGTACCCCTCGAGGTACCCGAGCGAGCAGAGCTTGACGAGGTTGCCGTAGCCGCGGTTGTCGGCGGCGAGGAGCGTGAGGTGCGCGTGCCCCTTGGTCTGCGCGCGGCGGTCGTCGACGACGTACACCTCGCAGCCGAAGATCGGCTTGATCCCCTGCTCGGTCGCAGCCTTGGAGAGGTCGACGGCGCCGGCCATCGAGCCGTGGTCCGTGAGCGTCACGGCGGGCATCTCGAGCTCGGCCGCCTTCCGCGCCAGCGCCGGGATCCTGCACGCCCCGTCGAGGATCGAGTACTCCGAGTGGACGTGCAGGTGGACGAACGGGGCGCTCACGCGCGTCCCTCGCCGGCGTCGGCTCCCGGCCGGCGGAGCCGGCCTCCGTCGCCGCCTGACGCCGCCCGAGGAACGCGCGTGGGCCGCGGTGTTGGCTGGGAGCGTCTCACGGGAAGGCCATCGTACTTCCCCCATTGGACGTTCCCGGATCGCGCCGAAACGCACGAGCGGATCGGTGTCGCGGCGTCACGCGAGCACGGCGTGGAAGTGGGCCGTGAGCCTCGCGACCGTGGTCCCGCGGGCCGACTCGCCGCACCCCGGCGGCCGGAAGCCGGCTCTCGACAAACAGGCCGTACGTGCCGATAACGCGTGTATGCGGCACGTTCCCACCTCACTGAAGCTCCTTGCAGCGTTCAGCCTGCTGGCCGAGGCGACCGCGGCGGCGCTCGTCTTCTGGCACACAGGCCCGCGGGCGCGCTAGAGCGGCACGGGGCCCCCCGCCTCGTCTCCGGCTGCGTCGACCCGCCCGGCGGTGCGACACTGCGGCCGTGAAGGTCGCCGTCACCGGTGCGTCGGGGCTCGTCGGCTCGGCGCTCGTCCCGGCTCTGCGCGAGGCGGGCCACGACGTCGTCACGCTCGTGCGGCGTGCGCCGGCGAGCGAGTCGGAGGTCGCGTGGGATCCCGACGCCGGGACGATCGACGCAGCGCGACTGGAGGGCGTCGACGCGGTGGTCCACCTCGCCGGCGAGAACATCGGGCAGCGCTGGTCGGCCGGGGCGAGAGACCGCATCCTGCGCAGCCGGGTCGACGGCACCGGCCTCGTCGCCCGCACGATCGCCGGCCTCGACCCTCGCCCCTCGGTACTGGTCCACGCGTCGGGGGTGGGGTACTACGGCAACGGCGACGAGCCGGTCACCGAGAGGAGCCCGAAGGGACCGGGGTTCGCCGCCGACGTCGTGGCGGCCTGGGAGCAGGCGGCCGCGCCGGCGCGGGACGCGGGGATCCGCGTGGTGGCCCTCCGCCAGGCCCCGGTCGTGGCCCGGGAGGGCGGTCCCGTCGGGAGGATCCTGCTGCCGTTCCGGCTCGGTCTCGGCGGCCGGATCGGGAGCGGCAGGCAGTGGTGGAGCTGGGTCTCGCGCGACGACGACGTGCGCGCCTACCTCTTCGCCCTCGAATCCGACCTCGCCGGGCCGG
Source organism: uncultured Actinomycetes bacterium (assembly GCA_963786055.1). Classification (GTDB taxonomy): domain Bacteria; phylum Actinomycetota; class Thermoleophilia; order Gaiellales; family Gaiellaceae; genus Gaiella. The sequence continues at coordinate 53,262 of CAWAXS010000004.1, read as the reverse complement.
TCAACGTCGTGGCAGGCGCTGTCACGAACGCCGAGTACGTGAAGGCGATAGGGCGGGCGGTCCACCGGCCGACGGTCATCCCCCTCCCGCCCGTCGCCGTACGACTCGCCTTCGGCGAGATGGGCGAGGAGATGATCCTCGGCGGCCGGCCGGTCGTCGCCGAGCGGCTGGCCCAGGCCGGATTCGCCTTCGAGCATCCGACCCTGGACGCCGCGCTCGAGGCCGCCCTCGCCACGTGACGGCCTGGCCTCCGCGCTCCCCGTCGGGCATACTGGCCGTGTCCCCGACGAAGGAGGTCGCACGATGACCGATACCGCTTCCTCCTCGCCGCGCCCCGCGCGGCCCGTCGGCTGAACCAGGAGACGGGCCTCTCGCGACGGGCGCGCCGAGTCGCGCCCTCCGTTCCGTAGTCCGAGAGGAGATCTCCGCTTGTCCGACCTCACAGCGCTCGGCTGGGATGACACCCTCGCCGAGCAGTTCGAGCCCCATGCAGCCGCCGGCCTCGTCGCCGGTCGCGTCGCCGTGCAACACCGCGGCGCCTACGACGTCCTCACGGAGCTCGGAGAGCTCCGCTGCGACGTCGCGGGACGCCTCTACGACGAGTCCGCCTCACCCGCCGACCTTCCTGCGGTCGGCGACTGGGTCGCCGTCGCGCCGCGCAGCGACGAGCGGGCGGGGACGATCCAGGCCGTCCTTCCCCGCCGCACGAAGTTCTCGCGCAAGACCGCCTGGCAGGCCGCCGAGGAGCAGGTGCTCGCGGCGAACATCGACGTCGTCTTCATCGTCAGCTCCCTCAACGAGGACCTCAACCTCCGCCGCCTGGAGCGGTACCTGATCCTCGCGCGCGAGAGCGGGGCGCAGCCCGTCGTGCTGCTCACGAAGAGCGATCTGGCGACGGACGTGGGGGACGCTCCGGCCGCCGTGGAGTCGATCGCCGCGGACGTGCCCGTCGTCGTGCTCTCGAGCGTCTCCGGCGACGGCCTCGACGCTGTTCGCTCCTGGCTCCGCCCCGGGGTGACCGCCGCGCTGCTCGGATCGTCGGGCGTCGGCAAGTCGACGCTCGTCAACACGCTCGCCGGCGAGGAGCTGCTCACGACACAGGAGATCCGGGACGACGGCCAGGGCAGGCACACGACGACCCGCCGGGAGCTCGTCCGCCTTCCGGGCGGGGCGCTCGTGATCGACACGCCGGGGATGCGCGAGCTCCAGCTGTGGGTCGCCGACGAGGGGCTCGAGGAGGAGTTCGAGGACGTGACGTCCCTCTTCGACCAGTGCCGCTTCTCCGACTGCAGCCACGACAGCGAGCCGGGCTGCGCGGTGAAGGCCGCGCTGGAGGACGGGACGCTCGCCCCCGAGCGCTGGGAGAGCTACCTCAAGCTGCAGGCCGAGCTCGCGCACCTCGAGCGGCGGCTGGACAAGCGGGCCGCGTCCGAGGAGCGCAGGCGCTGGAAGGCGCTCTCGCGCTTCTCCCGCGACGCAGCGAGGGCCAAGGGCCGGAAGTGAGGGCGCCGGCGAGCCGTCGGAGTCGGTAGCAGCGCGAGTGTTCACCCCGGGCATGCCTGCCTCCCCTGGTTCGTCCGCGCCTCGATCAGCGCCCCGAGGTCCTGGTGTAACTGGTCGAACGACCGGGGCCGGACGAGCGAACCGAAGCTATCGTCCGGGATGGGAGAGATTCGGGTGCTGCACGTTTGGAGGGACGGGCGTCGCGACCTCTGCCTTCTCACAGAAGCTCCGGCGAACCTTGGAAGGAAGGGCAGCATGTCCGAAACGCTTTCGTCTCTCCGTCCACCGGGAGAACAGCCGGTCGAGCAGGAGAGACACCTGCGTCCGCCTCGGGCGCGCGCGGAACGGTTGCGCTGCTCGTTCTGCCAGGCGGAGATCGGCGAGGACCTCGAACTGACGACTCCTGGCTCTGGAAAGCATGGTCACCGTACGCCGACCAGCAGCTTCTGCTCGACGTACTGCCGAGACGCCGTTCTGGCGCTGGCCGCGCTCCACCCTTCGCCGCTGGCGTCGAGCGAGTTCGTCTCGAAGCGGGCGCTGCTGACCGATCGGCTGCTCGACCTGTGGCGGCACGGTCAGGGCCCGGACCCGGCGCTCGTCCTGCAGGCTGCCGAAGCCGCCGGCTGCGGGCTCGCGATCGCCGACGCCGACTGACTGGTTCGTTCGGCGCGCGAGCGGCGCGCTTTGCCCACGGGCCCCGGGAGGTCTACGATCGCTCCATGCCAGCCCGTGGACGAGATCATGTCGCCGGACGTGCTCGCGGTAGGCCCGGCGACGAGCCTGGTGGACGCCGCCGGACGCATGCACGACCGCCGCGTAGGCGCGGTCGTCGTGACGGACGGCGGTCGCCTCGTCGGCATCCTCACCGAGCGCGACGTCCTCCGCGCGGTCGCGACGGGAGGCGTCGACGGGATGGTGGCCGAGGCGATGACCCGCGCACCGGACACGATCGGCCCCGACGAGACGGTGGGCCATGCGGCCGCGCTGATGATCCACGGGGGCTTCCGCCACCTTCCCGTGGTCGACGGCGACAGCGTGGTCGGGATGATCTCGATCCGCGACCTCGTTCGCCTCTCGGTCGACGACGAGGTCCCGCGCGGCGTGTAGGGGCGAGGCTGGCTTCGCCCTTCGCCCTTCGCATGCCAACCGGTGGGCGAGGCAAGCCTCGCCCCTACGCAAACGCGGCCCGCTGGTCCTCGCCCGAGAGCCGCCCTTCCGCGTAGCGCGAGGTTCCCTCGCCGCGCAGCTCGCGCGCCGCGGCGACGAGCGCGCCGTACGCGGCGCCCGCGACGAGGCTGCCGGTCGAGACGCGGCGCACGCCGACCTCGGCCAGCGCGGGAATCGAGGGCGCGACCGGTAGCGCGAGCACGTTGAGCGGCGCTCCCACCGCCTCGACGACCGCGGCGATCTGGTCGATGCGCGTGAGCGCGGGCGCGTAGAGGCAGTCGGCGCCAGCGTCCCGGTAGGCGACCAGGCGGGCGATCGTGTCGTCGAGGTCGTCGACGCCCCGGAGATGGTTCTCCGCGCGCCCGGTGAGCACCATCGGCTCGTCGAGGGCGTGCGCGGCCTCCGCGGCCTCGGCGACGCGCTCCGCGGCGAGCCCCACGTCGTCGATCCGCCCGGCCACCGGGTCCCAGTCCTCGATCGAGCAGCCGGCGGCGCCCGCGTCGCCGAGCAGGCGCACCGTCTCGGCGACGCCGCCCGGGTCCGAGGGGAAGCAGCGCTCGCTGTCGACGTTGAGCGGCAGCTCCGTGGCGGCGGCGAGGCTTGCGACGTGGGCGACGAGCTCGGCCCGCGTGACCTCGCCGTCGAGCTTCCCGAGCGACCAGGCGAAGCCGGCGCTCGTGGTCGCGAGCGCCTCGAAGCCGTGCGCTGTCAGCAGACGCGCCGACCCGACGTCCCAGGGGTTCGGCATCACGAAGAGCTGGTCCCGCGCATGGAGCGCGCGAAAGGCGGAGCGGCGGTCGGCGACGGTCATTTGCAGTCCTCCAGGAGGGGTGTCCCGGCCATCTTGACGGCAGCGGCGCACGACGGGCCGGGTAGCTTCCGCGGCCACCGACCCGAGAGGCCTAGCGGGACATCAGCGCGTCCACGGCGGCGTCGAGCCGGCGTCGATCCCGTACCGCTCGATCGCGGCCTGCACCACCGACGACTCGATCGTGCCCTCGTCGGCGAGCGCCTTGAGCGCCGCGACCGCGACGTGGAAGCGGTCGACCTCGAAGAACTGCCGCAGCTTGACCCGGTAGTCGCTCCGGCCGAACCCGTCGGTGCCGAGCACCGTGTAGCGACCGGGGACGAACTGCCGGATCTGGTCGGCGAACGTCCGGATGTAGTCGGTGGCCGCGATGGCGGGCCCGTCCCGCCCCGCGAGGCACTCCTCGACATGCGGACGCCGCTGCGGCTCCGTCGGATGGAGCCGGTTCCAGCGCTCGACCTCCATCCCGTCCCGCCGGAGCTCGGTGAAGCTGGTGACGCTCCAGACGTCGGCGCCGACCCCGAAGTCGCCCGCGAGGAGCTCGGCCCCCGCCTCGACCTCGCGCAGGATCGCGCCCGAGCCGAGCAGCTGCACCTTCGGGCCGTCGCCTGCGGGCGCCTCGTGCAGGAGGTACATCCCCTTGAGGATCCCGTCCTCCGCGCCCTCGGGGAGCGGTGGGTGGGCGTAGTTCTCGTTCATCACGGTGAGGTAGTAGAAGACGTCCTCCTGCTCGGTGCACATCCGCCGGAGCCCGTCGCGGACGATCACGGCGACCTCGTACGCGTAGGTCGGGTCGTACGCCACGCAGTTGGGGATCACCGAGGCCAGCACGTGCGAGTGCCCGTCCTCGTGCTGGAGCCCCTCACCGTTCAGCGTCGTCCGTCCCGCGGTGCCCCCGATCAGGAAGCCGCGGGCGCGGCTGTCGCCGGCTGCCCACGCGAGGTCGCCGACCCGCTGGAAGCCGAACATCGAGTAGAAGACGTAGAACGGGATCATCGTCGTGCCGTGGTTCGCATAGGACGTCGCGGCCGCGAGCCACGACGAGAACGCACCCGGCTCGTTGATGCCTTCCTGGAGGATCTGGCCGTGCTGGTCCTCGCGGTAGAACATGAAGTCGCCGGCGTCCTCGGGCTCGTAGAGCTGGCCCACCTGCGAGAAGATCCCGAGCTGCCGGAACATCCCCTCCATCCCGAACGTGCGTGACTCGTCCGGCACGATCGGGACGACCCGCGGGCCCAGCACCTCGTCGCGCACGAGCGTGTTGAGGATGCGAACGAGGGCCATCGTCGTCGAGTTCTCGCGCTCGCCGCTGCCCTCGAGGACGTTGTCGAACGGCGGCGGCGTGGGGAGCGGATCGGCCTCGGTGTGGCGCGCGGGGAGGCTGCCGCCGAGCGCCTCTCGGCGCTCGAGCAGGTGGCGGAGCTCGGGACTGTCGTCGGGCGGGCGGAAGAAGAACGCCCCCGTCGCCTGCTCGTCGGTGAGCGGGATGCCGAGCCGGTCGCGGATCGCGAGCCGCGCCTCCTCGTTCATGGACTTCTGCTGGTGCGTGATGTTGCGGCCCTCGCCGGCCGTCCCCATCCCGTAGCCCTTGATCGTCTTCGCGAGGATCACCGTCGGCTGCCCGACGTGCCTCGACGCCGCTGCGTACGCCGCGTAGACCTTCCGCGGGTCGTGCCCACCGCGGCGCAGCGCCCAGATCTCGTCGTCCGTCCAGTCCGCGACCATCGCGCGCGTCTCGGGGTAGCGGCCGAAGAAGTGCTCGCGGACGTAGGCGCCGTCGTTCGCCTTGAAGGTCTGGTACTCGCCGTCGACGCACTCGTCCATGAGCCGCCGGAGCCAGCCCTCGTCGTCGGCGGCGAGCAGGGGATCCCAGTTCGAGCCCCAGATCACCTTGATCACGTTCCAGCCGGCGCCGCGGAAGTTCGTCTCGAGCTCCTGGATGATCTTCCCGTTGCCGCGCACCGGCCCGTCGAGCCGCTGGAGGTTGCAGTTGACGACGAACACGAGGTTGTCCAGCCGCTCGCGCCCGGCAAGAGAGATCGCGCCCATCGACTCCGGCTCGTCCATCTCGCCGTCGCCCATGAAGGCCCAGACCTTGCGGTCGCCGGGGTCGACGATGTCGCGCGCGGCGAGATACTTCACGAACCGCGCCTGGTAGATCGCCATCAGCGGCCCGAGCCCCATCGAGACCGTCGGGAACTGCCAGAACGACGGCATCAGCCACGGGTGCGGGTACGACGAGAGCCCGCCTCCTCCGACCTCCTGCCGGAACCGGCGCAGCTCCTCCTCGCTGAGGCGCCCCTCGAGGAATGCACGGGCGTAGAAGCCGGGTGCGGAGTGCCCCTGGAGGTAGACGAGGTCGCCGAGGTGATCCTGCGAGCGGGCCCGCCAGAAGTGGTCGAAGCCGACCTCGTACAGCGTCTCGGCCGACTGGTAGCTCGCGATGTGCCCGCCGAGCTCCGTCGACTCGGCGTTCGCCTGGAGGACGATCGCGATCGCATTCCAGCGGACGAGCGCCGTCGCCATGCGCTCGAGCTCCGGGTCGCCGGGCATCTCCGGCTCGTCCTCGACGGGGATCGTGTTGACGTAGGGGGTCGAGAGGCCGGCGGTCGTCTGGACGCCGAGGTCCTGGGCGTGGTCGACGACGCGGTCGAGGAGGAACGACATGCGGTCGCGCCCGTCGCTCTCGACGACGGCGTCGACCGACTGGAGCCACTCGCTGGTCTCGACGGGCTCGGTGTCGGGGGCGTTGGCGCTCATGCCCCTAAGTGTTCCAGCAGCCGGGCACCGCCGAGGCGCCAACCTCCCCGCGCGACGTGCCCTACGCGCTCAGACGGGCCCCTCGCGCACGTCCCGGAGGTACTCGAGCCGCGCGTCGCGGTCGCGCGGAGAGCGCAGGAACCGGCTCCACGCCTCGCGCTCGTACGCCACCGCGCCGAGCTCCCAGACGCAGAAGGTCGGCCGGTGCGAGCCCTCGAGCGGCCACGGGTGGAACTCCGGGTCGTCGTCGCCGTCCTTCGCCCAGACGGTCTCCCAGAGCTCGTTCTCGTTCTGCCACGTGCAGACGAGGAGGAAGTAGAAGCTCTCGCCGCAACGGTGCAGGATCACGAAGCCGAGCGAGCCGCCGAGCCTGAGCTCGCCGAGGCGCGCAGCGTCCACGAGCCCCAGCCGGGCGAGATCGGCGATCGCCGGTGGGACGGGCGCACCCTCGGGCGCGATCTCGCACCACTTGAGCACCGTGTCCCCGAGCGCGAGGCTCTGCCCCGTGCGGGCCACCTTGGGGATGTGCTCGTAGTCCGGACGGACCCCTGTCGTCGAGTGCTCCAGCACGCTCACGTGTCGCCTCCCGTCCGGGTGAAGTCCATCACCCAGTTCGTCTCCCAGGTCCTGCCGCCGTCGTCGGAGAAGGCCTGCTCCCAGCGGGGGGTCGGTGTCGTCACGCCCGACCACGTGAAGCGGACGAGGATCGGCCGTCCCTTGTAGACGTCCTCGCCCTCGAAGACGCCGACGTCGCCGGAGAAGGTGCCGAAGACGGGCGCGTCGAGCTCGCCCGGCCGCCGCGAGTCCGCCCAGTAGATCGACCAGCGCCTCGCCTCGGGATCGAAGAACCTGAACGACATCCCGATGAAGCCGCCGGCGTGCTCCGTGCGGAACTCGTCCTCGTTCCCCAGGCCGTCGAGCAGCGGGCGCGCGACCACCGTCGCACCGAACTCCTCCCAGTCCTCCGACCCCGCCAGCCGCCTCCGCAGCCATCGGTTCCGGACGTCCCAGCTTCCGATCCAGAAGTCGAAGTCCGTCGCGCTCGACTCTCGCTGCAGCGTGTCGCTCACCGTCCGCCTCCCGTGCTCGTCGAATGAGGCGAGCCTAGGCGACAAATAGGGCGGATCTGGCCCGCTATTCGTGATTGACTCGCGGAATGCAGACGCCGACCGCACGGCTCCTCGAGCTCCTCGAGCTGCTCCAGGCGCGTCCCTTGACGACGGGCGGCGAGATCGCCGACCAGCTCGAGATCGACCGCCGTACGGTGCGCCGCTACGTCGCGGCGCTGCAGGAGCTGGGGATCCCGGTCGAGGGCCAGCGCGGCGTCGGCGGCGGCTACCGGGTCCGCCCCGGCTACCGGCTACCGCCCCTGATGCTCTCCGACGACGAGGCGGTCGTGGTCGTCCTCGGCCTGATCGCCGCGCGGCGCCAGGGCCTCGACAGCGACTCCGGCTCGGTGGACGGCGCGCTCACGAAGATCCACCGCGTGCTTCCCGACCCGCTGCGCCGGCGGGTGGAGGCGCTGGAGACGGCGCTCGGCTTCACGGCCTCGCCGCGGTCGGGCGCACCGGTCACGGGCGACACGGTCCTGCTCCTCGCCGACGCCGTCCGTCGCGGCCGCCGCGTCCGCACCGCATACCGTTCGTACGCGGGCGAGCGGACGCGACGGGAGCTGAGCCCCTACGGGTTGGTCGTCCACGCGGGCCGCTGGTACCTCGCCGCGCACGACCACCTCCGCGAGGACCTCCGCACGTTCCGCGTCGACCGGATGCGCTCGCCCCGGCTACTCGACGCTCCCGCTCTCGCAGCGCCCGAGGGTTTCGACGCGGTCGAGCACGTGAGCCGCTCGCTCGCGCGCGTCCCGTGGGGCCACGAGGTCGAGGTGCTCCTCGATCTCCCCGTCGACCGCGCGGCACGGCGCCTCCCGCCGACGATCGCCGAGCTCGTCGAGGCGGACGGAGGGACGCTGCTGCGGATGCGCGTCGACTCGCTCGACTGGATGGCCGGCACGCTGGCGAGCCTCGGCTGCAGGTTCGAGATCCGCTCGCCGGAGGAGCTCAGGACGAGCGTCCGGACGCTCGCCGACCGCCTCGCCTCCTCGGCCTGATGACAAAGCGGAGTGGTCACTCCGCTTTCTGGTAGGCTGCTCGAGTGCCGACCGAGTCGACGACCTCCGCCCCGCTGCGCCGCGACGCGCGCGCCAACCGCGACCGGATCCTCGAGGCCGCCCGCGTGTCGTTCGCGACCGGCGGAATCGACGTCTCGGTCGAGGAGATCGCGCAGCGCGCCGGCGTCGGGATGGGGACGCTCTACCGGCGGTTCCCCACCAAGGAGGACCTGATCGACGCGGTCCTCGAGGACTCGTTCGGCGCCTTCGCCGCCGCCGCCGAGCGCTCCCTCGAAGAGGACGACCCCTGGGCCGGCTTCAGCGGCTTCCTCGAGCGCACGATGGAGCTGCACGCCGAGAACCGCGCCCTCAAGGACGTCCTCGCCACGGGGGAGCACGGAAGGGAGCGACTGGAGGCGGCACGCGAGCGGCTGCGGCCGCTGCTTCGGGAGCTGATCGAGCGGGCGCAGGCGAGCGGCGATCTCCGCCCCGATTTCACGCCCCAGGACCTGCCGCTCGTCTTCTGGACGGGCGGCCGTGTCATCGAGGCTTCGTCCGACGTCGCCCCCGAGCTCTGGCGCCGCTACCTCGGGATCCTGCTCGACGGTCTGCGTGCCGGGGCCGCGTCACCTCTCCCGCGTCCCGCGCTCACGCGGGCGCAGCTCGGCCGGCTCCACGAGGAGAGGCGACGGTGACCACGCGGCGCGAGCACGACCTCGCGACAGAGGTTCCGGAGGAAGGGCTGACGGGGAGGGCGCTGACGACGGTGTTCGTCGCGCTCATGCTCGGCATGTTCCTGGCGGCGCTCGACCAGACGATCGTCTCGACGGCGCTCCCGACGATCGTCGGCGAGCTCGGCGGCCTCGACCACCTGTCCTGGGTCGTGACCGCCTACCTCCTCGCCGCGACCGTCTCGACGCCCCTCTACGGCAAGCTCGGCGACATGCTCGGGCGCAAGCCCGTCTTCCTGGCCGCGATCGCGATCTTCCTGGTGGGCTCGATGCTCTCCGGGCTCTCGCAGTCGATGCTCCAGCTGATCGTCTTCCGCGCCATCCAGGGGCTCGGCGCCGGCGGTCTCATCGTCGGGGCGCAGGCGATCCTCGCCGACATCGTCCCTCCGCGGCGGCGGGGCCGGTACATGGGCCTGATGGGGGCCGTCTTCGCCGTGTCGTCGGTGGCCGGGCCGCTGCTCGGCGGGTTCCTCGTCGACAACCTCTCGTGGCGCTGGGTCTTCTACGTCAACATGCCGATCGGAGCCGTCGCACTCGCGATCGTCGCGCTCCGCCTCCACCTGCACGTGCCGCCGACCCGGCACCGGATCGACTATCTCGGCGCCGGGCTCCTGGCGAGCGGGATCGCCGCCCTGATCCTGCTCACGACGTGGGGCGGGAACCAGTACGCCTGGGGCTCCCCGACGATCGTCGGGCTCGGCGTGGCAGGCGTCGTGCTCCTCGTCCTGTTCGTCTGGCAGGAGAGCCGCGCCGCCGAGCCGATCATCCCGCTCTCCCTCTTCCGCTCCCGGACATTCGACCTCGCGAGCGCGATGGCGTTCACCATCGGGATGGCGATGTTCGGGGCGATCATCTACCTGCCCCTCTTCCTCCAGCTCGTCTACGAGGCGAGCCCGACGGGATCCGGCCTGCGGATGATCCCGCTGATGGCGGGGCTCCTCGCTGCGGCGATCCTGTCGGGCCGTGCGATCACCCGGTTCGGCCGGTACAAGGTGTTCCCGATCGCTGGCACGGCGATCCTCGTCGTCGGCATGTACCTCCTGTCGCGGCTCACCGTCGACACCGAGCCGTGGCTCGCGTCCATCTACATGCTCGTCGTCGGGATCGGGCTCGGGCTCGTGATGCAGGTGCTCGTGCTCATCGTCCAGAACGACGCCCGGCCGCAGGAGATGGGGGTCGTCACCTCGACCGCGACCTTCTTCCGCTCCGTCGGAGGGTCGTTCGGCGTCGCCCTCTTCGGCGCGGTGTTCTCGTCCAGGCTCGCCGGCGAGCTGTCCCGGCTGCCGACAGAGGTCGTCGCACGGCTCGGAGACGTGGGCGCGATCGACCCGGCGAGGGCGCGCGCGCTGCCGCCCGACGTGCACGCCGACTTCCTCCAGGTCTTCTCGAACGCGCTCCACGGCGTCTTCCTGTGGGGCATGGTGATCGCGATCGTCCCCTTCGCCCTCTCCTGGCTCATCCGCGAGGTGCCGCTGCGGACGACCCTCGGCCGCGCCGCCCCGGGGCCTGCACCCGCCGCTGGATCGCCGTCCGAGACGATCCCCCGGCGCGACGTCGGCGCCGCTACGACGCGCTGACCGCGTCGGCGAAGGCGCGCATGCTCGAGTAGGTCGCGTCCGGTGACGCGTCCGCGACCGGCGTCGCGCCCGACCCGGGGCGGTCGTGTCGGCGGTCGATCCAGACCGAGGCGAGGCCGAGCTGCCTCGCGGGCACATGGTCGTGGAAGAGGCTCTGCGCGACGTGGAGGATGCGATCGCGCGGCACGGGAATCGTCGCGAAGGCGAGCTCGAAGCCGGCGAGGCCCGGCTTGTAGCTCCGCGCCATCTCGGCGGTGACGACCCAGTCGAACCGGACGCCCAGGCGCTCGTTCGAGGCGGCGAACAGCTCGGTGTCGCAGTTGGTGATCACCCCGAGCCGAAACCGCTCGTGCAGCCGCTCGAGTGCGTCGGCGGAGTCCGAGAATGCCGGCCAGTCGCGCACGCTCTCCGAGAACGCCGCGACAGCGGCATCGGCGACCTCGACGCCGTTGTCGTCGGCGACCCCACGCACACCCGCGGCGAGGACGTCGCGATAGCTCCGGTAGGGCGGGCGCTCGGCCTCCGCCTCGTACCGGGCGTACGACTCGAGCAGCACGTCGTCCTCCACCCCGCCGACCGCCGTCAGCGCCCTTCGCAGCGCGGCGAGCAGGCCGGACTCCCAGTCGATCAGTGTCCCGTAGCAGTCGAAGGTGAGGACGTCGAAGCGGTCGTAGTCGAGCGGCATGGTGACCGCAATCCAACCACGACCGCAGACGCCGACCCGTGCGGCGCTACTGGATCCGCTCGTCGCGGGGCGCGCCGTCGGCCCGTCCGCGGGCCGCGCCGGCCGTGACGGCCCTCGCGACGAAGTCGTCCGCGGCGGAGCGCTGGCCGATGGGGAGGCGGAACGGCACCACGGAGTGCCGGTAGGCGCCGCTCGCCGGAAGCGCCTCGTCGAGCCGGTCGGGTGCGCCGCCCCGAGGCGGCGATACGCCGGCGAACGCCAGCGCGGCCACGGCGACCGCGGCCGTCGCCCAGGGAAGGCCGCGGGTCGCGGACGGCGGGCGCGGGAGGCGGGTCCGCGGCAGCTCGCACCGGAAGGGCTCGAGGGGGGCGCGCCGGAGAAGCGCGGCGGCGAGGCCCATCCGGGCGACGAGCCGAGCACAGGCCGGGCATGCGTCGAGGTGCGAGCGGAGCCGGCGCAGACCGATGTCGTCGACGAGCGCTCCGTCGAGTGCGAGCGACGCCCGGAAGCGCGCGTCGTCGCATGCGGTTCGCAGCTCTTCTTCCATCCGGGCCTCCATCACAGCGAGGTGCGCGGGTCGATGGCCACTCCGAGAGCGACGAGGAAGAGCCCCAGGCCGACGAGCGCCGCCGACAGGTGGAACGCCTCGGTCCAGCTCCGGGGAGCCCCCGAGGCCGCCGCGAGCGCGGCGCGGCGCTCGCGCTCCCGCGAGCGCGAGGGGTCACGGAGCCCGACGACCGCGCCGGCGGTGAAGAGCAGCGAGCCGACGAGCATGAAGCCCCCCGAGAGAGCTCGCGTCGCGGAGACACCGGAGGCCAGCCCGAGCAGCAGCGAGGCGATCGCCGTGAAGCCGCAGACGCCCAGCACGCCCACGGCCAGGTCACGCAGCCCGCGGACGATCACGTCGTCGACGGGACGCCGGCCGGCGCCCGCTCCGCTCCGGCGGCCTCGACGGGCTCGCGCTCGATCGGCGCTCGGGCTCCCCGCATCTCGTCGGCGGTCATCGGCCACTTCTCGAGGGGGAAGAAGCAGGCTGCCTCGTGCCCCTCCGACCGCCGCTCGAAAGGAGGGTCCTCCGCGGCGCACGACTCCTGGGCGCGCGGGCAGCGCGGGTGGAAGCGACACCCGCTGGGCGGGTTGATGGGATTGGGGACGTCGCCCGTGAGGACGAACGCCTTGCGCTGACGGCCGAGCCGCGGGTTCGCGATCGGGACCGCGGACAGCAGGGCTCCCGTGTAGGGGTGCCTGGGGCCCACGTACAGGTCCTTCGAGGCGGCAAGCTCGACGAGCTTCCCGAGGTACATGACCGCGACGCGATCGGAGATGTGTCGCACCACGCTGAGGTCGTGGGCGATGAACACGTAGGTCAGCCCGAACTCCGCCTGGAGGTCCTTCAGCAGGTTGAGGATCTGCGCCTGCACCGACACGTCGAGGGCCGAGACGGGCTCGTCGGCGACGATCAGCTTCGGGTTGACGGCGAGCGCTCGGGCGATGCCGATCCGCTGGCGCTGCCCGCCCGAGAACTCGTGCGGGAACCGGTTGTAGTGCTCGGGGTTGAGGCCGACGACCTCGAGCAGGTCCTGGACGCGCCGCTTCCGCTCCGCGTCCGTCCCGAGGCCGTGGATCTCGAGCGGCTCGGAGACGATGAAGCCGACCCGCTTGCGCGGGTTCAGCGACGCGTAGGGATCCTGGAAGATCATCATCAGCTCGCGCCTGTACGACCGCATGTCGTGCTGCGAGAGGCGCGTGATGTCCTTCCCGTCGAACCGGACGGTCCCGCTCGTCGGCTCGAGCAGGCGCATGATCACGCGCGCGAGGGTGGACTTCCCGCACCCGGACTCCCCGACGATCCCGAGCGTCTCGCCGCGGCGCACCTGGAGCGACACGCCGTCGAGGGCCTTCACGGTCGCGACCTCGTGCTTGAAGACGATCCCCTGCGTGATCGGGAAGTGCTTGGTCACGTCCTCGACCTCGAGCAGGACGTCGCTCATGCGGCGCTCCCCCGCGCAGGTGTCCGACCGAAGTCGGACACCACGCGCACACCGGTGTCGGACTTCAGTCCGACACCACCTACGCGACCCCGCACGCGCACACCGGTGTCGGACTTCAGTCCGACACCTCCACCTACGCGACCCCTCATGCGGCTGCCTCCGCCACGAGCCCGATCTCGGCCACGACGCGTGCCGACTCCTCGAGCTTCCGGGCCTCGTCGAGGAAGCAGGCGTCGAGATGATCCGCGTCGAACGTCGCCGGCGTCGCGGCAGGCACCTCGCTCCGGCACCGGTCGAACGCATAGCTACAGCGGGGCCGGAACCGGCACCCCGCCGGCGGACGCAGGAGGGACGGGGGCTGGCCGCGGATCTGCGACAGCCGCTCGAGCTCGACGTCGAGCCGCGGCAGCGACCCCAGGAGCCCCCACGTGTACGGGTGGAGCGGCTGCTCGAAGAGCGAGAAGACGGGAGCCTGCTCGGCGACGCGCGCGGCGTACATCACCACGATGTCGTCGGCCGTCTCGGCAACCACGCCGAGGTCGTGCGTGATGAGGATGACCGCCGTCCCGCGCTCCGCCTGGAGATCCCGGATCAGCCCGAGGATCTGCGCCTGCGTGGTGACGTCGAGCGCCGTCGTGGGCTCGTCGGCGATCAGCAGCGCGGGCTCGTTGATCAGCGCCATCGCGATCATCACGCGCTGGCGCATCCCGCCCGAGAACTGGTGCGGGTAGTCGTCGATCCGGCGCTCGGCCCGGGGGATGCCGACCTCCTGGAGCCCGGCGATCGCAAGCTCACGCGCCTCCCGCGTCGTGACGTCGCGGTGCAGCAGCACGGCCTCCACGAGCTGGTTCCCGATGCTCAGGACCGGGTTGAGCGACGTCATCGGGTCCTGGAAGATCATCGAGATCTCGCTTCCCCGGAGAGAGCGGAGCCGCCTCTTCGACGCCTCCAGCAGGTTCTCGCCGCGGAACAGCGCCTGGCCGCTCGAGATCGATGTGTGCTTCTTCGACCCGTGGAGGAACGCCTCCATCTGCTCGCCGGGCGTCGACCCCGGGTGGAGCGCCAGGCGGCCCGGCTTGGGGTTGAGGTCGAGGATCGACATCATCGTCACGCTCTTCCCGGAGCCGGACTCGCCGACCACGCCGATGGTCTCCCCCGGCCGGACGCTGAACGAGACGCCGTCGACGGCCTTGACGATGCCGTCGTCGGTCTTGAAGTACGTGCGGAGGTCGCGCACGTCGAGTAGGGGCGACGCTTGCGTCGCCCCTGGCTCCATGTGCCCTTGCGCGCTCGCCGTCACGCGAGCCTGATCCTCGGGTCGATGTACGCGTAGACCACGTCGACGACCAGGTTGAGGAGGATGATCGCGAGCGTCGCGAAGACGACGACCCCCTGCATCGTCGGCAGGTCGAGATTGAGGACGCTGTTCAGCGCGAGCCGTCCGAGGCCTGGGAGGTTGAAGATCGCCTCCGTGAAGATCGCGCCGCCGAGCGCCACGCCGATGTCGAGGCCGAGCATCGTCACGACCGGCAACAGCGCGTTGCGGAGCACGTGGCGGCGGATCACGACGTTCTCCGGCGCGCCCTTCGCGCGCGCCGTGCGCACGTAGTCCTCGCCGAGCGTGTCCATCACGTTCGCGCGGATCATCCGGGCGTAGCTCGCGGCGAAGAGGATCGCGAACGTGAGCCAGGGCAGGATCATGTGGTAGGCCCAGTCGCCGGGGCCGCCGCACGACGCGCCCTCCGGCGGATCGATGACGTCGCAGTACCCCGCGTTCGGCGTCAGGCCCCACTTGAAGCCGACGAAGTACTGGAGGAGCAGGCCGATCCACACGACCGGCGCCGAGATGCCGATGAGGATGAAGATCATCGCCCCCCTGTCGAGGAGCGAGCGCGGGCGCAACGCCGAGAGGATCCCGATGGGCAGCGCGATCAGCATCCACAGGACGGCGCCGCCGAGGACGAGCGCCGTCGTGACCGGAACGGCCTCGCCCACCATCTCGTTGACCGAGCGCCGGTTGGCGTACGAGCGCCCGAGGGAGTGGTCGACGATCAGCCGCTTGAGAAAGAGGGCGTACTGCTCGTGGACGGGCCGGTCGAGCCCCAGCTGGTGCGACACCCGGGCGACGTCCTCCGCGGTCGCCGACTTGCCCGCGGCGAGCCGCGCGGGGTCGGCAGGCAGCAGGAAGAAGAGGACGTACGTGATCAGCGTCACTCCGACGAAGAGGACGCCGGCCCAGAGAAGTCGTCGTATGAGGTACTGGAGCATCGTTCTGCCTCCCGGCGCGAGGAGGAGAGACGGCCGCCGGGCCGCCCCTCCTCCTCGGTTCCCGTGCTACTTGACGCAGACCACGTTGAGGAGCGGTCCGCTCCCCTGTGCCTCGTTGATCGTGATGCAGCCGATCCGGCCCGAGAGGAAGACCCGGTCGTTCGAGTTGACGAGCGGGGCCCAGGGCGGGTTCTCGCGCATCACCTGGCCGTCCAGCGCGGCGTAGGCCGCGCCTCGCTTCGGGCCGGTCAGGAGCGACGCGGCCGTCATCTCCTTGTTGTACTTCGCGATGTTGAAGTACGCGTAGTTGTTGTGCTGCGGGTTGGTGACCTGCGCCCCGTCGAGCAGGATGTTCACGAAGTCGTACGGGTCCGCGTAGTCGGCACCCCACCGCTCGACCGTGAGGTCGAAGTCCGCCGTCTTCGGGTTGCCCGCGTTCGTGAACTGCTGCGCGCGCGGGAGCAGCCTGACCTCTGCGTCGATCCCGATCTGCTTCAGGTTGTACTGGATCAGCTGGGCCTGGAGCGGGGCGAACCCCGCGTTCGACGACCACAGCACGGCCTTTCCGCCCCGGAGGTTGCCGTCCGCGAGCTTCTTCGCCTGCTTGATCGTGTTCGCGGTGACCTTGAGCGGGTAGATGCCCTGCGGCTTGTACCCGAGCATCCCCGGCGGGAGGATCTGCCCTGTCCGCTTGCCGAACAGGTATCCGCCCTGCGCCGAGAACGCCTGGCGGTCGACCGCCCAGTTGACCGCCTTGGCGAGGTTCGGGTTGTCCTTGAAGAGCGGTCGCGAGTGGTTCAACGCGACGTACCGCACGTCGAGGAGCGGTCGCACCTGCACGCGGCCGTCCTTCTTGTTGAGGCCGTACTTTCCGACGACGTTCTTCCACTCGGTCGCGGGGATCCCGCCGGACGCGTAGTCCGACGTGCCCTTCTCGACGTTCTGGAACTCGACGGCGACGTCGTTGCCGATGTTGACCTGGATCGTGTCGGCGTTCGACGCGCGCCCGCCCTTGTAGTACGGGTTGCGCTTGAGGGTGATCGACCGTCCGGGGGTCCGCGACGAGAAGTAGTACGGGCCGCACGACGCGTACTGGTTGATCCCGTTCGCGTCGATCTGACCGGCGAGGGTCGGGTCGATGGCCTGGACGAACGGCATCGTCGTCCGGGCGATGAAGTCCGGCGACGCCTTCGTCAGCTGGACGACGAGCTTGTTCCCCTTCGCCGTCACGCCGGAGATGGAGCCCGCGTCACCGTCGATCACGGCCTGCGCGCCCTTGACGATGTCGAGGAACTGCACGCCGGTGGACTGCATCCGCGGGTTCGCGAACCGGTTGAAGGCGTCGACGAAGCTCTTCGCGGTCACCGCCTTGCCGTTCGAGAAGCGGAAGCCCGGCTTGATCGTGAACGTGTAGGTCTTGCCGTCCTTCGAGATCACGGGCAGCCCCGCCGCCACCTCGGGCGTCGCGACGGCACCGGCCGCACCTTCCTTGTCGGGCCAGTTGAAGAGCTTGCAGGCGGTGGCGCCCTCGAGCTTCCACGTCTCGCCGTAGTAGCTCAGCTGCGGATCGATGTAGTCGACGTCGGTGGTCATGTCGACCACGACGGTGCCGCCTCTCTTCGCGACCGGTGCGGCCGTCGAGGCCGCGACGATCAAGAGAGCAACGCCCGAGATCGCGATCAGGATCCCGAGCAGGCGCTTACCACTCATTTCGCTCCTTTCGGTGGGACGTTCGGGGCGTCCGACTGACGTCGGACACCAGGGCAAGAACGGAAGATCGGGCGAAGAGCAGGCCCGGCCGGCCGCGAGACGCTCATCGCGAGCTCCGCGGGTCGAACGCGTCGCGCAGGCCGTCGCCGAGGAGGTTGAAGGCGAGCGTCGTCAGGAGAAGCGCGATGCCCGGCCACACCATCAAGAGCGGCCGCGAGGTGTAGTACTGCGGCGCGTCCGCGAGGAGGTTGCCCCAGCTCGCCGTCGGCAGCTGGATCCCGAGCCCGAGGAAGGACAGCCCTGCCTCGGCGAGGATGAACGCCGCGACGTTGAGGGTCGCGAGGACGATCAGCGGC
The DNA here is from genome assembly GCA_963786055.1 of uncultured Actinomycetes bacterium. Classification (GTDB taxonomy): domain Bacteria; phylum Actinomycetota; class Thermoleophilia; order Gaiellales; family Gaiellaceae; genus Gaiella. The sequence continues at coordinate 35,599 of CAWAXS010000004.1, read as the reverse complement.
CCCACGAGGTGCGGGAAGACGTGGGAGCGGATGATCCGCCAGTTGCTCGCGCCGACCATCCGCGCGGCCTCCACGAACTCCTTCTCGCGGATCGACAGCGCGACGCTTCGCATGACGCGCGCGGAGTAGAACCACCCGAGCAGCCCGAAGACGAGCACGAGCGTGACCACGCCCTCGCCGAGGAAGCCGAAGGTCACGTGGTTGAGCCTCGTGCCGAGCGTCCCCGCGAGGGTGATCACGAACAGGAGGTACGGGAAGGCCATGGTCAGGTCGACCATCCGCGAGATCGCCGTGTCGGCCCAGCCGCGGTAGAACCCCGCGACCGCCCCGAGGAGCGACCCGAGCATCAGCGAGAGGAGCGTGGCTCCGACGCCCACCTCGAGCGACACCTGGGCGCCGTAGAGGAGGCGTAGGAACTCGTCCCGCGCCAGCGTCGAGTCCGACCCGAGGACGAAGAGCTGCTGGTCCAGCTGCCCGTCCTCGGTGAGCTGCCCGACGTACGTCCACGGCCCGGCGGGCAGCTGGTCGGCGTCGAGCCCGCCGGAGACGAGGAACGGCTCGTTCGGCCCGTGGCCCAGGACCTTGGACGCGAGCGGCGCGCCGGCGAATGCGACGAGGAACAGGAGGATGATGAACACGCCGCCCGCGAGCGCGAACTTGTCTCGCCGGAGCCGGAGCCACACGCCCTCCCAGTACCCCCGCGCTTCGACCGCCGTCGTCTCGAGCTCGTCGTCGAGCAGCATGTCCGCCGGAGGCACGGTGGCGGCGCCACCGAGGAACGAGACGACCTGGCCGTTCGAGGTCGCTTCGGCGCTGTCCGCGAGGTTGCTCATCGCGGCACCACGGCCGATGCCCTCGGTACCCAGTTGTCGACCACCCACCGTGCCTGCCCGCCGGAACCGAGCTTCCTCAACCCGAGGAAGAACACCTGGGCCCGGACCCCGGATCCCTTGCGCGGAAGCAGCGCGACCTCGAGGAGGGCGCTGCGCTCGTACGACTCGTCGACCTTGTACGGCGCGACGTCGAGCTTGTCGATCGGGTACGGGACGACCGGGTTGGTGCCGGTCAGCCACTCCTTCCTGCTGAGCCCGCCGCGGAGGTTCGGTCCCACGAGCGTCCAGGCCTCCTCGAGGTTCTCGCGTGCCACCGCGGTCTGGATGAAGCGGACCGCGACGCGGCGCGCCTCGCTCGGCAGGGGCGCCTTGACCAGGTGCTCGGGCTCCTGCGCGGGCGCGTTGCTGAAGCGCTCGGGCGCCGGGTCCCGGTTCGGCCCGAGCACCAGCAGGAGTGCGACTCCGAGCAGCGCGGCGACGCCGGCGAGCCCCCAGACGACGCGCCGCCGTGCCCGTCGCGTGCCCACGTCAGCGAAGCTCCGTCGCGAACGGCGGGAGCGGCTCTGCGAGAGCGGGCGCGGCGACTCTGGTGAGGCTCTGGGTCCGGGTCATGTGGCGCCGCCTGTCGGTTCGGGTTCCGGCCCGGGGGGCATTCCACGGGCCGGATCGCCCGATACGTGACGGCTCCCGCTGTTTACATCAGCGACTACGCCGTGCCCAGGAAAGGTCGAAAACTTCGACGTTTCCGCGCGGCGGCAGGGCCGCCTGCTCCCGCGGGTCGGCGTCGGAATCGGTCCCGGCGCGGCCGGTGTCCGGCTTCAGCCAGACACCTCCGCTCCCCTCTCAGCCCTCGACGGAAGTGACGCGCGAGCGTCCGGCATCAGCCGGACCTTCGATCCCGGATCAGCCTTCGGCGGGGCGCGGCGGAGCACCGGCGTCCCACACGGGATTGGCAGCCCGTCGCCCACGTTCCCGGCGTGCGAGCTCCGCCAGCTGGGTTTCGGCATTCTCGAGTAGCCGGAGCACCGCGCGCCCGTGCGCGACGACGACGCTGCCCTCCGGCGTCACCACGACCGATCGCGAGCCGCTGCCCCTGACGACCAGCGACACCCCGGTCGCCGACTCGAGCTGCGCGATCTGATGGCTGATGGTCGAGCGGGAGTAGCCGAGGCGGCGCGCCGCGCGCACGAAGCTCCCCTCCTCCGCCACGGCCACGAGGGCGAGCAGCGAGCGCACCTGCAGCCCGAGCCAGCGTGAGCGCTCGAGCGGCCGCCGCTCGGGCGGGTCGTCGAACAGCCTCCCCCGCAGGCGCGCCTCCTCGGCGCGCTCGTGCGCGACCTGGATGGCCCACTGGCGGCGGAAGGTGTCATCCATCACCGGGCGCGCCGCCTACGCGCCGAAAACAGGGAGGAGAGGGCGCTCCGATCGTCCGGGTATAGCGCGCGCACAGGACGACCGGCCGGGTCCGGGCACCGCGAGCCGCCTTCCCGCGTACCACGGCACGCCGCGACGTCGCGAATCCCCTGGGACGTACCGAGGAAAGGCCCGAGGTGACTGATGCCGCGTACGACGTCGTAGCGGCGAGAAAGTTGGTGAGTCGAGACATGTCCCCGAGGGACCATCGGCGCGGAACGCGCCGAGGCGGCGGCGCCCACGGCGGGAGAGCCGGATACTGGGCACGCGATGGGGTCGATCGAGCAGTTGCCGACGCGTCGGCTCACGGCACTCCGCGTGCTCGCCGGCCTCTTCGCCGTGAGCTCGGTCGTGCTGCCGGGGTTCGGCGCCATCGATCTCTCGGTCACGTGGAGCTCCGACTGGCCTCAGGTCCTGGAGGCCGGATGGGGTCTCTACGCCACCGTGCTCGTGGGCGCGGCGTTCGCCCTCGTCGCGGTCCGGCCTCGACGGTCCCGGCCGGCCGTCGCGCAGCTCGTGGTCGCCACCGCCGCGCTCGCCGTGGCGGCGCCCGCAGCCGACGAGCCTGGGCTCCTCTGGCTCGTTGCGGTTCTGGCAGCCCAGACGGCGATCGTCGGTGCGTTGTCCGTTCGCGTCTGGGACGCGCGGCCGGCGAGCCGCGTCCAGGCCACGGGCGTCCTGCTCGTCCTGGCCGGGCTCGGGCTGGTCCCGTGGCTCGCCTACGCCCTCGACATGTGGGCGCTGAACCGCGAGGACCGCTCCGACAGCGACGTGACCCTCGGGATCGACCACTACTCGGTGCAGGGGGCGGTCGGCCTCGCGCTCGTCCTGTTGCCGCTGCTGGCGGCGCTGCGTCGCGACGCTCGCCCGTTCGTGGCCGTGTGCGCCGGGATCGTCGCCGCGTACCTCGGGATCGTGTCCTACGCCTGGCCCGATGCCGCGGGCGGCTTCTCTCGGGCATGGTCGTGCGGCGCAATCGCCTGGGGGCTCGCCCTCGTCCTCGCCGCCCTCGCACAATCACGGTCGCGGCCCGCGGTCCGCTCGTCCTGATCGCGACGATTGTCACGTCGCGCGGGGGTCGAGAGCGTTACGATCGTCACATCGCGCGCAAGGACGCCAAGTTGGGGCTCGTCCGGTCGGTCCCGCTCTTCTCGCACTGCGCCAAGCGGGAGCTCGAGGCGATCGCCTCGACGGCCGACCTGATCGAGGTTCCCGCGGGAATGGAGCTCGTCCGGCAGGGCGGCCACTCGAACGAGCTGGTGATCATCGCCGAGGGCGCCGTCGACGTGACGCAGGACGGGGCGTCGATCCGGTCGTTGGGCTCGGGGGACTTCTTCGGGGAGGTCGCGCTGGTCACCGGCGGGACGCGGACGGCGTCCGTCACAACGACCACCCCCTCCACCCTCCTCGTGCTCACCGACCGGGCGTTCTGGCCCCTCGCCGAGCAGATGCCGTCGATCCAGACGAGCGTGCTCAAGACGCTCGCCGACCGGCTCGGGCCCCGAGACCGTCTGACGCACCGCGCCGCCTGAGCGGTCTCAGGGCCCGTGCCGCTCAGGGGAGCAGGACGACGGTGCGGGCCCGGAAGCCGATCGCACCGCGGTGCCCGGTCTCGAACTGACCACTCGCGCGTACCGCGAACGGTCCGCGTTCGGCGATACGGGGTCGCACCTCGGCACAGCGGATGACCGAGAACGCCCCTCCGGCGTCGCGCGCCGCGCAGCGTGTTCGCCGGTCCAGGCGGAGCGTGACGGGTAGCCCGCGACGGACACGGAGACCGGCAGTCTGGCCGGTCACCGTGGCCGCGAACGAGCTCGGCGCGACCCAGCGGTCGACCCGTAGCCGCAGCGTCCAGCTCGGGGCCCGGCCGCCCGCGGCGGGGCCCGCCATGACCACGGCGAGCGCGACCACGACCATGGCGATGGCGAGCCGGGGCACGTCCTCACAGTACGGCCCACGCTCGCCGCGTCGGCCGATCGGAACGGCGAGGGCGCGTCGGAGCGCGCCGTCTCCCGCGCGACCGAGCGCCGGCCGAGTCCGGCCGGGAGATACGCGGGAGATCACACAACGGCTCGTTCGGGACGCTCGGCGATCCGACGAAGGATCTCGAGCTGCCGGGAGATCCGGAGCCGGAGCGTGCCGTGTTCCGGGTCGTACGAGCTGATCGGATCGGGTGCGTTGGCGCGTGCGGACACGAACTCGTCCGCGTCGGCTCGGGATACCTCGGCTGCCAGCCACGCGCTCGTTCGCGCGACCCACAGCCCGTGGTCCCGTCTCAGCAGCTCGAATGACTCGTCCGAGTCGATGTCGCGTGCGTACAAGGACTGGCCATCGACGCGTAGCTCGTCCAGCGCCGCGCGAAACCGGACGACCTCCCTCTCCGCAAGCAGTCGGGGCAACGGGAGCGGCAGGAAGAGCACGGCGAGGGCGATGTAGGCGCCTGCCAGCGTCAGCGCGGCCCCGAAGTAGAACACCGGATCGTTCCAGCGGTCGGCCTCGCGCGCGAACAGGACGTTCACGCTCACCCCCACCCCTCCGAGGGCGAGCGCGAGCCTGAGCCACGTCGACTCCGACCTGGCGGTCCTCCGGTTCCGGGCCATTCCGACAAGGATCTCGGGGGGCGCGGCCGGTTTCAACCCGGGCAGCGCCAGGATCGCCTGGCGCCGGCCGGCATCACACCGCGGCGCGGAGCCGCTCGAGGCCATCGAGGATCAGGTCGAGCCCGAAGTCGAACTCGGACTTGTCGTCGGGGCTCGAGGGGGCGATGTGCTGCTCGGCGTGCTCGACGAGGTACGGGTACTCGTCGGCGGGGATCTCCCGCATGAAGCCCTCGGCAAGGTCGACGAGCTCCTCGTGGGTCTCGAACGGCATGCTCACCTGCCACAGCGTGAATCCCGTGATGTGGCTGTCGAGCGCGTGGTACGCGTGATGCGTCAGGTCCGGAGAGAAGCCCGCTTCCCGGAGCGTCCGCAGCACCTCCTCCATCCATTGCATGCGCACGGGGCTGACCCTCGGCACCCGCATCATGAGGCTGCACGCCCAACGGTGGCGCACGAAGGTCTCGTGGGCCGAGATCGCGGTCCGACGGATCGCCTCCTTCCAGTCGGCCTCGCCGGGCGGCAGCTCGATCTCGCCCAGGACGATCTCGACGATCCCGGCGTGGAGGTCGTCCTTGTTGGCCACGTAGTTGTAGAGCGACATCGCCTCGACCCCGAGCCTCTGACCGAGCTTGCGCATGCTCAGCGAGTCGATCCCGCTCTCGTCGGCCAGGACGACGGCAGCGCGGAGCACCCGCTCGCGGGTGAGGGGGGCTCGCGGTGCTCGGGCGCTGCTCGCGTCGGATCGCCATGTCTTGACAACCTTACGGCGTACGTATACCTTACACCATAAGCTTACAGCGTATGGAGAAGGAGGAGAGCGAGATGTCGGCCACAGCGTCGCTGCAACAGGGCCACGAAGCGGATCCGGCGAACGTGATGCAGGCGATCGTCGCCGAGCGGTACGGCGTCGACGCGCTCGCCCTCCGGGAGGTTGCCAGGCCCCGGCTCGAGGCCGACGAGGTGCTCGTGCGCGTACACGCGTCGTCCGTCAACCCGGTCGACTGGTATCGCGTGACAGGACCCGTCTTCGCGCGATTCCCGAACGCGTGGCGCAAACCCGGGCATACGGAGGTGGGTGGCGATCTGGCTGGGCAGGTCGAAGCCGTCGGAGGCGACGTCGAGGACCTCCAGCCGGGCGACGAGGTGTTCGGCACGACGGTCGGCGCCTGGGCGGAGGTCGCAGCAGCTCGCGAGGCGCGCCTGGCGCGCAAGCCTGCGAACCTGTCGTTCGGGGAGGCGGCGGCCGTCCCCATCGCAGGGATCACCGCCCTGCAGGCACTGCGCGACCACGGAGGCCTCCAGCCGGGGCAGAAGGTCCTGATCAACGGCGCCTCTGGCGGCGTGGGCACGTTTGCGGTCCAGATCGCCAAGTCCCTCGGAGCGGAAGTGACCGCGGTCACCAGCACGAGGAACCTGGATCTGGTCCGCTCGCTCGGCGCGGACCAGGTGATCGACTACACGCAGGAGGACTTCACCCGGCGTGGCGTGCGCCATGACCTGATGCTCGACATCGCCGGCAGCCGCAGGTTCTCCCAGTGCCGACGCGTGTTGACACCCGAGGCGACGATCGTCCTCGTCGGAGCGAAGATGTCGAACAAGGGGCTTGGTCCCCTGCCCCACCTGGTCGGAATGCGCCTCGCGTCGATCGGCAGGAGCCAGACGGCCCGGTTCTTCATGGCGAAGATCACGACGAAGGACCTCACCGTCCTGCGGGAGCTTCTCGAAGCCGGAACGGTGAAACCCGTCATCGACCGGCGCTATGCGCTCGGCGAGACGGCGGACGCCCTCCGGTACCTCGGAGAAGGGCACGCCCGAGGGAAGGTCGTCATCGACGTCTGAGGAGCTCCACCCCACGTCCTGGTGGCCAGCCCCGGCGGACCGATCGCCGGTACCGCGATAGGGTCAGCCGGCCAGGGCGATCACAGGAGGCAAGTGCGGGTGAACGTTTCGTCGCAGTTCGACGTGTCCGGGTTCGGTGCGATCGTCACGGGCGGCGCGAGCGGGCTCGGGCTCGCGTACGGCGAGGTGCTCGCGGCGCACGGCGCGCGGGTGACGCTGATCGACGTCGACGCGGACGCGGTCGCGGCGCAGGCCTCCCGCTTGCAGGGAGAGGGGCTCGACGTGCGCGGCGCGGTCGCGGACGTGACCGATCACGCCGCGCTCGATCGCGCGATCGACGAGGCAGCGGAGAGCCTACGGCCGGCTCGACGTCGCGTTCGCGAACGCCGGCGTCGACTCGGGCGTCGGCTTCCTCGGCGCGTGGGCGGGCGGTGAGCGGCCGCGGCTGGAGGAGGGTGCGCTCGAGCGCTACGCCGACGAGCGCTGGAACCGCGTGATCGACATCAACCTCAACGGGATCTTCGCGACCGCGCGCGCCGCGGTCCGCCACATGCGTCCCCGCGGGTTCGGGCGCGTGATCGTGACGACGTCGCTCGCGGCCACCAAGGTCGAGCCCGCGATCGGCTCCGCCTACATGGCGGCGAAGGCCGGCGCGAAGCACCTCGTGCACTGCCTGGCGCTCGAGCTCGCGGCCGACGGCATCACGGCCAACGCGATCGCACCCGGGTTCTTCGTCACGAACATCGGCGGCGGTCACGCGCACGACCCCGACCTGCAGGCCCTGGTGGCGAAGGACATCCCGATGCACCGCGTGGGCAGGCCGGACGACATCAAGGCGCTCGCGCTCTTTCTCGCCTCCCCGGCCTCGGAGTACATCACCGGGCAGGAGATCGTGATCGACGGCGGCTGGGGGCTCGGGATCGCGGACTGAGACGCGGACGGCGGGTCACGTGTCGTCGCTCAGGACCCAGAAGCGCTCTCCGCGCTCCGCCTCGAGCTTCGCGAGCTGCTCCCGGTGGATCTCCCGCACGCGCGCCGGTGTGATCGCCTCCTCGGGAGCGACCTCCTCGATGACGAGGCTCGTCTTGTCCTCGTACAGGTGCTCGCCGGCGAGGCGCGCCTGGGCGTCGTAGGGCCAGATGAACGCTTGCCGGCTCGAGGCGTGGTACAGCGCGTCGGGGTCGTCGACCTCGTAGCCGACGGCTCTCAGGTCGGCGCCACGGGCGAGCTGGTGAAACGTGATCTCGTCGCAGATTCCCCAGTCGCCGACCGCGAGACGGTCGTCGGAGTGCCACAGCACCGATTCGCCCACGCTGTTGTAGAACGCGAGCACGCCGTCCTTGCCCGTGATCACCGCGGGGCTCGCTCCCCACGTCACGCGATAGACGGGCTCGTCGACCATCATGTCGGACGCCACGATCCGCTCGTACTCACCCGCGCCCTCGAGGTGCACGTGACGCCAGAAGTTGAGCAGGATCGCCCGATGAAGCGGCTTGGTCGTCACCTCCAGGAGCTCGGCCGTCGGGATCATGCAGTCGTAGACCGCTTGCTCGAACCTGTTCATCGGCGCTCCTCGCTCGACCTCGTGCTGACGGCCGCAAGCTACAAGGTGCGAAGGCCCTCGTCACAAAGATCGGCCGCGCTCAGTCCGCGCGAAGTCCGTCCGCTCGACGTGCGACGATCACTCCGGCGCTCCAGCCCGGCGCCCTCCCGCCGAGCGGGCGGCTGACGTGAGTCGGCGTCCAGGCCGGCTCCGCTCGACGAGCCACGCGATCACCGAGTTCGAGTTCCACATGTCCCCCGTGCGCAAGCTCGTCGCGGCCCCACACGGGCGTCGGCACGAGCGGCATCAGGTCGAGAACCCGGCGCGCGATCTCGGGCTCGCTCGTCAGCCGCTGAGGGCTGTCGACTGCTTCCTCGACGTCCGGATCACGCCGTCGCGCCAGCAGCGGAGCTCGTAGCGAAACAACCTCGAGCGGCCCGCAGCCCGAGCGCCGACGGCACCTCCCGAGACGGCGCCGCGCTCGCCCCATCGCCCGGGCGGACGGGCGCCGACTCGATCACGAACCGGCCGTCGAGCGCGTCGACGACGAGAGCCGAGTGGTACAGGTCGCGGCGCGCCCGGCCGTCGCGGAAGGCGACGAGGGCCTCGTAGGCCTTCCCGTTGAGGCGCACGAACCAGCCGCCCGCGCCGAGCGGGAGCCAGTACAGGTCCACCCCGGAGTCGGCATCTCGCGTCATGTCGGCCAAGTGTGCCCCGTGGCGCGGCGGACGTGAGGACGACCGGTGCGGCGTCGTTCGTCAGGGCGAAAACGCCCTGCTAGACGAACTCCTCGGCCTCTGCGCCCGCACGGCGGTGAGAGATGCGCCGTTCTCTCTCGGCATCCGGAAGGAACCAGCGCTCTGCCAGTGCGGTCGGGACGACGGCGGACAGCACGACGACGGTGACGAGGAGCGAGAACTGCGTCTTGTCGATGATCCCGGCGTTCAGGCCATAGAGCGATGCGATCGTCCCGAACGTCAATCCGGTGCTCATCAGGAGCGTCGTGAAGATGCCGTGCTGGCGGTCGGCGCGCCGAGCGAGCGGATAGACGAACCCGATCTTCGGGATCATCTTCGCCGCGAGCAGAACGCCGAGAAGACCGAGGTTCGACACGACCGCCGACAGCGACACGTTCAGCCCGCCCTTGATGAAGAAGAACGGTGTCAGCAACGCGAACGCCACCACACGTAGCCGCTTCTGCTCCTCGCGATGCTCCGCGTAGTGCTGGCTCATCACGAGACCGAGCACGAACGCCGGAAGCACGGCGTGCCCGTTGGACAGGTCCGCGAGGACCATCAGCACGAGGAGACAGACGAAGACGAGCTTGATCTCCGGCTCGATCACTCGGTCGCCGTAGCGTCCGAAGAACCACGGCGCGATCCGCGGCAAGCCGACGATGAGAGCCAGCGACACCACCAGGAAGACCGGGAACCAGACGTTCGGCTTGATGAAGATCGCCGAGAGCGCCACGGCCGTGCAGAGGTCGGTGACGAACGTCGCGCTCATCAGGAGCTTCCCGATCTCGGTATCGGTGAGCCCCCGTTCGACCAGCACCGAGTACACGACCGCCAACGACGTAGTGGAGAGCGCCGTGCCGGCGATCAGGGAGGCGCGACCGCTCCAGTCGAGCGCCGTATACGCGACCAGCGAAGCCACGACGAAGGGGCCAATGAACGACACGACCCCGATCCCGACCGTCGCCCCCAATCGCCGCCGCATGTAGCGGGGATCGACCTCCATCCCGGCCAGGAACGTCAGAACGATCGACGCGAAACCGGCAATGAGCGTCAGCCAGTCCTGCGTCTCCGAGGTGAAAGACGTTGCCGACCGCAACCCCGAGCGTCAGCTCGACAAGAGCGACCGTGATACCCAGCTCCACCGAGATGACGCTGGCCAGCAGGGCTACAGCTGCAAGTACTGCGAAGAGCTCAACGGCGTCCAACCTGACCTCCTACGTGGCGTCGATTGACGTTCGGTAGAGGCCATCAGCCACGAAGGCGGTTGGACGCGAGCCTCATCGCGCTTCCCGAAGCATACTCACGCGCCGCGTGATGTTCCCGCGATGACCAGCAGCGCAAGGACCATCACGGTCGCTCCGTAGGCGAACGGAAAGACGCCGCGCCCTGCAGACGACACGCAGGAACGCCGCGAGCTCGCTCGCTGCACATTCCCCACCGTTTCGCGCAGAATCCTTCCAGCCGATGAGCTTCGACCTCGACCTCCTCGTGGTGGGCTCCGGGCCTGCCGGACAGAAGGCTGCCGTCCAGGGCGCCAAGCTGGGCAAGCGCGTCGCGGTCGTCGAGCGCCGCCACATGGTCGGCGGTGTCTGCGTCAACACCGGGACGATCCCGTCGAAGACCCTCCGCGAGGCCGTCGTCTACCTCACGGGCATGAGCCAGCGTGAGATCTACGGGTCGAGCTACCGCGTCAAGGCGCAGATCACGGTGTCCGACCTGCGCCAGAGGACCGAGCGCGTGATCGAGCGCGAGATCGACGTGATCCGCGACCAGCTCCTGCGAAACCAGATCGAGCTGATCAACGGCACGGCGCGGTTCCTGGACGCGAACAGCCTCTCCGTCGACCTCGACTCGGGCGACGACCGCACCGTGAGCGCCGCGCGGATCGTGCTCGCCGTCGGGACGTGGCCGACCCACCCTCCGGACGTCGAGTTCGACGGGACGACCGTGATCGACTCGGACGGTCTCCTGAGCCTCGACGTGATCCCGCAGTCCCTCGTCGTCGTCGGTGCCGGGGTGATCGGGATCGAGTACGCCTCGATGCTGGCCGAGCTCGGGACGAAGGTGACCGTGGTCGAGAAGCGAGCGGACATGCTCGACTTCTGCGACCACGAGATCGTCGAGAGCCTTCGCCACCACCTCCGTGACCGGGGCGTCGTCCTCCGCTTCGGCGAGAGCGTGACCGCGGTCGAGCGACGCGAAGCGGGTGCGATCACCCATCTCGCGAGCGGGAAGCGGATCGCCTCGGAAGCCGTGTTCTACGCGGCCGGCCGGCAGGGCGCGACCGAGGCACTCGACCTGGAGCGGGCGGGTCTCACCTCCGACGAGCGCGGGCGGATCGGCGTGGACGGGTCGTTCCGCACCGCCGTCCCGCACATCTACGCCGTCGGTGACGTCATCGGCTTCCCGAGCCTCGCGGCGACCTCGATGGAACAGGGACGCCTCGCGGCACGACACGCATTCGGCGAAGCGAGCCACGAGATGGCCGAGCTGCTCCCGTTCGGGATCTACACGATTCCCGAGATCAGCTTCGTCGGCCAGACCGAGGAGGCTCTGACGGCCGACGGCGTCGAATACGAGATCGGGATCTCCCGCTATCGGGAGCTCGCGCGCGGCCAGATCCTCGGTGACAGCCACGGGATGCTGAAGCTGCTCGTCCATGCGGGCGACAGGCGGCTCCTCGGCGTCCACGCGATCGGCACCGGTGCGACCGAGGTGATCCACATCGGTCAGGCGGTGATGGCGCTCGGCGGAACCGTCGACTACCTCGTCGACACCGTCTTCAACTACCCGACGCTGGCCGAGAGCTACAAGGTCGCGGCGCTCGACGCGTCGAACAAGATGGCCGCGCTCGGCCGCATCAGCGCGGGCGGCTGAGGCGCGGTCTAGGATCCCGGACGTGGCGGCGGAGGATCCCGGAGCGGTCGCAGGAGCGCTGCCTTCGAGCGAGCGGCCGATCCGCGCGGCCGAGGTGGTCGGCGCCCTCTCGCTCGCGACCGACCTCGGCACCGGGCAGCCGCTCGAGCACGCGTTGCGCACCGCCGTGCTCGCGGTCCGTCTCGGCGAGCTCGCCGGAGCATCGGCGCAGGAGCTCGCCGACACGTACTACGTCGCGCTCCTCCACGCCTCCGGGTGCACGTCGAACGGCCACGAGGCGGCGCAGCTCTATGGCGACGACATCGCGCACCGCGCCGCGTTCTTCCTCATCGACACGACGAACCCCGCGGAGGTGCTGGGGTTCTACCGCTCCCACGTCGGCGCCGGCCGCTCCCCGGAGGTTCGCGCCGCGATGATCGAGGACGCCATCGCCAACGCCGGCCCGAGGGCCCGTGACGCGTTCGCGACGATGTGCGAGGTGGCGCAGCGGTTCGCGGGGTGGCTCGACCTCGGCTCGAGCATCCAGGCAGCGCTCGAGTACGTCTTCGCGCGCTGGGACGGACGCGGATTCCCGGACGCCCGCGGCGACGCGATCCCGTTGCCGATGCGTCTGCTGCACGTGGCGAGGGACGTCTCGCTCTTCCTCTCCGCCGCTGGCCCCGACGAGGCACGGGCCGTCGTCGAGCGTCGAACGGGTGCTGCGTACGAGCCGCGGCTCGCCGGGCTCGCCGTGCGCAACTTCACCGAGCTCCTCGCCGACCTGGACGAGGCGCGGATGTGGGAGCAGGCGCTCGAGAGCGAGCCGTTCCCGCAGGTCCGGATCGCGGGCGAGCGCGTCGACGCCGCCTTCATGGCCATCGCCGCGCTCACCGGTCTCAAGTCACCGTGGCTCCGCGAGCACTCGACGGGAGTGGCCGAGCTCGCCGAGGCCGCAGCCTGGCGCATGGGGCTCCCGGCGGCTTCCGTCACCCTCGTGCGGCGCGCCGCGCTCGCGCACGACGTCGGCCGCATCGGCGTGTCCAACGCGATCTGGGAGAAGCCCGGGCCGCTCGGCTTCGGGGAATGGGAGCGGGTGCGACTCCATCCTCACTTCTCGGAGCGCGCCTTCGCCCAGTCGCCCACGCTCGCGCCGATCGGGCTGCTCGCCGGCTCGCACCACGAACGGCTCGACGGCTCCGGCTATCACCGCGGCACGCGTGGGCCGGCGCTCGACCGGTCAGCCCGCATCCTCGCCGCCGCCGACTGCTACGCCGCAATGCGCGAGGCGCGGCCCCACCGAGCGGCACTCGACCCGCTCGCCGCAGAGGCGGAGTTGATGCGCGAGGCCGAGGAAGGGCGGCTCGACCCTGATGCCGTCGACGCGGTGCTCGCAGCCGCCGGCCACCGCGTTCCCCAGCGACCTCGCGAGCTGCCGGCCGGGCTGACCGAGCGCGAGCTCGAGGTCCTCCTCGTGCTCGTGCGCGGCGAGTCCAACCAGGAGATCGCCGAGAGCCTCGGCATCTCGGCCAAGACCGTCGGGCACCACGTCCAGCACGTCTACCAGAAGGCAGGCGTCCGCAGCCGTGCCGCCGCAACGGTCTGGGCCTTCGAGCACGACCTCGTTCACGCGGGATAGGGCATTCGCCCGATGCCGCTCGACCGTCCAGGACGCAGACTCGCCTCGATCCGCGCCGATCCCCGGCGCGGAGGACGACCGAGGAGGAGCGCGATGATCCTGGCAACGACGAAGGTCGAGGATTTCGACCGCTTCGTGGAGATCTTCTCCACCAAGGGCGCGGAGAAGCGCAAGCAGCACGGGTCGAAGGGCTCGACCGTCCTTCGCGACCCCAACGAGGAAGATCGCGTCTGGGTGGTCTTCGACTGGGATGCGGCTGGCTGGCAGAGCTTCGCCTCCGACCCCGAGGTCCCCGCGATCATGCAGGAAGCCGGGCACAAGGGGCGGCCCCAGGTGGCGGAGCTCGGCGGCCATTACGACGCGTAGCACACCTTCCGTGCGGGGCGAAGCGAGGCAGCTCGACCCGCAAGCGGCCGGGCTGACCGAGCGCGAGCTGGAAGTCCTGCTCGTGCTCGTGCGCGGCGAGTCCAACCGGAAGATCGCCGAGGACCTCGGCATCTCGGCCAAGACCGTCGGGCACCACGTCCAGCGCGTCTACCGGAAGGCCGGCGTCCACAGCCGGGCCGCGGCGACGCTCTGGGCCGTCGAGCAAGGCCACGTTGCAGCAGGTGCTCACGGGCCCTAACCTCGACGCGAGACGATGAGTGCCGAAACCCCCCGCAATTGCGGGGGGTTTCGCTGTCGGAGGCCGACGGCCCTTCCGCGAAGCAGTCGACCTCCGGACCTGGCGCTCACTCGCAGCAGACAGGCACCTCAGCGGACGAGTCCATCGCCGGGCCGGCGGCGCGGCGTTGCCGACGGCAGCGCGCCGTCGCCTGACGGCACGGCTGTTGTGATTGCGGAGCTCACCTCCAACCGCCCTTCGACGTGGGCGGCGGTCGCACCCGAGGCGTCGAGGTCACCGCTCCGTCGCGATCTCCCAGCTTGCGACGGTTCTGGTGACGGGGTTGTCGGCACGGCTGAGCCAGATCCCGATCACGATCAGCCAGAGCGGCAGGAGCATGAACCCGAAGAACCCGAGCGGTGTGAGGAGCGATGCTCCGATGACGATCGTCGCCCATGCGAGCGGCGTGGGAAGCATCGCGTTCCGGCGCGCGCCGAGTCCGGTTGCCAGGAGGACAGCCGCAAAGGCCGCGTTCCACCCGAGCCAGTCGTACGAGTGGAGCTGGTTGAGGGTGTAGACGGCTTGCCGCTCGCCTTCGTGGGCTGCGTTCGCCATCGCGCCTTCGAGCATGCCGACGAGCACGAAGATCGCAGCCGCCAGGAGTACACCGCCGAAGGCGACCGAGCCATGGCCGGAGTCACCGCTTGCCCGTTCCAGTCGCCTCTTCAGCCCAGCCCCGAAGAAGAGGAGCAGGAACGCGATCAAGGGGGCGACCAGGAGGCCGACGATCTGGTGTCGGCCATGGTTGTCCTGCCAGTACGCGAAGGTCTTGGCGGCGCCGGTCTCGCTGCTCGGGTCGGTCCGGTTGAGGACGAGGCCTGCGAGGAACAACAGGCCAGCTGGCACGCCGGCGAGCAACAGGAAGCGATCGAGTCGGTTGGAGGCCATCTCAGTCGAGTGCTGCGACGAGCATGAAGGCGGCGAACCAGAGGACGGGAACTGCGGCGATGGCGACCGCGATCGTCGCCTCGCGTCCTCCGTCCCTGCGTCGTGCGGCCAGGCCAAGGACGATCGCGCCGAGCCCGACGACCGGCCCGATGATCCAGAAGATCCCACCCACGGTGAACCCACCGCCGATGTAGAGCAGCAGCGAGACGACCGCGAGTATCAGTGCCGTGCGCCCCTGTCCGCCTCCCGTCCGTGTGACTGCCAGATCGCTCATGTCCGCTCCTCTTGTGGCTCGTCGGCGTCAGTGCGCCGGTCGGTAACGACGGTACGACCACGGTGCGTCCCACTGCCAGGGGGCAGTGTCCCGGGTTGGTCCCGATCCGCGTCACGGATCGCCGCTCATCGCTGGCCGGGTACCGAAAACCCGTCTACGCTCGATCGATGGCGCGGATCAACAGGTCTCGTGTGATGGACACCCTGGCGACTCCGGGGGTCGTCGTCCCGACCCTCCGTGCCGGCCGTAGGGCGAAGCTCGGGTGGGCCGTGTTCGCCCTGACGTCCGCCGGATTTGTCGTCGCGCTCGCGCTCGACCTGCACACGGGCACCTACAAGACGCTCATCTATCTCGGAGGGAACGTCGTTCTCGCGCTGATCGGGCTCCTGCTGACGACGCGCAGGCCCGAGCATCCGATCTCCTGGGTGCTGGCGATCATGGCCCTCTGGGGGACGATCGGGGGTCTCATGTACGCGTACGCCGTCGAGGCGCTCGTCGCGGACCCCGGCTCGCTCCCGGGTGGGCTCGCCGCAGCCTGGTTCGACAACTGGTGGTGGCTGCCGGCGCTCGCGTTGCCGCTGAGCGCGTTGCTGCTGCTCATGCCGGACGGCACTCTCGCGTCGCGTCGATGGTGGCCCGTTCCCGCGGCGGTGATGGCCGGAACGGTGCTTGCGTCGGTCGCCGTTTCGACTTCTCCCACGTTCGAGCTCGGCGCTGCCACGCCGATCGAGAACCCGTTCGCGCGCGCAGGCGGCGCAGCGATCGTCGTGGCGGGCGTGGTAGGTGTGATCCTGGTCATCGCCGGCCTGGCCGCGTCGCTTGCGGCCTTCGTCGTCCGCTACCGCAACTCCGGCGGTGACGAGCGCCAACAGCTGCGCTGGGTGGGCGTGTCGCTCTGCCTCGCCGTGCCGCTCTTCGTCGTCGGCGCCCTGTTGTGGGGCGTCGTACCGGGAGCGGAGGTGTTGCCTGTGCTGGCGTTCCTCCTCCCGCCGGCCGGCATCGCCGTCGCCGTTCTCAAGTACCGGCTCTACGAGATCGACCTCGTCGTCAATCGTGCGCTCGTCTACGGCACGTTGACCGTCGGCGTCGTCGCCGGCTACGTCACGGTCGTCGGTTTGGTGGGCGCGACGCTGTCGTCCCGCGGCGACCTTCTCGTCTCGCTCGTCGTGACCGGCATCGTCGCCGTCTGCTTCCAACCCGTGCGGGAGAGCGTGCAGCGTTTCGTCAATCGGCTGATGTACGGCGACCGGGACGACCCATATGCCGCGATTGCCGGCCTGGGCCGGACGCTCGCAAGCTCGCTGCGACCCGACGCCGTGTTCCCCACCGTCGTCCAGACGATCGGCCAGACGCTAGCCCTGCAGTACGTCGGTCTCGCCCTCGCAGCCGACGCTCCACGGGAAGCGAGGGTCGTCGCCGAGTACGGCACGCCGGGCGCCGACGTCCTCGCCTTTCCGCTCGTCCACCAAGGCATCGCCGCCGGCGAGCTCCGGCTCTCACCACGAGTGGGCGAGCGCCTGCGGGAGCGCGACCACCGCCTGATCGTCGACCTCGTACCGCAGGTCGCCGCCACGGTCCACGCGGTCGGTCTCTCGCAGGAGTTGCAGTCGGCGCGGCAGCGCATCGTCCAGCTGCGCGAAGAAGAGAGGAGGCGGATCCGTCGCGACCTCCACGACGGTCTCGGGCCCGCCCTGGCCGGTCTCACGTTCACACTCGAGGCAGTCCGGAACCTGGCGGACTCGGATCTCGAACGCGCCGACGAGCTCCTCGTCTCGGCCACTCAGCAGGTGCAGACGATGATCGGAGACGTCCGCCAGCTGATCTACGGGCTTCGCCCGCCGGCGCTCGACCAGCTCGGGCTCGCGGCCTCGCTCCGAGGACTGGCCGCGCAGGAATCGTCGCCCGAGACCTCTGTCACCATCGAAGCGCCGAGCGCGCTGCCCGCTCTCCCGGCCGCCGTCGAGGTGGCCGCCTTCTGGATTGCGCAGGAGGCGCTGACGAACGTCAAGCGCCACGCTCACGCCCGGACCTGCAACGTTCGCGTGGCCGTCGAGCCGACGGTGCTGCGGCTCGAGATCGTCGACGACGGAGACGGTCTCTCACGTGGCTCGACCGGTATCGGGCTCCACACGATGAGAGAGCGGGCCGAAGAGATCGGTGGCACCTGCGAGATCAGCTCCAGAGCGGGCGGTGGGACCCTCGTGGCGGCGTCGCTCCCAAGGCATGCGATCGATGAGACTGCCGCATGAGCCGACCGATCCGGATCCTCATCGCCGACGATCACCCGCTCTTCCGGGCCGGCCTCCGTGCCCTGCTCGAGTCGATTCCCGACACTGAGGTCGCGGGTGAGGCTGCGACCGGCGAGGAGGCCGTGGAGGTCGCGCTGGCGCTCGTTCCGGACGTCGTCGTCATGGACATCAACATGCCCGGGCTCAACGGCATCGACGCAACGCGCCGCATCGTCGACGAATCGGAGGACGTCAAGGTGCTGGTGATGACGATGCACGACGATGACGAGGCCGTGTTCGCCGCCATCCGCGCGGGCGCACGCGGCTACCAGCTCAAGGGCGCCGCCCAGGACGAGACGCTTCGAGCGATCCGGTCTGTCGCGAACGGCGAGGCCATCTTCGGGCCGGGGATCGCCGACCGGCTGCAGCGATTCCTCGCAGCGACGCCGACACTCGACCCGAGCCAAGCGTTTCCGCAGCTCACTGACCGAGAGCTGGAGATCCTGCAACTCCTCGCCGAGCGCCGGACGAACGCAGAGATCGCCGCGCAGCTCTTCCTCAGCCAGAAGACCGTCCGCAACTACGTGTCGGCCATCTTCGCAAAGCTCCAGGTCGCCGACCGCGCCGAGGCCGGCCTCGTAGCGCGAGCCGCCGGGCTCGGAGAGCGACAGCTCGTGGAGGAGTAGCCGATGGTGCGGCCACGTACCGGGCGAAGCAGGCGTGAGCCCGTGCGACGGGATGCGACGGCTTTCGCTAGCTGCCGGACCAGGTCGGCCGGCGTTTCTCCAGGAAGGCACCCATCCCCTCCTGTGCGTCGCCCGCCTGCGCGTTCGCGGCCATCACGCGCCGTGTCAGCTCATAGGCCCCGTGCTCGTCGAGCTCGACCTGCCGGTAGAACGCCTCCTTGCCGATCCGCACCGTGAGCGGGCTCGACGCCGCGATCCTCTCCACGAGGGCCGCCACCGCGTCCTCCAGCTGGTCGGCCGGGACGACCCGGTTGACGAGCCCCCAGTCGCGCGCTTCCGCCGCGTCGATCGGCTCGCCCGTGAGCAGCAGCTCGAGCGCGCGCTTGCGACCCACCGCCCGTGAGAGCGGCACCATCGGCGTCGAGCAGAAGAGCCCGATCTTCACCCCGGGCGTGGCGAAGCGCGTCGCCTCCGCGGCCACGGCGAGGTCGCAGGCGGCGACGAGCTGGCAGCCGGCCGCGGTGGCGATCCCGTGCACCTTTGCGATCACGGGTTGCGGAACGCGGTGGATCGTCTCCATCAGCACCGTGCAGACGTCGAACAGCCGGTCGTAGAACTCGGCGTCGCGGCCGACCATCTCCCCCAGGTCGTGCCCGGCGGAGAACGCCGGGCCTGCCCCCTCGATCACGATCGCCCTCACCTCCGCGGCCGCGCCCACCTCCTCGAGCGCCGAGATCAGCTCCTCCATCAGAGCCAGGGAGAGTGCGTTCCGCTTCTCCGGCCGGTTGAGCGTGATGCGGGCAGCAGGAGGCTGGATGCGGACGAGCAGGTGCTCGCGGGTCGTGGTGGCCATCACGCAGCGCCGATCCGCGACTCGTGCCCGGCCCACTCCTTCTCGCGCAGCGCGTACTTCTGCACCTTGCCGGTCGACGTCTTCGGCAGCGGGCCGAACTCGACGGCGTCCGGGCACTTGTAGTGCGCGAGGCGCTCGCGGGCGAAGGCGACGATCTCCTCGGCGGTCGCGGTCGTACCCTCCTTCAGGGTCACGAACGCCTTGGGACGCTCGCCCCAGTGCGCGTGCGGGATCCCGACGACGGCGCACTCGAGCACGGAGGGATGGGCGACGATCGTCTGCTCCACCTCGATCGAGGAGATGTTCTCGCCCCCCGAGATGATGATGTCCTTGCCGCGGTCGCGCAGCTCGACGTTTCCGTCCGGATGCCACACCGCGAGGTCGCCGGAGTGGAACCAGCCGCCGTGGAATGCCGTCGCCGTCGCCTCGGGGTCGTCGAAGTAGCCGGCCATGAGGATGTTGCCGCGCATCACGACCTCGCCCATCGTCTCGCCGTCACGGGGGACGTCACTCATCTCCTCGTCGACGACGCGGACGAGATCGGCCGAGGGGTACGCCTGGCCCTGGCGCGAGAGCAGCCCGGCCCGCTCGGCGGTCGGCAGCGACCGCCACTCCGGCTGCTCGGGGCACATGGTCGTTGGGCCGTAGGTCTCGGTCAGCCCGTAGACGTGGATCACGCGGAAGTTCAGCTCGTCCATGCGCGCGAACAGCGTGGGCGAGGGGGGCGCTGCGGCGACCATCACCGTCACCGGCCGCTCGACGCGGTGCGCCTTCGGGTAGTTGATGACCATCAGCTGCACGGTCGGGGCGCCGTTGAAGTTGGTGACGCCCTCGGCGTCGATCAGGTCCCAGACCAGGTCCGGCTCGACCTTGCGGATCGTCAGGTGCCGGCCGGCGACCGCCGTGACGCCCCAGGCGAAGCACCAGCCGTTGCAGTGGAACATCGGCTGCAGCCAGAGGAAGACGGAGTCGGGCGACAACCCGGTCACGAGAGCCTCGTTGAGCGCGTTCAGGTAGGCGCCGCGATACGTGTACTGCACGCCCTTCGGCCGGCCCGTCGTGCCAGACGTGTAGTTGATCGAGATCGTCTCCTCCTCGTCTTCGAGCCAGCTCTCCGGCTGCTCGGGCGAAGACGCAGCGAGGAGATCCTCGTACGGGTCTCCGGGTGCGCCCGTGTCGTGGACCCGGATCACGTCGATGCCGGAGAGGTCGAGCGGCTCGACGAGCTCGGCGAGCTCCGCGTCGAGCAGGAGCGTGCCGGCACCCGAGTGGCGCAGGATGTACTCGACCTCGGCGCTCGAGAGCCGCGTGTTGACCGTGACGAGGATCCCGCCGGCCGCCGGAACGCCGAAATGCGCCTCAAGCATCGCAGGGCAGTTGGGGAGGAGCGTCGCGACCCGGTCGCCTTTCCGCAGACCCGCGGCGCGGAGGCCGTTGGCGAGGCGCCAGGCCCGCTCGCCGAATTCCGCGTACGTGTAACGACGATTGCCGTGGACGACCGCGACCTTCTCCGGGTACATGAACGCGGCGCGCGCGAGCAGGTCGACCGGGTTCATCTCCGTGCGGAAGACCTTGGCGGGCGCTCCTCGACGGTCGATCGCCGAGCTCTCGCCCAGCGTGCCGGTCATCGCTGCCTCCTGCTCGTCGTCATCCGTCCGCCGAAGATAGCGCGGCACCGGGCCGGGTGTGACGGCCGGGAACGGCGGAGTGGCGGACCGGCCTGCTCGCTTGACGTGCGACTAGCACGTTGCTCGTGACGCGGACGGCGCCTTGACGCATCATCCCCCCGTGGTTCGGGATCTCCCTTCCGGAACCGTGAGCTTCCTCTTCACCGACGTGGAGGGCTCGACCAGGCTGTTGCAGGAGCTGGGCTCGGTTGAGTATGCCGACGCGCTGGCCACGCATCGCCGCGTCCTGCGGAATGCATTCGACGCCCACGGTGGTGTCGAGGTGGACACTCAGGGAGACGCCTTCTTCGTTGCCTTCCCGACAGCGCCGGGTGCGCTCGCGGCCGCCGCCGAAGCGATGGAAGGTCTCGCCGCGGGTCCGATCCGAGTTCGTATCGGTATCCACACCGGCACCCCGCACCTGGCGGAGGAGGGGTACGTCGGGATCGACGTGCACCGGGCCGCCCGGATCGCTGCCTGCGGCCACGGGGGGCAGGTGCTGCTCTCGGCCTCCACGGCGTCTCTTCTGCCCGCGGAGCGGATGCGGGATCTGGGAGTACACCGGCTGAAGGATCTCTCCGCTCCCGAGCGGATCCACCAGCTCGGCCAAGACGAGTTCCCACCGCTGAAGAGCCTGTACCGGACGAACCTCCCGATCCCGGCGACGCCATTCCTCGGCCGCAAGTACGAGCTGGCCGAGGTGCTGGAGCTGATGGAGCATCGTGACGTCCGGCTGCTGACACTGACCGGGCCGGGTGGAACGGGGAAGACGCGCCTGGCCGTGCAGGCGGCCGCCGAAGCTTCGGAACGCTTCCCGGACGGGGTCTTCTGGGTACCGCTCGCGCCCGTGCGCGACTCCAAGCTCGTGCTGGAGACGGCGGCGCGGGTGCTCGATGCCACGAGCAGCCTCGCCGAGCACATCGCCCACAAGTCGATTCTCGCCCTGTTCGACAACTTCGAGCACGTCATCGACGCGGCAAGCGGCCTCTCCGAGCTGCTCGCCGCCTGCCCGAACCTCGAGCTGCTGGTGACGAGTCGCGAGCTGCTCCGCCTTCCCGGCGAGCAGGCGTACCCGGTGCCCCCGCTCGAGCCCGACGACGGAGCCGAGCTCTTCCTTGCGCGGGCTCGCTCAGCGTTGCCGAGCTTCGCCCCCGACGAGGCGGTGCCGGAGCTGTGCCGCCGACTCGAGCAGCTGCCGCTCGCGCTGGAGCTCGCGGCGGCGCGCGTGCGGGTGATCTCCCCCGAGCTTCTGCTCGAGCGCCTGTCGGGCCGCCTCGACCTGCTCAAGGCCGGGCGAGGGGTCGACCCCCGTCAGCAGACGCTGCGCGCGACGATCGATTGGTCGTACGAGCTTCTCGACCGCGACGAGCAAGAGCTCTTCGCGCGACTCGCCGTGTTCGCGGGCGGCTGCACGCTGGAAGCGGCGGAGGAGATCTGCGACGCAGATGTCGACACGCTGGAGTCCCTCGTCGACAAGAGCCTCGTTCGGGTCCGCGAGGACGACCGCTTCTGGATGCTCGAGACGATCCGCGAGTACGCCGCCGAGCGGCTCGAGGGATCGACCGGGGCAGACGAGCGGGGGCGGCGCCACGCCGAGCACTTCCTGGCGCTCGCCGAGGAGACCGAGCCCAATCTGATCGGGATCGGGAGCCGCAAGGAGTGGCTCGATCCCCTGGAGCGCGACCACGACAACCTCCGTGCCGCCATGGACTGGTTCAAGGCACTCGGCGAGACCGACGGTGTCATGCGATTCGCAGCGGCGCTCTGGCGCTTCTGGGACCAGAAGGGGCATCTGGCGGAGGGTCGCCGTCGCGTCGAAGACGCGCTCCGATCGGACGAGCGTCCGACGCCGGCTCGCGCCAAAGCGCTCAGCGGAGCAGCGGACATGGCGCTGACGAGCGGCGACATTCCGGCGGGGGGCCGTTGGGCTCGGGAGGCACTCGAGCTCCACCAGGAGCTCGGCGACGCCTGGGGTGCCGCCTTCTCCCGACTCATGGTCGCCTACGCCACCGGGCAGGACGGCGACTGGCCCCGAGCGCAGGAGCTCTTCGGCGAGAGCGTGCAACAGTTCCGCGAGCTCGGCGACCAGCACTACGCACTGCGCGCGGCTCGAGCCCACGCCTGGGCGCACTATGAGGGCGGCGAGCTCGAACGCGCCCGCACGCTGTACGAAGCGATCATCCTCGAGGCCCGGGAGGCACACGACCCGTTCCCCGAGGGGATCGCGCTCGGCATCCTCGGCGACATCGCCGTCGACCAGGGTCGAGTCCAGGACGCCGTCCCGCTGACAACCGAGAGCTATCGGATCTTCCGCGACCTCGACGACCTCCTTCTGATCGGAAACTGCGTCTGTCGCTTCGCACGCATCCTCGCCCTGTCCGGGCGACCCGAGATCGCCGCCCGGGTTCTCTCCTCCTCGACTGCACTGCTCCAGGAGATCGGCGCCATGCCTCCCTACGTCGCCAAGACCCGAGATCAGACCCTCGCCGCTGTCAGTGCCCAACTCGACGACGCCGCCTTCGCCGCCGCCTGGGAGGAAGGCCAGACGCTGACCGCCGACGAAGCGGTCGTCCTCGCCCTCGACGCTCTGGACTGAGCGCGACGGCCGAGGACGTCACGATCGAATGGACCTAACCGGACAGCTCGGCGGGGACGCGACTACGATCCGGGCGTGGCGCTCGCGGACGATGTTCGGGACTGTCTGACCGAGCTTCTCGGGAGTGCAGCCCCGAAAGTCCCCGACGATTCCTACGAGCCGCTCCGGTTCTTCCGGCAGTGGCTGGCGGAGCGCAATCTCGGACTCGTTCCGATCGCCGAGCCGGCGTCGTTCGACTGGGCCGGCCAGTGGATCGCGGTCGTCGACGGTTCCGACGGCCAACACGCACTCGTCATGTTCGGGTCACCTTCAGGTGTCTGGCTCGACCCGGCCGGCGCGTACAACCAGGGCGCGCAGATCACTGCCGGATGGATGCTGACACCCCTCGTTCTGCATCTTCCGACACAAACGCCGTACGGGAGTGCAGCCGGTGTCGGAGCGGTGACCGGGATCCTGGTTGCTCCGGCGGCGGAGGCGCCACTCGTGCGAGTCGACGCTGCGGTGGCGGTGCCAGGCCAAGGGCTCGTCGGCGACCGGTACGCAGAGCGACGAGGCACCTTCAGCGCGCCAGGCCGCGGTTACGAACTCACACTTGTCGAAGCCGAAGTGCTCGACGAGATCGAGCTCCCCTGGGAAGAGGCACGCCGCAACATCGTCACCACGGAAATCTCACTGAATGCGCTCGTCGGCAAGCGGTTCCGCGTGGGGCCGGTGGAGTGCGTTGGAAGACGACTCGCAGAGCCCTGTGCCCACCTGGAGAAACTCGCACGGCCGGCGCTGCTGCGGCCGCTCGTCCACCGCGGCGGCCTTCGAGCCGACATCCTCTCCAGCGGCATGATCTCGGTCGGCGACGAGATCTCCTAGCCCGTCGATCTGAGCGCGCTGCAGAGGTCGGACCACAGGTCTTCGACGTCCTCGCAGCCGACGCTGAGCCGCAGCAGCGTGGGTGGCAGGTGCTCCTGCCCGGGGGTTGCGGCGCGGCGCTCGATGGTCGTTTCGACCGACCCGAGACTGGTCGCGTGCCGGATGATCTGCAGGCGCTCGCAGATGGCGTCCGCGCGCGCCGCGTCGCCACGGACGTCGAAGGAGATCATGGCTCCGTAGCTGCTCATGAACCGCCGCGCCGTCGAGTGCGTCGGATGCGTTGCGAGACCCGGGTAGCGGACCGTACTCACACCGGGATCGCGTTCCAGACGCGTAGCGAGCTCATGAGCCGTGGCGGCCGCCCGCTCGAGGCGCAGGTGGAGTGTCCGGATTCCGCGCACGGCGAGGTAGGTCTCGAGCGAGCCCGGAATGGCTCCGGCGAGGAGGCGGCGCTCGCGAAGTCGTCCTGCCAGCTCATCGTCGCCGGCGACCACGGCGCCGAGGAGCAGGTCGGAGTGGCCGCCGAGGTACTTCGTCGCCGAGTGCAGGACGAGGTCGGCGCCGAGCTCGAGCGGCTGCTGCCCGAGCGGTGTAGCGAAGGTGTTGTCGACCACCGCGATCGCGCCGACCTTGCGCTGCTGCGACAGGATGGCGGGCAGGTCGGCCACGTGTAACAGTGGGTTCGAGGGCGACTCGAGCCAGACAAGGTCGGCGTGCTCCGCGGCACGCAGCCAACCTGGCGTGTCGTCGGGCGTGAGTCTCTCGACCGACCAGCGACCGCGTTCTTGGCCGGCAGCTGCCAGGCCGACAACCGCTTGGTAGCAATCGTCCGGAAGCACGATGTCGGCGCCGGCAGGCAACAGGTCGAAGATTGCTGCGGCAGAGGCCATGCCGGAGCCAAAGGCGACGGCGACGCCGTGTTCAAGGCCTCCAAGCAACTCCTCGAACGCTTCCCAGGTGGGCGTTCCGTCGTCGCGCGTGTAGGCCCGCTCACGACCGAGGACGAAGTTCGAGGCCAGCACGGGCGGTACGTTGAGTGGGCTTCCGGGCCTCTGGGTTCCGCGCCCTCCGACCACCGTCCACGTGCGCGATGTGACCGATTCGTAGTGCACGATATAGTGCAATATAGTGCATCAGAGCAATACCACCGAGCGGCACCTGTCACGGTCTCTCGCCGACGCCGTGCGTCGACTTCGCGCTGCCCGCTCCTGGACGCTGGATGACCTGGCGACCCGGAGCGGGGTCAGCCGCCGACTGATCGTCCAGATCGAGAAGGGCGAGGCCAACCCGAGCATCGGCACGCTGCTTCGGCTCGCGAACGCGCTCGAGGTAACGCTGACGGATCTCGTCAGCAGCCAAGAGACGACGATAGTCGGCGTGCGCGCTCCGTCCGACGCCACGGAACTGTGGCAGGGGCCGGCCGGCGGTCGCGCGCTCCTGGAGGTGGGCCGAGGGCCGCTAGAACTGTGGTCCTGGACATTGGAGCCGGGCGAGAGCCATCGGAGCGACGGTCATCACCCAGGCGCGCTCGAGCTGGTCAAGGTTCGCGGAGGCACCCTCGTGCTCGAGGTCGGCGACGAGTCGGTTCAGGTCAAGACAGGTCACACCGCATGGTTCGACGCCTCACGCCGGCATGCCTACCGAAACGAGACCACGACCCCAGTCAGCTTCGCGCTGGTCGTCTTCGACAGCACCGCGGATCGCGCGACGGTGGCTGCTTGAGAGCTGTCCGCTCTCGTGCGGAGCGATCGATATAGCGTGATGTTCCCGTTTGCAGGGACATCCGTTGTTAGTTCGTCATCAAGCGAGTGGACCTACAAGCATTGTGTGGACATGGGGTACACACGCGCTGAATGACGCGGGAGGCGAGCGTTTGAGTACCGTCTGGTTGGCTCGCGAGCGACCGGACACCACAGCATGCCGCTGTGCAGGCGAATCGTTGCAAATTTGGGCTACGAGACGATGGAGCTAGGCGGACTCGAACCGCCGACCTCCTGGGTGCGATCCAGGCGCTCTCCCAACTGAGCTATAGCCCCGCGAGAGGGCAAGTGTAGCGCCGCTCAGGCGGCCGGGCCGAAGCGCCCGGCCCGGATCGCGCGCTCCATTTCCGCCGATTGCTCGCGGTACCAGGTGCCGTCCTCGAGCTCGATCGCAGGGAGCGCGCTCTGTCCGGTGCCCTCGATCACGGCCGTCCGCTTCTTCCGCGACGGCCAGGATTCCGGGACGATCTCGTACTCGACGCCCATCTCGTCGAGCGCCTTCTGCACCCGCCAGCACGGGTGCCCGGAGAGCTTGATCCACGTGTGCGGACAGCGGTGCAGCTTGACGGCCATGGACGGCTCCTTCCCTCGTCGCGGAGAGGCGACCCTACGATACGCCCGTGCGCGCCGTCGTCGTGGGGCCGGAGGGGGAGCCTGCGCTCGCCGACGTCCCGGAGCCCGACGGGCCCGGAGACGTGCTGCGGGTCGCCGCGTGCGGGCTCTGCGGGTCGGACGTCGAGAAGCTCGACGCCGCCCACGCGGGCGTCGTCCTCGGCCACGAGGTGGTGGCGGAGCTCGACGACGGCCGCAGGGTCGCGCTCGTCCACCACGCCTCGTGCGGCGAGTGCGACCGCTGCCTCGCGGGGCACGAGTCGACCTGCGAGCGGTTTGCGGCGCCGACGATCCGGCCCGGAGGGCTTGCGGAGCGCGTCCGCGCGCAGGCGTGGGTCGACCTCCCGGAGAGCTGGCCGGACTGGCGCGGGACGATGGTCGAGCCGCTCGCCTGCGTCCTCCGCGGAGCGGCCCGGGTACCGGCGGGCCGGGTCCTGATCGTGGGGAACGGCTTCATCGGACGGCTGTTCGGGATCGTGCTCGAGCGGCGCGGCGACGTGGTGTTCGCGGTCGACGCCGACCCGCGGCGGGCGGGTCGCGCGCCCGACGGGCCCGTCGACGCGGTCGTGCTCTCCGGCCGCGGCGGCGTCGACACGGCACTCGAGTCGGTCGCGCCCGGCGGCACCGTGCTCGTCTTCGCCGACGCCGGGCCGATCCCCGCGGCGGAGATCTATCGCCGGGAGCTGACCGTCGTCGGTATGCGCTCGGCGGCGCCGCCGTACATGCCCGAGGCGCTCGCGCTGCTCCACGACATCGACGTGCCCGAGCCCGTCGTCCTGCCGCTCGAGCGCTTCGCGGAGGGCCTCGAGCTCTTCCGACGGCGCGACGCCCTCAAGGTCGTCTTCACTCCCTGAGGTGTTCAGGTCCCACCGCAGACCCGTGGTCTTCCCCCAGCTCGAGCACGCCCGGCTCTCCGCCGCGATCGCCCTCGCCTGGGACGAGGTGGTCGTCCCGCTTCCGCTCCCTCGGGAGAGCTTCGTGACGGGGGTCGCGCTGCACGATCGCGGATACGGCGAGCACGACGCCGACGAGATCGGCGCGGTGCCGCGCGACCGGTGGCTCGCCATCCAGCGCAGGAGCTTTGCGCCGACGGGGGTGGACCCCGTCGTCGACCTCGTCGTCGCGATGCACGTCCGCCGGCTCGTGTCGCACGCGACGGACGACGCGGCGCGCGCGGCCCTCACGGAGATGGACGAGGGGATCCCGGCGCTTCGCGAGGCCGCGGCAGTCTCGGAGGAGGACGCCGCGGCGGCCGACAGGATCACCGACCTCTGCGATCGGGTCTCCTTCGACTTCTGCCTCGAGCAGCCGGAGTCGGGGTCGATGGGAGTCGTGGGCCCCGACGGAAGCACGATCGCCGTTCGCTACGAGGTGGACGGTCACGGAACGATCGTCCTCGACCCGTGGCCTCTCGAAGAGCGCACGGTCTCGGGCGTCCTCCTCGGCTACGCCGCGGACGCGTACCCGCACGTGCTCGATCCCGTCGTCACGCCGTTCCGGATCGAGCCTGCATGAGGGCGCTGATCCTCCACGCGCCCGGCGACCTGCGGCTCGAGGACGTCCCGGAGCCAACGCCCGGTGAGGGAGACGTGCTGCTCCAGGTCGAGGTCGCGCTCACCGACGGAACCGACCTGAAGGCCTATCGGCGCGGCCACCCGGTGCTGCTCGGCCCCCCGCCGAGCGCCTTCGGTCACGAGGCGTGCGGCATCGACGTCACGACGGGTCGCCGCATGGTGGTCGCGAACTCGGCCCCGTGCGGGTCGTGCCCGGCGTGCGCACGCGGGCAGGAGAGCTTGTGCGAGCACCTCTTCCCGCTCCTGAACGGCGCGTACGCGGAGGTGCTGCTCGTGCCCGAGCGGATCGCGCGCCGCAACCTCCTCCCCGTCCCGCCCGGCCTGGCCCCCGAGGTGGCAGCGATGGCCGAACCGCTCGCATGCTGCCTGCACGGGATCGACGTCGCGCGGGTCCAGCGAGGCGACACGGTCGCGATCGTCGGGCTCGGCCCCATCGGTCTGATGCTCTGCGCGTGCGTCGCCGACGCGGGCGGGCGTCCGGTGGGCGTCGGCTCGCGCGAGGAGCGGCGCGCGCTCGCAGGCTCGTTCGGCGCCGCCGCCGACGATCCGCAGAACGCCGACGTGGTCATCGAGGCGGCCGGAACGGTCGAGGCCTGGGAGCGTGCCCTCGCGCTCGTGCGGCCGGGCGGCACCGTGCTGGCCTTCGGCGGGCTGCCGCGCGGAACGCGGGTCGAGGTGGATTCCTATCGGATCCACTACGAGGAGGTCCGCCTCGTCGGCTCCTTCCATCACACCCCGCGCCACTTCCGCGCAGCGCTCGCGTTCCTCGCGAGCGGCGCGTACCCCTTCGAGCGCCTCGTGACGCACGAGGTCGGCCTGGAGGGTGTGGCGGCGTTGTTCGACGACCCGCCGCGCGACTACCTCAAGGCCGCCGTGCGGCCGTGATCGTCACCTCACCCAGCTGAATCACGCGTCGAACAGCGTCAGCTCCGGCTGACGCTCACCCCGGAGCGTCGCGAGGTCGGCCTCCACCCAGCCGAGGCCCCGCGCCTCGCACAGCGTCCGGGCCTGGGGCTTCACCGACTCCGCGGCGAGGATCCCCCGGCACCCGGCGAGCGTCGCGTCGCGCCGGATGACCTCGAGGTAGCGCGAGAGCTGCTCGACCGCCTCGATCGTCCCGACGCGCTTGATCTCGACGGCGACCCAGCCGTCGTCGGCGTCCCTGCACATGAGGTCGACCGGTCCCACGTCGGTCGGCCATTCGCGCCGGACGAGGCGCAGCCCCGGCTCGACGACCTCGGGCAGCTCCGCCAGGGCCTCCTGGAGATGACGCTCGACACCGTCCTTCTCGAGCCCCGCGTCCTCGCCCAGCTCGTGCTCGAACTCGGCGAGCAGCTCGGCGATCCGGATCTCGAGCCGGTCCTCCGACCGCCCGGCGCGCTTGCGCACGACGATCACGCCGTCGCCGTCCTCGATCACCGTCGGTGGGGTCATCCAGTTCAGGGGCTTGTAGCCGCCGCTGTCCGCGTGGACGAGGACCGAGCCGTCCGCCTTGAACACGAGCAGCCGGATCGCCTCCGGCAGGAACGCCGTCAGGCGGCCGGTGTACGTGACCTCGCAGCGGGCGACGACGAGACGCACGGGCGCTGGACCGTAGCGACTGACGCGGACGGGGGCCTCCGCCCGGCCCGGGCGTGTCTGGCTGAAGCCAGACACGAGCAGCGACATCCATCCGGTGTCTGGCTTCAGCCAGACACGAGCAGCGACATCCATCCGGTGTCTGGCGTCAGCCAGACACGAGCAGCGACATCCATCCGGTGTCTGGCGTCAGCCAGACACGAGCAGCGACATCCATCCGGTGTCTGGCTTCAGCCAGACACCTCCCGTCAACGCGTCCCGTCCTCGTCGGAGGACGGGTCAGAGCAACTCGACGCGCGAGGCGCCGACGATGCGCTCCTCGCCGCCGTCGAGGCGGACGAGCAGCTTCCCCTTCCCGTCGTAGTCGGGCGACTCGACGAGGATCACGGCGTCGACTCCGCCGACGCGGCAGCGGCTCCCGACCTCTTCCTCGAGCCCGCGCCAGAAGCGGACGAACGGGTTGCGCTCCCACTCGCGACCGATCGTCGTCTCGACCGTATGACCGGGGAGCACCCGGATCCCCTGGTCGAGCGTCATGAGCCGCTCCATCACCGAGTCGCGCACGACGTCGGCCGGCCCGCCGCCGACCGCGTCGCGGAAGAGCGTGTCGCCGGAGAAGCAGATCTCGTCGTTGAGGACGAACGCGACGCCGTCGTCGGAGTGGCCGGGCGTCGGGATCGCCTCGAACCGCAGTCCTCCCGTCGACACCGACCCCGTCACGACCGGGATCCCGAAGCGCTGGGTCAGCTCCTCCTCGTGCTCCACGTGATCGGCGTGGCCGTGCGTGCGGAGGACGTGCGTCGGCGTCAGCCGTTCACGCTCCACGGCCCCGAGCAGCGGCTCGAGCGGCGCCCCGCTGTCCACGAAGACGGCGACCCCGCCGGGCTCGTCGCCCACGACGAAGGCGTTCGAGAGCCAGCGGGAGTCCATCGAGCGCTCCAGGATCACGCCCACAGGCTACGTGACCGTCGCAGGTCGGAGAGACTTCGGCCGTGAAGCGTGGGCTCGGAGCGGTGGTTCTCGTCGCGCTCGCGACGGCGGCTCCGGCCACCGCGGCGGTGCGCGTCGTGGAGCCGTTCCCGCCGGCCCGCTACGCCGAGAGCGGGGCGATCGGGCTCGCCGTGCCCGGCGCCGGCCCCACGGTGACCCGGCAGAGCGCACTCAACACGCTGCTCACCGGCAAGGTCGAGAGCTCGTTGCTGGGCGGCGCGCCCTCGGGCACGCCCCTGATCGACCTCGGCGTCGGCCCGCCTCCCGACACCCTCGTGGTCCTGCCGCCCGTTGGGAAGAGCGAGAACGACCGGTACCCGATCGCCGTCAACCCGGGGCCGAGGGGCGTCCTCACCTCGAGCTCGACGAGGATCGACGGGCTCGTCTCGCTCGCCGACGTCGCGCACGGGCGGCTCGAGGTGGTCGCCGTGGACGACCCGGTCGCGACACTCGAGCGCCTGGAGAGGAGGATCGAGCGCAACGACCGCATCCGCCTTCCGCTGACGATCCTCCTCGGCGCGATCGCGTACATCGCGGCGGTGCTCGCGCCGGGACTCGCGCCCCGGGTCGTCCTGGTCGGTCTCGCGGCGAACCTCTGGCTCGCGGGCTGGTGGGTCGTCGCCCTCGTCGCGCTCGCCGCCGTGCTGCTTCCGCTCGGCCTCGCATGCGCGGCGGTGCTCGCCGCGTACCTCGTCGTGCTGGGCGTGGACCCCGAGGCGGTCGCGCTCTCACCGTTCGGCCCGTCGCAGGCGGGTCGGTTCTACGGTGTCTCGAACCTCCTCGAGACGATGCTCCTCGTTCCTGCCGTGCTCGGCGCCGGCCTCCTCGGGCGCTTCGGGGTGGCGGTCGCCGGCGTCGCGCTCGTCGCGGTCGCAGGCAGCCGGTTCGGAGCGGACGGCGGCGGGCTGCTCGTCCTCCTGGCCGCGTACGCCACGCTGCTCGTCAGAACGCAGCGGGTTCGGATCGACCTGAAGCGCGGGATCGCGATCGCGGCGGCCGCCGTCCTGGCGGGGATCGCCCTCGTGGGCCTCGACGCCGCCGTGGGAGGCTCGAGCCACGTCACCCAGGCGGTCGGCGACGGGCCGGGCGCGGTGCTCGCCGACATCGCCGACCGGCTCGAGCTCTCGGCGCGCCGGACGTTCGCCTCCGTCGGGCCGGCGTTCGCCGCCCTGGCGTCGCTGGCGGTCGTGATCGTGGTCGCGACCCGGCGGCCGCGACGTCCGATGACCGACGCGGTGCTCGTGGCGCTGCTCGTCTCGCTCGTCGTCAACGACACGCCGGGGGACGTGCTCGGCTTCGGTGCCGTCGCGGCATTCGTCGTGCGCCGCTTCGAGGACGGATCCGCTCGCAACGCCCGGACGCACCTGGTTAGACTGCGCGCGATGCGCCGCCCGCTCACCGCTCTCTCGCTTCTGCTCGCGGTGCTGGCGCTCCTGGCAGCGGGCTGCGGCGGCGAGGAAGTAAGCGCGACGCCGGAGACGGTGGTCGGGAGCATCCCCGAGCAGACGACGACCGGGGCGGGCGAGGATCTCCCGGCGCTCAAGCTCAAGGGCGACGCGACCGCGGGGAAGGCGGTGTTCGCGAGCGCAGGCTGCACCGCGTGCCACACGCTCGCCGCCGCGAACTCGACCGGCACGGTCGGACCGAACCTCGACGACGCCAAGCCGTCCTTCGAGCTCGCGGTGCAGCGCGTGACGCTCGGCCAGGGCGGGATGCCGTCGTTCAAGGACCAGCTCGAGCCGCAGCAGATCGCCGACGTGGCGCAGTTCGTCGCGTCGTCCACGGGCGGCTGAGCCTCCTTCCTGATCGGTTCGACGGCGCCGTCGAGGCGTTCGCCTCGGACCTCGACGGGACGCTCATCGGTCCCGGAGGGCAGCTCGGCCCGCGCACGCTCGCCGCGATCGCGCGCGCGCAGGGAATGGGCATCCACGTGCTCGTCGCGACGGGCCGCATGTTCCGGTCGGTGAGGCGCTACCTCGACGACGCCGCTCTCGAGGAGCCGGTCGTGTGCTACCAGGGCGCGGCCGTCGTCGACCCGCGAACGGGCGAGTTCCTCCTGCACGAGCCGCTCGACCTCGAGGTCGCGCGCGAGGCGATCGCGGCCCTCGAGTCGCTCGGCATCTCGCCGAACGTGTACGTGGACGACCAGCTCTACGTCGCGCGCGAGACGGAGTACTCGCGCCGGTACACCGCGTTCCAACGCCTCCCCGTGGTCGAGGTCGGGGACCTCCTCTCGTGGCTCGAGACGCGCGCCGACGAAGCTGGTGGTCGTCGCCGAGCCGCCCGTCCTCGCCGACATTCGCGGCGGGCTGGAAGAGCGCTTCGCGGGTCGCATGTTCCTGACGACGTCGCTTCCGTACATGCTCGAGCTGGGGAATCCCGGGGTGACGAAGGGGTCGGGCCTCGCATTCGTCGCCGCCGAGCTCGGGCTCGATCTCGACCGCGTGATCGCCTTCGGCGACGGCGAGAACGACGTCGAGCTGCTGGAGGTCGCCGGCGCCGGGTTCGCCGTCGAGGGCGCGCATCCCCGTCTTCGCGCGGTGGCCGACCGAACGTGCCCCGGGCCGGACGACGAGGGCGTCGCGGGCGTCATCGACCGCGTCCTAGACTCCCTCGGGTGATCGACCTCAAGGCAGCGCGGGCCGATCCCGACGCGATGCGGGCGGCGCTCGCGCGGAAGGGCGCGGCGGACGTGTTCGACCGCCTGCTCGAGGCGGACGAGCGCTGGCGCGCGCTCGTGCCGCGCGTCGACGAGCTCAGAGCGCGGACCAAGCTCAAGGGCAAGCCGTCGCCGGAGCAGCTCGAGGCGCTCAAGGCGGTGAAAGCGGAGCTCAAGGCGGTCGAGGAGGAGCTCGCACGGGCCGAGGCCGAGCGCGACGCCGCGCTCGCGGAGGTGCCGAACCCTCCCGAGGACGGCGCGCCCGACGGCGACACCGAGGACGACGCCGTCGAGCTCCGCCGCGTGGGCGAGCCGGCAACGGGCGGCGACGTGCGGGAGGCGACGGAGATCGGCCGCTTCGAGATGGAGCGCGCCGCGCGCCTGTCCGGCTCGCGCTTCGGCTACGTCGTCGGGGACACCGCCCTCCTCGCGCTCGCGCTCTACCGCTTCGCGATCGACCACGTCGCGGGCGCGGGGTTCACGCCCGTCCTCCCGCCGGTCCTCGTGCGGGAGGAGGCCATGGTCGGCACGGGCTTCTTCCCGACCGAGCGCTCGAACATCTACGCGCTGGAGGCGGACGACCTGTACCTGACCGGCACCTCCGAGGTGGCCCTCGCCGGCCTCCACATGGGCGAGATCCTCGAGGCCGACGACCTCCCGCTGCGCTACTGCGGGTTCTCGACGTGCTTCCGCCGTGAGGCCGGCGCCGCGGGAAAGGACACCCGGGGCATGTTCCGCGTCCACCAGTTCAACAAGGTCGAGATGTTCGTCTTCACGCGGCCGGACGAGTCCCATGCGGAGCACGAGCGGATGGTGGCGCTGGAGGAGGAGCTCCTGCAGGCACTCGGGCTCCCGTACCGGGCCGTCGACGTGGCCGCCGGCGACCTCGGCGCCCCGGCTGTCCGCAAGATCGACCTCGAGGCCTGGTTCCCGTCGCAGGGGCGCTACCGGGAGGTCACGTCGTGCTCGAACACGACCGACTTCCAGGCGCGGAGGCTCGGGATCCGCTGGCGCTCGCCGAACGGGCTCGAGCCGCCGCACACGCTGAACGGCACCGTCGTCACCGACCGGGCGGTGCTCGCGATCCTGGAGAACTTCCAGGGCGACGTGCCGGACGTCCTCCAGAAGTACGGGGCGCCTAGCCAAATCGGGGGCTGAAGTTCCCCCGACCGGGTGGTTCCCGGGGCGCGCCCAGACCTAGAGTCAGGGACATGCGGCCTGAGGGGGTAGTGCGCGTCCAGTGGACGCGGGCAGAGCTTCTTGCGCTCAGAGAGGCGATCGAGGTGACCCCGAACTTCGAGGGTCGCCAGGACGTCCGCGACACGTTCCGGATCGCCGTCCGGGCGCACCGCATGGGCGAGGTCGAGCTCGACGGCGAGATCGCCGAGCGCCTCGCGAACCGCCTCGTCCCGGTGGACCTCGCGACGGCGACGGCACGCGCCAAGCTGTTGCGGGCGGTCCGCGGCGGCCCGAAGCGGCGCATGGTCGCCCAGGTGAAGCGCCCGCAGCCCGTGGTCGCCCCGCCGGTGACGGCCGCCGCCTAGCGGCACCCGCGCTGCCCCTTCGCACTCCACGGGCGAGCCCGTTCGAGCGGGCCTGAGCGCGCGGTCCGCGCCGTTCGGCCCCGCAGGGTGACGTCGATCCCTCGACCGAGGGTTGCTCCCTCCCCCCGAAGGGGTAGAGTGGGGCCATGCGACACGAAGGGGACGTACGGATCGCCCTGTCACGCGCGGAGCTCACCGCCGTGCGGGAGGCCGTGGAGCTGACGCCGCAGTTCGAGGGACGCGTCGATGTCCGGGACACGCTCCGCGGCGCCGTGAAGGCGCGACGCAACTCGATCACGCTCGAGCGCGAGGTCGCGGAGCGGTTCGCGAGGCGGCTCGCCGCGATCGACCTTCCCACCGCGCTCGTGAAGGTCAAGCTGCTGCGCGCGATCCAGGACTCCGACCGCGTCGCGGTGGTCGAGGCGGCATCGGCCGCCGAGCACGCCAAGGCCGCGTAGCCGCCGTACACTGACGCGCCGGCGGGGTTCCGGAGCGGTCGAACGGGGCGGTCTTGAAAACCGTTGAGCCGCAAGGCTCCGTGGGTTCGAATCCCACCCCCGCCGCTTCGATCGGAATCGCTCAAACTCCGCATGGTTGAGCCATCTCATTGAGGCTCGCCGCGCCAGAACCTATAAGGCATGCGAATAGCGCGAGGCGCCTTCGATAGGCGGCATGCGGTAATTCGACAGTCGCACGGACCATCGC
>CAWAXS010000003.1:0-427949 GCA_963786055.1 uncultured Actinomycetes bacterium | reverse complement strand
ACCGGGTCGGCGTAGGGATAGTGGACGAGGACGTCCGCGACGTCCTCGAGCGGATGCGCGAGATCCGCCTCCACCGAGGTGTCCAGCCCGACCACGATCTCGTCCGCGACGTCGCGGAGGAGGCTCAGCTGAGCCGCCACCCGGGCGGTGGGACCGCGGGTCAGGCAACAGACCGAGAGGGTCCTGCCCCGTTGGTTCAGGTCGCCGCTCACGCGGGCGCAGAGCATAGGGCCCGGGGGAGCTGCCCGCTACCCTTGAGCGCACCGTGGAAGCGGCCGTCACGATCGCCGCCCTGCCTGTCGCGGCGCTCGCCCTCTGGGCCCTCGTTCGCGCCCCCGCCGCGGCCCGGCTCGTCGCGTTGCCCACGGGAGAGCGCTGGCACGAGCGGGCAACGCCGACGTTCGGCGGGGTCGGCATCGCGTGCGGGCTCGCCGCCGGGGTCGCGCTCGCGATCGCGGTCGGCGCGCTGGATGCGACGTGGGAGCTCGCCGGGATCCTGGCAGGCTGCGGGATCGTCTTCGCGGCCGGGCTCGTCGACGACGTGCGTCACCTGAGCCCGATCGCGAAGCTCGTCGCCCAGCTCGCTGCCGCCGCGATCGCGATCGGAGCGGGCCTGCGGGTCGAGCTCGTCTCGAACGACGTCCTCGGTGTCGTCATCGCGCTCTTCTGGCTCGTCGGCATCACGAACGCGTTCAACCTCCTCGACAACATGGACGGCCTCGCCGCGACGCTCGCGACGGTGGCGTGCCTCTACTTCGCGATCGACGCGGCGACGGTCCACGAGAACGACCTCGTCCTCGTGCTCGCGCTCTCGCTCGCGTTCGCATGCCTCGGCTTCCTTCCCTTCAACCTCCGTCCGGGCGGCGCGCAGGTGTTCATGGGCGACGCGGGGAGCCAGCTCTTGGGGTTCCTCCTCGCGGCGCTCGGCCTGGCGGCGAGCTGGACCACGGCGGGGACGACGGTGGCGACCATGCTGCTGCCGCTCCTGGTGCTCGCGATCCCGATCCTCGACACGACCCTCGTCACCGTCAGGAGGCTCGCCGAGCGGCGCCCCGTGACCCAGGGCGGCAAGGACCACACGTCGCACCGTCTCGTCTACTACGGCCTCTCGGAGACCAAGGCCGTGGCGCTGCTCGCCCTCATCGCGATCGCGCTCGGGGCGACATCCGTCGCCTACAACGTGCTCGACCGGCCGGCCGTCACGGCTCTCGGCGTGCTCGTCACCTTCGCGCTGCTCGTGCAGTTCGGGGGCTTCCTCGCCGAGCTCTCGGAGCAGGAGCGGCGCGGACGTCCCGGCGACACGCGGCTTCGTCACGCCGTCGCGGTCCAGCCGCGGCGGCTCGCCGAGCTGCTCGTCGACGCGGCGCTCGTGAGCGGGACGTTCCTGGGCGCGTACCTGCTGTTCGTCGACGGCGAGGGCACCGAGCTCCAGCGGGGGACGTTCCTGGCGGCTCTGCCGATCGTCCTCGGGACGACGTACGTCGTCTACGTCCTGTCCGGCGTGTATCGCCGGGCGTGGCGCTACGCGACCGGACGCGACCTCGCGTCGATCGCGCTCGCCTCGGGACTCGCCACGCTGGCCGCGTTCGGGATCGTCGTCGCGACGCGCGACCTCGGCGACTTCCCGGCGGGCGTCTTCGCGGTCTACGGCGTGGTCGCCGCGACGCTCGCCGTCGTCTCGCGCTGGTTCGTCCGCCTCGTGCCCGAGGCCGGAGGCGGCCCCGACGACGGGCGCCGGCGCATTCTCGTCGTGGGTGCGGGGCAGGCGGGGCGCGGCATCGTGCGCGACCTTCGCGGAGCCGCGGACGTCCACGTCGTCGGGTTCCTGGACGACAACCCGCGGCTCCGCCGCCGGCGCGTGCAGGGAGTCCCCGTGCTCGGGACCACGGGCGACGCGGAGGCCGCCCTGGAAGCCACACGCGCGGACGAGCTCGTGGTGACCATCCCCGACGCGCCGGCCGACCGGCTCGACAGGGTCGCCCAGGTGTGCGACGCCGCCGGCGTCCCGCACCGCGTCGTCCGCGAGCGCGCCCAGCCGGCACCGACGCCGACGCGAGCGATCGCCGAGTGAGCGCGCACGTCACGGCCGCGCCGCTCGCGGGGGCGAGCGCGAAGGCGAACGCTCGCGCGCGTGTCGAGGTGCTCGTCCCCCTCGTCGGGGCCTACCTCTTCCTCGCGACGATCTACGCGTGGCAGGCGTGGAGGCGAGAGACGCCGACGATCTTCACCGACGAGCTCGAGACGACCCAGATCTCGCGTGCGATCTCGGAGACCGGTCACGCCGCCCGCCGAGGCGAGGCGTACGGCTTCTCGAGCCTCGTCCCCTGGCTCACGGCGCCGTTCTGGTGGCTGCACCCCGTCGCGAGCGCCTACGAGTCGATCAAGACGGTTCAGGCGTTCGTGATGGCCGGGGCGATCTTCCCTGCCTACCTCCTGGCCCGGCGGGTCGTCTCCCCCGGCTGGGCCTACTTCGCCGCGGTCGCGGCGATCGCCGCGCCGGCGCTCTCCTACTCCCCCATCCTCGTCGAGGAGCCCTGGGCCTACCCGGCGGCGACGCTCGCGCTGTGGCTCATGGTCCGGGCGGTCGACGACCCCGGCCGCAGGTCCCTCCTGCTCGCGCTGGGCGCGTGCATCCTCGCCGTCCTCGTTCGCTCGCAGCTCGCAGCCCTGCTCGGCGCGCTCGCGTTCGGGCTCCTGGCGCTCGGCTGGCGCTCCGCGGCGATGACCCGCTGGCGGGAGTCGTGGTCGCGCTGGGACTGGGCCGGCGCCGTCGTGCTCGGCATCGGGGCGGTCGTCGCGCGTCGTCGCATTCCTCGGCCACCGGTCGAACGAGTGGGAGGTGGCGACGACCGCGTGGAAGGGGCGGATGGTCGAGTACGGGAGCTGGGCCGGCGGCGCCTTCGCGATCGGGATCGGCGTGCTGCCGGCAATCGCGCTCCTCGCCGCGCTCGCGGTTCCCGCCTCCGAGCGAGCCCGGCCGGGGGTTCGCGCGTTCGTGGTCGTCTCCGGGGGCGCGGTCGTGAGCTTCGGCTGGTACGCGGCGATCAAGGGCGCATACCTCTCGACGACGTTCTCCAGCCTCGTCGTCGAGCGCAACCTCGTCTATCTCTCGCCGCTCGCCTTCGTCGCGACCGCCTACCTTCTCGAGCGTGCCGCCGCGCCGGCCTGGGCCGTCGTCGTCGCCGGGGCGGCCGTGCTCGGGTTGATCGTGTGGGTGCCGATCGACCGCGGCCTCGACAACTTCCCGTACTACGAGGCCCACGGCCTCGCGATCCTCGCGCTTGCGAACCGCGAGTGGGCCTGGCCGCTCGGCCGGATCGAGACGGCCGTCGAGCTCCTGACGCTCGCCTCCGTCGTCCTCCTGCTGCTCCTCGGCACCCCCCTGCGCGCACGGGTGGCGACCGTCGCGGCACCCGTGGCGGTCGCCGTCGCGGTCGCGCTGGTCGGGTGGAACCTCACGGCCGAGGTGTACGCGTCGATCGGCGAGCACGACTTCAGCGCGCTCGTCGAGCGGAACATCCCCAAGCCCAACGACTGGGTCGACCGCGCGGCGGACGGCGGCACGGTCGTGATGCTCGGGCAGCGGATGAGCGACGACCCGCTCGGCGTCCCGACGACCGAGTTCTGGAACCGCTCGATCGTGAAGGTGTGGAGCGTCGACGGCACCGGGCCCGGCCCCGGGCACACGCTCACCCCCGACCTCCAGGACATCGACGGCACGCTCTGGCCCGATCCCGAGACCGACTTCGTCCTCACGAGCGGGGGCGTCGAGGTCGTCGGGGAGCAGGTCGCGACGAACGCCGGCTCCGCGCTCGTCCGTCTCGACGGGCCGATACGCCTGCGCTCGAACCAGACGGGCATCGCGGCCGACGGCTGGATCCTCGGGGATCCGGGCGACGAGTCGGTGCCGGCGCGGGCCGCCTACAACCGCTTCGACGTCTCCGACGGAGGGACGGGCAGGGCGGTCGTGACGCTGTCCCGCGAGACGTTCTGCCCCGAGGGCGTGCGGCTGCCGGGCATCGCCCGCGTGCGAATCGGCGAGCTGGGACGCGGCTCCGACAAGCAACCGGCGATCGCGCGCGAGACCGCCGCCGAGACGGTCTACGTCCCGGCCTGTGCGCGTGCGAACGATTGTCCTTCCCACGCCGGACGGCCCGTGGCGCGTCGAGGTCGCCATCGAGACCTTCGTGCCGGCGAAGGTCGATCCGCAGAACTCGGCCGGAGAGCGCCGCGCGCTCGGGGCGCGGGTGTCGTTCGACGTCGTTCCGCGCTAGCGGCGGACGGCTGCGACGACGTACGTGAACCGCGCGCGCAACGCGAGCCGCGCGAGGGGCCCGGTCCGCTCGGCGGCCTTCAGCAGGCCGACCGCGGGGCCAGGGAGCCGACGGGTCTGCGGGACGAAGAACGGCCGCAGCTCGACGCGCGCGAAGCCCGCGCCGAGGAGCTCCGCCACGACGTCGTCCACCCGGTACTGGCGCGGGTTGAGGTCGAACACGAGCTTGCGCTCCGTGAACCCCGCCACCCGCGCGAAGAACGCGCGACGGTCGCGCGCGTAGTAGATCGCCCGGAAGACCGTGGTGGCCGCGACCGGCCGGGGAGGCTCGTAGAGGTTCAGGTCGCCCTGTGCGATCGCGGCCGCGTCGCCGAGCCGCCGCCGCGCGGCCTCGACCATCGCCGGCTCTGCGTCGACTCCGGCGTAGCGCAGTCCGCGCTCGAGGAGGAACGCCCCGAGCCCGCCGTCGCCGCAGGCGAGGTCGAGCACCTCGTCGCCCGCGTCGAGCGGGACGCCGAGCGACGCGATCAGCTCGGCGCGGTGCGCGAGGTAGGCGCGCGCGTCCGCGTACTCGGCATCCGACCAATCGGCGGCCTTGCGCGCGTACTGGTCGGCCTTGCCCCCGGGCGAGCTCACAGCCGGGCGAGCGTCTCGGGGTGCTCTCGGACGAAGCGGGCCATGCTCCGCGCGTGCCAGACGGTGTGACGCGAGAGGAACCGCCGGTCGGTCACCTGGGCCCAGTCGTGGACGACGGACGCGGACGGGACGTACCAGCGCTCCCAGCCCGCGCGCATCGCGCGGTAGCAGAGGTCGATGTCCTCCACGTAGTGGCGGTAGCCCTCGTCCCAGCCGCCGAGCTCCTCGAGCATCGAGCGGCGCATGAGCAGGAACGCGCCGAGCAGCCAGTCCGCCTCGACGGGGTCGGCGACGTCCTCGTCGAGGAGGTAGTGCTCACGCTGCCGGTCGAGCGGTCGGAGCAGCCGGCGCAGCGGCGTGCGCCGCACGAGGGTCCCGCTCACGGTCGGAAAGCGGCGCCGCGTCGGCTGCCATCTCCCGTCCGGCCACGTGGTGCGGGGGCCCGCGATCCCGCAGCGCTCGCGCGTCGCGGCGAAGCCGTGCAGCGCTGCCACGGCGCCGCTGTCGGGCACGACGTCCGGGTTGGAGAAGAGGACCCACTCCCCCGTCGTCGCCGCGATGCCGAGATTGACGTTCTCCGAGAGGCGGCGAGGCGAGGGGTTCTCGAGGACGCGCGCCGGCGAGGGCAAGTCGTGCGGCGCCGATCCGGGCGTGTTCGCGACCACCACGAGCTCGTCGACCTGCGGCGCGAGACGCGGCAGGAGCGTCTCGAGCTCGTGCGCGTGCCCGTGCGAGACCACGACGGCGGAGAGGCTCATCGTCCGAGCGCCTCGAGGTAGACGCGGACGGTGGCGCGTGCCGTCGCCTCCCAGCTGAACGACCGTGCGCGCTCGAGCCCCGCTGCGGCCAGCCGGTCGCGCTCCGCGACCGCGCGGCGGATCCCGTCGGCGAGCTCGTCCTCGGGGACGACGACGGCCGCATCGCCGGCGACCTCGATGAGCGCGGGGTCGGGCACGGCGACGACGGGCGTCCCGGACGCCATCGCCTCGACGACGGGGAGACCGAAGCCCTCGTGGCGCGAGGCCTGGACGAGGCAGGCAGCGCCCCGGTAGAGCTCCGCCAGCCGCTCGAGGGGGACGTACCCCTCGAGCCGCGCTCCCGCAGCGCGGAGCTCGGCGGCGATGCGCTCGTCCTTGGTCGGGCCGACGACGACGAGCTCGAGCCCGGCCTCTCGTGCGGCGCGCAGCGCGGCAGACTGGTTCTTCCGCTCCTGGATCGCCCCGACCGCGAGCGCATACGGGGCACGCTGCAGCTCGTCACGTGCTCCGTCCGCCGGCCCGAACGCGGGGTCGACGCCGTTGGGCGTGACGACGATCCGCTCCGCGGGCAAGTGGTAGAGCTCCACGAGGTCGCGCTTGGTGCGCTCGGACACGGTCAGGACCCGGGCGGCGGCACGCGCGGCGCGCGGCACGACGCGCTCGAACACGATCCGGTCGCGACGCCCCATCAGGCCGTGCTCGAAGGAGAGGTCGTGGATCGTGACGACCGCCGGACAGGGGCAGCGCAGCGGCACCGCGTACTGCGTGTGCACGAGCGAGGCGCCGAGCCGCCGGAGCGCGCGGGGGAGCGTCCAGGCCATTCGGAGCTCCTGCGAACGCGCGCGGAGCTCGACGGCCTCCACGCCGTCCGGCACGAGCTCCGGCCGGCGCGTGACGGCGGCGATGCGAAGCCCGGCCTCCGCAGCGGGCGCCGGCAGCGTGCGCAGGAGATTCCGGACGTAGGTCTCGTCGCCCGTCCGCTCGCGCCCCAGCACGTCCGCGTCGACGACGACTCGGCTCACACGAGCTCCCGCCAGAGGTCCTCGACGAGGTCGGCGGAGCGTCGCCAGGTGAACATCGCGGCACGGGCGCGACCGATCTCGACGAGTGCATCGCGCCGGCGCACGGCCTCGTCGATGCCCGCTGCGATCGACGCCGGGTCGCGCGGGTCCACGAGCACCGCGGCGCCGCCCGCCACCTCCTCGGTCGCTCCGCCGCGGCTCGTGACGACCGGCGTCCCGCACGCCATCGCCTCGAGCACGGGCAGGCCGAAGCCCTCGTACAGCGAGGGATAGACGAGACAGCGCGCGCCGCGCATCAGCGCGGCGAGCTCCGCGTCCGTCGGCTCACCGACCCAGCCGTCGGCGGCGACGTCGCCCCATCCGGCGGCTCCCGCGACGCGGAGCTCGACGCCGGAGAGCCGTGCAGCCTCGACCGCGGCGGCGAGGTTCTTCCGCGGCTCGAGCGTGCCGACGGCGAGCACGTAGTCGCCCTCCGCGGTCGGCCCATCCGCGGTGAAGACCGGGTCGACGCCATTCGGGACGACCCGGATCCGGTCGACCGGAACGTCCAGCAGCGCGACGAGCTCGTCGCGCGTGAACGCGGAGACGGCGACGATCGCGTCCGCGGCGCGCACCCCGCCGCGCAGCGCAAGGGCCCCGGTCATGCGGTGCCAGCGCGGGAACGCGTCCGGATGCCGCAGCACGCCGGCGTCGTGGACGGTGACGACGAGCGGGGCGCGAGGCGAGACGGGCGCCCGGAACGTCGTGCAGTGGAGGACGTCGACCCGGGCGGAGGCGCGGCCGAGCCGGAAGGGGTACCAGAGCGCGTCGCGGCGAACGCTCGCGAGCCGCCCCGTGCCACCGGCCGCGAGGCCGACCAGCTCGAGGCCGGGCCGGCCCTCGAGCGCGCGGAGCAGGCCGATCACGTGGCGCGCGGT
The DNA here is from genome assembly GCA_963786055.1 of uncultured Actinomycetes bacterium. Taxonomy (GTDB): domain Bacteria; phylum Actinomycetota; class Thermoleophilia; order Gaiellales; family Gaiellaceae; genus Gaiella. The sequence goes on along the minus strand of CAWAXS010000003.1, from coordinate 420,343 downwards.
CCCTGCGCGCGTCTGGACGAGCGGCGACGTGTCGATCGCGACCCTCACGACGCCGCCCTCCGCAGCGCCTCGCGCGGCTCCGGGTAGTGGAGCAGCGCAACCGCGCCGTCGGCGTCGAGCCAGCGATGCTCGACGTGCTCCTCGTCGAGCGTCGGCTCCCACTCCGGCGGGGCCTCGGCGACGAACGGCCACACGGTGATGCGCTCGGTTCCCGCGGGGAAGCGCCGGCGAACGGACTCCGGGTCGCCGGCGAGCTCGTACGAGAGGGGGTCGTCGAGCGCGGCAGGCTCGGCTGCCAATCCGGTCTCCTCCATGAGCTCGCGCGCGGCGGCCGCGGCGGGCGTCTCGCCCCACTCGACGCCGCCCGCGACGAGATGCCAGTAGCCGAGCTTCTCCGGCGAGCGGAGGAGGACGAGGTACTCGAGGCCACGGGCAGCAGGCCGCCGGACGACGACGGCGACCTCGTCGGGACGCCGGTCCCCGGTCACCGCGTGCCTCCGCGCTCACCGTTGCCATCGTCGTAGCCGCCGATCGTCGGGAGCCGGGAGCGCAAGCTGCAGGTTGTGACCCGAGCCCTCACGCCCGCCCCTCGAGCGCCCGGAGCATGGTCGCGCCGGTGCGGTCCCAGGAGAACCGCGCGGCGTGCTCGAGACCCCGCGGGACGAGCTCGGCCCGCCGGGAGACGGCCTCCCGGATTCCTGCAGCGATCGCCTCGACGTCGAGCGGGTCGACCCGCACGGCGGCGTCTCCGCAGGCCTCGTCGAGCGTGGGGTGCCACGAGGCGACGACCGGCGTGCCGCATGCCATCGCCTCGACGATCGGCATGCCGAACCCCTCGTAGAGCGCCGGGTACACGAGCACCGCGGCTCCACGGTAGAGACGGGCCACGTCGGCGTCCGAGACGTAGCCGAGCCGCCGGATCCGGGGATCGGCGAGGTCGGGCCGGTCGCCCCACCCCTCGCCCCCGGCCAGCACGAGGCCGAGCTCCTCGTCGAGGAGACGCCAGGCCTCGACCAGGCGCGCGAGGTTCTTGCGCGGCTCGATCGTCCCGAGGCCGAGGATCGCCGGCCCACCGAGGTCGGCCGCGTCGCCGTCGGGCCCGAGGCCCTCCTGGAGCCCGGGCGGCGAGTGCACGATGCGGTCGGGCCGGATCCCGAGAAGCTCGGTGAGGTCGGCGGCCGTCGCGTGGGAGTTCGCGAAGACGACGTCGCAGGTCCGAGCCGCGTTCCGAGCCTTGCGCGTATGCATCGAGATCGTGCGCGGCGTGCACCACTCGGGATGACGGAGCGGCACCAGATCGTGGAACACCGTCGCCCGCACGCCGGCCCGTTGTGCCGGGTACATCCACTCGCTGAACACGAACGCGTCGAGCCTGCCCGCGAGCCACTCGACGGGCGGGCGGCCCGCGCGGCTCCACGCCGTGCGGAGGGCGTGCGAGGCGGGGAGCGGGAGGGCCCGCAGCGGCACGTCGACGCCCTGCAGCGCGGCCCGGATCGCCGACGGGCCGCGGATGCTCGTCGGCGCGAATGCGGCGACCTCGTGCCGTCCCGTCGCGGCCCGGGCCATGCCTGCGAGCGAGCCCCGGATGTAGTTCCCGATCCCGGTGCGCGGATGGGAGAGCGGGGAGACGTCGACGACGACCCTCACGCCGGCTCCTCGTGGACGAACCCGTCGAAGTGGGCGCCCAGCTCCCGCTCGTCGGTGTTGCCCGGGATGACGTCGGCGGGCACGAGGGTGGGCGACACGGAGAAGCGCACCACGCACCGCCCGTCGACCGGCTCGAGCGGGACACGCATCGTGACGGAGCCCTGCGGGGGTATGGATTTCCGCGCGACGGGTCGGCCGCCGACCGTGGCCAGCACGTTCGTGAGGCGCCCCGCGAACAGCGTCGGGTCCGAGTGGAGCGCGACCCGGAGCTGGCCGCCGGTGCAGCGAAGGCGCGTCCAGGTCACCTCGTGCCCCGACCACGTGTCGTTCGGGTAGAGGCCGGTCACGCGGGTCAGCGACGCGAGCGGCCCGCGCAGGCGCCAGAGCGTGGTGCCCAGGTCATCGCGGGCGACGGCCTCGCCGTCGGGCGTCACCGACCCGTCGAGCAGCGCGTACGGGACGTCCACGACTCCGCCGTCCGGCGTCCTGAACACTCCCGTCGCCGGGTCCACGCGCACGGGCGTCTCCCCGAACCCACCCGGCGTCGGCTCCGACGTGTAGTAGACGTCGCCGACGCTCGCGTTGAAGAACTCGTTCTGGTTGACGGTGAAGCGATCGGCCCGCCCGGTCCAGAGCACGGCAACCTCGTCGCCCGTGGGCACGCGCCGGTCGATCCATCCGCGGTCGACCCCACGGATCCCCTGGAACAGTGCCCCCTCGCCCGAGCGCAGCACACCGTGCGGCCCCGACCAGACGGGGCGCGAGAGGACGACGAACAGACCGAGCAGGACGACGGGCACGAGGATCGCGCGGCCGGCGGGGACGAACGCGAGCAGAGCCACGAACGCGACGGCGAGCACGAGGACGGTCACGCGGTAGGACCCGGCGAGCAGGTGCTCGTTCGCCGACCAGAGCGGGATCAGGCCGAACGTGTCGGACTTCGCGGGCTCGCCGATGAACCGCGTGTAGGGGAACGCGACGACGAGCGCCACCGCGAGCGCCGACCCGATCGCAAGGGGGATTCGCGGCCGAGGCGCCCCGAGCGCGACCCACGCCGCCAGGCATGCCACGAGGAGCGGGGTCAGGAAGAACAGGTAGCGGTCCTGCACGCGGTCGGGCGCGAACCGTGAGGCGAAGGCAGCGACGACCAGCGTGGACGTGGCGACCAGCGAGACCGTCGCGGCGAGGTGCTCCTGCACCGCCGCCGGGAGCCGGTCCGCTCCCGCGAGCATCACGACGAGGACGACGACGGGCACGACCCCGACGTAGAGCGTCAGCTCCTCGACGTGCCACAGCCAGAAGCGGAGCACGTCGCCGACGTCGTAGCCGCCCTCGCCCACCACCTTGTAGGCGCCGAGGAGGTCGGAGAGCGCGCGGCCGCGTGCGAGCTGCGCGACGACCACCACCAGGACGACCCCCGCGACGCCGCCGAGCAGCGGGGCGAACCGGCGAAGCACCCGTGCGTCCCGGCGCAGGAGAGCGAGGACGAACGGCGCCAGCACGATCGCGCCCACGAAGCCGAGTGCCTGGGAGCGCGTCGCGACCGCCGCGACCAGCGCCACCACGAGCGCGGCGATCCGCCCCCACGTCGGCCGCTCCAGTACGCATACGAGCGTCCAGGCGAAGAGCAGGGCGAGCGGGTAGAAGAGATTCTCCGTGACGAGCGTCGCCGTGTACGCCATGGACGGCAGCGCGACGGCCAGCACGGCAGCCAGGATCGACAGCGCGCGTCCCGCCACTCGGCGCGTGATCAGCCACGCCGGTATCGCCGCGAGCGACATCGCGATCGCGTTGGTCGCCTTCGCGGCGCCGTACGCGCTCGGGAGCACGTCGAAGAGTCGGTACGCCGGGGCGAGCAGGATCGGGTAGAGGATGCTGTAGCCGCTGGTCGGGACTCCCCGGACCGCGAACGACGCGCTGTCGGCCACGCTCCGCCCCAGCTCGGCGTAGATGAGCTCGTCGACGAAGACGAACGGAGCCGGCATCCCGCGCACGAGCCAGGCCCGGAGGGCGCACGAGGCGACCACCACGCACGTCAGCCACGCCCAGTCCGGCACGCGGGCGGCGCTCGCCCGCAGCGCTTCACCCACCGAGGTCGACCTCGGAGAGCCGTCTCGCGATCTCCGCGGCCTCGGGCGTCCCGGCGGCGATGCCGACGCCGGATGCGGCCTCGCTGACGTCGCGCAGGACAGCGTCGGCCACCGCCGCACCGCCCGCGTCCCGCTCGAACGCCGCCGCCTGACGCTCGGCGACGCGCCCGACGTCGTGCTCGCTCCTCGCGAGGGCCTGCGCCGCGGCGCCCATCGACGCGCGCACGTCGGGGCGCTCGACGACGAGGCGGAGCGCCGCGGCCAGGTCGTCGACCTCGTCGTCCCCCACGGACACGGCGAGCGCCACGTTCTTCGGCAGCTCCGCGAACCACCCGACGTCCGAGACGACCAGCGGCTTGCCGAGGGTCAGCGCCCGGATCGCCGTGCCGGACGTCTCCCCCATGGTCGGGGAGCGGAGGCTGACGTGGACGTCGCATGCTTCCATCAACTGCCCAGAGCCGTCGCTCGTCGACGTAGCCCTCGCGGACGATCCCCTCTCCGCCGAGCCCGAGGCGCTGGAGACGCCGCTCCAGGTCGAACCCGGGCGACGTCGCGCCGACCAGCAGGAGACGGGCGCCGTCGTGCTCCGCACGGACGCGGGCGAACGCCTCGAGGAGCTGCGGCACGCGCTTCGAGGCGTTGACGTTCCCGAACGCCCCGATCAGGGGCTCGCCGTGGATCTCGGCGGCGGGGACGTCCGGCAGCGGCCACGCCGGGTGCGGGACCCGCGCGATCGGGCCCGTGTAGCCCGCCGCGCGCGCCCGGTCCTCCACGTAGTGCGAGTGCACGATCAGGCCCGTTGCCAGCGAGAGCACCTCCCCGGCCAGCGGGAAGTCCTCGGGCCGCGCCTCCCAGAGCGGCGGCAGCCGCTTGTCGAGCACGCCGTGCGCGAGGAGCCGGCCGACGACGCCGTGCTCCCGCTCCATCGCGTCGAGGTAGCCGTGGCCGTCGCGCCTCCCGATCGTGACGCCCGCGACGAGATGGTGGAGCACGAAGTCGTGGAGGACGACGAGCCCCGGCACCCTGCGGAGAGCGTCGAGGATCCAGCCGTGCGCCTCGGGGTTGTTTCCTATGTGGTAAACAGCGAGGTCGACACCCCGAGGCGGGCGTCTTGTTCCGCGTTTCACGACCGTGACGTCGACGTGCTCGCGCAGCGCGGGCAGCAGGAGCGCCGAGTAGTCGGCGATCCCGGACGCCTCCGGCGGCATCGGCGAGAAGGTCGCAACCCTCACGACAGCAGCCTCGCGATTGCCCGGTCCCACGTCACCTCGTCCGCGAGCGCCTTGCCCGCGCTGCCGAGCGCGGCGGCCTCGTCGTCGTGCTCGCGGAGCCACGACGCCGCCTTGCCGATCTCCGTCGCGTCCGGTGAGACCACGAGGCCCGTGCGCCGGTCGTGGACGACGTCGAGCGGTCCTCCCGCGTCGGTGGTCGTGATCACGGGCTTCGCCGACAGGAACGCCTCGTACGGGCCCATGCCGAAGTCCTCGTCGACCGGTGCGTAGAAGACCGACGAGCACGTCGCGTAGAGCTCCGCGAGCCGCTCCTCGCTCACACGGCCCTCGAACCGCACCCGTCCGTCGAGGCCACGGGCGCGCGCGATCTCCTCGAGGCGCTCGCGGTCCGGGCCGTCGGAGGCGATCACGACGTCGAAGCCCGGCTGGAGCGCCGCGGCCTCGAGCAGGAGGTCGATGCGCTTCGCCCGGTCGAGCCTGCTCGCCGAGAGGACGAAGCCCTGTGAGGGACGCGTCCGGTAGGGAAGCGCCTGCGGAGGATGCGGCAGGACCTCGGCGGCGAGGCCGGTCGAGCGCTCGAGGCGCCCCGCGACGTTCGCGGACGTCGCGAACAGGCGTGTCGCCTCCCCGAGGGCGACGCGGTCCAGCTCCTGTACCTGCCGGCGCAGCGCGCGTTCCTCCGGCGTGTCGCCGAACTGGCCCAGATCGGTGCCGTCCAGCTCGTACGCCTGACGGAACTGGTGGACGAGCCACACGCGCTTGTCGTGATGGCGCACGACGTACGAGGGAAACTTCGTCGCGACGACGACGTCGATCCTGCGGCCGTCGGCCTCGTCGAGATCGAGCATGCGCCACAGGAACGCCTGCGTGAGCACGCGCGCCCCCGGATACCACTTGAACGGCACCGAGACGAGGTCGGCCTCCTGCCCGCGCGCCCGGAGCTCACCGACGAGCTCGTCGGTGAAGATCTCGACCCCGCCGCGCGCGAACGGAACCTGCGGGCGAAGCACCGCGATCCGCACGTTGGCCTCTAGCGCTTCTCCGCTCCGCGGAGAAGCGCCAGCTCGGCTTCGAGGCTCGCGACGCGCTGCTCGAGGTCGTCGACGAGCCGGAGCGCAGCGGCGTTGAACGACCGCTGGTCGTAGGCGAGCGGCTCGACGTACCAGCGCATGAGCTTCCGGAGGACGGCCTTGACGGGCGTCCCGAGACCGCCGCGGAAGCCGGGGCGCAGGCGGAGCGGACGATCCGCCGACACCGGCCAGAGGCGCTCGGCCTCCGCCCGCGCCGCACGGCGATCCGCTTCGCGGGGCTCCCCCGCTGCTCCCGGATCCGCTCCGGAGCGGCGGATCTCCTCCCTCAGCGACGCGAAGAGGGCGTCGACGTCGACCTCGTCGGTCGACGGAAAGCCGTTGTCCGCCGCCTCGTCCGGCACCGCGCCAGTGTAGCCCTGTGTCTGTTCGCGAGCACGAATCCGCGGGAGCGGATTCGTGCCGCTGATCCCCGCCTGTGGCGGGGCAGATCCCTAAAGGCGTCCCGCTCTCGCGGGCCGCAACTGCATCCACGCCAACCCGTGCGCGCCACTCCTTGGACCGGTCGCTCGCGAAGCGACGAATCCGAGGGCGAAGATTCGTTCCGCTGATCTCTGCCTGCGGCGAGGCGTTTCCCGTGGCCGGCGTCTGCGTCACGGGCCGCAACTGCATCCACGCCGGCCTCGTGCGCGGGCCATTCGTAGGATCCGGCGATGCGCGTCGGCCTGTCGCTCCTGACGCTCGTGCCCGGGATCTCGGGCGGGAGCGAGACGTATGCCCGCGAGCTGTGCCGCGCGCTGGCACGCGTCGGGGCGCACGACTACGAGGCGCTGGTCTCCACGCTCGCTCCGGACGCAGGCGGAGGCCTCCCGACCGTCGTCGCGACCGGCTACCGCGCATCCACGACCACTCCCGGCCGGCTCCTCGCCATGGGGCGCGCGACGCTGCGCCCGGGCACGCTGGGCGCGCAGCTCGAGCGCGCAGACGTCGTCCACTACCCGCTGACCGTCCCCGTCCCCGGGGCCGCGCGGCCCACCGTGCTGACGCTCCTCGACGTGCAGCACCTCGACCTCCCCGAGCTCTTCCCGCGCGGTGAGCGGCTGTTCCGGCGGCTCGCGTACGACCGGGCCGCACGGCGGGCCGACCGGGTGATCGTCATCAGCGAGTGGGTCAGGGAGCGCGTGATCGACCGGCTCGGGCTCGATCCCGGCCGCGTGCACGCGATCCACCTCGGCGTCGACCACGCGCGGTTCACGCCGGCACCCGAGGTCGCCCGGGAGCCGTTTCTGCTCTATCCGGCGCGGCCCTGGCCCCACAAGAACCACGACCGGCTGCTCGAGGCGTTCGCCCTGGTGCGGAAGAGCCGTCCCGAGCTGCGGCTCGTGCTCACCGGCGTGGGACACGACCCGGCGCGACTTCCACCGGGCGTCGAGACGCGTGGAGGAGTCCCGGCGAGCGAGCTCGTGTCGCTCTACCGGCGTGCCGCCGCGCTCGTCTTCCCGAGCCTTTACGAGGGGTTCGGGCTTCCGCCCGTCGAGGCGATGGCGTGCGGCTGCCCCGTCGCCGCATCCAGCGCCGGCTCGCTCCCCGAGGTGGTCGGAGACGCCGCCGTCCTGTTCGACCCGTACGACGCCGCTTCGATCGCCGCCGGCATCGAAGAGGCGCTCGACCGGTCGTCCCAGCTGGCATCGCTCGGCGTCGAGCGGGCGGCACGCTTCACGTGGGACGCGACCGCCCGCGCCCACGACGCGGTCTACGAGCTCGCCGGAGCCTGAGAGAGCCGCGCGAGGTCTGCCTCGACCATCATCGCGAGGAGCTGCTCGAGGGTCACCTCCGGCTCCCAGCCGAGCACGCGCCGGGCCTTCGAGGCGTCGCCGACGAGGTCGTGGAGCTCGGCCGTGCCGCGGAAGAGCGACGGGTCCGTGCGCACGTGGTCGCGCCAGTCGAGGGACACCGCGTCGAAGGCGCAGGCGACGAGGTCCTCGACCGAATGAGACACGCCGGTCGCCACGACGTAGTCGCCCGGCTCGTCGTGCTGGAGCATCAGCCACATCGCCCGCACGTAGTCGCCCGCGTAGCCCCAGTCGCGCCGGGCCGAGAGGTCGCCGAGCACGAGCTCCCGTTCGAGGCCCAGCGAGATCGCCGCGGCGGCCCGGGCGACCTTCCGGGGGAGGAAGTCCACGGGGCGGAGCGGCGACTCGTGGTTGTAGAGGATCCCGCAGCACGTGAACATGCCGTATCGCCGCCGGTAGCTCCCCGCGATGAAATGCGCGTACGCCTTGGCGACGCCGTACGGCGTGAGCGGGCTCGGGGCGAGTCTCCTCGGTCTGGGGCGTCTCGCGCGGCTCGCCGAAGATCTCGCTCGACGACGCCTGGTAGAAGCGGATCCCCGGGTCGACCTCGCGGATGGCCTCGAGCATCGAGGTCGCCCCGACCGCTGCGAACTCGGCCGTCAGGATCGGCTCGTCCCACGAGCGCGGCACGAAGGACGGGGCCGCGAGGTTGTAGACCTCCGTCGGGCGCGTCGCCCGCAGCGCCGCGACGAGCGACTCGCGGTCGAGCAGGTTCGCGGCCACGAACTCGATCTCGGAGCGCACGTCGCCGAGGTTCTCGGCGTAGGCCTCGGGGTCGCGCCGGACGATCCCCGCCACGTGGTATCCGCCCGCCAGGAGCAGGGCCGAGAGCAGGGCGCCGTCCTGCCCCCCGATTCCGGTGATCAGCGCGCGGCGGGTCACGGGCGGTCGTCCGGTCGGGTCGCGATCACGACCAGCTCCATCTCTTCCCCGTTGGTCTCGACCTCGAACCCCGCGGCGCGAACGACGTCCGCGAGATCGCGGCCGAAGTCCGTGTGGACGAGCATGTCGCCGCGCCGCGTGACGAGCGCGAAGGGGCCGCCGCCGCGACCGTGGTGTTCGGCCGGCAGGCCGTCACGGGAGCGGCTCGCCGCGAGCGAAAGGTCGATAGGGACGGTGAGGACGTGGCGGCCGCCGGGCCTCAGGACCCTGAGCGTCTCCCGCAGCGCGCGATGCGGATCGGGGACGTGCTCGAGCGTCTCGGAGGTCAGCACGAGGTCGAAGGTCTCGTCGCTCCAGCTCAGCGCCTGGATGTCTTCCTCCGGGTACTCGACATGGGTGAGACCGGGGAGGGGTGCGAGAAACGGATGCATACGCCCGATGCTGTTGATCTCGGCGATCCGCAGTGCACGAAAGCCATCCTCGCGCACGAGCTCCACGAGCGTCGTCGCACGCTCCGCGTAGAGATCGATCAGCACGCGGGCCATCCGTCGGACGCGGAGGCTGCACCCGCATCGCTCGCAGAACAGGCTCTCACGCGCGGCCAGCCCGTCGCCCCAGCGCCGGGCCAGCTCCGGCGAGAGCACCCAGCTCGAGTAGACCTGCCGGCCGGCGGCGCCGCACACGGCGCAGGTGCCCCGGCGGTCGCGGCGGCGGTCGCCCCATGGTCTGAGATGGAGCAGCAACCAGAGCCCCGGATCGGCGCGCAGCGAGGCCACTATCGGATCTCCCCCGCACCCAGCCGCCCACGACGCGCGTCGCGGAGCCCCGCCGCCACCGCGCGCAGCCCGCGAACGCGGGACCGAGACCGAAGCGCCTGGACGGAGCACGCCGCCACGGCCTCCGTCCGCCGCCGCCAGGTGCCGAGCCGGCCGAGGGCGGCCCATCGCTCCGCGACGACGAGGCCGTTTCGCAGCGCGTAGTAGAGCGACGCCGGAGACGACGCGCCTCCCGACGACTTGGACACGTGATGGAGGACGACGCTCGCCGGCACGACGAGGATCGTGAGCCCCGCGGCACGTGCGCGCATCGACCAGTCGACGTCTTCTGCGTAGGCGAACAGGGACTCGTCGAGGTTGCCCACCTCCTCGAGCGCAGCGCGCGGGACGAGCATCGCTCCGCCGCAGGCGCGGTCGGTCGTGTACGGCACGACGGTCGGCGGCAGCGGCTCCCGGCCGTATCCCGTGTGACGGCCCTGGTAGCCCCGACGAGGGTCGTACGGGGCGCCCGCGTACCAGATCGTCCTGCCGTCCGCGTGCAGGATCTGCGCGCACGCGGCGGCGACCTGCGGCCGGGAGGCGGCGTCGACGAGCGGCTCGAGGAACCCGGCCGCCACCGTGGCGTCGTTGTTGAGCAGCAGGACGTGCTCGGCGCCGTTCTCGAGCGCGACGGCCACGCCGGCGTTGACGCCACCGGCGAAACCGCAGTTCTCGGCCAGGCGGACCAGGTGGACGCTCGGGAACTCGGCGGCGACGGCCTCCGGCCCGCCGTCCGTGGAGGCGTTGTCGACGACGACGGTGGACAGCGCGGGATACGTGGCCTGTCCGGAGCGACCGCAGGCACGTGAGCGTGTCCTCGCGCCCGTTCCACCCGAGGACGACGGCGGTGACCCGTGCGCTCACGCGAGCTCCCGCAGGTAGTGCCACGCCGACGTGAGGCCGGCGGGGCGAGCGAGCGCGAGCGACGCCGGCCGCGACGGCTGTGCCGAGCACCGCCGCGCCGGCAGGCCCGAGCAGGCGCAGCGGCGGGCACGAACCCGGCGAGCGTGCACGCGCCGACCACGGCAGCGGCGGCACCGAGTCGCTCGCAGCGTGGATCGGAGCGCTCCGAGCAGGGTCAGCATCCAGGCGAGGGCGAGCCCGGTCGAGAACGCGAGCGCGAGCGCGAGCCCCGTCAGCCCGGCGAGCGCCTGGCCGGCGAACGCGAGGGGCACGTGGACCGCCAGCACGCCGAGCCCGATGAGCGGCAGCCGGCTGCCGCGACCCGCGACGAAGACGAGCGGGAACGTCACCGAGTAGCGCGACCGACTGCCACCATGTACGGAGACAGCGCGACCACGAGCCGTCCGATCTGGGCGCCGACGTCGTCGCTGTACGCGCTTCCCAGCACGCGACCTGCGATCTCGGCTCCGGCGACGGCGAAGATCCCGGCCGTCGCGCTGACCACGAGCAGCGCGGGCCACGACGAGGCCTCGACGTGCCGCGCGATGCGCTCACGGGTCGAGACCGAGTCGCGTGAGCGGTACGGCCGTCACGAGTCCCAGCGACGACGCGCTCACGCCGACGACGGCCGCGGCGATCAGGTACGCGTAGCCGAAGCTCGTGACCGCCCCAACGCCCTTCCCGCGCCGCGATCGGCAGGCAGACGAGATAGATCGCCTGCAGGGCAAACGGGAGCGCAGCGCCGGTACCGAGCTCCAGCAGCCTGCGGCCGGAGCTTCGCAGGTCGGCCCGGGCAGCGCCCGCCGGCATCCGCTCGCGGCGCGCCCGGCGCCATAGCCACAGGGCGGGGACGACCGTCGCGACGACCGCGTTCAGCGCCATGCCCCACGCGACCGCGTCCGTCCGGCTCTCGTCGATGCGGACCACGATCAGGACCAGGCCGGAGACGCTGCCCACGATGTAGCCGATCGCCGGGACGAGGTAGTCGTCGAGCGCGGCGAGGGCGCTCGCGAGGAGCCCGGCCGTGAACTGACCGAACCCGGCGACGACCATCCAGGGCAGCGCGCTCGCGGCGGCGTCGACCGCAGCGTCGGGCCCGAATCCCGTGAGCACCTCCGCGATCGGCCGAGCCGCGAGCACCGCGACGACGAGGAGCGGCACCGCCACGATCCCGGCTGCGACGCCGTACGACGCGGTCTCCGAGGACAGCCGACCGGCCTCGCGCGCCCGCGTCAGCGGCGGCAGCACCGTCACTCGGACGGCGATCGCCGCGAGGGCCAGCACGGCGAACACGCCGTACGCGGCGAAGAAGCCGTCGGTCTCCGCCGTCCTCCCGAGCTCGCGGGCGATGATCACGCCGACGACGGCCGCGAGGCCGGACTGGACGGCGATCGAGAGCGCGGTGACGGCCCCTGTCGCGAGCGACCCGAGTCCGGCCGGAGCGGTACGCTTGCTCACCGACGCGAAAGCCTACGGCCCGCGCCACCCGACGCCATGAGCACCGAGACGATCTGGACCGAGAGCGACCTCGACGAGCTGCGGCGGGACTTCGCGGACGTCTACGGCGGCCGCACGGTCCTCGTCACCGGGGCCGACGGGTTCATGGGCTCGCACCTCACCGACGCGCTGGTGGCGCTCGGGGCGAACGTCCACGCGTTCGTGCGCGCGACGTCGAGCGGCGCGCTGAACAACATCGCGCACCTCCGTCGTGACCTCAAGGTGCACTTCGCGGACCTCACCGACCGCACCTCGATCGACTACCTCGTACGGGAGCTGCTGGACGCCCCCGACCGGCCCTACGTCTTCCACCTCGGCGCGCAGGCGCACGTCGGCGAGTCGTGGCACCGCCCGTACGAGACCGTGATGGCGAACACGGTCGGCACGCTCAACCTCCTTCAGTCGATCGTCGACTGGGGGCTCGAGCTCGAGAAGTTCGACACGGCGGGGACGTCGGAGGAGTACGGCAACGTCCGCGACGACGTCTCCGACCACCACACATTCGACGACGCCGGCTCGCTGATCCTCCACGAGCGCTCGCCGATCAACCCGAAGTCGATCTACGCCACGGCGAAGGTCGCGGCCGACTTCCTCACGATGAACTACTACGACGCGTTCGGAGTCCCGGGCGTCGTGACGCGGATGTTCAACAACTACGGGCCGCGGCAGAACCCTCGCTACGTCACGGGGACGATCGTCACGCAGGCGCTCACGAAGCCCGAGATCGAGCTCGGGGCGCTCGAGCCGCTGCGCGACTTCTGCTTCTGCACGGACGGTGTGCGCGGCCACCTCACGGTCGCGGCGCACGGCCATCCCGGCGACGTGTACGTCTACGGCCAGGGAGAGAACATCTCGATGGCCGACTGGGCCGACCTGATCGTCCGCACCGGCGTCGAGCACGGCTTCTGGCCCGACGACCGCCGCGTCGTGACCGTCGAGGGGCGCAAGCGGCCCGGCTCGAGCGACGTGATGGCGCTTCGCGTAGGGCACGAGAAGCTCACACGCGAGACGGGCTGGCAGCCGCGCGTCAGCTGGGAGGAGGGCGTGCTCCGCACGATCCGCTGGTACGCGGAGAACCGGGACAGCTGGATCGGCCGCGTCGACTGGCTCCCGACGGGATCGCCGCCTACGGCTTACCGGTCTTCCCCCCCATCGTCCCTACCTCTCGCCCTCCCTCTGGCTCGTCTTGACCTTCGCCCATACCTCGTACGCCGGCTCGCCTCTTGCGTTTTTATTCGACCGTCCCCCCAGCTCGCCGGCTCGTGAGCCACGCCCCTCTCGAGGCGGTCCCGGGCCGACCGCGGGGCGGCGCTTGAGCCGCGTCCTCGTCACGGGCGGCGCCGGCTTCGTCGGCTCGCGGCTCGCGGAGCTCCTCCGCGAAGAGGGCCACGAGGTGTCGATCGGACGCCGCCGCGACTACGACCTCACGGCGATGGAGGACACGAAGCGGCTGTTCGACGACACCGACCCGGAGCTCGTGTTCCACCTCGCGGCGGAGGTCGGCGGGATCGGCGCGAACCGCGCGAACCCCGGCCGGTACTGGTACGCCAACCTGATGATGGGCGCGCACGTCCTCGAGCAGGCCCGGATCCACTCCACGCCGAAGCTCGTGATCGCCGGGACGATCTGTGCGTATCCGAAGTTCGCGCCGGTCCCGTTCCACGAGGAGGATCTCTGGAACGGCTATCCGGAGGAGACGAACGCACCCTACGGCGTCGCGAAGAAGGCGATCCTCGTCGGCGCGCAGTCGTACCGCGAGCAGTACGGCACGAACGCGATCTTCCTCCTACCCGTGAACCTCTACGGGCCCGGGGACAACTTCGACCTCGAGACGTCCCACGTGATTCCCGCGCTGATCCGGAAGATGGTCGAGGCGCAGGAGCGAGCCGACGACGAGATCGTGCTCTGGGGCGACGGCACGCCGACCCGCGAGTTCCTCTACGTCGACGATTGCGTCGAGGGGCTCGCGCGCGCGGCGGAGCGGTACGACGGCGCCGAGCCCGTGAACCTCGGTACCGGCGAGGAGATCGCGATCCGCGATCTTGCCGAGCTTGTCCGCGACGCGACGGGTTTCGCGGGCACGATCCGTTGGGACACGTCGAAGCCGAACGGCCAGCCGCGCCGCCGGCTCGACACGTCGCGCGCCGAGGCGCTGTTCGGGTTCACGGCGGCCGTCCCCCTGCGGGAGGGCATCGCACGCACCGTGGCCTGGTACCGCTCGAGCGTTGCCGGATGAGCACCGCGGCGCCCGCCGCGCGCCCACCGTCTGCCCTCGCTCCGCTCGTCCGGGGGGCGGATGCGCTGACGCGTCACGTCGTCATCGCGCTCGGGGCGATCGTCGCGGCGCAGATCGCTCGCCACCGTGGCGCTCTTCTTCTCGATCAACCACAACGGCTGGCTGACCTACCAGGGCGGCGACCAGATCTGGCTCGTCACGTCCGGCTGGCTCCTCGGGCACGGGACGATCGGCTACGCCCTGACGAGCCACGGCTGGCCGCTGCTCCTCGCGCCGCTGACCTGGATCACGGGGTCGAGCTCGGTCGAGCTCCTGCCCCTGACGACGATCCTCCAGGTCGGCGTGCTCGGGCCGATCGCGACGCTGGCGGTCTACGACATCGGAGCCCGGCTGGCGGGGCGGCTCGCCGGGCTCTGGTGCGCGGCCGCGTTCGTCGCCGCGCCCTTCGCCGCGATCCCGTACTTCATCCAGCGCTACCACGACTCGTGGGTCGACCAGTTCCTCCCGCAGGCGCTCGGGCTCACGCAGCAGGCGGACTTCCCGTCGGTCGTGGCGGTGCTCCTCTCGGCGGCGCTCACCGTGCGGGCGCTCGAGGCCGGCGCGCAGCGCGAGGCGGTCCTCGCAGGCACGTTCGCCGGCGTCGCGCTCGGCGCTGAAGCCCGCCAACGCGCTGTTCCTCGGCGGGCCGCTGCTCGCGTTCCTGCTCGCCCGTCGCTTCGGCCACATGCCTGCTCTTCGCCGTCGCGCTCGGCCCGGCGCTCCTCGCGCTCACGATCTGGAAGTCCAAGGGTCTCGGCGAGATGCCCGCTCTTCGCACAGGGCGAGGTCGCGGCTCGCCGCGGGGCTCGGCGACCCCGTCGTGGCGTCGGCAACGTCGTGGTTCGACCGCACCGTTCATCTGAACTTCGACACCTGGAAGCAGAACATGTCCAACCTGCGCGAGTTCACCTGGAGCGCGCGGGTCGTCCAGTTCCTCCCGCTCGCCGGAGCGATCGCGGTCGCGCGCCGCTCCGTCCCGGCGGCCGGCCTCTTCCTCGCCTGGCTGCTCGGCTACGTCGTCGTCAAGGGCGCCGCGTCGGTCGCCACGATCGAGTCGGGCAGCTACTGGAGGCTCGTGATGCCCGCGCTTCCCGCGTTCGCGCTCCTGACGGCGGCGATCCCGCTGCTCGTCCCGACACTGGTCGAGCGCGCGGGGCACCGGCTCGCGCCGCTTCCGGGCCGCAGGCCCGGTCTTCGTCACGACGGTCGCCGTCATCGCGTTCCTCTCGGTGGTCCCGCTCGCCGTCCTTCTCGTGTCCGGCCCGCTGCGGGCCGTGGAACAGCCCACTCCGCCGGGAGGGTTCGTCTCCCGGCAGGTGATCGTGGACGACATCGGAGTGCCGGCCGACGACGGCGTCGTGTCGCTCACCGTTCGACGCTCGGGCAACGCCAACGAGCTCGCCTGGACCGACTCGACGAAGCGCGCCCGCACGTTCTACCGCGTCTATCGGGCCTCGCCGTCGCGAGGGTTCCTCGACATGGTCTGCGAACTGCGCGGCGTCGACCGCTGTGAGCTCCGCGCGGAGACGCTGACCACGACGCGTACGCGCCGTTTTGTCGACCCGAGCCCTCCGCCCGACGCGATCTACCGGATCGGAGTCGCGGCGAACTGGCTCGACGATCCTGAGCAGGGCGACATCTTCGCGATCAGCCCACCGGTCGCGCCGTCCGCCAGGATGAGGTGACGAGCCCGTTCCGCACAGCGGTCGCGATGGTCCCGGTGTACATCGCGTTGTGCGTCTTCTCCGAGGGCGGTCTGATCACCGACAGCCTGTGGGGGGACGTGGGCCACTACGAGGGGTTCGCGCGCAGGATTCTCGACGGCGACATCCCGTACGGCGACTTCAGCGTGGAATACCCGCCGTTCGCACTGCCGGCATTCGTCGCGCCGGCGCTCGTGACGTCGACCGCACCCGACTACCTGTTCGTCTTCAAGCTGATGATGACGGGTCTCGGAGTTGTCGTTCTCCTGGCGACCGGCTACTCGCTGGGTCGACTGGAGGCGGGCAGAACGGCGACACTCACCGGATTGGGAACGATCGCGCTCGCGCCGCTCCTGCTCGGGCACGTCTTTCTGAACCGGTACGACCTCTGGCCGACGGCACTCGTCGCGCTCGCGGTCGCCGCATACCTCTCGCACCGCGACGCGGCCGCCTCCGGGTTCCTCGCGGGCTCGTTCGCGGCCAAGACCTTCACGCTCTCGATGCTCCCTATCGCAGCGGAGAGGATCCTCCTGACACGTGGACGTCGCGCGCTCGTTCGGAGCGCTGCCGTGTTCGCCTCCGTATGCCTTGCGATCTTCTCCTACTTCCTTGCGACCTCGTTCGGCGGACTGGGTTTCAGCTACTGGACCCAGGCCTCGCGGGACCTGCACGGGGAAAGCCTGCCTGGCTCGATCCTCCTCGCCCTCGACACCATGGACGTCTACGCAGCGACGATCGTTCCCGGCGATCCTGGATCGCTGGACCTCGCCGGGCGGCTTCCCGCGGTGCTCGCGACACTGACCACGGTCGCGGCCGCCGGGACGATCGTGTGGGTGTGGGTCGTCTGTCGGCGATCGGTGCGCTCGGATGCCGTCTTCGTCACGAGCCTCACTGCTGCCGCCGTCGCGTTCCTCACCCTCGCCAAGGTGATCTCGCCCCAGTTCCTGACCTGGCTCCTGCCGCTCGTACCGCTGGTCGCAGGACGGGCCGGACGAATCGCAGTTGCGCTTCTCGCCGCTGGCCTGGTTCTGACCCAGTTCGAGCTTCGCGGTTGGGAAGGGCTGCACGTCGACCCGTGGGCAGCATGGCTCCTGCTCTCCAGAAACGTGCTTCTCGTCCTCCTCCTCGTCGTTCTCGTGCGGGAACTGCGGAGCCTTACAACGTCGTCAGACTAGGGGCCTCGCGTTCGCGCTCCTCGAGCGCGTCGACGCGTGTGCGCAGGAGCGCGACCTCCTGCGCGAGCAGGACGTTGTCGTCGGTCAACCGCGAGAGCACGGTCGAGTAGTGCAGGAGCACGGCGATCACGAACATGATCGCGGCCGCGAAGAGGATCGCCGGCGGGTAGCCCGAGACGCCCAGCCACCCGGCGATCGTGTTGAGGCCACCGCGCCAGGCCGAGAGGACGAGGAGCACGAGGCCCGTCACGAGCCAGAGGAGCGCGTAGCGCTCCTTCAGGCGCCTCCCGCGGATCAGCTCGAGCACGATCAGGATGAGCAGCACGGAGCCGATCGCGGCTGCGATCGAGATCCGGACGGGTGTCATCGCGGCATGCCCTCCGAGGGGACGGCGTAGCGGCGGCCCATCGCCACGAGGAGGGCGAGCGTGACCTTGAACGCGTAGTACACCGAGCGCAGGAACGTGATCGAGGACGACCCGTGCTCGCGCTCGCGCATGCTCACGGGCACCTCGACGAGCCGTAACCGGTGCTTGAGGACGAGGACGGTCGCCTCCACCTCGGGGTAGTCGCTCGGGTAGTCACGCGCGAACAGCGCGATCCCCTTCCGGTTGAGCGCCTGGAACCCGGACGTCGTGTCGGTCACGCGCTGGCCGGAGAGCAGCGAGACGAGCCGGGCGAACCAGGTGATCCCGAGCCGCCGCGCGAGCGGCGGACGGTAGCCCTCCTCGTCCTCGCGGAAGCGCGAGCCGGTGACGACGTCCGCCTCGTCACGCTCGAGCGGGGCCAGCAGCTTGGACACCTCGGCGGGGTCGTGCTGCCCGTCGCCGTCGAGCCGCACGGCGACGTCGTACCCGCGCTCGAGCGCGTACCGGAAGCCCGTCTGGACGGCCGCGCCGATGCCGAGGTTGAACGGGAGCCGGACGACGGTCGCGCCCGCATCGTGGGCGGCCCCGGCGGTCGCGTCCGACGACCCGTCGTCGACGACGACCACGTCGATCGCCGGGTCGAACGCGTGGATCCCGGCCACCACCGCGCCGATCGCCGCCTCCTCGTCGAACGCGGGGACGACCGCCACGATCCTCCGCGTCATACGGGAACGGCCGCCTCGAGCTCGAGCAGCCGCAGCATCTGCCGCGCCCGGTGGGCGTACGTGTGCTCGTCGAGGACGCGCTCGCGCGCGCGGGCACCCATCGCCGCGGCCTCGGCGGGATCGTCGAGCAGCGCGTGGTACGCGTCGAGCGCGCCGTCCGCGTCGTCCACGACGAGAAGCTCCCGGCCCGGCTCGAACCATCGCTCGAGCCCCGCGTGCGGGTTGGAGACGATCGCGGCGCCCGCGGACGCGAGCTCGAAGGGCCTGCAGGTCGACGAGCCGTCGACCGTCGCGTGCGCCCGCCTCGTCACGTTGAGGTTGACGCGCGCCGCCGAGATCGCGCGCGCGAAGACGTTGAACGGCACGTCGCCGAGGAGCCGCGCTCCGCCGACGTCGCCCTGGAAGTCCCGTCCGCCGAGCGCGAAGTCGATCCGCGGGTCACGCCGGCTCGGCTCTCCGACGAGCGCCGCCATCCACTCTCGCCGGAACTTGTCCCCGTAGCCGTAGAAGAAGACGTCGTGCTCCTTCTCGACGGGCAGCGGGCGGAAGAACTCGGGGTCCGCCGCCCAGAGCACGGCCTCGGCGCGCCGTGCCCCGAGCTCGAGCAGCCGCGCCAGGCCACCCTCCGAGTTCGAGAGCACGAGGTCGTACTCGGACGGATCGGCACCGTGGTAGTAGTTGAAGCCGGTGTCCATGCCGCCGAACTCCGGCAGGCTCATCGGCACGTCGCCGTCGTAGAAGACGACCGGAACCCCGTGGCGCTCGCGCAGGTGGGTCGGGATGCCGCGGAAGTGGGCCATCGGGACGGTGAACACGAGCACGGCGTCGGGCCGCTCCCGGGCGACCAGCCGGTCGAGGTGCCGCCGCCAGCGCGGCGTGACGACCTTCCAGATCGTCTCGCGGGTGAGCTTGTCGAAGGCGCTGTCCTCCGGGTTGTCCTCGACGCGTCTCAGGTACCGGTCGCCCTTGAGGCGGGCGAGCCCGCCACGCAGGGCCGCGTAGCTCTCGGCCTCGCGGTAGGTCGGATTGGGTGCCGTGCGCCACCAGGGAGACTCGACGGGCCGTCCGCGGTACGGAGTGACGACGAGGTCGACCCCCGCCTCGTAGAGCCCCTTCCACAGCTGCCACCAGGCGGGCGTGCAGCCGTAGCGGAAGTCGAGGTCGACGGCGGAGGCGACGGCGAGTATGCGGGGAGAGCGCTCCGACACGAGGAGGAGTGTAGGGACGGGCCGCGTCGGCTCAGTACGCTCCGCGGCCGCTCAGGACGGCCGGGATCGTCCGCGCGATGATCGAGACGTCCGACCAGATCGACCAGTTCTCGATGTACGTGAAGTCGAGGCGAACGAGATCGTCGAACTCGAGCCCGGAGCGGCCGGAGATCTGCCACAGGCCCGTCATCCCGGGCAGGACGAGCGAGCGGGCGCGATGCCAGTCTTCGAGCATCGCGTGGTCTCGCAGGGGCAGCGGGCGCGGGCCCACGAGGCTCATCTCGCCGCGCAGGACGTTGACGAGCTGCGGGAGCTCGTCGAGCGAGAGGCGACGGAGCACGCGCCCCACATGGGTGACGCGAGGGTCGTCCCGGATCTTGAACAGGGGGCCCGACGCCTCGTTCTCGTCCTCGAGCTCGTCCTGGAGCTCGGCCGCATGCGCCACCATCGTGCGGAACTTGAGCATGCCGAACTCCTGCTCGCCGACCCCGATCCGCCGGTCGACGTACAGCACCGGCCCGCGCGACTCGAGCTTGATCGCCGCTGCGACGAGGAGCCAGAGCGGGATCCCGACGACGAGGAACGTGAGGGAGACGACAAGGTCGAACGCGCGCTTCGTCGCCCACTCGAGCCCCGTCAGCATCGGCGGTCGCAGCTCGAACAGCGGCACGCCCTGGCCCGCGCACGTACTCGCCCTCGTGGACGAGCAGCTCGGTCGTGGTGGGGGCGAGCTTGACCTTCACGCCGTGCCGGTGGGCGAGCTGGACGACCTGGAGGACGGTCTGCTCGTCGAAGTCCGCCTCGGCCAGCACGAGCTCGTCGGGCCGCCTGTCCTCGAGCAGCACCGCCAGCTGCTCGAGCGACGCGTCGAGCGCCGCCGACCCGGGCGCGGCGGCGAGGGTGCCGACGACCTCGACGCCGATCCCCCCGCGCGACGCACGGAGCTGCCGCTCGAGATCGGAGAGCGTGTCCCCCTCCCCGACGAGCAGCAGGCGGCGACGTACCCCCGCCCGGCCCATCAGCTCGAGCGAGACCGAGTCGTACGCCGCCCGCAGGAGCCCGATCGAGAGCGCGCTCGTCGCGACGGCGGTCGGGAACAGCCCGGTGGTCGTGAAGTCGTAGTCCGTCCCGAGGCCGAACGCGAGGACGATCAGGGCGACGAGGACGAGCGCGCCGAGGATCCGCCCCGAGCCCGAGCGGCGCTCGCGCGGGGCGTAGAGCCCCGCCTGGAGGAAGACGAGGACGGTGATCGGCGCGAGGAACGGCAGCCACTCGGCAGGCCCGGTGTCCCAGAGGAGCGACCAGTACACCGTGTCGCCGTACACGACGGAGCGCAGCACGAGCGCGAGGTACACGCCGAGCGCGAGCCCGGCGACGTCGGCCGCGACGAGCATCGTGACGCTCACCGCCCTGCGGAGCAGGCCGGACAGGGGGCCGCGCGACAGCAGATACACGCGCGAGCGGCGGATGTCGGCAGGCCCGTCGGGGAGCCCGCCGCCCGGGATGGGCAGGGGGCTCTCTTCGGGCCGAGCCGGGCTCGTCGTGGGTGCCTCGCTCGGCACCCCTGGATTCTACGCCCGGAGGGCGGCCGCCTCCCCGCGCGCGACGTCCTCCCAGGAGAGGCGCGGGCCGTGATCGCGTACCGACGGGCCGAGCACGTCGAGGTCACCCGGCGGCCGCCGGCCGCCGAGCAGCTCGAGGCCGGCGACCACGAGCGCGCGCCGCCGCCTGCTGACGAGATCGGTGTCGTGGAAGTAGGCGTGGACGCGCGGCGGGAGGCCGAGCCGCAGGATCGTCCGCACGAGGTCGCCCGCGCTGTGCGTCGTCGGCACCGCGGCCAGCGTCCTCCCGTCGACGTCGACGCGTGCCGGCGCTGCGAGCTCCGCCCAGGCCTCACCCTCCGGGAGGTACGACGGCCGCCTCGCGCGTGGCGTGCAGTCGACGTAGCCGAGCTCCGCACAGGCGAGCGCGACGGAGCGGTCCGTGTACCACCCGCCGCCGCAGAAGAGCGTCGGCCTGAGGCCGTGCGCCTGGAGCCACGCACCCTCGCGCCGCACACGCTCGCCCGTGGGGCCGCCCGTGGGCCGCGCGTGGGTCGGGCCCGTGAAGTGCGTGTGGTGGCCGAGCGCACCCCGGTCGGCCGCCTCCCGGGCCCGCGACAGCCAGAGCGCCTCGTCGTTCTCCCCCGCCTCCGGGTCCGGCGGCCGGATCAGCGCCGCGATCGAGAGCCCTCCGGGCCTGCGCTCCTGGAGCGCCGCGAAGGCCGCCCAGACGTGGTCGTCGAGCGGTCGTTCGACGTGACACGAGACCACTGCGTACCGTTCCGGAGTCGTGGGCGACATCACGCAACGGATACCAGGTTCGGAGCTCGCCCCCGCGTGAGACGGGCTCCCGCCGTCGGACTGGTGGCCGGTGCGGCTGCGCTCCCGCGGCTCGTCGCCCTCGCGATCGAGCGGGACGCGATCCTCGAGGAGTACGTCGAGAAGAGCGACACGTTCGCCCGGACTCTCGTCTCCAGCGGCACGTTCGGCTTCCTTCCCGATGTCCCGTCCGCGTACACGCAGCCGCTCTACGCGTGGTTCCTCGCGGCCCTCTACTGGCCGCTCGAGCGCTCGTGGGTCGTCGTCGGGCTGGCCCAGGTCGTCGTCGCCGTCGGGACGGCGCTGCTCGTGCTCGCGATCGGAAGTCACCTCGCGACGATCAGGACCGGCGTGATCGCCGCGCTCGTCGCCACGCTGCACCCGTATCTCGTGTGGCACGACGTCCACGTGAACCGCGAGATCCTCGACGGGCTCCTCGCCGCAGCGATGGTGCTGCTCGCGCTCCTCGCGTACGAGCGCCGGTCGCTCCTGCTCGCGCTCGGCACGGGCGCGGCCGCCGGGCTCGCGATCCTCTCCAACGCCCGCCTGCTCCTGCTGCCTCTGGCGCTCGCGCCCTACGTCGCGTGGCGCGTGCGACCCGGACGCCGCGCGGTCGCGGCGGCGCTCCTCGTCGTGGTCGGCGCCGCGGTGGTGACCGCCCCGTGGGTCGTCCGCAACCGGGTCGTCATCGGGTGCGCGACGGTCACGACGGACACGCGCGCGCTCTGGAAGGCGAACAACCCCGCGACGTACGACGTCCTCGCCGGAGGCGGCTGGATCGACGACGTGCCCGACCTGCCGGGGGTGCCGCCCTGGCCCGAGAAGGCGGCCGGGATCTCGGTCGCCGCCGCGAAGGCGGTCGACGAGTGCGCCCAGGCGTCGTTCTACCGCGACCAGGTTCTCGACTTCTGGCGCGATCAGCCGGGCGAGAAGGCGCGGCTCGCCGTCCAGGCCGTCGGGATGCTCTGGTCACCGTTCCTGAGCGTGGCCGCCGACGACCCCGCGCAGCAGGGCCTGTCCGACCTCTTGCAGCGCACGGTGGAGCCGGCGTTCGTCCTCGCCCTCTACGCGCTCGCCGTCTGGGGCGCGTTCCTCGCACCGCGCCGTTTCGTGGCGCTGGCGGCCCTCGTACTGGGCTTCAACACCCTGACGGCGATGGTCTTCGCGGGGACGGTCCGCTACCGCGCACCCTGGGACTTCGTGCTCGCACTGCTCGCCGCCTTCGCGCTCGAGCGCGCCTGGGCGCTCCTTCGGAGCCGGCGTGCGCCGGCCGCCTCGAGCGCCGCCCGGTAGATCGCCTCGATCCGATCCGTGCAGCGCTCCTGCGAGAACTCCTCGAGCGCGCGCACCCGCCCCGCAGCGGCCATCGCGGCGGCGCGTGCGGGGTCGCCGGCGAGCTCGCGAACCGCACGGGCGAGCGCCTCGGCGTCGCCCGCGGGGACCACCAGCCCCGTGCGGCCGTCCTCGACGATCTCCGGGAGGCCGCCGACGGCGCTGGCGATCACCGGCCGGCCGCGCTCCATCGCCTCGAGCGCCACCATCCCGAAGCCCTCGCCGAACGACGGCACCACGACGACCTCGGCCCGCTCGAAGACGGGCGCGGCGGGAGCCACCCGGCCGAGAAACGACACGATGTCGTCCAGCCCGAGCCGCGCGGCGGTCGACCGGAGCTCCTGCTCGAGCGGCCCGTCGCCCGCGATCTCGAGCGTCAGGCCGGGAAGATCGCTCCGCACGGCCGCGACGGCCCGGAGGAGGACGTCGTGGCCCTTGATCGGGATCAGCCTGCCGACGACCGCAAGCCGTGGAGCCCCGGGCAACGGCCCCGGAGGGGGGCCTGGCTCGATGCCGTAGTGGACGACCTCGAAGCTCGACTCGTCGAAGCCCTCGCTCTCGGCCAGGTACCGGGCGAGCCCGGCCGAGATCGCGATGTGCACGTCCGCGAGCCCGGAGACGGCGCGGTCCGCCGCGGCGAACGTCCGCCCGCCGCGAAACGGGTTGAAGCCGTGCTTCGTCGACACCAGCACCGGGACACGGGCGAGCCTGCCGGCGGGGAGGCCGTGGAAGTCGGCGTGGACGAGGTGCGTGTGCAGGATCGCCGGGCGATCGCGACGCACGATCCGCCCGAGCCGCGTGAAGGCCACCGGGTCGGTCGCGCGGGCGAGGCGCACGCGCTCGACCGGGATCCCCGCCTGCTCGAGACGCGACGCGAAGTCGGCCGCGCCCGGCTCGTCCTCGTGGAGCATCGCGAACCGGACGTCGAAGCCGCGCTCGCGGAGCGCGGGGAGCAGCAGCAGGAGGTGGTTCTCGGCGCCCGAGATCCCCGCGACCTTCGCGACGTGAAGGACGCGGAGGCTCATGGGCCAGCCTCTGTTGGCCCATGAGCGGGGAGGGGTGTGGGGAACCGGGAGGTTCCCCATGCTTCTCCAGAAGAAGGGGGCACGTGGGGGAAACATGGTTTCCCCCACGAACGCGAGCCGAAGGCGAGCGTTGCTCATCGGGCCAGCGCGACCACCCGCTCCGCCCACACCTCCACCGAGTGCTCGCGGACGACCGTCTCGCGCAGCCTCCGGCCGACGGCGTTCCGGTCGATCTCCCCGAGGTGCCGGATCGCACCTGCGAGGCCCTCGACGTCGCCGTGGGCGAAGCGAAGCTCGTCCGGGAGGAGCGTGTCGAAGGCGGGGTTCGAGGCGATCACCGGCAGGCAGGTCGCGGCGGCCTCGTAGACGACCTTGTCGGTCGCGCCCTCCCGCATGTCGTTGACCAGCGCGTCGACCTCGGCGTAGAGGCCGGGAACCGTGTGGTGCGGTGCGGGGCCGCGGATGTCGACGCGGTCGAGCAGGCCGAGCTCGATCACGAGGCGCTCGAGGGCGATCTTGTAGTGCCGCTCGTCCTCGGTGATCGAAGGCCCGCACACGAGCAGCGTGACCTCGGGCACCTGCTCGACCGCGCGGACGATCGTCTCGAGGCCCTTGGCCGGTGACGTCCTCCCGAGCGCAAGGAGCGTCAGCGGGTCGCGCTCGGGCCGCTCGACGCACTGGAGCCCGGAGACGTCGATCCCGTGGCCGATCGCAACGAGCTTGCGCGACCGGAGGGGGAACGTCCGCTCGTCGACGCTCAGCACGGTCGTCGAGAGCCTCTCCGCCGTGGCGAGCAGGCGGCTCCGCCGCCAGTGCGTGAACCAGAGGAGCACCTTGACGCCGGTCGGGCGCGCGAGCGGCGCCGCGAGCACCGCGTAGATGGGGCACATGTGCGCGAGGACGGCGGCGGGGCGCGGCCGCCGCGCGAGCTCCCGTGCGAGCGCCGACTCGAAGCGGAGGCCGCGCCCCGCTCGGTGCGACGCGCGGAAGAGGCGCACACGGCAGTTGCCGGGCAGCGCGCCCTCGACCGAGCGGTCGGTGAGCACGATCAGCTCGTCGACGCGGGCGGCCAGCGCCCGGAGCTTGTCGACCGTCGCTCCGAGCACCGGGCTCGCAGGGTCGACCTGCTGCGTGACGACGACGAGCCTCATGTGCTGCGGGCCTCGACCGCCCGCTCCACGAGCTGGGCCACGCGGTCGGCGTACTCCTCGGGCGTGTAGGTCCAGGCGGCCGCGCGCGCCCGGCCGCCTTCGCCGAGCCGCTCGGCGAGTGCCCGGTCGGAGAGGATCCGCACGAGCGCGTCGGCGATCTCGTCGGGCCGGTCGGGATCGACGAGGAGGCCCGTCTCGCCGTCCGCGACGACGTCCGGGATCCCGCCGGCACGCGCTCCGACGACGGCCCGCCCGCGGCACAGGGCCTCGAGCACGACCCGCGGCGTCCCCTCCGAGCGCGAGGCGAGCAGGAGCACCCACGCGCTGTCGAACGCCTTCACCACGTCGTGCGTCTCCAGCCGTCGGTCCCACGTGACGCGTGCGGGGAGATCGCGGACGAGCGCCTCGGCAACGTCGCGGTGCCGCCCGTCACCGACGATCCGCAGCGTGGCCTCGGGGACGCGGGGTGCGGCGAGCCGCCAGGCGTCTGCGATCGCATGGACGTTCTTGTATCGCTCCAGGACGCCGATGAACAGGGCGGACGGGCGCTCGGGGAGCGGCTCGACGGGCGGCTCCGAGAACGCCGTCAGCTCCGTGTAGGTCGTGAACACCCCCGCGGGCTCCACGCCTGCCTCCCGGACGATGGCGGTCGTGAACGGCGAGAGCGTCCTCACCGCGTCGGCCCGGCGGACGGCGGCGAGAGCCGCGCGATCGGCGAGCGGGGCGACGACGGCACGGGCAGGCGAGCCGTAGAGGCGCGACCACGTGCGCCAGTCGCCGTGGATCTCGACCACGACGGCGGCATCGCTGCGCGCAAGCTTCCGCCCCGCGAGGGCGGCCAGGGCCTCGTACGGGCTCTGCGCGAGGATCGCGTCCGCGGGTGCCTGGCGCAGCGCTCGCGCGATGCGCACGGGGAGGGAGCCGTAGAAGACGGGTCCGTCGAGCGCGGGCACCGGCGTGCCCCGCTGCAGGGCGAAGATCGCGTCGCCGGCCGGTGCCCCGCGCGGCGCCGCCGCGAGAACGCGCAGGTCGAGCCGCTCCTCGAGGGCGCGGAACTTGCGCTCGAGCGACCCGTTCAGCGGGAGGCGGTAGCGCGTGCGCCCGGTCATGAGGACGCGCGGCCTCATCTCCCGTCCTCGATCGCCTGCACGATCCGCCCCAGGATACGCGGCTCCGAGAGCTCCTCGACCGACGGCGCGGCGGCCGCGGCGAGCGAGGCGCGAAGCGCGTCGTCCCGGACGACCCGCTCGATCGCGCCGGCGATCGCATCCACGTCGCCGGCCGGGACGAGGAGCCCGTTCTCCCCGTCGTGCACCACCTCGGGGACGCCGCCGACGGCCGTCGCGATCACCGGCGTGCCGACGGCGAGCGCCTCGAGAAGGGTGTGCGGGAGGTTCTCCCACGCGGATGTGAGCAGCGCCGCGTCGACGGCGCGGAAGAGGTCGATCACGTCCTCGCGCGTTCCGGCTCCGAGGAAGCGGACCCGCCCGTCGAGCCCGAGCTCCGCCGCGCGCCGCTCGAGCGACGCGCGCTCGGGACCGTCACCCAGCACCAGGAGCTCGACGCCGGGCACCCGGGCGAGCGCGGCGAGGGCATCGCCGAGCGCCTTCTGCGCGGTCAGCCTGCCCGCCGTGCCCAGCGCCGGCCCGCGAATCCCGAGCGCGCGCCTCGCCTCGTCGCGCGACGCGCGCGCCGGGAGCTCGGGGGCCGGGTTCGGGACGACCTCGACGCGCCGTGGGTCGAGGCCCCAGCCGAGCGCGATCGTCCTCAGGTAGGCGCTCGGGACGACGATCCTGCGGGCACGCCGGAGCGCTCGTGTGCGCGTCGCGCGCAGCAGCCGGACGCGAAGCCCGCCCCGCACCCGCTGGAAGTCCGCCAGCGTGCCGTGGAACCGTCCCGCGCGGCGCTCCCGCTCGTAGGCCTCGTCGGCGACGAGCTTGACGACGAGCGGACGCCGTGCGAGCGCTGCCCCCAGGGCGGCACGCCGCACCATCGTCGTCGCGTAGACGCGGTCGGCCGCCCGGGCTGCGCGCGCCACCTGCCGGACGACCGCCAGATGCCGGAGCGGCGCGGGACGGGCGCGCGACACCCACCGCACCGGGTACGGCTGCGGCGCAGGCTCCGCGTCGGCGGTCGTCACGACCTCGACCTCGTGGCCCGCCTCGAGGAGCGCCGTCGCGAGCGCCGGCGCGTGGCTGGCCGGCCCGCCGACGTCCGGCGGCCAGATGCCCGAGACGACGACGACCCTCACGAGCTCGCCGCTCCGGGAGCGCCCATGACACGTGCCGCCCGGAGCTCCGCCCGGAGGCGCACGAGCACGACCACCCAGGTCGCGGCGAACGCGAGCGTCGACACGAGGATCGCGACGGCGGCACCCGTGACGCCCCATTCCGCGCCCAGGACGACGACGAGCGGCAGCAGCACGACCGTCTCGATCCCGTGCGTGACGATCCGGAGGCGCGGCCGCCCGATCGTGACCGGCAGCGACTTCGACCAGCCGAGCACGAGCAGGATCGCGGCGGAGACGAGGACGATGCGCGCGGCGTCCACTGCGGGGAGGAACTCGCTCCCGAACACGACCCGGACGAGCCAGGGCATCGCGAGCAGGAAGACCGGCACGGCCACGGCCGCGATCGCGGCGGCACCGAGCGAGTAGCGCCGCACGCCCCGGAGCACCGTCTGCTCGCGGCCGTACTCCCAGTCGCGCGTCTGCTCGGTCAGGAGCACGAGCCGCACGGGGGCGCTCGCCGCCGAGAAGCCGCTCTGCGGGGCGAGGGCCACCCGGTAGTAGCCGACCTGCGTCGTCCCCGCGACCACGCCGAGCAGCACCGGCGTCAGGGCCGCGCGGAGCGAGACCACGCCCGTCGCGACGCTCGACTGGACGATGAACGAGACGATCTCACGACGGTCGCTTCCGAGCGAGCGCGCCTCCGCCGGCGGGAACCGTCGGAGGGCCACGGCTCCCGCCGTTCCGACGACCGCCGTCGCGAAGAGCTGGCCGACGGCGAGCGCGCCGAGAGCGGCCGTGATGCCGATCGACGCGCCGACGAGGATCGCGACGAGGCGGATCCCCATCGTCACGGACAGCAGCAGGCCGCGGAGGTCGTAGCGGCCGCGGAGCAGGAGCGCGCTCGCCGAGACGTTCTCGGGCGAGGCGAGGAACGGGAGCGCCGCCGCGGCGGCCATCGGCGCTGCGAGCCCGTCGGTCCCGAAGATCGTGTCCGCGAACGGAGCGAGCGCGAGGATGACGAGCGAGGCGAGTGCGCCGCCGACCAGCTTGAGCTCGAGCGCCCGCCGGAAGAGGCGGTGGAGCTTCCCCCAGTCCTCCGCGGCCACGTAGCGGAACCCGAACTTCGTCAGGCTCTCCTCGACGGTGAGGTCGAGCAGCGTCTGCGCGAGGCCGACGACGGCCATCACGGTGGCGAAGCGCCCGAAGTCCTCCAGGCCGAGAATCCGGGCGGCGGCGATCGTGCCGAGGATGCCGAGCGCGACCGAGAGATAGAGCCCGGCTGCGGTCGCAAAACGGCGCCGGAGAACGCTCGGTGCCATCGTGACGGGTCAGTGTAGGGCAGGCCGTATCAGCGGCCTGCCCGGCTACAGTCCGCACGGTGACGGCCGAGCCGCTGCCCCGGGCGCACCCGCCCGCCGGGACGGTGCGGGCGCTCGTCGGGGACGCGCCGGCGGAGGCGCTCGCCCTCGCCGCGTCGGTGCCGTTTCTCTTCCTCCACGCGACCTATCAGCCGAGCGTCTCGGTCGGAGTGGGCTCGACGTCGATCGACGCGACCCTCGCCGACGCCGCGATCGCCTGCGTCCTCGTGGCGGCGGGGCTCCGCGCCCGCCGCGAGGGCTGGCAGCCGCTCGTCCGCGCACGGGTGGTGCTCGGGCTGGCGGCCGCGTTCCTCCTCGTCTGCGCGGTCTCGCTCGCGACGCCCTCGCTCCTCGGCGAGGAGTACGACCTCGCGCGACACGCGATCAGCCTCGCCAAGTTCGCGTGGTACGCGACGCTCCTCCCCGCCACCGTGCTGCTCGTCCGCTCGACGCGCGACCTCGTCCCGCTGCTCCGCGCCGTGGTCGCCTGGAGCGTCGCCGCGACGTCCTGGGGGCTCCTCCAGTTCCTCGGGATCGTGGCCGAGTTCGAGGGGAAGCGCCCGGGACAGCGCGAGCCGTCGTTCGTGGGGATCCACGACCTCGCGGCGCTCTCCGGGGCGGCCCTCGTCGTGGGCGCGATCGGCGTCGCGCTCGGCGAAGGAAGGCCCGCGGGCAGGCGCTGGTCGCTCGTCGCGCTCGCGACCGGAGCGCTCGGCGTGGTGCTCTCCGGCGCGATGACCGCGGTGCTCGGGCTGTGGCTCGCGGTCGCTGCGATCCTGCTCGGAGCCCGCGCGGTGGGAGTGCTGCGCGCGCGGCGTGCGCTCGCCCTGGCCGGCGTCATCGTGCTCGTGACGGCCGGGACGGCGACGATGCGGGCGTCGACGATCGAGCGCTTCGCCGAGTTCATCGGCATCCGCGACCGGGTCGAGCAGACGGGTGTCGAGAGCTACGCACACCGCACGCTGCTCGCGTACATCGGCGGCCGCATCTGGCTCGACCGGCCGGTCACGGGCGTCGGCTGGCAGGCGTCGAGCGAGGAGTGGGCCTTCGGGCCGTTCCTGGACGACGCGCGGGCGCGGTTCCCGAGCGAGCCCGACCAGGCGTTTCCCTCTCCGGAGCACCCGTGGGGGATCCAGATGCTCTACCTCCAGGTCGCCGCCGACCTCGGCGTCGTGGGGATCGCATTCCTCGCGGGGCTCGCGGCGGCCGCCGTCGCGGCGGGCATCCGAGGGCTTCGCTCCTCGCCGGCAGCGCTCGTGGGCCTCGGCTGGCTCTGCGTCGCCGCGGGCGTGTGGACGGGAATCGGGCTCGTCGCCGGCCTGCCGCTCGGGGCTCTGACGTGGATCGCCTTCGGGCTGGTGACGGTCCGTGAGTGACCCGCGCCTCGACCCGGCGCTCTCGACGCCCACCTACGCCGTGCGGGCGCCGCTCGCGCGCTGGCTCGGCGTCGAGGCCAGGCGGGCGGCGGCCGACCTCGGCCCGTACCGGCTCCTCGACGTCGGCTGCGGCGAGATGCCGTACCTCGCCCTCTTCGAGCCGCATGCGAGGGAGATCGTCGGGATGGACACGGGCGACAACCCGCGTGCGAGCCTGATCGGGCCGATCGAGGCGATACCGGCGCCCGACGCCTCGTTCGACGTCATCCTCTGCGCCCAGGTGCTCGAGCACGTCGACGACCCGGCGCAGGGCATCCGCGAGCTCCACCGCGTGACCCGCCCGGGAGGGCGCGTGCTCGTGTCGACGCACGGCGCGATGGTGTACCACCCGAACCCCGTCGACCTGTGGCGCTGGACCGGGGCCGGCCTCGAGCGGCTGTTCCGCGAGAACGGCGACTGGGGTTCGGTTACGGTGTCCGCCGGCTCCGGCACGGCCTCCTCCCTCGCGATGCTGAACGCCATCTACCTCGAGCACGTCCTCCGGCGGACGCCGCTGCGCCCGGCGCGCGGGCTCGTCGTCTCGGCGCTCAACCGCGTCGCGCGGGCCCTCGATCGGCGCGTCTCCCTCCTCCGCGACGAGCGCCCCGGGACGATCACGGCCAACTACCACGTCGTCGCGGACCGCCCGGCGTGACGCGCGTCCTCGTCACCGGCGGCGCCGGCTTCATCGGCTCGAACCTCGTCGAGGCGCTCCTCGAGCGAGGCGACGACGTCCGCGTGCTCGACAACTTCTCGACCGGCAGCCGGGCGAACCTCGCGGAGCTCGGCCGGGACGTCGAGGTGATCGAGGGCGACCTCCGCTCGTACGAGCGCGTGCACACGGCCGTCCGCCGCGTCGAGGTCGTCTTCCACCAGGGCGCGCTCGGCTCCGTGCCGCGCTCGGTGCAGGACCCGCTGACGTCGACCGCGGTCAACGTCGAGGGCACCCTCAACGTGCTGCTCGCCGCCCGCGACGAGGGGATCCGACGCGTCGTGGCCGCGTCGTCGTCGTCCGTCTACGGTGACGGCGGAGAGTTCCCACGCGTCGAGACACAGGCGCCGAACCCGATCTCCCCCTACGCCGTCGCCAAGCTCGCCGCGGAGCGGTTCTGCGTCAGCTTCACGCGGGTGTACGGGATCGAGACCGTCGCGCTGCGGTACTTCAACGTCTTCGGGCGCCGTCAGGACCCGACCTCGCAGTATGCGGCGGTCGTGCCGCGGTTCATCCGCGCGATCGCCGAGGGCCGGCCCATCACCGTCCACGGCGACGGCGAGCAGTCGCGCGACTTCACCTACGTCGAGAACGTCGTCGCGGCCAACTTGCTCGCGGCCGAAGCGCCGGACGCGGCGGGCACCGTCCTGAACGTCGCCACCGGCGGCTCCGAGACGGTCAACACGCTCGCCGACACCGTCGGCCGGCTCCTCGACCGCCCGGTCGAGAAGGCCTTCGGCCCGGCGCAGCCCGGGGACGTGCGGGAGTCGTGGGCGGACGTCTCCGCCGCGCGCGCTGCCATTGGGTACGAGCCGCGGGTCGGCTTCGAGGAGGGCCTTCGCCGAACGATCAAAGCCATGCTGGAGAGGAAGGGAGCCACGGGATGAGCCACGCGTTCGGGACCATCGACGACCTCGGCGAGGGCTACGGCTTCCGCAAGGTGCGCCAGGCGCTCGGCGTCGAGGCGTTCGGGGTCAACGTCATCGTGATGCCGCCGGACTATCCCGGCTTCCATCACTACCACGACGAGCAGGACGAGCTCTACTTCGTCCACTCGGGCACGGCGAAGGTCGAGGTCGACGGGGAGGAGCGGCTCCTCGGCCCGGGCGGGATGGTCCACGTCGCATCGACCACGCCACGCCGCATGTCGAACGGCGGAGACGACGACCTCGTGATGCTCGTCGTCGGCGCGAAGGGCGGCTACGTCGGGCGCGACGGGCATCTCGTCGACGAGGCGGACGCCGAGCGACGCGCGAACTTCGGGCACTGAGCGAGCGCCGAGCTCGGCCGGGCACCTCTGACCACCCCGGGCTCAGAGCGCTCCTTCCGGCGGCTCGGAGCCGGGTGCGGCGCGCAGCGCCGCGCCCCCGAGCGCGAACACCACGACCGAGAGCCAGTGGATACCGATCACGTCCGTCTGGAGCCCGAGCACCGCCACCGCCGCGACCGAGGCCGCGAGCCAGGGCGAGCGCCGACGCAGCGCGGCGAAGAGGGCCACGAGCCAGCCGACGAACGCGACGAGGCCGAGCAGGCCGGCGTCGACGCCCAGCTCGGTGTAGGTCGACTCGCCCGCCTTCACGTCGACTCCGGTCCGTGACGCCGAGACGCCCGCGTTCCCGAGGCCGTAGCCCCAGGGGTGCCGGGCGACCGTCTCGATCCCGTCGCGGAGCGCGCTCAGGTGGCTCGAGGTCGAGCTCTCGCCGCTCGAGAACGGGTCGTCCGTGGCCGCGCCCTCGACGGCCGCGTTCTCCCGCAGGCAGGCGAGCTCGGTCTTCGTGTACGTCGTGGTCGGCCCGATCGTCGGGAAGAGCGCGACGAACGCGGCAGACGCCGCGACGGAGCCGACTGCGAGAGCCGCGGGCCCCCACGACCGGCGGAGCGCGGCGAGCACGAGCAGGCCGACCGGCAGCGCGATGAACGCCGCGCGCGTGTGCGTCCAGAGCACGCCCGCGTAGACGACGGCCGCGGCGGCGATCGTCCACCGGCGCGGCCTGATCGCAGCGAGCAGCAGGAGCGCGACGACGAGCGCGTACGCCGTGGCCAGCGGGCTGAGGAACGTCGACACCAGCCGGCGCGCCGGGCTCTCCTCGTCCGTGTTCAGGATCCAGTTCTCCGGGAGGCCCGACAGGCAGCGGTAGGTGAGCCCGAGCTGCTCGGAGAACCAGTCGGGAACGCCGGAGTCGCGCCACCACTGGAGCGGCACCAGGTACACGTCGACGAGCCCCCACGCGGCGAGCACGACCGCGACCCCCACGACCGTGAGCCCGATCCTCCGCCACCAGCGCCGATCGAGGGTCATGAGCCGTCCGAGCAGGTACGCGCCGAGCGGGAGCAGGTGGTGCCGGAGGGCGTAGAGCTCACCACGCGTCGTCGCCTCGCCGCCGAGCCAGGACTGCGGCAGCAGCCAGTAGACGACGACCACGACGCCGTAGGCGAGCGCCAGCCGGTCGGCCCAGAGCAGCCTCGGGACGGAGCCCACGGCGGCGAGCGCCGTGACGAGCGCGACCAGCAGCAGCACGTCCTTCCACGCCGCGGCGACGGTGAGCGCCGTGTCGCGCACTCCCGCCTGCCAGAGGAGCGCCATCGCCAGGTTGTGGAGCGCGAGCCCCACGACGAGGACGAGGAGCGCGACCCGGGGCAGGCGATCGCTCACGTCGTCGCCACGAGCGTCATGCCGAGGTTCGAGACGCGCACGGGCACCGGGAAGAGCGCGCGGAGCTCGGCGGTGCCGAGCAGGTGGTTCTCCTTCGCCCAGGGCTTCCCCGCGAGGTCGTAGGCACGCCCGGCGAGCGGCTCCGGCAGCCAATGGACGAGCGGCAGCCGGGTGTGCACCTCGATCGGGAACCACCGATTCGGCGTCGTGAGGAAGACCCTCCGCCCGACCCGCAGCGCCTCCTGGACGAACGCCTCCTGCCGCTCGCGCCCGCCGACGTGCTCGATCACGGCGTTCGAATGGACGACGTCGAACGCGTCATCCGGAAAGGGGAGGGCGCAGGCGTCCCCCTGCACGTAGGCGATCGCCGGGTACCGCTCCCGGAACCGCCTGCCGTCGTGGAGCCCGAGCGCCGTGATCCGCCCCGGCCACGGATAGCGCTCCTCGAGGAAGTTGTGGGTCGTGCAGCCGCTCTCGCCGCCTGCCTCTCCGATCGACACCTCGTCGACCCCGACGTCGAGCACCGTCGTCGTCGGGTCGGGGCGCATCAGCTCGAGGAACAGGGCGAGCTTTCGCCTGCGCGAACGGAGCGAGATCGCGTCGGCGAGCCGCACGACGTCGGACCCTACGGATGGATCACGACGGGGGTGCCGAGCGGCAGGCGGGCGAGCGCTCTCAACGTCCGGTCGGTCGCGTGCAGGCACCCTGCGCTCGCCGGCGAGCCGATCGTCTCCGACGACGACGGGCGGCCGTGGATCGCAAGACGGTCGCCCCCGCCCCAGCCTGCGGGGAGCCGGGGCTGACTGCCCGATAGCACCACGATGCAGCACCCGAGGCCCCAGCGCTTGCCCGGGATCTGGTCGGTGACGTGGAAGCGGCCGCTCGGCGTCGGCGAGCCGCGCGCTCCGATCGAGACGCGGCGGCGAAAGACGACCCTCCCTCCCTCGCGCAGCGTCAGCAGCCGCTCCGAGAGGTCCGCCTCGACGCTGAAGGGCAGCTTGCGAACGTGAATCGCCGCCGTCCGCGGCACCCAGCCGACGATGCCGTTGCCGAGCACGTCGCTCTCCACCGCGAACCAGTCGCCGCGCCGCTCGACGACCCGGAGCCGGCGCACCGAGCCGAACGACGTCTTCCACGCCGCGACGGCCAGCGTCCGGCTGGCCGGAGCACGGCGGATCGCGATCTTCGCGCCGCGGTCGATCACGAGCGTCAGCGCCCGGTCGGGCGCGGGCGCAGGCGCGGCCGGCGCGGCGAGCACGGCGGCGCAGACCATGCCCGCGAAGAGAACGGTCAGCGCGCGAGCGTGAACGTTGTGGGGCACCGCGAGCAGCCGGGGGAGCCGACGCGGGCGCGATCCTCCTCTGCCGCCCCTCGTCGATCCGGCATCGACGCGGTCCTCGGGGCTGGGGAACGATCGGAGCGAAGTCGGCACGTTTTCACCTCGACGGCGGCCGGCATCGGACACCGGGGTCGACCAGCCTACCGCCCGAGTAGTCTCGTGCCCGTGGTCGAGGACGTCGTCAGGCCGACCGGGCCGTACCGCCTTCGCCTCATGGCCCGGAGCGGGACGTGGTGCGGCGCGCTGCCCGGAGGACGCGAGGCGCGAGCCTGGCAGCACCCCGACGGGCGGGTGGTCGTCCACGCCCCGGACGAGCCCTCGCTCGCGACGGCGCGCTTCATGCTCGCGCTCGACGACGACACGAGCGCGTTTCACGCCCGGTTCGCGCGCGACCCCCTGATCGGCCCTTCCGCCCGGGCGCTCGTCGGCTACCGGCCCCTTCGGCTGGCGACCGTCACGCACGCCGTGGTGCGAGCGCTCTGCGGCCAGCTGGTCGAGGCCCGCCGCGCCCGCGCGACCGAGCGCGCGATCGCCCGCGCGTGCGGCGATACCGTCGTCTCGCTCGAGGCGCTTCGGCGGCTTCCTCCCGTGGAGCTCCGCCGCCTCGGGCTGGCCCAGCATCGTGCGACGGTCCTCGCGCGGCTCGCCGCAGGCATGGACCTCGAGCGGCTGCGCGACCTGCCGAGCGACGCCACGGCCGCCCGCCTGCTCCGCGAGCGCGGGATCGGCCCGTGGTCGGTCGGCGTGATCTCGCTCGAGGGCCTGGGCCGCTACGAGCACGGGCTCGTCGGCGACCTGTCCCTCGTCAAGCTCCACGCCGCGCTCACCGGCCGCTGGGTCGAGGGCAGCGAGACGGCGGAGCTGCTCGCGCCCTACGACGACTGGCAGGGCCTCGCGGGCGAGATCCTGCTCCTCGGCTGGGCCCGCGGGCTCGTCCCCGGGGCGTCGGTCGACCTCGCGCGGATCGCACGACGCCGAGAGCGCCGCGCCGCATAGATCAACGATCTAGAGTCTCGTATGGCCGTCGACGAGCGTCGGATCGCGATCCTGGGAGCCGGGCGCATCGGCGAGTCCCTCATCTCCGGCCTCCTCTCCTCCGGCTGGCGCCGCCCCGACGAGATCGTCGCCTCCGGCCGGCGCGCCGAGCGTGTCGCCGAGCTCACCGAGCGACACGGGATACGGGCGACGGTCGACAACGTCGAGGCCGCAGCGGGAGCCGCGCTCGTCGTCGTCGCGGTCAAGCCCCAGGACCTCGAGGCGCTCCTCGGCCAGATCGGCCCCGCGATCACGACCGAGCAGACCATCCTCTCCGTCGTCGCGGCAACGCCGACGGCGACGATCGAGAGGCACCTCGCCGCCGGCGTGCCCGTCGTGCGCGCGATGCCGAATACGCCGTCCACCGTCCACGAGGGGATCGCCGGGCTCTGTGCCGGTGCCCACGCGGACGACGCGCACGTCACGCTCGCAGAGGAGGCGCTCGCCCACCTCGGCTCGGTCGTACGCGTGCCCGAGCGCTCGATGGACGCGGTCACCGCCGTCTCCGGCTCAGGTCCGGCGTACTTCGCGCTCCTCGCCGAGGCGATGATCGAGGCGGGGCTCCTGCTCGGCCTCTCCCGGGAGATCTCCACGCAGCTCGTCGTCCAGACGATGTTCGGCACCGCGAAGCAGCTCCGCGACGAGGGCCTCCACCCCGTCGAGCTGCGCGAGATGGTCACGTCGCCCGGCGGCACCACCATCGCAGCGATCCGCGAGCTCGAGTCCGCAGGTGTCCGCGCCGCGTTCCTGAACGCCATCCAGGCCGCGATGACGCGGTCGAAAGAGCTCGCCGCCGGCGAGGACTGAACTCTCCGCGAAGTCGGATTCCGCAGAAGCGGAATCCGACCGCGGCAAATCCCGCCTGCGGCGGGCATATCCCTGAAGCGGCCTGCTTCGCGGCCAAGAACCCGACGTGCGCGAGCGTTGATCGAACGGTCAATCAACGGCTAGGCTCCAAACCGATGCCGCGCGAGCTGCGAGAAGTCGTGTACGTCGACGGCGTTCGCACGGCCTTCGGCAAGGCCGGCCCAGGCGGGCTCTTCTGGAAGACGCGTGCCGACGACATGGGCGTCAAGGCGGTGCGCGAGCTCCTCCGGCGCAACCCGGAGGCGCCGCCCGAGCGGATCGGCGACGTGGTCATGGCGGCGACGGCGCAGGTCGGGGACCAGGGGCTGACGCTCGGCCGCGACGTGGCGCTCCTCGCGGGCCTGCCCCACACCGTCCCGGGCTTCGCCGTCGACCGTATGTGCGCGGGAGCGCTCACCGCCGTGACCGCCGCGGCGGGCGAGATCGCGTGGGGCGCCTGCGACCTCGCGATCGCGGGGGGCGTCGAGCACATGGGGCACCACCCGATGGGCGAGGACGTCGACTTCAACCCGCGCTTCGTCGCCGAGCGCCTGATCGACGAGAGCGCGGCGGTGATGGGCCAGACCGCCGAGAACCTGCACGACGTCTTCCCGCAGCTGACGAAGGAGGACGCCGACCGCTACGCCGCGGAGTCCCAGCGCCGGGCGTCGCAGGCGTGGGACGAACCGGACGGCGTCTACGCGCGCACCGTGGTCGGGATGAGCGTCTTCACGGACGAGGGCTGGAAGGTCGCCGAGCGCGACGAGTTCCTCCGCCCCGACACGAGCCTCGAGGGGCTCGCCGCGCTGCGGACGCCGTTCCGCGCGGGCGGGCGCGTGACCGCGGGCAACTCCGCCGGGCTCACCGACGGCGCGACCGCCTCGCTCCTCGCCGCCGAGGACGCGGCGACCGAGCTCGGCCTCGAGCCGCGCATGCGCCTGGTCGGCTTCGCGTACGCGGGTGTCGAGCCACACCTCATGGGCATCGGGCCCGTCCCGGCCACCGAGAGGGTGCTTGCCCAGGCCGGGATCGGGATCGACGACGTCGGCCTGTTCGAGCTCAACGAGCCGTTCGCCGTCCAGGTCCTGACCTGGTGCGACGGCGTCGGCGTCGCACCCGACGATCCGCGGCTGAACCCGTACGGTGGCGCGATCGCGTGCGGGCACCCGCTCGCCGCGACCGGCGTCCGCCTGCTCGCCCAGCTCGCATACGGCTTCGAGCGGCGGCCCGACGTCCGCTACGGGCTGACGGCCCTCTGCATCGGGCTCGGGATGGGCGCGGCGCTCCTCTGGGAGAACCCGCGCCATGGCTGACACGGCGTCGTCCGCCGGGTCGACATCCGCAGAAGCGGATGCCGACGGCGGGGATCCCGCCTTCGGCGGGCAAATCCCTGAAGCGGCCGCTTCGCGGCCGTGGGGCTCAGATGCCTGAGCCCGTAACGCAGTTCCACCTGCAGCGGCTCGCGACGCGTGTCGGCCCCGTCGCCCTGGTGACGATCGACAACGGCGCCGACTGGCGCAAGCCGAACACCTTCGGCCCGGAGGCGCTCCTGTCGCTGTCCGGCGTGCTCGACCGGCTCCGCACGCGCGACTGGCGCGGTCTCGTCCTCACCGGCAAGCCGCTCGTCTTCGCCGCGGGGGCGGACATCACGCAGTTCCCGGGGATCACGCCCGAGCGCGCACGCGAGGGCGGCAAGGCGGGGCACGAGCTCTTCGGCCGGCTGCGGGAGCTGCCGTTTCCGACGCTCGCCGCCGTCAACGGCGCCGCGCTCGGAGGCGGACTCGAGATCGCGCTGCACTGCGACGTCCGCACGATGGCCTCGAACGTCCGGCACCTCGGCTTTCCGGAGGTGTTCATCGGGCTCTTCCCCGCCTGGGGCGGGACGCAGCTCACGCCGCGCCTCGTCGGCGCCGAGGCCGCGGTCAAGCTGATCGTCGACAACCCGCTCAAGCAGAACCGGATGATCCGGGCCGCCGACGCCCTCGAGCTCGGCCTCGTCGACCACGTGCTCGAGCCGGTCGAGTTCCTCGACGAGTCGATCGAGCTCCTGCTCCGCCGGGTCGAGGCCGGAGACGGCAAGCGCGAGCTCGACGCCGACCTCTCCGACGTCTCGGAGGTCGTCCGCAAGGCGCGCGCACGGGTGGACGACGTCGTCCACGGGCAGGCACCGGCGCCGTACCGGGCACTCGAGCTGATCGAGGGCGCGGCGGGGTGGAGCATCGAGGAGGGCTACGCGGCCGAGGAGGACGCGCTCGCGGAGCTGCTCCCCGGGCCCGAGGCCCAGGCCTCGATCTACGCGTTCGACGTCGTCGAGCGCCGCATCAAGCGCGCGACCGGCGTCCCGGACGCGCAGCCGAGACGGATCCAGCGGGTCGGGGTGGTCGGCGCCGGGCTGATGGCGACCCAGCTCGCGACGCTCTTCGTGCGCCGGCTCGAGGTGCCCGTCGTCGTGACGGACGTCGACCCGGAGCGTGCCGGGAAGGCCGTGGAGGCGATTCGCGGCGACCTGGCGGGGCTCGTCGCAAAGGGTCGCCTCCCCGAGGGGAAGGCCCGCTTCCTCGGCTCGATCGTCACGGCCGGCGACGGGGTCGAGGCGTACGAGGGCTGCGACCTCGTGCTCGAGGCGGTGTTCGAGGAGCTGCCCGTGAAGCGTGAGGTCTTCGGGGCGCTCGAGCGGATCGTCTCGCCCGAGTGCCTGCTCGTCACGAACACATCGTCCCTCTCGGTCGCGGCGATGGCCGAGGGGCTCGAGCATCCCGAGCGGGTCGTGGGGCTGCACTTCTTCAACCCGGTCGCAGTCCTCCCGCTCGTCGAGGTGGTGCGGACGCCCGCGACGGACGATGAGGCGCTCGCGACCGCGTGGGACGTCGCGCGCAAGCTGGGAAAGCGTCCGGTCCTCGTGAAGGACGCGCCGGCGTTCGTCGTCAACCGGATGCTGACGCGCCAGTCGACGGTGCTCATGCAGGCGATCGAGAGCGGCAACACGTTCGAGGAGACCGACGAGGCGGCGCTACGGCTCGGGATCCCGATGCCACCCTCGGTACTCCTCGCGATGGTCGGCCCGCGCGTCGCGAACCACGTGCTCCAGACGCTCAACGACGCCTTCCCCGACCGGTTCCGCCTCTCGCCGACGCTCCAGGCGCTGGCGGACGGCGAGCTCCCCGCGATCGAGGCGAAGGACGGCCGCGCGAGCGTCGAGGAGATCCACCGGCGCATCCTCGAGGCACTCGCCGACGAGGCACGGCACATCCTCGACGAGAGCGTCGTCTCGAGCGCGGCCGAGATCGACGCGTGCCTGATCCTCGGCGCGGGCTATCCGTTCTTCCGCGGGGGGATCACGAGGCACCTCGACCAGACGGGGGTCTCGGAGCGCGTCAGCGGCCGCCCGCTCGCCGCTGACTGACACCTCCCCGACGACCGGGTATTGCGCTAGTCTCCGGAGTGCAGCGACGCTGGCGCGCGAACGACGCCCGAGTGAGCTGCCTTCCTCGAACGGTTGCGTACCACTGGGCGGCGCGTTTCGAGGCAGCTGCGCACATGCAGGAATCCACGATCACCTCGCACACGCCGTCCGAGCCCCTGCCGGACCTCGAGAGCGCCGCGCACCGCGCGGAGCGCTGGTTCGGCGAGCCGTTCCTCCATCCGGGCGAGGACGCCGATGTCGCGCTCGCCCCGGGCACGGCGCGCAGGCTCGCGCTCGACGATGCGATCGAGGAGATCGAGGCGGGCAGCCGCACACCGTCGGCAGGCTGGAAGGTGCGCTACGGCTTGATGCTCGGGCTCGAGCGCGTCCTCGCCGCGGAGACCCCGGCCACCGCGGCTGGCACCGCGCTTCGCCGCCACCAGATCGACGCGCTCGCCGGGATGCTGACCGAGCTGATCGCGGCCACCCAGCGGAATGCCGAGGAGAACGGCAACGGCTCCTCGAACGGCGCCGTCGCCGAGCTGGTCGAGGAGGCGGAGGACGAGGACGAGGAGTACCCCGCGCTCGCCGACGACGAGGCCGAGGAAGCGGAGGAGGCCGGCTACACCGGCGACGATCCGGGCGCGTCGCGCCGCTACCGGTTCCGGCACCCGACCGCGTCGGGCAAGACGATCGCCGCGGCGGGGTTCGTCGAGGCGGCACGGCACCTCGGCGTCCTGATCCTCACGCACCGCCGGCTCCTCGTCGACCAGTTCCGCCGCGACCTCACGACCGAGGGATACGGCGACCGCCTCGTCGACTGGATCGAGCAGGGCAAGGAGCCCCTGACCGCCGACCCGATCACGATCCAGACGTACGCGTGGTTCGCCCGGCACGGGCACGAGCTCTCGCGCACCGCGTACCAGCTCGTGATCTGCGACGAGGCGCACACGGCGCTCGGCGAGAAGACCTCGAGCGCGATCCGCCGGTTCCACGAGCCGCTGTACATCGGCATGACGGCGACCGAGCAGCTGATCGCGAAGCAGGTCTCCGACGTCTTCCCGGCGTCGGTCGACGACCTGCCGCTCACGGACGCCGCCCGGCGAGGCCTCATCGCACCGCTCCGGTCACTGCGCGTCCCGCCCGTCGCGGCCATCAACTCGGTGCCCATCGTGGGCGGCGACTTCGAGGAGCGCGCACTCGCCGCAGCCCTCGACCACGTCGCGCTCAACCAGGCCGCGGCGAGCCTCTACCGGGATCGCTTCGGATCGACCCCCGGGATCGTCTACGCGGCGGGTGTCGACCATGCCTACAACCTCGCCCAGGAGTTCCGCGCGACCGGCCTCAAGACGATGGCCGTCTCGGGCCGGACGCCGCCGCGCGAGCTCGCCGAGACGCTCGCCGCCTACGAGCGCGGCGAGATCAACGTCCTGATCAACGCGCAGCTCCTCGCCGAGGGCTGGAACTCGCCGCGAGCCACCGTCTGCATGCACCTCGCGCCCACGGCGTCCAAGCGGGTCTACCAGCAGCGGATCGGCCGGATCATGCGAACGCACCCGCGCAAGGAGGCGGGCATCGTCGTCGACTTCGTCCCGAAGGGCGCCACCCACTCGGAGCGCGTCGTCTCGCTCCACTCGCTGCTCGACTCGGACTTCTACCGTGAGGGTGCACGCGTCACGCCGGCGCCCCGCCGCCGCTCCGCCCGCCGCGCCCGGCGCCGCCTCTCGCCGGCCCCGTGGCTCGTGCCGGTGACGCAGGACGTGGCGCGCCGGCTCGCCGTCATCCAGCGGGAGTGGCAGCGGGTCGACCCGCGCTTCCTCGACGACGACGAGCAACGCTTCTGGGCGACCATCGCCGGGCGCCAGATCCGGTTCGACCAGCGCGCCGAGTTCGCGCGCAAGTTCGCCGAGGGACGGGCGGGGAAGGGGGCGCTCGAGACCTTCCTCGCCGTGTGCGCCGCCGAGAACCCCAACCGGCGCCTGCGCATGACGGCGCTCGCCGACCGCGTCGCGACGCCGGTCGAGCGCGCGGACTTCGACGACCTCGTCACGCTCGTCACCCAGGCGCCGCCGTGGGAGAAGGACCGGGCCGCCGGCGTCCGCATCCTGTTGCGCGCCGTCGGCGAGGGAAAGGCGACCGCGCCCGACCAGATCCTCGGCCGCTGGACGTGGCGTCTTGCGCGCTCCGTCCGCAAGACGCTCGACCGGAAGGCGAGCCAGGAGTTCCCGGAGGCGAAGCGGTTGCTCGGCGCCGTCGCGAACTCGCGCGGGCACCGCCACGAGGACAACGTCGGCCAGCTCGTCAAGATCGCCGGGGCGCTACCGCTCCCTGTCGGCGCCGCCCTCCTCGCCTCGGCCGAGGGCTACACGCCTCGGGCGAACGGCCTCCTCGACAAGGCGCGCGAGGAGCTGGGCCCGATCCAGGAGATCGCGACGGCGCTCGCCGAGAGCCTCCCGGCGCCGAAGGCGCCCGCACGGAAGTCCCGCCGCCGCCGCCGCAAGCGGCGCCCGGCCGAGGCCGAGGCGGCCACCGTGGCAACGACGGACGGCGGGCAGCAGGGTGTTCCCGGGTCGGATGCGACCCCGGAGCCGGCGGACGACACGCCTCTGGCGTCGTCCGAGCCGGCGTCGGACGCCGCCTAGGCCCTAGCCCTGACCCGGCTCGTCGGGCGGCGGATCCCGCGGGTCGTGCTCCCGCTCGCGCAGGAAGCGCGTCAGCTCCGCGGCCAGCGACTCGCCGCTCGGCAGCTC
The DNA here is from genome assembly GCA_963786055.1 of uncultured Actinomycetes bacterium. Classification (GTDB taxonomy): domain Bacteria; phylum Actinomycetota; class Thermoleophilia; order Gaiellales; family Gaiellaceae; genus Gaiella. The sequence continues at coordinate 377,334 of CAWAXS010000003.1, read as the reverse complement.
GCCGCCCTCGGCGAACGACTCGATCGTGTCGGCGCGCTGCTCGAGCTCCTCGACGTACGCCTGCGTGTCGGGGTCGGACGCGACCGCCTCGCTCACCTGCGCCGCGTACTCCGCCTCCGCCTCGTCCAGCTCCGTCATGTCGATCGGCGCGCCGACCAGGTCGCCGAGACGCGAGCAGAGGGCCTTGGCCGCGCGGGGGCTCGGCGCCAGGGACACGTAGTGCGGCACGGCCGACCAGAGGCTCACCGAGCGCAGCTCGGCGGCCCGGCACGCGTCGTGCAGGACGCCCACGATGCCCGTCGGCCCCTCGTACCGCGAGAGCTGGAGCCCCAGCTCCTCGACGAGGCTCGGGTCGGTCGCAGCGCCGGTCACGGGCGCCGGCCGGGTGTGCGGCACGTCGGCGAGGAGCGCCCCGAGGGTCACGACGAGCTCGACGCCGAGCTCGCGTGCGAGCCCGGTCACGAGATCGGTGAACGCCCGCCAGCGGTAGTTCGGCTCGACGCCGAGCAGGATCACGGCGTCGCGGTCGGCCCCGGGAATGGCCGCGTGGTAGAAGGCGTTCTCCGGCCACTCGATGCGGCGCGACAGCCCCTCGTCGAGCACGACGGTGGGCCGCACGGCCTGGAAGTCGACGAACCCCTCCGGGTCGATGTCCGCGAACCGCTTCGCGTCCCACTGCTGTACGAGATACCCGGCGGCAACCGTCGCCGCCTGGCCCCCGTCGTTCCAGCCGCGGAAGGCGGTGACCATGACGGGGTGGCGGAGCGTGGGACGCTCGACGATGCGCAGGTCGGCGGAGGCCATGGGAACAGCGTAACTGTGACGTGTCGCCGAGCGAGACTCCGAAGAGCCGGAATCTCGCGCCCGAAGGCCTTCGCCTCCGGCGACGTCAGCGCGACTGCAGAGGCTCGCCCAGCGCCTCCACCCGCTCGGCGGACGGAGCGACCAGCGCCAGCGGCGGCCGCCAGAGCGCGTACGCGGTCCCGACCGTGAGAGCCCAGATGACCGCGGCCAGCGTCACGTGCACGAGCACGAGGCCCCACGGAAGGGCATTGCGGTACTGGATCTCGCCGACGAGCATCTGCGCGAGCAGGACTCCGAGGAGCACGATCGCGAGGCGCACGACGCCCGGAGCCGTTCGCCGCGCCCGGACGAGCTGCCAGCCGACGAGCAGGAGCCCGATCCCGAACACCGCCGTCGCGCGGACGTGGACGTAGACCGTGTCGCGGATCCCGAGCCCGAGGCGGTGGACGTCCTGATCGGCTCCCGGGTGGGGGCCCGACGCCGTGGCGATCGCGCCGGTGACGACCATCACCGCGCACGCGACGACGCCGACGACGGCGACCACGCGGAGCCAGCGGGGCGCGACCGGCGCGCCCAGGCCGCTCGCATGGCTCCATGCCTCGAACGCGACCATCACAGAGAGCGCGACGACCACGAGCGCGAGGAGGAAATGGGACATCACGGCGAGCGGGTGGAGGTCGAGGATGACCGTGATGCCGCCGAGCGGGATCTGGGCCACGGTCCCGAGGAAGGCCGCGAGCGCGGTCCGGCTCACCCACCGGGGAAGTCCGGCCACGCGCCGCGACGCGTGCCAGGTCGCGAGGGACGCGACGATTCCGCAGACGGCGATCACGCGGTTTCCGAACTCGACCATCGCGTGGAAGTCCTTCGCCGGGAAGGGCGTGGAGCCGCACCGCGGCCAGTTGTCGCAGCCGAGCCCGGAGCCGGTGAGCCGGACGAAGGCGCCCGACGCGACGACGAGGCCGAGCAGGCCGACGGTGCCGAACGCGATGTGGAGGAAGCGCCGGGACGAGACCGGCCCGCGAAGCCGCGCGCGAATGCTCATCCGAGCGACACGCCGCTTCCCTGCTCCACCCTGCCCACCGTGAACACGTCCAGCGCCGCCGCGGCGAACGTCGCCTCCAGCACCACCCGCTTGTCGGCAGGGAGCGTCACGAGCAGGCCGCCCGCGGTCTGCGGGTCGTAGGCGAGGGCCTCGAGCTCGGGCGACGCCGTGCTCGAGACGTGCGGTCCGGCGAACTCCCGGTTCCGCCGGTCTCCTCCCGTGCGCACGCCTTCGGACGCGAGCTCGAGCGCACCGGGGAGCGCCGGCAACGCCCCCGCGTCGAGCGCGATGTGGACGCCCGAGCGGACAGCCGTCTCGTGGGCGTGGCCGAGGAGCCCGAACCCGGTCACGTCGGTGACGGCGTTCGGCGAGAACGACCGCAGCGCGTCGGCGGCGTCGCGGTTCAGCGCGGTCATCGCCTCGATCGCCGCATCGAGCGCGCCTTCCGGCGCACGGCCGTCCCGCACCGCCTGGAGCACCAGCCCGGTGCCGAGCGGCTTCGTGAGCAGGACGGCGTCGCCCGGCCGTGCGCCGCTCTTCCGCCAGACACCGTCGGGGTGCACGGTGCCGACGACGGCAAGGCCGTACTTCGGCTCGGCGTCGCGGATCGTGTGCCCTCCGGCGAGGATCGCGCCCGCCTCCTGCGTCACCTCGGCCGCGCCGGCCAGCACCTCGCCGAGCATCTCGGTGGGGAGCTCCTCCGGGAACGCCGTGACCGAGAGGGCGAGCAGCGGACGTCCTCCCATCGCGAAGACGTCGTTGAGCGCGTTCGTCGCAGCGATCCGCCCGTAGGTCCGCGGGTCGTCGACCACCGGTGGGAAGAAGTCCACGGTGAAGACCAGCGCCGTGCTCTCGTCGAGGCGGTACACGGCCGCGTCGTCCGCGGGGTCGAGCCCGACGAGCAGGTCTGCGGCGTGCGCGGGGACGATGCCCGCGAGCAGCTCCTCGAGCCGCGCGGCCGAGTACTTCGCCGCGCACCCGCCCGCCTTCGCCAGGCTCGTCAGCGTCGGCTGCTTCACACGGCGAGTGTAGGAGAAGGAGACCGCCGCCCGGGGTCGTACACGGGGGCCAGACGGAGAGGATCTCCCCCCTTCCCCCTCTCTCGTGCTCTGCGGAGGCCGCCGGACCCAGGCGGCCTTCGTCTGTGAGAACATCGCCGGGATGCCGAGCGCGCTCGTCACCGGCGGCTCTTCGGGGATCGGCCTCGCGATCGCGCGCATGCTCCGCGAGGAGGGCTACGGGCTCACGCTCGCGGCACGCAAGCCGGAGCGGCTCGAGGCGGCCGCCGGGGAGCTCGAGGCGACGGCGGTCGCGGCCGACGTGCAGCACGAGGAGGACTGCGCTCGCCTCGTCGCGGCGCACGTGGAGGCACACGGCGGCCTCGACGTGCTCGTCAACTCCGCCGGCGTCGGCATCGCGGGGAGGATCGCCGACACGTCGACGAAGCACTTCGACCTCCAGCAGTCGGTCAACCTCCGCGGCGCGTTCCTCGTGACGCGGGAGGCGCTCCCCGCGCTCCGGCAGGCGAAGGGCTACGTCGTCAACCTCGCGTCGATCGCGGGGACGATCCCGACACCGGGGCTCGCGACCTACGGCGCGGCGAAGGCCGCCCTGATCTCGTTGACGCGGTCGCTCGTACGCGAGGAGGCGGGCACGGGCGTTCGCGCGACGGCGCTCTGCCCGGGCTTCGTCGACACGCCGATGGCCTCATGGACCGGGATCGACGGCGGGGAGATGATCCAGCCGGAGGACTGCGCCGAGATCGTTCGCTCGCTGCTGCGCCTGAGCCCCGCCGCCCGCGTCCCGGTGGTCGTGGTCGAGCGTGCCGGCGACGACGTGGTGTAGAGCGCGCTACGAGCCTTCGCCGGGGGCGAGCGCGTCGAGCGAGCCCTCTTCCACGGTCAGCCCGAGGCGGCCGTAGAGGGCGAGCTTGCCGCGCGAGTCCTCGATGTCGAGGAGCCGCATGGTGAGCTGTCCGATCCGGTCGAGCGGCCCGAAGGCGGCGTCCTCGACCCGCTCCATCGACAGCCGGTCCGGGTGGTAGGTCGCGTTCTCGGAGACGGTGTCGAGGATCGTGTAGTCGTCGCCCCGGCGGAGCTCGACCGTCACCTCGCCGCTGACGGCGCTGCCGACCCAGCTCGACAGGCTCTGGCGCAGCATCAACGCCTGCGGGTCGAACCAGCGGCCCTCGTACAGCAGCCGCCCCAGGTGGCGCCCGCTCGTCCGGTAGTTGTCGATGGTCGCCTCGTTGTGGATCGCGTTCACCAGGCGCTCGTAGGCGAGGTGGAGGAGTGCCATCCCGGGCGCCTCGTAGATGCCCCTGCTCTTCGCCTCGATGATCCGATTCTCGATCTGGTCGGACATGCCGAGGCCGTGGCGGCCGCCGATCGCGTTCGCCTCGAGCACCAGCGCGACACGGTCGTCGTAGCCGACGCCGTTGAGCGCGACCGGCCAGCCCTCCTCGAACCGGACGGTGACCACCTCGGGCGCGATCGCGACAGCGGCGTCCCAGTGCGCGACGCCCATGATCGGCCGGACGATGACCATCGACCGGTCGAGGAGCTCGAGCTCCTTCGCCTCGTGCGTCGCACCCCAGATGTTCGCGTCGGTGGAGTACGCCTTCTCGACGCTCGACCGGTACGGCAGGCCCCGCTCGACGAGCCACTCGCTCATCTCCTTCCGTCCGCCGAGCTCCTCGACGAACTGCGGGTCGAGCCACGGCTTGTAGATCCGGAGAGACGGGTTGGCCAGCAGCCCGTAGCGGAAGAACCGCTCGATGTCGTTGCCCTTGTAGGTCGAGCCGTCGCCCCAGACGTCGACGCCGTGCTCGTGCATCGCGTGGACGAGCATCGTCCCTGTCACGGCCCGCCCGAGGGGGGTCGTGTTGAAGTAGGTCTTCCCACCGGACGAGACGTGGAAGGCGCCGCAGCGGAGCGCGACGAGCCCCTCGTGGACGAGGTGGGGCTTGCAGTCGACCAGGATCGCCTCCTCGGCGCCCACCTCCGCCGCCCGGGACGGGATCCCGGCGACGTCCTCCTCGTCGTACTGCCCCAGGTCGGCGGTGAGGGCGTACGGGATCGCCCCCTTCTCGCGGATCCAGGCGACCGCGACGGTGGTGTCGAGCCCGCCCGAGAAGGCGATCCCGACGCGCTCGCCGACCGGCAACGACGTGAGGACGTGCGACATCCCCTGAGCCTAGATGGTTGATCGGGAATTGCCGCGAACCGGATGACGCCCCAGACACGGCGCCGGATCACCCCGTCCGGGCACGGCCCGTAGCACCAACTACGAACCGCACCCGGCCGGTGCGCCCGGCTTGGTCTGGACGCCCCCGGACGTCCCGCCAATCACCGATCAACCATCTCGAGGCTTGCCTCGCCCGCGGTGCCCGGAAAGGCGTCGTCCGCAGTCGCGCTAGGAGCGCACCCTGGCCACCGCACGGGTGAGCTCGTCCGCCGAGAACGCGCCCTCGAGCTTCGTCCGGATGACGCCCTTCCCGTCGACGACGAACGTGAACGGCTCGGTCGGGAGCCGCCACTGCTTCACCCACCGGTTGACGCCCTTCGCCGGGTCGTTGTCCTTGTAGATCTCGACGTGGATGAAGCGGACGCCGGAGGAGCTCGGGCGCTTCCTGACGGCGGAGACCATGTCCACCACGGGGCCACACGTCCGGGACTGGCAGAACTGCGGGGTCGCGAAGCTGAGGACGAACGGCTCGTGAGCGGCGAGCGCCTGCGCCACCGACGTCTGGTACAGCGCGCGGTCGGGCTTCCGCGACGTCGTCAGCGCGGCGAGGTCACCGCCCGTGCTCGCGAGCGTCGGGGTGTTCGACGAGATCGCGCGGTCGCCGATCGCCGGCGCTGTGCTCCGCGTGCGGACGACGATCTGGCCGAGCGCCTGGATCTTGCGTCCCCCGACCGGCTCTGCGAGGAACCAGTACGTCCCCGGCGTCGTGACCTTCATCGTCGCGACGTAGATCCCATCGGCATCCGCCGTTGCCCCACCCGGGACGCCGATCGACTCGAGGCGCGCCGTGGTCTGCGCGAACGGTGCCTGCTTCAGGCCGCGCGAGATCCACACACGGGCAGTCGGCCGCTCGACCAGCCGCGACTGCTTGTCGACGATCAGGAACGACACGCGGTTCGCCCCGACCATGAAGTCGGACGTCCCGGGCACGACGGCGACGTCCTCACCCGGGGCCCGCCACATCGACTCGATCGTCCCCGCAGGAGCCGTGGTCGTCGTCGTCTCGCTCGACGCGTCGCTCGAGCTCGAGCCGCATCCGGCCGCGACGAGCACGGCTCCGGCGAGAACGAGGGCAGCGGCGAGCGGGCGCCTCACGACGCCCAGCGTAGCCGCAGCGTGATCCGCTAGTCCCCGTCGGAGAACGTCTTGTTCGGCCTGAACCGAACGAGGAACGCCGCGATCAGGGCGAGGTTGACGAACGCCAACGTCAGACGCGCTCTGCTCATCTCGATCCTCCTTTCTCAGAAGCGGACGACCCGAAGCGCTTCGGCAGCGTTCCGGTACAACCGCGCCGCCTCACGGGCGTCTCCCCGACGCTCCGCGAGGTCACCCAGCGCGACCCACGCCCCCGTCCGGTGCGCGATGGACGCCATCTGCTCGAACGCAGCGTCCGCGGCCCGGAAGCACTCCTCCGCCTCTTCGAGGCGGCCCCGCTCCAGCAACGAGCGGCCCAGCACGAGGTTCGACTGGCCGATCTCGTCGAGGAAGTCCTCGCGCCCCTCGAGGAGCGCGAGCGCCTTGCGCGCATGCTCGTCGGCCGCCTCGTGGTCGCCGAGGTGCTCGTGCACCGCCGCGAGGCTTCCCAGAGCCTGCGCGGCGTCCGGCTGAGAGCCGGCCTCGACGGCGAGCGCGAACGACGCCGTCAAATGCTCGATCGCCTGCTCGGGATGCCCGAGCAGGAGCTGCAGGCCGCCGAGGTTCAGCATCAGGCGGCCGGTGTTCCGCGTGTCGTTGAGCTCCTGGTAGATCGCCCTGGCCTGCTGCGCGTACTGCCGGGCGAGCACCCAGTGCCCCGTCTTCTCGGCGACCCACGAGGCTTGGAAGTAGGCACCTGCGACGACCCGTGGGTCGTCCATCGCCTGCGCGAGCTCGAGCGCGCGCTCGACGTCCTCGCGCGCAGCCTCGTAGTCGGCCTGCCGCCGCCGACAGCGCGAGCGCCAGGCGAGGATCCGTGCCCGCAGGAGGTCGCACGGCATGCCCGAGCGCTCCGCGAGGTCGAGGGCCTGGTCGAGGAGCGCGATCGCGGTCGGGATGCTCGACAGTCGGTAGCGGCAGCACCCGAGCCGGAAGAGCACGTCCGCCCGGTCCACGTCGGAGAACGACGGGAGCTCGGCCAGGGCTCGGGCGGACTGGAGCACGTCGATCGCCTCGCGCGTCTCTCCGAGCTCCTGGAGCGCCCACCCCTCTCCGGCGAGCGCACGGAGCTCGAGCTCGGGCGAGCCGAGCGCCCCGATCTCCTCGCGCGCCTCGCGGAAGGCATCGGCGGCCTCCCGGTCGCGGTGGGCCTCGGACAGCGCCTCTGCACGAGCGAGCCTCGTCTCGACGCGGTTCCGAACGTCGGCCGAGACGCCGTGCTCCAGGTACTGGGCGTCCACACCGAGCCGTTCCGCGAGCCAGGCGACGGTGTCCGCCGTGGGGCGCGTCTTGCCGCGCTCGATCTGGCTGACGTACTCCTTCGAGAACCGCGCCCCGGCGAGCTCGGTCTGGGTCAGGCCGGCCGCGACGCGCAGGGCGCGCACGCGATCGCCCACGCTCCGGCTGCGTGCACGGGTCGTCGACCGGGGAGTGGCGGCCGCATCGCGCATTCCGCTGTCACTCAAGCCGCCACCCACCCGGATGCCTCCCCCGATGGGGTGAATCGGTCGCGTCAAAGGCGTGAACCACAGGTGAAGCAGAGCATACCGTGGATCACTTGACCGAGCTACTTGACTTTTTCGGACAGGCCCCCTAGAGTCAGGTCACCAAGCACCTTCCAGACGCCAGGAAGGTGCGAGGGGCGCTACCGACGGGAACAGCGCTGGAACGGAGAACAGCGTGGCTGGGCCGCAGAGTCACGAGCTCCGTCCGTCGCCCCCGTCAGGGTCGCCTCCTTCGAAACGCCCCCGGAAGCCGCAGCCGGGGGCGTTTCTGCTCTCTGGACCTGCCTGGCGCCGACCCGCCACGGGACACGAACCTCTGCGGCGCCTCGGCGGGAGCCCGCGAGATGTCCGGGACGGCCGTCCCGGCCCCTGCTTCGAGTGACGGAGGGCCTTGCGACGGCCCGGCCGGTGTACCATCGACGTGAGCGGGTCCGGGAGGAGACGCGATGGCCGCGGTCGACTACTTCATCAAGTTCGACGGCATCAAGGGCGAGAGCGCCGATGCCAAGCACAAGGACGAGATCGACGTCGAGTCGTGGAGCTGGGGCGAGACCCACGCCGGCCCGCCCTCGCCGGGTGGCGGCGGGGGCGCCGGCAAGGTCTCGATGCAGGACTTCCACTTCGTGATGAGGCTGAACAAGGCGAGCGCCAGTCTGATGAAGGCCTGCGCGACGGGACAGCACATCAAGACTGCGACGCTCTCCGCCCGCAAGGCCGGCAAGGGCCAGCAGGACTACCTGACCTTCAAGTTCCAGGACGTCCTCGTCAGCTCGTACCAGACGGGCGGATCCGAGGAGGCCGACTTCCTCCCGACCGATCAGGTGTCCTTCAACTTCGCCAAGCTCGAGGTCGAGTACAAGCCGCAGAAGGCGGACGGCTCCCTGGGGGCCGCCCTCCATTTCGGCTACGACGTGAAGGCGAACAAGAGCTTCTAGCGCGACTCGACGGGGCGCCGAGCTGTGGAGCCAGTCCGCGCCATCCCCCCGCCCGGACGCCCCGACCCCCCGAGCGCGGAAGGCCCTCGAGCGGCGGTCGAGCTGGCGCGGCTGCTGCGGGCGGCGGGCTACGAGTCACGCCGGATCCAGGAGCGGCTCGCAACCGGCGACGAGCTCCTCGCGCGGTCGCCCGAGCTGCCGTCGTACCTGCGACGGCTCGGCGATGCGGACGAGCTGGCCGTGCTGCTCCGACTCTTCCTGCTCGGCGTCCCGGTCACACGCGTGCGCCTCGGCGATCTCGTGGGCGCGCAGCTGCGGGCGCGCCTCGAGGGAGCCGGGCTTCTCGTCCAAGACGGAGAGGTCGTCCACGGGGCGGCGCGACTCGTCCCGCACGACGAGCTGCTGATCGCGTCCGACCATGCGGGCGCAGCAGAAGCGCACGCCGACCACGTGCCGGGCGTGCACCGCCCGTCCGTCGCGCTCGCCCACCTGACCGTTCGCGGCGAGGGCGAGCATGCCCTCGACCTCTGCACCGGCAACGGGATCCAGGCGATCCTGCTCGCCGCGCACGCCGAGCGCGTGGTCGCGACGGACGTGAACGCGAGAGCGCTCGCCTACGCCGCGTTCAACGCAGCGCTCAACGGTGCCGGAAACGTGGAGACGCGACTCGGCAGCTTCTTCGAGCCGGTCGAGGGCGAGCAGTTCGACCTCGTGGTCGCCAACCCGCCGTACGTCGTCTCGCCCGAGAGCGCCTATCTGTTCCGGGACGGCGGCATGTCCGGCGACGCCGTCTCGGAGCACGTGGTGCGGGCCGCACCGGCCGCGCTCGCGCCCGGCGGGTTCGCCTCCGTCCTCATCGCGTGGGCGCTCGATCCGGACGACCCTGCCGAGCGCCCGCGGACCTGGCTGGAAGGCTCGGGCTGCGACGCGTTCCTGCTCCACACGTCGACGGACGACCCGATCGAGACCGCGACCGTGTGGAATCGCGATCTCGTCGACCGGCCCGACGCCTATGCCGAGGCACTCGACCGTTGGCTCGCGTACTACCGCGAGCTCGGGATCGAGCACCTCGGCTATGCGTGCCTGGTCCTACGCAAGCGTGGCGACGGCCGTGAGGGCTGGCTGGTGGCGCAGCAGCTGCCGCGCGCGGCGCTGCGCCCGGCAGGGCGCCACGTGAGGAGGCTGTTCGAGACGCACGACAGGCTGTCCGAGATCGACTCGGACAGCGTCTTCCTCGACCAGCGGCTGCGCGTCGTCGACGACGCCGTCGTCACCCAGGAGACGCGCTTCGACGGAGGCCGCTGGCAGGCGGAGAACCTCACGCTCCGGCTCGAGACGGGGTTGCCCTTCTCCGCGGAGCTGGATCCGCCCACCGCACGATTGATCCGCGCGCTCGACGGCTCGGCGACACTCGCCGAGGCGCTGACGGCAGCCGTGGACAGCGACGCCACCCGGGAGACGGGTCTTTCCCTCGCTCGCCGAATGCTCGAGATCGGCTTCCTCGAGCTGGGCGACTGAACGCCGGTCGTCCGGAGGCGCGACCGAGTGCCATCTCCCGCGCTGCCCGCTCGGCCGGGCAAGAGCACCATCTTGCCGATCCGCATCCAGCTCGTCGCTTCGCGTTAACTGAATGGTCAAGAGCCGGCCGGCCTGCAACCCTAGCTCGGGGACGTATGGGGCCGAACTCGATGGAGCACGACTCTCGCCAGACCGAGTGGCAGTTCGACGCCGTTGACCTGCGTCCCGTTGTCCGCTGGCTGGAAGCGCCAGCGGGCTGGATCGACAAGGTGCCGTGCGCGTCGTCCCATCCGGCAGCGCAAGCCAGGTCGACCGTTACCTCGATACCGACGATCAGCGCCTCCACCGTGCGGGGTATGCCCTCCGACACCGACGGGCGGGTCGACGAGCCGGAGCCGAGGCAACGCTCGAGAGCCTCGACTCGGGCCACGAACGACCCTGGTCCGCGTCGTCGGCGCGAGATCTCGGAGCCGCTCGACCAGGCAGATCCTTCGAGGATCATCGACACAGCCGGCCCGGTCGGTACGCGCGTGCGTGCCCTCGCGGGGTCACGGCCGCTGCGACTGCTCTTCGAGGTGCGCACGCGTCGGCGCCTGTACGTGTTGGAGTCGGACGCGTTCCCGGCGGGAGAGATCTCCCTCGACGAGACTGCGATCCACCTGGCGGGCGGCGGCGCGCCCGCGCGGATTCGCCGCGTCGGAATCCGGGTGCCGGGAGCCGCCGTGGATGAACTTCGCCAGTTCGTCGGCTGGTTGTCAGAGGCCTGCGTGCTGCAGCCGGCGGCGCTCAGCACGTACGAGGTCGGACGTCTTTCCGCTGCCCTCGAGGCTCCACCCCCCTTCCACTTCGGCCCGACCGACGTCGACGCCGACGCGTCGATCCGAGCCGTCGCTCTCTCGGTGCTCCGACGGCATTTCGCCGTGATGCTGGCCAAGGAGCCCGGAACGCGTCTCGCCGACGACATCGAGGAGCTTCACGACATGCGCGTGGCCACGCGGAGGCTGCGAGCGGCGCTCTCACTGTTCGAGGACGTTCTCCCGGTGACCGTGACGAAGCTGAGCTCCGAGCTGGCATGGCTCGGCAGAACGCTCGGCGCCGTCCGCGATCTCGACGTCCAACTGGTGGAGCTCGACCGGTTGTCGACGGAGGTTCCGAAATCGGACCGCGCGGCGCTCGCCGCCCTCCGCGCGCTGCTCGAGAACCAGCACGCGGTCGCGCGCACGGAGATGCTGGAGGCGCTCGACTCGCGCCGGTACGAGATGTTCGTAGGGCGATTCGGCCGCACGCTGAGCGCTCGTCACGAAAGCCGCTCGGGGACACGCAGCTCGGCCCGCACGCGCGATCGCCCCCGACCTGATCGAGAACAGCTTCCGCAGCTTCCGCAAGGCCGGCGACCGGATCCGCCCGGGATCACCGGCCACCGACTACCACCGGCTGCGGACCCGGGGCAAGCGTGCCCGTTACACCCTCGAGTTCCTCGGCGACCTGTATCCCGGACAGACGGAGCCCCTCGTCAAGGCGCTCACCTCCCTCCAGGACATCCTCGGGCTCCACCAGGACGCGGATGTCGCAATCGGTCGGCTCCGTCGTCTCGCCGCCCAGGAAGGATGCATTGGGACCCGAGACGATCTTTGCGATGGGCGAGATTGCCGAGCGCTACCGGCAGAGCATGATCGACCTGCGAGCCCGGTTCCCGAAGGCGTACCGCCAGGTCTCGGGACGACGCTGGAAAGCGCTCCGAAAGGCAATAGAGGCGAAGCGCCCCCCGTCCGTCGTCGGGCCGCCGCCTTCCCCGCCCCCCGATGAGATGCCCGCGACGCAGCGTGCCCGATCGAGTGGGAAGAACCGCAGCCACTGGTTGGGTGGAGATGGGTGAGCTGACCGTTCATGGGGGAGCGGGCGGAGTGCGGCCGTGCATGCCTGCGGCCGGCCACCGCGTGAGACCTCCGCGGAGGCGAACAAGCCGCTGACGAGATGAGGTCGCCCGCTGTAATGTCGCTGCGTCGAACGGAACTCGGATGAGGAGACGTGGAGTGCTCAGGTCGCTGTCGGTCTTGCGTCGTGGGGGCGGTGTCCGCTGCCGTGCTGGCCGCAACCGCGGCGACGGCCCTCGCGTCGAGCTCGCAGGTGTCGGCGGCGAGCCCGTTGACCGGGAAGATCTGGGTCCTCTCCTCGCTCGGAGGGAAGGCGCCCCTCAAGGGCACGGAGCTCACCTCCGAGTTCACCGCGAAGCGCCGCGTGTCCGGGTCGGCGGGCTGCGACCGCTACGCCGGCACCTACAAGGTGTCCGGGAGCTCGATCCGGACCTCGCCGCTCGCCACGACGCAGAAGGCCTGTGCCCAGCCGATCGAGCGTCAGGAGACGGCCTTCCTGAAGGCTCTCGCTGGGGCACGCAGCTTCGTCGTCAGCGGAGCGACCCTGACGCTGAGGTCCGCAGGCGGGCAGAGACTGGCCACGTTCCAGGCCCAGACCCAGGCACTGGCCGGGACCTCGTGGGACGTGCTCGCATACAACAACGGGAAACAGGCCGTCGTGAGCGTGCTCGCAGAGACGAAGCTCACCGCCGCGTTCGGAAAGAGCGGGAGCCTCACCGGCTTCGCCGGCTGCAACGACTACAACGCGAGCTACACGGCAGCCGCTCCGAAGATCTCGATCGGCCCGGTCGCCTCGACCAGGAAGCACTGCGAGCAGCCGACAGGCGTCGCCGAGCAGGAGACGAGCTACCTTGCGGCGCTCGAGACCGCCGCCACGTATCGGGTCGAAGGCTCGCGGCTCGAGCTCCGCACCGCCGGCGGGGCCCTCGCGGTCGAGCTACAGCGGAGGTAGCGCATCGATCGGTCGCCGGCGTGTCGACCGACGCCTGGTCGGACCTACGCCCACTTCCCCCGCGTCACAGTGCGTAGCAACGGCCGCTTCCCGAATGCGACGCCGGGCCCCTCGCCCTAGGCGATCGGGCCTGCTGCTTTCGGCACCGGTATCTGCACCCAGCTCACGATCTTCCCGTTGCGCACACGGAAGATGGCGGCCGCCTTCTGGCCGCGCGCGTCGCAGCGCCGGTGCTTCCCGTTCGGCGAGCACGAAGACCGCCGTGGCGTACTCGCCCTTCACCGTGATCGAGACGATCCGGCCCGCGCACGGGAGGAGCCGGTGCCACAGAGCGATGTCGGCACGGGTCTCGAGCCTGAGAACGCTGCCGCCCTGGACGAACACCGCGGGCGGGGCGAAGAGACGGGCGACCCCTGCGTTGTCATAGGAGTTGAGCCGGTCGCTCCATGCATGCACGATCCTCTTCGTCTCGGCCGGCGAGCCCACCCCCGCGGCAGATGCCGCCGGTGCCGCGAGCAACACGGCGAGCATGCACAGGGCGACGGTCCGCACGAATCCACGATACGCCGCTGCGTAGCATCGTTCGAGTGGAGCTTCGACCGGACGCGTCGCACGGCTTCACACAGGGCTTCCGGGCCGCAGCGCCCCTCTGGCTCGGGGTTCTCCCGTTCGGGCTCGTGTACGCCGTGGTCGCCCGCGACGCAGGCCTCTCCCTGATCGAGACGCAGGCGTTGTCCGTGCTCGTGTTCGCCGGGAGCGCGCAGTTCAGCGCGGCCGGTCTCTTCGGCAGCGGCGCCGCCGCGCTCGAGATCGTCTCGACGACGTTCCTCCTGAACGTGCGCCACCTTCTCTACGGCCTGTCGCTCGGCCGGCGCATCCCACTCCGTGGCTGGCGCCGCGCGACGGCGGCGTACTTCCTCACCGACGAGGCGTTCGGCGTCGTCGCCGCCCGCGAGGAGCGCACCTTCGCGTTCCTGCTCGGGGCGGAGCTCAGCCTCTTCGCGACGTGGAACCTCGCGACCCTCGGAGGGGCGCTCGTCGGCACGGCGATCCCCGACCCGGCCGAGCTGGGCCTCGACCTCGTCTTCCCGCTCGCCTTCCTCGCGCTCCTCGTCCCGCTCGTCCGCACGCGCGTCGAGCTGCTCGTCGCGGTCGTGTCGGGTGCGGTGGCCTACGTCCTCGCCGAAGGGCTCCCCGGCGGGCTCCCGATCCTGGTCACCGGGGTCGCCGGGAGCCTGCTCGGGGCCTCGCTGACCCGGGGCCGACCGTCCGAGGAGATCGATCTCGAGGACGCGGCGCGGGAGGTCGCGTGACCTTCTGGCTCACGGTCGCGGGCATGGTCGCCGTGACGTTCGGCTCACGCTATGCCGGGCTGGCGTTGCGCACGGAGCTGCCGGCATTCTGGGTGCGCTTTCTCCACTTCGTCCCGATCGCCGTCTTCGCGGCACTCGTGACGCCGTCACTGGAGGGAGGGCTCGGAGAGGGCGAGATCCGTGTCGCCGGCGCGGGCGTTGACGACGCTCGTCGCCTGGCGCACCCGCAACCTGGGTCTTTCGATCGCCGCCGGGATGCTCGCCTTCTGGGCCTTGCGATGGATCACCTGAGACGGCCTCGCCGATCAGCCATCGCATGCGCTCCCGCTGGACGGCGGCGAGATCGGCCTCGTCGAGCAGGCCGCCGAGCCGGTAGGCGACCGAGCGGAGCAGCGCTCCGCCGATCATCACCCAGGCCTCTGCGTCCGGGTTTCGATCGGGTGGGACGATGGCCGTCTCCTGCCCGGTGCGCAGCGCGGCAGCAAGGTGGTCGTGCACGACGCGCATGTGCCGCGCGACGATGCTTGCGGATCTCGCGGTCCTCGCCGGCTTCCGTGATTCCCTGGATCCAGAGGTTCGGCATCAGGGCCTTCTTCCAGCGCGCAGCCGAGGGTGGAAGCGTCAGGGCGCCCTGCTCGGGCAGCAGAGCGAGGACTTCCTCCCGAGGCCGGGTCATCAGATCGCCGACCGCGGCGTCGAAGGCGTCACGGAACTCCTCCCACGCCGCGTCGAGGCACGCTGCCCAGAGGTCCCGCTTCGAGTCGAAGTGGCGGTAGAGCATGGGCTCGCTCACGCCCGCCTCGCGTGCGATCTCGGCGGTCGTCGCACCCGCGTAGCTGCCGGACGAGAAGACGCGCAGGGCGGCCTGCACGATCGCCCGCCGGCGCTCGTCGGCCGGGAGACGGCGCGGACGGCTCATGCCGCCTCGGCCGACCGAACGTGCTCCTCGGCCTGTCCGCGACCGGTCGTGCGGGCGGACGAGCAGCGCGGCCACGATCGCGCCGACGAACGCGATCCCGGCCGCGACGAGCAGCGCGCGCTCGAACCCGCGCAGGAACGACGCGGCCGTCGGCGGGTCGGTGAGCTGCGCCGCCATGATCGCGCCCATCAGCGCGATCCCCACGGAGCCGCCCACCTGGCGACACGCGTTGAGGACGCCCGGCCCCGACCCCTGCCTTCTCGACGGGCACCGCCCGCGTGGCCGCCGCGGCGCTGGGCGTCATGGTCAACGACATGCCGACGCCGCCGAGCACGAGGCCGGGCAGCAGCGTCCAGAACGTCGTGTCCGTGCTCAGCTGGCTGAAGTACAGGAGCTGGCACGCGAGAAGCAGCATCCCTGCCGTCATCAGCCCGCGCGAGCCGAACCGATCCGACGACCTGCCCGCGATCGGGGCGACCAGATTATCACGAGGATCGTCATGGGCAGGAACGACGCGCCCGGCCTGGACGGCCGAGTAGCCGAGGATGTTCTGCATGAACAGGGAGACGAAGAAGAAGACGCCGAACATCGCGAGCGCGACGAGCAGAACGACCAGGTTGGCGCCGACGTAGGTCCGGTTTCGGAAGAGCGTGAGGTCGAGCATCGGCGCGCGCTGGTGGCGCTCGAGCAGCACGAAGGAGCACGAGCGACGCCGCAGAGACGCGAACACGCCCACGATCCGCGCGGATCCCCAACCGTAGGTGTTCGCCTCGATCAGCCCGTAGGTGAGCGCGAAGAGCCCGATCGCCGACGTCGCGAGGCCAGGCAGGTCGAGCCGCTCGTGCGTCGGGTCGCGCGACTCGTCGATCAGGAGGAAGCTGGCGAAGATGCCGAGGATCCCGACGGGGACGTTGACGAAGAAGATCCAGTTCCAGCTCGCGTGCTCCGTCAGCAGCCCGCCGACGAGGGGGCCGATCGCGAGCGCGAGCGCCGACACGCCCGCCCAGATCCCGATCGCCGTCCCCCGCTGCCGCGGCGGGAACGTCGCGGCGATGATCGAGAGCGTCGCCGGGTTCATCAAGCGCCGCACCGGCGCCCTGCAGGACGCGCGACGCGATGAGCATGTCGCCGCTCGTCGCGAGGCCACACAGGAGCGAGGCGAGCGTGAACACCACGATGCCCACGACGAAGATCAGGCGCCGGCCGTACGCGTCGGCGAGCTTGCCGCCGATCAGCATCAGCGCCGCGAAGGTGAGCGCGTAGCCGGAGACGATCCACTCGAGCTCCGAGAGGCCGACACCGAGATCGCGCTGGATCGAGGGAAGCGCGACGTTCACGACGGTGTTGTCGAGCATGATCATGAACAACCCGAACGAAACCGCCGCGAGCGTCCACCACTTCTTGTTCTCCTCGGTCACGAACCGCGCCCTCACGCGCCCACCTCCTCAAGTTAGTGGGCACTACGCTAGCAACCGCTAACCGCCCTCCCGACCGGTTAACGAGGCCGCAATCGCGGCGTGCGTACGATCAGGAACGTGCCCGTCTACATCTGCCCGAACTGTCGCGCGCGGTCGGTCGACATCGACGGCGTGGAGGGATTCTCGACGCAGGCGCCGCAGTGCAGGAGCTGCGGCTTCGGCTTCCTCTTCCAGCTCCTGGAGGACTACTACCCCGCTCCGTCGACGGGCTTCGTCGTGTGCGACCGCGACGCTCGCGTGCTCGCGGCGGGGCGCGGCGTCTTCGAGCTGACCGGCTTCCGCGAGGCCGACCTGATCGGACGCGACGTCGCGACGGCGCTCACGCTCTCCGACACGGGGCCGCTCGAGCTCGTCCGCGAGTGGGGCGTCCGCCGTCTCGGAGAGCATCTCGAGTTGCGCACGCGCGCGGGCTTGACGAAGCCCGTCGTCGTCGACCTGTTCCCGGCCTACGACGACGACGGCGGCCTGCTGGTCGCCCTCTCCTCGCGCTAGCGGCCGACGACGCATGAGCGCGGGATCGGTCTGGCTCGTGCGTCACGGCGAGACCGCATGGAGCCGCGACCGTCTCCACACATCGATCACCGACGTCCCGCTCACCGAGGCGGGCGTGGAGGCGGCGCGCAGGGTCGGCGCCCGGCTCGTGGGACGCACGTTCTCGCTCGTCCTCACGAGCCCGCGCCTGCGTGCCCGACACAGCGCCGAG
Source organism: uncultured Actinomycetes bacterium (assembly GCA_963786055.1). Taxonomy (GTDB): domain Bacteria; phylum Actinomycetota; class Thermoleophilia; order Gaiellales; family Gaiellaceae; genus Gaiella. The sequence continues at coordinate 359,908 of CAWAXS010000003.1, read as the reverse complement.
CTCGCCGGATACCCGGACGCGGAGGTCGACGACGACCTCGCCGAGTGGGGCTACGGACGCTACGAGGGGATCAGCACGGCACAGATCCGCGAGACGGATCCCGACTGGACGATCTGGTCGCACCCGGCACCGGGCGGCGAGACGGCCGACGAGGTCTGCGAGCGCGTCGACCGAGTGATCCGGCGGGCGCGCTCGGTCGACGGCGACGTCCTTCTCTTCGGGCACGCGCACTGCCTGCGGGCGCTCGCGGCCCGCTGGCTCGGCCGGCCCGTCACCGACGGGCGCCTCTATCGCCTCGACACGGGGTCGCTCTCGGTGCTCGGCTACGAGCGCGAGACGCCCGTGATCGTCCACTGGAACGCGACGGGCTCCACCCCCTTGACCGACTGAGCCCAGGCCCGGCTCCGCCTCGGCGGTAGCGCCGGGCGATCGTGGCCGTCTCGGCGCGCACGTCGCTAGAGTGACGTTTGTGATCGCGAGTCGAAAACCTGGTCGGCTGCGTGCCTTCCCCGCAGCGGCGAGGATGCGCCGGTGAGGATCGCGCTCGCGCAGCTCAACGTCGTCGTCGGCGACCTCGACGGGAACGTCGAGCGGATCGAGTCCGCGATCCGGGAGGCGACCCGCGCCTCCGCCGACGTCGTCGTCCTGCCCGAGCTCGCCGTCACCGGCTACCCCCCGGAAGACCTCCTGCTGCGCCCCGGGTTCGTCCGCGCCGCGCGCGAGGCAGTCGAGCAGGTCGCGCGCGCGTCCACGGACGCGGTCGTCCTCGTCGGAGCGCCCGCGTTCGACCGTGACCTCGCGAACGCAGCCTTCGTCTGCGCCGAGGGCGAGGTCAAGGGCGTCTACCGGAAGCACTTCCTGCCGAACTACGGCGTGTTCGACGAGCACCGGTACTTCGCCGCCGGACGGGAGCTCCTCCTGCTCGAGCTCGGCGACGCGCTCGTCGGTCTCACGATCTGCGAGGACGTCTGGCAGCCGGGCCCGCCTGCGACCGACCTCGCGCTCGCCGGCGCGACGCTGCTCGTCAACCTCTCGGCCTCGCCGTTCCACGTGGGCAAGGCCGAGGACCGCGAGGAGATGCTCGTGACCCGAGCCCGCGACAACGCTGCGTACGTCGCGTTCTGCAACCTCGTCGGCGGCCAGGACGAGCTCGTGTTCGACGGCCACTCGGTCGTCCTCGACGACGAAGGCGAGGTGATCGCGCGCGCGCCCGGGTTCGAGGAGGCGCTGCTCGTCGTCGACGTCGACCCGACCGAGGCGATCGGGCGCCGGCTCCGCGACGTGCGGCGGCGGGAGCTCGACCGCTCGCGGCCCGATCCGCCGGCTGCGACGACGATCCGGCTCGCCGCGCCCCGCACGGCCGGGAAACCGGTCGCCGCCCGTGGTCGTGCCGTTCACGTCGGAGCTCGAGCAGATGCGCCTCGGGCCTCGGTCTGGGCCTGCGCGACTACGTGCGGAAGAACGGCTTCGGCGACGTGGTGATCGGCATCTCGGGCGGCATCGACTCGGCGGTCACGGCCGCCATCGCCGCGGACGCGCTCGGAAGTGACCACGTCCACGCCGTCTCGATGCCTTCGCGCTTCTCGTCCGAGGGCACCCGGGACGACGCGCGCGAGGTGAGCGAGAACCTCGGGGTGGATTTCCGCGAGGTCCCGATCGAGAGAGTCGTCGGCTCGTTCCACGAGGCGCTCCGCGGGCTGGAAGGGCTCGCGGCCGAGAACCTCCAGGCGCGCATCCGCGGGACGATGCTGATGGCCCTCTCGAACACGCACGGCTGGCTCGTGCTCGCCACCGGGAACAAGTCGGAGATGGCGGTCGGCTACGCGACGATCTACGGCGACATGGTCGGAGGCTTCGCGCTGCTCAAGGACGTGTTCAAGACCGACGTGTTCCGCCTCGCCGGCCACCTCAACGAGCGTGCGGGCCGCGAGCTGATCCCGGTGACGACGATCGAGCGGCCGCCGACGGCCGAGCTACGGGCCGAGCAGCGCGACGACCAGTCCCTGCCACCCTACGACGTGCTCGACCCGGTGCTGGAGGCGTACGTCGAGCTCGACCGCTCGCGCGAGGAGCTCGAGGAGCAGTTCGACCCGGCCGTCGTCGAGAGGACGCTGATGCTGGTCGACCGCGCCGAGTACAAGCGCCGGCAGGCAGCACCCGGCGTGAAGCTCCGGCCCCGTGCGTTCGGCCGGGACTGGCGAACGCCGATCACCAATCGCTGGCGCGGCTGACGCCTGCGGGTCAGCGGCGGGACGTGAGCTCTGCGAGCGCGGTCACCGTTCGCCAGTTCCGCACCGTCAGGGTCGTCGTCAGCCGGCGCTTGGTGAGCGCCTCCATCAGCTTCGACCGCCCCTGGCCGTTCGGTACGCTGACGTACACCTCGCGGCCCGCGACCGTGAGCTCGTCGGGGAGGTAGCCGGACAGGTCGCCGAGCTCGAGATCGGCGAGCTCGACCGCGTCTGCGAGAAAGCCGACGACGACCTTCGTGGGATCGACGACCGGATAGGGGTTGGCCTCCACGACGCGCGCCAGCTCCGCTCCGGTCCGGGTCACGACCTCGACGTCGAGCCCCGTCGCGGCCGCGATCGCGGCCGCGAGCGCGGGTCCGGGGTCGGCCCGGCCGCGCTGCGTGAAGACGACGTTGCCGCTCTGGAGATACGTCTCGACGTCCGTGTGCCCCAAGCGACTCGACGATCGAGCGGAGGGCAGGCATCGCGATCCGCTTGTGGGGGCCGATGTTGATCCCGCGCAGGAGGGCCGCGACGCGCATGCCACAGTCTGACGCAGGGGCCTAGACGCCGACGTCGAGAGGCGCATCCGGCGGACCCTCTTCGACGAGCCGCCCGTCATCCGGTGAGCTCGCGCAGCGCGCGAAACCAGCGCAGCCGCTCCTCCCAGGGCACGGCCGCGTTCGCCGGAGATGTGGAGGGCAGGACGAAGAGGAGCGCCTCGCCGAGCCGCCGCTCCTGGAGCCCGTGCTCCGGCCGGCCTCCGAACGGGCCGCGAAAGGCCTCCTTGCCGACGAAGCCGATGGCGCGCGGCCGGAGCTCGCGCGCGAGCCGCTCGAGCCGCTCGGCGCTCCCGTCGAAGTCGCCCTTCCGCAGGTCGGACGAGCCACGCGTCGTCCGGTACGCGGCGTTGGTGATCCCGACCCCGTACGCGAGCACCTCGAACTGCTCGGACGGGTCGAGCAGCCGCGGCGTGAAGCCTGCTGCGTGCAGCAGGCGCCAGAAGTCGTTCCGCGGGTTGGCGAAATGAGCCGCCTTCGCGTCGGAGTGGAACCCTGGGTTGATCCCGCAGAAGACGACGCCGAGATCCGGTGCGAGCACGTCCGGGACAGAGCTCTTCGAGACGGCTGCCACGGTGGCGCACCCTAGCGCCGCGCGGAGGCCCGGACCGATCGCCACAGCTCAATGGATCAATTAGGAATACTCCTCAAGCGCGGCTACCGTCCCGATACCCGCAAGAGAGCCGCCGTCCTCAGACCCTCACGACGAGCTGGGTTGCGAAGATCGAGCAGAGCGTGCCGGGCGTCGCCTTGTAGCTCGTGAAAACGGTGTTGGTTCCCGGGTTGAGCGTTACTGCGTAGGTGCCGCTTCCGACCGCAACCTTGCCCGAGGCAAGACCGCTGAGCCCCCAGGCACGATCATCCGACGAGTCGAGGGTCGTCGCACCGCTGATGGAGAAGCTCATCAGGCAGCCTCCACCGTCGACACTCGACGTGAACCTTGAGCTGACTGTGACGGTTACGGTCGTCGCGCTGGCAACCGTCACGTCGAGCCCGGTCGTTCCCGCTGCCCCGGCGGGGTTCATCGTGTAGCTCGTCGCGTTGTTGGTGAACAGGGTCCCCGTGGCGCTGATGACGGTGCTCCCGGGTCCCGGCGGACCCGTCGCGCCGGTCGGCCCCGAAGGACCGGCAGGCCCGGCGGGCCCCTGCGGCCCTGTGGGCCCCGCTGCCCCAGTCCCGCCCGATCCGCTCGCACCAGGGGGACCGGCCGCGCCCGTCGGCCCAGGAGGACCCGCGGGACCAGCCGGACCAGCGGGGCCAGCTGTACCTGCGGGACCGGCCGGGCCGGCGGGGCCAGGAGACCCGGCGGGCGGCCAAGCGACCCTGATTTCATCTGCTCGACAGGGGCCGTTTCTCAACTTGAAGTCACGCCTCGTCTCGGCGACTCCCCTCGTCTCGATGCAGCCGACCAGACCGGACTGAGCGCGCCCGGCCCCGGATGCACCAACGGCGCTCACGATGCACGCGAGAACAACCACGCTGCTCACGCCGACGACGAACCGATCGGTTCTCATTTCGACCTCCTGCGGCAGATGGGCACGAATGCGCGTAGTGGATACGGCTGGCCCTTCTGCGTAGCGTCGTGCCCATCCTACGCTCGCTCTGCGCACCAGCGTGGTGCCGATCCCGTGGTCGAATTGGAACATGAGGGATAGTCCTCAAGACGACATCGAGCCCGGGGGCGAGGACATCGGGGACGGCGCTGGGAGCTCGTGGAGCGGAATCCGACCGGGACGACACGGTCCCGCACTTCTAGCCGAGATCGCGAAGCGAGCTCGGCCCTACGCCGCTTCGGCTTCGCGCTCGTCGCGCAGCGCCTCGAACGCGCGGCGGATCCGCTCCGTCAGAACCGCCGTCGCCTCCGGCTCGTCGTCGCCGGGTCGCACGACCCTGACGTCGTCGCTGCCGCCCACCCAGCCGTAGCACCGGAGATAGCACTCCTGCTCGTTCAACGGCCGCAACCGCTGCATGGGCCACAACCGTAGGAGACGGACCGGACGGCAGCGCTGGTCTACTCTCATCCCTGTGTCCGTCCGGGCGAAGTCGTTCGACTACGCGGTCTCGCTCGACGAGACCTGGGACGCGCGGTCGGATCGCGGCGGCGGCGTGCTCGCAGGCGCCGAGGAGGCGTCGTGGACGCCCGAGCACCTCGTCCTCGCCGGGCTCGCGCGGTGCTCGCTGACGAGCCTCCGCCATCACTGCGTCCGCGCAGGGATCGTGCTCACGTCGAGGGCCTCGGCGCACGGCACCGTCACCCGCCGCGAGGCCGACGGCATGTTCGCATTCGTCGAGATCGCGTGCGACGCCGACGTCTCCTTCGACCCGAAGCCGGACGACGCCACGATCGCGGATCTCCTCGCGAAAGCCGAGCGAGACTGCTTCGTCGGTGCGTCGTTGACGGCCAGGCCGACCTACACGTGGAGGGTGGTGTGAGCGGGAACGGTGTTGCGGCCGCGAAGGCGGCCGCCTTCAGGGACGTGCCCCGCCGCAGGCGGGGATCCCCGCGGCCGGGATCCGCTCCTGCGGATCCCGGCTTCGCGGACGAGCCACAGCGAGACTGCTTCGTCGGTGCGTCGTTGACGGCCAGGCCGACCTACACGTGGAGGGTTGCATGAGCGCAACGCTGCTCGACATCGGGGCCGTGCGCGGGCGCTACTCCGCGCTCGGCCGGCGACTCGCCTTCTTCGACGGGCCCGGCGGCACGCAGTGCCCCGACGAGGTGATCGACGCGATCGGCCGGTACCTGCGCGAGGACAACGCCAACATCGGAGCGCCGTATGAGACGTCTCGTCGTACGGACGCCCTGGTGGACGCGGCCCACGAGCGCGCCGCCTTGTTCCTCGGCTGCGACCCTGGAGAGGTTGCGTTCGGGCAGAGCATGACCGCCCTGAACTTCCTGCTCACACGCGCTCTTGCGCGAACTCTGGAGCCGGGCGACGAGGTCTTGGTCACCCGCCTCGATCACGATGCGAACGTCGCTCCGTGGCTGGAGATCCAGCACGACATGGGGATCGTCGTGCGCTTCGTCGACGTGACGGACGACCTCGGGCTCGACTACGACGACCTCGTACAGCAGCTCTCGGACCGGACGAAGGTGGTCGCATTCCCCGCGGCTGCGAACTCGGTCGGCACCGCGCCCGACGTGCGCCGCGTCGTCGAGCTGGCGCACGAGGCGGGCGCGCTCGCGTGGGTCGACGCCGTCCACTACGGCCCGCACGGCCCGATCGACGTCGCCGCCTGGGACTGCGACGTGCTGATCTGCTCGCCGTACAAGTTCTTCGGGCCGCACATGGGCCTCGCCTTCGGGCGCGAGGACCTGCTCCGGAGCTGGCGCCCCTACAAGGTGCGCCCGGCGTCCGACGAGCCGGTCGGCCGCCGCTTCGAGCTCGGCACGTGCCAGCACGAGCTCCTGGCGGGGTTCGTCGCCGCCGTCGACTACGTCGCGTCGATCGGCTGGGACGCGATCCGCGCGCACGAGCGATCGCTCGGTGAGCGGTTCCTCGCCGGCCTCCCCGGCGCGGTCACGCTCCACGGCCTGCCGACGATGGAGGGTCGCGTCCCGACGTTCTGCTTCTCGGTGCCGGGTCACACCGCGCAGTCCGTCGCGGAGCACCTCGCCGAGCGCGACGTCGCCGTGTGGTGGGGCAACTACTACGCGCTCGAGACGATGAGGCGCCTCGGCCTGGACGAGGTCGACGGCGCGGTCAGGGCGGGGATCGTCCACTACAACACGGCCGAGGAGGTCGACCGGCTGCTCGCCGGGGTCGCGGAGCTCGCTTGAGGATTCTCCTGCTCGGCGGCCCGAAGTTCCTCGGACGGGCCGTGATCGACGCGGCGCTCGAGCGTGGCCACGAGGTGACGCTCTTCAACCGCGGCACGACCGGAGCCGGCCTCTACCCGGAGCTGGAGCGGATCGTCGGCGACCGCGACGGGGGCCTCGACGGCCTGCGCGGCCGCGAGTGGGACGCCGTCGTCGACACCTCCGGCTACCTCCCCCGGCTCGTCGGCGCGAGCGCAGCCCTCCTCGCGGACGCGGTCGGCCACTACGTCTTCGTGTCGAGCATCTCCGTGTACGCGTCGTTCGCCGAGGTCGTGGACGAGGGCTCGCCGGTCGCGGAGCTCACCGAGCCCGGCTCGGAGGACGTCGGGCGCGACTACGGCGCCCTCAAGGCGCTCTGCGAGCGCGCGGTCGAGGACGCGCTCCCCGGCCGGTCGGCCTCGATCAGGGCGGGACTGATCGTCGGCCCGCACGATCCCACGGGACGGTTCACCTACTGGCCGCACCGGATCGCGCGCGGCGGCGACACCCTGGTCCCCGGCCCCGCCTGGCGGCCGATCCAGCTGATCGACGTACGCGACCTCGCGGCCTGGATCCTCGCGGTCGCGGAGGAACGCCTCTCCGGGCCCTTCAACGCGACGGGACCGACGACGATGGGGGCCGTGGTCGACGCGGCGCGGCGCGTGGCCGGCTCGTCGGCCCGCTCGGTGGAGGTGGACGACGCGTTCCTGGCCGCGCAGGAGGTCGGCGAGTGGATGGAGCTGCCGCTCTGGGTCGACACGCGCAACGACGCGTGGCGCCACTTCCTCGAGGTCGACGTGTCCCGGGCGACGGCTGCCGGCCTGACCTTCCGGCCGCTGGACGAGACGGTCGCCGCCACGCTCGCCGAGGCGGAGACGGTGGACGGTGTCGGTCTCACACCCGAGCGGGAGCGCGAGCTGCTCGCCGCGTGGTGGGAGCGCGCGGCCAGTCCGTCGTAGACGGCCGCGCGCTCGATCGAGCCCGCTACCCGCTCCGGGACGGAGGCTCGAGCCCGACGGAGGCGATCGCGTCGAGCGCGAGCCGCTCGTCGGTCTCGCCCGGGAGGCCGCTGACCCCGACCGCTCCGATCCTTGCTCCGCCGGAGAGGATCGCCACGCCGCCGAGGAAGAACGAGAAGAACGGATCGAAGCTCGCAAGCTCTGTCGGGGCGGCTGCGACCTTCTCCGCGAGCGCCCGCGTCGTGGTCGCGTCGCTGCGCGCCGCGGTGTATGCCTTGCGCCGCGCGTTGAGCTCGGTGTCGAGTGCCGCGCCGTCCATCCGAAGCGAGGCGATCACCTCGCCGTGGTCATCCGCGACGACCACCGAGACCGGGCCCGTCGCGTCCTCGACGACGCGTCTCACGATCGCCATGGCCAGGTCGTGCGTGACGCGTCCGGTGGGCACGAGGGACCTCTATACCATGGCCGCGTGGCGACGTTCGACCGCACGACGCTCTCGAACGGCACCCGCGTGCTGACCGCGGCGATGCCGCACGCGCAGTCCGTCTCGTGCTTCGTGATGTTCGCGGCCGGCTCGCGCTACGAGCGTCGCGACGAGAGCGGGATCGCGCACTTCGCCGAGCACATGTTCTTCAAGGGCACCGAGCGGCGCCCGACCGCGCGCGACATCGCCACGGAGATCGACTCGATCGGCGGCGAGTTCAACGCCTTCACGGGCAAGGAGCTCACCGGCTACTACGTCAAGTGCGCGGCCGACACCCGCGACGTGGCCCTCGACGTGCTCGTCGACATGCTCCGCAACTCCCGCTTCGACGCCGACGAGATCGAGCGCGAGAAGGGCGTGATCGTCGAGGAGATGAACATGTACGCCGACACGCCGCGCTCCTACGTCGGCAACGTCTGGGAGCAGCACGTGTACGGCGACCAGCCGCTCGGCTGGGACATCATCGGCACCGAGGAGACCGTCCGGTCGGCGACGCGCGACACGTTCCTCGGCTACCTCGACCGCTGGTACCGCCCGGAGCGCATGGTCGTCGGGCTCGGCGGGAAGCTCGGCGACGACCTCCTCGCCCGGCTGGAGGAGCTGCTCGGCTCGATCGAGCCCGGCTCGACGGGGGCCCCCGACCCGGTGGTGCTGCCGACGAACGGCAGCCCGGTCCGCGTCCACACGAAGCAGTCCGACCAGGCGCACGTCGTGGTCGGCGCGCGCAGCTACCCCCACGGACACCCCGACCGCTACGCGGTGCAGCTCCTCTCGACCGTGCTCGGCGGCGGCATGTCGTCGCGCCTCTTCACCGAGGTGCGCGAGCGGCGCGGGCTCGCCTACTACGTCTACTGCGCGAACAACTCGTACGCCGACGCCGGCACGCTCGCGGCCCAGGCGGGCGTCGACCTGACCCGGATCGACGAGGCGATCGAGACGGTCGTCGCCGAGCTGCGGCGCGCCGTGGCCGAGCCGGTGCCGTCCGACGAGCTCGAGAAGGCTCGCGCGTTCGCGAAGGGCCGCTTCGTCCTCGGCCTCGAGAGCCCGCACGCCACGATCATGTTCGGGCTCCGCCGTGAGCTGCTCGAGGGCCAGGCGGTCGAGCCGGACGAGGTGCTCGCGGGCCTCGACGCCGTGACCGTCGAGGACGTCCAGCGGGTCGCGGACGACATCCTCGGCAAGGACCTCCGCCTCGCGCTGATCGGGCCGTTCGACGAGCCCGAGCACTTCGAGTCGCTGCTCGCCGCGTAGCGCAAACCCTCTCCGCTCCGCGCACCGCTCCGGATGCTGGGCCGTTGCATTCTTGTGCGAGGTGTTGCATATTCCGCCCCCACCATGGATTGCAGAGTCGGAGCTCGGTTCGCGGGGCTCGCCGCATCCCTGGCGCCTGGGGCGCGTCGTTGGCGCAGACGCGCAACACATCGAGACAGGAGGGGCTTCATGCGGAGGACGGTCTCGGCTCTCTCACTCCTCGTCGGGCTCGCACTGCTCGCGTCCGCGTTTCTCGCGGCGCCCGCGGCGCGGACGGCCACGGACGAGAAGGTGCTCCGGCTCAACGTCAACTCGACGGACATCACCTACCTCGACCCGGCGCTCAACTACGACTTCTACGGCTGGCGCCTCGAGTCTGCGACGTGCGCGATGCTGCTCGGGTACCCGGACAAGCGGGACGGGCCAGCGCGCGCCTCTACCCGGAGGTTGCACGCGGCTTCCCGAAGGATCTCCGACGGCGGCAAGACGTACACGTTCACCCTGCGCAGCGGCTTCCGGTTCTCGGACGGCTCACCGGTCACCGCGGCGAGTTATGCGAGCGCGATCGAACGGGCTCTGAGCCCGAAGATGGAGTCGCCCGCGGTGTCGTTCCTGAGCGACGTCGTCGGCGCCGACAAGGTGCAGGCGGGCAAGGCCACGCGGCCGTCGGGTGTCACCGCGAGGGCAACATCCTCGCGTCCGCCTCACGAAGATCGCCCCGGACTTCATGTCGCGCATCGCCATGCCATTCCTCTGCGCGGTCCCGCCGATCTCCCCATCGATGCGAAGGGCGTGAACACGCCCCCGGGCGCTGGGCCGTACTACGTGTCGAGCAAGAACAAGGGCACACAGATCGTCCTTCGGAAGAACCCGTACTACGGCGGTACCCGTCGCCAGAACTGGGACGTGATCCGCGTCACCGTCGAGATGGGCGAGCAGGCGAGCTACCTGCAGGTGCGGAAGGGCGAGGCCGATCTCGACCTGTACTCCCTGCCGACGGCAGCGCACACGCAGCTGACGAAGGAGTTCGGCATCAACAAGGGTCGCTACTTCGTCCATCCGTCGAACTCGATCGCATACTTCGCGCTCAACACGTCGCGCGGGCATCTTCAAGAATGTGAACGCGCGCCGCGCGGTCGCGTACGCCGTCGACCGGCCCGGCTACCACACCTCGCCGGGCTCAACGCCGGAACGCCGAACGAGCAGATCCTGCCGCCCGGCATCCCGGGGTACCGCGACGCCGAACATCTACCCGCTCGGCCGGCCGAACATCGCGAAGGCAAAGGCGTTGCTCGGCGGCAGCACCGGGCAAGGTCGTGATGTACACGACGAACGACCAGCTCGGGATCAACACCGGTCAGCTCGTGCAGGCGAACCTGAAGGCGATCGGCCTCGACGTCGAGGTCAAGCCGTACACGTTCGCCGTCCTGATCGACAAGGCGGGAACGCGTGGAGATCCGGTCGACATCATGTCGATCGGCTGGTTCGCCGACTACCCGGACCCGTACGACTTCATCAACATCCTCCTCGACGGCCGCAACGATCGCGCGAAGAACAACGTCAACCTCTCGTACTTCGACTCGCCCGCCTACGAGCGGCAAGATGGACAGGGCGGCCCGTCTCACCGGGGACGCTCGCTACCGCGCCTACGGGAACCTCGACATCGAGATCACGCGAAACCAGTCGCCGCTCGTGATCACGAACAACCAGAACGTCCGCGAGTTCATCTCGTCGAAGGTCGGCTGCGCGAACTACTCGTTCGCCTGGGGTGGCCTCAACATCGCAATGCTCTGCCCGAAGGGGTAGGGCAGGAGCACCGGGACGGCGCCGCGTCGGGGCGGTGCCGTCCCGTTTCCGGCCGGCTCCCAGGCCGGTTCTCGTCGTGCCCCGATCTGTCACGATACTTGACTGCGTACGCTATCTCTGACATCATCGATGCATGACCGACGACGAGATGCCCGAGCCGTTCACCGTGCCGCTTCCGCCGGGGTTCCCGCCGCCGGGCTTTCCGCCTCCGGGGGCGGGCGATCGGGTGCTCTTCTACCGCGCGGAGGGCGGTGAGGGCCCAGGGGCCAAGGAGCACGAGGACATCATGCTCCGACGCGTCCCCCGCGACGTCGCCATGCGCTACCGCGCCGCGGCCGGCGGACGGGGGATGACCCACGCGCAGTACCTGACGGCGCTCGTCGAGCTCCACGCGCGGATCCGCGCCCTCGCCGAGGGCGGCGACGAGGCCGCGCGCTCGACGCTCGACGAGCTCGGGCTGCAGACCGTCTCCGTCTGAGCCGCGACGGCTTCCGCCCGTCAGCCGCCGCGATACGGTCGCCGCGTGCGGCGCATGCCACGGCGCGCCACAGGGCGAGTCGCTCGCCACCTGGGGGATGTGGGCGGTCCTGCTCGTCGTGATCCTGGTCACGTACTGGAGCCTGCCTCCCGGATACGCGCCTCGCCACGGACGACCTCTACCACGTCTCCGGGAATGGAGTCGTGGGCGGCCTCTCGCGCGTGCTCGTCGAGGCCAACTTCCCGATGGCTGTCGTCGGCGTCCTGCTCGTGCTCGTCGCCCTCGACGCCCTCCCACGCCGCGCGTGGGTCCTGGCCGCGCCGGCGATCGCGCTGTGCGCCTTCGTCGCCTGGCCGGGAGTCGTCGACCAGGACGACCTCGACGCGCGCTGGGTGAACGTCGTCCCCGCGCTCGGCGTGGCGCTCTCACTCGCGCTGACGGTCGGCGGCGGCGCAGCGCACGGGACGAGACCTGGCCGAGCCGCTCCCGCTCGACCGCATCCGCATCACTATCGCGGTCGTCGTGCTCGTTCTGTCGATCCCGTGGATCGCCGCCGATCTCGGATTCTTCCTCCCGGACGGCATCTTCATCATGCGCCGCGTCGCTCCCGACTCGGACGGCTCGCCGATCGCCGCCGTGCACCTCGGCCACCACCACGGCATGGATGGGACGCTGGTCGCGCTCAGCGCGCTGCTCCTCTCGCGGCCGAGGCTGCGTCCCGGCTCGACCGCAGCGGCGACGGTCGCCTGCACGTCGGTGGCGTTCGCGTACGGGATGGTCAATTGCGTCCAGGACACGTGGAACGAGCAGCTCGTCAAGCGCGGCTGGCTCGACTGGAAGATCCCCTCCGCGATCTACCCGAAGCTCGCGTGGATCTGGCTCGTGATCCTGCTGCTCGGAGCTCTCACGGCCGTCGTGCTCGGGCGCGAGTCCGCATCGGCCGCGACATAGACTCGCTCGATGACCGAGAGAGAGCTGCTCGCCCGGACCGCCGAGCTCGCGGCCGATTACCTCGAGAGCCTCGACACGCGGTCGGTCGGTGCGGGACTCGGCTACCGCGAGCTGCACGAGCGGCTCGACCGCCCGGTGCCCGAGGGCCCGGCAGATCCGCTGGCGCTCGTCGAGGAGCTCGCGCGCGACGCCGACGACGGTCTCGTCGCGATGGGCTCGGGCCGGTACTTCGGCTTCGTGATCGGTGGCGCCCTCCCCGCGTCGATCGCCGTCGACTGGCTCGTCTCGACGTGGGATCAGAACACCGGGCTGGCGGAGGTGACGCCCGCGACGTCCGCGCTCGAGGCGGTCGCCGGCAGGTGGGTGCTCGAGCTCCTCGGCCTGCCGTCCGACTCGTCTTTCGCGTTCGTGACCGGCTGCCAGATGGCCCACGTCACGTGCCTCGCGGCGGCCCGTCACGGCGTCTACCGGCGGGCGGGGTGGGATCTCCCCGAGAAGGGCCTCGCCGGCGCCTCGCCGCTCCGAGTCGTCGTCGGCGGCAAGCGTCACGTGACCGTCGAGCGCGCACTCCGCCTGCTCGGGATCGGCCGCGAGCAAGAGGTCGCCCTGCCGACCGACTCCGAGGGGCGGATGGACGTCTCGGCGCTCGCCGGGACGCTCGAGACCGGCGTGCCGACCATTGTCTGCGCGCAGGCTGGCGAGGTGAACACCGGAGCCGTCGACGACCTCCTCCGGATCGTGGAGATCGCCCGCGACACGGGTGCGTGGGTCCACGTCGACGGTGCGTTCGGCCTCTGGGCCGCGGCCTGCCCACCCCTCGCGCATCTCGTCAGGGGCCACGATCTCGCGGATTCATGGGCAACCGACGCACACAAGTGGCTCAACGTTCCGTACGACTGCGGAATCGCCATCTGCGCCCATCCCGCCGACCACGAGGCGGCGATGGAGTATGCGGCGCCGTATCTCGACGTCTCGGAGCACACGGCGATCCGCGACCCGATGGGTTACAGCCCGGAGTTCTCCCGCCGCGCGCGGTCGGCGCCGGTCTGGGCGGCGATCCGCGAGCTCGGCCGCTCGGGCGTCGCAGAGCTCGTCGAGCGGACGTGCGCGCACGCGCGCCGTCTTGCGGAGCAGGTCTCCTCGCTGCCCGGGTGCGAGGTGCTGAACGACGTCGTGCTCAACCAGGTGCTGTTCCGCTTCGCCGACGACGACACGACCGCCGCGGCGCTTGCCGCCGTGCAGGCGAGCGGCGAGGCTTGGATGAGCGGCACGACCTGGGACGGGCGTGCCGCGATCCGCGTCTCCGTCTCGAACTGGCGGACAACCGAGGCGGACGTCGATCGGACCGTGGCGGCGTTCGCCACGGCCGTCGCGCGCGGGCTGCGCAGGACGCACGTGTCCGACTGAAGTCGGACACCCGGCCGCGACGCAGCGGACCGGGAGGGTCACTGCCGAGCGGTTCTACGCGTCGGTCGGCGGGTCGGTGGCCGCGCGCTCGGCGATCTCGCTGACGACCGCCGGATCGGCGAGCGTCGTCGTGTCGCCCAGCGGCCGGTTCTCCGCGACGTCGCGGAGCAGGCGACGCATGATCTTTCCCGAGCGGGTCTTGGGCAGCTCGGGCGTGAAGACGATGTTCGCCGGCTTCGCGATCGGCCCGATCTTGTGCGACACGTGCTCGCGGAGCTCCTCGAGCATCTCGACCGAGCCGGGGTCCGAGCCCTTGAGCGTGACGTAGGCGACGATCGCCTGCCCGGTGGTCGCGTCCGAGCGCCCGCAGACGGCGGCCTCGGCGACCTTCGGGTGGTCGACCAGCGCCGACTCGACCTCGATCGTCGAGATCCGGTGGCCCGAGACGTTCATCACGTCGTCGACGCGACCGAGCAGCCAGAAGTCGCCGTCGGCGTCGACGCGCGCGCCGTCGCCGGCGAAGTAGAACCCCGGGAACCGCTCCCAGTAGGTCGCCCGGTAGCGGTTGTCGTCACCGAAGATCCCGCGCGTCATCGCGGGCCAGGGACGCTCCAGCACGAGGTACCCACCGCCCTGCTCGACGCGCTCGCCCTGCTCGTTCAACACTGCCGCGGCGATGCCGGGGAAGGGCTTGGTCGCCGAGCCCGGCTTCGTGGTCGTGACCCCGGGCAGCGGCGTGATCAGGATCATCCCCGTCTCCGTCTGCCACCACGTGTCGACGACGGGGCAGCGGCCGCCTCCGATGTGCTCGTGGTACCAGATCCAGGCCTCGGGGTTGATCGGCTCGCCGACCGAGCCGAGCAGGCGCAGCGACCCGAGGTCGTGCCCCGCGGCGTGCTCCGGGCCCCACTTCATGTGCGCCCGGATCGCCGTCGGCGCCGTGTAGAGAATCGTCACGCCGTACCGCTCGACGATCGACCACCAGCGCGTGTGGTCGGGGAAGTCGGGCGTCCCCTCGTAGAGCACCGAGGTCGTCGCGTTGCAGAGGGGGCCGTAGACGATGTAGCTGTGCCCCGTGATCCAGCCGATGTCGGCCGCGCACCAGTAGACGTCGGTCTCGGGCTTGAGGTCGAAGATGTAGTGGTGCGTCGCGGAGACGCCGACCAGGTAGCCGCCGGTCGTGTGCGCGATGCCCTTCGGCTTCGCCGTCGTCCCCGACGTGTACATGAGGAACAGTAGGTCCTCGCTGTCCATCGGCTCGCAGGCGCAGGACGCCGGGTCGTCGGAGACGTCGAGCTCGTGGAGCCAGCGGTCGCGCCCGGGCCGCATCGGCACGTCGTTGCCCGTGCGCCGGACGACGAGGCACGAGTGCACTCTCGGCGCGTCCGCCATTGCCTCGTCCGCGGTCTCCTTGAGCGGGACGGTCGTGCCGCGGCGCCAGGCCTCGTCCTGCGTGACCAGCACCTCGCAGCCCATGTCGACCATCCGGCCCGAGAGCGAGTCGGCCGAGAACCCGCCGAAGACGACGGTGTGCGGGGCGCCGAGGCGCGTGCATGCGAGCATCGCGGTCGCGAGCTCGGGGATCATCCCCATGTAGATGGCGACGGGCGTCCCCTTCCGGACGCCGAGCTCCCGCAGGGCGTTGGCCATGCGGACGACGTCTCGCTGGAGCGCGGCGTACGTGATCGTGCGCGTGTCGCCCGGCTCGCCCTCCCAGTGGTAGGCGACACGGTCGCCGAGACCCGCCTCGACGTGGCGGTCGACGCAGTTGTAGGCGACGTTGAGCTTTCCGCCGAGATACCACTTGGCGTATGGGAGCTCCCACTCCGAGAGCGTCTTGAAGTCCTCGAACCAGCTCACCCGCTCGCGCGCCTCGGTCTCCCAGAACGCGTCCGGGTCGAGGTCGTAGATGTCGGGCTTCGCGTTCGCCTGGGCCGCGAAGGCGGGGTCGGGCGGGAACCGTCGCTCCTCGTCGAGGAGCGTGTGGATCGCGTGGTCGCTCATCCGGCCGTTTCTACCACGGTCGATGCCGGGTCGAGCGTGGTCGGGAAGTCGGTGATCGTCTCGCAGCCGTCTTCCGTGACGAGGACCATGTCCTCCACGCGCACGCCGCCGAAGCCGTGCCGGTAGAGGCCCGGCTCGAGCGTGATCACGTCGCCGACGACGAGGTCGTGCCCGATCTTCCCGAGGTTCGGGGCCTCGTGGACGTCCAGCCCGACGCCGTGCCCGAGGCCGTGGTTGAAGCCCTCGCGCAGCACCTCGCCTTCGGGAACCGATCTCCTCGTCGGATGACCGTGCTCCTCGAAGAAGGCGCAGACCGCGTCGTAGATGTCGGCGCCGTTGACGCCGGGGCCGGTCATCCCCCGTGCGAGCTCGAGCGCCCCGAGACAGTCGCCGTGCCACGCCACGATCTCGGGGTCCGGCGTGCCCACCGTGAACGTCCTCGTCATGTCCGCGAAACAGCTGCTCTCGTCGTCGCGCGGAAACAGGTCACACACGAGCACGTCGTCGTTCTCGAGGCGGCCCGAGCCGGGATCGTGGCCGTCGGCCGACTGCGGACCGCGTGCGACGATGATCTCGTCCGCGCGGCAGCCGTGGGCCGCGAAGACCTCGGTCGCGGCCGCACGGAGGAGCTCGCACGTGAGCGGCTCGCCGTCGAGGCTCCGTCCTCCGTCGTCGGCCTCCGAGCGACGAAGCAGCGCGGCGATCGCGGCCGTGCCGGCCTCCGCGGCGCGTGAGGCACGCTGGATCCCCTCGAGCTCGCGCGGCGACTTGCTCCTGCGCCTGTCGTCGAAGAGCCGCTGGTCGACCGTGACCTCGACGCCGTCCGCCCGGAGCGCGTCGGCGTGAACGAGCGGGAAGAACGCCGGCACGACGGCATCGCGCAGGCCGAGCGATCGCGCGATGCGAACGCTCTGGATGGGAGCGATCTCGTAGAGGTCGACGCCGTCCCGGATCAGGTCGTCGAGCGGGAAGGTCTCCGCGGGCACGATCTCGATCGAGGAGTCGATCGCCGCGATGCGGTCACCCTCGATGCTCCACACGACGGCGATGCGCCGCCCGTCGAGCTCGACGTAGTGGAACGCGTCGATGATCGCGAGCGGGATCTCGTGCCGCAGCTCGGACGAGCGGGCGGTGTCGCCGATCAGGAGGACGTTCGGCACACGGGAACCCTACTCGTACGCCGGAGCTCGATCGCCGATCATCTAGGGTCTCGCTGTGGGGGAGGTGCTCACCGAGCTTCGCGTGCGGCTCGCCGAGGTCGCGGACGTCAGCCGGGCCGCCGGGGTGCTCGGCTGGGACCAGCGCGTGACGATGCCGCCGCGGGGCACCGAGTCGCGCGCCAACCAGCTCTCGACGCTCGGCCGGATCGCCCACGAGCGGTTCGTCGACCCCGAGATCGGCCGCCTCCTCGACGCGGCCGAGCCGCTCGTGGAGTCGCTGCCGTACGACTCCGACGACCGGAGCCTCGTCCGCGTGACCCGGCGCGACTGGGAGAAGGCCCGCAGGGTGCCGACCGAGCTCCGCGCCGAGATGACCCTCCAGGCGGCGCGCGGCCATCACGCCTGGGTCGAGGCGCGGAGAACGAGCGACTTCGCCTCGTTCCTCCCGTACCTCCGCACGAACGTCGAGCTCAAGCGGCGCTACGTCGAGTGCTTCGAGTGGTCGGACAGCCCCTACACGCCGCTCCTCGACGACTACGAGCCCGGGATGCTGACGAGCGAGGTGCGCGACGTGTTCGCGACGCTGCGGCCCGCTCTCGCGAATCTGGTCGACGCCGCGCCCGAGGTCGACTCGTCGTTCCTCCGTGGCGAGTTCGCTCCGGACGCCCAGCGTGCGTTCGCGGTGCAGGTGCTCGAGACCCTGGGCTTCGACGACGGCTCCTGGCGCCTCGACCCGACCGCACACCCCTTCTGCACGTCGTTCTCGAACCGGGACGTGCGGCTCACGACCCGGTACCACCCGGACAACCTCGAGTCGATCTGGTCGACGCTGCACGAGGCCGGACACGGCCTCTACGCCCACGGGATCGCCGACCCGTTGCTGCGCTCGCCGCTCCACGGGGCGCCGTCGCTCGGGATCAACGAGTCGCAGAGCCGGACCTGGGAGAACCTCGTCGGGCGCAGCCGCCCGTTCTGGGAGCACTGGTACGGCCCGCTTCGCGACGCGTTCCCGCGCTTCCGCGACGTCGAGCTCGACGCGTTCATGCGCGCGATCAACCGCGCCGAGCCCGGCCTGATCCGCGTGGACGCCGACGAGACGACCTACAGCCTCCACATCATCCTCCGCTTCGAGCTCGAGCAGGAGCTGATGGAGGGAACGGTCGCGCTCGAGGACCTGCCCGAGGCGTGGAACGCCCGGATGAAGGAGCTCCTCGGCATCGACGTCCCGGACGACGGGCACGGGGTGCTCCAGGACGTGCACTGGTCGGGCGGCGGGATCGGCTACTTCCCGACGTACGCGCTCGGCAACGTGATCTCGCTGCAGATCTGGGACGTCGTCCGTCGCGCGCTTCCCGATCTCGACGAGCAGCTCGCCGCAGGAGACCTGCTCCCGCTGTCGGACTGGCTGCGCGACAACCTCTACGCGCTCGGGCGGAAGCTCACCCCGAAGGAGACGATCGAGCGCCTCACCGGGTCGCCGGAGATCGACCCGGCGCCGTACCTCGCGTACCTCGGCGACAAGGTCGCCGCGCTCGTCGCGTGACCGGCTGGGAGCTCGCCGAGCGGGAGCGCGACGCGATCAGGGAGGCATTCACCGGCATCGAGCGGGAGGTCGACGTCACGCTCGAGCTCGGGCCGACCGCGACACCGGTGACGCTCCTCGCGGCCGGCGGCCGCGAGATCGACTCGAACGCTGTCACCCGCGACGTCGTCGAGGCCGTGTGCGGTCTCTCCGACCGGGTGTCCCTCGCGGTCACGGAGCACGACGAGCCGGGACCGTGGCCACGGACGACGATCGGCCCCGGTCTCGCATATCTCGGGATGCCGGTCGGCTACGAGCTGACGACGCTCGTCCACGCGATCGTCGACGCGGGGCGCCTCTCGTCGCCGCTCAGGCCCGCCACGCCTCGAGAGGCTCGTCGCGCTCGAGCGCGACGTCACGATCGACGTCTTCGTCACACCGACCTGACCACACTGCCCGCCGGCCGTGCTGCTGGCGTACCGACTGGCGCTCGCGTCGCCGCGGGTCACCGCGCGGGGCGTGGAGGCGTCCGAGTTCGCGGTCGAGGCCGACCGGCACGGCG
Source organism: uncultured Actinomycetes bacterium (assembly GCA_963786055.1). GTDB lineage: Bacteria > Actinomycetota > Thermoleophilia > Gaiellales > Gaiellaceae > Gaiella. The sequence goes on along the minus strand of CAWAXS010000003.1, from coordinate 340,737 downwards.
TCCACGCCGTCCCGGCGATCGTCGTCGACGGCCGCTACGCGTGGGCCGGCTCGGTCCCCGAGGCCGCGTTCGTCGAGCGCGTCCTCGCCGCCACCGGCGCGTGAACCCGGGCGCCGCCCGGTCGACGACGCCCTCGGCCGCGCGTCGGGCGGAGGTCGGACAACGCTTGTGTTGAATCAACACAAGCGCTCCCCTTCCGTCGGCGTCGCTGCCCGCGGGTGCCGGGGCCGCTCCGGCCGGTTGCCCGAAGGCACAACCCCGGAGACCGAACCGGCCCTACACTCAGGTCGTGGACGCAATCGACCGTGCGAACGGGTTGCTGGAGCGCTACGCGCAGCTCGCGCGCGCGGAGCTCCCGCCCGCGCGTGCGTGTTCGACGCGCACACGCATCTCGGCGAGGACATCGACGGGATGGTCGGCGACCGCGACGAGCTGCTCGCGATCCAGCGCGCCTTCGCCATCGAGCGGTCGTTCGTCTTCTGCCTCGACGAGCCCGACCGGCGCCCGGCCTTCACCGCGGCGAACGACCGGACGCTCGCGCACGGCGCCGAGGCGGCGACGGAGCTCCTCCCCTTCGTCCGGCTCGACCTGGACGAGACGCCGATGGAGGAGGCGAACAGGTGCCTCGACCGCGGGGCGCGCGGGATCAAGCTCCATCCCCGGGCGCAGCGCTTCCTCCCGGACGACCCGCGACTCGAGCCGGTGTTCGCGCTCGCCTCCGAGCGGCGGGTGCCGATCCTCATCCACGGGGGACGCGGCCTGCCGCCGATCGCCGACTCGCTGGCGCGCCTGCTCGACCGCCACGCCCCGCCGGCGCTGATCATCGCGCATGCGGGGATCGTCGATCTCGCGGCGATGGCGCGGAACTTCGCCGGACGGCCGGGGGTCTTCTTCGACACCTCGGTGTGGAGCCCGCTCGACCTGCTCGATCTCTACCGGCTCGTTCCGCCGGAGCAGGTGGTGTACGCGTCGGACTACCCGTACGGCAGACAGCCGAACTCGCTGCTGATGGCCGTCCGGACGGCGCGGGCCTCCGGGCTCGACGACACCCAGGTGCGCGCGATGCTCCACGACACCGCGGCGCGGATCGCCGACGGGCTCGAGCCGGTGACGCCGACCACGCCCAAGGGCCCGACGGAGATGTCCCATCCGGTCACCTTCCTGCGGATCCACCAGTACCTGACGATGGCCTCGGCGATGCTCTGGCTCCGCCACACCTCGGACACGTACGGGGTGCTCGGGCTGGCGCTCAACGCCTGCGACGAGCGGTCGAACGGGCACCGAGCCGAGACCGACCAGCTGCGAGAGCTGCTCGTGGCGACCCGGGACCTCTGGGAGCACGCGTCCGAGACGGAGGACGACGGGGATCGCCGCCGGGCGCAGCGCGGCGCGTTCCGGCTCGTGCACCTGGCGAGCGTGCTCGCCGTCACGAACGCGGACTGACCGCGGCGACCGCCCGCTCGACGAGCGTCTCGAGCGCCCGTCGCTTCCAAACGGACTGCGGGTTGCCGGGAAGACCGGCGAGGGGATCGTCCGGGCTCAGCTCGCGCGGGACGTTCGCGATCCCGGTCGCCACGAGACGCACCGCGTCGCCGCGTCGCGCGGCCGCCACGGAGACGAGCGGGAACGAGAAGGCGGCCCGCTCGCCGAGCCGCTCGTACGCCGAGGCGTCGGGCGGCGCTGGCAGCCGCACGGCCACCACGAGCTCGCCCGGCTCGAGTGCCAGGAGCGACCGGTCCTCGGCCGTGGGGCGGCGGTACAGCTCGAGCAGCGGCACCTCGCGGGCGCCGCTCACGGAGCGGATCTCGACGGTCGCGCCGACGGCGGCGAGGGCCGGCGCGAGATCGGACGGGTGCGCGGAGATGCAGTCTCCGGGCTCGAGACCGTGCTTGCGGTGCTCGCCGACCTGCGCGTAGCAGGTGTCCCCGCCCCCGAGCCAGCAATGCCACTCGGCGCCGCGGTAGTACCAGCAACGCGTGTGCTGGCAGAGGTTCCCGCCCACGGTGCCCACGTTGCGAAGGAGGGGCGACGCCGCGAGCGAGGCCGCGGTGGCCACGGCGGCGTACGGCTCGACGAGCGGGGCGGTCGCGAGCTCCGCGAGCGTCACGGCCGCACCCATGCGCACTCCCGTCCCGTCGGGCGCGATCGCCGCGAGGCCGGCGTCGCGGAGGTCGACGAGGGTGGCCGGCATGCGGATCCCGCGGTCGACCTGGCCGGCGAGGTCGGTGCCGCCGCCGAACGGGACGGCGCCGTCCTCGGCGAGGAGGGCGAGCGCCTCGTCGAGCCCGGCCGGACGCGCGTACCCGCTCATGCGAGCGCCTCCAGCACGCGGGCGGGGGTGAGCGGCAGGGCCGCGGTGCGGCGGCCGGTCGCGTGGGCGAACGCGTTGGCGATCGCGGCGGCCGTCGGCACGATCGGCGGCTCGCCGAGCCCCTTGGCGCCGAGATTCGGGAGGTTCTCGTCTGCCACGTTCACGAAGTCCACGACGATCTCGGGCACGTCGGCGATCGTCGGCACCTTGTAGTCGTCGAGGTGGCCGTTCACCGGGAGGCCGGTGGTCGGATCGACCACGAGCTCCTCCGTGAGCGCGTAGCCGATGCCCTGGATCACGCCGCCCTCCGCCTGGCTGGAGGCGGCGAGCGGGTTGACGATCCTCCCCACGTCGTGGACAGCGACCACGCGCTCCACGACGACGACGCCCGTGCCGGGATCGACCGCGACCTGGGCGATCTGGCAGCCGAAGGTGTTCACGCGAAAGCCGTCCGGGTTGGGGCCCCGCGCGCCGGTGCCGTCGATCGTCGCGTTGCCGAGCTTCCCGGTCACCTCCACCACGTCGACGTCGAGCGCCCCGTCGCGCGACTGGATGCGTCCGCCCGAGATCGTGAGATCCGCGGCGGCGATCTCGAGCACGTCCGCTGCGAGGCCGAGCAGGATCCGGCGCACCTTCCCCGCCGCGCTCCTGACTGCCGGCATGACCGCCGGCGTCGTCATCGAGCCACCCGAGACCGGGGCGTAGAGATTCGGGCCGGTGTCCCCGCCGCGAGCGACGACGCTGTCGAGCGGCAGGCCCAGCTCCTCCGCCGCCACCATCCGCGCGGACGTGAGCGTGCCGGTGCCGATGTCCTGTATGCCCGTCGTCACCATCGCGTGGCCCTCGGAGTCGAGGCGCACCGTCGCATGGGCGGGCGGCCCTCCCCCTCCCCACCAGATCTGCGTCCCGCAGCCCATGCCACGCAGGAGCCCGTCCGACCGGAGCTCGCGCAGCTCGTCGCGCCGCTCCCAGCCGGCGAGCTCGGCCGCACGGTCGTAGCAGGCGAGCAGGCGCTTGCTGGAGTAGGGAAGGCCCGAGCCCTGGTCGCGGTCGACGTGGTTCGCGCGGCGCAGGTCGAGCGGGTCCATCTCGAGCGCGGCCGCGAGCTCGTCCATCGCCTGCTCGAGCACGGTCACCCCCTCGACGACCCCCGGCGCGCGGAACGCGTTCTGGGCGCGAAGGCTGGTCCTGACGGGAAAGATCATCGCGCGTACGTTCGGGCACGCGTAGATCGAGAGCACCGGCTCGGCGACGGGGAAGATCCATCCGCCGGCACCCATCGAGACCACGGCGGCGAGCTCCACGCCCTCGAGCGTCCCGTCGCGCCGTGCGCCGAGGGTCACCGTCTGGCGCGTCCAGGATCGGCGCCCGCCGACGACCTGCTCCTCGTGGCGGCCGAGCGCGAGCCGAACCGGACGTCCGGCCGCGCGCGCGAGCTCCGCTGCGAGAAGCGCCTCGACCCCCGCGCCCTGCTTCGCACCGAACCCGCCGCCGATGAACTCGGAGATCACGCGCACCTGCTCGGGGCGGAGCCCGAAACGGTCGCCGAGCTCGCGCCGCGCGTCGAACATCCCCTGGGTCGAGACCCATGCCGTGAGCGAGTCCCCGTCCCAGCGAGCGACCGCGGCGTGCGGCTCGAGGGGCGTCTGGACGTGGGCGGGCGTCTCGCAGGTCAGCTCGATCCGCACGGCTGCGCCGGCGAGCGCGGCATCGGGGTCGCCGCGAACCGTCTCGCGCGGGTCCTGGGTGAAGCGCTGCTCGGTGAGACCGGTCTCGAGCTCGAGCGGCGGCAGCGCCTCCAGCTCGGGTGCGAGGGCCGCGAGCCCCGCGGCCGCGGCCTCGGCCGTATCTGCGGCGACGGCCGCGACGGGGGCGCCAGCCCAGGCGGGCTCCACGGAGAGCACCGGGTCGCCGCCCATCGTGAACGGCCCGTCGGGCCCGAGCACGGCCCGAACGCCCGGCGTGGCCCGCGCCGCGTCCGTGTCCAGCTGCTTCACGCGGCAGCGCGCGAACGGCGCGCGAAGCACGAGAGCGTGGAGCATCCCCGGAAGCGCGACATCGACGGTGTACCGGGCCGTCCCGCCGGTTCGGAGGAGCCCGTCCTGCCGTACGGCCGGCTTGCCGACGACGTCCAGCTCGGCGTCGTCGGGCCACGTCTCCACCTCGTCGTCCTCGTCGACGAGCACCCAGACGTCCTCGAAGCGCCCCTCCATCTCCCGCTGGGACTTGACGAGCCGCGGCTTCACGCGACCTCCTGGCCCGACGCTCGCAGGATCGCCCGCTCGATCTTGGGGTATGCGCCGCAGCGGCAGATGTTGCCGGCCATCGCGCTGCGGATCTGCTCCCGGGTCGGCCGCTCGACGGATGAGAGGAGCGCCGTCGCCGACACGACCTGCCCCGGCGTGCAGAAGCCGCACTGGAGCGCGTCCTCCGCGACGAACGCCTCCTGCAGCGCGGCCGCCTCCACCGACAGGCCCTCGATGGTCGTCAGCGCGCGTCCCTCTGCCGCGGCGACCGGAAGCAGGCACGAGGCGACGGGCTTGCCGTCGACGAGGACGGCGCATGCGCCGCATGCCCCCTCGCCGCAGCCGTGCTTGGCCCCCGTCAGCGCGAGGTCGTCGCGCAGGACAGCGAGCAGGCGGCGGGTCGGGGGGACGTCGAGCACGTGCTGCGCGCCGTTGACGTGGAGCGTGATTGCCACCCTGCAAGCAGTACCGGCAGCGGTGAAGGCTCGTCAACTACCCTCGACCCGTGGGACAGCCCACGTCAAGACGTGCAACCTGCTCGGCCGTCCTCGCAGCCCTGATGCTCGCCGTCGCGGGCTGCGGCGGGGACGACTCACCGAGCTCGACGGCAGAGGTCGACACGACGCCGGCGACGACGACCGCCGCAACGGGCTGTGCCGAGGTCGACGCGCCCGGCGCCCGGGAGGACGGTGGGGCGACCGCCCCGACCGAGCGGCTCGATCCCGAGCAGACGTGGACCCTGACGTTCCAGACCTCGTGCGGCACGTTCGAGGTGACGCTCGACACCGCGTCGGCGCCGGCGACCGCCGCGTCGCTGGTCTCGCTCGCACGGGCGGGCTTCTACGACGACACGGTGTTCCACCGCATCGTGCCCGGCTTCGTGATCCAGGGCGGCGACCCGACGCAGACCGGCACCGGCGGGCCTGGCTACTCGACGGTCGACCCGCCGGCTGCGGACGCGGCATACGTGAAGGGCGTCGTGGCGATGGCGAAGACCCAGGACGAGCCCACGGGGACGGCGGGCAGCCAGTTCTTCGTCGTCACCGGCGACGACGCCGGCCTTCCTCCCGACTACGCGATCGTCGGCAAGGTCACGAAGGGGCTCGACGTGGTCGAGCTGATCGGGACGATGGGCGACCCCGCGACCGAGCAGCCGCTCCATCCGATCGTCGTCGAGTCCGTGACCGCGTCGTCCACGTGACCCGGGTCGCGGCGGTCGTCCTCGCGGCCGGCGCGGCGACGCGCTTTGGCGCTCCCAAGCAGCATCTCCTCCTGCCCCGCGTCCTGGAGCGTCTCGCCGAGAGCCCCGTCGACGAGATCGTCGTCGTCGAGGGCGCGTACGAGCTTCGGGACACGGTGTCGCGACCGTCCCGCCTCGTCCGCTGCGCCGAGTGGGAACGCGGCCCGGGGGCGTCGCTCCGCTGCGGGCTCGCGGCGCTCGGCGAGGACGTCGAGGCGGCGCTGGTGATCATGGGCGACGGCCCCGACCTGTCGCCCGGCGCGGTCGCCCGCGTGATCGAGAGCTGGCGCGCGGACGGCGGGGACGTGGTCGCCGCGTCCTACGGCGGCATCCGCGGGCACCCGCTCCTGGTCTCCCGGCCCGCGTGGGCCGGTGTGCCCGACGACGGCCTCCGCGTCGTCGAGCCGCGCCTCGTCCCGTGCGACGACCTCGGTGCTCCCGGCGACGTCGACACGCCGGAGGACCTGGCGGCGCGCGGTGCGTGACGCCGGCCGGCCGTACACTCGCCGGATGACCGACCGGCTGCCGCGACTGCTCCTCCACGCCGAGGGAGCCGCCGTCGCCGTCAGCGCCGTCGTCGTCTACTTCTGGGCCGGGTACCCGTGGTGGCTCCTCCTCGTCCTCGCGCTCGCCCCCGACCTCGCGATGCTGGGCTACCTGGCCGGACCGCGCCTCGGCGCGATCTCGTACGACGTCGCGCACACGTACGCACTGGCCGTGCCGCTCGCCGCCGTCGGCCTCGTCGCCGGCCTGGATGCCGCGGCCGAGATCGGGCTCGTGTGGATCGCGCACATCGGGGTCGACCGTGCCGTCGGCTACGGGCTGAAGTACCCCACGCGCTTCGAGGACACCCACCTGCAGCGGGTGTAGAGCGGCACGGCCGGAGGGTCCGGGGCCGCTGCTACGGTCGACGCCGTGGGTCGAATCGCGGCGGGCTGGCATCTCGCGAAGCTGAGCCTCCGGGTGGTCCGCAGCGACGGGGCGCTCACCGCCCTGGTGATCCTCGGCGGCATCGCCTCGGGCGCGGTCGCGCTCGGATTCCTCGTCCCCGCGGCGGTGGCGTACGGGATCGAGGAGAAGTGGCTCGCCGGGGTGATCGCCGTGATCGGCGTCTACCTCGCCACGCTCGTGGGGACGTACTTCGCCGTCGCGCTCGCGGCGGCGGCCGCAGCGGTGCTCGACGGGCGGGATGCGACCATCCGGGACGGGACGGCCGTCGCGTCGCAGAACCTGGGGGCGATCGCCGGATGGGCGCTCGTGCTGACCACGGTGAACCTCGTGATCCAGGCGCTCCGAGAGCGCGCGGGGATCCTCGGAAACCTCCTGCTCGGCGCGGCCACCGTCGCCTGGGGGCTGGCCACGTTCCTCGTCGTCCCGATCCTCGCCCTCGAGGGGCTCGGGCCACTCGCCGCCCTCGACCGGTCGGCCTCCCTCTTCCGGCAGAAGTGGGGCGAGCAGCTGGTCGGGACGGCCTCGATCGGCGTGCTCTTCGCGCTGCTCGGCACCGTCCCGGCGCTGGTGCTCGGGTTCCTGGGCCTCGCGTCCGGGTCGACCGCCGTCGCGATCGTGCTGATCGTGCTGGCGGTCCTGATCGCCGTGGCGGCCGGCGTGCTCGGCAGCGCGGCGCGCGCCGTCTTCGCCGTCGCCCTGTATCGCTACGCCGTCGGCGTCGGCGCGACCGGCCCGTTCTCGAACGAGGACCTCGAGAGCGCGGTCGCGCGAAAGCGCTGACCACCGTCGGGCCTTCGACGGCGCGTCAGACGATCGTCGCGCCCGGGGTGCCCGGGTCGGTCGTCCGCAGCTGCGCGAGCTTCTCCATCAGCCCCGGCGGCATGCGCTCGGCGGCCGTGGTGCGGACGTACGTGCGCAAGCGTCTCCTCGAACCGGTACCGCCGCCGGCAGTAGTCGCAGCCGTCGAGGTGGAGCTCCGCGCGGGCCACCTCGTCGTCCGAGAGCTCACGGTCGAGGTAGCCCTGCAGGAGCTCCTCGCACTTGCCGCAGTCGTCCATGCTCACGAGACCGCCTCCTCGGCGAGCGTCGACTTCAGGAGCCTACGGCCCCTGTGGAGCCGGGACATCACCGTACCGATCGGGATGTCCAGGATCTGGGCGGCGTCCGCGTAGCTGAAGTCGCCGATGTCGACGAGCACGACGACGTCCCTGAAGTCGTCGGGGAGCGCCGAGAGCGCGGTCACGATCGAGTCCTGGGAGAGCCGCTCGACGACGCGGTCCTGGTCGAGCACCTGCTCGCCCGCGGACTCCGCCACCTTGTTGGCGAGGTAGTAGTCGTTCTCCTCGAGCGGCAGCTCGTCGGGGCGGCGCTGCAGCCGGCGGCCCCGGTCGACGTTGAGGTTCGTGAGGATCCGCAGCAGCCACGCGCGGAGGTTCGTGCCGGGTGTGTAGGACTGCCAGCTCCTGAAGGCCCTTGCATAGGTGTCCTGCACCAGATCCTCGGCTTCCTCTCGCGTGCTGACGAACCGTCGTGCGACCCGGTAGACCTGATCGGCGAGCGCGAGGGCCTCCTCCTCGAAGCGCACTCGATCGCGTGCTTCAGCCGCGATCCGGCGCGCCTCGTCCGGCTCGGCCGTGTCCGGCTCGCCCACGCGGCCTACCGTATCAACGTGGGTACTGAATGGTGAACGGCCGCGGCGTCCGGCCTATTCCCGGCCGCGCGAGCCGCGGGCTCAAACCAACGCTCGCTCGTGGAAGCCGGCACCAGCGAGCGCCTGTGCCAGCGCGGCACGGGACGTCACCTCGTCGTCCCACGTGAGCGTCACCGCGCCCTGCAGGTTCGCGTGGGCGCTCTCGAGCCCCGGCTGCGCCTCGAGCGCGGTCGCGAGGCGCATCACGCACCGCTCGCAGCGGATGCCGGAGACGACCAACAGGGTGTCGGTCGCGCTCGCCACTCGGCCCGATGCTAGCCGCCGACGACCGCCGACCGGTGCAGCGCGACCTCCGTGCCCGCGAGGGTGACGAGCAGGGGGTCGTGGGTGGCGCAGATCACCGTCGTCCCGTACTCGCGCGCGAGGTCGGCCAGGAGGCCGCCGATGGCGAAGGTCGTCACGCTGTCGAGGCGCGCGGTCGGCTCGTCGGCGACCAGCACACCCGGCCCTCCGGCGATCGCGCGGGCGAGCGCGACACGCTCCCGCTCGCCGGCCGACAGCCGGTCGACGGCACGGGCGGCGTGATCCGCGAGGCCGACGATCGCGAGCGCGTCCATCGCCCGTTCGTGCGCCTCGACCCCGTCGATGCCCCTGAGGCCGAGCACGAGCTCGACGTTCTCGCGCGCGCTCAGCAGCCCGGAGAGGCCGGGCGTCTGCCCGACCACGCCGATCCGCTCGCGGCGGAACGCGGCGCGGGCGTCGCGGTCGAGCCGGGAGAGGACGACGCCGTCCATCACGACCTCGCCCTCGTCCGGGGTGTCGAGGCCGGCGAGGAGCGCGAGCAGCGTCGACTTGCCCGAGCCCGACGGTCCGGTCACGGCCGTGAGCGTCCCGGGGAGGAACGTCGCGTCGAAGCGCTCGAGCGCGACCTCTCGCCCGAAGCGGCGGGTCACGCCGCTCACCTCCACGAGAGAGCCCATCGCCGTCGCGGGCGCGTCTCGGGCGCTCGCGGGCGCGGCGGCGCCACCGGCGGGACGAAGCTCGACGACGCCGGGCCGCGCCCGCACGACGGCGCGGTCGCCGATGCCGGCCGACCGCAGCGTGTCCTCCGACACGTGGAGCCAGCCGCCGCGACCGATCACGATCGTGTCCTCGTCGGCCCGGCGCTCCTCGCCGATCCGCCCGTCCCGGACGTGCACGACGCGGTCGGCGATGCTCGTCGAGGCGGGATCGTGGCTGACGACGAGGGCGGCGGCCCCCTCGTCGCGGGCGAGCTCGGCAAGGAGGTCGAGCACGCCGCGTGCCGAGACCTCGTCGAGCTCGCCGGTCGGCTCGTCCGCGACCAGCAGCGCGGGCGAGTGCGAGACGGCGGCGCAGAGCGCGATCCGCTGCTGCTCGCCGCCCGAGAGCTCGCGCGGCCGCGCGTCCGCACGATCGAGGAGGTCGACCCGCTCGAGCAGCGACCGCGCGCGCACCAGACGCTCCGTTCGCGGCGCGCCGCGGAGACCGAGCGGCAGCGCGACGAGCTCGACGGCCGTCAGGTCGTTGGAGAGCGCGCGCCAGTAGTGCTGGTCCGCGTAGCCGACGACGCGGGCGCGATGCCGCGCGATCACCGACGGCGACGCTGCGCCGACGTCGAGCCCGTCGACGACCGCGAGCCCCGCGGACGGGCGCTCGAGACCGGCGACCACCCGGACGAGCGTCGACTTCCCGGCGCCGCTCGGCCCGAGCACGACACACAGCTCGCCGCGCTCGACGGCGAGCGTCAGGCCTCGCAGCGCGGCGACGCCGCCGTCCTCCGAGGCGTGGACGACGAACACGTCCCGCAGGTCGACGATCGCCGTCACGCCTCTCCTCCGATCCGCCCCGGACCGCGCGGGTCGTCGAACGCGCGCCGTGTCGTCAGCACGACGAGGCCTGCGGCGGCGGCCGCGAAGATCGCGGCGCCGAGCGTGATGGTCAGCGGGTCGATCGTGGTCGCCAGCGGCGGCTCCGGTGCGTCCGCCCTGGCGGTGACGGACACGACCCGCGTGACGAGGAACGCGAGGGCCACGCCCGCGAGAGCGCCCGCCGCGACGCCGACGACGGCGACCAGCACGGCACGCGCTGCGACGACCCGCCGCAGCAGGCCGGGCGTCGCCCCCTGGGCCTCGAGGTCGGTGAGCTCGCCACGGTCGTCTCGCAGGTCCGCGCGGACCGCCAGCACGAGGCCGGCCACGGCGAGCACGAGCGCCGCGAGCGCGGCGGCGGCGAGGGCGAGGAGCGTGCCGTGGCCGAGAGGGTCGCGACGGGCGTCCTCCTCGAAGGCGACGCGGGAGCTCTTCGCGAGCACGGCGAACGGCCGGCGGGAGAGCGTCGTGTCGACCTGGCGGCGCTCCCCGGGGGCCACGTCGAGCCAGAGCTCGGAGATGCCCGACGCGCCGGGGGCGGCCGTGTCGATGGCGGTGGAGAGGGCTCCGAGATCGGCGAGGACCGCGTCCCCCACGGTGCCCGGGATGCGGTCGACGACCGCGGCGACCTTCACGTTCACCGCCTCGCCTCCGATTCGGAGCGGCAGGCTTCCGCCGATGCCGCCCGCGAGCTCCCCGAGCGCGGGCGTGACCGCGACGGTCGGCGGGGCGTCGTCGGTCGGCTGGCGGGGACGCAGGCGCGCGGTCCGCTGCGGTGTCACGGTGTACGCGAGCCGCAGCGACCCCGGCGCCGCACCGGCGCGGGACGCCGTGACGCCGCCCTCGCCCAGCCAGCCGTCGAGCGACGCTCCGATCAGGCGAACCGTCGTCGTCCCCTGGAGCGCCACGCCGGCGTCGGAGCCCCGTTCGATGATCCGCGGCGACACGAGCGTGATGGCGACGAGCCGGCCGCCGCGGGCACGCGCGGGAAGCGGCGCCGTGAGCACGGTCGACCGATCGCGCTTCGCAGCCCCGAGCTCCACGAGGGCGAACGAGCCGTCGGGCTGCTCGACCGTCGCGCGGTACGAGAGGAGCGACGGCCCGACCGCGAGCCGGAGCGCCGGCCTGCTGAGCTCCGTGCCGCGAAGGGCAGTGGGACCTTCCGGCGCCACGGCGTCGGCGAGCCCGCGCTTGCTCGTGCCCCAGTCACCCCGCCAGAGCGGCATCCCCCGGATCGCACCCTGGGGAAGCCCGAGCACGGTGACGCCCGAGATCGACGTCGACGGGCCTGCGTTCGCCGAGACACGGAGAACGGGGTACGCAGCGTCGACGCCGGGAATGGAGGCATACCGGTCGAGCGGCGCCGCACGGAGCACCGGCACGAGCGAGCGGAGATCCTCACGGACGACGACGTCCGCCGGCACGGCGTAGGCCGCCTGGTCGGCCTCGCCCGTGAGCAGCGTCGAGCGATACGCCTCGGCGAGCAGCGCGAGGCCGACTGCGAGCGCCAGGAACGCCGCCGCGATCCCGGCGGCGCCGGGGGAGCGAGCGACCGAGACGCCCGCGAGCCGGACGTCGCTCGAGCCCCTGCGCGCGAGGAGCCGGCCGGCGGCCGGCAGGAGCCGGGAGGCGCCCACCGCGGCCGCGAACGCCACGAGGCCCGGTAGGAGCAACAGGACGGCCGGCGCCGCTCCCCCCGAGGCAAGCTCCCGGGCGTCGACCGAGCCGCTCGCGAGCACCGCGAGAGCGGCGACGACCGCGGCGATCGCGGCGACCTCGAGAGGCCCGAACCGGCGTCGGCGACGCACCTCGAGCGAGACCGTGGCCGCGATCACGAGCGCGGCGAGCAGGGCCACCGCGAGGCCGAGGAGGATGCCGGTGGGCGACAGGGCGCTCTCGACCAGCACGGGCCCGACCGGCGCCCCCGCGACCCCGGCAGCGACGGCCCCTCCGATGCAGCCGACCACCCAGCCGACGATCGCGCCCCCGAAACCGACCGCGGCGCTCTCGGTGGCGGTGAGCAGCCCGCGCTGCCAGCGCTGCGCACCGTGCCACGTGAGGCGGCGTCGGGCGGCGGCGAGGTCCCGCCGGAGCGCGCCGGCGGCGAGGACGGCGAACGCGACGAGGAGCGCGGCGGCCTCTCCGCCCACGAGCAGCAGGCGCCTGCCGGCCACCGTCGCGTCCTCCTCCGCGGCGCGAAGCTCCTGCGCCGGTAGCGCGACCGACCACGACGAGGAGCTCGCCTGGAGCTCCGCACGGGCCTGGTCCGCATCGGCCATGAGGCCGTCGATCTCCCAGAGCCGCGGCGTCCCGGCGGAGAGCGGCTCGACCCAGCTGTAGCTGCGGTACGAGCTCCCGAGGACCGGGGAGGAGACGAGCCCGGCGACCCCCTCGGCGACGACCAGCGGACCCGGTGCCGGGAGGTGATAGCGCGAGGCCCCGGCGAGCGCCGGAGCGAGCTGCGCGTCGGCGAGGGCGTTGTCGGTCGGCGCGAGGAAGTCGCCGAAGAGCTGGCGCGAGCGCAGGCTCGCCGTCCCCACCTGCACGACGCGCAGGCCGGGGACGTCGGGAAGCCGTCCCACGCCCCGCAGGCGCAGCACCTCGCACCGCTCGGGCGTGCACGCCCGCGGCAGGCGTCCCGACCGGAGCACCACGTGCGGCCCGAGCCCGTCCACGGCCGCGAGACCGACGAACGCACCGCCGATGGTGCTCTCGCGGACGAGGACGATCGGGACCGGCGCGCCCGCCGGCAGCGGCGCGAGCGCCCGGCGGGCCTGGCGGTCGAGCGTCGGCCAGGCCTCCTCCCGTCCGGCGGGGACGCCGAACCAGGCAGCCCGCACGGCGCGCGAGGCCGCGGGAAGCCGCTCGACGTCCTGCGCGACGCTCCGGTCCTTCGCGACGGTCGCGCCCACCAGGATCCCCGCGAGCACCGCGCCGGCGGCCGCGATCCCGAGCGCGGCCGGGAGCGCGCCGCCGTCGCGGCGGCGCAGTCGGCGCACGGCGAGCGACACCACGTACCCGGCGCCGCGCGTCACCCGACGTCCTCGGCGCCGCGCGTCACCCGACGTCCTCGGCGCTTCGCATCACCGCGTCCTCCCGGAACGGCGGTGCCGGTACGCCTTCGACTTCTCGCGGCTCCCGCACACCTGCATCGAGCACCAGCTCGAGGAGCGGTTGCGCGACACGTCGTAGAACAGCCACCCGCACGTCTCCTGACGGCACGCCTTGAGGCGCTCCCACGTCCCTCCCGCGCGCGCCGCCGCCACCACCGCGAGCAGCGACGCCAGGCCGCGTCGGGCACCCGTGCCGGCAGGCGCGAAGCCGGGGCCGTCGCTGCCCGCCCGGACGACGAGCGGGAAGGCCGCGAGCACGGAATCGATCTCCGCACGCCGCCCGTCTGCGAGCGGCTCGCCGAGCGTGTTCGCGAGCGCGAGCTCCCGGAGGGCGGCGCGCAGCGCCCGGGCGGCAACGAACACGTCGCCGTCGACGGCGTCGCCCGGGCCGATGAGGCCGCGCTCCCTGAGCCACTCCTCGAGCGCCCCGGGAGTCGCGATGTCGTCCCGGTTGAAGTCCGGGATCTCCGTGTTCACGAAGTCCTGGACGAGGTCGAGCGGCTCCGGCGCGGGCGCGCGCCCCCCGGGCTGGAAGGTGTCGGGCACCGATCGACCGTACCCGTCGTCTCGCAGACCATCACCGTTCAATTGATGACCGGTGATTACGTGATACTCGACGTCAGGAAGAGACTGGTCGCTCGTTCTTGATGCCGTGCACCGGGCGCCCGGCCGCCTCCCAGGCGTAGTACGAGGCGCTCGGCCCGTATCCCGACTCGTACGAGACGACCCGGGGATTCCGGCCGACCTGCTTCGCGCGGTTGGCGTGCCAGAGGAGGTTCGGATCGTCGCGCTCCTGCCAGACGAGCACGAGATGGGCGGCGGTCATGAACTCTGCGACGAACGTACAGCCGCTCGCAGGGCACGGGAACGGATCGGTGCTGACGCACCACCAGCCAGTGTGGTTGTCGGCGTCGTCGTCCCGCCAGAGCTCCTCGTGCTCGAGCAGCTCCTCGTCGGGCGCGGCGAACGAGCCGCGCTGCGGTGCCTCCTGCTCCACGCCAGCACAATAGATGCGATGAGCAACCGCGATCTCGCGCTGGTGCTGTCCGGAGGAGGGATGAACGGCCTCCTCCTCGAGCTCGGCTTTCTGAAGCGCCTGCGCGAGGATTCGCTCTGGGAGCGGATCGGCTGGATCTACGGCACGTCGGCCGGCGCGCTGTCCGGGGTGATGGCCGCGCTCGACCGGCTCGACGCGCTCGAGGAGTTCGTCCTGGAGCTTCGCCCGGAGGAGACGTTCCGTCCCAACCGGCTCTGGCAGCTCCCGCTGAACGGCCTGCACGACTACGCGCTGCCGGAGACGATCGCCGAGCGCCTGGCACCGATCGACGAGCTCGCCGCCGGTCTCGTCGACGGGCCGATCGAGCTCGTGGTGACGGTCACGGACGTCACGGAGGGCGAGCTCGACGAGCGGCACGCGTACGAGCGTGTCTACTCGAGCCGCTCGACACCGACGGACGTGATGGCGCGCGCCGTGCTCGCGTCCGCTGCGATCAGCGCGCTCGTCCTGCCGCTCCGGGTCGGCGACGTGATCGGAACGGACGGCGGGTGGGTGCGCAACTTCCCGCTCGGGCATGCGTACGACAACCCCGACGTGCGCGAGATCATCGGCTTCCGGTACGTCTCACGGGTACCGCGCGCCTCGGGGGAGAACCTGGCGCGGCTCCGTCGGCGGCTCGAGCGGTTCCGCGGGGTCCCGCCCGTGCGCGCGCTGATCGGCGACCTCCGCGCGGCGGAGGAGCGTCAGGAGCGCGGGGAGCCGCCGCATCTCGCCGACATGATCGTCCGCCTCATGCGGGTCACCGTCGCGCGCAACACGGAGCTCGAGGTGCGCTCGGCGATCGAGAAGGACGACTCCGTCCGCCAGCTCGCCGCGCTGCGCGAGGACGTGCTCGCGACCGTCCGGCGCACCGCAGCCCCGTGGCGGCGCCGGGCCGCCGTGGCGGAGGTCCAGGCGCACTTCGCCGGGGCGCGCTTCCCCTTCCGGCACGACCGGGCTCTCCCGGCGACCATCGTCCGCGGCGACCCGGGCGCGCTCGCGCTCGACGCGAGCTTCCGCGCCGGGCTGGAGTGGCCGGTCGAGGCGAAGCGGGCGCTCGTGGCGCTTGGCTACGCGCAGACCGACGCCGCGCTGCGGGAGCGCGCCTGACCGTGGCCGGGTAAACGACGCCGCCGCCTTGCGGCGGCGGCGGTGCGCAGAGGCGGGCAGGCAACCGACCTCTGCTCTCGAAGGCGGGCGAAGGGGAGGACGCCCGCCGACTCGAGGCGTTACGACGTGGCGCTGTCCGGCACCCGCCCCAGCTCCACCGAGATCGTCTCCTTCTTGCCGTCTGCGTGGACGACCGTGAGGCGCACCTTGTCGCCCGGCTTGTGGGCTGCGATCGCCTCGCGCAGGGCGTCGACCGACGAGACCTCCTTGCCGTCGACCGCGACGATCATGTCGCCGCCGAGCTGGTAGCTCTCGCCCGCGACGACGACCTGGGTCTTGCCGCCCTTGATGCCGGCCTTGGCGGCGGGGCTGCCGGGCTTGACGGATCCCACGAGCACGCCCTTGTCGGCCGGCAGGCGGAGGACGCCCGCGACGTCGGAGCTCACGTCCTGGAGCGTGACGCCGAGGAACGCGCGGTCGACCCGCCCGTCCTCGACGAGCTGCGCGACGACGCTCTTGACGGTGTTGGAGGGGACGGCGAACCCGATCCCGACGTTCCCGCCGCCGCCGTTGGCGGTCTCGATCTGGGAGTTGACCCCGATCACGCGGCCCTGCGCGTCGATGAGCGGGCCGCCCGAGTTGCCGCTGTTGATCGGCGCGTCGGTCTGGATCACGTGGTCGATCGTGTAGTTGTTCGGCGCCCGGACCTCGCGCTGGAGCGCGCTCACGATCCCGGCCGTGACGGTGCGCTCGAGCCCGAACGGGTTGCCGATCGCGACCACCGGGTCGCCGACCTCGACCTCGTCGGAATTCGCAAGGGAGAGCGGCGTGAGAGCCTTGGCGTCGACGCTCACCTTGAGGAGGGCGAGGTCGGTGGAGGGGTCGGTCCCGACGATCTTCGCCTTGACGGTGTCCTGGTTCGAGAAGCTGACCTCGATCTCCGAGGCGCCCTGGACGACGTGGTAGTTCGTGACGATGTGGCCTTCCTTGTCGATCACGAAGCCCGACCCGAGCGCCGACTGCGCCTGACCGGGGACGGTGTTGCCGAAGGCGTCGGTGCCCGCCGCGCCGCGCGAGGTCGAGGTGATCTGGACGACCCCGGGCGCGTTCTGCCGGTAGATGTCCGCGACGTCGATCGAGGTCGACCCCGTCGACGACGTGCTCGCCGCCTGCTGGGCCGGGATCGGCGTCGCCTCGACCACGGTCGTGCTGTCGTCGAAGGCGCCGAGCGCCCACGCGCCGGCGAGCGCCGCGCCGCCGCCGAGAAGGGAAGCAGCGACGAGCGCGGCGAGCGGCCTCGCGGCGGACGCGACCCTGCCCGGGCCCTTCGGGCCCGTCGCGTCGGGGCGATTGGGTGACTCGAGGGACGTCACGTCAACCGTTATAGGTCGGGCGTGGTGAACCCGGGGTTGCGCGCGGTTAAGCCACCGTTGCGCCCGTGCAGGTAGCGGCCCGCGGGCCCCGCCCGGGCACGTCCGCTAGCTGACGACGACGGTCTTCACGACCTGCTCGCGCCCGGCGCCGAGCGCCTCGTCGAGCTTCCGGCCGAGATCGCCGGACGCGTAGAGCTCTTCGGTGATGTCGGCCCCGCCGATCAGCTCGCCCTTCACGAAGACCTGGGGGATCGTCGGCCAGTCCGTGAGCGCGGACAGCTCCTGCCGGATCTGCGGGTCGGGGAGCACGTCGACGGCGGTGATGGGCGCCCCGGCGTTCCAGAGCGCCTGGATCGCGCGGAGCGAGTTGCCGCACGCCGGGCGCTCGGGCGTGCCCTTCATGAAGATCGCGACGGGCTCGTCGTCGATCACCTGCTGGATCTGGTCGCGGAGCGTCGTCATCCCAATCCCTTCGTCGTGATGCGGAGCTCGTGGATCGTGCCGTCGGCGAGCGGCCCGGCGAGCGCGCGGTTGACCATGCGGTGCTGCTCGACGAGCGACACTCCGTCGAACGCGGCGCTGGAGACGGACACGTGGAAATGGTCGCCGCCGCCGGTCCGGTCGAGGACGTCGACCGTCCCGTCCGGGAAGGCCTGCTGGAGCAGGGCGCGGATCGCATCGGCGGCCATCGACGATGATGCTAACGACGGTGCCACGCCCGACCGCGTCCTTCCTGCTCTCGCTGCCCGAACGGATCGTCCGTGCGGTCGCCGCCGTGCTCGGAGGGACGCTCCACGAGACGTTCCAGCTCGCGCTTCCGCGGGTCGTGCGCACGTCGCGGCTGTACGAGGCGACCGCGAAGAACCTGTTGCGCGTGACGATCGAGCTGGTCGGCGGGGTCGAGGCGCGCGCGCCGACCGAGGACGAGCACGAGCCCGATGCCGGAAGGCTCGCCGTCCGGAAGGGCGTCGGGAACGTCGTCGAGCTGGGCTCCATCGCCGCGTTCGGGTTCTCCCCGCTCTGGGTGCTCGCGGCGGCGGCGGACGTGACCCGCGGCTCACGCACCTACCTCGACGCGTTCGTCGGCGAGCTCACCCGGGAGGGCGTGCTGCCCGCGGGGTCGAAGCCGGGGTCGGTCGACGAGCTTCTCGGCGCCCTCGAAGGGGTCTCCGGCACGGGCGCACGGCTGATCGACATCCCACCGCTCGAGGTCGAGGCGCTCCGGCGCTCCCTCGAGGAGATCCGGCGGGACGCGGCGGCGCTTCCCTCGCCGGACGAGCTGGCACGGGTCTTCGACGGGTTGCGCGAGGTTGCGCGGCGCGAGCGCGCCAGCCTGCTCGAGGTCTCGGTGGGCATCGGCCTCGCGTTCTTCAACTCGGCCCGTCACGTAGGCCGCCAGCACGTGCTCGACCCGTATCGCGAGGACCTGCGCCCGCTCCGCGACGAGGGCTTCGGCGCCTACGCGCGGCGCGTCTCGCGGCCCTACGCCGACGCCGTCGCACGGCACTTCGACATCGACCTCGAGACGCTCACCGAGCGCGGGCTCGAGCGGATCCGCGGTGCCGCCGACCCGCGAAGGCCCACGTGAAGCGGCACCCGGCGCTCGCACCGCTCTCCGACGACCACCACCACGAGCTCGTCGAGGCGCGCCGGCTGCGGGCGGCAGCCGACGCAGGCCCGGAGGAACGCGTGGCGGCGGGCGCCGCGTACGTCGAGCTGTTCTTCACGGAGACGGTGGAGCACTTCCGCCGCGAGGAGGACGAGCTCTTCCCCGTCTACCTGCGCCGGGACGGCGCCGATGCGGCGCTCGTCGAGCAGGTCCTGCGGGAGCACATGGAGCTGCACGGGCTCGCCCGGGCCCTCCGCGCCGGCGTGGCGGCGGGGGACGTCCCGGCAGAGGCGCTCCGCGAGCTCGGGACGCTGCTCTCGGACCACGTCCGGCTGGAGGAGCGTGAGCTGTTCGAGGCGATCCAGCGAGTCGTCCCGTCCTCCGAGCTCGACGCGCTCCGCCTCGGCTGAGCGATCGCCGGGCCGACCTAGAATCGAGCCGTGGCCGCCACCGCAGCACCGGGAACCCGGAACCCGATCGGACGCGCGTTCAGGATCCTCTCCTGGATGGCACCGCGGGACGACGGCCCATGGGGCGTCCGCGAGATCGCGAAGGGCGTCGACATGAACCCGAGCACCGTCCACCGGCTGCTCGGGCTGCTCGAGGAGGAAGGGCTCGTGCGGCAGGACGACCCGGGCGGCCGGTACCGCCTCGGCACCGAGCTCCTGCGGCTGGCGTGGACCGCCTCCGGGGCCCACTCGGTGCACAGCGCCGCCCTGCCGCACATGCAGGAGCTGGCCGCGGCGAGCGGCGAGACGGTGACGTTCGGCCTGTTCGACCCGGTCCGGCTGCAGACGTACGTGCTCGCCGTGGTCGAGAGCGACGCGCCGTTCCGCTACGTGTCGACGCTGCACGAATGGCGCGACCTGCACACGGGCGCGAGCGGAAGGGCCGTGATGGCGTTCCTTCCCGACGACCAGCGCCGCGCCGTGGTCGAGCGAACGCGTCTCGCGCCGGCGACCGAGCACACGATCACGAGCCCGGACGAGCTCGAGAGCGTCCTGGCGCGCGTACGGGAGCGCGGCTACGCGTTCAGCCAGGAGGAGCGCCGGCTCGGTGGCGTCGGCATCGCCGCGCCGGTCTTCGGGCCGGGCGGCCGGATCGTCGGCGAGGTCGGGCTGAGCGTCCCCGCGCAGCGGTTCCGCGCAGACGACGAGGAGCGGCTCGCACGGCTCGTGACGACGTGCGGCCGGCGGATCACCGAGGCGATCGGCGGTTGACCCGGGCCCGCGGTGCTGTATTCTTCAAAGAGACATAGTGTTCATTTGAAAGAAACAGTGTGACGCAACAGAGAGGGACCTCATGACGCACCCCGACTCCTTCGGCGCACGCTCGACCCTCGCGGTCGGAGGGACCGCGTACGACGTCTTCCGGCTCGGCGCGCTGCAGTCGCGCTACGACGTCGCACGGCTCCCGTACACGCTGCGGATCCTCCTGGAGAACCTCCTCCGCCGCGAGGACGGCGACACGGTGACGCAGGAGGACGTCGAGGCGATCGCGACCTGGGACGCAGCGGCGGAGCCGTCGAGCGAGATCACCTTCGCTCCGGCCCGCGTGCTGCTCCAGGACTTCACCGGCGTCCCCGCCGTCGTCGACCTCGCGGCGATGCGGGACGCGATGGCCGCCTTCGGAGGCGACCCGAGCCTGATCGACCCCCTCATCCCCGCCGAGCTCGTGATCGACCACTCCGTGCAGGTGGACGACTTCGCGAGCCGCCTCGCGATCCGGCGCAACGCCGAGCTCGAGTTCGAGCGGAACCGCGAGCGCTACGCCTTTCTGCGCTGGGGCCAGGAGGCGTTCGACGCGCTCCAGGTGGTGCCGCCCAACACCGGCATCTGCCACCAGGTCAACCTCGAGTTCCTCGCGCGTGTCGTCGAGGCGCGTGACGGCCAGGCGTTCCCGGACACGCTCGTCGGGACCGACTCGCACACGACGATGATCAACGGCCTCGGCGTCCTCGGCTGGGGCGTCGGCGGGATCGAGGCCGAGGCGGCGATGCTCGGAGAGTCCATCTCGATGCTCGTGCCGCAGGTCGTCGGCTTCCGGCTCCACGGACAGCTCCCGGAGGGCGCGACGGCGACCGACCTCGTGCTGACGGTGACGCAGATCCTCCGCCGCATCGGCGTCGTCGGGAAGTTCGTCGAGTACTTCGGAGAGGGCCTCGCCGGCCTGCCGCTCGCCGACCGGGCCACGATCGGGAACATGTCGCCGGAGTACGGCGCGACGTGCGGGTTCTTCCCGGTCGACGACGAGACGCTCCGCTACCTGCGGCTCACGGGCCGCAGCGACGAGCGGGTCGCGCTCGTCGAGGCGTACTGCAAGGAGAACATGCTCTGGCACGACCCGTCCGAGCCCGCCACCTACTCGCAGGTCGTCGAGCTCGACCTGTCGACCGTCGAGCCGTCGCTCGCCGGCCCGCGCCGCCCGCAGGACCGAATTCCGCTCGCCTCGGCGAAGGCGTCCTTCCTCGAGGCCCTGGGAACCTTCGGCGTCGACTACGGGAACGCCGTGGACGAGGCGAACGCCGAGTCGTTCCCCGCGAGCGACGTTCCCACGCACTCCGAGCCCGGCGCGGAGGTGCCAGAGGGCGTGCAGGCGGTGGAGGCCGCGCCGGTCGCTCTCGCTCCCACCCGAACCGAGGGGATCCCGTGCGAGCTCGACGGGGAGGTCGTCCACCTCGGCCACGGCGCGGTCGTGATCGCGGCGATCACGTCGTGCACCAACACCTCGAACCCGTCCGTGATGGTCGCGGCGGGGCTGCTCGCGAAGAAGGCCGTCGAGCGGGGCCTCGACCGGAGGCCCTGGGTCAAGTCGAGCCTCGCGCCCGGCTCGAAGGTCGTCAGCGACTACTTCGACCGCGCCGGCCTCACGCCGTACCTCGAGGCGCTCGGGTTCCACACCGTCGGCTACGGCTGCACGACCTGCATCGGGAACTCCGGCCCGCTGCCCGAGCCGGTCTCGAAGGCGATCGCCGAGGGCGATCTCGTCGCCTGCGCCGTGCTGTCCGGCAACCGGAACTTCGAGGCGCGGGTGCATCCGGAGGTGAAGGCGAACTACCTCGCGAGCCCGCCGCTCGTCGTCGCCTACGCGCTCGCGGGACGCATGGACCTCGATCTCGTGACGGAGCCGCTCGGCCACGACGCGAACGGCGACCCGGTGTTCCTCTCCGACCTCTGGCCGTCACCCGACGAGGTGCGCTCGACCGTCGAGGAGGCAATCGGCCGCGAGATGTTCGAGCGCACGTACGCGGACGTCTACACGGGAGACCCCGAGTGGCGCGAGCTCCCGATCCCCGAGGGCTCGGTCTTCGCCTGGGACCCGGCGTCGACGTACGTGCGGCAGCCGCCGTACTTCGAAGGGATGGCCCGCGAGCCCGGCAGGGTCGAGGACGTCGTCGGAGCCCGCTGCCTCGTGTCGCTCGGCGACTCGGTCACCACCGACCACATCTCCCCGGCAGGGTCGATCAAGCCGGACGGCCCCGCGGGACGGTATCTCGTCGAGCACGGCGTCGAGCGGAAGGACTTCAACTCGTACGGCTCGCGGCGCGGCAACCACGAGGTGATGGTGCGCGGCACGTTCGCGAACGTCAGGTTGCGCAATCTCCTCGTCCCGGAGTCGGAGGGGACCTGGACCGTCCACCTGCCCTCGGGAGACGAGACGACGATCTTCGAGGCGGCCGAGCGCTACATCGCCGAGGGCGTGCCGACGATCGTGCTGGCCGGGAAGGAGTACGGCTCGGGCTCGTCCCGCGACTGGGCGGCGAAGGGGCCCAATCTCCTCGGCGTCGAGGCGGTGATCGCGGAGAGCTACGAGCGGATCCACCGCTCCAACCTTCTGATGATGGGGATCCTTCCGCTCCAGTACCTCCCGGGGGAGAGCCGCGAGTCGCTCGGCCTCACCGGGCGGGAGGTGTTCTCCGTGACGGGCGTCTCCAACGGCGAGGCGCGCGAGGTGACGGTGCGCGCCGACGACCGGGAGTTCCGGGCGATCCTGCGACTCGACACCCCGCGCGAGCGCGAGTACGTCCGCCACGGCGGGATCCTCCCGTACGTGCTGCGGAAGCTGCTGGCCGCCTCATAGAGACCCCGCCGGGTTCCCGGTGTCGGACTTCAGTCCGACACCTGCTCTTCTTCGCTTCACGCAGAGCAGGGGTCCGACTGAAGCGGACACCTCCGGCTGGGATGATCCGATGATGGACGACCTGCGGAGCGCGCTCGGCCGCTTCCCGACCGGCGTCGCCGTCGTCACCGTCGATGCCGGGGGGCAGCGGCTCGGCCTCACGGTCGGCTCGCTCGTCGGGCTCTCGCTCGACCCGCCGCTGGTCGGATTCTCGATCTCGCGCCAGGCTGCCCTGCACGAGCTCCTGCGCGAGGCCGGCGGCTGCGCCGTCTCGCTGCTCGCGGCCGGCCAGGACTGGCTGGCGGAGCACTTCGCCCGCGGCGTGCCGCCGATCGGCATGTGGCACGGGATCGCCACCCAGCCCGGCGCGAGCGGGGCGCCGCTCCTCGTCGGTGCGCTCGGCTGGCTCGAGTGCGCGCTCCGCGACGAGGTCGCGGTCGGGACGCACACGCTCTTCGTCTGCGAGGCCCTGAGCGTCGAGCACGGAGTGGACGCACCCGCCCTCGTCCGCGTCCGCGGCGCCTACGCGCCCGCCTGACGCGCAGGTCGCCCGGGCGCCCGCCGAGGGGTACCCTCGCCCGTCGTGAGCGACCGCGACACCTCCTGGGGCATCGAGCCCGTCCCGGAACGGCTCCGCGTTCTCGGCGGGCTCGACCTGGGCCTCTGTGGGGCAACCTCGGCGTCTCGCTCCTGGTGGTCGTCGCGGGTGCGGTGCTGGTTCCCGCCCTGTCCCTGCCCGCGGCGCTCGCCGCGATCCTCGTCGGCTGCCTGGTCGGGAACCTGATGCTCGCGGTCGCGGCGGCGATCGGCGCGCAGGCGCGCGTCCCGGCCATGGTCCTGATGCGCGCGCCGCTCGGGGAGCGAGGCTCCTACCTGCCGACGGCGATCAACGTCGTCCAGTGCCTCGGCTGGACGGTGTTCGAGCTCCTCGTCATCGCGACCGCCGCGGCCGCGCTCTCGGACGAGCTCTTCGGCTTCGAGGCACGGTGGGCGTGGACGCTCGTGTTCGGCGCGGCAGCACTGGTGATGGGGCTGCTCGGCCCGATCGGCGTCGTACGGACGGTGATCCGCCGCGTCGCCGTCTGGGTCGTGCCGCTCGCGGTCGCCTACCTCGGCTGGTGGGCGCTCACGGGGGGCGGGCTCGACGACGCCTGGGGCCGGCCCGGCGAGGGTGACCTCTCGACATGGCAGGGGATCGACATCGTCGTCGGCGTGACCGTCTCGTGGATCCCGCTCGCCGCCGACTACACGAGGTTCGCGCGCACGGAACGGGGGGCGTTCTGGGGAACCGGCGTCGGGTACTTCGTCCCGGACGCCCTGCTGCTCGCGCTCGGCGCGGTCGTGCTCCTGACGCGGGACGTCGCGGACGCATCCGCGCTCCCCGCGGCGATCGCCTCCGGCGGGGTGATTGCGCTCCTCGCGCTCCTCTCGCTGACGGTCGCGGAGACCGACGAGGCATTCGCGAACGCCTACTCGGGCGCCGTCTCCCTGCAGAACCTCGTCCCGCGCGCACCGCAGCGGCTGCTCGTCGTCGCGACGACGACGCTCGGGACGATCGGCGCGCTCGTGCTCGAGCTGACGAGCTTCCAGTCGTTCCTCTTCCTGCTCGGATCCTGCTTCGTGCCGCTGTTCGCCGTGCTCCTCGCCGACTGGCTCGCCGCCGGGCGGCGCTACGAGCACGACGACGTCTTCGCCTCGGCGCCCGTGCGCGTCGGCGCGATCGCCGCCTGGGTGGCGGGGTTCGCGGCGTACCAGTGGCTCTCGCCGACCGGGCCCGCCTGGTGGGTCGACCAGGTGGAGCGCCTCGACCCACCCGCGTGGGGGATCGGGGCGACGCTTCCGAGCTTCGCCGTGTCGTTCGCGCTCATGGCGCTTGCCGCCGCACTGGAGCGAGTCCGCGCCGGGTCGCTGCCGCTCCGCGGCTGAACGAACGGGCTCACACCCCAGCGGCGATCGGGCCGGTCGTCTCGCGTACGACGAGCGACGGCGCCGTCCGGAGTCGCAGCGGCTCAGCCCGCGCTCCCTCGATGCGGTCGACGAGAGCCCGCACCGCCTGTCGCCCCATTTCCGCCCGCGGCTGGTTGACCGTCGTCAGAGAGACGTGGTGGAGCGCCGCGAGGAACGTGTTGTCGTAGCCGACGATGGCGACGTCGTCCGGGATGCGGAGCCCTGCGTCCTCGAGTCGGTCGATCACGCCCGTCGCGAGGATGTCGTTGGCGGCGAAGATCGCCGTCGGGAGCGAGTTCGACCCGAGCAGGCGCTCCGCCGCCCGCACGCCGGCGGCATCCGTGTAGTCGCCCCCGAGCACCCGGATCTCTCGCGCGAGCCCCGCCTCGCGCATCGCGAGCTCGTATGCCCGGCGCCGTGCGCTCGCGCCGGCCCCGTGGCCGCCGTCGATGTGCACGATCCGGCGGTGCCCGAGCGCCACGAGGTGGCCGACCACGAGCCTGGCTCCCACCGGCTCGTCGTTCACGATCCAGTCGACATCCGGATGGCGCACCTCCCTCGCGACCACCACCACCGGTACGTGGCGCGCCGCCGCGCCGATCTCCGACGTCCGGAGCCGCGGCCCGACGAGCGCCAGCCCGTCGACGCGGTGCTCGAGGAGCATGTCGACCGCGCGTGACTCGCCTCCGGCGCGCCGGCCGCCCGTGCTCGCGAGCAGCCGGTAGTCGAGCTCTTCCGCCGCCTCCTCGATCCCGTCCATGATCTCCGCGTAGAAAGGGTTGTGGAGCTCGTTCAGCAGAACGCCGAGCGTCCGCGTCCGGCGACTCGCGAGCCCGCGCGCCATGGCGTTCGGGCGGTAGCCGAGCAGCTCGGCCGCGGCGAGGACCCGCGCGCGACGGGCCTCGCTCACCTTCGGGCTACCGCGCATGACGAGTGAGACCAGTGCGCGGGAGACGTCGGCTTCGCGTGCGACGTCGTCCATCGTCACGCGGCGGCGCGCCTCCTTGACATGTCGTGCGGTCGCTCTCATAATCGCGATTCGTTAGAGCGCTCTAACGATGGAGCGCTCTAACGCCGGAGGCTACGTCCAGGGATGACCGATCGCAAGCCGTCTGTTGCAGCGCCGGGCGATGCCGTTCCGACCGAAAGGCTCGCCGGTGCGCCCATCTCGTGGGGCGTGTGCGAGGTCCCGGGATGGGGCGTCCAGCTCCCGGCACGAGAAGTGCTCGCCGAGATGCGCGCGGTCGGCTTGCGGGCGACGGAGGCGGGGGCGGAGGGGTTCCTCCCCGACGACGGCGTCGAGCTGGGGCGGCTGCTCGCGGAGTACGAGCTCGCCCTCGTGGGTGGGTTCGTGCCGGTTGTCCTCCACGAGCGGTCGGCTCTCGACGACACGCTTCAGGGCGCGCGGACCCAGGCGCGACGGTTCGCGCGGGCGGGCGGCTCGGTCCTCGTCTCGGCGGTCGTGACCGACGCGTCCTGGTCGCCCCGCCCCTCCCTGTCGCGAGACGACTGGCGACGGATCACCGACGGTCTGGCGCGCCTGGACGAGATCTGTGCGGACGAGGGAGTCGCGCACGTGCTCCATCCTCACGTCGGCACGCTCGTGGAGTCGCGCGACGACGTCGGGCGTATCCTCGACGGCTCCGACGTGCGCCTGTGTCTCGACACCGGCCATTTCCGGATCGGGGGTGTCGACAGCGTCGCGCTCGCATGCGAGGCTCCCCGGCGCGTGGGCCACGTGCATCTCAAGGACGTACGGGACAGGGTCGCCGACGAGCTCCGCGCCGGCAGAGTCGACCTCCGGGGCGCGACCGAGCGCGGCCTCTTCGTACCGCTCGGCGACGGGGATGCCGGTGTCGCCGACGTGCTCCGCGCCCTC
Organism: uncultured Actinomycetes bacterium; assembly: GCA_963786055.1. GTDB lineage: Bacteria > Actinomycetota > Thermoleophilia > Gaiellales > Gaiellaceae > Gaiella. The sequence goes on along the minus strand of CAWAXS010000003.1, from coordinate 314,263 downwards.
GAGGACGGCGCCTACGGGGGTTGGTACGTACTCGAGCAGGACACCGTGGTCGATCCGCTCGGCGTCGCTGCGACGGCGACGGACGAGATCCGGCGCAGCATCGACTTCCTACGGGCTCCGCGCCGGTCGAGACCTCGCTGCCCGCGAAGCGGGGAGGGAGGTGACCCGATCCGAGGCCTGATCGACCGTGCCTCGCACACGAGACACCGACAGTCGGCAAGCACGAGGGAAGGAGCGAAGAGATGAGGGAAGCGAAGCTGGTCGACACGCCCGACGAAAGCGGGCTCAGCCGCCGCGACGTGCTCGTCACCGGCGGCCTGCTGGCCGCGGGTGCGACGTTCCTCGGCGCTCCGGGGTTCGCGTACGGCGCGCGGACCGCCGGCGCGAGTCAAGGTCGCGGTCGTCACGCACGGCGACACCGGATCGTTCTGGTCGGTGTTCAAGAAGGGGGTCGACCAGGCCGCGAAGGACCTGAAGAGCCGGGGCGTCAGCGTCACGCAGGTCTACGCCAACAACGACGTCGCGAAGCAGGTGACCGGAATCAACGCCGCGGTCGCCGCGAAGGCGAACGTGATCGCGACGTCGGTCCCGGACGCGAACGCGCTCAAGGGCGCGCTCACGAAGGCGGCGGGCCGGGGCATCGAGATCATCACGGTCAACTCGGGGCTCGGTGCGTTCGACTCGCTGAAGACCTACATGGTCCACGTCGGCCAGACCGAGGACGTCGCCGGGCAGGGCGCCGGCAAGGTGTTCAAGGCCGCGGGGGCCAAGAAGGTGCTCGTCGTGATCCACGAGGCGAGCAACTCCGGCCTCCAGCAGCGGGCGGACGGCGCCAAGAAGATCCTCGGCGGCGGGGGCGTGAAGGTCCTCACGATCCCGAACGCGAAGTCCGACATCCCGGGCACGAAGGCCAAGGTCCAGGCCGCGTTCAAGGCCGACAAGAGCCTCGACGGCTTCCTCGGCCTCGACCCGGACGTCACGATCCCGTGCCTCGACGTCGTGCCGTCCGGGACGAAGTCCGGCACGTTCGACGTGGGCAACGCGATCAAGGAGATCCAGGCTGGGCGGATGCTCTTCGCGATCGACCAGCAGCAGTACCTCCAGGGCTACCTGCCGGTCGTGTTCGCCATGCTCTACGTGACGAACCTCAACACGGTCGGGAACGGCGCCCCGGTGCTCACGGGCCCGGGGATCATCAACAAGGCGAACGCGGCGCGCGTCGCGGCGCTCGCGAAGCAAGGCACCCGCTAGCAGACGGCCTTCGGGGCCGGCACCCTCCCCGGCCCCGAAAGGTCTTCTGCGAGGGAGAGGATGATGGCGACGGTCACGACGAAGCCGGAGCAGGCCGACGACGAGCGGGTCGCCGCCGTCGGCGGCCTCTCGCGAGTGCTCACCCGGCCCGACACCGGGGCGTTCATCGGCGCCGTCGCCGTCTTCCTCCTTTTCTCGTACTACGCGCGAGGGATCGACTGGGCGGGCGACATCTCCAACTACGCCGTCTGGACCGACCAGGCGGCCCAGTACGGGATCGTGGCGGTCCCCGTCGCGCTCCTCATGATCGGCGGGGAGTTCGACCTCTCGGCAGGGGTGATGGTCGGCAGCTCCGGCCTCCTGCTCGCGTACCTCGTGACCGACGGCGGCATGAACGTCTGGCCCGCGATGGCACTCGTGATCGCGTTCGGTCTGGCGGTCGGGTTCCTCAACGGCATCACGGTGGTGAAGACGAAGCTGCCGAGCTTCATCGTCACCCTCGCAACGTTCTTCGTCCTCCAGGGGGTCAACGCCGCGGGGACGCTGAAACTCACCGGTCAGACGGCGATCGGAGACGTCGACCTCGCCGGGGGCTACGACTCGGCGCAACGGTGGCTGGCCTCGACGTTCTGGAGCCCGAACGACTTCAAGGTCAAGGTCCTGTGGTGGGTCGGGCTGACGATCGTGGGCGCCTGGCTCCTGTCGCGGACGCGTTTCGGGAACTGGATCTTCGCCGCGGGCGGCGACCCCGTTGCGGCCCGGAACATCGGCGTTCCCGTCGCCCGCACGAAGGTCGCGCTCTTCATGATGACGTCGGCGACCGCGGCGCTGCTCGGGATCATCGAGGCCCTCGAGCTCCGCTCGATGCAGGCCAAGGAGGGCATCGGCCTCGAGTTCATCTTCATCATCTGCGCCGTCGTGGGCGGCTGCCTCCTGACCGGGGGCTACGGTTCGGTCATCGGCGCCTTCTTCGGCGCGGCGATGCTCGGGATGGTCTCGATCGGGATCATCGGCGCGCAGTGGGACTCCAACTGGACGTACACGTTCCAGGGAGTGATCCTGTTCCTCGCGGTCCTGCTCAACACGCTGATCCGCGGCAGGGCCGGGCGGGCGAGGTCGCGATGACGGACGCCGCGACCACGAACGGCAGCACCCTGCTCCGGGTCGAGGACGTCTGCAAGTACTTCGGCAGCGTCGTGGCTCTGAAGGACGTCCGCGCCCAGGTCGGCGCCGGCGAGGTCACGTGCATCCTCGGCGACAACGGGGCCGGGAAGTCGACGCTGATCAAGATCCTCTCCGGCGTCTACACACACGACGCGGGGCGCCTGCTCGTCGATGGGGCGGAGACGCAGTTCTCGTCGCCGCGGGACGCTCGGTCGGCCGGCGTTGCGACCGTCTACCAGGACCTCGCGATGGTGCCCCTGATGTCGATCTGGCGGAACTTCTTCCTCGGAGCGGAGCCGACGAAGGGCATCGGGCCGTTGCGGCGCTTCGACGTCGCGCTCGCCAAGCGGATCGTGCGCGAGCAGATGCTCGAGATGGGCATCGACATTCGCGACCCGGATCAGCCCGTCGGGACGCTCTCGGGTGGCGAGCGGCAGTCGGTCGCGATCGCGCGGGCGATCTACTTCGGCGCGCGCGTCCTCATCCTCGACGAGCCCACGTCGGCGCTCGGCGTCAAGCAGGCGGGGATCGTCCTCAAGTACATCATCCAGGCACGCGACCGGGGTGTCGGCGTGATCTTCATCACCCACAACCCGCATCACGCGTTCCCGGTGGGGGACCACTTCATCCTGCTCAACCGCGGGAGGGTGACCGGCGACTACGTGAAGGGGGAGGTCACCCGCGAGGAGCTGGTGCGCCAGATGGCGGGCGGGGCGGAGCTCGACCAGCTGACGCACGAGCTGGAGGGGCTCACGGGCGACGAATGACGGAGCAGCTCGAGACGCTGACCGTCGGCCGCATAGGCGTCGACCTGTACGCCGAGGAGCTGCACGCGAGCTTCGCCGAGGCCCGCCGGTTCCTGAAGTCGATCGGCGGCAGCCCGACCAACGTGGCGGTTGCCCTCGCGCGGCTCGGTCATCGCGCCGCAGTGTTCACGAAGGTCGGCGACGACCCACTCGGGGCGTACGCCCGGAGCGCGCTCGAGGACGAGTTCGGCGTCGACACCCGTTTCGTCGGGACACACCCCACGCTCCGCACGCCGATCGTGGTCGCGGCCCTCGACCCGCCCGAGGACCCGCAGTTCGTCTTCTACCGCGAGCCGCGCGCGCCCGACTCCACGATCCTCCCCGAGGAGGTCGACCTGGAGCTCGTGGACGCCGTGCCGATCCTCTGGATCAGTGCGGGTGCGCTCGCCGTCGAGCCGTCCAGGGGCACGACGCGGACGCTCCTCGAGCGGCGGGCACGGCGGCGCCATACGATTCTCGACCTCGACTACCGCGCGTCCTTCTGGGAGCACGAAGACGAGGCGCGGCGGGAGATCGGTGCAACCCTCGACTCCGTCACGATCGCGATCGGCAACCGTGCCGAATGCGAGATCGCGGTCGGGGAGGCGGACGCCGACACCGCGGCCGACGCGCTCCTCGGACGGGGCCTCGAGATCGCCGTCGTGAAGCTCGGGGGCGAGGGCGTCCTCGTGGCGACCGCCGACGACCGTCGCGTCGTCCCGCCGCTGCACGTCGACGTGGTCTGCGGCCTCGGCGCGGGTGACGCGTTCGGCGGCGCCTTCTGCCACGGCCTGCTCGAGGGCATGACGCCGTTCGCGGCGGCCGAGCTCGCGAACGCGGCCGGAGCGATCGTGACCTCGCGGCTGCTCTGCGCCGACGCGATGCCGACCGAGAACGAGGTCCGTGCCCTGCTGGAGGAGTCCCGTGCGCGGCACTGAGCTTCACCTCCCCCGCGGCACGGCGGGCGATGGCAGGGACGGCGTCGTGGTCACCCCGGAGAGCGCGGGATGGGCACATTGCGGGCTGCGCGTCGTCGAGCTTCCGCCCGGGACGGTGCGGACGCTCGAGACGGGGGACGACGAGGTCGCCGTGCTGCCGCTCTCGGGTGGCGGGCTCACGGTCGACGTGGACGGAACGCAGTTCGACCTCGACGGACGCGAGTCCGTGTTCACGCGCGTCACCGACTGGGCCTACGCCCCAACCGGCTCCCGCCTGACGTTGACGAGCGCGAGCGCCCAGGGCTGCGAGGTCGCCCTCGCGTCAGCCCGAGCGACCCGACGGCTCGAGCCCGTTGCCGTCGCGGCCCATGAGGTCCCGATCGAGCTGCGCGGCGCCGGCCCGGCGACGCGCCAGGTGACGAACTTCCTCGTTCCCGGGGCCTTCGACGGGGCGGACAAGCTCATCTGCTGCGAGCTCCTCACACCGGACGGGAACTGGTCGTCCTACCCGCCGCACAAGCACGACGCGACGGACGGCAGCCCGGTCGACAACGAGGAGATCTACTACTTCCGGATCGGCCGGGTCGGCACCACCGGGTATGCGCGGGAGGGGTACGGGGTCCACCGGACGTACACGCACGACGGCTCGATCGACGTGACCGTGACGGTGCGGGACGGCGACGTCTTTCTCGTCCCGCGCGGCTACCACGGGCCTTGTGTGGCCGCTCCGGGCTACCCGATGTACTACCTCAACGTGATGGCGGGCCCGGCGCCCGGGCGCACGTTCGACTTCGTGGACGATCCTCCGCACCACTGGATTCGTGACACATGGAAGGGAACGGCGGCCGACCCGCGTGTCCCCATGACCAACGCCGAAGGGCCGACATGGACACGGTGAGGCTGACCGCCGCCCAGGCGATCGTCCGCTTCCTCGTCGCGCAGCGCACCGTCGTCGACGGGCACGAGGCGCCACTCTTCCCCGGGGTGTTCGCCATCTTCGGGCACGGCAACGTGACCGGCCTCGGGAACGCACTCGACGACGCTCGCGCGGAGCTTCCCGTCTTCCGGGGGCAGAACGAGCAGGGCATGGCCCTGGCAGCGGTCGCGTTCGCCAAGGCGACGCGCAGGCGGCAGATCATGGTCGCCACGTCGTCGATCGGCCCGGGCGCGACGAACATGGTCACGGCTGCGGGAGCCGCTCTTGCCAACCGGTTGCCACTGCTGCTGCTGTCCGGCGACACGTTCCAGAGCCGCGCGCCCGACCCGGTGCTGCAGCAGGTGGAGCACTTCGGTGCGCCGTCGACGACGGTGAACGACGCGTTCCGCGCCGTGACGCGCTACTGGGACCGGATCGTGTCTCCCGAGCAGGTCGCGCACAGCCTGCCGCTCGCGGTCGAGACGATGCTCGATCCGGCAGACTGCGGGCCGGCATTCATCGGCCTGCCGCAGGACGTCCAGGTCGAGGCGTTCGACTACCCCGTCCGGCTCTTCGAGCCACGGGTGCACGAGCTCCGCCGGCAGCGTCCTGACCTGCGCGAGCTCGCCGTGGCTGCCGCCGCGCTCCGGGCGGCCCGTCGCCCGGTGCTGATCGCGGGTGGCGGTGTCCACTACTCGCTCGCGGAGGACGAGCTCCGCGCATTCGTCGAGCGCTACGAACTGCCGGTGGTCGAGACGATGGCGGGGAAGGCGTGCCTCACGGCCGACCACCGATGCTGGGTCGGGCCGGTCGGCGTCACCGGCTGCGACCACGCGAACCGGCTCGTCGCGGACGCGGACGTCGTCCTTGCGGTCGGGACCCGCCTGCAGGACTTCACCACCGGATCGTGGACGGTCTTCGGCGGGGGAACCCGCATCGTCGCGCTGAATGCCGCCAGGTTCGACGCGACGAAACACCTGTCGGCTCCGCTCGTCGGCGACGCCCGCGAGTGTCTTGCCGAGCTGACGGAGGCGCTGGACGGATGGCGCGTCGACAGGCAGTGGGTGTCCCGGGCCCAGGATGAGGCGACGGCATTTCGTTCGTTCGTCGCCGAGCGCACGGGCGGGTGGACGCCCGGCGAGACCCCGACCTACGCGCAGGTCGTCGGGGCGATCAACCGCCTGGCGGGCGTCGACGACCTCGCGCTGACGTCCGCCGGCGGGCTGCCGGGCGAGATGAACGTGAACTGGCTCGCGAAGGGCGTCGGCACGTTCGACTGCGAGTACGGGTACTCGACCATGGGCTACGAGATCGCGGGCGCCTGGGGTGCCCGAAAGGCGCGAGACGGCGGAGAAGTGATCGCCTTCGTCGGCGACGGCTCGTATCTGATGCTCAACTCGGAGCTCTACAGCGCAACGCTCGCGGGCGACAGGCTGATCGTCGTCGTCTGCGACAACGGAGGGTACGCGGTCATCCACCGCCTCCAGGTCGGTCAGGGGGGTGCGGCGTACAACAACATGCTCGAGGATGTGAACCCGCGCTTCGAGCCCGTCGACTGGGTCGCGCACGCACGCTCGCTCGGGTGCCTGGCGGAGACGGCGACGACGCCCGAGGAGCTCGAGGAGGCGTTCGTACGGGCGCGAGGCGCGGAGCGCACCTCGGTGATCGTCGTGCAGACGGCGCCGCACGACTGGACGCCGGGCGGCGCCTTCTGGGAGGTCGGCGTCCCCGACGTGTCGCCGCGCCCCGAGGTGCGCGAGGCGCACGGTCGCCTCGTCGAGGGCAAGCGCGGGCAGCGGGTCGGCTGGTGAGCTGCGTGGCTCCGATCCGCATCGGCGTCCTCGGCGTCGGGCGGATCGGGCGCATGCACGCCGCGATGCTCGCGAGGGACGTCCCCGGCCTCTCGCTCGCCGCCGTCCACGACACCGATGAGGAGGCGGCCGCGGCGGTCGCCCGCGAGCTCGGGGTTCCGGCCACGCCCTCGAGTCGCGACCTGATCGAGCGGCCTGACGTCGACGCGGTCGCGATCTGCTCGAGCACCGACACCCACGTCGACCTCGTGGTCGAGGCGGTTCCGTCGGGCAAGCCGCTCTTCCTCGAGAAGCCGGTCTCGCTCGAGCTCGCGGAGGTCGACCGCGCGCTCGACGCAGTGTCCGAGGGCGGGGTGTTCCTCCAGCTCGGCCTGAACCGGCGCTTCGATCCTGCGCACCGCTCCGTCCGCCACGCGGTCGAGTCCGGAGCCCTCGGCGGTCTCCATCTCGTGCGCATCACGAGCCGCGACCCGGAGCCTCCCCCGCTCGACTACGTCCGCGTCTCCGGAGGGATCTTTCTCGACATGACGGTGCACGACCTCGACATGGCGCGCTTCGTCACGGGCAGCGAGGTCGACGAGGTCTACGCTCGCGGCGAGGTGCGCGTCGACCCGGCGATCGGCGAGGCAGGTGACCTCGACACGGTCGTGGTCATGCTCCGGCATGCCGATGGCACGCTCACCGTGATCGACAACAGCCGGCGCGCGGCCTACGGGTACGACCAGCGCCTCGAGGCCTTCGGGGCGAACGGACTGGCGGCTTCGGGCAACCCGCCGGAGCACACCGGATTCGCGCTCACCGGGGACGGCTTCCGAGGGACGGTACTCCCCCACTTCTTCCTCGAGCGGTACCGGACGAGCTACATCGCCGCGTGGACGTCGTTCGAGCGGTCGGTGCGGGGCGGCTCGTCGCCTTCGGTCACAGGCGTCGACGGGCGCCGGGCACTCGTGCTCGGCCTTGCGGCGCGGCGCTCGGCGACCGAGGGTCGCCCCGTGCGCGTCTCCGAGATGGGCTAGCCCGGTTCGGTCAGGCGGAAAGGGAGACGTCGCCCACCTGTTCCCAGGTGCCCGAGGCCGCGGAGCGCTCCATCGCTGCGACGACCCTCGCGGCGGCGAGTGCCTCGCGGACACCTGGCTCCCGCTGCTCGCCGTCGACGATCGAGTCGAGGAACATCGCGGCCTCGATCACCTTGAGGTCGTCGTAGCCCATCGGCAGGCCCGGGCCTGGCTGGAAGCGGGCGAACGGCTCATGCTGCGGCCCCATCAGGATGCGCGCGTAGCCGGCGTCCCCACCGGCGTCCGGCCGGAACAGGAGCAGCTCGTTCATGCGCTCGAAGTCCCACGCGACGGCGCCCCGGGAGCCATGCACTTCGAATGCGTACCGGGCCTGCGGTCCGACGGCCGCGCGGCTGGCCTCGATCGTCCCGGTCACACCGCTCGCGAAGCGGACGATGCTCCAGACCGCGTCCTCGTTCTCGACCGGAGCCCGCGTCCCGCTGTCCGAGAGCGCGAAATGTGTGCCGGCGCCGGTGGGCAGCGGCCGCTCGCGGACGAGCGTCTCGGTGCGGGCCGTGACGCCGACGATCGGGCCGAGCAGGTACTGGGCCAGGTCCACCGCATGCGAGCCGAGGTCGCCGAGGATCCCGAGGCCGGCCTCGTCGCGCCGGAACCGCCACGAGAGCACACCCCGGGGATCGGCGGCATAGGCCGCGATCCACTGGGAGCGGAAATGGTCGACGTCGCCGATCGCACCCGACCGGATCAGCTCCCTCGCGTGTCGAACGGCCGGCGCGTGGCGATAGTTGAAGCCGACGAGCGAGCGGATCCCCGCCCGCTCGACCGCGGCCGCGATCTCCGCAGTCTCCGCCGGAAAGCGTCCGACCGGCTTCTCGACCCAGACGTGCTTTCCCGCAGCGGCCGCCGCGAGCGCGACCTCGCGGTGCAGCCGGTTGGGGGCCGCAATACTGATCGCGTCGACGGCCGGGTCGGCGATCACCGAGCGCCAGTCCTCTACGCCCGCTCGTAGCCGAGCAGGTCGACCGCCCCGCGCGCTCGCTCGCCGTCCTCGTCGGCGGCGACGACGAGACGGGCGATGCCCGCACAGTCCGGGAAGTGGTCACGGCAACGTCGGTAGGCGACGGTGTGCAGCCGCCCCATCCAGCCGACGCCGACGACGCCGATCCCGACGATGCGCGACACGCGCCCACCCTACTCGGCCCTCGAGGCGGCCGACACGAGTAGGCTGCGCGCGTGTCGCACGTCGCCGTCGTCGGCAACCTGGCGCGTGACCGGGTGGACGGCGGGCCTCCGCAGCCCGGTGGCTGCCCGTTCTTCGCCGCGTATGCGCTGCGCGCGATCGACGGCGTGGGTCACATCCTGACCCGCTGCGCCGATGTCGACCGCCCGCTCTTCGAGGGTCCCTGTGGCGGCGCTCGGCGTGCCGGTGACGATCCTCTCGGCCGAGCATACGTCGGGGTTCGACCACGCCTATGCCGGCGAGATCCGATCGACGACCGTCACCGAGATCGGCGACTCCTGGACGCCCGGCGACGCAGCTCATCTCGGTCCCGGAGTGACCTCGGTCCATGTCGCTCCGCTGCTCCGGAGCGATTTCCCTCCGGATGCGATCGCCGCGCTCGCGTCGGAAGGCCGGCGCGTCTCGCTCGACGCACAGGGTCTCGTGCGGGCTCCCCGCCTCGGGCCGCTCGTGCAGGACGCGAGCTTCGACCCACGGCTGCTCGACTCGGTCTCCGTGCTCAAGCTCTCCGAGGAGGAAGCCTCGATCGTTGCCGGCGGGCGGTTCGACGCGTCGAGCGCTCGCACGCTCGGAGTGGCCGAGATCCTCGTCACGCTCGGCTCGCACGGAGAGGACGTCTGGGTCGACGGCGTCGTCACCCACGTCCCGACCACGCCTGTGCTCGGCGTCGAGACGACCGGCGCCGGGGACGCATTCATGGTCGCGTACGTCTCGGCGCGGGAGGACGGCGCGCCTCCGGTGGACGCTGCGCGAGCCGGGAGCGCCCTGGTCGCGGAGATGCTGGAGGCGCGCAAGCGATCCTCGTGAGCCCGTCGCGTCTCGTTCTGGCGGACACGGCGGTCGGGATCGCGACGGTCGACGTCGACACGGGCGAGCTGGTCGAGCTGGAGCCGGGGGCTCCGCTCGGCCGCAGCGCTGTCGAGGGCCTCTCCCTGCCGCGCCTGGTGGCGGCGGACGCACACGGCTCCCGCATCGTCGCGATCGTCGACCGCAAGCCCCCGCTCGTCGTCTCCGACGACGCCGGAGCGACGTGGCGGGAGGTGGGAGGTGGCCTGCCGCCCGGGCGCGCTCTCGCGATCTCGCCGGAGCATCCCGACCTCGTCGCCTACGCCTCCGAGACGCGACTGTTCGTGTCCGAGGACGGTGGGCGCTTCTGGCGAGCGCTGCCGCCCGAGCTCGCAGGGATACGTGCGCTGGCATGGGATGAGTAGGATCGACTCGCGCTTCCCGGTGCGGGTCGCGACGCGAACTCGCCGACGAAGGGAGCAGTCATGAGCGGGCTCGACGATCTGCTCGGCAGCCTGACGAAGGCGGCGGGAGGCGATGGGACGAGCGGGGGCGGTCTGGATGACCTGCTCGGTGGGCTCCTGGGCGGAGGGTCGACGGGTAGCGGTGGCGGCGGCGGCCTGCAAGACGTCCTCGGCGGACTCCTCGGCGGCGGGGCGAGCGGCGGCACCGGCGGGACGAAGTCGAGCATGAACCTCGGCGCCATGGCCGTGGCGCTCGGGCCGCTCCTCGCGAAGCTGCTCAAGGGCGGCGGCCTCTCGAAGATGATGCAGGGCGCGCAGGCGAGCGGCCTCTCCGCACAGGCGGACTCGTGGGTCGCGACCGGCGAGAACGAGCGGTGAGCGGCCAGGACGTCCGGGGCGTGGTCGGGGACGACACCGTCCAGGCAGCTCGCCCAGGAGGCCGGCGATCTCCGAGGACGACGCGGCGAACGTCCTCGCACAGGTCGTCCCGCAGGTCGTCAACGGGCTCTCGCCGAACGGCCAGCTCCCGTCCGACGACGACCTCGACCAGCTCGTCGCGAAGTTCGGCGGGTAGCTACAGGCGGAACTCGCCGCGGGCGACGACGACCGCGGAGCCGCCGACCTCGACGGCGTCGATCAGGCCGTCCCCGCCCTCCGCGCGCGCATGGAGGGTCGAGGGGCGGCCGATCTCGACCCCCTGGACGATCACGATCTCCTCGCCCCACGCGACCAGCCCGTGTCGCGCGAGGTGGCACGCGATGGGCCCGGCAGCCGACCCCGTCGCCGGGTCCTCACCGTGCTCCCAGAACATCCGGCTCCGCCAGCCGACGCTCGCGCGGGCGACGCAGTTGACGCCCGTGACGGCGAGGCCCGCGATCGCGGCGCCGTCCGGACGCACCGCCGCGAGCTCGGCCTCGCCGGACAGCACGACGACGATGTGGCGGGTCACCGTTGTCGTAGAGCTCGATCGGCAGCGTGGAGCCCGCGACGCCGAGCGCGTCGAGCACCTTCTCGGGCGGCTCGACGGCCTCGACGCGCGGCACCGGCTGGATCATGCGGCCGAACACGAGCTTTCCGGACTGGTCCCGCTCGAGGACGACGGTGACGATCCCGGCCCCGGTCTCGAGCGCGACGGCGCCGAGCTGGAGGGGTGCGCCGAGCACGAACGCGGTGCCGAGGATCGGATGCCCCGCGAACGGCATCTCCGCCCGTGGGTTGAAGATCCGCATCCGCGCCGTGCCGCCCGCCTCGGCCGGCAGCACGAACACCGTCTCGGAGAAGCCGATCTCGAGCGCCAGTGCCTGCATGGTCTCGTCGGCGAGACCGCGGGCGTCGGTGAAGACCGCGAGCTGGTTGCCCTGCAGGGGCGTGTCCGTGAAGACGTCGGCGACGACGTAGCGATACGAGGCCACGCGCGGGTTATATCCCGTGATCGTCCTCCACCCACTTCGGGTGGTGCTCTCTGGCCCAGTCCTCGCGCACGTCGCCCAGCGTCATCCCCCGCAGCGCGTGCCGTGTCGAGGGATGGATCACGGCGAGGTAGAGATGCCCGGCGAGCAGCGCGACGGAGACGAGCATCACCGTGTCGTGCACCGTGCCTGCGCCGTCGAGCAGGAACCGGTGGTCGCGCTCGCCGAGCCACAGGAAGAACCCGGAGACCACGAACAGCACGGCGAACGATGCCGTCAGCAGCGCGTTCAGCTTCTGCCCGGCGTTGAAGCGGCCCTGCGGCGCCGAACGGCCGCGGAGCCAGCGGCGGTCGTCGGCGTCGAGCGTCTCGATCTCGCGCCAGTCGGCAGCGAGCCGGCGCCGGTCGCCGAGCACGACGACGAGCACGATCGCGAGCGCCCACGCGACGGCCGAGAAGAGATGGACGTTCTTGACGAGGTTCCGCCGGGCGACCAGCTCCGACAGCGCCGGGAGGTAGAGGATCAGCCCGGTCGCGAGCATGGCCGTGAACCCCGTCGCATGCACCCAGTGCATCGCGCGCTCCGTCGGCCCGAAGCGCCGGACCATCGCGGGCTCAGTACCCGTTCGACGCACCGACCCACGCGTCCTCGTCGTAGCCGCGCTGCTCCCAGAAGCCGACGTGGTCGAGGTTCGTCTGCACCTCGATCCGGGTCACCCACTTGACGTTCTTGTACCCGTACATCCGGGGCATGACGACCCGTGCGGGGAACCCGTGCGGCGCGGAGAGCGGCTTGCCGTCCATGTCGAGCGCGAGCATCGCGTCGGCCGAGAGCGCCTGCGGCACCGACAGCGTGTCGTCGTACGGCACCTCGTCCGAGACGAACCGCAGCGCCTTCGCCTCGGGCCGCAGGCGCGCCTCGCCGAGCAGGTCGGCGAACCGGACGCCGCGCCAGTGGACGTCGTCGACGCTCCAACCGGTGACGCAGTGGAAGTCGGAGACCTGTTCCGCCTGCGGCAGGGCGCGGAGGTCCGCGAGCGTGTACGTGACGGGCCGCTCCACCGCCCCGGCGATCGTCAGCCGGTACGCCGCGGGGTCGATGCGCGGGATGGAGCTCCCGATGGTGTAGATCCGCCAGCCCGAGGTCGGCACGATCGCCTCGACCGAGTCGGGGACGAGCCGCCCGACGAGCCGCATGGCGTCGCGCCCGACGAAGAGCCCGGCGGCGCCGAGCCCGATGACCCCGAGGAACGCGGCGCGCCCGATCGTGCGGTCGTGCATCCCTACCTTGTAGCGGGTGTTCCGTACGTGCGCCTTGGATAGGCCTTGACCCTCACGTAACGTCAGGGTCTACGCTCGTCGTGTGACCGGCACGCTGCGGATCGGAGATCTCGCGAAAGCGACGGGCCTGACGGTTCGGACACTGCGCCATTACGAGGGGGTCGGCCTGTTGGAGCCGGTCGAGCGAAGCGCGTCCGGCTACCGCCAGTACCGCACGGAGGATGCCGAGCGGCTCTACGCAATTGTCGCGCTCCGTCGGCTCGGCCTGTCCCTGGCGCAGATCCGGTCGACGCTCGCCGCCGAGCCGGCGGGCGGTCTCCCCGAAGCTCTCAGCCGCCACCTCGCCGTCGTTCGGGAGCGGATCGAGTCGCTCCGCGAGCTCGAGTCCCTGCTCGATCGCGTCCGGCGGGAGCTCGGCCGCGCGCAGCCGCCGTCACTGGTCGAGCTCTGCGAGCTCGTACGCCTGACGGTGCGAACGCCGCCTCGGCACCTCGCGGAGGAGCCTCGCGCCCTCGGCGTCCTGGCCGAGCCGCTCTCCGGAAGGATCCTCGACCGCCTGCAACGGGGTGGGCCCGCCACGGACCGTGCGCTCGCCCGGTCGCTCGACGAGACGCCGGAGACGGTGAGCGGGCAGCTCGATCGGCTGGCGGAGCACGGCTTCATCGAGGAGGACCGCGCGCGGTCGCGCCCAGGAGCACGCGTCTGGCGCATCGTGGACAACGACCTGCGACTCCCCCAGGTCGAACGCACGGAGGAATCGGATCGTGTCGCGCGTTCGTGGTTCGAGCCGAGCCTCAGGGCGCTCGCACGGTTCGTGGAGCGAGACGATGCGTGGGCCGGATCGGCAACCCTGTCAACTGCGGCGCTGTCGCTGACCCGCGACGAGCTGGAGCGTCTCGGAGCGGAGTACATCGCACTCGTCCGCCGTTATGCCCGACCCGTCGAAGAGGCGCCCGACGGAGCCCGGCCGGCGACCGCTCTGCTGTTCGCGTTCCCGACGGAGGACGCGGGGTGAGTCTGCAATCCCTCCTCCTTGGCCCCGGGGCCGTCGGCCAGGCCACGACTATGCTCGGCTCGGTGCGCGTCTACCTGTGCAGACACGCCAAGGCGGCGCCCGGAAACCCGGACGAGCTGCGCGAGCTGACCGGAAAGGGCCGGAAGCAGGCGCGCGCGCTCGGCGAGCAGCTGGCCGGAGTGCCGGAGCCGCCCGTCCTCGTCCTCACGAGCCCGCTCACGCGGGCGCGCCAGACCGCGGAGGCGATCGCCGAGGCGACGGGCGCGCCGCTCCGGGTCGAGCCGCGGCTCGCCCCGGGCGCGACCGCGCGGGACGTGCGCGCCGCCGTCTCGGGCACGTCGGGGCCGGTCGCGACGGTCGGCCACCAGCCCGACTGCTCGGAGATCGCGTTCGCGGTGACGGGTGCCGACCCGGGCTTCGCGCCCGGGTCCATGGTGGAGCTCGAGCTCGCCCCGTGAGCGCCGGGGCGGCGATCCGGGTCCGAGGCCTGCGGAAGTCCTACGACGGCAACGAGGCCGTCCGCGGCATCGACTTCGACGTGCTCCCGGGCGAGGTGTTCGGCCTGCTCGGGCCGAACGGCGCGGGCAAGACGACGACGGTCGAGATCCTCGAGGGCTACCGCGCACGGGACGGCGGCGAGGTGCGCGTGCTCGGCGTCGACCCGTGGGGGAGCGACAGTGGTCACCGGGAGCGGATCGGAGTCGTCCTGCAGCACTCGGAGCTGCCGCCCGCCCTGAGCGTCCGCGAGGTCCATCGCATGTTCGCGGGGTACTTCGGGCATCCGAGGGACGTGGACGAGGTGATCGAGCTCGTCGGGCTCGCCGACAAGGCGGGTGCACGGGTGAAGACGCTCTCCGGCGGCCAGAAGCGCCGGCTCGACCTCGGCGTCGCGCTCGTGGGCGACCCGGAGCTGGTGTTCCTCGACGAGCCGACCACCGGCTTCGACCCCTCGGCGCGACGGACCGCCTGGGACCTCGTCCGCTCGCTGCGCTCCCTCGGCAAGACCATCGTGCTCACCACCCACTACCTCGACGAGGCGCAGCAGCTCTCCGACCGGGTCGCGGTGATCCGGGAGGGGAGCATCGTGCGGATCGGCACCCCCCAGGAGCTGATCGGCGCCCTCCCCGAGGTGGAGATCCGCTACCACGAGGCGGGCCGGGATGTTGTCCTCACGACGACGGAGCCCACACGCGTGCTCGCCGACCTGACGGGCCGCGCCGCCGCCGAGGGCCGGGAGCTCGAGGCGCTCGAGGTGCGGCGGCCGACGCTCGAGGACGTCTACCTCGACCTCGTGGAGGGGCAAGCGCCGTGAGTGTCGAGACCCATCCCGTCGCCGCAGAGGACGGCCGTCCGCACGAGGGGCGCGCGGCCAGGGGCGCGCGGCTCTTCCTCCACGAGCTGCGGATGCAGCAGCTCCTGTTCTGGCGGAACCGCGAGTCGGCCGTATTCGTCTTCGTGTTCCCGCCGATGCTGTTCCTGCTGCTCGGCGCGGTATACGACGGGACGATCGACGGGGTTCCCGCCGCCGACCGGCTGCTCGTCGGGATGCTCGGGTACGGCTGCGCGAACACGACCTTCGGCGGGCTGGCGATCACGCTCGTCATCCGGCGGGAGGGCGGGATCCTGAAGCGCGTGCGCGCGACGCCGCTGCCCGCTGCGACGTACCTGGCAGCGATGCTCGTCTCGACGCTCCTCGTGTTCCTCCTCCAGATGGTCGTCACGGTGCTGCTCGGCATCCTGCTGTACGACGCCCAGGGGGCGGCGAGCTGGGCCGCGGTGATCCCCGTCGTCCTCCTCGGTGGAGTCGCGTTCGCCGGGCTCGGGTTCGGCACCGCGTCGCTGATTCGCTCGTCCGAGGGTGCCTCGGCGGTGGTCAACCTGATCATCCTGCCGATGGCGTTCCTCTCCGGCTCGTTCGGCCCGACGGCGAGCTACCCGGACGCGCTCCAGGCGATCGCGGACGTGCTCCCGCTGACGTACCTCATCGACCTGATCGAGGCGGCGTACCTGCACGGCGAGGCGATGACCTCCGACCTCGGGGCGGTCGGAGTGCTCGCGGCGTGGGGAATCGCGGGCTACGCGATCGCGGCGCGGCGCTTCGGCTGGCAGCCGCGGGAGCGCTGACACGCGTGATCGCCGAGGATCTGCGCCGCGCGCTGGTCGGGGCCATCGGCGACGAGCGCAGGGTCTCGGACGGTGCGTCGGAGCGCGACCTCCACGGAAGCGACATGACGTTCCACCGGCCGCACCGTCCGGACGTCGTGGTCTACGCGACCACGACGGACGACGTCTCGGCGGTGCTCGCGCTGGCCGAGGAGCACCGGATCCCCGTGACGCCGTTCGGCGCCGGCTCGAGCCTCGAGGGCCACGTGATCCCGGTCGAGGGGGGGATCACGCTCGACGTGACGCGCATGGACCGCGTGCTCGACGTCTCGCCGGGCGACCTGACGGCGACCGTGCAGGCGGGCGTCACCCGCACGCAGCTCGAGCGCAGCGTCGCCGAGCACGGCCTGTTCTTCCCGGTCGACCCGGGGGCGGACGCGACGCTCGGAGGGATGGCCGCGACGAACGCCGCTGGGACGACCACGGTGCGCTACGGGAAGATGCGCGCCAACGTGCTCGCCCTCGAGGCGGTGCTGGCGGGAGGCCGCGTCGTCCGCGCGGGCAGCCGCGCGCCGAAGACCTCGGCCGGGTACGACCTTCTCGGCCTCCTGATCGGCTCGGAGGGGACGCTCGGCGTGATCACCGAGCTGACCGTGCGCCTCCAGGGGATCCCGGAGCAGGCCGTCGTGCTGCGGCTGGCGTTCCCCGACGTCGAGTCCGCGTGCCGGGCCGCGACGACGATCGTCGCGGCCGGCGCGGGCGTGACGCGGGTCGAGCTGCTCGACGGCTGGACGATCGCGGCGATCAACGCGCACCAGGGCACCGACCTGCCGGTCGGCCCGTCGCTGTTCGTCGAGGCGGCCGGCAGCGATGGCACCGTCGCGTCGGATCTCGAGCTCGTCCGCGAGATCGCCGCGTCGGAGGGCGCGACGGACGTCGTCGCCGAGCGGGACCCGACGGCACGCGCACGGCTCTGGGCCGCGCGCCACGCCTCGGCCTACGCGGCCGCCGCCGCGGCTCCCGGGAAGCGGCACCGGGCGACGGACGTCTGCGTGCCCCTCTCGGAGCTGGCGGCCGCGGTCGCGTTCGCGCGCGAGGAGGTCGAGCGGCGGGGGCTCGTCGCCGGCATCGTCGGCCATGCGGGCGACGGCAACGTCCACCTCTCCCTCCACGTCGACCCGGAGGACCCGGACGAGGTCCGCACGTCGGACGAGCTGATCGAGCTGCTCGTCGCCGATGCGCTCGCCCGCGGCGGCACGTGCACCGGCGAGCACGGCATCGGGCTCGGCAAGGTGCACGCGCTCGAGCGGGAGCACGGAGACCTCCTGCCGCTGATGCGCGGCATCAAGCAGGTCTTCGACCCGCACGGGATCATGAACCCCGGCAAGGTGCTGCGGGCAGACTGAGCGGGAGCCGGAGCCGGCGTGGTGTCCGGCTTCGGTCGGACACCCTCGCGAGCAGGCGAGCGAGCCCCATGGTGTCGGACTGAAGTCCGACACCCGTGCCCTCAGACGTGGGCCTCGCTCGGCACGCGCCGCGGCCTGCGCACGTCGCCGGTCGCCTGCACGACGACGGCGGCGACGACGACCAGCCCGCCCACGACCGTCGCCGTGGAGGGACGCTCCTCGTACGCGAGCCACACCCAGAGTGGCCCGAGGACGAGCTCGAGCAGCGAGATGACCGCCACCTGGGCGGGCGGGATCAGCCGGGCGCCGATGGTCAGGAACGCGAGCCCCACGCCCATCTGGCCCACCCCGAGCGCCGCGAGGACCGCCCAGTCGCTGCGGCTCACCGAGCCGAGGGAGACGAACGGCGCGCACGCGAGCACCACGAGCACCTGTGACGCGCACGTGGCGGGCATCATCGACACCTCCCGCCGGTGGCGCGCGATGACGATCACCATCGCGAACGAGGCGCTCATGACGAAGGGCAGCACGACTGCGGCAGCTCCCGCGTCGAACGATCCGGCGGCCATCAGGACGACGCCGGCACCGGCCAGCGCGAGCGCCGCCCACGTGCGGGGGTCGACACGCTCGGAGAGGAGCACCCAGCCGAGCAGCGCGGCCATCATCGGCGCCGCCGCCTGCATGAACAACACGTTGGCGACCGTCGTGTAGTTCAGCGCGAGGAAGAACGAGGCCGACGAGATCGCGAGGAAGACGGCCATGGCGACGCCGGAGCGTCCCATCGAGCGGAAGGCGTCGAGCGTGCCGCGTCGCTCCGTCGCGAGCACGAGCGCGAACAGCGTGATCGCGGCGAACACCGCTCGTCCGGCCACCTGCGTCGCAGGATCGGCGTCGAGCTCGCGCTGTGCGAGCCCCGCCGTCGACCAGGCGACGGCTGCGACGAGGATGGCGAGCTGCCCCTCGCGGGCCCGGCGTCGCTCCAGGCCCGACGTGCCCTTCACGCACCGCAGTCAACCACGGCGCCGCGCCTCGGGGCCGCACGCCCTGTGCTCGGTATTCGGTGACGTGTCCGGCTGAAGCCAGACACGCTCTCGGGGCACGCCGCACGCACGTGGCCGTCTGCAGGGATGGTGTCTGGCTGAAGCCAGACACCACATCCCCTGTCACCCGCAGGCCAGTTTCTCGCGGCCGGATGCCGGGTACACACGGACCATGCACGTCTTCACGAGACGAAACGCGGTCATCGGGTGGATCGCCACCCGGATCGTGCGAAAGCGAGTCGAACGGCGGCTGAACGCGGTCGCAGGGAACTCGCAGGGCCGGCGGCGGCTCGCTCTCGGAGCCGCGCTCGCCGCCGGCGTCGCGGTCACCGCCGGTGCGCTCGTCGCGCGACGCGCCACGGGCACCGGCACGCAGGCCGCCTGACCACTCACTCACGAACGGAGGAACCATGGGAATCATCGGTTGGATCGTGCTCGGCCTGCTCGCGGGGATCGCCGCGAAGGCCATCTTCCCGGGCGCCGAGGGCCTCGGTGTGATCATGACCACGCTGCTCGGCATCGCGGGGGCGCTCCTCGGCGGATTCGTCGCCTGGCTCCTCGGCCTCGGCGACCCGATCGACGAGTTCTTCGACCTGAGCACGTGGATCGCATCGATCGTCGGCGCGATCGCGATCCTCTGGATCGCGTCGGCCCTCGGCGGCCACGGCCGTCGCGGCCGCCTCGTCGCCTGACACGCGATTCCGAGAGCGAAGGGGCCGGGCCCGGCGGAGGTCGGGCCCGGCCCCTATTCGGCGCGTGCGATCGGGTGGTCGGGGTTCTGGAGCAGCTCGAGCACCCACCCGCCCGGCCCGCGGAAGTGCGCCCACTTCACGCGGCCCTCGGCGTCGGAGCCGGTCGGCTCGACGAACTCGACGCCCTTCGCCTCCAGCTCGGCACGAGCCTCGTCGACGTCCTCGACGAGAAAGCCGGCGATCGGCGCCGCCATGTGCGGCCGGGCAGCCGACGGCCCGAAGAGCTCGACCCGGTCGCCGTTCGGGAGGTCGGCGACGGTGAAGTCGGGGAGATCGAGCCACGGCGTGATCCCGAGCACGTCGATCAGGAAGCGCCGGGCCTCGGCGTGGTCGGGTGTCGGGAGGCCGATCCAGGCGAGCGAGCGGATCTCCACGCTGCGAGCCTACGACTCGACTTCGCGCGAGGCAACGGCCAGACGGCTACCGGCGCGATGCCGCGGTGAGCCCGGCTCCGACGGCGACGAACGTCGCCCCGAGGCCGGCGGTCACCTCCGCGAGCCGCTGCGCGAGATAGGCCTGCATCAGCGCGGTCTGCAGCGTCGTCGCCTCGACCCACAGCGCATGCTCGGGGTTCTCGACGGGCTCGCCCGTGACGGCGTCCTTCGCTGCGAGCGTCCTGTCGGTGGTAGGCCGCCTCTCCGCGTCGACGTAGGACGGCGTCTCGCCGTACGTCCTGCCTCTCGGTCGCCGACAGCGTGTTGCCGCGGATCACCTCGGCCAACGACCGCGCCGCCGCCGCGTCCTTGACGGGCTGCCCCGAACGCGTCTCGTCATCCGTCGAGATGATCCGCTCGCGCGCCAGCGATCGCCGTACGTCGGCACGGGCCCACAGTCCGACGCCGAGCAGCCAGAGGCCGACAGCGACCGTCGACAGCCCGGCCGTCCTCGTCGTGCACGCTCTGTTACCGCGTGCCATGCCTGCAGTTCAGCCAATCCCGCTGCTCTCGGCATCGGGGAAAGCGCGGATCGACCCGGCCCGCTCGGCGCGTCCGGCTCAGCTCACGAGGAGCGAGGCGCGCGCCCGCCGCTCCCGCTCGGCTGTGAGAAGGCCGGCGAGATGCTGGAGCAGCTTCCAGGAGACGTCCGGGTTCTCCTTCGCGAACTTGCGAAAGTCCCAGAAGGCGATCACGTGGCACCGCAGGCGCGTCACCGAGGTGACGGTCGCCGTCCGCGCGTCCTCCGTGATCAACGCGAGCTCGCCGAAATGGTCTCCCGCTCCGATCCGCGCAACCTCGGACCCGTCGACGCTCACCGACGCCTCGCCTTCGGCGACGATGAAGAAGCCGACGCCGCTCATCGTGCCCTCCTCGACGACGGTGACGCCGGGGCGGAACTCGCGCTGCTTCACGAGGCGTGCAAGCTGTCGCAGCTGCCGCTGGCTGAGCCCCGCGAAGAGACGAACGCGCCGCAGCTCGTCGACGACCGTTGACACCGGGCGATCATATCCCGCTCGATTCGGGGTTCTGCGGTACCGATGCGGTACCATTCGGGCATGGCGATGAACCTCCGTCTGACCGACGCAGAGACCGACGCGCTCCGCCGCAAGGCCGCGGAGGAGGGACGCTCGATGCAGGAGGTCGCGCGCGCCGCGATCGCCGAGTACACCCGCGACCGTCCGACGCGGCTTCGGGCGGCGATCGAGCGGGTCTGCACCGAGGACGCCGAGCTCCTCGAGCGCCTGTCGCGGTGAGCGCCGGCTCGCCCGACGTCGACTACCTCTCCACGGACGACCTCCTCGAGATCGCTGCGACGGTCGTGCCCGACTTCGTCGTGCGAGACGTGGGCCTTCTCGCGTCCGCCGCCGCACGGCCGCGCATGTCAGCGTTCGGCACGGATGCCTACCCCGGCTTCGCCGAGAAGGCGGCGGCCCTGCTCCACGCGATCGCGCGAAACCATGCGCTCGTCGACGGCAACACGCGGCTCGCCTGGTCGGCGACCCGCGTCTTCTGCCTGCTGAACGGCCGGGACGTCGTGCTCGGCGTCGACGAGGCCGAGGCATTGGTCGTCGGCGCGGCGGCGGGGTCGCTCGACGTTCCCGCGCTCGTCGCAGCCGGGCTCCGCGACGCTTGACGTCGAAGCCTCCCGGCCGTCGGCTCGCCGGTGGCGATCACGAGATAGGTGCCCGGGCGAGCCGTGGCCCGGCGTGCTGGACGCGGGGGATCAGGCCGACGCGAGGAACTTCGCGGGATCCCGCGCGAAGCGGCCCCGGCAGCCGGGGCAGCAGAACCAGTACGTCGTCCCCTCGTGCTCTGCCGTCGGCGTGTCGGCGGTGACGACGACCGTCATCCCGCACACCGGGTCGACGGCCTCGACCGCGAGCTCGCCGGACATTGGGCCACGCGCATGGCGCCACGCGACGAGCTCGGCCAGGACCGCGACGGCGATCTCCTGCTGGGAGAGCGGCCCGAGGTCGAGGCCGGCCGGGCTGCGGACGCGCGCGAGCGTCTCCTCGTCGAGGCCGCGCTCGCGGAGGGCCGCGAGCTCGACGCCGGCCCGCTTCGCGCTGGCGACGAGCCCGACGTACCCCGCAGGAGTCGCGAGGGCGGCGTCGAGCGCCTCTGCGTCGCCGCGGCCCATCGTGGCGACCACCACGGCCTCCGCGCCCGCGGCGAGGTCGTTCGTGACGGTCCAGCCGATCGTGGCGGCGAGATCGCGGAGGGTCGCCGCCGCCGGGCTGTCGCCGACGACCGCGAGGAGCGGCTGGGGCAGCTGCGGCTCGATCAGCACCTCGACCATCCCCTCCGACGCGCACGAGCTCTCGGCCACGACGACGCCCTCCCCTCCTTCGGAGCCTCCCGGCGGGCAGATGCGAAGCAGGCGGGTCGTCCCCTCCGCGAGGGCGCGAAGCGCCTCGCGGACGACCGCCGGCTCGGAGCAGGCGCCGCCGACCCAGCCGACGAGCCTCCCGTCCGCCGTCACGATGCCGCGGTCGCCGATCCGCGCCGAGGCCGGCCGCCGGACGGAGGCGACGGTCGCGAGGACGAACGGCCGCCCCTCTGCGGCCAGTCGCCCCGCCTCGACGAGCACCGCCCCGCGGTCGAGCCTCTGCGACGGGCCCGTCACTCGGCGATCCCGGCCGTGTGCAGCGCGTCCCACACCTTGTCGGGCGTGAGCGGCATGTCGATGTTCTTCACCCCCGCGTGCCAGAGCGCGTCGATCACCGCGTTCACGTAGGCGGCCGGGGACCCGACCGTCGGCGACTCGCCCACCCCCTTTGCCCCGAGCGGGTGGTGCGGTGAGGGTGTCGAGAGCTCGCCGATGTCGAACTCGGGCGTCTCCCAGGCGGTCGGGATCAGGTAGTCGGTGAAGTTCGAGCCGATGCAGTTGCCGTCCTCGTCGAAGTCGATCAGTTGCATCGCCGCGATCGCGTACCCCTCGGTGAGCCCGCCCATGATCTGGCCCTCGACGATCATCGGGTTGATCCGGACGCCGCAGTCGTCGACCGCGACAACCTTGACGGGCTTCCACTCGCCCGTCCCCCGGTCGATCTCGACCACGACCGCGTACGTCCCGAACGGGAAGGTCATGTTCGGCGGGTCGTAGTAGGTGACGCCCTCGAGGCCGGCCTCCATGCCCTCGGGGAGGTTCGTGTAGGCGGCGAAGGCCACGTCCTGGATCGTCTTCGCCCGCTCGGGCGAGCCCTTCACGAAGAACCTGCCCGCCTCGAACTCGATGTCCTCGGCCGACGCCTCGAGCAGGTGCGCGGCGATCTCCCGCCCCTTGTCGCGCAGCTTGCGGGAGATGACGGTCGTCGCGGCGCCGGCGACGGGTGTCGAGCGGCTCGCGTAGGTGCCGAGGCCGTACGGCGTGTTGTCGGTGTCGCCCTCCTGCACCTCGACGTCCTCGTACGGGATCCCGAGCTCCTCGGCGACGATCTGCGCGAACGTCGTCTCGTGGCCCTGCCCCTGTGCCTTGACCCCGAGCTTGAGGATCGCCTTGCCCGTCGGATGGACGCGCAGCTCCGCCGAGTCGAACATGCGCAGGCCTGCGATGTCGTACTCCTTGCCGTGGCCGGCGCCGACCACCTCGGTGAACGACGAGATCCCGATCCCGAGCAGGCGCCCCTCGGCCCGTGCCGCCACCTGCTCGCGGCGCAGCTCCTCGTAGCCGAGCTTCTCGAGCGCGATGCGCATCGCCTCCGGGTAGTTGCCGGAGTCGTAGACGAACCCCGTGGCCGACTCGTACGGGAACTGCTCGGGCTGGATGAAGTTGTCGAGCCGGAACTGCGACGCGTCGACGCCGAGCTCGTGCGCCGCGTTGTCGACGAGGCGCTCGATGAGGTACGAGGCCTCGGTGACGCGGAACGAGCAGCGGTACGCGACGCCGCCGGGTGCCTTGTTCGTGTACCAGCCGTCCGCCACGACGTGCGCGGCCGGGATGTCGTACGAGCCGGTGACGATGTGGAACAGCCCGGCCCGGAACTTCGACGGCTGCGCGTCGGCGTAGAACGCGCCCTGGTCGGAGAGGAGCGTCGCCTTGAGCCCGGTCATCTTTCCGCCCTTGACCGCCAGCTCCCCGCGCATGTGGTAGTCGCGCGCGAACCCGGTCGAGATGAGGTTCCCGGTGCGGTCCTCGACCCACTTGACCGGGCGCCCGATGAGGAGCGAGGCGGCCGTCGCGACGACGTAGCCCGGGTAGATCGGCACCTTGTTGCCGAAACCGCCGCCGAGGTCCGGGCTGATGATCCGGATGTTCTGCTCCGGAAGCCCGGCGACGATCGCGAACAGCGTGCGGTGGACGTGCGGCGCCTGCGAGGTGAGATAGATGGTCGCCTTCCCGGTCGCCGGGTTGACGTCGGCGATGCACCCGCAGCACTCGAGCGGCGCCGGGTGGCAGCGGGGGTAGAAGGTGTCGAGCGCCACCACGTGATCTGCCTCGGCGAAGGCCCGGTCGGTGGCGTCCTTGTCCCCCGCCTCCCAGTGGTAGACGTGGTTGTCGGTCTGACCCTCCTTCTCGTCCCGGATCAGCGGGGCGTCCGGCGAGGAGGACTGCTGCGGGCTCGTCACGGCGTCGAGCGGCTCGTAGTCGACCTCGATCAGCTCGAGCGCGTCCTTCGCGATGTACGCCGACTCGGCGATCACGCAGGCGACCTCCTGGCCCTGGTAGCGCACCTTGTCGGTGACGAGCACGGCCTGTGTGTCGCCCGACAACGTCGGCATCCAGGCGAGGTTGTGCTGCGCCATCAGCTCGCCGGTGACGACGGCGACGACGCCCGGCAGCGCCGCGGCAGCCGACGTGTCGATCGAGTTGATGCGCGCATGAGCGTAGGGGCTGCGGAGGATCTCCATGTGGAGCATCCCGGGCAGGGTGATGTCGTCGAAGTACTGGCCCCTGCCCTGGAGGAAGCGCGCGTCCTCCTTGCGCGGGACGGAGTGGCCGACGCCGCGGACCTCGTGCGTGGTCGACATCTCCTACGCCTCCCTCATGCTCTTGGCCGCGCTCTGCACGGCGTTGACGATGTTCTGGTAGCCGGTGCAGCGGCAGATCTGGCCGGAGATCGCCCAGCGGACGTCCGCGTCCGTGGGGCTCGGGTTCTCCTTCAGCAGCGCGACCGAGGTGAGCATCATCCCCGGAGTGCAGAACCCGCACTGCAGGCCGTGCTCCTCGTGGAAGGCCTGCTGGATCGGATGCAGCTGGCCGCCCGCCGCGAGCCCCTCGACCGTCGTGATCTCGGCGCCGTTCGCCTGGACGGCGAGCATCGTGCAGGACTTCACCGGCGTCCCGTCCACGAGCACGGCGCAGGCGCCGCAGCTCGTCGTGTCGCAGCCGACGTGCGTCCCGGTGAGCCCGAGGGTCTGGCGCAGGAAGTGCGCGAGCAGCAGCCGCGCCTCGACGTCCGCGGAGCGTGGTTGCCCGTTGACGGTGACCTGGACCGTGTGGAGGCCGGCCGCGATGGGCGATTCGAGCTGGGTCATGTCCGTCACTCCTGGCCGGCCGTGGCGGCCGAGATCGCAGTGCGAAGGCCGCGCTCGCAGAACACGCGCACGACGTTCCTCTTGTACTCCGCGCTGCCGCGGTTGTCGGATTGCGGGTGTGCGGCCGCGGCGGCGAGCGAGGCGGCCTCGCGGATCGCGTCGTCGGTCGCGTGGCTGCCGCGGAGCGCGTCCTCGGCCGCGCTCGCGCGCAGGTTCGTCGGGCCGACTCCGGTGAGCCCGATTCCGACCTGACCGACGTTCCCGTTGTCGAGCGTCACCTGGACCGCGACGGCGGCGGTCGCGAAGTCTCCGATCTTGCGCTCGAGCTTCAGGTACGTCCCTCCCGTCCGCGGCCCCGGATCGGGCACGCGCACCTCGGTGATCACCTCGTCCGGCTCGAGCGTGCTCATGAACGGGCCGAGCGCGAGCTCGTCGACGGGGATCGTCCGCTCGCCGTTCGGCCCGCGGGCGACGACGCTGCCGCGGGCGGCGAGCATCGCCGCGCCCCAGTCGCCCTGCGGGTCGGCGTGCGCGAGCGACCCGCAGATCGTCCCGCGGTTCCTGACGAGCGGGTCGGCGACGAGCCGCGCGGTGCTGCCGAGCAGGCCATAGCGCTTGGTGAGGAGCGGCGACCGCTCCGCCTGCGCATGTCGGACGAGCGCGCCGATCCTGAGCTCACCGCCCTCCTCGGACATGCCGTCGAGACCCGGGACGCCGTTGATGTCCACGACCGTCCCCACGGAGGCGATGCGGAGCTTCAGCACCGGGATGAGGCTCTGCCCGCCGGCCATCACCTTGGCGTCGCCCGCATGTTCGCCGAGCGCGGCAATCACCTCCTCGACCGACGTGGGGGCGAGGTAGTCGAATCTCGGCGGATACACCGATTCCTCCTCTTCAGGGGACGCCAAAGGAGCCGCTTGTCGAGCATACGACACTCGCGCCGCTCCGGATTCACCTGCCGGCGTGGTCGACGACTCGTGCTAATCGTCGAGCCCGACGAACTGGTGCCAGGGCCCGGCGAGGTGGACGGTGGCGACGGCCAGGATCAGCCCGGCGACGAGCGAGCCCGCCAGAAGCCAGCGACGCAGCGACGAGCCGGGGAGCGCTTCCTCCCGTCGCCAGTCGGCGGC
Organism: uncultured Actinomycetes bacterium; assembly: GCA_963786055.1. GTDB lineage: Bacteria > Actinomycetota > Thermoleophilia > Gaiellales > Gaiellaceae > Gaiella. The sequence goes on along the minus strand of CAWAXS010000003.1, from coordinate 287,842 downwards.
GGCCAGTCGCGGCAGCGGGAGCAAGTGCGCAAGGACGTGCGCCCCCATTGCGGCGAACCAGACGGCGAAGCTCGCCTTGTGGAGACCGAGCACCCCGTGCTCCTCCGGGCCGAGCACGGCCAGGGCCACGCCGCTCACGAACAGCGCCGCCGTCGACAGCACGACGAACGGCCCGAGCAGGCGCAGCAGCGGGTGCGGCGGGCCGTCCACGCGGTAGGCGCGGCTCCCCGTGTAGTAGCGCGCGAAGCGGTAGCCCGTGGTGGCCACCTTCAGGCCGACGGGCGGCAGCAGCAGCATGCCGAGGAAGACGTGCGCCGACACGAGGGGGCGGATCGCGATCAGCGTGACCCCCTCGGCGGCGAGCAGCACGAGGAGGACTGCCGCGGTCGCCGCGGTCAGGCGCCGGTTGCCCTCGCTGCCGCCCGTCCGCGCGACGGAGCGCGCGGCGACGCGCGTCCACGTTCCCCTCTCTCGCCGCACGTCGAGCACGGGCCCATGGGAGCGGACGCGGATGAGAGGACGATGAGACTCATCGCCGGCTCACGTGCGGGCACCACAATGCGTGCCATGCGCGTGCTCGTGGTGGAGGACGAACCGAAGCTCGCGGGTCTGCTCGCGCGGGGCCTCGGCGAGGAGGGTCACCCGACGGACGTCGCGACCACGGGTGGGGACGCGGTCTGGATGGCCCGCGCGAAGCCGTACGACGCGATCGTGCTCGACGTGATGCTGCCCGGCCAGGACGGGTTCGAGGTCTGCCGCGAGCTCCGTGCGGCGGACGTCTGGACGCCGGTGCTGTTCCTCACCGCGCGCGACAGCGTCGAGGACCGGGTCGGCGGCCTCGACGTCGGCGGCGACGACTACCTCGTCAAGCCGTTCTCGTTCCCCGAGCTCCTGGCGCGCCTCCGCGCGTTGACGAGGCGCGGCCCCGTGGAGCGGCCCACCGTGCTCGAGGTCGGGACGCTCCGGCTCGACCCGGCGGCGCACCGCGCCTGGAGGGACGGCACCGAGATCGAGCTGTCGGCGAAGGAGTTCACGCTGCTCGAGGTCTTCATGCGGCATCCGGGGCAGGTGCTGTCGCGGCTCGAGCTGCTCGAGCGGGGGTGGGACATGGCCTACGAGACCCGCTCCAACATCGTCGACGTGTACGTGCGCTACCTCCGCGGGAAGATCGACCGCCCGTTCGGCTGCGACTCGCTCGAGACGGTGCGCGGCGTCGGCTACCGGTTGCGCGAGCCCGACGCGTGCTGAGGGCGATCCCGATCCGCTGGCGGCTCGCGGCCGCCTTCGCCGTCTCGATGGCGGTGCTGCTCGTCGCGCTCGGCGCCTTCGTCTACCTCCGCGTCGAGGATGCGCTCCGAAGCTCGGTCGACCAGGCGCTGCGCGCACAGGCGGCGGAGTCCGTGGGCCGTGCCGACGAGGGCTCGCTCCTCGACGACGACGCGCGCGCGTCGGGAACCGTCGTCCAGCTCGTCGACCGGGACGGGCGGGTCGTCCGGTCCGATCCGGCGTCGCTGCCGACGATCCTCGATCCGCAGACCCTGACCGCGGCACGGAAAGGCACGGTCCTCACGACGGTCTCCCTGGGCGCCGGCGAGCAGAACCGCTGGCGGGCGCTCGCCGCCCCCGACGAAGGACGGGTGCTGGTCGTCGCCCGGCCGCTCGGACAGACCGAGGAGACGCTCCACCACCTGTTTCGCGGCCTGGTCGTCGCCGGCCCGGTCGGGCTGCTCCTCGCGACCCTCGGCGGCTACCTGCTCGCGGCCGCCGCGCTCCGGCCGGTCGAGTCGATGCGGCGCCGGGCGAGCGCGATCTCCGCCACGACCACCGGGGCGCGGCTCCCGGTGCCGCGCAGTCGGGACGAGATCCGCGACCTGGCGGAGACGCTGAACGACATGCTCGCGCGGCTCGAGGCCGCGCTCGAGCACGAGCGTCGCTTCGTCGCGGACGCCAGCCACGAGCTGCGCACGCCGCTGGCGCTCCTGAAGGCGGAGCTCGAGCTGGCCCTCCGCCGCCCGAGGAGCGCGGCGGAGCTGCGCACAGCGCTCGGCTCGGCGGCCGAGGAGACCGACCGGCTGGTGCTGCTCGCCGAGGACCTGCTGCTGATCGCGCGCACGGACCAGGCCGGGCTGGCGCTCCGCGTCGAGCCGGTCGACCTGGGCGAGCTCGCCCACTCGACGGCAGCCCGCTTCGCGGACAGGGCGTCGGCCGAGGACAGGCGGCTCACGGTCGAGATCCCACCGGGGACGGAGGTGGATGCGGATCGGCTCCGCCTCGAGCAGGCGCTCCGCAACCTCGTCGACAACGCTCTCGGGTACGGCGAGGGCGCGGTCGCGATCACCGCCCGGACGGCAGGCGACGCGACGGAGATCCACGTCACCGACGAGGGCCACGGCTTTCCGCCGGGCTTCGCCGGGCGTGCCTTCGAGCGGTTCTCGAGGGGCGACGACGTGCGGGCACGCGGAGGCAGCGGGCTCGGCCTCGCGATCGTCCAGGCGATCGCACAGGCACACGGCGGGACGGCCGGCATCGCCGCGAACGGCAAGGGGGCGGACGTCTGGATCTCCCTTCCGACGCACGCCCGTCGCGCAGCCTGACGGGCTCTCATCGGGCTCTCATCTCGGCTGCCTACCGTCGACCACGTGGAGTCGATCGACACGCGCGAGCGCGCGAAGCGCCGGCATCGGCAGCGGCTCGTGCTGCTGCGGCAGCGCGCCGCGATCGCCTCCGCGCTCGGCTTTGCCGCCTTCCTCGGCCTTGCGGCCCAGCACGCCGTCGGCTCGTCGAAGCGCCATGCGGCGGTCGCGGTGCCGCCGCCGGCGGCGCCCGTCACGGCCACGTACTTCGACCAGCGAGCCGACGGCTTCGCGTTCGACGACGCCTCGTCGGCGCCGCTCCCACCCCCGGTCGCCCAGACGAATGTCTCCTGAGCTCGCCCTCCCGCGTGGGCTGTCGTCGCACCGCTTCCGGGCGATGGGCACGGAGGTCCACGTGCTCGCCGCCGGCGCGCGTGCGCCGGACGCCGCGCAGGCCGTCGAGGGGCTGTTCGAGGAGTGGGAGATCGTGCTCAGCCGCTTCCGTCCGGAGAGCGAGCTCTCCCGCCTCAATGCGCAGGCCGGCGCTGCCGTCCGGGTCGGCCGGATCCTGATGACCGCGGTCGAGGCGTCCCTCGACGCGGCGCGCGCGACCGGCGGCCTCTTCGATCCCACGCTCCGGCACGAGCTCGTCCGCATCGGCTACGACAGGCCGTTCGACGAGATCGGCGACGCGAAGACCGCGGCCGGGCGCCCTCGGGGGGGCGGCGCCTGGCGGCGGATCGTCGTCGACCGCTCCGCCGGGGTCGTCACGCTGCCGGAGGGGAGCGGGCTCGACCTGGGTGGGATCGCCAAGGGCATGGCCGTCGACGCCTCGCTCGAGCTGCTCGCCGGGCTCGGGATCGAGGCCGCGCTCGTGAGCGCAGGGGGTGACCTCGCGGTGCTCGGACGTCCGCCCGGCGAGCGTGCATGGGGGGTGCGGGTGGGAGACGACCCGGAGGGGCCGGTCGTCCCGCTCGTGCGGGGCGCGCTGGCGACCTCCGGGGTCGCGCGACGCCGCTGGATGCAGGGAGAGGCGTCGCGGCACCATCTCGTCGATCCACGCACCGGCGAGCCCGTCACGAGCGGGCTCTGCGAGGTGACCGTGGCCGGCGGGACCTGCCGGGCCGCGGAGGTCGGCGCGACCGCCGCATTCGTCGCCGGGCCGCTGCTCGGCCCGGGGTTGCTCGAGCGCCTCGGCCTCGCCGGCCTGCTCGTCACGGGGTCGGGGGGGCGGATCCGGGTCGGGCGGTGGCCCTGGCACGAGGTCTCCCACGCCGCATGAGCAACGCTCGCCTTCGGCTCGCGTTCGTGGGGGAAACCATGTTTCCCCCACGTGCCCCCTTCTTCTGGGGAGCATGGGGAACCTCCCGGTTCCCCACACCCCTCCCCGCTCACGCGCCGACCGAGGTCGTCGCATGAGCAACGCTCGCCTTCGGCTCGCGTTCGTGGGGGAAACCATGTTTCCCCCACGGGCCTCCTTCTTCTGGAGAGCATGGGGAACCTCCCGGTTCCCCACACCCCTCCCCGCTCATGGGCCAACCAAGGTTGGCCCATGAGCAGCTGGAGCGCGATCACATGGGACACGGCGCGGGCAGGCGGCCTCGTCTCGTACGTCCTCCTGACGGGGGCCGTCGCCCTGGGGCTCGTCCTCCGGAACCGCTGGCAGTCGAGTCGCTGGCCACGTCTCGTCACCAACGAGCTGCACGGCTACGTCTCGCTGCTGGCCCTCGTCTTCATCGTCGTCCACGTCCTCGCAGTCGCGGTCGACCCGTTCACCCACTTCGGCCTGCAGGCCGTGGTCGTGCCGTTCGCGACCCACTACCGCCCCCTGTGGATGAGCCTCGGCATCGTCTCGCTCTACCTGCTCCTCGCCGTGTGGATCAGCTCGCGCCTGCGGCAGCGGATCGGTCATCGCCTCTGGCGACGGATCCACGTGCTCGCCTTCGCCGTCTACGCGGCGGCGACGCTCCACGGCCTGGGCACCGGCAGCGACACCCGGACCGTCTGGGCCGCCGCCCTCTACGTGGGCAGCGTCGGCCTCGTCGGCACGCTGCTCGCCGTCAGGCTGCTCGCCCCGGCGGGACGAGACTCGCGCCGTCGCCCGCTGGCGGCCGCTGCGGCGGGCGCCTCGGTCATCGCAGCCTTCGCATGGTCGCTCACCGGCCCGTTCGCGCCCGGCTGGTCGGCGCGGGCGGGCGGGACGGCAGCGCGGCCGACGCTCGCCGCGGCGGCGTCTCCGCGCCCCCGCCTCGTCCGCGCGTCCGTGCGGTCCCTACCGTCCGCCGTCGTGCACGTGCCCTTCACGGCCCGGTACACCGGCCGGCTCACCGTGGCACCGGTGAACGATCGCGGACGTCTCACGGTGCGTATCGACGGCGCCCTGAGCGGAGGGACGCGGGACCACCTCGAGATCCTGATCCACGGCATCCCGCTGCAGGACGGCGGCGTGGCCATGGAGCAGAGCCGCGTCCGGATGGGCGCCGCGACCCCGCTGTACCACGGGGAGATCACGGCGCTCGACGGGACACGCGTCGTCGCGGCGCTGCGCTCCGCCCACCAGCGGCTCCGCCTGGGCCTGACCCTCCGGATCGGCCGGGACGGCAGCGTCGTCGGGTCGGTGCGGGGAACGGCACCGCCTCCGGTTACGGCAGAAGAGGACGCCGCCTGAGGCGGCAGCGCCGTGCCACGCCCGCCTCGCCGGTGCCGACCTGTCCCGCGCCTACGCGGCTTCGGGCAGCTCGGCCTCGCGCGGACGCGCCTCGAGGTATCCACGCCGTCGCGACCGGCGTGCCAGCAGGTTGCTCGCGACGAGCGCGCCGATCGTCAACGCCGCGCCGAAGAGCTCGACGGCGTTCGGCCGATAGCCGCGGACGATCTCGATCGCGAAGGTCGTGACCGGGATCAGGTTGCTGAACAGGACGGCGTTCTGGGGCCCGATCGAGGCGATCGCGGCGTTCCAGGTCAGGACGGCGACGAACGCGCCCGGGATCGCGAGATACGCGATCTGCGGAGCGACCGATGAGAGCTGCTCGGCGGACGGGAGCTCCACCAGACCCGCCGCGATCACGACGGCGGTCACGCCTGCCATCGTCAACCACCCCAGCCCGGCGGTCAGCGCCGTGTAGCGAAGCGGCGAGAGCTCGGGGTGCTCGGCCGCGCCGAGGCCGTACAACACGAAGCTGAACACGCCTGCGAGGACGAGCGCCTCGCCCCACCCGACCGCGCCGTGCACGATCGACGAGGGATGGCCGGCGCTGACGACGAGCGCGACGCCGAGGAGGGCCAGCCCGAGCAGGACGAATGTCGCCCGTGCGGGGCGAAGCCTGGTCCGCCGCCAGAGGACGAGCGCCGTGAGGAGCGGCCCCAGCGCGACGATGAGCGAGGCGGTCTCCGGCCTCGCGTGCGCGAGCCCCGTGTAGGCGAGGAGGTTGAAGCCGGCGAAGCCGAGCGAGCCGAGCCAGAAGAGCCGCCAGCCTCGCCCCTCGAGACGGAGGGCGCCGGGGCCTTCGACCACGGCGAGCACCACGAGCCACAGCGCCGCCGCGAGCGCGTACCGGATCGTCGACAGGGGGAAGGCGTTCACGCTCTCGAGCGCCGACTTGCCCACGACGAACTGGCCGCCCCACACGATCGCGGTCGTCGTCGCGAAGAGCACTCCCAGCGTGGCTCGTCCTCGTCCTCACCCGTCTCCTCTGCTCGATTGCGGCAACAACAGATTCCAACGACTCCGGCCGCAGCGGTATTTCGGCGACGACCGGCTCGCGGCCGGCGTTGGCGTTGGCAGGGCACGACCACCACGGGTGTCACGGCCACCCTCCCGACGACGCCGTCGGAGACGGTCAGCCAGCCGGCGATCCGTACGGTTGCGGAGCTCCGCGCCGCCGCGGCGACCAGTCCCAAACCGATCTACTGGGCCGGCGTCCGAGCGGGGACGCGGCTCGAGGTCTCGCAGACATCCGGTGGCACGGTCTTCGTCCGCTATCTCCCGACGGGCACGGCGGCGGGAGACATGCAGCCGCATCTGACCGTGGCGACGTACGCGCGCCCGAACGGCTACGCGGAGGTGCAGGCGGCGGCGAAGAACAAGGGAAGCCGCTCGCTCGAGCTCGACGGCGGCGGGCTCGCCGTCTACGACCCGAAGACGCCGACCAACGTGCACGTCGCCTTCCCGGGGAAGGCGTACCAGATCGAGGTCTTCTCGCCCCAGAACGACCTGGCCCTGCGCCTCGTCACGAACGGGAAGATCCGGCCGGTCCCCTAACCGCCTCCACCACGGCGGACGCGGGCCGCGCTCTCGCCGACGTCAGGCTGCGGGAGGCGTGTGCCGCTCGATGAACGCGAGCACGCGCTCCCAGGCGTCCGCCGACTGTGAGGCGTACTCCTCGTAGCTGCGGTCGAAGAAGCTGTGCGGTGCGCCCGTCGTACACGACGAGCTCGTGCTCGACGCCGGCCGCGGTGAGCGCCGCCTCGAACGCGGCGTTGTGCTCCGGCAGGATGTTCGCGTCGGCGCCTGCCTGGAGGGCGAGGATCGGCGCCTCGAACTCGGCCGCCCGCTGCGTCGGCCCGGGTGCGCCCGCCCGCTCACCGGTCGACCCGTAGAAGCCCACTGCCCCGGCGAGGCCGTGCCCGCCCGCCGTGGCCAGCCAGGCGTGGCGGCCGCCGAAGCAGAAGCCGACCGCGAACACGACCTCGCAGCCGCCGCCGACCGGCGAACGCAGGTATTCGACGACGGCGCGGACGTCCTGCTGGATTCCCTCCGGCGTCGTCTGCGCGACGTGGTCCATGTAGGGGAACTCGTCGTCGCGCTTGCCGACTCCCGCCGTGCGTCCGAAGTAGTCGAAGGCGAGCGCGGCGAAGCCGCGTTCCGCGAAGCGGAGAGCGAGCTCCTCGTAGAAGCGGTAGAGCCCGCGGACGTCGGGCAGCACGACGATGCCGACCCGCGCCCCGTCGTCGGGCAGCGCGAGGAAGCCGGCGAGCCGTGTTCCGTCGGCGGCCTCGAGGACGACGTCCTCGGAGAGGACGGGAGCCCCGCCCGAGATCGGCGGGATCGGCGGCACGGAGTCGAGCTCGAAGCACATCGCACCCGCGACCCTACTCGGTGCGGCGCAGCGGCTGCCACGCGCCGGGTGGTCGGCGCGGACACCTCGACGACTCGGGGCGACGTGTCCGCCTACGGGATCTCGACGTCGCGAATCTCGATCGGCACGGTGCGTCGCGCGACGAACCGCGGCAGCAGCGCCAGAGCCGCAACGGCGTCGTCGGCCTGGACGCGCCACCAGAGGGCGTGACCGCCCGCGAGGCAGCTCGACGTCGCCAGTCCGTGGCGGAGCGGGCTCCTGAAGCCGGTCCAGGCGGCGTAGGCCGCGGCGCACTCGCTCGGGTCGTGGCGGTGCTGGAGAAGGAAGAGCGGCATGTCCTCAGCGTGCCCGAGTTCCGCCTTCGGAACATCGGGGACTCTCCCTGAGCCGAGCGCCGAACGGAGTAGGGTGGATACGCACGTGCGTATCGACTCGAGCGCCGGACGGACCATCGGGCGCGAGCTCGAGCTCGAGCAGCTGAGCGCGGCGCTCGACGACCTGGCGGCGGGCTCGGCCGCCTGCCTCACGGTGGAGGGCGAGCCGGGCATCGGCAAGACGCATCTGCTCGCCGTGCTTCGTCGCCACGCCGAGGAGGCGGGGTGCCTGGTGCTCGCCGGCTCGGCGACGGAGTTCGAGCGCGACCTGCCGTTCAGCGTCTGGGTCGACGCACTCGACGCCTACGTCGCCTCGCAGGAGCTCGACCTCGGCGACGGCTGGAGCGCGGAGCTCGTGGAGGAGCTCTCCAGAGTGATCCCGTCCGTCCGACCGCGCAGCGACGCCGCCCCGGCGACGGTTGCCGACGAGCGCTACCGATCCCACCGCGCGGTGCGCAGGCTGCTCGAGCTCCTCGCAGACGAGCGGCCGCTCGTGGTCGTGCTGGACGATCTCCACTGGAGCGACGAGGCGTCGATCGAGCTGCTCGCCGGGCTGCTGCAGCGCGCACCCGAGGCTCCGGTGCTGCTCGCGATCGCGTTCCGCGCCGGCCGGGCACCGGCGCGCCTCTCGGCCGCGCTCGCGATTCCGTCCGTCCGCCGGATCCGGCTCGCGCAGCTCGACGACGCACAGGCGACCGAGCTCCTCGGCGAGGTCGATCCCCGTGCGGCGGAGGTCATGGTCCGCCACGCCGGGGGAAACCCCTTCTATCTCGAGCAGCTCAAGCGTGCCCGGGAGGAAGGCGCCGTCACAGGAGCGCACGAGCCGGGCGTCGACGTCGCCGGCGTATCCGTCCCGGCCGCGGTGGCGGCGTCGCTCGCGGACGAGCTCGCGGCGCTGCCGGCGGACGAGCGCACGCTGCTCCGCGCTGCGGCGGTCGCGGGAGAGCCCTTCGAGCCGGATCTGGCGGGCGCGATCGCCGAGCTGCCCCCGTCGGACGTGCTCGGCGCTGCTGGACGCGCTGCTGGAGCTCGACCTCGTGCGCCCCACGACGGTGCCGCGCCAGTTCGTCTTCCGGCACCCGCTCGTCCGGCGTGCGGTCTACGAGTCGGCGCCGGCCGGCTGGAGGCTCGCGGCCCACGCACGGGCCGCCGAAGCGCTCGCTGCCCGTGGGGCGGGGGCGGCGGACCGTGCGCATCACGTCGAGCAGTACGCGGGCCAGGGGGACGAACAGGCCATCGAGCTCCTCCTCGAGGCCGGCGCCTCGGCGGCGTCGCGCGCGCCGGCGGCGGCCGCCCGCTGGTACGAGGCCGCCCTGGCCCTGCTCCCCGCGTCGGACGCGGACCGGTCGGTCATGGTGCGCACCGCCCTCGCGTCGTCGCTCCGCTCGCTCGGCGAGCTCGAACGATGCCGCGCCGCGCTGCTCGAGGCGATCGAGCTGCTTCCGCCGGACGCCGCTGCCCGCCGGGTCGAGCTGACGGCGCACTGTGCGGCCGTCGAGCACTGGCTCGGCCGCCACGACGAGGCCCACCGTCGCCTCGTGCGGGCGTGGGACGAGCTTCCCGAGCACACGACCGCCGAGGCTGCGGCGCTGGAGATCGAGCTCGCGGTGGACGGGCTCTACGAGCTCGACTTCGAGCAGGCGGTCGACATGGGCGGCCAGGCGCTCGCCACCGCGCGGGCCGTCGGCGACCCCGCCCTCGTCGCCGCGGCCGCGGCCGCGCTGTGCCTCGGCGAGACGGTCTCGGGGCGCATCGAGGACGCCCGCGGGCACCGGCTGGAGGCACTCGAGGAGATCGCCCGTCTCTCCGACGCGGAGCTGGCGTCGCGCCTGGAGGCCCTCTTCCACCTCGCCTGGGCCGAGACGTACCTGGAGTGCTACGACGATGCGGTCGCGCACGCCGAGCGGGGGATCGCGCTCGCGAGAGCGTTCGGCGAGGGCCGGCTCGTCGTGCCGCTGACGCTCGCCAAGAACTTCCCGTTCGAGATGCAGGGCCGTCTGAGCGAGGCGCGCGAATGCTGCGAGACCGCCCTCGAGGCCGCGCGGCTGTCGGCGAGCCCGCACGAGCTCTACCGGGTGCTGTTCGAGCTCGGTTGGACGCTGTACTACGCGGGCGACCTCGACGGCGCGATCGCGGCGCACGAGGAGAGCTCGCGGATGGATCCGCGTCTCGCCGGAGGAACGATCCCGAACGGCGGCGGCGGGCCGGGCTGGGGGCTCGGGGCCGCCTGGGTCGAGGCAGGCGAGGTCGAGCGTGGACGGGAGCTCCTGCTCGCGCTCGTCGGGGAGGACGGCGCACGCACGATGCCCGTCGAGCGCTGCTTCGACTGGGAGACGCTGACGCTCGCCTCGCTCGCGCTCGGGGACGTCGGGGAGGCGGACGCCTTCGCGTGCCGTGCCGAGGAGGACGCGGGGCGCCTCCCGCTACGGCTCCCCACCGCGCTGGCGGCCCGGGCGCGCGCGGCCGTGCTTCTCGCGCAGGACGAGCCGCTCGAGGCGGCCCGGCTGGCCCGCGCGTCCGCGGAGGACGCCGGTGCCATCGGGGCACGGCTCCAGGCGGCGTTCTCGCGCGGTCTCGAGGGACGTGCGCTCGTCGCCGCCGGCGAGCGCCGGCAGGCGACCGCGGTGCTGCGCGAGGCCGAGAAGGAGCTCGACGCGTGCGGGTCGAAGCGCGTGCGCGACGAGATGCGCCGTGAGCTCCGGCGGCTCGGCGCGCGGGCCGAGCCGCGCGGTCCCGCGGCCGCGGGCGACAGCGGCGTCGCCGCGCTCACGAAGCGCGAGCTCGAGATCGCGGGGCTCGTGACCGACCGGATGACGAACCGCGAGATCGCCGCCGCGCTGTTCCTGAGCGACAAGACGGTCGAGTCGCACATCCGCAACGTCTTCCACAAGCTCGGCGTCTCCTCACGCGTCGAGATCGCGCGTGCGATCGAGCGCGACCGGCGCGAGCGCGACGGAGCGCAGCCGGCGTGAGCTCGTCGACCGTCCCGGTCGACCGCGACGCCGAGCGGCTCCAGGAGCTCGGCTACCGGCAGGAGCTCGCGCGCGGGCTGAACGTCTTCGACAACGCCGCCCTCGGTGTCGCCGCCATCTCGCCGGTCGTCGGGCTCTACGCCGTCGTGCTCGTCGGCACGGTCGTGGCCGGGCCGGCGTGGGTGTGGGTGCTGCCGGTCGCGCTCGCCGGGCAGTGCCTGCTGCTGGCCGTCTACGCGGAGCTGGCGTCGGAGTTCCCGATCGCCGGCGGCGCCTACCAGTGGAGCCGGCGGCTCATGGGCGGCACGTACGGGTGGATCAGCGGCTGGGTCGCGATCTGCGCCTACTGCGCCGCCAACACGACGATCGCGTATCTCGGCGCCCCCTGGGCGCTCACCCTCGCCGGCGTCACGCCCACGCCGAACGCCATCGTGGCCACCGGGATGGTCCTCGTCGTCGTCTGCGCGATCGTGGGCGCCCTGGGCGTCGACGTGCTGGGCGCGGTGATCAGGGTGGGGATCGCGGCGGAGATCGTGGCCTCGGTCGGCATCGGGCTCGCGCTCCTCCTCGTCTTCCGCACGCAGGACCTCTCCCTCCTGACGCACACCCTCGGGGCCGAGGCGCTCTCGGGCGGGTCGGTCGGCGCCGGGATGCTCGCGGCGCTGGCCGTCGCCGGCTGGGTCTTCATCGGCTTCGACGCCTGCGTCAGCGCCTCGGAGGAGACACGGGGGGCGGCACGCCACGTTCCCCGGGCGATCTGGCTCGCGCTGCTGAGCGTCGCCGCGCTCGTCATCCTCAACGCGTTCGCCGTCACGCTCGCGCACCCCGACCCGGCCGGCGTGGTCGCCGGGCGCGACGCGGATCCGGTCACGACCTCGGTGGTGACGTCGTTCGGATCCTGGTCGGCGAAGCCGTTCGCGGCCGTCGTGCTCGCGGCGTTCCTCGCCTGTGGCACCGCGGCGCAGGCCCTCACCGCCCGGACGATCTACTCGATCGCGCGCGACGACGTCCTCCCCGCCTCACGCTTCCTGCGGCGGGTCGACGGGCGCCAGGTGCCGATCGGGGCGATCGCGACGACGACCGTCGCGGCGTGCCTCGGCCTGCTGCTTGGCCTGCACTCGGCTGCGGTCGGCAGCCTGATCGCCTTCGGGACGGCCGGGATCTACGTGGCCTTCCTGCTCGTCGTGGTCGCCGCGCTCGTCGCACGCGTGCGCGGCACGTGGGTACCGGCCGGGCACGTGCGGCTCGGCCGCGCAGGCGTCGTCGTCAACGCGCTCGCCGTCGCGTGGCTCGCGTTCGAGACCGCCAACATCGCGTGGCCGCGCACGTCGCTGGCACCGCCGGGCGCGCCTGCCTACCAGGTCTGGGCGGCGGTGATCGTGCTCGCCGTGATCGGCGGCCTGGGCGTCTCGTACCTCGTCGCGGTCAAGCCGCAGCGCAAGCTCGCAGGCCGCTGAGCCCGCTCGTCCCGGCACGCCGGCGCGCCGTCAGTCGTCTCGGAGGAGCGCACGGTCGAAGAACCCGACGACGCGTCGCTCGTACTCCTGCGGTTGCGCCTCCGTGCCGCCGATGTGCCCGGAGCCAGGGACCTCCCAGATCTCCTTCGGTCCGTGCGCCGCGGCGTAGAACACCTTGTTGGCCGGTTCCTCGGCCGGCTGGCCGCGCTCCCCGTAGACGAAGAACACGGCGCCGGAGATCTTCGGCACGAGGCTCTTCAGGTCGGCCGGCGGCATGGTGTCGGCGAAGACGGCCGTCGCGAGCGTCGCGACACCGTTCCCGAGGACGTCCTGCCAGGTCGTGCCCGGGTTCGCGACGATGTCGCGGACGGAGCGGGCGCTCGCGCCCTCGGACACGATCGCCTTCAGCGCCGACGACTCGGCGGCGGCCTCGATCATCATCTCCCCGCCGACCGAAAGGCCGATGCCGCCGATCCGCTCCGGGTCGACGTCGGGACGGCCCTGCAGGAACGCGACGGCCGCGTGGACGTCTCGCTCGCCGTGCCAGCCGAAGAGGTTCGGGTCGCCGTCGCTCTCGCCCTCGCCGCGACGGTCGAAGAGCAGGACGCCGTACCCGTGACGAGCGAGCAGCTTCGCCCGCTTCTGCGAGCTCGCCCGGCCGGGGAACGAGATCACTGCCGCGCCGTTCCGCGACGGGATGTACCAGCCCTTCAGTCGCAGCCCGTCGCTCGTCGTGAACTCCACGTCCTCGTAGGGCGCGCCGAGATCGGCCGCCGGCACGTGAGCGCGGGCTGCATGGGTGACGACGTACGCGATCGCGATCGGGAACAGGAAGACGCTGGCGACGAGAGCCGCGCCGACGACCAGGAGAGCCCGCCGGCCGTAGCGCCACCAGAGGCTGTCATCCCGGCGGCGCGACCTCCACAACGTCACGCCCCCGATCGCCAGCAACACGAGTCCGGCCAGCAGCGCAAGCAGCCCCGTGTAGTCGTCGCCGGAAGGCCCGACCTCTCTGGCGTAGTGAATGGCCTCGGTGCCGCTGAGCACGCCGAAGAAGCCGACGAGGAGCGCGGTCACCGCACGGGCGCCCGCACGGAGCCGGCCATAGCTCGCCCCCGCGGCAACGAGCAGAACGAGCGGGACGAGGCCGCTCACGAGATGGTCGCCGGCCGTCATCCCGGGATTCGGTTGCAGGAAGTTGTCGTCGACGACGTGCAAGGCGACGACGCCGATCGCGAGCCTGGCGATGCGAACGTCGTCTCGCAGCCACCCGAGAGCTCGAGAGGCACGATCCGGGTTTCGCTGGGATGAGGTCTCCATGGGATCCATCGGCTCCATTGTCGTGGGAGTGCCGCCTGCAGGGAGAAGCTTCTCGGCAGGCGGCACTCCCGCGAACTGCGCCGGATCCGGTCAGGCGGCCTGCTCGAGGGCCGGCGTGCCTCCGACGGGCTCGGCCGAGCGCTCGTGCTCGAGGTTCGGGAGCCACTCGAGCCACTTGGGGAGGTACCAGTTCCAGTCCCCGAGCAGCAGCATCGACGCGGGCAGCAGGACTGCGCGGATGATGGTGGCGTCGATGAGGATCGCGAGAGCAAGACCGATCCCCATCTCCTTGAGGTCGAGCAGCGGCAGGATCGCGAAGATCCCGAACACACCGACCATGACGATCGAGGCCCCGGTGACGACGCCCGCGGTCGTGCGGATGCCGTGCTCGACCGCAGCCTCGGTGGAGAGGCCGCGATCGAACGCCTCGCGGATCCGGCTCAGGATGAACACGTGGTAGTCCATCGAGAGCCCGAACAGGATCACGAACAGGAACATCGGCAGCCAGGAGGCGATGCCGCCCGTGCTGTTGAAGTCGAGCAGGTTCTCGCCCCAGCCCCACTGGAAGATCGCGACGAGCATCCCGTAGGCCGCCGCAACCGAGAGCAGGTTGAGCAGGATCGCCTTGAGTGCGATCACGATCGAGCGGAAGGCGACCAGCAGGAGCAGGAACGCGAACAGCAGGACGAAGCCGAACACGAGCGGGGCCGACGACTTCATCATGGCGTTGAAGTCGTGCGACTTGGCAGTGGGACCGCCGACCGCGTACTCGACGCCGGGCACGGTGCCGACGGTTGCGGGCAGGAGCTCGCCGCGCAGCGTTGCAAGCGCGTGGTTCGAGACCGCGTTGGTGCCGTTGCCGGCCAGTGAGATGTCGACCTCGTAGGCGGAGCCGTCCGGGCTCTTCTCGATCCGGATCGGGTTCTGCATTTCCCCGGAGGCGAGCGCCTTCGCCTTCAGGTCGGCGATTGCCGAGCGGAGCTGGACACTGTCCTTGCCCTTGATCGCGACGACAGCTCCGGTTGCGCCACCGGGGAACGCATCGTCGATGGCGTGGAAGGACTTGAGCTCCGGCTGGCTCTTCGGCAGCGCATCGAGCCCGCTGTCGGCCGTGTGGAGATGGAGCGCCGGAAGTGCGAGGACGACGAGCACTGCCGCAGAGGCGACGGCCGAGATCACCGGGTGGCGAAGGACGGGCTTCAGGATCGCGCCCCAGAAGCGGCTGCCGTCGCCGTTGTCACGGCGGAGCCGATGCAGGAACGGGATCCGGCCCTTCTCGACCCGGTCGCCGAGCTTCGACAGCATTGCGGGCAGAACCGTGAGCGAGCCGATCATGGCGATGCCGACGACCATCATCGTGCCGATCGCGAACGACATGAACGTCTTGTCGCCCGAGAGCAGCATGCCGGCCATCGCGATGATCACGGTGATGCCGGAGATCAGCACCGCCCGGCCGGACGTCGCAGCGGCAGCTTCGATCGAGGCCCTCTCGCTTCGCCCGGCTCGCCGCTCGTCACGCACGCGACGGAGGTAGAAGAGCGAATAGTCGACACCGACCGCGATCCCGATCAGCAGGATCACCTCGTTGACGGATCCGTCCATCGGCACGAGCTTGCTGGGTAGCGAAACGAGCCCGAACGTGGCGAACACGGCCGTCAGCCCGACCAGGATCGGAACGACCGCCGATACGGCCGAGCCGACCACGAGCAGCAGGATCACGAACGTCAGGACGAGCGCGATCAAGCCGACCTTCGCAATCCCTCCGTTGATGACCTTGTCGAGCGCCTTCCCGGTCGAGACGCCAGCCTCTGCGACGTAGAAGTCCGGGTGGGCCTTCTGGACGCCGGCGGTGGCGGCGACGATCGAGTCGATGTAGAGCACGGCCTCGTCATATGTGCCATGCGGGCTGAAGATGATCAGTGCCGAGTGGCGGTCGGGCGAGATCTGACCCTCGTTCCCGGCGGCCAGCGGCGAGTGCAGCTTGTCGACCTGCTCGAAGCTCGAGAGCGCGCCGATCGTGTCGTTGATCGTCGCCCGGAAGGCGGGATCGTCGACGGTCTTCGTCTTGGACTGGATGATCACGAGCTCGCCCTGCCCGTTCTTGGTGAGGTCGAATGCGTCGTCGATGATCTTGTTGGCCTTGCCGGCCTCGCCGACCGCAGCGTCCTTCTGGTCGATCATCTGCATGGGCACGGCGATGCCCACGGCGAACGCGACGATCACGAACGCGAGCCAGCCGAACGTTGCGGTCTTCCAGTGGCTTGCGCTCCAGCGGCCCATTCTGGCCGCGAAGCTCTTCGAGTGCTTCAGGGGTGACATGGCTGCTTCCTTTCAGGCCTGCGTGTGCAGGTCGAGGGTCTCGCGCTCGAGCTCGACCGAGCCGAAGCTCTCCGAGGACGCGTACGCGAACGGGTGGTGGAAAGCCGAGAGCGCGTCTGCGCTCGCGACGTCGAGCTCGAAGCCGGTCTCGCTCCTGGCGTCGGCGACCGTGACCTTCACGCGGTCGGCCGACTTGCTCCAGAGGAGGTGGACCTCGAGGCCGTCGCCTTCACGCATCGCGAGCTCTCTCCAGTCGTTACGGGGAGAGATCGCGGCTTGGGTCGAGTGGCTTGCGGACATGAGGTCGCCTCCTTGGCGGGTGGATTCGATGTGTCCGAGCCTGGCGTGGAACCGGCTCGGCGACATCGGGGGGCGACCCTGAGCCGACACCCTGAGATCTGCGGGCTACGGGGGCCGTGACCGAACGCCGGGTCGCGATCGGGGCTACGCCGG
Organism: uncultured Actinomycetes bacterium; assembly: GCA_963786055.1. Classification (GTDB taxonomy): domain Bacteria; phylum Actinomycetota; class Thermoleophilia; order Gaiellales; family Gaiellaceae; genus Gaiella. The sequence goes on along the minus strand of CAWAXS010000003.1, from coordinate 271,296 downwards.
AGTGCGCGACACCCTGCGGGCAAGGCCCTCACGAGGTGCCGGCGAGCCCACACACTCCGGGAGCGCGCGGTATCGCGCGCATCTCCAACCGGGATGATCAGCGACTGTGGGCGTCACCGGAGAACCGGTGCCCACACCCGGACCCACGCTCCGGCGGCGACGCTACGCCCGCACAGGCGCTGGCGCGCACGCGCTCGTCGCCGGCACGGTGAGGCAGGAGCCCCGCGGCCTCAGAGCAGCGCCTCCAGCACCCGGGCCGCGGCCGAGGTGACGAGCGCATCCGCTCCGGGCCTGAACGGCGAGATGTCGACCTCGTAGCCGCCGCGTACCCGCTCGGCGTCCGTCGGCAGGTAGTTGCGGTAGCCGTTCCAGTACCCGGACACGAGCGTGGTCGCAAAGGGTGAGCGATCCCTGATCGACATGCCGATCTCGCAGAAGAGCTCGACCGGCACGCCGACGAACGCGACCGGGCCCAGGCGGACGCCGTGCACGAGGAGCGGGTAGGAGTCGAGGCCCTGGAGCGCATCGCCGCGCTCGGCCCGCATGCGGGCGAACTTCGTGCGCACGGTGAGCTCTCGCACCTCGCCGTCCGGCGCGCCGGCCTCGCGCGCCGCGTACGCCGCGTTCTCCCAGCGCTCTGCATCGGCATGCCACACCTCCGGATCACCAAGATCGTCGCGCAACGGCAGCGGAAGAATCTCGCGCGCGACGCGGACGGTGCCGTCCGGCTGCGCGTCCGGCTCGTACTCGAACGATGCGATCCAGGCCGATGCCTCTCCCTCTCGCACCCGTTGGCGGTGTGCGCGCCAGCCGGCGCGGAACGCCGTGCCTGCGGCCTCGTGGCCGATCATGGCGCCGAGCCTGCGGTAGGTCGCGAGGTCGGCCACGAACAGCTCGCTCGGCCCGACGTCGCCGCACGCTCCCTGGACGAAGAGGCAGTGCCCGCCCACCGCGGACTCGACGACGCGCTTCACGATGCCCGGGTACTCGGGTGTCACGAACGTGTTGTCCGGTCCGAGGATGATCGGATGGCATGCGTAGTGGACGATCGTGGCGACAGGCCGGTCGTCGTCGCCGTCGAGACGGACGACCGTGACGGTGGGGTCCGAGACGCCATCGGGATCGAGCCCGACGGCAACGCGCCCGTCGGGCGTCGTCATGCGCCGGTTCACCGCGAGCAGCGAGCGCCCCTTCGCGGCCCCGACACGGACGGGGCGCAGCGACGCGGCGGCCTCGGCCGCCGCATGCCCGATCGCCTCGAAGACCGATTCGACATAGGGCTCGACGAGCTCGCGGTTCCGGCGGATCCACGCACCACCCAGCTCGAGCGTGACGGGCACCGAATGGTTGTGCGTCGTGCCGACCGCGACGCCTTCCACCGGGATCCCTGCAGCCTGCGCGACGATCGACCGCGCCCGCGCCGCCTGCGCGTCGTCGAGGATGCAGAGGTCGACGTCCACGATGGCGGCGCGGCCACCGCTCGCCTCCGGACCGTCTCCCTCGACCACGAGGACGGTCGCCCACAGCGCGAGGTCGTTCCCCTCCGAGATCTCGTGGAGCTGGTTGCCCCATCCGCCGGCCGGAATCCCGACCGGAGGCGTGATGTCGGCCCGCCCGACGCCGGCGCGCACGCCGCTCACCGCGGCGGCGGGCCGCAGCTCGGCCTGGCGACGAACTCCGTGGGGAGGACGACATCGGACGGCGGCGCGTCGTCGCGCAGCCGCGCGAGGAGAAGCTCCGCTGCCGTCCGGCCCATCGCAAAGTTGTCGCGACGGACGACGGCGACCGCCGGCTGGAAGAGATCCGTGATCGCGACGTCGTCGCAGCCGACGAACGACAGGTCCCGGCCGAGCGTGAGCCCGCGCTCGGAGACGACTCGGAGCGCCCCGAGCATCAGCTGGTTCCCGCCCGCGATGACCGCTGTCGGCGGCACGGGGAGATCGAGCATGCGGCGCATCGCCGATGCGCCGTGCTCGACGGAGAACACGCCCTCGTCGGCGGTGTACGTGGCGGGGAGCCCGCGCTCGGTGAACGCCTCCTCGAGCCCGGCCCGCCGCTCGACCGAGGGTCGCACGGCCGCGCCCGCGATCAGGCCCATCCTCCGGTGGCCGAGGTGGAGCAGGTGGAGCCCCGCTGCCTTCATCCCGCTGCGGTGATCCGAGAGCACCCGGCTGACGGGGATGTCCGCCGGCAGGTTGCGGTCGAGCACGACGACGGGAATGTCGAGCTCGCGCAGCCGGCCGAGCACCTCCGGGTGGTTCTCGTCGAGCACGGAGATCACGAGACCGTCGACGCGACGGTTCGAGAGGAGCGCGATGTGCGCCGCCTCCAGAAGCGGATCGCCGAGTGAGTTCGTCAGCAGCATCGAGTAGCCGTTCGTGTGCAGCGTCGACTCGAAGCCGGTCGCCATCTCCGCGATGAGTGGGTTGGAGATGTCCCCGACGACGAAGCCGACGCTGCGCGTCTCGCGACGGCGCAGGCTCTGCGCGAGCATGTCCGGCTGGTAGTCGAGCTCCTCGACCGCGCGCATGACCTTCTCGGTCATCGCAGGGCTCACGTCGGGGTGGCCGGCGAGCACCCGTGACACCGACGACATCGCGACGCCGGCGCGCTCGGCGACTTCGCGCATGCTCGCCCGGCTCCGCACGCGCGAGCGGTCCTCGCTCACGCCGGCGCCCCGGCGCTGTTCGGGCTCACGGGGGGCCTAGGGCGCAAAGATGTCCTCGTAGATCGAGTCTGGCGCGGGAAAGGGAGCGCGCTCCGCCTCCTCGCGGATCCCGCGCGTCTCGGCGCGAATGCCCGCATCGAGGTCGTCGAGGTCGGTCCCGGCCGAGAGCCCCCAGGCGATGAGCGCCTTCCGGAAGCGAGGGATCGGGTCGACCCGCTGCCACGCGCGCCGCTGCTCGGCGGGATCGCTCCCTCCAGCCGAGAACGCGGAGTGCCGTTCCCAGCGCACGGTCTTGCATTCCACGAACGTGGGGCCGTCGCCCGCCCGCGCCCGGGCGACGCCCTCGCCGACCGCAGCGCGCACGGCGAGGACGTCGTTGCCGTCGACGATCGCAGCAGGCATGCCGAAGCCGCGGGCCCGGTCCGCGATGTCGGGGGTTGCCTGGCTCTTCGACGTCGGGACCGAGATCGCGATTCCGTTGTTCTCGCAGATGAAGACGAGCGGAACCTTCCACAGCATCGCCATGTTCATGGCCTCGAAGAACTCGCCCTCGCACGAGGCCCCGTCGCCGAAGAAGCAGAGCACGACCTGCCCCGTTCGTCGGAAGCGGCAGGACAGCGCAGCGCCGCCGGCCATCGGGATGTGGCCCGCGACGATCGCGTTCGTCGAGATCAGACCGACCCCTGGCTCGGAGAGGTGCATCGACCCGCCCTTCCCCTTGCAGACGCCGGTCGCGCGGCCCATCAGCTCGGCCATCATCGAGACGGGGTCCACGCCCTTGATCAGCGCCTCTCCGTGCCCGCGGTAGGTGGCGAACACGAGGTCGTCCGGCCGAAGCGTCGACAATGCGCCGGCCTTGATCGCCTCCGCGCCGATGCAGGGGTGCGTCGAGCCGGGGATGAGGCCGTTGCCGAACGCGTCGATCACCTCTTCCTCGAACGCCCGCACGCGCATCATCTCCCGGTAGAGCCCGAGCAGGTCGTCGTCGTCGACGCCCTCGGGGCGAGCGCCCGGGAGGGCTTCGTCGACGGGAACGGGGGCGATCGTCATGCGGGGCCTCCCGGGAGCAGTGCGAGCTGACGTTCGAGCGCCGCGAGGAGGCGTCCGCCTGCCTCGCCGTCGGCTGCACGGTGGTCGATGGCGACGTTGACCCACATCGTCGGCCGGACGCCGACCAGCCCGTCGACGGCGACGGGCCTGCCCGCGACGCGGCCGGTGGCGACCATGGCGACCTGCGGCCCCGACACGACCGGAGCGAAGAAATCGACCGGATGGGCCCCGAGGTTCGAGAGCGTGCACGTTCCACCGGCGAGGTCGCGACCGTCGAGGGTGCCCTGCCGGGCCGCCTCGACGAGGCGTCGGCGCTCCCGTGCGACGTCCTCGAGCGTCAGCGACCCCGCGTCCCGCAGGACCGGCGCGACGACGCCGGACGGGGTCGCGACGGCGATCGAGAGGTGAACCGCCTGGCTGCGCTCCAACGAGCCGTCGCCGCGCCGGACGCCGTTGAGCTCGGGCACCTCCGCGAGTGCGCGTGCGAGGGCGACGACGAGCAGGTCCGTGACGGTCACGGCGGCGTCCGGCGGAGCAGACGCCTTCGCACGCATCACGCCGTCTGCGGCCAGCTCGCCGCCGACGTGGACGTGCGGGATCTGCTGCCAGCTCGCGGTGATGTTCGCCACGACGGCCGCGCGGAGTCGGTCGTCCGCGCCACGCGCCGCGGCCCGGTTCGTGGCAGGCCGGGCGGCGACGTCACGCGCGACGATGCGCCCGCCCGGGCCGGAGCCCGGGAGTGAAGCGAGCTCGACCCCGCGCTCGCGGGCCAGGCGACGTGCCGCAGGAGATGCGATGGCACCGGTCCGCGCCGGCTCGGCTGCGGGCGCCGACGACGGCGCTGGAGGCACCGGTTGACAGGCGCCGACACGCGGGCCGCTCCGTCACCGTCCGTCGAAACCTCGTCGGCGGCCTCCGGCGCGGCCGACTCGAGCTCCGCAAGCACCCCCTCGACGGCGACGATCGCGCCCTCGCGGGCGACGATCCGGAGGAGTCCGGTCACGGGCGCCTCGATCTCGACGGTCGCCTTGTCGGTCTCCACCTCCACGACGAACTGTCCGGCGACGACAGCGGCGCCGTCCTCGACGAGCCAGCGGCTCACCCTCGCGTCCTCCATGGAGATGGAGAGCTGCGGCACGGTCACAGCGGTCATGCGACGAGGCGCTCGACGGCGGCGACGACGTCGTCAGCGGATGGGTAGACCGCTTCGATGCCACCCGGCGTGCAGGGGATCGGCACATCGGCGCAGGCGACGCGCTCCACCGGCGCATCGAGGTAGTCGAACGCCTCCTCCATGCACCGCGCCGCTATCTCGGCACCGAAGCCGAGCGTCTTGTGCGCGTCGTGGGCGACCGCCAGCCGCATCGTCTTGCGCAGCGAGCGGAGGATCGTCTCCATGTCGAGCGGGGCGAGGGTCCGCGGATCGATCACCTCGACGGAGATACCGCGCTCGGCGAGCCGCTCGGCAGCCGTGAGCGCCTCGTCGACCATGCCCGACAGCGCGACCACCGTGACGTCCTCGCCCTCGCGCGCCACGCGTGCGCGGCCGAACGGGATCGCCTCGCCCGTCTCGACCGCGCCTCGCCGCCCATAGAGCCGGACGTTCTCGACGAAGAGGACGGGGTTGCGATCGAGCAGTGCGCTCCGCATGAGGCCGTACGCGTCCGCCGCGTTGGACGGCACGGCGATCTTGATCCCGGGGATGTGCATGAACCACGACTCGAGGCTCTGCGAGTGCTGGGGCCCCATGCCCATCCGTGCCACGATCGGAGTCCGGATCACGAGCGGCACGGTGAGCTTCCCGCCGGTGAAGTAGTGCAGCTTCGCGGCCTGGTTGAAGATCTGGTCCATCGCAACGCCGACGAAGTCGAAGAACTCGATCTCGCACACCGTCCGCACGCCCGTGATGGCGAGACCGATCGCGTAGCCGACCGTGCCCGACTCGCAGAGCGGCGCGTCGCGGATCCGCTCCTCGCCGTAGTCGTCGAAGAGGCCGCGGGTGACGCCGAACGTGCCGCCGTACGGGCCGATGTCCTGACCGATCAGCATCATCGGCTCGGGCCGCTCGAGCGCCTCGCGGAGGGCCTGGTTGATCGCCTCGCTCATGGTCATCGCCGTCGTCGTGATCGGCTCGGCGGTCGTCGTCATGGCCCTCCCAGTATCGATTCCAGGAACCTACCACAGGGCTCCGGAAGCGAGTAGCATCGCTGGAACCGATGCCAGAAAGACCAAGCGCCACGGACGAACGGTGGCTGTCAGGGCGCCGCGTCCTCGTCACGGGCGCCGCCGGTGTCCTCGGCCGGGCTCTCGTGGCCGAGGCGGACCTCCGCGGCGCCAGCGTCGTCGCAACGGGTCGCCGCCCGAACGTCGACACCGCAGCGTTTCCCGAGGCGGCGATCAGGGTGCCTGCCGACCTCCGCGAGCCCGACGACTGCCGCCGGCTCGTCCACGAGGCCGCACGCCACCTCGGCGGGCTCGACATCGTCGTCAACAACGCCGCCACGCTCGTGCGGCGAGCGTTCAACGATCTCGAGCTCGACGACCTCGACGCGGCGTGGGAGGTGAACCTGCGCGCACCGGCGCTGATCATGCAGGAGAGCTTCGAATACCTCCGGAAGGGCACCTCGCCCGCGATCGTCAACGTCGTCTCGACCGCAGGGGTCAACGGCGGGATCGCGACCGTGAGCGCCTACGGGATGACCAAGGCCGGCCTGATCGTCCTCACGAAGGCGGTCGCCCGCGAGTACGGCCCCCACGGAATCCGGGTCTTCTCGCTCTCGCCTCCCTCGCTCGACTCCGAGATGCAGCGCTCGCTCCCGGCGGAGCTCCGCGAGCGCGTCCAGTCGATGAACGCCCTCGGCCGCCTGGCGCCGCCCGAGGAAGTGGCGCGCTTCACGCTCCTCGCCGCGAGCGGCGCCGGGGGGCTCCTGACGGGGACCATGGTCGACCTGACGGCGACGGCCTACTGAGCAGCGCCGTGACGGCGATGCTGTGCGCGGGAGCCGCGAGGCGGGCGGTCAACCCTCCGCTCGGGACGCGGCAGACCGGCTTCCGGCTGTTCGGCAGCCCCGTGCAGGCGATCGAGAGCGACCTCACCGCCACCGCGCTCGTGCTCGACGACGGGAGCACGAAGGTCGTCGTGATCGGGATCGACCTCTCGATCGTCGGCATCGACCTCTCGCTCAGAAGCCAGCGTCCCGCGCAGGAGATGCGCGTCCGGGTCGCCGACGCGCTCGACATCCCGGTCTCCCACGTCCTCCTCAACACGAGCCATGCGCACAGCGGTGTCGCCCTACCGGACTACATGCCCGACACGGCCGAGCAGATGACACTGAAGCACCGCTACCGCGATTCGCTGATCCGCGGTCTCGTGGAGGCGGCGGTCGAGGCGGACGAGCGGCTGCAGCCGGCACGGATCGGCTGCGGCTGGGGCGAGAGCACGATCGGCGTCTACCGGCGTGAGACCCGCGACGGGCGCGACGTGCTCGGCGAGGTGCCCGACCACCCGGTCGACACCTCGGTGGGCGTGATCCGCGTCGACGACCTCGACGGGAACGCGATCGCCGTCGTCTTCCGCTACTCGTGCCATCCGGTCACGATGGGGCCCCGCTCGGCGGTCGTGTCGTCCGACTTCCCGGGCGTCGCCCGCCGCGTGGTCGAGCGCAGCATCGGAGGGCTCGCCCTCTTCCTCCAGGGCGGCGGCGGCAACGTCAACCCACGCGCCGGGATGGGGCTCGAGCTCGACTGCCGCGACACCAAGAACCGTGTCGGGCTCGAGCTCGGCGGCGAGGTCGTCAAGGTGGCGGCCGGGATCCGCACCGCCACGAAGCGCGGTGAGCGCCGGTCGCTCGGTAACGTCCCCGACATCCTCTTCACCCCGTGGGAGCCGGTCGTCTGCACCTCCAGCGCCCGCCTCGCAGCGGCCGAGGCGAGCGTGGCGCTCGACTATGTCGACCTGCCCACGCTCGAGGAAGCAGAGGCGATCCTCGCCGACCGCCGGCGCATCCTGCGCGAGCGTCTGGAGGGCGACGCGCAGGAATGGGAGGTGCGCGTCGCGGAGAAGGTCGAGGACTGGGCGCGGCTGCTCGTCGCGGCCGCGGGCCACGAGCACCCACAGTGCGATCTCTTCCTGCAGGCGATTCGCGTCGGCGACGTCGTGATCACCGGCATGAACGCCGAGCTCTTCTTCGAGACCGGGCTCGAGATCCGTGCCCGCTCCCCCTTCGCCGACACGTTCGCACTCGGCTACACGAACGGCACGATCGGGTATCTCCCGCGTGCCGAGGACTACCCGGCGGGCGGCTGGGACGTGCACGCCACCTACTCCGTGCCCGACCTCATCTTCCAGGTGCACCCGCATCCGGTCGCGCTGCACCCCGGCTCGGAGGCGCGCGCCGTCGAGGCAAGCCTCAGCGCTGATCGAGCGTCTGAACGACGGAGAATGCTTCCCCGTCCTCTTGACATCGCCTCGCCCATGCCCGATCCTACAATCGATTCCTGAAACGTTTCCTGATCGAGCCGGAGATGGGGCTCGATCCCGATGCGGTATCGGCCGCAGACTTCGCGGCCGGCGGTACGTCGTAGTGGAGGAAGAGCAGGGCGCGTCCCTGCGTCGGGGTCGGATCCGAGTCAGAAGGAGGCGCATTACATGGCAGACGAAACGCCCGATACCCAGGACGGGAACGGGCTCAGCCGTCGCGATCTGCTGGCCAAGGCCGGAGTCGTCGGCGCCGGCGCGATCGCCGCGGGCTCGCTCGCGGGCGGCGCAGGCGCCGCTCCGAAGCGCTCGTTCGCGACGCCGAAGATCCGTCGCGGCGGCAGGCTCGTCTTCGGGCTCGAGTCCGATCCGGTGGCCATGGCCCCGTACGGCATGGCGCCGGGCGCGGCCCACTGGGGCAAGGAGCACACCTACGACTCGCTGGCGGAGTTCGACAAGGGGCTGAACATCAAGCCCGCGCTTGCGACGTCGTGGAAGTACGAGAGCAAGACGTCGATGATCTTCAACCTGCGCAAGGGCGTGAAGTTCCACAACGGCAAGGAACTCACGGCCGACGACGTCGTGTATTCGGTCAAGAACATGAAGAACCCGCCGCCCCCCGGCAGCCTGACGGTCGCGGCGAACGTGCCTGCGACGATTCTCAGCGCGGAGGCCGTCTCGAAGTACGTGGTGCGGCTCAAGCTGTCGGCGCCGGACGCACGTATCGCCGGCTTCTTCGCCTGGCAGCGCTACGGGCCGATCGTCCCCGAGGGGCTCTACGACCAGATCAACGTGAGCCGGAACGCGATCGGCACCGGCCCGTACAAGATGGTCGGCTTCAACCCCCTCGACCGGGTCGAGCTGGTGCGCAACGACAGCTTCTGGAAGCCCGGTCAGCCGTACATGGACGCGATGACGCTGAAGGTGATGGTCGACGAGCAGTCGCGCGTCGCCGCCCTGCGCGCCGGTGCCATCGACGGTGCGACGCTGTCCGTGGACGTGGCACGGTCGCTCCGCAACGAGAGCAGCCTGCAGGTGCTCAGCAACCTGAACGCCGCCTTCCGCGAGCTGCAGATGACGCTCAAGCCCGGCAGGAACGAGCCCTGGGCGGACCCGCGCGTGCGCCAGGCTGTCAACTACGCGATCAACCGCCAGCAGATCATCCAGAACGTCTACAGCGGCGAGGCCGCGTACACGTCGTACGTGCCGCCCGGGTACGGCCCCTGGCCGCTGACGGAAGCCCAGCTGAAGACGAAGTACGCGAAGTTCGACGTGCCGTCGGCCAAGAAGCTGATGGCGGACGCCGGCATGTCGAAGGGCTTCTCGGTCGAGATGACGATCGTCAGCCTGCAGGACTACCCGTCGGTAGCCGCCCTGCTGGTGCAGCAGATGAAGCAGATCAACATCGACCTGAACATCAAGGGCACCGAGATCGGCACCTTCGCGGCCATCTACAACGCCGGCACCTACGACTGGTTCCTGAACGGCCGCGGCATGCGCGGCGACGTCGACGGCTTCGTGCAGGAGTTCCACCCGGCGTCGGCGACGTTCAAGGCCCAGACGCCGGCGTACAAGAACCTGAAGGCGTGGAAGGACATCGGCAACGGCCGCATCCAGCTCGACGACAAGAAGCGGTTGCCGATGTACAAGGACGCGCAGGCGCAGCTGTGGACCAACCCGATCCAGATGCCACTCGTGGCGATCCGGAAGTACCAGGTGTTCAACAAGCGCGTGCAGAACATGTACGTCGCCTTCAGCGACTTCAACACCGGCCTCCGGACGGCCTGGCTGAGCTCGTAGCGGCCGGCTGTCGTCTCTGAACACGGAGGGGCGCCGCAGCGCGGTGCCCCGCCGCTCCTCGATCCGTTGGAGGACGCGAATGGGAACGACGCTCTACGCCGGAGCCGCCCGCCGCACGATCAACCCGCTGCTCGGCACCGGCAAGGCCGGCCTGCGGCTGTTCGGCTCGCCGATCCAGGCGATCGAGAGCGACCTGACGGCGACGGTCCTCGTGCTCGGCGACGGCGACACGAAGGTCGTCCTGATCGCGACCGATCTCTGCGTGATCAGCATGGCCGAGAGCGGCCGCCTGCGGTCCGCCGTTGCCGAGGCGCTCGGCACGCCCGTCTCGCATGTCCTCCTGAACCTGAGCCACAATCACAGCGCCCCGGCGCTGCCCGAGTTCATGTCGATGACCGACTCGGAGGAGGACGTGCCGTTCCGCGTGCGATACGAGCGCGACCTGCAGCGCTGGCTCGTAGAGGCAGCACTCGAAGCCGACAGCCGCCTGCAGCCGGCCCGGATCGGCTGCGGCTGGGGCGAGAGCACGATCGGGGTCTACCGGCGCGAGACCCGCGACGGGCGCGACGTCCTCGGCGAGGTGCCCGACCACCCGATCGACACCACCGTGGGCGTGATCCGCGTCGACGACCTCGACGGCACCCCGATCGCCGTCCTCTTCCGCTACTCCGCCCACCCGGTCACGGTCGGGAGCCGGTCGCAGGTCGCGTCGGCGGACTACCCGGGACCGGCGCGGGAGGTGCTCGAGCGCAACCTCGGCGGCCTCGCCCTCTTCCTCCAGGGCTGCGGCGGCAACGTCAACCCCCGCGTCGGGATCGGCTACGAAGTCGACTGCCGCGACACCAAGAACCGCGTCGGCCTCGAGCTCGGCGGCGAAGCCCTCAAGGTCGCCGCCCAGATCCGCACCAACACCAGGGCCGGCGAGCGCCGACCGCTCGGCAACGTCCCCAACATCCTCTTCACCCCCTGGGAAGCCGTCGACGGCCCCGCCTGCACCCACCTCACCGCCGCCGAGACCACCCTCGCGCTCGACTACGACGAGCTGCCCACGCTCGAGCAGGCCCGCGCGATCCTGGCCCACTGGCGGAAGACGCGCGAGGAGCGGCTCGCCGGCGACGCCCTCGACTGGGAGATCCGGGCCGCCCAGAAGTACGAGCACTGGGCATCGAAGCTCGTCGCCGCGGTCGAGGACGGGCATCCGGCCCACGAACTCCACATCCAGGCGATCCGCGTCAACGACATCGTCGTGGGCGCGATGAACATGGAGATCTTCTTCGAGACGGGCCTCGAGATCCGAGAGCGCGCACCCCTGCCCGACACGTTCGTGCTCGGCTACACGAACGGCTGCTTCGGGTACCTCCCCCGCGCCGAGGACTACCCCGAGGGCGGCTGGCGGATCGACGAGAGCTACGCGGTGCCGGACCTCATCCCGCAGGCGTGGGCGATGCCCGTCATCCTGCACCCGGACTCGGCGCGGCGGGCGGTCGAGGCGAGCCTCGAGCTGATCGGGAGGCTCTAGCCCGCCGCGACTCGGCCGGGATGGACGAGCGTGTCCGGGGGGAGCGGCGCCGGCAGCTCACCGGTTGCCGTCCACCCGCGCCCGCCGTCCCACGGCTGGGCGTCCGGGAAGAGCTCCTCGGCCGCACGCACGCCGTTCTCCACGAGGATCTGCTCGCACTCGGGCGCCACATGGGACGGGTTGCCGTGCCCGCGGCAGCTGTAGTCCGCCTCGTAGCCCCCGTGCGCGTACTCGGCGGCCGTGGCGAAGTACGCGATCAGCCCGTTGGTGAAGCCCGCGTACATCGTCGGTCGGCCGGGGCTGCGCTCCTTGACCGCCATCCCGATCTCGCTGAACACCTCACCCGGGCCGGAGACGATCACCCCGTCCCCGATCCGGATCGCGTGGACGCGCCCCTCGCGGGACGTCGGCGCGGTTCCGTCGAGGAGCGCCTGCTCCGTCTTCCGGGCCCAGCCGGCGTGCCAGAACGCGATCCGGGCGGCGCCCCCGTGGCCGGCGCCGGCGGCGACCGCCTCTGCAAGCTTCGCCTCCCACTCGGCCGAGACGGCGCGGACGTCGTCGAGGTCGGGCAGCGGCTGGAGCGGGAACCCAACGCGCCGCAGCGTGGCGGCGAGCTCGACCGGCCCGTCGTCGACCACCTCGCGCCGGTAGGACGAGATCTGCATGATCGACCGCTCCGGCCGGTACACCATCCGTCGGGGGCGCGCGAAGCGCCCCGCGAGCGAGTGGAGCGCCTCGATCCCGAGCCGGCAGCCCATCAGCTCGGCCTCGCTCTCGTCGTCCGTGAAGGCGACTTTCGGCAACACATTGCCGCCGGCACCCTGCAGGAACACGGCCTCGCCGCCCGTGACACGGCGTACGACGTCGCGGAGCGGCCCCGGGAAGTCCGCCGAGTAGACGTACATGTCGTAGCCCGTCGTGACGGGATGACAGCCGTAGTCGACCGCGGTCGCGACGACGCTCTCGTCGGCGCGGCGGAACTGGAGCGAGGTGACCTGATTGTCGACGAGGTTGTCGGGATTCCAGCCGAGGATGGTCGTGCCGTCGGGCGCGCGCTCGCGGCGGTTCACCGCCAGCTCGGCGTACCCCACACCCCACACGGGGCGGGCCGCCTCGAGCCGCTCGAACGCGAGCGTGCAGACCGAGACGACCTTGTCCTGGACGACGTCGGCGAACCTCCTGATCCTCGCGTCACGCTCGGGCTCGGGCGGCCCGGCGCACTCTCCGCCCCACGCTCCCCCGACGACGGACAGATGTGTGTGGTTCCAGTTGACGAAGATTCCGGCCGGGTCGGCGCCCGTGGCCTCGGCGATCCGGTCGAGCAAGACGGTGATCTCCGGCTCTCCGATGCCGACGATGTCGACGCCGCAGAGCACGACCCGCAGGCCGTCCTTCTCCAGCGCGATCGCGGAGGTCTCGAGCCCCCACTTGCCGTACCCCGTCGCGTCGTGGGTCTGGCGGACGAAGCCGACGAGCGGCAGGTCGAGGGGCGGCTCGAGCGAGAGCCGTGCTGCGCCGACGAGGAGATCGCCGCCGGTCACGGTGGAATGGTCGCGGGAGAGCGGCCGCTACGGGCACGGGGCCCGGAATCGACGCCGATCACGGCGTCACCTCGGAGGCGACGCGAGACGGGTGCTCGAGCGGCGTGTCGGGCAGCCTCGGCGCCTCGCCGCGCGCAAGCCAGCCCGCCGCCGCGTCCCAGGGCTCGGCCTCGGGGAACAACCGCTCGGCGAGCCGCACGCCGGTCTCGACGAGGATCTGCTCCACGCTCGGATCGAACAGCGAGGGCAGGCCGACGCTCTTGTACCCGTAGCCGGCCTCGTATCCGCCGTACCGGTACTCGTTCGCCGTCGGCAGGTAGCCGAGGATCTCGTTCGTGTAGCCGGCGTACAGCGTGGGCGCGCCGGGCGAGCGCTCCTTGACGGCGATCCCGTACTCGGTGAACGTCTCGCCCGGGCCCGTAACGATGACGCCGTCGCCGATCCGCACGGCGTGCACCGGCCCTCGCACCTCCGTGGGGGCGGTGCCGTCGCGGAGCTGCGACTCGACCCTGCGTGCCCACGATGCCTGGTAGTACGCGACCTTGACGCGCCCGCGCTCCCCCGACGCGCGCGCCTCCTCGAGCGCCTCGTCGTACTCGCGGCGCTGGCGCTCGATCTCCTCGAGCGGCGGGTGCGCCATCAGCGGAATCGACACCGTCTCGCTCACGGCGGCGAGTGCCGGCGCCTCGTCGGCCTCCTCGTAGCGGCGGCGGTAGCGCGTGATCGGGGTCACCGAGCCCTCTTCCTCCGGAACGACGGTGACCGTACGGCTGAACCGGTCGGCCACCGCCTCGAGCGCCGCGAGGCCGAGCCGCGCCCCCATCCGCCGCGCCTCGTCCTCGGTGTCCGTGAAGGCGAACTTCGGCAGCACGTTCCCGCCCGCGCCCTGGAAGAAGATGCACTCGCCGCCCGACACGCCGCGCACCACATCCCGCATCGGTCCTGGGAAGTCCGCCGAGTAGACGTCCATGTCGTAGCCCGTCGTGACCGGGTGGCAGCCGTACCCGACGACCGTCGCGATCGCGGACTCGTCCGCGCGACGCGCCTGCAGGACCGTCACCTGGTTGTCGACGAGCTCGTCCGGGTTCCACCCGAGGATCGAGCCGCCGTTGTATCCGTCCGCCGTTCGCTCACGGCGGTTCACGGCCAGGTCGACGTCGGCCTGCCCCCAGACGATCCCGGCGGGCTCGAGCCGCTGCGCGGCGAGGCCGCAGCAGGAGACGATCTTGTCGTGCAGGACCCGCGCGAACGCCTCGATCGACGCCGCGACCTCGTCGTCGACGTCGCCGTACACCGCACCGTTCGCGACGCCGCCGGGGGGCGCGAGGTGGGTGTGACTCAGGTTCAGGAGGATCGCCCGGCACGTCCGCCCCCGTGGCCGCGGCGACGCGGTCGAGCAGCGGCTCGATCTGCGGGTGGATGATCCCGACGACGTCGACGCCGCAGAGCACGACGCGCGTGTCGCCGCGCTCCAGCACGAGCGCCCCGACCTCGAGGGGCAGCCCGTACCCGCGTGCGTTCCACGGCTGACGCACGAACCCGACCATCGGCAGGCCGAGCGGGGGCTCGAGCATGAGGTGGGCGGCACCGGCGCGAAAGTCGGTCATGGTCGGCTCTCCTTCGTGTGGGTGGCTGCGAGGGAGTCGAGCAGCTCCGCCAACGCGCGGCAGGCCGTGCCGACGAACTGCTCACCGGCGCTCGCGGAGGCGGAGGAGGGATCGCCGAGCACCCCGCTCGCACCCATGTCGGGCAGGAGGAACGGGTCGTTCGCGTGCGTGATCGGCTCGAACGCCGGCGAGGGCGTGCCGACGACCTCCGGCGCGACCGACAGCATCGCCGAGGTCTCCGCCTGCCCTGCGTGCCCGATCGAGCCCAGATCGACGGGGAAGAGCTCGCTCAGGAGGGACGGCTCGACGAGGTCCCAGTAGTTCACGAAGGGGCTGCTCTCGGCGAGGGCGAGGGCGCCGAGCCACCCCCGGTTGCCACCGTGGCCGTTGACGATCACGACCTCGCGGAACCAGGGGCGCAGGCAGCGGACGATCTGGCGTGTCAGCTCGATCAGGAGCTCCGGCTCGACCGTGACCGTGACGCCGAGCCGCACGTGATGCGGGCTCAGCCCCGTCCACACCGTGGGGGCGACGACGGCGTCGGCGCGGGCGAGACCCGCGGCGCGCAGGCAGACCGTCTCGACGAGCAGCGAGTCGGTGCCTACGGGCAGGTGCTCGCCGTGCTGCTCGAGCGAGCCCACGGGCAGCAAGCAGAGGGCGCCGGCGCGGCCGCGCTCGCCCGCCTCGGCCCGGGAGAGCTCACTCAGCCGGTGTCGGCTCAAGCGCCCCTCGGGTGGGATACCGGAGCGTCTCGCCTGTCAAGGCGGAGCCTCGTGAGAGCGGATTCGAGAAGAGAGGTCATATCGTGTCAACGCTTGTCAGACAAGCCCGGCGAGCCTCCTTCGGATGGCTCACAGGGCCATATGGGTCTAGTACATGAGCCAGCCGCCGCTGATGTTCAGGGTCGCGCCGGTGATGTACCCGGCGTGCTCGGAGGCGAGAAAGACGACCGCCGGGGACACCTCCTCGGGACGGGCGAGCCGCCCGAGCGGGACCTGCTCGACCAGGCCCTGCAGCACGGGGGCGGGGAGGTCGTCGTGCACCATGGCCGTGTCGACCAGGCCCGGCGCGACGGCGTTGACGCGGATCCCGGCCGAGGCGTACGTCCGCGCCAGGCCGCGCGTCATCGTGACGATGCCGCCCTTCGTCGCGTTGTAGACGACCGAGCCGCCGAAGCCTCCGGTCCACCAGCCCTGCGAGCTGAAGTTGACGATCGCTCCCGGACGCCCGGCGCCGCGCAGCATCTCGGCGAAGGCACGGTTGAGGAAGAAGGTCGCCTTCAGGTTGACGTCCGTCTGTGCGTCCCAGTCCGGCTCGTCGACCTCGCGGATGTCGTGCCGGCGGCGCAGGACTGCGGCGAGATGGGCGAGCGCAACGAGCGGCCCGACGGCGTCCTCCGCCTTCGCGAGGAGCTCGTCGTGCCGTCCCACGTCGGCCACGTCCGCGCCGATGCCGACGTGGCCATGCCCGGGCAGGGTGGCGGCGAGTGCGTCCGCCTCGTCCTCCGCGAGGTCGAGCGCGGCGACGCGCGCCCCCGACGCGGCGAACGCGTGCGCCACCGCTGAGCCGATCCCGCCGGCCGCGCCGGTGACGAGGACACCCTTCGCTGCGAGCCCCTCGCCGAGTGGCGGTGCCGGCGCGTGCGGGGCGCTCACGAGCGTGGCGTGACCCGGTACGCCTCGATGTAGTCGGCATCGAGCTCCCAGCCGAGACCGGGCGCGCTCGGCAGCGTCATGCTCCCGTCGACGATCGGCGGGCGGTTGGCGATCAGGTTCCACCAGATCGGGTCGCGCTCGGCGCTGAACACCTCGAGGAACGTCCCGTGCGGGATCGATGCCAGCAGATGCGAGGCGATCTGGGGCTCCTCGTGATGGGCCATCGCCACGTCGAACGAGACCGCCGCCGCCGCCACGCGGCGCCACTCGGTCGCCCCGCCGGACCACGACGAGTCGAAGTTGCAGAAGTCGATCGCCCCCTCGACCATCAGGTCGCGGCACCCGCCGGCCGAGAACTCGCTTTGCCCCGCGCAGACGCGTACGCCCCCCGCGAAGCGGACGTCACGCATCGCGCGCCGGTCGTTCGACCAGATGCACGGCTCCTCGAACCAGTACAGGTCGAGGTCCTCGACGAGACGGGCGAAGCGGATAGCCTCGCTCGGAGTCCACGCCTGGTTGGCGTCGGCGCAGAGCACGAAGTCGGGCCCGGCGGCGGCGCGCGCTGCGCGGAACCGCGCCGCGTCCTCCTCGGGGGTGAGGCCGCCGACCTTGAACTTCATGCCCGCGAGGCCCTGCTCGCGGAGCTCCGAGACCTCCCCGGCGACGTCCTGCGTCCCGTAGTAGCCGCCGATCGTGATCACGGGCAGGCTGTCGCGATATCCACCCCAGAGTCGGTGGAGCGGCTGGCCGAGCGCCTTGCCGATTGCGTCCCAGATCGCGGCGTCGACGCAGGCCGTGGCGACGAGGCCGAGCCGGCGGTCGCGCAGGATGTCGAAGGTGGCCGGGCGTGCGAGCTCCCAGCAGCGCTCGACGCGGAGCGCGTCCTCGCCGATCAGCCGCGGCGCGATCTCGGTCCGCACGATCTCGTCGATCTCATGGAGGCCGGCGTCCTCGTCACCGCAGTACGCCTCGCCGACGATGCCCTCCTCGGTACGGATCCGCGTCACGATCGTCGAGCGGTGCGTCATCTTGTACGCGCTGCCGCGGTACGTCTGCGCGAGCGGCACGCGGATCGCGATCGTCTCGACCTCGGCGATCGTGAGGCCCGAGACCGGGCGGCTCGCACGAACCTGCATATCGACGTCGAGCTCCGCCACGGAATCCCCAGGCTTGGCATGGTAACGGTTCCAGCGCCACTGTAGGCGAGCGTCGCCGAGACTGTCAACGTCGCCGTCTCCCTTCAGAAACCGTTCCCGCTATCGTTTCCTGGACACCAGGTGCACCTCTCCGAGGCGCCCGGCGCCCCCGCTGGGCTAGAAGCGGTACGCGTCGACGACGTCCTCGCGGACGTCGATGCCGAGCCCCGGCCCCGGGAGCGCCTCGACGAAGCCTCCGCGCGCCCCGATCGGGCTCTCGACGAGCTCGTGCTGCATGGGGTTCTCCTCGGCCTTCAGCTCGAAGGCGAGCACGCGCGGGGTCGTCAGCGAGAGTGCCAGGCTCGCCGCCGAGACGATCGCGCTCGACCAGGCGTGCGCGTTGAACCACACGCCGGCCTCCTCGACGAGCTCGATCACGCGGCGGCCACCCGTGATCCCCTCGGCCCGTCCGGGATCGAAGCCGATCACGTCGGCGACTCCGGTCGCGATGAAGCTTCGATAGCCCTCGACGTTCCACTCGCGCTCGCCGGAGGCGACGAGGGTCGAGCAACGGGACCTGAGCCGGCGGAACGCGTCGAGATCCTCCGGCTCGAACGGCTCCTCGATCCACGTCAGCCCGTGCTCCTCGAGCGCCGTGGTGAGGCGGATCGCGAACGAGGCGTCCCAGGTCAGCGTGTTCACGCCGCGATCCCACATCAGCATGGGGGCCGGTCCGATCCGCTCGCGCAGGAGGCGGATCAGCTCGACATCACGCTCGATGTCGGATCCGAGGCGAGCCTCTCCACGCTTCCCGAGCCCGAGCTTGCAGCCCCGGTAGCCGAGCTCGGTGACGTAGCGCGCGTGTCGATCGGCCTCCTGCTCGAGGCTCGCGGCCCTCGGGTGCGTACTCGCGATGGCGGGGAGGCTCTCGTGGTGCGCGCCTCCGAGGAGCTGGACGACGGGCACGCCGAGCAGCCTCCCCTTGAGATCCCAGAGCGCGATGTCGATCGCCGAGAGCGCGAAGGACGAGATGCCGCCGCGGTTTCCGTACCACCAGGCACGCCGCCGACAGCTCCGCCAGATGTCGACGTTGTCGAGGGGGTCGCGCCCGACGACGAGCTCCGTGGCGATGCCGTCGATCATCGCCTCGGTCGCCCGACACGCGTCCGGCCACGACGTGACTGCCTCTCCCCAGCCGACCGTCCCGTCGTCCGCCTCGATGCGGCAGAGGGTCAGGTGCCGGATGGCGCCGCTGTCGTTCGGCTCCGGATACCGGACGGAGATCGGCGTCACGCTTCGAACCGCTGTCACACGCGCACCTCGTCGATACCGAGCGCGCGGGCGAGGACCGGGATCTCGACGTCGAGCCGTCCGTGTGCGAGCGCGTTGTGGTGGGTGGCACCCGACGCGATCCAGCGCGCGCCCGCCTCGAAGGCCGTTCCCGAGTCGAAGCGGAACATGCCGTTCGGGCCGCCCATCGTGTCGTAGCGCGCCTCGACGATCTCGCCGGTCGCCCACGCGAGGCGCCACGTGGCACCGGCCGGTGAGAGCGAGAGCGCGGTCGCCGGGCCCTGCTCGAGCCGGAACGAGATCGAGGTGCCGGCGCCGTGGTCGCCGGGGTAGTGGTCGTTCGGCTCGACCACCACGGGGTGGGAGGGGTCGGCCCACGCGGGGTCGCCCTCGCCGCCGGCCGCGAGCAGCATCAGACCCGTCTCGCGCTCGGGTGTGTAGAACTCGCAGTACAGGGCCCGCCCCGAGAGGGCGCGCGCGAGCACGAGCGCCAGCGCCGTCGGCAGGTCACCCGTGCACGAGACCGGGATACCCTCGGCCGTGAGGAGCGAGGCTCCGAGGCATGCGGTGATCCCGATCGCGGGGTTCCAACGCAGCATCTCCGAGTGGCAGTTGACGGTCGCCGCGACGGCGTTCGACGAGTCGGCGAGGTCGCGGAGCGCGAGGGCCAACCGCATGCTTCGCTCGTCCGCCGGCCCCTCGCGCCGGGCCCACCCGCGGCCCGCGAGGTCGGCGAGGCCCCTTCCGATCCTCTCGGCGTCGACTGCCGCGAACGTGTCGTCGAGCTCTTCGACGCTGACAGGCTGCTCCGTCACGCCGAGCTGCGCGAGCTCGGCTGCGGTCGACTCCACGTCCAGATAGCCGGGCAGCCAGCCGCCGACCCGCAGGACCGACGCGTCGCGCAGCACCGACGCGACGGCCGCTGCGCGAACCGTGCGTGTGAGCAGAGCAGTGCCTGCGGTGTCGGACGGGGAGGTCGTGACCGTGGCGAAGGGCTTCGACGCGCGGACGAGGGTGTTCGCGAGCATCACCGCCGCGACCTGCGAGGAGTTGACCGTGGCCTGCGCCTGCGTGAGCCCGTCGGGCAGCCGGTCGATCGAAGGGGCGTTCCAGATGACGAGCGGCCGGTCCAGCTCGGCGAGCGCGCGCGCCGCGTAGCTCGGGGGCGCCGCCATCGAGGGCGCGAACACGACGACGTCCACGTGCGCCTCGCGGAGGAGCGCGCTCGCGCGGTCGCCGTCGGCGTCGGACGCCAGCGTGCCCGCGTCGACGACGTCGAAGTCGCGGGCGAGCACGTCGACGTAGCTGCGTGCGGCCGCCTCGCGGTCCTGCCGGAACCCGGGCGGCATCTGCTTCTCGAACAGCGGGAAGTAGCACGACACGACGCCCACCTTCGTCGGGGGGATGTCAGTCAAGGCGTCGACCCTCCTCGGAGCGGACGAGCTCGCCGTCGCCGGCCGTGAGGCGGCACCTCACGCACCGACCCGGGCGCCCGTCGCTGCCGAGCCGACCAGCCGGGCGTACTTCGCGAGGACTCCGGTCGCGTGGCGCGGCGGCGGATGCTCGACCGTGGCGAGCCGCGCCGCGATCTCCTCGCCGGAGAGGTCGACCTCGATCTTGTTCGCCTCCGCGTCGATCTCCACCACGTCTCCGTCCCGGAGGATCGCGATCGGCCCGCCGGCCGCGGCCTCCGGCGAGATGTGGCCGACCGAGATCCCCTGGGTGCCACCGCCGAAGCGCCCGTCCGTGAGGAGCCCCGTCTGCTCGGCGAGGCCGGCTCCGACGATCGCGGACGTGAGATGCGTCATCTCCGGCATGCCGGGGCCGCCTTTCGGGCCCTGGTAGCGGACGACGACGACGTCGCCCGCCACGATCCGCCCGTCGGAGACCGCGTGGAAGGCCTCCTGCTCGGTGTCGAACACCCTCGCCGGGCCGCGATGACGGTTGGCAGCCTGGTTCGCGACCTTGATCACCGCCCCGTCCGGGGCGAGGTTCCCCCACAGCACGGCGTAGCCGCCGGTCGGCTTGACGGGCTCCGCGACGGTGTGCAGCACCGGCGTGCGAGGCTCCGGCGAGCGTCCCACTCCGGCCAGCGCCTCGCCGATCGTCCGGCCCGTCACGGTCATCGCGTCGCCGTCGACGAGACCTGCGTCGAGCAGCTCCCGCATCACGACCGGCACGCCACCCTCGACGTGGAGGTCCTGCATCATGAACCGGCCGGCGGGACGCATCTCCGCGATCTGCGGCGTCCTGCGCGAGATCCGGTCGATGTCCGCGAGGCCGAACTCGATCCCCGCCTCGCCCGCGAGCGCCGGGACGTGGAGGCAGGCGTTCGTCGAGCCCCCGACGGCGGCGGCCACGGCGATCGCGTTCTCGAACGACGCCTTCGTGAGGATCGACGACGGACGCCGGTCGGTCTCGAGAGCGTCCACGAGCACGGCGGCCGCATGACGGACGATCTGCTCGCGCGCGGGGTCCTCGGCCGCGGGCGAGGCCATGCCGGGCACGGTCAGACCGAGCGCCTCCGAGACGCTCGCCATGGTGTTGGCCGTGTACATGCTCGCGCAGGAGCCCTTGCCCGGCAGCGCCACGCACTCGAGCTCGGTGAGCTCCTCGAGGCTCATCTTTCCGGTCGAGTGCGCGCCGATCGCCTCGTACACGTCCTGGATCGTCACGTCGCGGCCCCGGAAGCAGCCCGGGCGGATCGAGCCTCCGTACGCGAACACCGACGGCAGGTCGAGCCTGATCATCGCCATCATCATCCCGGGCAGGGTCTTGTCGCAGCCGGCGATCGTCATCAGGGCGTCCATGCGCTCGGCGTGGACGACGAGCTCGACCGAGTCGGCGATCCAGTCGCGTGAGGGCAGGGAGGCGCGCATCCCCTCGGTGCCCATCGCGATCCCGTCGGAGACCGAGATCGTGTGGAAGACGAGCGGCAGCACGCGCAGCGACCGCAGCTCGTCCGCCGCGGCGACGGCGAGCTCGTCGAGATGCATGTTGCAGGGCGTCACCCTGTTCCAGGTCGCCGCGACGCCCGCCTGCGGCAACTGCAGGTCCTCCGTCGTCCAGCCCATCGCCCGCAGCATCGAGCGTGCCGCCGCCTGGGCAGGTCCTCCTGTCACCTCGAGGCTGCGCTTCCTCCCGCGGTCGGTGGTGCTCATTCTCCCTCCTCGACGATGACGTGCTCCTCTGCGAAGTAGACCTCGACGGAGGCTGCGAACTCGTCACGGGTGCGGGCGAGGCCTTCCGCGAGCACCGGATCCGCGAACGCGCGCTCTGCGTCCTCGCGCGAGTCGAACGTCGTGACCGCGATCCCGTCGAACGGCGGCGCCTCGCCGGCGAGGATGTGGATCACGTAGCCGCGCAGGCCGGGCAGCCGCCGCGCGATCTCGACGTGCTCGCCGGTCCAGCGGGCGAGGAACTCGTCCCGCGAGAGCTCTGGCCGCTTGCGGACGAGGCTGAAGCGCCTGATCACGCGACGTCCTCCGCGCGCTGCGAGGCGGTCGAGTACCGGCGCGCCACGTCGAGCATGTGCTCCTGCGCGAGCCGGGCGGCGCCCTCGACGTCCGAGTCGGCGAGTGCCTCCACGATCACGCGGTGCTGCGCGAGGGAGCCGGTGGCCGTTTCCGGCAGCGAATAGACGGCGAACGCGCCCTTGCGGCTCGCATCGACGAGGCCGTCCATGAGCGCGCGCAGCGCAGCGTTCTGCGTATACGAGCCAAGCGTCCTGTGGAAGGCGGCGTCGCCCTCCGCCGCGGCGACGGCGTCGCCCCGGTCGAGGGCCTCCTCCTGGGCGCGCAGCGACGCGCCGGCCTCGCGGGCGGCGTCGATCGCGTCCCACTTCGACATCGAGCGGATCGCGTGCGCCTCGAGGACGGAGCGGATCTCGTCGACCTCGAGGATCTCGCGGGCGTGCTGGTGCAGCCAGGCGCCGACGAGCGTGCGGCTGCGCTCCGACGAGCCTCCGGCCGCGACCCACCTGCCACGGGTGCCGCGCGTCTCGAGCAACCCGAGCGCTTCGAGGCTCGAGAGGGCCTCGCGGAGGACGGTGCGTGACACGCCGAGCTGCTCGGCGAGCTCCCGCTCGGTGGGGAGCCGGTCGCCGGCGGCGAGCCGGCCGTGCAGGATCTGCGAGCTGATCGCCTCGGCGGCCGCCTCGACCAGCGAGCCGTCCCGGCGCCCGGGTGCCGGCCCGGCGCCCATGCGGCCGCCCGATGGAGCCGGGCTCACAGTCCGAAGGCGACGTCGACCTCGACCCCGCCGCCCGAGACGACCTGCTCGTCGACCTCTGCCACGCTCTCCTCGAAGAGGTCCGCGATCTCTGTCACCTCGGCCGCTGTGAGGACGAGCGGCGGAGCGAGCGTCGCGTTGTGAGGTGAGGCGCGGACGAGGAGCCCGCGCCGGCGAGCGGCCTGCTGGACCGCGGTGCCGACCGGCTGTGCCGACGAGAGGGGCCCTCCCGTCGCCGGATCGACGAAGTCGAGGCAGTAGAGGAGGCCACGCCCGCGCAGCCCCCCGGCGATCCGGTAGCGCTGTGCGATCGCGCGCAGCCGCGCCGCGAGCTCGGCACCACGCTCCCTGACGTTGTCGAGCACGCCATGCGTCTCGAAGTAGCGGATCACGGCCAGACCGCAGGCTGCGGAGACCGGGTTGGCCGCGAACGTATGACCGGCCTGGTACTGGATCCCGTCCGCCGCACTGCCCCAGAAGGCGCTCCCCACCTTCTCGGTGATCAGGACGGCCGAGAGAGGGGCGTACCCGCTCGTCAGCCCCTTCCCGACGCAGAGGAGGTCCGGCCACACGTCCGCCTGCTCGGCCGCGAACCAGGAGCCGAGCCGTCCGAAGCCGGTCACGATCTCGTCGAAGACGAGCAGCACGCCCGTCTCGTCGCACAGGGCGCGCAGCCCGCGCAGGAAGTCGTCGGAGAGGGCGTGGACGCCCGCCGTCAGCATCACGGGCTCGACGATGATCGCCGACACGGTACGCGGGCCCTCGTGCTCGATCACGTCCCGCAGCTGCGCCAGGCAGCCGAGGGTGCAGGACCCGGTGCACGCACGGCACGCGCCCGGGATCGGCGGGTGGGCATGGATCCCGCCAGTGAGGAACGGCTCGTAGGGGGCCCGCAGCTGCGGCCAGCCCGTCGAGGTGAGCGCACCCATCGTCGCCCCGTGGTACGAGCGGTAGAACGAGATCGTCTTGTAGCGCTCGGGACTGCCGCTCTGCCGGTGATACTGGCGCGCCATCTTGAGCGCCGCCTCGGTCGCCTCCGATCCGCTCGAGAGCTGCTTGACGACGTCGTACCGGCCGCCCGTGACCCGGATCAGCTCGGCCGCGAGCTCGAGCGCGCGGTCCGTGGTGGTCATGATCGGCGACGAGAAGGAGAGGCGACGGTGCTGGGCTGCGATCGCGTCGATGATCTCGTCGTTGCCGTGCCCGAGGCTGACCGCGAACACGCCCGAGAGGCCGTCGATGTAACGCCGTCCCTCGGTGTCCGTCAGCCTGATGCCGTCCCCCTCGACCATGATCAGCGGGTTCGCGGTGAAGGTCTGCATCTGGTTGAAATCGACCATCACGTGGCGTGCCGCCGCACGGAGGTCGACCGGCTCGATGTGGGTGTCGGTGGTCTCAGGCACGGGCCAAGTCTGTCTTTGTCAGACCAGCAAGTCAAGTGCCGCAATTGAGTCTGTTCTGCCGCCCGTGGCTGCGAGAGCGGCGTGTTGACTTGTCTGACCAACGAGCCGTACTATCGCGGTGGATGCCCGCAAGCCACCCCTCAAGAGCGGGCGGGCCGGGGGTCGCGTCGCCATGACGGCGCCGGTCGTGCGCATGAAGGTCTCGACGGTCGCGCCCAGGCCGCGTCCGGCCCCGAAGGGCCGGGGGCGCCCGGTCGGCACCCCGCTCACCGTGCTCGAGGGCTTCGTCGACGCGCGCGGCACGACGACCGCGGGCCTCGCACCCGGTCGCACCTGGCTCGTCGTCGTCGAGCTCGAGGATGCGGACGGCCTCACCGGCTCCGGCACGGCGGGATTCGGAAATCCGGCCACCGTGGAGCTCCTTCACCAGCTCGAGCCGCTCGTCACCGGCCGCGCGCCGTCCGAGGTGGCGCACGTCTGGGAGTCGATGTATCGCGCCACCCTCAACATCGGTCGCCGCGGCGTCGTCCTGCACGCGATCAGTGCGGTCGACATCGCGCTGTGGGACCTGTTCGGAAAGCAGCTGGGCGTTCCCGTCTACGAGCTGCTCGGCGGCAAGCTCCGGCCATCGCTGCCGGCGTACGCGAGCTGGCTCTATGCGACGGAGGATCTCGACGCCCTCGCGGCGGAGGCGTCAGGCTGGGCGGCGCAGGGATTCAGGGCCGTCAAGCAGCGTCTTCCGAACGGCCCGCTCGAGGGGAAGCCGGGCATCCGCAGGAACGTCGAGCTCGTCCGGACGGTGGTCGACGCGGTCGGCCCGGACGTCGACGTGATGGCCGACGCGTACATGAGCTGGGACGCGGGCTATGCGATCCGCTGCATCCGTGCCCTCGAAGACGCCGGCCTGCGACTGCGCTGGGTCGAGGAGCCGCTGATCCCCGACGACATCCCGGGGCTGGCACGCGTGCGCGCCTCCGTCGCGACGCCGATCGCCGCGGGAGAGCACGAGGCGACACGCTTCGGCTTCCGCCACCTCGTCGAGGCCGGCGCGGTCGACGTCCTCCAGCCGGACGTGAACCGCCTCGGCGGGATCACGGAGGCCCGGCGCGTCTGGGCGCTCGGGGAGACGTTCGGGCTCGACGTGATCCCGCACCTCGGGTTCGCCCACAACGCCCACCTCGCGATCGCGAGCCTCTCGACACCGCTCCTCGAGTACATGCCGCCGCCCTCCGATCCGGACGAGGCGGACGAGGATCAGATCTTCTGGGTCGCGTTCCCCGACGAGCCCCGGGCGGAGCATGGGCAGGTGACGCTGTCCGGCCGGCCCGGGCTCGGCGTCACCCCCGACCGCTCCGTGCTCGAGCCGGTGGCGCCGTGATTCCGGCTACCAGTCGCCCACGCTGCCGTCTGCGTAGAAGACGCGCTGCGGCAGCTCCGGCTCGAAGGGATGCTGCGCGACGACGTCGAGGTCGATCTCGATCCCGAGCCCCGGGCGGCCGCTCGGCCGCGCCAGCATCCCGTTCCGGTCGACCGGGTGCGACTCCGACGCGACCTCCGCCCGCCACGGGACGTCGGACGTCACGGCCTCGCAGATCACGTAGGAGGGCGTCGCGAGACCGAGCTCGATCGAGGCGGCCGTCGAGAGCGGCCCCTGCGGGTTGTGCGGGGCGAGCGCCACGCGGTGCACCTCGGCGAGCGCCGCGATCCGCCGCACCTCGGTGAGGCCGCCGCAGTGCGTGATGTCGGGCTGGACGACGCTGCAGGCACCTTTCGAGAGCAAATCCGCGAACGCCTGCGCCCCGACGAGGCGCTCTCCCGTCGCGATCGGCGTCGTCACCGAGCGCTGGATGGCGGCGATGTCGTCCACGCGCTCGGGCCAGCAGGGCTCCTCGAACCAGTAGAGGCCGAAGGGCTCGAGCGCGGCCGCGAAGAGGTGGCCCATGCGAGGGCTCGGGCGGGCGTGGCAGTCGACCATGATGTCGATCCCCTCGCCGACGGCGTCGCGCATCGCCGCGACGCACGCTTCCGCGTGCCGGATCGGGGCGAGCCCCTCGAGCGGCATCGTGGGCGGCACCGCCATGGACTTGAACGCCGTGAAGCCCTGCTCGACCATCGCCGCGGCGAGCTCGCCGAACCGCTGCGGCTCGTCGCTCTCGTAGAAGTCCTCCATCTTCCCGCCGCCGAGGTGCCCGTACAGGCGAACGTGGTCTCGCACGGGGCCGCCCCACAGCTTGTGGCAGGGAACGCCGTGCACCTTGCCGAGGATGTCCCACAGCGCGATGTCGATCCCGCTCATCGCCGTGCCGCGAACGATGTCGTTGCCGTGCCAGAAGTGCTGGCGGAACATCATCTGCCACAGGTGCTCGATGCGTGTCGGGTCCTCGCCGACGATCAGCTCGGCGAGGTCCTCGACGGCGCCCACGATCGCGCGCGTGTGCCACTCGAGCGTCGCCTCGCCCCAGCCGTGAAGCCCGGGCTCGTCGGTCAGGACGCGGACGAAGATCCAGTTCCGCATTCGCGCGTTGCAGACGTGCGCCTCGACCGCCGTGATCTTCACGTGGCGCTCCGGATGCTCTCGAGCAGCGCGACGCTCTCGTCGACGAGCTTCGTCATCCCACCTCGGCCGACGTTCGTGTTCGTGATCCCGTAGGCCCAGCGGTACCTGTCCTGGTCGAGGATGTCGTCGAGGGGGACGTCGGCGACGAGATCGAGGTCGGCGTCCGGCGCGAAGTACCCGGCGTAGTCGTTCGTATAGCCGAGCACAAGTGTCTGCTCGAACGGGCTGCGCGCACGGATCTCCGCACCCGGCCCGTTGAAGAGCTCGAACGGGTTCGCGACGATGGCGGCGTCTCCGATCGCGAGCGCCTGGAGCTCGGCCTCGACCGGGACGCCCGCGCGCTCGATCATGTCCGCGTAGAACGCCAGCGCCGTCCGTTGGTACATGGGCGGGAACTGCTGCGCCGACGTCGCGGTGTGGATCGAGTCGTCCCAGGCCTCCGGGAACTCGGCCTCGGGCAGGGCGTCCAGCTCCGCGATGCGCGCCTCGATCTCCTCGAGCTCGTACGCATGCAGGCGCCGCGGAAGCTCGATCGTCTTCGAGGCCGCCGCGAGCGTCGCGTCGCGGTCCGGCTCGATGGTCGGGAGCACGCCCGCCACCGAAGCGGCGATCGCCTCGCCCAGCTCGTCCCGCCTGGCGTACGAATGGCGCGATGCCTCCCAGTTGCCGAACCAGTAGTCCCACGCCGCGACGTCGCCGCCGCAGCCCGAGAGAAAGAGGCACTCCGCGCCCGGGCGCGCCCGGCAAACCGCCTCGCGCAGCGGGCCCGGAAAGTCGGCGTTCCAGAGCAGCGTCTGCCCGCCCATCAGCGTCGGATGGCAGGCGAAGCTGACGACGACGGCGAGTGGCGTTCCGTCGGCGCCATCGACGGCGATCACCCCGACCGAGTCGTCCACCGGCCGCTCCCGGACGACGCGGTTGACGGTAACGCCCGGCACCCGGCCCGCGCCGAACCCGACCCGCGCCGGCGCCAGCGACCGGCAGGCTGCGTAGACGACACCGGCGATGGTCTCCGGCAGGATGTCGACGTAGCGGGCGAAGGCGGGAGCATCGCGGAGCCCGGCGACGCTGCTGCCGCGGGAAAGGCTCGGTGCGCTGTGGTTGTGAGCTGCGTTGACGAGCACGGCGTGCGGCGGGATCCCGGTCAGCGCCGCGACACGTTCGCGCACGGCGGCGGTGAGATCGGCGCCGGCGAAGACGAGGTCCAGCGCGACGACCGCGAGTGTCGTGCTCCCGTCGTCGATCACGAGCGCCTGCGCGACGAGGGGGTCGTGGATGCCTTCCGCGAGGCCCGTGCGAAGGGCCCAGCAGCCGTGGGGCAGACCGCACGGCGGGGTGATGTCGGCGCTCGCGACGCCGGCCCTGAGCTCGCTCACGGGTGGTCGTTCCTCCTTCTCATGATCGGATCGTCAGCTCCTCGTAGGTCTCGGGACGGCGCTTCCGGAGTGGGAAACCGGGACTCTCCCGCACGCGTGTGAGCACGTCCGGGTCGAGCTCGGCGACGATCCACGTGCTCTCGAGGCCGGGCTCCGTCCGCGCGAGCATCGCACCGTCGGGCGCGAGGACGTAGGCACCCCCCACGTGCGTACTGTGGCCGTCGAAGCCGACCTGGTCGGAGAAGACGGCGAAGACGCCGTTGTCGCGGGCGAGGACGTCGTGCAGGCGCGGCGGTGCCGGACGGTCGGCGAGCAGCGTCTCCTGTGCCCGCTGCAGCTCGTCGGGCCCGGCCTCGCGCTCCCGTCCGTCGAACGAGTGCGAGCCGTCGGGGGCCTCGAGCGTCCGGTTCGCGTGCGGCAACAGCACGAGCTCCGCGCCCTTCAGAGCAAGGATGCGCCAGCTCTCGAAGAAGTCGCTGTCGTGGCAGATCGCGGTGCCGACCGTGCAGAAGCCGAGGTCGTACACCGACCACTCGTACGCCTGGCGGAAGCGGAGGAACTCGTCGAGCGAAGCGTGCACCTTCCGCTGCAGCCCGATCGGTCCCCCGGGTCCGACGAGCGCCGAGGAGTTGTAGTGGGTGCCGCGGTGGAGCTCGCAGAAGCCGTACGAGACGACGATGCCGCCCGCACGCGCGGCGTCCCCGATCACGCGGGCGATCCGTCCGTCGGCCGGCTCGGCATGCCGCGTCACCTCGGGGCTGCCGTTGTGCCCGGTCACCGACAGCTCCGGGAAGACGACGAGGTCGCAGCGCGCCTCGGCGGCCTCGGCGATCAGGCGGACGTGCGTCTCGAGGTTGTGCTCGACGTCGCCGTGCAGAACGTCGACCTGCGTCGCGGCGATCCGACAGCGTCTCACGGTCAGTCGAGCTCCGAGCGGTCGCCCTCACGAGCCACGACCACGACGTTGTCGCCCTGCTCCGTCGTGGCGATTGCCCGCACGACGCACACGATCCCGTCCGTCTTGCTCAGAATCACCTCGGGCTCGCGGTCGGGGCGCTCGAGGAAGTGCATCCGGCCGACCGGCTCGTCGACCGAAACGCGCTGACCCAGGTCGACGAGCGTCTCGAAGAGGCCTGACTCGGGCGCGAGCACGTAGTTGTCGAGCTCGGTCGCCATCAGCAGAACCGGCTCGGGGAGCCCCAGCTCGGACCGCGTCACCGTATTCCCGTCGATCGCGCGGAACCGACGGAGGACGTTCCGCAGGCCGCTTGCGGCGAGACGATGGATCGCCGCCGTGACGTGCCCGCCGCCTCCGAGCTCGGTGCTGACCACGATCTTCCCCTGACGCTCGGCCTCGCCGACGAGCAGGCCCGTGCCCGCGATGTCGATGTAGACGCAGCACCAGTCGGTGTTCCAGGCCAGCATCCCGTCGACCATGAGCGCCCGCTGCGCCGCGTCGTCGACCCAGTGCATCTCGGACCACGGCAGGCACAGCCCCGTGCGGCCGCCGCTGTGCATGTCGACGACGATGTCCGAGCGCGGGAACAGCACCGTCGAGAGGAAATGCGCCAGCTGCTCGTCGGCCCGGCCCGTCGGTGACCCGGGGAACGAGCGGTTCATGTTCGCGCCCGACGGCCACAGGCGCGTGTACGCACGCGACGCGTCGATCGACACGCACGGGATCACGGTCACCCGGCCGTTCACCTGCTCCGGCGTGAGCTCGCGCGCGAGATTCAACGCCGCGACCTGGCCCTCGGGCTCGTCCCCGTGGACGCCGCCCAGCACGAGCACCGACGGCCCCTCGCCGCGGGCCACCGAGACGATCGGGACGTACTGGTTCGACCAGCCGCTCTCGTTCGACGAGCGCGGAACCTGGAGCCTGCCGACCTGCTTCCCCGGGGCGTCGGGGTCGATCGTGCAGAGGATCGGGGACTCCGTCATGGCTGCGCGGCCATGCTAGAGGATTGTTGACAATTTCGCTATAGTCGACAATCTGGCCGAACAGTCGTGCCAGCGCCTTTTGTCCCTGTCAGCCCTGGAGAGCGCGTGAAGATCACCGAGGTCGAGGCCATCGTCCTGCGACAGGCGGTTGTGGACGATGGAATCGCCGACGGGAGCCAGGACGACCTCGTCGTCCGCATTCACACCGACGAGGGGATCACGGGAATCGGTGAGGTCGACTCCTCGCCCGAGCTGGTGCAGGCGCTCGTCCAGGCGCCGAGCTCGCATGCGGTCGCGACGAGCCTCCGCGACGCGCTGATCGGCGAGGATCCGCTCGACGTCGAGCGGCTCTGGCACAGGATGTACCGCGGCCTCATCTATTTCGGCCGCCGCGGGATCGCGATCCACGCAATCAGCGGCCTCGACATCGCCCTCTGGGACATCAAGGGGAAAGCGGCCGGCAAGCCGGTCTACGAGCTGCTCGGGACGCCGCAGCGTGACCGGGTACGCGCCTACGCCTCGATGCTGATGCCCGACACGACGGCCGAGGTGGCCGAGGCCGTGACGGCATTGCGGGAGCAGAGCTTCACGGCCGTCAAGCTCGGCTGGGGGCCGCTGGGCAAGGACCCGCGGCACGACGTCGAGCTTGCCGCAGCAGCGAAGGACGCCGGTGGCGACGGCGTCGAGATCATGATCGACGCCGGCCTCGGCTACGTGTCCGACGCGAAGACGGCGATCGGCGTCGCGCGGGAGTACGAGCAGCTCGGCGTCTACTGGCTCGAGGAGCCGTTCGAGCCCGACGAGTACGAGGCGTACGCCGAGCTCGCCGACACGGTCGACCTGCGCATCACGGCCGGTGAGCAGGACGTCACCTGGTGGGGGTTCCGCGAGCTGATCGATCGCGCGCACGTCGACGTCGTCCAGCCGGACGTGACGCGCTGCGGCGGCATCACGGAGACCCTCCGCATCGCGGAGCTGGCACGCTCGCGCGGCGTCGCGACCGTTCCCCACGCCTGGAAGAGCGGGATCATCAAGGCCGCGTCGCTCCACTGCAACGCAGTCATGCCCGACGGGATCTGGCAGGAGTACTGCGTCGCCGACACGCCGATCAACACCAGCCTGACCGTCCAGCGGCTGCCGATCGAGACGGACGGCTGCGTCGCCGTGCCGACGGCGCCGGGCCTCGGCGTCGACCTCGACGAGGAAGTGCTCGAGAGCCTCAGAATCGACCGGTGACACGCAACCAGCGAGGGACGAGACGGAGGAGCGAACGATGAGCTCGACCGCAGCGGAGACCCAGGCCAACGTCGCAGCGAGGGCAGCGGCCGTCATCCCGGGCGGCGTCAACAGCGGCCAGCGACAGGTCGCAGGACTCGAGGACCTCGTGATCGCGTCCACGAGCGGCTCGACGTTCACCGACGCGACGGGACGCGTCTACACCGACTACCACGCGGCCTTCGGCCCACCCCTGCTCGGCCACAACGACCCCGACGTGGACGGGGCTGTCGCAGCGGCGGGGCGGTCGGTCGACCTCATGGGTGTCGGCGTCACGCAGGTCGAGGTCGAGCTCGCCGAACGGCTCGTCGCCAACGTGCCGTCTCTCGAGAAGGTGCTGCTGACCGCGACCGGCAGCGAGGCGACCTTTCACGCGCTGCGGCTCGCGCGCACTGCGACCGGACGGCGTCACGTGCTCAAGTTCCAGGGCTGCTACCACGGTTGGCACGACTCCGTGGCGATGAACGTCATCTCGCCGGCCGAGCGCGTCGGCACGAAGGATCCGCTCTCGGGAGGGATCCTGCCCGAGGTGGTCGACGCGACGATCGTCTGCCCGTTCAACGACGCGGCTGCGGTGGAGCGCGCGCTCGAGGAGCACGACGTCGCCGCGATCATCCTCGAGCCGATCCCTCACAACATCGGCGCCGTGCTTCCGCAGCCCGGTTTCCTGGAGCGGCTTCGCGAGCTCGCGACGAAGCACGGGACGGTGCTCGTCTTCGACGAGGTGATCACCGGCTTCCGCCACGGCCTCGGCGGCTACCAAGCCATCGCCGGGGTGACGCCCGACCTGACGACGCTCGGCAAGGCGATGGCGAACGGCTGGCCCGTCTCGGCGCTCGGCGGCAAGGCCGAGCTGATGGACCTGTTCTCGACCACGCCGGGACGCCCCGCGTTCTTCGCGGGCACGTTCAACGGCCATCCTGCAACGAGCGCCGCGGCGCTCGCGACGATCGAGAAGCTGGAGCGCGAGCCCGTCCACGAGCACGTCTTCCGACTCGGCGAGCGCGCGCGCACGGGCCTCCAGGCGCTCTACGATCGGCTCGGCGTCCCGGCCGTCGTCTCCGGGTTCGGGTCGGTCTTCGTCAGCTACTTCCTCGAGGGGCCCGTCGTCAGCTACGACGACCTGCTCGCGAACGACGTCGACCTCTTCGTCGGGTACCGCCGCGAGCTGATGAAGGACGGCATCTTCGAGCTGCCCCTCAACCTGAAGCGCAGCCACTTCTCCTACGCGCACACGGACGACGACGTCGACCGGCTGCTCGAGGCGACGGAGGGCGCCGTCGCGCGCCACCTGGAGACGCGCGCGTGACGGATCCCGCGGTCTCCTGCAGCATCGACCTGACCGCACCGGGCAAGCAGATCGGGCGCCTCGCGTTCCCGAGGATCACGAACACCGCCGGGTGGGCAAGCACGTTCGTCCACATCGCCTCGATCGCGCGAGGCGAGGGGCCGACGGTGCTCGTCCTCGCCGGCAACCACGGCGACGAGTACGAGGGACAGGTGGCGGCGCTCCGGCTGCTCCAGGAGCTGCAACCGGAGATGGTGCACGGGCGCGTGATCGTCGTCCCGGTCCTCTCTCCTGCCGCTTCCAAGGCCAACACGCGCAACTGGCCCTCCGGAGCGAACTTCAACCGCTCCTTCCCGGGCCGCCCCGACGGCCCGCCGAACGAGCAGCTCGCCGACTTCCTCACCCGTGTCCTGTTTCCGCTCGCCGACGTCGTGATCGACATGCACTCGGGTGGGCGGAGCGCCTGGTTCATCCCGTGCTCGCACATGCACGTCGTCGACGACCCGGTGCAGCGGAAGGCGATGCTCGAGGGCATGGAGGCGTGGCTCTCCGACTGGCACTTCCTCTACATCGACGTGAACGGCACCGGGCTGCTGCCGGTCGAGGCGGAGAGCCAGGGCAAGATCGTGATCACGACCGAGCTCGGCGGTGGGGGACGCGTCCCGGCACCGGTGCACCGGCTCGCCTGGAACGGGCTCAACAACGTGCTCCGGCACGTGGGCGTGCTCGAGGGCGAGGTGCAGACGCGTGCCTCCCTCGGCCTCCCGGCCGCCGTCATCCTCGACGGTCGCAACCCGGACACGATCGTCCTCTCACCCGAGGACGGGATGTTCGAGGCGTTGCTCGAGCCGGGCGAGCCGGTCACCGAGGGCGACCCCGTCGGGCGCCTCTGGTTCATCGACCGGCCCGACCGCCCTCCGGAGCTGATCCGCGCGCCGCTGGACGGGGTCGTCGCTGTGACGAAGGCGATCCCCGTCACCGAGCAGGGTGACTGCGTCTTCGTGCTCGGAATCCCGATCGACCGCACGGAACTGCTGTAGCTCCTTGCGCGTCGCCGCCCCGCTCAGCGCACTCGGCGACACGACCTTCCGCAGCCTGCGGCGGCACCGGGACTACCGCCTCTACTACGCCGGCAACGGGATCTCGTTCATCGGCACGTGGATGCAGCAGATCGCGGCCTACTGGCTGCTGCTCGAGCTGACCCACTCCCCTGTCGCCGTCGGCGCGCTCGCGCTCGTGCAGACCCTCCCCGTCACCGCGGTCGCCCTCGTCGGCGGCGCGATCGCCGACCGGGTCGACCTGCGACGGATGGTGATCGCCTGCGAGGCCGTGCTCCTCGCGCAGGCGGCGGTGCTCTGCGTCCTTGCGTTGAGCGCCGCCATCGCGGCATGGCAGCTGTACGCGCTCGGGCTCGTCCAGGGCGTCGCCGTCGCGCTCGACGCGCCGGCCCGGCACACGCTCGTCTTCCGCATCGTCGGTCCCGAGGACATCACGAACGCGGTCGGGCTCAGCTCGAGCCTCGGCACGACGGCGCGCATCGTCGGCCCGGCGCTCGGCGGGCTCGTCGTCGCGAGCTTCGGGCCGGGCGTCGCCTTCGGGCTCAACGCGATCAGCTACGGGATCGTCATCTGCGCCCTGCTCGCGATCCGGCTCGCACCGCGGCCGCCGCGGGACGAGCCGCTGCCGAGCGTGCTCACCGGCGTCGGCCAGGCGCTCCGCTTCGCCGTCTCCTCCCGCCGTGTGGCCGTCACGTTCTTCACCGTCCTGCTCGTGAGCACGTTCGCGTTCAACTTCGACGTGCTCCTCCCGCTGCTCGCCAAGCTCACGCTCGACTCGGGCCCGGGCACGTTCGGGCTGATCGCCTCCGTCTTCGGCGGCGGCGCCCTCTGCGGCGCGCTCATCCTCGCGACGGTCGGGAAGGCGAGGATGACGCTCGTGCTGGGAGGCGCGCTCGGGTTCGGGACCTCGCAGCTCCTGCTGGCGCCGCAGGACACCCTGCCCGCGGTGTGCGCGCTGCTCTTCCTCGCGGGGATCTTCTACGTCCTCTGGGGATCGAGCTCGCTCGCGACCCTCATGCTCGCCGCGCCCGACCACCTGCGCGGGCGCGCGGCGAGCCTCTACTTCTTCGCCTTCATGGGCGGCGCCCCGCTCGGCGGTCTCATCGCGGGCTCGCTGACGGCCCACGGCGGCACGCGTCTCGCCTTCGCGTTTGCCGGGACGATGGCGCTTCTGGTCGTCACGGCCGGCGCGACCGTGCTGCTGATGGGCCGGCGGCCCGCCGCCCCGCCGCAGTCGACCCAGGAGGTGGAGGCATGACCCCCGTGGAGCAAGTCTTCAGCACGACCCACTGCGCCTTCGGCGTTGCGACGCGCGATGTCACACCCCCGGTGGGGATCTACGCCCGCTCGTGGGGGGCGGCGACGCACGACGTCGCGGAGGGCGTGCACCGGCCGCTCACCGCCAGCGCCGCTGTCTTCGCACCGCTCGCGGGGGAGGGGCCGACGCTGGCGCTCGTCGCGCTGGACATCGGCTGGTTCCAGTACGCGCCGGACGGGCTCGCGCTGCGTGCGGCGATCCTGGAGCGCACCGGGCTCGGCGAGGCGGAGCTGCTGGTCCAGATGTCCCACACGCACTCGGGCGCGAACACGAACTCCCGGCTCGAGGGAATGCCGGGCACGGAGCTCATCGCGCCGTACCTGGAGCACCTCACGGCGCTCGTCGGCGAGGCTGTCCTGGAGGCGCGCGCCGAGGCGACCGAGGCCTTCGTCACCTACGGCCACGGCCGCTGCGGGCTCGCGGCGAACCGGGACTTCTGGGACGCCGAGGCGAAGCGCTACGCCTGCGGCTACAACCCGGACGGGACCGCGGACGACACGCTGCTCGTGGCGCGAGCGACCGACCGCACCGGCCGAACGCTGGCGACGCTGTTCAACTACGCGTGTCACCCCACGACCCTCGCGTGGGAGAACCGGCTTCTCTCGCCGGACTACGTCGGCGCCGCGCGCGAGGTGCTGGAACAGGCCTTCGGCGCTCCCGCTCTCTTCCTCCAGGGCGCCTCGGGCGAGCTCGCACCGCGTGACGACTACGTCGGCGACCCGGCGGTCGCCGACCGGAACGGCCGCCAGCTCGGCCACGCTGCGGCGGCGGCGATCGAGGCCCTCCCCCCGCCCGGCACGCGCCTCGCCTACACGGGGATCGTCGCCTCGGGCGCGAACCTCGGCACCTGGGGGTACCGGCCGTGCGAGCCGGAGCAGCTCGCAGCCGCCGGCCGCCTCGATGCCGTGCTGACCGGCGTCGACCTTGCGCGCAAGGAGGACCTCGGCGTGGTCGAGAGCCTCTCGAGCGCCGCGGCCGAGTCCCCGCAGGAGCGCGAGAAGGCGCTGCGCCGAGAGTTCCTGCGCCTCGCGCTCGGCGACGGAACCTCGCACCGGATGCCGCTCTGGGCCTGGCGCCTCGGTGAGGCGCTCCTCCTGGCGCTGCCGAACGAGCCCTACTCGGTCTTCCAGGTCGAGCTGCGCCGGCGCTTCGCGGGCACGCCGCTCCTCGTCCTGATGACCACGAACGGCGGCGTCGGCTACCTGCCCCCGCGCGAGACGTACGGCTCGGGCCGCTACCAGGAGCAGCAGTCGCCGTTCGCACCGGGGTGCCTCGAGCAGGCGATCGAGGCCGCAGCGGAGGCGCTCGAGCCGCTGCTTCAGTAGTCGGCGACGCCGCCGTCGGGCCACGAGCGCGACGGCAGCGGGGCATCGCGAGACGGCCGTCGGCGCGCCTCGGCCTCGTCGAGCTCGAGGCCGAGGCCGGGGCCGGTCGGCGGGTCGACGTAGCCGTCCCGCGCGCGCGGCGCGTTCGGGAAGAGCTCGTACAGCGGCTCGAGCTCCATCCACTCCTGGATGCCGAAGTTCGGCACCGCGAGGTCGACGTGCAAGCACGCCGTGCCGTTCACGGGCGAGCTCGCGTGATGCAGGGCCGAGCGCTGTCCGTGCACCTCGCCCGCGGCGAGGATCTTCTTCGCCTCCGTGATCCCTCCCGCGTGCACGAGGTCGATTCGCAGGTAGTCGACGAGCTCGTTCTCGATCAGCGGCTGGAACTCCCACTTGTGCGCGAGCTGCTCACCCGTCGCGATCGGCAGGTTCACCTTCTCGCGCACGTGCCGGAGCGAGAGCGGGTTGAGCGGGCGGATCGGGTCCTCGTAGAAGTAGAGCCGGTACGGCTCGAGCGCGTGGCCGAGGTACGCGGCCTCGGCCGGGCCGAACATCGTGTGGGCGTCGAGGAGCAGGTCGACCTCATCGCCGAGGGTCGCGCGCAGCGCCTCCGTCGCGGCGATCGTCTCGACGATGCTGCGCTGCGGGTCCCACTGTGTCAGCCCACGGTCGTCGAACGCGGCGAGCGGGCCGTACCGGAGCGCGCTGAAGCCCCGCTCCCGCCAGCGGAGCGCATCCTCGACGAGCGCCTCCTTGGTCTCGCCGGCGAGGTGGCGGTAGACGCGAACCCTCTCACGGGTCGGCCCGCCGAGCAGATCGTAGACCGGCACGCCGAGGCGCTTCCCCTTCAGGTCCCAGAGCGCGACGTCGATCCCCGCCACGGCGCTCATGACCACCTGCCCGTTCGACCAGAACGTGCCGCGTGTCAGCTCGCTCCACACGTGCTCGATCCGGGCCGGGTCCTTCCCGACCAGCAGCTCCGCGAAGTGGTCGAGGATGCCGAGCACTCCACGCCCCCGCCCGCCCAGGCTCGCCTCGCCGATCCCGGTCAGCCCCTCGTCGGTGCGGACGAGGACGAGGATCACCGCGTAGTCGTATCCTCCGCCGACGCTCACGGGTAGCGTCTCGATCCCGATGATCCTCACGTGTCCCCCGCGCCCGTCGCTGCCGTGATCGTCGACATTCATACACACGTCGGGACGTACCCGGAGCACATCGAGGAGCGGTTCGCGCAGCAGGCGCGCGAGGCCTGGCCCGACGTTCAGCTGGGCAGCACGCTCGAGGAGCACTACGCGGGCGCGCTCGACGGGGTCGACCGGGCGGTCGTGCTCGCCTTCAACGCTCCGGCTGCGGGCTTTGTCGTCCCGAACGATTACGTCGCGGCGTACGTCGCCCGCGATCCGGCCCGCCTCGTCGGCTTCGGCGCGGTCGACCCGTCGTCCCCCACCGCGGTCGACGAGCTCGAGCGCATGAAGGCCGACCTCGGCCTCGTCGGCTGCAAGCTCGGCCCGATCTACCAGGACGTCGACCCGCTGGGACCCGAGTTCCTGGGCGTCTGCGAGGCGCTGGAACGGCTCGAGCTGCCGCTCCTGGTCCACCAGGGGACGACGTTCGCCCGGGCTGGCTCGCTGCTGCAGGCCCGGCCGATCCTGCTCGACGAGATCGCCCTGCGCTTCCCCGAGCTTCGCATGGTGATCGCGCACATGGGGCATCCCTGGTTCGAGGAGGCAATCGCGGTCGTCCGCCGCCACCCTCACGTCTACGCCGACGTGTCGGCGCTCGTCTCACGCCGCTGGCTGCTCTACAACGCCCTCGTCCAGGCGGTCGAGTACGGCGTCGAGCACAAGCTGCTGTTCGGGACCGACTTCCCGTTCTTCACCGCCGGCCGGACGATCGACGGGCTGCGGTCGGTGACCGGCGAGGCGTTCGGGCCGCAGCTGCCCGTCGTCGACCCCGAGGTCGTCGAGGCGATCATCCACCGGCCCAGCCTCGAGCTGCTCGGGATCGACACGGGCTAGTCGTCCTCGAGGTCGTCCAGCTCGGCCTCCCAGGAGTCGTCGATCACGGGGAGCTCGAGCGGCGGCACGGCATGGCGCGCGACCGTCTCGGCCACGATCGCAACGGCGCGCTCGACCTCCTCGTCGCCGATCAGCCGGTGGGTGACGAGACGAACGCGGCCGGTGTCCCGCTCGAGGACCCGCAGACCGGCGTCCGCGAGCAGCACCACGAGCTCCGACGGCGCGATGCCCGTCCCGGAGACGTCCGCGAGGACGATGTTCGTCTCGATCACCTCCGGCCGCAGGCTCACACCCGGAACCGCGGCGAGCCCGGCCGCAAGCGCGCGTGCCCGGCGGTGGTCGTCCGCCACGCGGTCGAGCATCGTGTCCAGGGCGACGAGCCCCGCCGCCGCGGCGATGCCGGCGCGGTGGAAGCTCGAGCCGCCGAGGCGGTGCAGCATCGTGCGCGCGCGGTCGACGACCGCGTCGCTGCCGGCGAGCACGGCACCGAAGGGCGCCGAGAGGCTCTTGTTGAGCGACAGCACGACCGAGTTCGCGGGCGCGGCGAGATCGGCGAGCGGGACACCGAGCGCGGCAGCCGCGTTCACCAGTCGGGCGCCGTCGATGTGGACGCGGCAGCCGTGCCGCTTCGCCGCGGCCGCGAGCGCGTCGGTCAGCTCGGCCGACAGCGTCGTCCCGCCCGCCCGCGTGTGCGTGTTCTCGAGGATCAGGAGCGTGGCATGGCGCTCGGTCACGAGCTCCTCCACGGCGACCGGGTCCATCCGGCCGTCCGGGGCCCAGACCGGGGCGGGCTCGAGCCTTGCGATCTCGACGATCCCCATCGCCTCGGACGTGAGGACATGGGAGGCGGCTTCGAGCACGACGCGGTCGCCGGGCTCGCAGAACGTGAGCATGGCCGCCAGGTTCGCCATCCCGCACGTGGGCACCCAGATCGCCGCCGCCTTGCCGAGCAGCTCCGCCACGCGCTCGCAGAGCTCGTTCACCGAGGCGTCCTCCCCGACGGTGGCCCACCCGAGCTCGGCCTTCCTCATCGCCTCCCACATCTCGCTCGTCGGGATCGAGCAGAGATCGGAGCGCAGGTCGATCACGAACGCGAGGGCATGTCAAGCCCTCAACAGGTGCCGACCCGGCCGGGCGCCGGTGTGCTCGCCGCCGTCGACGACGGCGACGCCGTTGACGAGCACGTGCTCGACGCCCTTCGCGTAGTGGTGCGGGTCGTCCACGGTCGAGACCTCGTCGAGCCCGTCGAAGTCGAAGACGACGACGTCCGCGGCGTAGCCCGGACGGAGGAGGCCACGGTCCCAGAGCCCGAAGTGCGCAGCGGGCATGCTCGTCATCTTCCGGATCGCCTCCTCGAGCCGCAGCGTCCCGTTCTCGCGCACGTGGTGCGTCAGGTAGTGGACGTGGCCCGAGTAGCCGAGTGGATGCCGGAGGACGTCGGCGAGCGGCCCCGTCTCGGTCACGGTGAAGGTGTCGACGCCGAGGCAGAACAGCGGGTGCGAGATCATCTCCGCCATGTGCTCGTCGGTGAAGAGCCGGCCGACGACGAGGATGCTCTCGTAGGCGTCGCCCGCGTCCGCGAGGACGTCGAAGAAGCAGTCCCACGGGTCCGCGTCCGCGAGATCCGCGATCTCGGCGAACGTGAGCCCGTCCCAGTCCGGGTGCTGCTCGCTCGCCTGCAGGCGGACGCGATCCCACTCGCCCTTGTGGATGAAGCGCCAGTAGCGGTCGCACTCCGTCCGCAACCGCCTGCGTGTCTCGGGGTCACGTAGGCGCGCGAGCGCCGCCTCGGTGCCGTCGGCGGCCACCCAGGGCGGGAGGATCCCGGACAGCTGGCCGAGCCCGTCGAGGAAGGGGGTCGTGTCGGCCAGCACGTCCATGCCCTCCTCGCGCGCCGCCGCCATCATCTCGACGGCCCGCTCCCACCCCCTATCCGGCGCGTTCGTGTTGTGCCGGACGTTGAGGTGCGAGATCTCCGCGCGGATCCCGCCCGCACGGGCGACCTCGAGGAACTCTGCGATCGCGTGCAGGATCCCGGCGTCCCTGTTGCGGACGTGGCTCGTGTAGATGCCGTCGTATTCCCCCGCGATCGCGTTCAGGCGCCTCAGCTCGTCGAGCGTCGCCTCGCGGCCCGGGTTGAACTCGAGTCCCGTGGACATGCCGAGCGCGCCCGCCTCCATCGCCTCGCGCATGAAGCGGTCCATCCGCGCCGACTGCTCCTCGGTCGGCTGCGGGCCGGAGACGCCGGCGGCGAGCCGGATCGCGTTGTGGCCGACGAACCAGGCGAGGTTGGGCGAGTGCCCGACGGCGGAGATGAAGTCGAGATGCTCACCGAAGGTGCTCCAGGGGATCAGGGGCCCGTCGAAGCCGAAGGTATGGAGCCGCTCGGTCTGGTAGATGCGGGAGAAGTCCGTGACGGGCGCGTAGCTCGACCCGCAGTTGCCGACGACCTCGGTCGTCACGCCCTGCCGAATCGTGCTCTCGGCGGTCGGGTTCGCGAGCAGCGAGAAGTCGCTGTGGCTGTGCGGGTCGACGAAGCCGGGGCACACGACCTTTCCCGCCGCGTCGACGACCCGCGCCGCGGTCGCCGTGCCGTCGAGCCGGCCGACCTCGGCGATCCGGCCGTCCTCGATCGCGACGTCGCCGAGGAACGGCGGGCTGCCGGTGCCGTCGGCGACCCAGCCGCCCTTGATCAGAACGTCCAGCACGCCCGCGTCACTTCTTGTCGGAGACCCCGCCGACGTGCGGCCCGAGACGCGGGTCGAGGATGTCGCGCAGCCCGTCCCCGAGGAAGTTGAAGCCGAGGACGACGATCATGATCGCGAGCCCCGGGAAGATGGAGAGCCACGGCTGCACCTCGAGGTAGGAGCGGGCGCTCGAGAGCATCCCTCCCCACGACGCCTCCGGTGGCTGGGTGCCGAGCCCGAGGAAGCTGAGGGCAGCCTCGCTGAGGATCGCGGTCGAGAGGTAGACGGTCACGAGCACGATCACGGGCGCGGCGATGTTCGGGATGACGTGGCGCCTCATGATCCGCACGTGCGACGAGCCGAGCGCCCGCGCCGACTCGACGAAGGGGAAGCCCATCACCTCGAGCACCGAGCCGCGCACGACGCGCGCGAAGGCCGGGGTGATCACGATCCCGATCGCGATCATGGCGTTCCGGCGGCTCGGCCCGAGCAGGCCGGCGATCACGATCGCGAGTACGAGCCCCGGCAGGGCAAACATGAGGTCGATGACCCGCATCAGCAGCCCGTCGACCTTGCCGCCGTAGAAGCCGGAGGCCAGTCCGATCGAGAGCCCGAGGACGAGCGCGATGCTGACCGAGATCAGCCCCACCTGTAGCGAGACCTGGGCGCCGTGGATGATCCGTGCGAGGGTGTCGCGCCCGAGCTCGTCGGTGCCCATCGGGTGCGCCCAGCTCGGGTCCTGCAGCCGGGTCGCGACGAGCTCGTCGGGGTCGATCGTCCAGATGTACTTCCCGAAGAGCGCGACGAAGACGTTGAAGCCGACGATGATCGCGCCGGCGATCCCGATCGGGTTCTTCCACTTCGCGAACCGCTCCGCGCGGCGCGGCGCGATGTACACCCACTGGCCCGTCCCCAGCTCGCTCGGCCCCTCGGGCGCGAGGATCGGCGCTTCGAAGTCGCCCTGGCTCATTCCTGCGAGATCCTCGGGTCGAGGACGCCGTAGAGGAGGTCGACGGCGAGGTTCGCGAAGATGAACACGAAGGCGAGCATCATCGTCGCCCCCTGGACGACCGGGTAGTCGCGGTTGAAGATCGCGTTGATGAGCGTGTTGCCCACGCCCGGCAGGCCGAAGATGATCTCGACGATCGCCGAGCCGCCCATCAGGATCCCCACCTCGAACCCGACCACGGTGACGACCGGGATGAGGGCGTTCCGGAGCGCGTGCCGCGAGATGACGAGCTTGCGCTTCACCCCCTTCGCCCTTGCGGTGCGCACGTAGTCCTGCCCGAGCACCTCGAGCATCGTCGCGCGGACCATCCGCATCACGATCGCGAGCGTGAACACCGAGATCGAGATCGCGGGGAGGATGAACTGGCTCAGGTTCTCGACCGGGTCCTTGTAGAACGGGGTGTACGTGAGCGGCGGCACCCAGCCGAAGACGCGTGAGGTGAAGAGGAGCAGGAGCGTCGCGAGCCAGAAGCTGGGGATCGAGACGCCGATCAGGCCGCCCACGCGGGCGACGTAGTCGTGCGTGCTGTCGCGCTTGACGGCCGAGAGGACGCCGAGCGGGAGGCCGATCACGACG
Organism: uncultured Actinomycetes bacterium; assembly: GCA_963786055.1. GTDB lineage: Bacteria > Actinomycetota > Thermoleophilia > Gaiellales > Gaiellaceae > Gaiella. Next base: position 228,492 of record CAWAXS010000003.1, on the reverse strand, counting down.
GCGATCAGGAGCCCCAGGATCACCAGCTCGAGCGTGATCGGCAGTGCGTGGTACAGGATCTCCGAGACGGGCTGGGTGTTGCGGTACGAGAACCCGAAGTCGCCGGTCACGAAGTTGCTGATCCAGCGCCAGTACTGCTCCGGGTAGGAGCCGGTGAGGCCGAGCTGCTCCCGTGCCTGCTGCTTCTGCGCCGCCGTCGCCGACTGGTCGCCGCCGAGCAGGACGTCGATGATGTCGCCCGGCAGCAACCGGACCATGAAGAAGATCACGATCGAGATCCCGAACAGGGTCGGGATCGTGGCGAGAACGCGCTTGAGGACGTATCCGCCCACGACCTATCGAATCGTCGCACAGAACTTCGGGCCGGGAGGGGTGCTGTCCTCGCACCCCTCCCGGCCCACGAGTGACGCCTCCGTCACGAGCTGAGCCACACCGTGTTGCGCAGACCCGTGTTGAAGTCGTCGAACGCGACGTACATGCCCTGCACGCGCTTGCGCACGACCTGGAACTTCTGCACCTGCACCAGCGGGATCTGGGGCAGGTCGTTCAACAGCCGCTTCTGCGCGTCCTTGTACAGCGGGAGACGCTTGGCGGGGTCGAGGGTGATGCGACCGTTGCCGACGTCCCGCCAGACCCTCTGGTTCTTCCACTCCGGGTACCAGATCCTGTAGATCGCGGCGCTCGGGTTGAACTCGGCGAGGTAGCCGTCGATGTCGCCGCGCATGCCGCGCGCGGTGAGATCCCAGGCGAACTTGCCGATGCCGTTGTTGGCAGCGAACGTGCCCGGCTCCTGGGCCACGATGTTGACGTCGACGTTGATCGCCTTCAGCTGCGACTTGATCACCGACGCCACCTGCTGGAAGTCGAGCGGCGTCGAGAACGTCGACAGGTCGACCGAGAAGCCCTTCGACATGCCGGCCGCGGACATCAGGGCCTTGGCCTTGGGCAGGTCGTACTTCAGGTACTTCGTCTTCAGCTCCGCCTGGGTCAGCGGCCACAGGCCGTACCCGGGCGGGACGTGCCCCGAGTAGGCGCCGTTGCCGCCGTAGACGGTGTCGATGATCGCCTGCCGGTTGATCGCGAAGTTGACCGCCTGGCGGACCCGGACGTCGTCGTACGGCTGGGTCTCCCCCGGCTTCAGCGTGATCTGGAGCTCGCGGAACGCCGCCGTGCCGCCCTTCAGCACGACGAGGTCACTGTCGTTCCTCAGCGCGGCGGCGCTGTCGGACGACACGGTGGCGCCGTCGATCGCACCGGCACGCAGGGCGGCGATGCGCGCCTGCTCGTCCGGAAGCGTCTTCAGCGTCATCGCGTCCATGTACGGCAGGCCCTTCTTCCAGAAGCCCTGGTTGGCCACGTACTCGACCCGGTCGTTCGGGTTGAACCCGACCATCCGGTAGGGGCCGGTGCCGATCGCGTTGCGACTGACGTTGATCTGGTCGTAGAGCCCGGCCGGCACGATCGGGGAGTAACGCCCCCAGGCGAGGAAGCCGAACACCCGCGCGTCACGGGCCTTGAGGTTGAGCCGGGCGACGTACTTCGAGACGACGTCGACTCCCAGGAACGCCGGCACCTGCCCGACGGTCGAGATGCTGCCCGGCAGCGGCGGGTTCAGCATCAGCTCGACCGAGTACTTGACGTCGCCGGCGTCGACCTCCTTGCCGTTGTGGAACTTGACGCCCTTGCGGAGGTTGAAGATGATCGACTTCTGGTCGGCCGAGATCTTCCACGACTCGGCCAGGGCCGGCTTCAGGTTGAGGTTCTTGTCCCACTCGACGAGAGAGTCGTACGCGGCCTGCTTGCCCCAGTGGTTGGACGTCAGGATCGCGCCGAACGGAGCGACGTGCACCGGGTCCTGCTCGAGCGCCCAGGTGATCCGCCCCCCGTAGCGGGGCTTCGGCGTCGCGAACGAGGCCTTCTGCGATGCCTTCGCGGCGCCGGCCACGGAGCCGGCGGCGACTGCGCCCGCGGCGACAACCCCTGCCTTGACGAGCGCGTCACGGCGGGTCAACCCTCCGCCGGTCGCGTTCTCCGTCGTTTCCTTGTCGGACACGTCGTCGTCCCTCCTTTCGTCTGGGCGGGTCAGAGGATCTGCCCGACCCGGGGAGCCTCACCCTCGATGTCGTCATAGAAGACGGACTCGCGCACCTGAATGTTTGCGAGCCGGTTGGCGGCCTCGCGGTCGATCTCGACTCCGAGGCCCGGTGCGCCCGAGACCTCGATCGAGCCGTTGCCCATCTCGATGGGCTGCGTCAGGACATCGAGCTCCTGTAGCGGGTAGTGGGTGTCGCTCGCGAACGGGAAGCTGGAGGACGACGCGACGAGATGGGCGTTGGCCATCGTCGCGACCCCCAGCTCCGCCCAGCTCCCGATCGCGCACCACTTTCCCGCCGCGTCCGCGAGCGCCGCGATCTGGCGCGCGCGCGTGAGGCCGCCGGCCTCGGACGGATAGACGACGAAGACGTCGCACGCGTCGGCCTTGATCAGCTCGAGCGCGGAGCGCAGGTCGGTGCAGCCCTCGTCGGCCGCGATCGGCACGCTCACCGAGCGGCGTACCTGCGCCAGCCCCTGCACGTCGAAGTCGGGAACCGGCTGCTCGACGTACTGGAGGTCGAAGCGCTCGAGCCCGCGGATCCACTTGATCGCGGCCGGGACGCTCCACATCATGTTGGCGTCGATCCTGATCTTCACGCCCGTGCCGACCACGTCACGGATCGCGGCGATCGTGTCGTGGTCCTGGGCGAAGTCCCGCCCCACCTTGAGCTTGAGCTCGGTCGTGCCTGCCTGCGCGAACGCGGCGGCCTTGCGGGCGTTCGCCTCGGGCTCGTCGATGAACAGGTAGCCGACGACCGGCACCTCCCGCCTGCAGAAGCCGCCGAGCAGCTCGGCGACCGGCACACCGAACGCCTTGCCCTTGAGGTCGAGGAGCGCGATCTCGAGGCCCGCGATCGCATAGGCGCCCATCCTGCTCCAGTTCCGCGTGAACTCCTCCATGCGGTGCACGAGCCACTCGGTGCGCAGCGGGTCCTGCCCGACGAGGAACTGCGTCAGCTCCGCCTCGATGATCGTCCTGATGGTCGGCAGCGTCGGGCCGGGAGCCTCCCCGACGCCGACGATACCCTCGTCCGTGTGGATCTCCACGAGCAGGCCCGAGGCGGAGAGCCGCGTTCCGCCAGGCCACACGAGGGGCTCGCGCATCGGCGTGCGCACCGCGACCGTATGGATGCTCGTGATCCTCACGGAGGATGGCTAGACTAGGCTCGTCGTGCGAGATTGTCAACCATTTGGTGATTGTCGACAATCTCCTATGATGGAGAACGTCCATGGCCGATAGCGTCGAACGCACACCCCCGGTCGGCCTCGACGGCGGGACCGGCAAGGGACGTCCTCGTGGGCAGCAGGTCGTCGAGATCCTGCGCAGCGCGATCATCATGGGGAGCTACGAGCCCGGCGAGCGTCTGATCGAGGCGACGCTCTCGACGGAGCTCGGTACGAGCCGCGGCCCCGTGCGGGAGGCCCTGCGGCAGCTCGAGAACGAGGGCCTCGTCATGTCGTTCCCCTACCGGGGCGCCGTCGTCCTCGGCGTCTCCGACGACGAGGTGCAGGAGGTGCTGATCCCGATCCGGCTGACACTCGAGCGCTACAGCTTCCTGCGCGCCCTCGAGAGGATGACCGACGAGGACTTCGCCGAGCTCGGCAAGCAGGTCTGGCTGATGGAGCACGCGGCCCGCACGGACGACCTGCCGCGCCACGTGGAGGCCGACCTCCGCTTCCACGAGATCGTGATCGCCGCCTCGGGCCAGACGCACACGGTGCAGATCTGGCGGACGATCTGGCCCCGGATCCGGGCGTACTTCTACCGCTACGGGCGCGGTCAGGACCTCCAACGGATGGTGGACGAGCATCGAGACCTGCTGGCGACCCTCCAGTCACGTGACCCGGATCGGATGCTGGTCCTGCTCGAGCAGCACATCGCGGTGCCGAGCCCACCGGCCGATACCCTCGCGTCGAACGGCCGCAAGGCCGCGAGCCGAAAGAAGAGGGTGCGGCCCGCTGCGAAGAAGGGCACCGCATGAACGAGCTGCTGAGGGTCGAGGACCTTCGCACCGGCTTCCACACCCACGGCGGCGTGATCCGCGCCGTCGACGGCGTCGACTTCTCGATCGAGAAGAGCGGCGCGCTCGGCGTCGTCGGCGAGTCGGGCAGCGGCAAGTCCGTCACCGCGCTCTCGATCATGCGGCTGATCGACCCGCCGGGGCGGATCGAGCCGGGCTCGTCGATCGTGTTCGGCGACCGCGACCTCGCCGGGCTCCCCGAGGACGAGATGTCGACGATCCGCGGCAACGAGATCTCGATGATCTTCCAGGAGCCGATGACCTCCCTCAATCCGGTCTTCACGGTCGGTGAGCAGATCGCCGAGTCGGTGCGGCTCCACCAGGGTGTCGGCAGGAAGGAGGCGGACGAGCGCGCCGTCGAGATGATGCGTCTCGTCGGGATCCCGTCGGCCGAGAAGAGGGTGCGCGACTATCCCCACCAGCTGTCCGGCGGTATGCGCCAGCGCGTCATGATCGGGATGGCGCTGAGCTGCAACCCGAAGCTCCTGATCGCCGACGAGCCGACGACGGCACTCGACGTGACCGTTCAGGCGCAGATCCTCGAGCTGATGAAGGACCTGCGCGAGCAGTTCGGCATGGCGATCCTCCTGATCACTCACGACCTCGGCGTCGTCGCCGAGATGGTCGACCAGGTCGCCGTGATGTACGGCGGCAGGATCGTCGAGCGCGGGCCCGTCAAGGAGATCTTCGCGAGCCCGCAGCACCCGTACACGGAGGCGCTGCTCACCTCGATCCCGCTGCTCGGGATGCGGTACACGACTCCGCTGAAGGCGATCCGCGGCATGGTCCCGAGCCCCCTCGACTGGCCGCCCGGCTGCCGCTTCGCCCCGCGCTGCGACTACGTCTTCGAGCGGTGCGGGCGAGAGCTGCCGCCGCTCTTCGACGTGGGCGCGCAGGAGTCGGCGTGCTGGCTCTGCGAGAGCGGGCCGCGCGCGGCACGCCGGGTGGCGGCCACATGAGCTCCGACGCCGCCACGGTGTCGCCGGAGCGTGCCGCTGTCGGCGACATCCTCCTGAGCACGCGAGGGCTGAAGAAGTACTTCCCCGTCAAGCAGGGCTGGCTCCGCCGCACCTCCGGCTACCTCCAGGCAGTCGACGGCGTCGACCTCGACATCCTCCGCGGCGAGACGGTCGGCCTCGTCGGCGAGTCCGGGTGCGGCAAGTCGACCCTCGGGAGGACGCTCCTGCGCCTGCTCGAGCCGACGGAGGGCGAGATCACATTCGACGGCGTCGACATCGTCGGGCTCGGGCCACGGGCGATGAAGGAGATGCGCCGGCACATGCAGATCGTCTTCCAGGACTCGGTCGGCTCGCTCGATCCCCGCATGAGGGTGGGCGACCTGATCGCCGAGGGGCTCTCGATCCACGGCGTCACCGGACGGAAGGGCCGTAAGACGGTCGTCCACGAGATGCTCGAGCGCGTCGGCATGCCGCCCGAGGCAGCCGACCGCTACCCGCACCAGTTCAGCGGCGGCCAGCGGCAGCGCATCGGGCTCGCGCGCGCGCTCGTGCTGCAGCCGAAGCTCGTGGTCGCCGACGAGCCCGTCTCCGCGCTCGACGTCTCGATCCAGTCGCAGGTGCTCAACCTGCTCGTCGACCTGAAGAAGGAGTTCGACCTCACGTACGTGTTCGTCGCCCACGACCTCGCCGTGGTCGGCTACATCTCGGACCGCGTCGCCGTGATGTACCTCGGCCGCATCGTCGAGATCGCACCGTCCGACGAGCTCTTCGCGCGGCCGCTGCACCCGTACACGGTTGCGCTTCTCTCCGCGAACCCCGAGCCCGTGCCCGGCCGGAAGAGCAACCGCATCGTGCTGACCGGCGACGTGCCGAGCCCGATCGACCCGCCGTCCGGCTGCCGCTTCCGCACACGGTGCCCGATCGCGCAGGCGATCTGCGCCGAGGTCGACCCGATGCTGGAGGACCACGGCGCCGACCACCGGGCCGCGTGCCATTTCCCCGGAAAGCCGCTCTCCGGCGCGAGCCGCAAGCCCGCATGAGCTCGAGCCCGTCGGCGCCGGCCCACGACGTCCGCCTGCTCCACGACTGTCGTGTGCCGATGCGCGACGGGATCTCGCTCTCGGCCGACGTCTACCTCCCGCTCGGCGGGCAGGGCCTGCCGACGATCATCCAGTGGACGCCGTACGAGTCGACGCGCGAGCGGTTCATCTCCTGGGGCGTCTGGTTCGCGAGCCGCGGCTACGCGGCCGTCGCCGTGGACGTGCGCGGGCGCTACGAGTCCGAGGGCGTCTTCACCGCGTGGGAGAACGACGGGCGCGATGCGTACGACACCGTCACCTGGGCGGCCGGGCAGCAGTGGTCGAACGGCCGTGTCGGAACGTGGGGCCGGAGCTACGGCGGGCTCGTGCAGTGGCAGCTGGCGCATCTCGGCCACCCGAACGTCCGCTGCATCGCACCGCAGGTGATCCACGACGACTACTTCTGGGACGGGTACTGGACCGGTGGGGCGTTCCAGCTCGCCCTCACGCTCGGCGCCGCGGCGCTGTGGACGAGCGCGATGGCGCTGATCACCGGGCCGTCGGCCCGGGACATCGTCCTCAACGACCGCATCTTCGGGTACCTGCCGTTGATCGAGCTCGACGAGGTCACGATCGGGCGCAAGGTCGACTACTGGCGGCTGTGGTGGGAGCACCAGGTGAACGACGAGTACTGGCAGCAGTTCCGCCACCGGCCGGAGAAGGTCGACGTACCGATCTTCCAGCAGGGCGGCTGGTTCGACCCGTACTCGGGCTCGCACATGCGCAGCTTCGCCGCGATCGGCGACCGGGTGCCGAACAGGGTGCTGATGGGGCCCTGGTCGCACGAGGCGGAGGTGGAGACCTTCACCGGTGACATCGACCTCACGCCCGCGCTGACCGTGATCTCCGAGCACGAGCTCGCGTTCTACGACCGCTACCTGAAGGAGATCGACAACGACTGGGAGGAACGGCCCCCGGCCGAGCTCTACGTCCTCGGCGCCGACGAGTGGCGCAGCGAGAGCGAATGGCCGCTCGAGCGCACCGAGTGGACGCCGTTCCACCTGCGGCAGGGAGGTGGGCTGTCGCGGTCGGAACCGGGCGCCGACGAGCCGGGTGACCGCTACGACTACGACCCGGCCGACCCCGTCCCCACGATCGGGGGCGTCAACTCGGTGTTGACGATGACGCAGGGCGCGCAGACCCGGATCCTCCCCGGCCCGCTCGACCAGCGCGTCCTCGAACGCCGCGACGACGTGCTCGTCTACACGAGCGAGCCGCTCGACCGCGACCTCGAGGTGATCGGGCCGGTCGAGATGGTGCTCTACGCTGCGTCCTCGGCACGCGACACCGACTTCTTCGTGCGCCTCTGCGACGTCTACCCGGACGGCCGCTCGATCTTCCTCACCGAGGGTGTCATCCGGGCGCGGTACCGGGGCAGCGTCGAGGGCGAGTCCGTCGAGCTGCTCGAGCCGGGCGAGGTGGCGGAGTACCGCTTCCGCTGCTACCCGGTGGCGAACGTCTTTCGGCGGGGCCACCGGATCCGGCTCGACGTGACGAGCTCGAGCTTCCCTCGCTTCTCGCGCAACCTGAACACGGGCGATGACGTCTCCACCGGCACCCGGATGGAGGTCGCCCGGCAGACGCTCCTGCACACGGCGCGCTACCCGTCGCACATCCTCCTGCCCGTCACGGCGTCGTGACCGGCGACGGTGGCTTCCCCACGTACGAGGCCGAGCGGGCGCTCGAGGAGGCGCGCGCGGCAGGCATCGAGCCGGTCCCCCTCGCCGGCACGCCTTCCCCTCCGCTCCCGGACCACGTCGTCGAGGCCGTCGCGGCGGTGCTGCGGCGTCCGATGGCCGCGCCGCCGCCGCGCGGTCTCGTCGGCCTGCGCGAGGCGCTCGCCGGCGCGCTCGAGCGGTCGACGGGACGTGCCGTCGACCCGGAGACGGAGATCGTCGTCACGAACGGGGCCATGCACGCCCTCGGAATCTGCTTCCGCTCCCTCGTCCGGCCCGGCGACGAGGTCGTCGTGCCGGCTCCCTGCTTCTTCTTCGAAGGCCCGATCCGGGCCGCCGGCGCGACGCCGGTGTACGTCCACTGCAGCCCGTCGGACGGGTGGCGCTGGGATCCCGAGGCGCTCGAGCGCGCGATCCGGCCGCGGGCGAGCACGCTCGTCCTCTGCAACCCCGGGAACCCCACCGGCCACGTCCCCTCCCCGGAGGAGGTCGCCGACGCCGTCGCGGTCGCGGCGCGGCACGGCCTCGTTGTCGTCACCGACGAGGCCTACGAGGCAGCGCTCTGGGACGGAGCGACGCTCACCTCGGCCTTCGGCCTCGCGGACGAGGTCGTCGTGGTCCGGAGCCTCGGCAAGAGCCTGTCGTTGCCGCAGCTCCGTCTCGGAATCGTTTCCGCAAGCGCGCGTGTACATGACCGAATGCGCGCGCACGCTCGAATGGGACTGCCTCCGCGTCAACCTCGCGGCGCAGGCGGCGGCGCTCGCTGTGCTCGAGGGCCCGTCGGACTGGCTCGACGCCGTCCACGCCGGCCTCGTCGCCGACCGCGCCGCCGCCGTCGCCGCCGTCGCCGCGACGCCCGGGCTCTCGGCCGCCGTCCCCGACGCCGCGCCCTTCCTCTTCGTCCATGCCGACTCGGGCGAGCCGGTCGCCGCCGACCTCGCCCGCGCCGGGCTCCCGGTCGTCGACGGCGTCCACTTCCAGGCGCCGGGCTACGCGAGGCTGCCGTTTGCCGGCGCTGCGCGGGCCGGGGAGGCGCTCGCGGAGGCGCTCGCCCGCTGGGCCGCCGCGTGAGCGCGCGGTGTCGTTGAGACGACGCACCCCGAGACGGACGCTGGCGATGATCAGCGCGAACAGCCTGTCGGCCGCCGTGCAGGGCCAGTTCATGTTCGTGCTGCCCTGGATGCTCCTTGCGCGCGGCAGCTCCCCGGAGGTCGCGGCGCTGGCGACGGCGTTCGTCTACGTCCCGATGCTCGTCACCGCCGTCCCGGCCGGGGCGAAGTCGGACAACTCCGATCCCCTGCGATTGATGCGGTGGGTAACCGCCGTCCCGCTCGTGGCCTGTGCGCTCTACCCCCTCGCGTCGCTCGCCGGCCGGGACTGGTTCGGGCTCGTGCTCGTCGCCGCGGTCGTCGTCGGCACGACGCGAAACCTGTCCGAGGGCGCGGTCTTCCGGAGCCTCGCCGACACGACGAAGGACGAGGGGCTCCTGCGTGCGCACGCGATCCGCACGACCGTGAACCAGGCGGCGCTCTTCGGGACCGCGTTCATCGGGCTCGTCCTCTTCCGGGTCGGCGACGCCGAGGCGGTGCTTGTCGGCATCTGCGTGCTCTACGCGGCGGCGCTCGGGATCCTGGCCGTCGTGCCCGAGCTCGGCCGCGCGCCGGACCCGGACACCCTCGTGCGCCAGCTCGTGGCGGAGGGCTTGACGTCGCTGAGAAGGAACCGCCTGCTGCGCAGGATCGGCTGGGTGACCCTCACGTGGAGCATGTTCGGGGGTGCCGCGGTCGGGATCATGCCGGCCGTCCTGCGCGAGCACATCGGGATGGACGAGCTCCAGGCGAGCGGGACGTTCTTGGCGGGCGCCGCCGCCGTGGTGCTGCTGACGCTTCCGGTCGTCCGCATCTCGCAACGGCGCGTCGGCGCGATCTCGACCTTCGTCCTCGCGAGCACCCTGCAGGGGACGACCGTGATCCTCCTCGCCGGCACACGCGCGGCCGTTCTGGCGCCTCTCCTCTACTGTCTCTTCCTGCTCTCGAACAGCGCGGCTGCGGCGTCACTCGGCGGCGCGCGCGCGGCCGAGGTCGCCCACGACCACCAGGGAATGCTCAACCTCGTGGTCGGGACGCTCGGGCTGGCGGGATTCCTCGTCGGCGTGCTCCTCGTGGCCGGGCTGCTCGGCCCGCTCGGCTTCGGCTACGGCGTCGTCCTCGCGCTCATCGGAGTGGGCATGGCGGCGACGGCGCTCGCGTTCCGTCGATCGCTGGTCGCCGCGTAGCCCGTGCTCGACGTCCTGATCCGCGGAGCCACCGTCTACCCTGGGGACGCACCGCCGTTCCGGGGAGACGTCGGCGTGGAGGCGGGCGCGATCGACCTCGTGCAGCCGGGTCACCAGGATGCGCCTGCGGCCGAGGCGGCCGAGGTCGTCGAGGCGGACGGGCTGATCCTCTGCCCCGGGTTCGTCGACCTCCACACCCATTCGGCGCTGCGCTCGTTCGAGGACCCCTTCCTGACCCCGAAGCTCGCCCAGGGCTTCACGACGGAGGTGATCAACCCGGACGGGCTCGCGCCGGCGCCCGTCGCTCCGGACCGGCGGGCGGAGCGCCAGGCGTACCTGCGACCGCTCGAGGGCGCCGGTCCGGAGACGTGGCCGTGGACGACGGTGGAGGAGTACCTGGACGCGCTCGACGCCTCGCGTCCCGCGCTCTCGCTCGTCCCGTCGGTCGGCCACGGCGCCGTGCGCGACCTCGTCCTCGGCGGCGGCCGGGTCGCCGTTACGGCAGCCGACTTGCGGGCGATGCGCCGAGAGGTGCGGCTCGGCCTCGAAGCAGGAGCGCGGATGCTGTCCTTCGGGCTCGTGTACCTGCCGGGGGCGTACGCGGCCACCGACGAGCTCGTCGCCGTCGCGGAGGAGGCGGCGGCCTCGGGCGCGGCGCTCGTCCCCCACGTGCGCAACGAGGGTCACGGCCTGCTGGACGCGGTCGGGGAGATGATCGAGGTGGCGCGCTGCTCGGGTGCGCCGCTCCACCTCTCCCATCTCAAGTCGCTCGCCGACGAGCGCCTCGTCGAGCCGCTGCTCGAGCTGCTCGAGCGCGCCGCGACCTCGATCGACGTGACGTTCGACCAGTACCCCTACGGCGCGGGGAGCACGCTGCTCGCGAGCATCCTGCCGGGCTGGGCCCAGGAGGGAGGCGCGCCGGGGACGCTCAGCGCGATCGCCGACCGCGCCACGCGGCGCCGGATCTCGCGTGACATCGCCGACGGGCTGCCCGGCTGGGAGAACATCCTCGGCACCCTGGGGCCGGAGCAGATCGAGATCGCGAACGCCGCGGCCCCCAACGAGGAGGCGGTGGGGCGGACGCTCGCGGAGATCGCCGCGGCACGCCGGAGCGACCCGGTGACTGCGGCTCTCGACCTCATGGGCGAGTCCGCCCTCGACGTGACGATGGTGCTCCACTACGCCTCCGACGACGCCGTCCGGACGATCGCGAGGCACCGCTTGCAGCTCGTCGGCTCGGACGGGATCTTCGGCGCCCGCCCGCACCCGCGGCTGTACGGCACGGCGCCGCGCTTCCTCGGGCGGTTCGCGATCCGCGAGGGCCTGCTTCCGGTGGAGGAGGCGGTCGCACGGCTCACGGCGCGCGCGGCCGACCGGCTCGGCCTCGGCGACCGGGGCCGGATCGAGCCGGGCAGGCGGGCCGACCTCGTCCTCCTCGACCCGGGAAGCTACGTCGACACGGCCACGTACGCGGATCCGTGCCGAGCGCCGGACGGCGTCGTCGGCGTCTGGGTGAACGGCGCCCGTGCATGGAAGGACGGCGCCCCGACGGGTGCGCGGGCGGGCGGCGTCGTACGCTGAGCGCCTGAGCTCAGCTCGCGGCGAACAGCCGCCGACCCTCGCCGATGCATGCCTCGGTCAGCGTCGGCAGTGCCTCCTTCGCGAACGGCGTCTGCCAGACCTGGTAGAGGTCGAGACCGTCGAGCTCGGGCGGATACAGGTAGCCCATCTCGGCTCCGCTCGTGTTCATCACGGCGACGGTCGCGTCGGGGAACGCCGCTCGGAGCTCCTCCTGGAAGCACGAGTACGCCTCGTTGGCGTGGGCGACGAGGAGACTGTCGCCGACGCGCCAGACCCAGGCGGGGAAGACCTGGTGGTCACCGCCGCTCAGGTTGCGCACGATCTGGATCTTGCGGAACAGCCGCTCGGCGATCGCCCTGTCCTCCGTGACCGCCCGCTGCGCCTCGAGCTCCTCGACCGAGGGCATGGGCTTGACCGGGAGCGGCACGTCGACGAGGCCGCCGTCGAGGACGTGCGACGGCTCGAACGGCGCCGGCAGCCAGACGGCGAGCGGCGCGCCGGACTCGACGAGGCCGTCGTAGCGGAGCGCGCGCCCGGCGGGGAGCATCCCCTCGAGCGCGGCGAGCGCGCTGAAGCCGAGACGGCGCCCATGCTGGTCGGCGACTGCCGGATCGCCGACGTACTGGTGGGCCGGGCCGAGCTCGCCCGAGGCGCCCTGGAGAAAGAGGCACGGTGCACCCCCGGTGTTCGCCTCGACGAGCTGGCGCATCGCCCCGATGTAGTCCGGCGAGATCAGCGTGTTGTCCCACGCCAGCGTGGTCGGATGGCAGGCGTAGTTGACGACCGTGCCGAGCACACGGCCGTCGCCGTCCGCCGTGATCCGGCCGACGACGAGCGTGTCGTCTGCGCTCGCAACGGGATTGAAGCCGCACACGATGCGGCCGTCCTCGCTGGCCGGGTCGGGGAGATCGCGGTTGCGGGCGAGATCGCAGCGGCCGGTCGCCCAGGTCAGCGTCGCGGGGGCGAGCCGCTCGATCGCCTCCCGACTCGCCTCCAGGATCGCCCGGCTCAACTGGTCGAGGTAGGGGCCGATCAGCTCGCCACCGGGATTGTGGCTCCGGCTCATCGCCGCCCACGGCGCGGCGTGCGTGTGGGAGCAGTTGACGAGCAGCTCGCCGGGCTCGAGCGAGAGCGCCTCGCGCACCGGGGCGAGCACGCGCTCCGCGTCCGAGGTGCCCCCGAGATCCCCGAGCAGGGCGATGTCCAGGGCGACGAGCACCCTCGGCCGGCCGCCGCCGTCCGACTGGAGGGCGAGCGCGGTCGCCGTCAGCGGCCGGTGGACGCCGTCGGCGAAGTCGTGGGTGGCGGCGCCCCACATGCGAGCGTAGATCCCCTCGGGCGGGGTCGTGTCGCGCCGCGCGAGGCCGACCAGGCCGGAGAAGGCGGACGGCGCGACCTCGAGCGGTACGGAGGTGGTCATCGACTCGGCTCCCACTCTGGAATCGTTTGCAACGACGCGACAGACTACGAACCGGGGCACGGCGCTGTCAAGCGCCGGGCCGGACGCAGGGCTGTAGGCTGCAACCGATTCCCGCACACGGTGGAACGGAGCGAGCGCCGCGATGACGACGACGAGGATCCTTCAGCTCAGCGACCTGCACCCGTTCGCCGACCCGGACGCGCGCCTGTTCGGCATCCCGACGCGCGAGCTCCTGCAGGACGTGCTCGCGCACGTGCAGGAGTCGGGTGTGCGTCCCGACCACGTCGTCGTGACCGGCGACCACACGCACGACGAGCTGCCCGAGACCTATGCCGCCGTGCGGGAGCTCTTCGAGCCCGTGCTCGACCGCCTCTGGCCGCTCCCCGGTAACCACGACGACCGTGCGGCGCTCCGTTCCGCGTTCGCGGACCGGATCCCCCGCAACGGCTCCGACCGGATCAACTTCGCCTTCGAGGCGGGGGATTGGCTCTGCCTCGGCCTCGACACGCATCTCCCCGGCGCGGTGGGCGGACGGATCGGGGCCGATCAGATCGAGTGGATCCGCGGACAGCTCGACGACCGTCGACCGCGGGCGGCCGTGCTGTTCATGCACCACCCGCCGGTCGAGCTCGGATTGGCGTGGCTCGATCGCATCGGTCTCGAGGACGCGCACCTGCTTCAGGACTTGCTCGCCGAGGATCCCCGCGTCCGGCTCGTGTGCTGTGGCCACGTCCATCACGAGTCGTCCAATCGCGTGGCGTCGGCCGAGGTCGTGACGGTGCCGTCGACGGGCCTTCAGTTCAGCCCTGTCAGCGATGTCGCGCAGTTCGTCACCGCTCCCCCGGGCTACCGCATCATCGATCTCCACGAGGACGGGTACTCGACGTCGGTCGTCCGGCTGCCCGAGGCCCGCTACGCGCCGACGCAGCCGTGACGGGACCGGCACGGCGTGTCGCCCTCGTGACGGGGGCCGGGCGAGGGATCGGACGCGCGACGGCGATCGCGCTGGCGGCGGTGGGCATGCCCGTCGTCGTCGCGGCACGCTCGGTGGACGAGCTCGACACCGTCGTCGCGGAGATCGCGGCCGACGGGGGCGAGGCGGCGGCGCTCGCCTGCGACCTCACCGACCGCGCGCAGTCGACGACGCTCGTCGAGCGGGCCGCCTCGGTGCTCGGGCCGATCGACATCCTCGTCAACAACGCGGGAATCGGCAGCAGCGCCGATCCACGGCCGCTCGCCGAGTTCAGAGATCCGTTCTGGGACGAGACGCTCGAGCTGAACCTGACGGCGCCGTACCTGCTGTCGAAGGCCGCCCTGCCGCACATGCGGGCGCAGCGGTGGGGACGGATCATCACGGTTGCGTCGATCAACGGCCGCATACCGACACCGCACTCGGGTGCATACGTCGCCAGCAAGCACGGCGTGATCGGGTTGATGCGGACACTGGCGCTCGAGGTCGCAGCGGAGGGAATCACGGTCAACTGCGTCTGCCCCGGCCCGGTCCGCACGCGCGTGAACGACGCGCGCATCGCATACGACGCGCGACGGCTCGGACGCGAGATCGAGGAGTACGAGCAGGGGCTGACGCCGATCGGCGGCCGCCTCGAGCCGGAGGACATCGCGCCGATGGTCGTCTACCTCGCCGGCGACGCCGCGCGCACGATCACCGGGCAGGCGTACAACGTCGACGGTGGGGTCAACATGGCATGAGCAGAGTGGCCGTCGTCACGGGAGGAGCGCGCGGGCTCGGCTGGGCCGTGGGCACGCACCTGCGCGACGAGGGCTGGCAGGTGGTGGCGGCCGACCTCGTGCCGGGCGAGACGGAGGCCGGGGACACGCGCATCGCCTACCGGCAGATGGACGTGTGCGACCGCGACCAGGTGAGCTCGACGCTGGCCGCCGTCGCCGGCGAGTACGGCACGCTCGACCTGCTGGTCAACAACGCCGGCATCACCCGCCACCGGCCGCTCGTCGACCTCACCTGGGAGGACTGGTCGGCCGTCGTCGACGTGAACCTCCACGGTGTCTTCAACTGCCTGCAGGCCGCCGGCCGCATCATGATCGAGTCGGGCGGCGGCGTGATCGTGAACATCGCATCCGTTGCCGCGGAGCGCGGCGCCGCGGGGCGCGCCCCCTATGCGACGACCAAGGCCGCCGTCGTGGGGCTGACGCGCTCGGCCGCGGTCGAGTGGGCGCCGCACGGGGTGCGCGTCAACGCCGTCGGCCCCGGGTACGTCGACACGGGGGTCCTGAGCGCCGCCATCGCCTCGGGGACGCTCGACCCCGCCGATGTGCTCGAGCGGATCCCCGCCGGCCGGCTCGCCGACCCGGACGAGATCGGGGCGATGGTGAGCTTCCTCGCCTCCCCCGGCGCGGCCTACGTCACCGGCCAGGTGTTCTACGTCGACGGCGGCTTCCTCGCCGACTACGGCGTGCGCGTGAAGCGATGAGCCCGCGTGTCAGCGCGGTGCGCGTCGGGACCGCGACCCTGCCGCTGCCCGCGCCGCTCCGGCTCGGGCCGATGGAGGTCACGGAGCGCGAGTACAGCGCGGTTCAGGTCGAGACCGAGGACGGGCTCGTCGGGAAGGCGTACTGCCTGACCCGCAACGCACCGGTCGCAGCCTGCGTGGAGCGGCTCGTCGCACCCGTGGTCACCGGCCGCGAGGCCGATCCGCAGCGGCTCTGGGAGGAATGCTCCCGCGCGACGGTCGCCATCGGGCGCACGGGCCTCGTCGTGCGCGCGATCGGCCTCGTCGACATCGCCCTCTGGGACATCGCCGCGCAGGCAGCCGGCGTGCCGCTCTGGCGCCATCTCGGCGGCACCGACCCGGCGGCGCAGGTGTTGATGGTCGCTGCATACCCGCTCGCCGACCGGAGCCCCGAGTCCCTCGCCGAGGACGTGATCCGCTACGGGGCGGCCGGCTACACACTGCTCAAGGTCGCGCGCGATCCCGACCCGTCCCGCATGCGGCGTCTCCTGGAGACCGCGGCGGCAGGGCTGCCCGCCACGGCGCAGCTCGTCGTCGACGCGGGGTACGGCTGGCGCTCGAGCGCCGAGGCGCTCGCGGAGCTACCCGACTGGGGTGACACCCCACTTGCCTGGCTGGAGGATCCGCTCGTCCCGGAGGACGCCGACGGCTGCGCAGCCATCCGGCGCGCGGGCGGCCACCCCGTTGGAGTCGGCGACGAGGTCACACACATCGCGACGTTCCGGGCGCTGCTGGACGCGCAGGCGCTCGACGTTCTGCGGCTCGACGTCCCGGCACTGGGCGGCATCACGCCCGGCCGTCACGTGCAGGCGCTCGCCGCGCAGCGCGGCGTGCCCGTCTCGCTGCACATCTATCCGGAGGTGAGCGTCCACCTCGCGACGCTGCGGCCCGGCGCGATCGTCGAGAGGTTCGACTCCGAGCTGCCGGGCGGCAACCCGCTCGACCCTGCGCACGTGCTCTGCAGTGGCGGCCCTGCGTTCCGCGACGGGATGGCGGTCGCCCCGGAGGCGCCGGGGCTCGGCTTCGAGCTCGACTGGGCGCGCTTCCGCGCGTAAGCGCTCAGCCGCCGCTGCGACGCTCCGCTTCGATCCGCCGCAGCTCGCCTCGGCGGATCTTGCCGGTCACGGTCAGCGGCACCTCGGCCACGAACTCGATCTCGCGCGGAACCTCGAAGGGTGCCAGGCGCGTGCGCACGAGCTCGCGGAGCTCGGTCGCCAGCTCGGGTGATCCAGCTGTGCCGGGGACGGTCACGACGAACGCCTTCACGACCTCGCCACGGACCTCGTCCGGCGTCCCGATCGCGGCCGCGATCGACACGGCCGGGTGGCGGATCAGGCACTCCTCGATCTCACCCGGCCCGATCCGGTGACCGCCGCTCGAGATGAGGTCGTCGACCCGCCCGACGCTGCGGAACGTTCCCTCGTCGTCGACCTCGGCGAGGTCGCCCGTGTGGAGCCACCCGTCGCGCACCTTCGCCGCGGTCGCCTGCTCGTCGCGCCAGTAGCCCAGGAAGACGACGGGGTCTCCCTCGGCGCGCACCGCGATCTCGCCGTCGACGAGGCGGAGCTCGTGCCCCGGATATGCGCGCCCCATCCACCCGGGCCGCTCGGGCCAGGCGGCGCAGTTCCCGATCAGCAGGTTCGCCTCGGTCTGGCCGTAGAACTCGTTCAAGCGCACGCCGAGCCGCTCCCGGCACCACGCGGCAGTCTCCTCGCCCACCGTCTCGCCGCCGCTCGCGAGCGTTCGCAAGGACACCGGCCGTCCCTCCGCGCGCCGCATCATCCGTAAGGCCGTGGCCGGCATGAACACGTTGCGGATGCCGGTGTGGGCGATCACGTCGAACGCCTGCTCGGGATCGAAGCGCGGCGCGCGGAAGGCGACAACCGGTGTCCCGTGCGCGAGGCCGGGCATGACGACGTCGTAGAGGCCTCCGATCCAGGCCCAGTCCGCCGGAGTCCAGATCCGGTCACCCGGCTGCGGGTAGAAGTCGTGCGAGAGCTCGAACCCGGGCAGGTGGCCCGCGAGCACGCGGTGGCCGTGGAGCGCGCCCTTGGGCGGCCCGGTCGTGCCGGAGGTGTAGACGAGGAGAGCCGGCGTGTCCGGCGTCGTCGGCGCCGGCTCGAACGCGGGCGACGCCGCGGCGAGCAGGGCCGCGAGGTCGCGGTCGGCGTCGATCAGGGCGGCGTCGAACCCGAGCGCCCTGACCCTCTCGAGGGACTCCTGCTCGCCGATGACCGCTCGTGGCTCGGAGCTACGAAGGCGCACCTCGAGCGCGTCCGGGCCGAAGGCGGAGCTCAGCGGCACGGCGATCGCACCGAGCTTGTAGGCCGCGACGTGGGCGATCGCGGTCTCCGGGCGCTGGGAGAGGATGATCGCGACGCGGTCGCCAGGCTCCACGCCTTTCGTGGCGAGCGCGTTCGCGAGCCGGTTCGAGCTCGCGCTCAGCTCCCCGAAGCTGACCGTCCGCGTGATCTCGCGTCCGTCCGTCACGAGGATCGCCGGGGCGCCCCCGGGCTGCCGGTCGGCCACCTCGACGCCGAGGTTGAGGCGCTCCGGCAAGACCCAGCGGTGGGACGACCGGAGCTCGTCGTAGGTGGGCGGCGGCCCGGTCACTGCCACAACCGCTCGAGCATCCGCAGGTAGACCTTCGTCGCGCGGACGAGCTCGGCGACGGGCACCGACTCGACGTCCCCGTGGGCGCCGCTGCCGGCAGGGCCGTGGTAGACCGCGGGGATGCCGCAGTCGCCCTGGAAGAACGCGGCGTCGGCGACGAGCTTGATCCCTGCGATGCGCAGCTCGTCGCCCGTCACGTCCTCGTAGCCGTCGCGCAGGGCGACCGAGAGCGGATGCGCCGGATCGATCTCGTAGCACTCCCGGACGAGCCTCAGGTCGAGCTCGATCGCGCAGCCCGTCTCGACCGCTACGCCTGCGAGCAGCTCCCGGAACTCCCCCTCGACGGCGGCCAGGCTGTTCCCCGGCGCCCAGCGACGGGTCCCGACCAGCCGGCACGTCGTCGGGAAGCGGTTGTAGAAGTCCCCGCCGTGCACCTCGCCGAGGAAGTACGTCTCGGATCCGACCAGAGGATGCTCGACCGCCGCCAGCTCGGCGTTGCGGGCCGCGATCGCCTCGATCACCCTGCCGGCGGCGATGAGCGGGTGCGGCGTCCCCGCGGGCGTCTTCAGCTCGTGCGTGGCTGGACCGGGGCGCGAGACCGTGATCTCCACCGTGGCCTGGCCCATGTGCGCCGCGATGAACCGGTCGCTGCCGAGCTCGCAGACGACGACGGCATCGGCGCGGAAGCCGTGCTCGCGGAGCAGCCACGCGAGGTCCTCGCCTCGGCCGCCCGGCGACTCGTGCAGCCCGGTCGCGAGGACGACGAGCTCGCCGGGGAACGCCCCCGACGCCCCCACCACGCGCGCCGTCTCGGCCGCGCAGGCGAGTGCACCCTTCATGTCGGCGCTGCCGCGGCCGAAGACCACGTCGTCCTCCACGCGGGGCGGGTCGTGCGGGATCGGCACGGTGTCGAGGTGCCCGTCGAGCACGACCGTCGGCCCGGGCTCGCCACCCCGAAGCCGGCCGATCACGATCGGCGTTGCGGGGAACACCTCGTCGAGCAGCTCGACCTCCATGCCGATCTCGTCGAGCCGCCGGGCGAAGAGCCGCGCCACCTCGGCCGTGTCCCCGGTCGGGCTCGCGACCTCGACGAGCTCGAGCGTGAGGTCGCGCAGACGGCCGGCGTCGACGTGCTCGATCACCGACCGCTCCGCTCGGTCGTGGCCGGGCTGCCGGGCGACCCGGAAGCCGATGTGCGGGGAACGGCGGCCGGTTGCGCTCCTGCTGCGGGTAGCGCAGCGGAGGTTTCGCGAGTTCGGACTGGCATACGAGCCGCCGCGGAGGACGCGGGGCAGGCCGGATCGCGGATCCTCGCGGCCGTCCCGGGCGTCGTACGGATACGGCGCGTAGACGGTGCTCACCCACTCCCACACGTTGCCGGCCATGTCCTGAAGCCCGTAGGGGCTCGCGCCGTCCGGGTGGGTCCCGACCGGGCTCGTGCGGCCGTGCTTCGACCCGCCGCCGTAGGTCGCGAGCACCGCCACATCGCGACACCCTGTCACGAGATCTGGTGACGCGGGCTCGTCGTCGCCCCACGGGAAGAGGCGGCCGTCGGTGCCGCGCGCCGCCTTCTCCCACTCGGCCTCGGTCGGCAGGCGGGACCCGGCCCAGCGACAGAAGGCGGTCGCGTCGAGCCAGTCGACGTACGTGACGGGATGCCGCTCGAGCGTTTCGGGCATCGCTCCGCCCGGCCAGTGCGGCGGTGCCGGATGTCCCGTGGCTTGCACGAACTCCACGTATTGCCCGTTCGTGACCGCCGTGGTGGAGAGCGACACGGCCGGGACGAAGACGTCGTGTCGCGGCACCTCGTCGGGCGCGGTCGGCCCTCCGGGCGCCCGTGGGTCGTTCCCGAGCAGCACCTCGCCCGCGGGCACGTCGACCATGTCGACGTCGACCGCGAGCCGGGCGTCGAGATCCGCGGCGAGCCGGAAGCCGACGTAGTGGTCGACGGCTCCTTGCAGCATGCCGTGCCGGTAGGAGCACCGGATCTCAGCGGCGCCATGGATGTACGAGCCGCCGCGGACGACCCGCGGCTCGGGCGACGTGCCGTCCTCCCGGCCGTCCCCCGCCACGTAGGGATACGGGCGCAGCGCGCTCGCCGTCCACTCCCACACGTTGCCCGCGAGGTCGAGCACGCCGAACGGGCTCGCGCCGCGTGGCGAGAGCCCGACGGGGGCCGTGTCCGTCGCGGCGAAGGTGGCGTGCTCGGGGGTCGGGGATTCGTCGCCCCACGGCCAGACGCGCCTGTCGTCGCCGCGGGCCGCTCGCTCCCACCAGGCCTCGCTCGGCAGGAACCCGCCCACCCAGCGGCAGAACGCGGCGGCGTCGGACCAGGAGACGTAGGTGACCGGGTGGAGGTCGCGGCCCTCGGGGATCGTCCCGCCGGGCCAGTGCGACGGGGCGCGACGGGCGGTCGCCTCGACGAAGCGCC
The DNA here is from genome assembly GCA_963786055.1 of uncultured Actinomycetes bacterium. Taxonomy (GTDB): domain Bacteria; phylum Actinomycetota; class Thermoleophilia; order Gaiellales; family Gaiellaceae; genus Gaiella. The sequence goes on along the minus strand of CAWAXS010000003.1, from coordinate 207,854 downwards.
GATACTCGGCGTTCGTCACGGGCGTGCGTCCGATGCGAAAGCCCGGGCACGCGATCCGGTGCTCCGGCGCCTCGTCGGGGTCGGGTGCGTGCTCGTCGGCCGGCTCGCTGCCCATGGCGAACGGGCCCGCCGGCACGTCGCACCATTCGATGCCGCTCACGTCGTTCGCGGGATCACCGGCAGGACGATGTGCGAGGGCCGCTCCGCGTCGACGTAGACCGTCTGCTCCGCGACGACCTGGTGGGTGTGCCGCCCGATCGGCTCGCCGGTGTTCGGGTTGACGTCGAGCCGCGGCCAGTTCGACGAGGAGATGTCGACACGGATCCGGTGGCCGACGTCGAACAGGTTGCTCGTCGGGGGCAGCGTGATGGTGACAGGCACGGGAACGCCGGGCTCGAGCAGCACCTCGCGGTCGAAGCCCTCCCGGTACCGGCAGCGGATGACCGAGTCGTTGAGCAGCATGTCGTAGCCCTCCGGATAGTCCTCGTTCGCGGGATGCACGTCCACGAGCTTCGCGGTGAAGTCCGTGTCGAGCGCGCTGGAGGACACCCACAGGTGCACGGTCATCGGCCCCGTCACCTCGAGCCGCTCCCCGAGCGGCTCGGTCTGGAAGACCTGCACGTCGGGCCGCTCGGAGAGGCGCGGGTAGGGCGCCTCGGAGCCGAAGATCGCCGGCGACTCCTTCTGGTCGACCGGGCCGGGGGTGAGCAGGTCGCGCAGCCGCAGCACGGGGCTGAGGAACCTGGCCCAGGCCTGCTCCATCCCGGCGCCCTCGGCCGGAAGCTCGCCGATCGAGCAGTAGAGGCCGCCGACCGTGGGCACAGGGTGGACGGGGTCGAAGGTGAAGCGCCTCGGGTCGGCGCCGGCCGCCGGCGGCTCGGTCGAGAGGGAGCCGTCGGACCGGAGGTAGTAGGCGGTCTCGACGCGTCGTGCGAGCGGCCACTCCCACTCCTCCCGCCACTCGCCGCCGTGGTCGAGCTTGCCCTCCGCCGTCCTCCGGCCGCTGCCACCGCCCATGACGAAGATGCGCACCGGAGCCTCGCCCTCGGGCTGACCGCTCGCGTCGTCCGGAAGCCAGCGGCCGAAGAACTCGAGCTGCTCCTCGAAGTACCGCTGGACGCCCCAGACGCTCTGCGGCCCGAAGTCGACGTCGCGGCAGAACGTCGCGTCGCCGCGCATCCCGACGTGGCTCCACGGCCCGATCACGAGTCGCTGCGGGGCGGTGTTCTTGGCCGCCATCGACGCGAAGTACTCCGAGTCCGCGGCAGGGAACGGGTCGTACCAGCCGGTCGAGAAGGTGCCCGGGATGTCGGCGTGCTCGCTCCAGAAACGCGTGTAGTCGTGCTCGACGCGGCTCCAGTACTCGTCGTAGGCGCCGCGCGTGTAGTAGTCGATCAGCGTGTCCTCGAGCGGCGGCACGTGCCTGAGCGACGTCTGGCCGCGCTTCCACGGTGTCGCCCTGAACAGCTGCCGCAGGTTCTCGAGGTCGTCCCAGACCTCGGCCGTCTTGGCCGGGTCGTCACGTACGTCCTGGGCGTCCTGCGCGTGGATGAAGAGCGCCCAGAACATGTGCCCCTGCATCGCGCCGCCCTCGCGGCACTGGTTCTGGAAGCTGTTCGTCGGCACGACGTCCGGCCAGATGGCCGTCAGGTGCGGCGGGCGCTCGAGCGCCGTGCGCACCTGCGTGATCGCGCCGTAGGAGCTCCCCACGGTGCCGATCCTCCCGTTCGACCACGGCTGCGCGGCGATCCACTCGCAGATGTCGTACCCGTCCCGGCCGGTGTGCGGCGTCGCGGCGTGGTAGTAGACGCCGGAGGCCTCGGAGCGGTACCGGTCGCGCAGATCGACCAGCACGACGTTGTAGCCCCTCGGGACGAAGAAGTCCGCGATCTCGGTGTAGCGCTTGTCGGTCTTGTCGTACGGCGTGTGGAGCATGATCGTCGGGAAGCGGCCCTCGACGAAGTCCCCGTCGCGCGCCGGCCGGTGGATGTCGAACGCGAGCCGGACGCCGTCCCGCATCGGCACCATCACGTTCTTCGAGACGACGATCCCGTAGTCCGTGCTCATGGGCCAACCTTCGTTGGCCCATGAGCGGGAGGGGTGTGGGAACCGGGAGGTTCCCCACGCTCTCCAGAAGAAGGGGGCGTGGGGGAAACGGTTTCCCCCACGAACGCGAGCTGAAGGCGAGCGTTGGTCACGCTCCCTCCCTCTCGATGACCAGGTTCCCGACGTCGTCCACCCGCAGCACGAAGCCGGGATGGACGACGGTGGTCGAGTCGAACTCCTCTACGACCGCCGGCCCGGCGAGCGTCGCCCCGGCCGCGAGCGCGTAGCGGTCGTAGATCGGGCAGTCGACGTAGTCACCCGCCTCCGCGAAGTAGACGGGCCGACGCTCCTTCGGCTCCGGCTGCCCGCCGGGCGCGAGCCGCCGCGCGGGCGGCTTCGCGATCCGACCGATGCTCGTCAGCCGCAGGCTCACGACCTCGACGGGCTCGCCGGGGGCGCTGAACCCGTAGGTGCGGTCGTGCTCTGCGTGGAAGCGCTCGAGCAGGCCGTCCCCGGCGGGAATCGTCAGCTCGAAGCTCTGCCCCACGTAGCGCAGGTCGACCTGGCGGTAGAACTCGAGCGCCTCGCCCCCGAGGCCCTCCCGCTCGAGCTCGGCCCGCCCCGCCTCCTCGAGGCGCGCGAACGTCGCCGCCACCTCGCCGTGGTCGAGGTCGTCGAGCCGCTGCATGATCGTCGTCGCCGTGTCGCGCTTCAGGTCGGTGGTGAGCAGGCCGGTGGCCGAGAAGAGGCCGGGGCTACGCGGGATCAGGAGCGTCGGCATCTCGGCGTCGCGCGCGAGCGCGTTCGCGTGCACCGGCCCGGCGCCGCCGAAGCCGACGAGCACGAAGTCGCGCGGGTCGTAGCCGCGCTGCACGGAGATGAGGTGGAGCGCGTTGACCATGGCCGCGTTCGCGATCTCGACGATCCCGTTTGCCGCCTCGGTGACCGAGAGCCCGAGCGGCGTCGCGCAGCGCTCCTCGATCGCGCGCGCGGCACCCTCCACGTCGAGCCCGATCTCGCCCCCGAGGAAGTACGCCGGGTTGAGTCGCCCCAGCACGACGTTCGCATCCGTGACCGTCGGCTCGACCCCGCCGCGCCGGTAACAGACGGGCCCCGGGTCGGCGCCGGCGCTCTGCGGGCCGACGCGGAGCAGCCCGCCCGAGTCGACCCAGGCGATCGAGCCGCCGCCTGCGCCGATCTCGACGAGGTCGACGACCGGAGTCCGCACCGGGTAGCCGGAGAGCGACATCCCGCCGATCCCCGCGCCGGCGTGGCCCCCCACGTTGTAGTCCTTCGTGACCGAGGGCCGGCCGTCCTGGATCAGGCCGACCTTCGCCGTCGTGCCGCCCATGTCGAACGAGAGGATGTCGGGCCGGCCGAGCGTCTCGCCGAGGTGCGCCGACGCGATCACGCCGGCCGCGGGGCCGGACTCGACCATGAACACCGGCCGCACGGCGGCCGCATCCGAGCCGAAGATGCCGCCGCTCGACTGCATCACGAGCAGCTTCGCCTCGCACCCCCACCCCGGCGAGCCTGCTCTCGATCCGCTGCAGGTAGCGCTCGACGACCGGCCGGATCACCGCGTTGATCACCGTCGTCGACGCGCGCAGGTACTCGCGGAACTCGGGGGCAACCTCGGACGAGAGCGAGATGGGGATCCCGGGGAGCTCCTCGGCGAGGATCTCGCCGACCCGCCGCTCGTGCTCGGGGTTCACGTAGGCGTGCAGCAGGCACACGGCGACCGACTCGACCTCCTCGCGCCTCAGGATTGCCGCCGCGTCGCGCACGGAGGCGTCCTCGAGCGGCCGCAGCACCTCACCCTTCGGCCCGAGCCGCTCCCGCACGACGACCGCGCGGTCGCGGGGCACGAGCGGCTTCGCCTTCTCGAACTGCGTGTCGTAGAGCGTCGGCCGCACCTGCCGCGCGATCTCGAGCAGGTCGCGGAACCCGTCGGTCGTGACGAAGCCGCTGCGGGCGATCTTCCCCTCGATGATCGCGTTCGTGGCGACCGTCGTGGCGTGGACGACGAAGGTGACCTCAGCCGCCCCGACGCCGCCCTCGGTGAGAGCCCGGTCGACCGCCTGCATGAACCCCTCGGACGGATCGGCGGGAGTCGTCAGGACCTTCGCGATCGACATCTCGCCCGTCTCCTCGTCGATCAGGGTCGCGTCGGTGAACGTCCCTCCGATGTCGATCGCGAGGCGCACGCTCATGCGACTCGCCGCCTCAGCTCGATGGTCTCTGGCCTCGTCGATGCGGCGATCGGCGATCGCGACCCGGTACTCGTCACGGGCGCGCTCGACGCTCACCTTCTCCTCGAGCACGTCGCGCAGGACGCGCTCGGGGTCCCGCTCCTCCGGTGGCCCGTAGCCGCCGCCGCCGCAGCTTCGGACGCTGATGACGTCGCCGGGAACGAGGTCGATCGTGCTCTTGGAGCCAATCCGCGTCTCGACGCCGTCGCGGACGTGGACGTACTCCGCCACGCGGCCGCTGCGGCCGCCCGCCGCGCCCCACGGCCCGTTCCGGTCGCGGTCGGCGAGCACGGTGAAGGTCGTCTCCAGGTCGAAGCGGTAGTCCTTCCGCAGCCCGAGGCCGCCGCGGAAGCGGCCCGGCCCGTCGGAGTCCTCGACGAGCGCCAGCCGGTCGATGCTGACCGGGTAGTTGAGCTCGGTCTCCTCGACGGGCGCGTTCTCGGTGTTCTGGCCGTGTGCCTGCACGGCGTCGGGCCCGTCGCTCGCGTGGCGCCCGCCGTAGCCGCCGGCAAAGGTGTCGTAGAAACAGGTGTAGCTGCCGGCGGCGACGTCGAGCGAGCCGAAGCCGGCCTGGCACATCATCCCCTTGGTGCCCGCGGGAAGCCGCTCCGGGAAGGCCGGCAGGAGGGCGCGGAACATGACCTCCACCAGACGCGTCTGCGTCTCCCAGCCCCCGACGACCGGAGCGGGCCACGTGCAGTTGGTCACCGTCCCCTCGGGCGCGTCGAGCCGGACGAGCCGGTAGAAGCCGTCGTTGACGGGCAGATCCGGGTCGACGAGGCACTTGAGCGCGTACGCGCATGCGGAGAACGTCATCGCGTACGTCGAGTTGACCGGTGCGCGCCGCTGCGGGTCCGAGCCGCTCGTGTCGAAGCGGACGCCGTCGGGGCCGAGCTCGATCCGCACGCGCAGGCGAACGGGCTCCTCGGTGTAGCCGTCGTTGTCGACGAAGCCCTCGGCCTCGTAGACGCCGTGGGGCAGCATGTCGATCTCCGCGCGCGTGCGTCGCTCCGTGTACTCGAGCAGCTCGCCCATCGTCTCCCGGATCGTCTCCCGCCCGTGCCGCGCGACGAGCGCCTGCACGCGCCGCACCCCGGTCGCGTTGGCGGCGATCTGCGCGCGGAAGTCGCCGGCCGTCTCGTGCTTCGAGCGGATCTGGGCCAGGACGAGCCGGAAGACGTCGTCGACGATCGCGCCGCCGGAGACGAGCCTGACGGGCGGGATGATGACGCCCTCCTGGAAGACCTCGCGGAACGCGCCGATCGAGGCGGGCGCCCCGCCGCCGACGTCGACGTGGTGCGCGAGGTTCGCCACGTAGCCGAGCAGCTCGTCCCCGACGAAGACGGGGGAGACGAGGCTGACGTCGTTCAGGTGCACGCCGCTCGGGTGCGGGTCGTTCGTGACGACGACGTCGCCGGGGCGGAGCCTCTCCGACCCGTACTTCCGCACCGCCTTGGGCACCTGCTCCACCATCGAGCCGAGATGCACCGGCTGCGTGAAGCCCTGCGCCACCGCCCGCAGCTCGGCGTCGAAGAACGCGCACGAGAAGTCCGAGCGCGTCTTGATGTTCGTCGAGTACGCGCTCCGGCGCAGCGTCAGCACCATCTCGTCCGTCGCCGCGACGAGCGCGTTCCGGATCACCTCGAACGAGATCGGGTCGACGGCCGTGCTCACGACGCGCGCAGCTCCGCGGTCGCCGCCTCGTCCAGCTCGCGTCCGGTGACGGCGACGCGGTAGACGACGCGCGCCCGCTCGACGCTCACCTTGTTCTCCAGCACGTCGCGCAGCACCCGTTCGGGGTCGCGCGTCTCCGGCGGGCCGTAGCCGCCACCGCCGCAGGTGCGGTAACTGACGACGTCGCCCGCCTCGAGCGTCACCGTCGCCTTGGCCGGGAGCCGCGTCTCGTCGCCGTCGCGGATCAGGACGTACTCGGCGACCCGCCCGTCGTGGCCGCCGAACGCGCCGGCCGGCCCGGCCGCGGTCCGATCGGCGAGGACGGTGAACGTCGTCGACCGCTCGAAGAGGAAGTCCTTGCGGAGGCCGAGGCCCCCACGGAAGCGGCCCGCGCCCTCCGAGTCGTCGACGAGCGACAGCCGCACGACGCGGACCGGGTAGTTCAGCTCGGTCTCCTCGACGGGGGCGTTCTCGGTGTTCTGCCCGTGCGCCTGGACGGCGTCGGGGCCGTCGCTCGCGTGGCGGCCGCCGTACCCGCCGCCGAACGTCTCGAGAAAGCAGACGTACTCGTTCGTGACGGGGTCGACGCCCCCGAAGCCCGCGTGGCACATCATCGCCTTCGTTCCCGCCGGGAGCGCCGAGGGCAGCGCCGGGAGGAGCGCGCGGAAGATCACGTCGACGAGGCGGGTCTGCGTCTCCCAGCCGCCGACGACGGGAGAGGGCCAGGTGCAGTTCGTCACCGTGCCCCGGGGCGCGTCGACCGAGACGAGCCGGTAGAAGCCGTCGTTGACCGGGAGATCGGGGTCGATCAGGCACTTGAGTGCGTACGCGCACGCAGAGAACGTCTGCGCGTACGTCGAGTTGACGGGCGCGCGGCGCTGCGGATCGCTGCCCGCGAGGTCGAACGAGACTCCGTCGGGCGTGATCTCGACGCGTGCCCTGAGCCGCACCGGCTCGTCGCTGTAGCCGTCCGTGTCGACCGAGCCCTCCGCCTCGTAGACCCCGTGCGGCAGCGCCTCGATCTCGGCGCGGGTCCGCCGCTCCGTGTAGTCGAGCAACTCCTCCATCGCAGTCACGATCGTCGCGTGCCCGTGGCGCGCGACGACCGCCTCGAGCCTGCGGGCGCCCGTCGCGTTCGCGGCGATCTGCGCACGGAAGTCGCCGGCCGTCTCGTGCTTGGAGCGGATCTGCGCGAGGATCAGGTCGAAGACGTCGTCGACGATCCTGCCGCCCTCGACCACCTTGACCGGCGGGATGATGACGCCCTCCTGGAAGACCTCGCGGAACGCGCCGATCGAGGCGGGCGCCCCGCCGCCGACGTCGACGTGGTGCGCGAGGTTCGCCACGTAGCCGAGCAGCTCCCCGTCCGCGTAGACGGGCGACACGAGGCTGACGTCGTTGAGGTGCACCCCGCTCGGGAACGGCTCGTTCGTGATGATCACGTCTCCAGGGCCGAGGTTCTCCGGTCCGTAGCTCCGTACCGCGTGCGGCACCTGCTCGACCATCGAGCCCAGGTGGACCGGCTGCGTGAAGCCCTGCGCCACCGCCCGCAGCCCGGCGTCGAAGAACGCGCACGAGAAGTCCGAGCGCGTCTTGATGTTCGTCGAGTACGCGCTCCGGCGCAGCGTCAGCACCATCTCGTCCGTCGCCGCGACGAGCGCGTTCCGGATCACCTCGAACGAGATCGGGTCGAGGGGATGCTGTCGTCTCATGCGCGGTTCCCGGCCCCCCAGACGGAGCTGAACGTGCGGCCCTCGGAGAAGCGCGAGCCGGAGAGGCTCGAGATGTCGACGGGCGGCTCCTGCCCCGCGATCACGGCGGCGAGGGACTCGCCGATCGCCGGGCCGATCTTGAACCCGTGCCCGCTGCCCCCGAAGCAGGAGTGGTAGCCGCCGAGCTCCTCTTCGCCGACGATCGGATACCAGTCCTCGGTGATGTCGTAGACGCCGGAGTAGCCCGTCACGTACGCGCCGCCGTACCTCGCCTGTGACAGCGCCGGCGTGAGCGCAGGCAGCCGGTTCAGGAGCTTGGGCACCATCGCCTGCAGGTGCGCTTCGTCGGTGCCGTCGTCGTAGGTCTCGGGATCCGCCGGCTCCTTCTCCTTCGGCCAGCCCTGGCCGACGAGCACCTTGCCGCCGGGATACGGGCGGCAGTAGAGCCGCTGCGGGACATCGGACACGACCGGGAACTCGCCGAAGCCCTCGGGCGCGTCGAACACCGCCTCGTGCTCGCGGCTGAACGTGATCGGGTAGTCGACACCGGCCATGCGGCCGACCCGGTCGCCCCAGGGGCCGCACGCGTTGACGACGACGCCGGTCGCGATCTCGCCGTCGCCCGTGACGACGCCGGTGACGCGGCCGCTCGCCTTGGTGATCCCGAGCACCTCGCAGCCCTCGTAGACGGCGAGCCCGTCGCGCTCGGCCGACCGGACGAGCGACTCGACCGTGAGGACCGGATTCGCGAACCCCGACGCCGGCTCGTGGCACGCGAGCGCGACCCCGTCGAGCCGGAGCTCGGGCCAGCGGCGCTCGACGTCATCGGGCTCGATCAACGTCGTGTCGACGCCGAAGCGCCGCTGCACGGGAACGATGTCGCGCAGCGCCTCTTCCCCCTCGGGAGGCGCGAACAGCAGGTAGCCGATCTGCTCGAAGCCGGCAGGGCCCCCGAGCTCTTCTTCCGCGTTCGCGAACATCGCCGCGCCGCGGACGGCGAGCCGGATCCCGACCTCGTTCGAGTAGTGCTGTCGCACGTGCGCGGCCGAGTACTGCGTCGACCCGCCGCAGATCGTCCGCTTCTCGACCAGCGCGACCTGCCCGACCCCCAGCTTCGTCAGGAAATGGGCGGTGCTCGCCCCCATGATCCCGGCCCCGATCACCACCGCATCGGCCTTCTCGATCACGCACGTCTCCTCTCGTCCCGTAGAGCGGCGGTGGCGGCCGCGTCCGCCGTCCCGTCCGGCAGGATCACGACGCCGTACTGCTCGCGCGCGGCATCGACGCTCACCTTCTCGTTCGCGACGTCGACTGCGACCACCTCGGGATCACGCTCGTAGGGGTCGCCCCAGCCGCCGCCGCCCGCGGTGCGGTGGGCGTAGACGTCGCCGGCCTCGATCGTGATCGAGAACATCGCGGGTAGCTCTGCCTCCGTCCCGTCAGGCCGCAGGAGAACGTTGCTCGATGGCGCGCCGGTGCCGCCGCCCGCGAGGCCGTACGGCGGCCGGTCGGCACGGTCGGAACGCACGATCAGCGACGTGCTCGTCGTCAGACACCGCCAGACCCGCTCGATCGCGAGGCCGCCCCGGTGCTGCCCCGCACCACCGCTGTCGGGGACGAGCCCGTACCGCTCGACGACGATCGGGAACTCCGACTCCGCCACCTCGACGGGGATGTTCGCGGCCAGGCTGGCGGGGTTCGTGAGGCCGTCGTTCCCGTCCCAGGTCGGCGTGCCGCCCCACGTCCCGACGACCAGCTCGTAGAAGACGTACCGGTCGCCGCCGCCGGGCCGGTCGGCACCGAAGATGGCGAGCGTGTTGCCGCCCTCGCCCGCGGCCGGCACCCGATCGGGGATCAGCTGCGCGAGCGCGCCGTTGAGCGCGTCGACCACCCGGAAGCCGGTGACGCCCCGCATCGACGAGGCTCCAGGCATCACGACCTCGGCCACGGTTCCCGGCTTCGTCAGCACGCGCACCGGCCGGAACGCGCCGGCCGTGTTCGGCACCTCGATCGTCAGCGCGCACCGGACCGCCTGGTAGACGCACGCCATCACGAAGGAGCGTGTGCTGTTGAGCGACCCACGCACCATCGGCGCGGACTCCGTCAGGTCGGCAATCACCTCGTCGCCGTCGATCGTGACCGTCGCCGTGATGGGCACGTCGCAGGCCTCGATCCCGTCCGAGCCGAGGTAGTCGGTGAACGTGGCCGTCCCGTCGGGCCAGCTGAGGATCTCCTGCCGCACGAGGCGCTCGGTGTAGTCGATCAGATCGGCCGTCAGACACGCCAGCCCGTCCCGGCCGTAGCGGGTCGCGAGCGCCAGGAGGGCGCGCTCGGCGACCGAGCAGGCGGCCACCTGCGCGCCGAGGTCGCCGAACGTCATCCGCGGGATGCGCATGTTCGCCTCGATCAGCGTGTGCACCTCCTCGACCGGCTCGCCCTCGGCATAGAAGCGCACCCAGGGCATCCGCAACCCCTCCTGGAAGATCTCGGTGTTGTCGCACGCGCTCGACCCCGGCAAGCGACCGCCCACGTCGCCGTGGTGGGCCGTCGTCACCGCCCATCCGATCAGCACGCCTTCGAGGTGCACGGGCTTGACGACGAAGATGTCCTGCAGGTGCATGCCCCCGTCGAAGGGGTCGTTCATGATGAAGACGTCGCCCGGACGGACGCGGTCGCCGTAGTGGCCGATCAGGGATGCCATCGCGGTCGGGATGGAGCCGAGGTGGAACGGCACGCTGACCGCCTGGGCGACCGTCTCGCCGTCGGGGTCGCAGAGGGCGGACGAGAAGTCCATCCCGTCGCGGACAACGGTGGAATGCGCGGTGCGGACGATCGTCGTCGCCATCTCGTCCGCGATCGACTGGAGGGCGTTCGCAACGACCTGGAGCGTCACCGGGTCCGAGGCCGCCGGCGCCTCGCGGAGCTCAGACACGCGTCGCCTCCTGCTCGAGCACGAGCGTCCCGGTCTCGAGATGCCGTCGCACGCTCCACCCGTCGGGCACGACCACCGTCGTGTCGTACTCGTCGACGAGCACCGGTCCCGGCTTTGGCGCCGCGCCGATGGAGGTCCGCGACCGCACGGGCACCTCCTCCGCCGTGCCGCCGAGCCACATGCGCCGCGTCGCGTTCCGTTCGCGAACGAGCGGATCGGCGACGTCGAACGACGGCGGGGCGGCCGAGGGGCCGAGCGCCGCGAGCCGCACCGCGCGTATCTCGACGGGCGAGCCCGGACGGCCGCGCACGCCGTAGAGCACCTCGTGCTCGTCCTCGAACCGCGCTCGGAGCGCCGCGAGCAGCTGCCGGTCGACCGGGCCCTGGGGCAGCTCGACCTCGATCTCCCAGCTCTGCCCGCCGTAACGGAGATCGGCGGTGCGCACCCAGGCGGGCTCGGCGCGGCCGGCGAACGCCCGCATCAGCACCGCCTTCATCTCGTCGAGGCGCGAGGCGATCGCCGTCGGGTCGACGGCGTCGACGTCGAGATGGCACGAGCGGACCTCGTGGAACTCGGGCCGCGCGAACAGCAGCCCGACCGCGCTGAACAGGCCCGCGACCGCCGGGACGAGAACGGTCGTGGCGCCGAGCTCGACGGCGAGCCCGCCCGCGTGCACCGGACCGGAGCCGCCGTAGGCGATGATCGCGAAGTCGCGCGGATCGCGACCCTTCTCCGACGAGACCGAGCGCAGCGCCCGGGTCATGCGGGCGTTCGCGATCCGGTGGATCCCGTCGGCCGCCTCGAGCACCGTCAGCCCGAGCGGCGTCGCGACCCGCTCCACCGCCGCCTCCGCGAGCTCTCGCCGGATCGTGATCTGGCCGTCGGCGACCTCCCCGACGGGGATGAAGCCGAGCACGACGTTCGCGTCGGTGACCGTGGGCTCCACACCGCCGCGCCCGTAGCACGCCGGCCCCGGGTCCGCGCCCGCGCTGCGGGGGCCGACCTGCAGGCCGCCCGCGCGGTCGAGCCACGCGACGCTGCCTCCGCCCGCCCCCACCTCGGCGATGTCGATCGTCGGAATCCGGAGAAGCTCGCCTGCACCGCGGATCAACCGGCTGCCCGCCGAGATCGAGCCGCCGACCTCGTACTCGCGCCCGCGCGAGATCGCCCCTTGCTCGATCAGCGACGCCTTGGCCGTCGTGCCTCCCATGTCGAACGCGATCGCGTTCTCGATCCCGAGCCGGTTCGCCATCCCGAGCGCAGCGACGACGCCCGCGGCGGGCCCCGACTCGAGCGCGAACACCGGGCGCAGCTTCGCGTCGTCCGACGTCATCACGCCGCCGGACGACTGCATGATCGCGAGCGGCGCCCCGTCCAGCCCGATCCCGTCGAGCCCGGTGCGGATCCGGTCGATGTACGACGACATCAAGGGCCGCACGTACGCGTTCACGACGGTCGTCGCGGTCCTCTCGTACTCGCGCTGCTCGCGCAGGATCTCGCTCGAGAGCGAGATCGTGGCCCCCGGCAGCTCCTCGGCCAGGATCGCGCCGGCCCGCTGCTCGTGCTCGGGGTAGAGGTACGAGTGGAGGAAGCAGACGGCGACCGAGTCGATGCCGAGCTCGCGCAGGCGGGTGGCGACCGCACGCACGCCGGCCTCGTCGAGCGGCTGCACGACCGTCCCGTCGGCAGCCAGGCGCTCCGACACCTCGAAGCGGAGTCGGCGCTCCACGAGCGGCGGCGGCTTGCGCCAGAAGAGGTCGTACATGTGGGGAATGCGCAGGCGGCGCAGCTCGAGCACGTCGCGGAAATGCCGCGTCGTGACGAGCGCGGACTCGGCGCCGAGCCGCTGCAACACCGCGTTGGTCGCCACGGTCGTTCCGTGCACGACCTCCTCGACGCCGCCGTCTCGCGCAGGCCCCGTCAGACCGGAGATCGCCTCGACGACTGCCCGGTCGTAGGTCGGCGGCGTCGAGAGGAGCTTGTGCACCCGGACGCGACCGTCGCGCTCGTGGAGGATCACGTCGGTGAACGTGCCGCCGACGTCGACGCCGACCCGGGCCCCCATCGTCCTCATTTGCGATTTGCAATAGCAAATTGCATTGCGGGCGAGCATAGAGCAAACTGACGGCGCATGGAAGGCCCGGCGACGCCCATCACCCCGCTCGAGGAGCGTGAGTCGATCGAGCAACAGGTGGCGCGCACGCTCCGCGAGCTGATCGTCGAAGGGAAGCTGCCGGAAGGCACGCCGCTCGTCCAGCGCGACCTCGCCCAGCAGCTCGGTGTCTCGCCGACCCCGGTCCGCGCCGGCCTGAGCCAGCTCGAGCGCGAGGGCTTCGTCGCCGTCACCCCGACCGGCCGCGCCGTCGTGAGCCGGCTGACGCGCGAGGACTTCGAGGAGATCTACGCGGCACGGCTGGGCCTCGAGGGCCTCGCGGCGAGGCTCGGCGCCCGCGCCGTGGGGCGCGGCGAGATCGCGCACATGAAGGAGACGCTTCGCATCCTGCGCCGGCTCGCCGCCGAGCAGGACGTGCAGGAGTACCTGCGCCGGCGCTGGGAGTTCCACGCGACGTGCTACCGGGCGAGCGGCCGGCAACGGCTCGTCGACGAGGTCGAGCGGCTGTTCTGGCGGGCCGACCGCTACAACCGTCTCGTCCTCTCCACGGCGGAGCGGTTCCGTGAGTCGGTCGGCCGCTACCAGGGGTTCCTCGCCGCCTGCGAGGCGCACGACGGCGAAGGGGCGGAGCAGGTCGTGCAGGAGAGCATCCGGTGGGCGTTCGGGCGAGCGGCGGACAGCGTCCCCTCCGAGACGGAGAGCGCGTGAGCCCCGCCCTCGCGGAGGCGTCGAGGGCGCTCCACGAGGCGCTCGGGCCGGACGCCGTCAGAGACGGCGACTCGGAGCGCGACCTGCACGGCGTCGACCTCAGCTTCCACGCACCCAGGCGCCCCGACCTCGTCGTCTACCCGGCCTCGACCGCCGAGGTCGCCCACGTGCTCGCGGTGGCCGCCGAGCATCGGATCCCGGTCACGGCGTTCGGCGCCGGCACGAGCCTCGAGGGCCACGTGATCCCGGTGCGCGGCGGGATCAGCCTCGACCTCACCCGCCTCGACCGGATCGTCGAGATCTCGCCGGCCAACCTGACGGCGACGGTGCAGGCGGGCGTTACCCGCCTCGCGCTCGAGCGCGCGGCCAGCGAGCACGGCCTCTTCTTCCCCGTCGACCCGGGAGCCGACGCGACGATCGGAGGGATGGCCGCGACCAACGCGGCGGGGACGACGACGGTCCGGTACGGGAAGATGCGCCCGAACGTGCTCGCGCTCGAGGCGGTGCTCGCCGGCGGACGCGTGATCCGCACGGGCAGCCGCGCGGCGAAGACCTCGGCCGGCTACGACCTGACCGGCCTGCTCGTCGGCTCGGAGGGGACGCTCGCCGTGATCACGGAGGTCACCGTGCGGCTCCACGCGATCCAGGAGCACGTGGTGGCGATGCGTGTCTCGTTCCCCGACGTCGAGAGCGCCGGCCGGACCGCGGCCGGCATCGTCGCCGCCGGGAGCGGCGTCTCGCGGATCGAGCTGCTCGACGCGTGGTGCGTCGCGGCGGTCAACGCCTTCTCCGGGACGGCGTATCCCGAGGCGCCGTGCCTGTTCGTCGAGGCCTCCGGCAGCGAGGAGCTCGTGCGGGCCGACCTCGAGCTCGTGCAGGCGATCGCCCGCGAGGAGGGCGCGACGGAGATCGTCCACGAGCGCGACGCCGACGCGCGCGCCCGCCTCTGGAAGGCGAGGCACGACGTGACGCACGCGCTCGCGGCGCGTTTCCCCGGCACGAAGGAACGGGCCACGGACGTGTGCGTGCCGCTCACGGAGCTGGCAGGAGCTGTCCGCTTCGCCCGCGGGGAGATCGAGCGGCTCGGCCTCGACGCGGGCATCGTCGGGCACGCGGGGGACGGCAACCTGCACGTCGCTGTGCAGGTCGCCCCCGGCTCGGTCGAGCGTTCCGACGAGCTGGTGCGGAACATCGTCGACGACGCGCTCGCGCGCGGGGGCACGTGCACGGGCGAGCACGGCGTCGGCCTCGGCAAGATCGGGGCGCTCGAGCGGGAGCACGGCGACCTGATCCCGCTGATGCAGGCGATCAAGGCGAGCTTCGACCCGCACGGCATCCTCAACCCCGGCAAGGTGCTGCCGGAGCGCCCCGCCGGTGGCGCCCCATGACCGAGGTCCCACGGAGACCGTTCCGGCTCGGCGTCGACATCGGCGGTACGTTCACCGACGTCGTCCTGCTCGGGGACGACGGCTCCGTCCGAAGCGCGAAGGTGCTGTCGACACCGGACGACTACACCCGCGGGGTCGTCGCCGGCGCGGTGGCCCTGCTCGAGCAGCACGGCGTCGGCCCGGACGAGGTCGCCGGGGTCGTCCATGCCTCGACGGTCGCGTCGAACACGATCCTCGAAGGGCACGGCGCCCGGACGGCGCTCGTCACCACGAAGGGCTTCCGCGACGTGCTCGAGATGCGCCGTCTCCGGATACCCGTGCTCTACGACATCCAGTACGAGGCGCCACCGCCGCTCGTCCCGCGCCGCCTCCGGTACGAGGTGGACGAGCGCCTCGGCCCGCGTGGCGAGCGGTGGCTCGAGCTCGACGAGGAGAGCGTCGCCGCGACGGCCCGGCAGATCCGCGGTGACGGGGTCGAGGCGGTCGCGATCGCGCTGCTCAACGCCTATGCCGACGACGGGCACGAGCGCCGCGTCGAGGCGATCGTCCGAGCGACCCTCGGCGAGGGTGTCTACGTGACCCGCTCGTCGGAGGTCCTCCCCGAGATCCGCGAGTACGAGCGCACGTCGACGACCGTCGTCAACGCGTACGTCGGCCCGACGATCACGCGCTACCTCGGCTCTCTCGCGGCGCGGCTGCAGGAGGCGGGGATCGACGCACCGCTCGACGTGATGCAGTCGAGCGGCGGCACGCTGACGCCGGAGACGGCGGTCCGCAAGCCCGCGCACCTGATCGAGTCGGGGCCGGCGGCGGGGGTGATGGCGTGCGCCTACCTCGGCCGCCTGACGGGGCGCGGCCGGCTGATCTCGCTCGACATGGGCGGGACCACCGCGAAGGCGGCGATCGTCGAGGACGGGCTGCCCGTGCGGACGAGCGAGTACGAGGTCGGGGCCGGGATCAACCTCTCGAGCAAGCTCGTCAAGGGCGGCGGTCACCCGGTCAAGCTCCCGTTCATCGACCTCTCGGAGATCGGCGCCGGCGGGGGAAGCATCGTCTCGCTCGACCCGCTCGGGTCGATCGCCGTCGGCCCGGTCAGCGCCGGCTCGGTCCCCGGCCCGGCCTGTTACGGCACCGGGGGCGTCGAGCCGACGCTCGCGGACGCGTTGCTGGCGCTCGGGTACCTGGGTGCGTCCGAGCTCGGCGGTGGCGAGATCACGCTCGATCCGGAGAAGGCGCACGAGGCGCTCGACCGGGTCGTCGCAACGCCGCTCGGGCGCTCCGTCGAGGCGGCTGCGCACGGCATCCTGCTGCTCGCGGTCGCCACGATGACGCGCGCGGTGAAGGCCGTGACGACGTACCGCGGCCGCGACCCGCGCGACTTCACGCTCTGCGCCTTCGGAGGCAACGGCCCGCTGACCGGCGTCGAGGTCGCGCGCGCGCTCGGGATTCGCCAGGTGCTCGTCCCTCCCGCCCCCGGGGTCTTCAGCGCGCTCGGGCTGCTCTTCTCGGACACCGAGCACGAGGTCGTGCGGACGCTGATGCTCCGCGGCGACGCGATCACGGGCCACCGCCTGCAGGCCGCGTTCGCGGAGCTCGAGGGCGAGGCGACGGCGCATCTCGACGGCACCGCCGAGACGGCCGTCGCCGTCACCCGGTACGCGGACGTCCGCTTCGCCGGGCAGGCCTACGAGCTTCCCGTGCTCGTGCCCGCGGGCGAGATCGACGTCTCCCGGCTCGTGGCCGACTTCGTCGCCGAGCACGTCCGCACGTACGGCCACGGCTCGCACGACGACCCGGTCGACGTCGTCGCGATCCGGGCCATCGCACGCCTCGAGCGGACGACGGCCCGGCGCTACGACCCGCTGGCCGCGATCCGCGCCCTGCCACGCGAGGAGAGCACGAGGCAGGCCTACTTCGGCCCGGCTTTCGGCTTCTTCGAGACCGCCGTCTGCAACCGCGCCGGCCTGCTCGACGGCGACCGGCAGGGCCCGCTGCTCGTCGACGAGGCCGACTCGACCTGCGTCGTCCCACCGGGCTGCGTCGCGCGCCTCGACGACCACGGCAACATCGAGGTCGACACCGATGCCTGACGTCGACCCGATCACCCTCGAGGTGGTCAAGAACGCACTCGCGTCGACGGCCGACGAGATGGCGCTCGTGATCATGCGCAGCGCCTACTCGCCCGTCGTCCGCGACACCCTCGACTACTCGACCGCGCTCTGCGACCGCAACGGCCGCATCGTCGCGCAGGGCCTCACGCTCGCCGTCCAGCTCGGGACGTTCCCCACCGTGATGCGCTACGTGCTCGAGGAGCTCGCACCCGGAGCGCAGCCGGGCGACGTCTACGTGACCAACGACCCGTACGGCTGCGGCGGCCAGCACCTGCCCGACATCTACGTGATCAAGCCGGTCTTCGTCGGCGATGTGCTCGAGGGCTACGCGGCGACGATGGCGCACCACTCCGACGTGGGCGGCATCGCGCCCGGCAGCGTCGCAGTGCACGCGACCGAGATCTACCAGGAGGGGATCCGGATCCCGCTCTCGAAGCTCGTCGACGCAGGCGTCGAGGACACGACGCTGCTGCGCGTCCTCGAGGCCAACACCCGCCAGCCGATCCACGTTCTCGGTGACCTGCGGGCGCAGCTCGCGGCGTGCAGGATCGGGGAGCGCGGGCTGACGACGCTGCTCGAGCGGTACGGCCGCGCCGCGCACGACTACATGGACGAGCTGCAGCTGGTCGCCGAGCGGGTGATGCGCGCCGAGCTCGCCCGGCTCCCGGACGGCGCGCACACCTTCACCGACTTCATCGACGGAGTCGGCGAGACGCCCGTGCCGATCCCCATCAGGGTCCGCGTCGAGATCGCGGGCGACGAGGTGCTGATCGACTTCGAGGGGACCGCCCCGCAGGTCGACGCCAGCGTCAACTGTCCCGTGGGGATGGTGTACGCCGCCTGTTACTGCGCCGTCCGCGGCATCGTGGCGGCCGAGATCCCGAACTGCGAGGGCTACATGGCGCCGATCCGCATCCACGCCCCCGCCGGCACGGTCGTCAACCCGGTCCTGCCGGCCGCCTGCGGTGCCCGCGGCGTGATCGGCTACCGCGTCTACGACGCCGTCATGGGTGCGCTCGCGCCGCTCGTGCCGGACCGGGTGATCGCAGCCGGTGAGGGAGGACCGACGCTCGTCGCGTTCGGCGGCTACGACGAGGAGCGCCGGCCCTTCGGCACCACCGAGGTGCTCGTCGGCAACTGGGGCGCGCGGGCCGAGCGCGACGGGCTGGAGGGGGTCTCGAACCCGCTCGCGAACCTCGGCAACCAGCCGGTCGAGCTGATCGAGGCGGATCAGCCGCTCAGGGTCGAGCGCTACGGGCTCGTGCCGGATTCGGGCGGCGCAGGGCGCCGGCGCGGTGGGCTCGCCTACGTGCGGGAGTACGCAGTGCTCGCGGAGCGGGCCACGCTGACGATCCGCACGGATCGCCGCGACCATCCTCCGTACGGCCTCGCAGGCGGCGAGCCCGGCGCCCCGTCGACGAACGTCGTCGTCGCCGGCGGCGAGAAGCGCGAGCTGCCGACGATGCCGATGGAGGCTCACGTCCTCGAGCGCGGAGACACGTTCACCCACGTCTCGGCCGGCGGCGGCGGCTTCGGCGACCCGTTCGAGCGCGAGCCGGAGGCGGTGCTCGAGGACGTGCTCGACGGGAAGGTCTCGGTGACCGCGGCGCGCGAGCGCTACGGGGTGGTGATCGTCGCGGGCGAGCTCGACGCGATGTCGACCGCGGAGCTGCGGGCCGCCCGGAGAGCGGCGTGATCGACCTTGCCGTTCGAAACGGCATCGTCGTCGACGGCACGGGAGCCGAGGAGCGTCGGGCCGACGTGGGCATCGAGGCCGGACGCATCGTCCTCGTGGGCGAGGTGCCCGCGGCCGAGCGCGAGATCGATGCCGCCGGCAAGGTCGTCGCACCGGGCTTCGTCGACATCCACAGCCACTCCGACTACACGCTGCTCGTCGATCCCCGCGCGTCGAGCGCCGTCTACCAGGGGGTGACGACCGAGATCGTCGGCAACTGCGGCTTCGGCTGCTTCCCGCTGCTGAACAAGGAGCTGGCGCCGAAGGCGATCTACGGGCACTCGGCCGACGTCCCTCTCACCTGGACGTCCGCGGCGGAGTACTTCGAGCGGCTCGAGGAGGCACGGCCGGCGATCAACGTGGCGAGCCTCGCTCCGAACGGGCAGATCCGGCTGTCGGTCGTGGGGCTGGCCGACCGTCCCGCCCGGCCCGACGAGCTCGCCCGGATGAGGTACCTGCTCGACGAGGCGCTCGAGCAGGGCGCCTTCGGCTACTCGACGGGGCTCGAGTACGCTGCCGAGCGCGGAGCCGACGAGGACGAGCTCGTGTCGATGTGCGAGGTCTGCGGCAGCCGCCACGGCGTCTACGCGACGCACACACGCCGCCGGGACGAGGGCGCCGACGAGGCGGTAGCCGAGGCGCTGCGGACCGCGCAGCGCGCGGGCGTGCGGCTGCAGGTCTCACACCTCGTCCCGCGGAACGGCATCGACTCCTCGCGCCGGTGCATCGAGCTCGTCGAGGACTCGGCCGCGGCCGGGATGGACGTGGCGTTCGACATGCACACGCGCCTCTACGGGACGACGTTCCTGCTCACTGCGCTGCCGCCATGGGCGCTCGAGGATCCGGCCCGTCTCGAGGAGATCCTCGGCAGCGACGAGCAGCGGCGCAAGCTGAGGGGCTTCGAGAGCATCCTCAGCGCGGGCGGCGACTGGAGCCGGATCGTCCTGCTCGACAACGACGCCTGGCCGGGATACGCCCGGCGCGACATCGCGTCGATCGCAGGCGAGCGCGGCCAGGATCCCCTCGACACCGTCTACGACCTGCTGCTCGGAGCGGCCGCTGCGCCCGGGAAGCTGATGGTCATCATCCACGCCTACACCGAGGAGCAGCAGCGCGAGGCGTTCGGCCACCCGCTCTGCGTTCCCGGCTCCGACGCGACGACGATGGCACCGGACGGCCCGCTCGCGGGCCAGGTCTTCCACGGCGCGTACACGTGGGCGGCCTGGTATCTCGGCTTCTGCGTCCGGGAGGAGAAGGTGCTGAGCCTCCCCGAGGCAGTCCACCGGTTGACCGGCGCTCCGGCCGCGCGCCTCGGCCTTTCCGGCCGCGGGGAGGTGCGGGTAGGCGCGCACGCCGATCTCGCCGTGTTCGACCCGCTCGCGTTCCGGGAGGAGGGAACGACGTTCGACCCGAGCCGGCTCGCCGTCGGGATGGACACGGTGATCGTGAACGGGACCGTGACGCTCGCTGGCGGCGAGCCCACGGGAGCCCGCAACGGGTGGGTGCTGAGGCGGCGCTGAAGAAGGGTTGGCGCTAGTGGCTGACCGCCGCGGCGGCCAGCTCGGAGACGAGCGTGTCGGTGTGGAAGCGGTCGAGGCGGAACGGCTCGATCAGAGCGGGCGTCGTCCCGGTCGCGATCAGCTCGGCGAGCGTCACGCCCGTGATCGGCGCGGCCTTGAACCCGTATGTCCCCCAGCCGCAGTCGACGAGGAACCCCTCGACCTCGGTGACGCCCATGATCGGGCTGTAGTCGGGGCTCATGTCGCAGAGCCCGGTCCAGTGGCGCAGGACCCGGGTGGCGTGGAGCTGCGGGAACAGCTCCAGCACGTGGCGCGAGGCGGACTCGACGAACGGGAACGTCCCCTTGCTCGAGTAGGTCGGGTAGGGCTCGACCTCCGCGCCGATCAGGAACTCGCCGCGGTCGGTCTGGGACACGTAGACGTGCATCTGCGCCGAGACGATGATCTTGTCGAGGAACGGCTTCACCGGCTCGGTCACGAATGCCTGCAAGATCGAGGTCGTGATGGGCAGCCGGAGGCCGGCGAGCCTCGCGACGGGGCTCGACCAGCCTGCAGTCGCGCTCAGCACGACGCCGCAGGAGATGTCGCCCTTCGTCGTGCGAACGCCGTGACAGCGGCCGCCCGAGACGTCGAACCCGGTGACCTCGACCCCCTGGTGGATGTCGATCCCGGCCCGGCCGACCTGCTTCGCGTAGCCCCAGACGACCGCGTCGTGCCGGATGATCCCGCCCGGCGGGTGGTAGAGCGCGCCGAGGATCGGCCAGGTCACGTCTTCGCCGATGTCGATCTGCGGACACAGCTCCTTGACCTCGTCTCGGTCGATCACGCGGCTGTCGATTCCGAGGAGCTTGTTGACTTCGGCCCGCTCGTGCTGGACGACGAGCGACCGGTCCGAGTGCGCGAGCGTGAGGTGCCCGTGCTGGGAGAACATGAGGTTGAAGTCGAGCTCGCCCGAGAGCTTCTCGTAGAGCTCCACGCTCGCCTTGTAGAAGGCGGCCCCCTCCGGGGTGCGGTAGTTGGCGCGGATGATGGTCGTGTTCCGGCCGGCGGCCCCCGAGCCGATGTAGCTCTTCTCGAGGACCGCGACGTTCGTGATCCCGTGGTGGCGGGCGAGGTAGTACGCGGTCGCGAGACCGTGCGAGCCGCCGCCGACGATGACGACGTCGTAGTGCCGCCGAAGCTCACCGGAGCTGCGCAGCACACGCCTGCGCAGGAAGATGTCCTTCACGCTGCCTCGGGCGCCGGCAGCGCGTCGACCCCGACGAGACCCCCTCCGAGCACCTGCGCGCAGTCGAGCGCGACCTCGGCCAGGTAGTGCCCGAGCTCCTGCGCGACGACGATCCGGTACCCGGCGCCGGAGGGCAGGACGTGCGCGGTGACGTGCGCGACCTCACCGCCCGACGGGAAGTGGTGGAGGTGCGTGAGCCGCGAGAGGAGTGCGAACGCGTCGGGCCCGGTGAGTGCCAGGACGGCGTACGCGGCCGTCATGTCGACGGCGAGGACCCCCTCGGGAAGGCTCGTCTCCACCGCCTTCCGCGCGGACGGTGGGAAGAGCACGAGCGCGCGCCGCGGCGACAGGCGATACGTCGTGACCCCCTCGACGTCGAGCCGGGCCGCAGGCCGGACGTCGAGCTTGCCGAGGTGTGAGAGGTCGGCGATCCCGACGCGCGCGAGCCGCTCCGCCTCGCCCGGCACCGCGGTCGGGACGAGCCAGCCGTCACGCTCCTCGAAGGCCGCGTCGGCGGACCTGAAGAGCCGTTCGGCGGCCGAGCGGGCCACCGGGTGGAAGCCACCGTCGTCGCGTGCGAGCGACGGAGAGAGGAAATCGAGCGTGCCCCTCACGCCGTCAGTCTCTCGCCCGCCGGGTCGAAGAACGGCCCGAGGTGCACGCGCATCGCCACCGGCCGCCCGTCCACCTGCACGTCGAAGCGCCCGCCGTCCACCGCGAGCGCGTGAGGGACGATCGCGAGCCCGATCACCTTCCCGAGCTCGGCGGAGTGCCGCACGGACGTGACCCGCCCGGCGGAGACGCCGTCGACGACGACCTGGCCGCCCTCGACGGGGATCGCGCCGCTCGGGCTCTCGAAGCCGACCAGCGTCCAGCGAAGCCCTCGCTCCGCGACCTGCCGCGTCGCCCACTTGCCGACCCACTCGAACTCCTTGTCGTCCTTCACGATCCACGGCATCGCCGCCTCGAGGAGGTTCGACTCCGAGTCGGTGTCGTGGCCGACGATCACATGCCCCTTCTCGAGGCGGAGGATCCGCTGGGGCTCGAGGCCGAACGGCGCCGCGTCGAGGTCGGCGCCCCGGTCGAGCAATGCGTC
The DNA here is from genome assembly GCA_963786055.1 of uncultured Actinomycetes bacterium. Taxonomy (GTDB): domain Bacteria; phylum Actinomycetota; class Thermoleophilia; order Gaiellales; family Gaiellaceae; genus Gaiella. The sequence continues at coordinate 185,339 of CAWAXS010000003.1, read as the reverse complement.
CCACAGGTGCTCCGCCAGCGGGCTCGGGAAATGGAGCTCGTAGCCGAGCTCGCCGACGAAGCCGATCCGCAGCACGAGGCAGGGCACACCGGCGACACGCACGTGCCTCGCGTCGAGGTACGCCAGCCCCTCGTTCGAGAAGTCGTCGGCCGAGAGTCGTGTCATCAGCTCGCGCGCGTGGGGGCCGGCGACGTTCACGGCGGAGACGGCGCCCGTCAGCTGCACGAAGCGGACGTCCATGAGCCAGACGGCGTTCCACCACGTGAACCACTGGTAGACCCCGTCGGCGCCGGTCGAGGTCGTCGTGACGTAGAACGTCTCCTCGTCCAGCCGGGCGACGGTGCCGTCGTCCATGATCCGGCCGGAGTCGCCGGTGAGGACGCCGTAGCGGATCCGGCCCACCCCGAGGTCGGAGAACCGGTTGGGATAGACGCGGTCGAGGAAGGCTCCTGCGTCGGGGCCCGTGACGAGGATCTTGCCGAGGGTGGAGACGTCGATCAGGCCGACGGCGTGGTGGACGTGCCGGGCCTCGGCGGCCGGGTCGGGCCCGTACGAGTGCGGCCGCCGCCACGGCCCCGTCCAGGTCATCGCCGCTCCGAGCTCCTCGTGGCGGTGGTGCAGCGCAGTCCGTCTCACCGGCTCGTGCGGGCGGCCGGCGAGCAGCCCCAGGCTCACCGGGGAGTGAGGTGGTCGCGCCGTCGTCGTGCCGATCGCGCTCTCGTCCACCCCGGTCGTCGCCGCGTGGATGCGGATCGAGTTGAGGTGGCAGAGTCGCCCCTGGCACGGGCCCATCGTCACGGTCGTGTACCGCTTCGAGAGCTCGATCGAGTCGAACCCCTCCTCGACGGCGTACGCGAGATCCTTCCTCGTCTGGTCCTCGCAGAAGCAGACGAAGCACTTCTCCCCCTGATCGCCGAGCACCGGCCTCGGCACCGCCGGCTCTCCGATCTCGCCGGCCGCGGCGCCCACCGCCTCCACGCCCGCGGGGAGGTCGACCGGCACGAACACCCCGCGTGCGGCGTCGAAGGTCACGTGTGCACCCGCCTGCGCAAGCAGCTTGTAATCGGGCTGCGGGCTCCCGGACATCACCACGAGATCGCACGGCGTGACGCGGCCGTTGACCGCGAACGCCTCGACGCGACCGCGCCGGCCGCGTGCCTCGATGTTCGGCGGCTGCTCGTCGCGAAGGTCGAGAACGCCGACGACGTCGACGCCGGCGGCGGCCAGATCGGAGGCCGCGGCGAGGCCTCGGTCGTCGGCCGTGACGACGTAGGCCCGCTCCGCGGGACGGATCGACCAGAGGTTGACGAGCCGCCGGACGGCCTCCGGGAGCATCACGCCGACGAGGTCGTTGCCCGGGAAGACGAGAGGCTGCTCGATCGCCCCTGCCGCGACGACGACCTTCCCGGCGCGGATCCTGACGAGCGTGTTGCCGTGCGCGACCGGGACCAAGCCGGACTCGAACACGCCGATCGCGACGGCGGGCACGAGGAGCTCCACGCCCGCGGCGATCGCGCGCTCCCGCAACTCGGCCGCGCGCTCGTGTCCCGCCCGGTCGGCGAGAAGCGCTCCACCGACGTCGGGCCCTTCGTCGACGAGGATCACGCTGTCCCCTCCGGTCGCCGCCGCGACGGCCGCCTCGAGGCCGGCCTCGCCCCCGCCGATCACGACGACGTCCGCGCGCGCGTGGACGACCTCGACTCGCTCGCCCCGGGCGCCGTTCGCGTCGAGCCTCCCGAGGCCGGCGACGCGCCTCAAGACCTTCTCGTAGAGCGGCCAGAGCCGCCGCGGTCGGATGAACGTCTTGTAGTAGAAGCCCGGCGGCGTGAACGGCCCGCCGAGCTTGTCGATCACCCGCAGCAGGTCCCGGTCGAGCGAGCCGACGTAGTTCTGTCCGGTGACGATCGCGCCCGTGCGCACCGGGGTGACGCACACGCGGACGTTCGGCTCGCCGTCCACCGTCATCTGGCAGTTGGCGCAGTGACCGGTGCAGCACAGGAGGCCGCGCGGGCGGTGGTACTTGAAGCTCCGCGAGAACACGCGACGGCCGGAGGCGTACAGGGCGGAGCCGATCGTGTCTCCCCGGAACGCGCTGACGGGCGTCCCCTCACACACGAACGTGACCTCTTCCGACCGGTCGATCAACTCGGCGGGATGGGGGGCGATGCGCGTCACGACGGTTCCTCTCGAGCCTCCGCCGATCCCGGCGTCGCGTGCCAGGTGCGCAGTCACCTCGTTCGTGTAGGTGTGCCGCTCGGCGACGAACCACTCCTCGCAGACACGGCAGAACCACCACTCGCGCTGAACGCCCCATGCGTTGTCGCGCACGTACAGGTAGTCGTTGAGCTCCCGCTGCGTCGGAGGCTCGAGCGGACGCTGCGCGGACTCGCCCGCGCAGCGGAGCTCCGACACCTCGCGTGGGCCGCAATTCGGGCAGGTGACGAGCATCGACATCGCCGTGTATATTCCATCTAGCGCAACGGTATCCCGTTGTTCGCAACGCGAATCTATCGATCGTGGCGAGCGCCCGTCAACCATCGAGCGGCCGGATCGAGGCGTCGCAGCGCGCGGTCGCGATCCTCGACGCGCTCGCCGACGCGGGCGAGGTGGGGACGAACGAGCTCGCGCGGCAGACGGGCCTCCCCGCGAGCACGGTCTCGCGCCAGCTCGGCACGCTCGCGGCGACCGGGCTCGTCGAGCACGACGCCGAGACAGGGCGCTATCGCCTCGGGATCCGCGTCGTCCGCCTCGCGAACGCCGTCCTCGCGCGGCTCGACGTCCGCCAGGTCGCACGCCCGCACCTCGAGGAGCTCGTGCGGCTCACGGGCGAGACTGCGACCCTGCACGTCCCCGGTGAGGAGGACGCCGTGACCGTGGACTTCGTGCCGAGCGCCCACTTCATCCAGCACGTCAGCCGGCTCGGGCGCCCGTCGATCTCCCATGCCACCTCGGCCGGGAAGGTCATGCTTGCGTTCACCGACCGCCCGCTCCCTCGCGGCCCGTTGCGTGCCTACACGTCCCACACGATCACGAGCCGCACGGAGCTCGCCGCGGAGATCGAGCGCGTCCGAGCGCAGGGATACGCCGAGGCGTACGAGGAGCGCGAGCCGGGGCTCGCCGCGGTCGCGGCGCCTGTCTGGTCGTCGACGGGAGCCCTCGAGGCGATCGTCGCGCTCCAGGGCCCCACCGCCCGGTTCGGGCACGCGCAGGTGCGCGCCGCGGTCGCGCCGCTCCTCGACCGTGCCCGCGCGATCTCGTCCGCCCTCGGGGCGGACCCGAGCGTCGCCGCAGGTGGCGACCCGATACCGTCCACTCACGGCTCGCCCGTCGGTGGATAGAATCGCCGGAAGCCCGATGCAGATGAAACTCCTGCAAATAGGCGATTTCCGCCCCCGTAGCTCAGTGGATAGAGCAGCGGTTTCCTAAACCGCGTGCGCAAGTTCGATTCTTGCCGGGGGCATCGGAGCGGTAACCGGGGCCGCGTAATCGGCGCTCCCGTCGCTCCGCGCACTCACGCACCTCGGCCTCCAGTCGAGTGCGACCAGCAGTCGCCGACTGGCCTTCGCGGCTCGCCGTTCAACGAGACCAGAGCGCATCTCGGCCGGCGGCAATTGAGCCGGGTGCACGGGCAGCGTGGCAGTGATGCCGCCGCCCCGCTGAACAAGCGACGGTGCCTGAAATAGACAACCGGAGTGGAGTGGGCATCGCTCCATCGGTATTCCGTTGGTCGAATCGGGCGCCCGCCTCGACGCGCAGACTTCGATACGTCTCTTCGCCCCGGCGAACCAGTGACCTGATTCCAGGGCGAGGAGCCTGACGTGCCCGAGTGTTCCGAAGTGTCGCTTGAGCACTGCCGGGCTGGAGCAGCCATCGGTCAGGGGTTCTTGACGATCAGCTGCACACCCGCGCCGATGGGCACTTGGGTGCTCGTGGCTGCCGGCTCGGTGGACACCAGGGACAGGAATGAGGCGACCTCGTCGGCGTGCGAGATGACGTTGTCGACGACGAGCAGACCGCCGCGGCGAAGCGCTCGCAACAGATCGGGCCAATACCCGGCGTAGGCGCCCCGCTCGGCGTCGAGGAAGACGACGTCCCGGGCACCGCTTTCGCTCTGGGCGAGCGTTTCGGCCGCATCGGCTACACGTAGATCCGCTTCGAGTCCCGCGCGTTCGAGGTTGTCACGGGCGAGCGCGATGCGCTCGGCATCGACGTCAACGCTGACGATGCGGCCAGCAACGCCTTCGACGGCGTCTGCGAGCCAGATTGTGGAGATGACTTGCCTGCGCAGCGTTGCTCCCATGTCAATAGCGGCTCGTTTCTTGAGGGTGCTGTAGACAGTGCGGGCGAGTTGTTGTTTGAGGCAGCGGAGGGCTTCGCGGCGGCTCTTTCCCTCGTTCTGTTTGCGTTCGAGGTAGGCGCGCGCGGGCGGGTGCACGCAGGCCTTGGGTGACGGCGATTCGGTGGAGGGCACAGTTGAGTTGGCGGCTGCCGCCGCGGTCGAGGCGGTCGCGGCGGTGCTTGCCGCTGCTTGCTTCGAGCGGCGCGACGCTGGCGTGGCGGGCAAGCTGGGCGTCGGAGTTGAAGCGCTCGACTGGTCCGATCTCTCCGAGCGGCTTGGCGGCGCTGATAGCGCCAAAGCCGGGTAGCGTCAAGAGCGCGGGCGCAGTCTCCGCGGCCCCCGCCTGCAGCTCGCGGTCGAGGTCGAGGATCGTGCGTGTGAGGCTGCGGCAGCGGCCGACGAGCTCGCGTGCGATCCGCACCTGTGCCGTCTGCTCGAGCCGTGTCAGGCGACGCCCGAGTCGGTCGAGCCAGACGCCAACGGTCGGGTGCGAAGCGGCACGGCGAGCGCCGGGTCAAGGTCGTGCAGATGCCAGCGCAAACTTTGCTGCGCTCGCCGCCGCTCATCGACCAGGTCGTCACGTGCGGCTGCCCGTCGAGGGCGGCGGACGACTCAGGCGGTCGCGACCGCCCGCCTCTCCGTATCGACGACGTGCCCCGTGGCGGGGTCGAAGAAGTGCAGCCTCGTGATGTCGACTGCGAGCTCGACCTCCGAACCCGGTGTCGTCGCCCGCTTGGCGCCCACGACGGCGGTGAAGACCGCCCGCTGGTCGTTCGCGAACAGCTTTCCCTCGTCGTCTGCTGCAATGTCCGCAGCCGCCCGCACCGCCTCGGCACTGACGCGGGGGGCGTCGATCGCGAAGATCAGATGGTTCTCGGCGCCGAGATCCTCGACCACGTCGATCTTGACGCGCATGCGCGGCAGCTGGGGCGCCGCATCGGCATGCTCGAAGTCGGTCGGACGGATGCCGAGGATCACGCTGCGATCCGCGCCGACCAGGGAGGAGCCCTCGGGCAACGTCAGGTCGAACCCCGCGAAGCGGACGACGTCACCGTCGACCTCCGCGTCGACCAGGTTCATCGACGGCGAGCCGATGAACGCCGCCACGAAGAGGTTGGCCGGAGCGTGGAAGAGCGCGTGCGGCGTGTCGACCTGCTGGAGCACACCGTCGCGGAGGACCGCGACCCGCTGACCCAGCGTCATCGCCTCGATCTGGTCGTGGGTGACGTAGACGGTCGTCACCCCGAGGCGCTCGTGGAGCTTCGCGAGCTCGGCCCGCATCGAGACGCGCAGCTTCGCGTCGAGGTTCGACAGCGGCTCGTCCATCAGGAACGCCTTGGGGTTCCGCACGATCGCCCGCCCCATCGCGACGCGCTGGCGCTGCCCTCCCGAGAGCGCAGCGGGCTTGCGGTCGAGAAGCTCGCTGAGGCCGAGCACGGAAGCGACCTCGTCCACGCGGCGCCGCCACTCCGCCTTCGGCATCTTCCGGAGCTTGAGCCCGTAGGCGAGGTTGTCCCGCACCGTCATGTGCGGGTAGAGCGCGTAGTTCTGGAAGACCATCGCGATGTCGCGCTGCTGGGGCGGCTTGTCGGTGACGTCCAGGTCGCCGACGTAGATGTCTCCCATGGTGACGTCCTCGAGGCCGGCGATCATCCGCAGCAGCGTCGACTTGCCGCAGCCGGAGGGGCCGACGAGGACGACGAACTCGCCGAGCCGGATGTCGAGGCTGATGCGGTCGACGGCCTTGACGCCGTTGGGGTAGATCTTCGTGACCATGTCGAGACGGATCCCGCTCACGACGTGCTCCTCCCGGCCGCGACGGCCGGAACGTCGAGGGCTCGCGCGGACCACCCGAGCGGCGCCGGGAGCGCGTCGCCGTGGGCCAGCGTCAGCTCGTCGCAGAGTGCGTCGATCTCGTCGAGCGTGAGCGTCGCCGCCGTGTTCGGGTCGAGCATCGCCGCCTGGCGAACGAGCTCGGGACGCTCCTCGAGCACGGCGCGCACGGTGAGCTCGACGGTGTTCTCGAACGACCGGTTGAGGGCGGCGAGCTCGGGCGGGTAGTCGAGGACCGCCACGGGGTGGAGGCCCGTGCCGTCGACGAGGCACGGCACCTCGACACAGCAGTCGTCGGGGAGCCCGGGCAGGAGCCCCGTGTTGCGCACGTTCCCGTAGACGACCGACGGCTGCCCGGTCTCCATCGAATGGATGATCGAGGACGCATACTCGTTCGACGTCGCGAGCGGCATGGCCTCGCCGCGCTCGAGCATCTCCTTGACGCGCTCGTACTCGAGGAGGTTCTCCTCGCTGCGGCGGATGTACTCCCCGACCGGGATGCGGTGCCGCTCGATCTGGTCCTCGTGTGACATGAACCACGGCACGTATTCGGCGGCATGCTCGCTCGACTCGGTCGGGAAATAGCCGAGCCGCCGGTAGAGCTGCACGCGCACGCGCCGCTGGAGCTCGGGATCCGACTCGATGCGGGCGTCGAGAAGCGGATAGAGGTCCTCGCCGTCGCGCTCGAAGCGGAGGATGAATGCCTGGTGGTTGAGGCCCGCCGCAAGGAACGTGATCTCGTCGACGGGCACTCCGACGAGGGTCGCGAGATCCTCCGTCGTGAACTGAACGGAGTGGCAGAGACCGACGACGTTCTGAGTCGGCGTGCCGCCGTAGACGAGCCAGCAGAGCATCGCCATCGGGTTCGTGTAGTTGAGCAGCCAGGCGCGCGGGCAGAGCTCCGCCATCTCCCGCCCGAGCGCGAGCATGTGGTCGGCGGTGCGGAGCGCGCGGAAGATGCCCCCGATCCCGAGCGTGTCCGCGATCGTCTGGCGCAGACCGTGCCGCGCCGGGATCTCGAAGTCGAGCAGCGTCGCAGCATGGCCTCCGACCTGCACCATGTTGATCACGTAGTCGGCGCCGTCGAGCGCCTCCCTGCGCCCGAGGTGCGCCGAGATCACGGGCGAGGCATCGCGCTCCCGTGCCACGTAGCGGGCCATCACCTCCGCCGTCGCGAGCCTGTCGGGGTCGATGTCGTGGAGCGCGATCTCGAAGCCGCGCATCTCGGGGAAGGACAGGATGTCGCCGAGGAGGTTCTTCGTGAAGACAACGCTTCCGGCACCGATGAACGCGACCCGTGCCACGCCTACTCCTTCGTCGAGCCCAGCGTGAGACCGCTGATGAACTGCCGCTGCAGAAGGGCGAACACCATGATCGTCGGCAGCGCGACGAGCACCGACGCGGCGGCTATGAGGTTGTTGTCGGTGAAGTACAGCCCTGAGAGGTTCGCGAGCGACGTCGTGATCGGGCGCTTGTCGCCCGAGCTCATCAGCACGATGGCCCAGAAGAAGTCGTTGTAGATCCACGTGAACTCGAGCACGGCCAGCGCCGCGAACGCCGGCTTGCAGAGCGGAAGGATGATCCCGAAGTACTGCCGCGTGACACCTGCGCCGTCGACGCGCGCTGCGTCGCTCAGCGACTTCGGAAGCGTCTTCATGTAGTTCGAGAGCACGAACGTGCAGAAGCCGGTCTGGAAGGCGACGTTGATGGCGATCAGCCCGATGTACGAGTCGTAGGCCAGCCCACTCCCCGACAGCCACGTCGGGAGGTGGATCCGCAGGTACATCTCGTAGACCGGCGTGATGATCACCTGCTGCGGGAGCAGGTTCGCAGCCATGAAGAAGATCAGGAGCGGCACGTTGAACCAGAAGCTGAAACGCGAGACGACGAACGCCACCGCCGACGAGAACAGCAGGACCAGCGCGATGGCGGGGATCGTGATGATCATCGAATTCCAGAAGTGCAGCGGGATGTCGCCCTGGTCCCATGCATTGCGGTAGTTGGTGAGGCTGAGCGTGCTCGGCCAGGAGACGTAGCCGTTCTCGGCGGTGTCCGCGTACGGGCGGAACGAGGTGAACACCGCCCAGGCGACCGGAGCGAGCCAGACGAGAGCGGTGACGATCAGGAAGGCGTGCAGGACGACCCGCGAGACGCTCAGCGGGCGCTTCCGGACGGGGCGGGTGTCCTCGGTGAGTGCGACGCCCGTCACGCCTGCTCGGTCTCCCGGAAGCTGTTCCAGACGAAGATGATGATCGGGACGATCGAGATCATGATCAAGATCACCGCGATCGCCGACCCGTACCCGATCCGGCTCGCCTCGCCGATGATGTTGTTCGTCACGAGGATCGACAGCAGCTCGAGCCCGTTCCGCCCCTTGTTGACGATGTAGACGATGTCGAACGCGCGCAGCGCCTCGATCACCGTGACGACGACGATCACGATGTTGATCGGCCACAGCGACGGGAAGACGACGGTTCGGAAGGCATGCCACTCGCCGGCGCCGTCGATCGCGGCCGCCTCGCGCAGCGCCGGATCCATCGCCTTCAGCCCGGCGAGGTAGAGGATCATGATGTACCCGGCGTGCCGCCAGCCGACGAGGACGAGCACCGCCCAGAGGTTGATGCTCGGGTCGCCCAGCCAGTCGGTGTGGGTGCCGAGCACGCCGTTGACCAGGCCTTGCGTCGGCGAGTAGATCAGCTGGACGATGAAGCCGATGATCGCGAACGACAGCACCACGGGCAGGAAGAAGATGCTCTGGTAGATGCGCGACCCCCGCATCTCTTTGTCGAGCTGGTACGCGAGGAAGAGACCGAAGGGCGTCGCGACGAATGTCAGGAATGCGAGCCAGATGAGGTTGTGCCTCACCGCGGGCCAGAAGCCGGGGTAGATCGTCGCGACCTGCTGGTAGTTCTCCGTGCCGATCCACTTGGCGGTGGTGATGCCGCCGATCCCGTCCCAGCTCGTGAACGAGAGCCCGATCGACGCGAACGTCGGGAACCAGATCAGCCCGCCGACGACGACGAGGGGGATCCCGGCCATGAGCGCCAGCGCGATCTTGTCACGTGAGGAGAGCCGGACGGCGCGCCCCCTGCGTTGCGCGCCGTCCGTTGCCAGCCTCGTGGCTGCCTCGGTCGCCATCGCGTCGACCTCAGACTACGCCTCAGGCCCCGAAGATCGCCACCTTCTGCTTCTGGATGCTCTTGACCAGGCCGTTCACGTCCTCCGGGTGGTTGAGGAACTGCTGGAGGGCCGGGATCATCACCGTCGAGGCGAAGTCGGGCCGCGTGTCGCGGTCGAGGTACTGCGCAATGTGGGCCGTCTTCGAGATCAGGAGCGCCGACTTCTTCTGGAGCGCCGTGTAGCGCGACTTGTTGGCGTTCTTGTTCGCCCCGACGTCGTTCGGGTCGGAGGCGAGGTAGATGTTCTCGGCCGCCGCGGTCCCGAGATACGAGAGCAGGGCCTTCGCCTCCTTCGAGTTGCTCCCCTTCTTGGCCATGCAGAACCCGTCGATCGGTGCGTCGATCGAGTCCTGCCCCCACTTCGGGTTGATGGCCGGATAGGCGAAGAAGTCGATGTCCTTCTGGACGGCACCCGTGAACTGCTGGCCCACGAAGGTGCCGAGCATGTACATGCCGGCCTCCTTGTTGGCCAATTGCTGCGCACCCTCCTGCCAGGTGAGCCCGAGCGCGCCGTCGGAGGTGTACGGCAGGATCTCCCGCCACGTGTTGAACACCCGCTTCACCTGCGGGCTGTCCCAGCTCGCCTTCCCCGCCATCAGGCGGACGTGGAAGTCGTAGCCGTTCATCCGCATGTTGATGATGTCGAAGGTGCCCATTGCGGGCCAGCCGTCCTTGTCCGTGAAGGCGATCGGCGTGAGCCCGTCGGCCTGCATCTTCTTGGCGAGCGCGACGAACTGGTCCCAGGTCTTCGGGATCGTGTAGCCGTGCTGCTTCCACACGCTCTTGCGGTAGTGGACCGCCCATGGGTAGGCGTAGATCGGGACGAAGTAGTAGTGCCCGTCCGCCCCCTTCGAGGCGTTCTGGAAGGCCGAAGCAAACTGCGGCTTGAGCGGCGCCCAGACGTCGTCGATCGGGGAGAGCAGGCCCTTCGACGCGAAGAACTGCATCCGGTAGCCGGCGAACCAGGTGAAGACGTCCTGGGGCTGGCCCTGGAGGTACGTGTTGATCTGCTCCTGGAACGTGTTGTGGTCGACCGTGTTGACCTTCACGCCGATCCCCGTCTTCTTCGTGAACGCCTTGAACACGTTCGCGTAGGCCTTCTTCGGCACGGGATCCGACCCGTTCGACCCGAACGACACGGTGCCCGCCGCGAGCGCCCGGCTGAGCGCGGGCGAAAGACCGCGCGCGGTGGCCCCGGATGCCGTGAGGCCGTACGCCGCCGCGGCGCCGGCGACGCCTCCGAGAAGAAGGCCCCTTCGGCTCAGTCTGGGGTTGCCGACCTCTGCTCGAGGCGGCGAGTGAGGCGCTGCATCCGACATGACTCCTCCTTGGGTCGGCGCATTCGACCAGATTCGGACACAATCGCTCAAGAAAGCGACCGGGTGTACCCTCGCATGATCGCGACCATCCTGTCAAGCCCGGTCATCGGCGGGCATCCGCCCCGCTTGACTCGAGGTGTGCGAACGTGTTGGGTATTGTGCGAAAGTCGCAAAGGTGGTCGCTCTCGGAGAGCGCAGGTCTCGATGCTGGCCGGTCAACGTCAGAAGCTCATCCTCGACGAGGCCCGCAGGCTCGGCGCCGTGCGGGTCAAGGAGCTGACGCACCTACTGGCCGTGTCCGAGATGACGGTGCGCCGGGACCTTCAGACGCTCGCCGAGTCGGGCCTGCTCGAGAAGGTGCACGGCGGCGCGACTGCCCGCGGTCACCTCAGCGCCGAGGAGCTCGGGTTCGAGACGAACTCCCATCGGCAGCCGGCCGAGAAGGAGGCGATCGCCGAAGCCGCCCGCCGTCTCGTCGGGCCGGGACAGGCGATCGGGCTGACGGCCGGGACGACGACGTGGCACTTCGCTCAACGCATCGCGGAGGTTCCCAACCTGACCGTCGTCACGAACTCGATCCAGGTGGCCGACGTGCTCCAACGCGAACGGCGGCCGGACGTCACCGTCGTGCTCACCGGAGGGGTGCGGACGCCCTCCGAGGCGCTCGTCGGCCCCGTCGCGGTGACGACGATCAGCAAGCTCCACCTCGACCTCCTCTTCCTCGGCGTGCACGGTATGGCGGAAGATGCGGGGTTCAGCTCCCCCAACCTGCTCGAGGCCGAGACGGACCGGGCCTTCATCGCCGCCGCGCAGCGGGTCGTCGTGCTCGCGGACAGCACGAAGTGGGGTGTCCGCGGTCTGAGCCGGGTTGCGCGTCTCGACGAGGCACACGTCCTCGTGACGGACAACAACCTGTCCGCGGAGGCGAAGGAGGCGCTCGAGGCCCATGTCGAGCGGGTCGTCCTGGCTCCGGTCCGCGGGCCGAGACCGCCTCGCACGGGCAATGTGGCCATCGGGCACCCGTGAACGGCGCGTCGCGAATCGAGCCGGCGGTACCCGACGTCGAGCTCGCCGACGCGGAGCTCCGTCAGGACGTGCATACCGGCGCGCGGGTCTACGTCGTCGGCTCACGGCAGGCACGACCGAACCTGCCGGAGACGACGTGCCCGTTCTGCCCGGGTGGTCTCGAGGCACCCGAGACGTACGACGTCCGATGGTTCCCGAATCGCTGGCCGGCCATGCAGGGCGATCGGTGCGAAGTAGTCCTCTACACGCCCGACCACGACGCGACGTTCTGGTCGCTCGGTGTCGCCGGCGCCCGCAAGGTGGTCGATCTCTGGGCCGAGCGCACCGCTGCGCTCGGGGCGCGCGACGACCTCGCGTACGTCCTCGTCTTCGAGAACCGTGGAGCGGAGGTCGGCGCGACGATCCCGCACCCGCACGGCCAGATCTACGCCTTCGACACGATCCCGGACCAGCCGTTCCTCGAGCTCGAGCGCGGGGAGCGCTTCCCGTCCACAGGCGACCGCCTCGTCGCGACCGCGCCCGGATGGCGCGCCTGGGTCCCCGAGGCGCCGATCTTCCCGTACGCGTTGACGCTCGCCCCGCAGGCCCCCGTTCCCGACCTGCCGACCCTCGACGACTCCGGGCGCGACGGGCTCGCGACGCTCCTGGTCGAGGTGCTCGAGCGGCTCGACCGGCTGTTCGGCCAGCCGATCCCTTACATGCTCTGGATCCACCAGAGGCCCTTTGACGGCGGCGCGTGGCCACAGGCGCGGCTGCACGTCGAGATCGTCTCGCCGTGGCGCGCGGCGGGCGTGTCGCGCTACGTCGCCGCCGGCGAGCTCGGCTCGGGTGTCTTCTTCAACCCGGTGTCCCCGGAGCAGGCGGCCCGGGCGCTGCGCGATGCGCTCTAAGGCAGACTCTCGCAGGAGGGCTGCCGGGGACGCGCTCGCGGCACTCCTCTTCCCGGGCGGGAGCCCGAGCTGGGAGTGCCCCGAGCTGACGAGCCTCGGCACGTTGCCGCCCAGGGCGACGCTCCTTCCGTTCCCGACTCCCGAGCTCGCGGCCACGCTCGACCGAACGCGCTCGCGGTGGCTTCGGTCGCTGGACGGCGCCTGGGAGTTCCGGCTGGTCGATCGTCCGGACCTGGCGCCCCCCGCCCTGGCCCAGGCGCGCGGCTGGCGGACGGTGGAGGTGCCGAGCCTCTGGACGATGCTCGGCGACGAGTCTCCGCACTACACGAACGTCGTGATGCCGTTCGAGACGCCGCCACCCCGCGTGCCCGACTACAACCCGACCGGGCTCTACCGCCGCGCGTTCACCCTCCCGCGCGGATGGGGCCGCCGACGAGTCGTGCTGCACTTCGGCGGCGTCGAAGGGGTCGTCCACGTGGTCGTCAATGGACGGCCGGTCGGCCTCGACAAGGACGCGCGGACACCCACCGAGCTCGACGTGTCCGACCTCGTCGAGCCGACTGGGCCGAACGAGGTCCTGGCCGCGGTCGTGCGCTGGTCGGATGCGAGCTTCGTCGAGGATCAGGACCAGTGGTGGCACGCAGGCATCTCCCGCGAGGTGCTCCTGTACACGACCGGGGCGACCCACATCGCCGACGTGTTCGCCCGGGGGGAGCTCGAAGACGATTACCGGGGTGGGACGCTCGCCGTCGACGCGAGCGTCGAGGGCCCGGACGCAGACACGGCGTCGCTCGAGGCGCGCCTGCTCGATCCGCGGGGCAGGACGGTCCTGGCCGCGCCGCTCGAGCGTAGTGGTGCCACGGGACACACGCTCCGCCTGCCGGTCCGCTCGCCTCGCCGCTGGTCGGCGGAGGACCCCGCCCTCTACACGCTGGTCGTCAGCCTCCGGAGCCGCGGAAACAGCGAGAGCGTCGCGTGCCACGTCGGCTTTCGCCGCGTCGAGACGCGCGATGGGCGCCTGCTCGTCAACGGTAGGGCGGTTTCTATCCACGGCGTCAACCGCCATGACCACGACGATGCGCGAGGCAGGGCCGTCACGCGCGAGCTGATGGAGGCGGATGCGCGGTTGATGAAGCAGTTCAACGTCAACGCGGTCCGCTGCTCCCACTACCCCAACGACCCGTACTGGCTCGACCTGTGCGACCGGCTGGGCCTCTACGTCGTCGACGAGGCGAACATCGAGGCGCACGCCTACTACGACGAGCTCTGTCGCGATCCTCGCTACCTCGGCGCCTTCGTCACACGCGTTCGCAACATGGTCGAGCGCGACAAGAACCACCCCGGCGTGATCCTCTGGTCCCTCGGCAACGAGAGCGGCTACGGCCCCAACCACGACGCGGCGGCAGGATGGGTCCGAGCGCGCGACCCGTCCCGCCCGCTCCACTACGAGGGCGCGATCGCGCACGACTGGTCGGGCGGCCGGCAGGCGACGGACGTGGTCTGCCCGATGTACGCCTCGGTCGACGCCATCGTGGCCTGGGCGGAGACGACGACCGACTCACGCCCGCTGATCCTCTGCGAGTACTCCCACGCGATGGGCAACTGGGGTGGGCTCGCCGACTACGCGGCCGCGTTCGAGCGGCACGGCCGGCTCCAGGGCGGCTTCGTCTGGGAGTGGGTCGATCACGGAATCCGGGCACACGACGCGCGCGGTCGTGCGTACTGGAAGTACGGCGGCGACTTCGGCGAAACGCCGCACGACGCGAACTTCTGCGCCGATGGGCTCGTGTGGCCCGACCGGACGCCTCATCCCGGGCTGCACGAGCTGAAGTTCGTCTCACGGCCCGTCTCGGTCGAGGGACTCGGCGGCCGCCGGTTCCGGATTTACAACCGGCGCGACTTCGCCGACCTCACCGACCTGAGGGGCGAATGGGAGCTGACCGTAGACGGTGCCGCTGAGCGCCGCGGCAGGCTGCCGGCGCTCCACCTCCAGGCGGGCGCTTCGCTCGACGTCCGCCTCGACCTGGGCACCGCTGGCCGCGGCGAGCGGTTCGTCACGTTTCGCTTCTTCCTCCGACGGGCGACGGCGTGGGCGCCTGCAGGCCACGAGGTGGCATGGGACCAGCTCCCGCTGCCGTCGCGGCGGGCGCCGCGCGCACGGAGCGTGTCCCGCGTGCGGCCCGTCGAGGCGGACGGGGTGATCACGCTCGAGAGCGGAGGAACGCGCGCGGTCATCGACACGACGACCGGGACGCTCGCCGAGCTCGCCGCCGAGGGCGGCCCGAACGTCCTGCATGCCGGCCCGGTGCTGCAGCTGTGGCGGGCGGCAACCGACAACGACGGCCTGCGGCTGCTGCCCGGTCGAAGCACCGGCGTGCTCGGGCGCTGGCTCGAGTTGGGGCTCGACCGCGTCGTGCATCGCCTCGAGTCGATCCGGACGATGCCCGGCGAAGTCGACGTCGTTCACGCCGTGTCGGGCCGCGGTCGGTGGGACGACGCCGTCCACCGGCAGCGGTTCCGCATGCTCGAGTCGGGCGCGCTGCTCGTCGAGAACGAGGTCCGCTTCGGATCCGACCTCCGCGACCTCCCGCGGATTGGCGTCGTGCTCCTGCTCGCGCCGGGGCTCGAGCGGCTCGAGTGGTTCGGCCGCGGCCCGTGGGAGGACTACCCCGATCGTCTCGCCTCGACGGTCGTCGGCACCTTCCGGAGCACCGTGACCGACGAGTACGTGCCGTACATCCTTCCGCAGGAGCACGGGCGGCACAGCGACGTCAGGCGTCTCTTCGTCACCGGCGAGAAGGGCTTCGGGTTGGATGTCGAGGGCGTGCCGGTCATCGCATTCACGGCGAGCCACTTCACCGCGACGGATCTCTACGAGGCGCTGCACACGTCGGACCTCGAGCCCCGTAAGGCGACCATGCTCAGCCTCGACCATGCGCAGCGAGGGCTCGGCACGTCCGCATGCGGTCCCGACACTCACCCGCGGCACCGGCTGGATGCCCGCCGCTATCGGTTCTCGTACGTCCTCGCGCCGCATCGAGCGCGCCGGGGCCGCTAGACGATTCGGCTGCGGCTCGCGCCGTGCGAGGCGCGGACGAGCAGCGTGTCGCCGCCGGTTCCCACCCGTTCCCGGTACCGGGCAGCGATTGCCCTCCCGACCTCCTCCACCTCCTGTGCGCGAGCGAGGACGAGCACCGAGCCGCCGAACCCGCCGCCGAGCAGTCGCGCGCCGAGAGCGCCGGCGTCGATCGCCAGGTCGACGAGCAGGTCGAGCTCCGGAATCGAGACCTCGTAGTCGTCGCGGAGGCTGGCGTGGCTCTCGCGGAGCAGCACGCCGGCCGTGGCGAGGTCTCCGGTCTCGAGGGCGGCCGCGAACCGGCGCACGCGCTCGTTCTCCGTGACGACGTGCCGCAGCCGGCGCTTCGGGACGTCGTCCAGCCCGTCGAGCGCGCTGGTCTCGACCTCGGTGGAGCGAGCACCGCCGACGAGTCGCAGAGCCCGCTCCAGCTCGCTTCGCCGCTCGGCGTAAGCGGTGTTCTCGAGACTCCGTGGAGACGCCGGAGTCGACGATCAGGAGCGCAGCTTCCGGAGGAACGCGGATCAGCCGGTGCTCGAGCGAGTCACAGTCGAGCAGGATCGCGCGCTCGTCCGATCCGAGCAGGCAGGCCGCCTGGTCGAGGATCCCGCACGGGACGCCGACTGCCCGCAGCTCCGCCCGCTGGCAGAGGAGAGCGAGCTCGAGCGGATCGAGCTCGAAGTCCGCCACGCGCGCAGAGCGCGAGCGCGAGCGCCACCTCGAGGGCGGCGGACGACGAGAGCCCCGCTCCCGACGGAAGGTTGGACGAGATCGTGCCCCTCAAGCCGACCGCGGGCCGGCCGGCGTCGGCGAGCTCCGCGGCCACCGCCTGCACGTACCGAGCCCATCCCTGTGCGCGCTGGCCGCTTCCGTCGGCGGCGACGGGCTTCCGCTTTCCCGTAGCCCTCGGACACGAGCGTGATCTCGCGCTCCGCGGGAGCGGCTGCGAGCCGGATCCCGTACTGGATCGCGATGGGCAGAACGAGCCCGCCGCTGTAGTCGGTGTGCTCGCCGATGAGGTTGACGCGCCCTGGCGCCCAGACGCGGAACTGCGGCTCAGTCATGGAGCCTCGCCCGCCGCAGCGCGTCCCGCCAATCCTTGCGCAGCGGATCGAGGTCGGCGCACCTCCTGCTGGGACCGATCCGCGCCTTCGTGAGGGCCTCCTCCGCGGTGACCAGCACGCTCTCCCAGATCTCCTCGGGGTGGTGCTCCACCCATCCCGGCTCCGGGAAGTGCTGACAGATCTCCCGATACCCCTGGCCGAGGACACTGAGCTCGCCGTCGACGACGAGGCACCGCGTTCCGGTCGTCGTCCCCTGGTCCCGTCGCGGCGCGCCTTGCGGCGAGCGTATGCTCGTCCCGATGACCATCCCGAGGATCCCGTTCGGTCGTACGGGGCACACGAGCTCGCGGGTCGTGTTCGGCGCCGTGGCGCTCAGCGGGGCGACACCGGCCGAGTCGAACGCGGTCCTCGAGCTGCTGCTCGAACACGGCGTCAACCACATCGACACCGCCGCGAGCTACGGGGACTCGGAGGATCAGCTGCGGCCCTGGCTCGCGGAGCATCGCGGCGCATTCTTCCTCGCGACGAAGACCGGCGACCGATCGCGCCCCGCGGCGCGCGACTCCATCCACCGCTCGCTCGAGCGGATGGATGTCGCCTCGGTCGACCTGATCCAGCTGCACAACCTCGTCCATCCCGGCGAGTGGGAGCAAGCGCTCGGGCCTGGCGGGGCGCTCGAGGCAGTACTCGAGGCCCGCGACGAGGGGCTCGTCCGCTTCGTCGGTGTCACCGGCCACGGCCTGACGGTGGCCCACCAGCACCGCCGCGCACTCGACGTCTTCCCGTTCGACGCCGTGCTCGCGCCGTGCAACCCCGTAGCGCTCCGCGATCCGGTGTACGGTCCCGACTTCGAGGCGCTCGCTCGGGTGTGCGCGGAACGGAACGTCGCGTTGCAGACCATCAAGGCGATCTCCCGCGGGCCGTGGGGAACCACCGATCCGACAGCGGCGACCTGGTACGAGCCTCTCACCGACCAGGGCGAGATCGACGTCGCCGTTGCGTTCGTCCTGGGTCGCGAGAACGTGTTCCTGAACACGGTCGGAGACCGGGAGCTTCTTCCACTTGTGTTCGACGCCGCCGAGCGCTTCTCCGGCCCACCCGACCAGGGCGCGCTCGACGCGCTCGTCGAGCGCGCCCGCCTGACGCCGCTCTTCGTCTCCTGAGCACTCCTCACGGCGGCACCGAACGTGTCCTGGTGGATGCGCCGGCGGTACCCTGACGCCGCGCCGGGAGCTCAGTGGATAGAGGTGCGGTTTCCTAGACCGCGTGGGCAAGTTCGATTCTTGCCGGGGGCACTCCCACTAACCAACGGCATCCCGGTGGGCACAGGACTGTGGGAACCCGGGGGGTTGCCGGTCCTGTGGCGCCGGAACCGCCTGAGACCGCTCGGGGGCCCGCTGGGGCGCTTGCACCATGACCGGCATGAGCGCGCCGACTTTTCGAGGCGATCCACCGGGTTGCCCGCAGATGATCAGGCGCGGACGCGGCGGGTCAGCGCTGCCAGCTCGCGGTTGAAGCGCTCGGGCTCCTCCAGGTGCGGCGCATGGCCGACACCTTCGTACCACGAGGCCTCGGCGGTCGGGCAGGTGGCGAGGACGTGCTCGGCCATCGCCGGCAGCACGACCGAGTCCGCGCGGCCGTGCGTGACGAGCAGCGGCACCTCGAGTGCGCGCAGCACCTCGTCGTCGTCGATCTCGCGGGCCGCGAGATGGGCACGGACCCGCGCCGGCACGACGACGTTCCAGCAGATCGCCGTCTCGAGGTCGTCGTCCGACAGCGGCTTCACGAGGCACGCCCTCACGAAGGCGCGCATGGCGCGGATGTTGGTCGGCAGGTCGTCTGCCGTTGCGTCGACGAAATGGTCGAGAAAGCCGGGGCCGATGAACGTGCCGAACGCCGCCTCGCCGAGCCGGACGACCCCTTCGACGAAATTGATCGCCGTGACTCGATCCTGCCCGTGCGTGCGCACGTAGTCGCAGATGGCGAAGGCGCCGTAGGACCACCCGACGAGCACCGCGCCGTCGAGACGCAGCTCGTCGATGATCGCCGCCACGTCGTCCGCCCAGAGCGTGCCGTCCGTGTAGTGCTCGGCGTCGAGCGGTGCCTCGGACATGCCGTGACCGCGGAGGTCGAAGGCCACCAGCCGGAACTCGCCGGTCAGCGCGCTGTCGTACTGCTTCTCCCAGCAGAGATGGTTCTGCGACCAGCCGTGCACGAGCAGGATCGGCGGCCCCTCCGCGTCGCCCCACTCGCGCACGTGGAGGCGCAGGCCACCGCCGCCTTTCACCGTGTGCGTCTTCATCCGGCCAGTCGGGCGCTGCTCTGCCCCGGGCTCCGCGACCGCTCTCATCTCTCGCCTCCTCGTGCTCGTCGTATTCAGACGATCGTGGCGACGGAGGCGCGTGAGCGCATCGGGCGGAGCGCCTTATCTTTCGCCGTCGGCCTGCGTATCTTTCGATCGCGGGGTTCGTACGAGCGCTTTCCCGGCGGGCGGAGCGGCGCGATACTGGACGGATGGAGGCGCGCGCGAGCGCCACGTTCATCGGACGCGTACCGGAGCTCGAGGAGCTCGGGCGCGCGCTCGACGAGGCACGGTCGGGAAGAGGCACGACCGTCCTCGTCGCCGGAGAAGCGGGCATCGGCAAGACCCGGCTCGCAGCCGAGCTTGCGACACGCGCCCGCGACGCGGGGTTCGACGTCCGACTCGGGCGCTCGATCGACCTCGTCGGCACGGACCTGCCGTACCAGCCGTTCGTCGAGGCCCTGCGCCCGCTCGCAGACCTCCGTCCGGTCGAGGGGCGGACGGCGGGCTCGCAGCTGCGCGTGTTCGAGGAGACGCTGGCCGTGCTCACGGATCGCGCGGCCGAGGCACCTGTGCTGCTCGTGCTCGAGGACCTGCACTGGGCCGACACGTCGACGCTCGATCTCGTGGTCTTTCTCGCGCACAACCTCGCCGACCGGCGGGTTCTCCTGCTCGCGACCTACCGCGCGGACGAGCTCTCGTCGGCAGAGCGCATGCGCCGCCTTGCCGACGGAGTCCGGCGCTCGGGCTCGGCGCTCCTGCTCGACCTGGGGCCGCTCGCGCCCGAGGAGCTGTCCGCGCTGCTCGCGGCGCACACCCAGGCCCCGACACCTCCGGCGCTGAGCGATGCGATCATCGACCGCTCCGAAGGCAACCCCTTCTTCGCGGAGGAGCTCCTGGCCGCGGCCGACGGCCAGAGCGACGAGCTCCCGCGTGGCCTGCGCGACCTGCTGCTCCAGCGGGTCGCCCGGCTCGATCCGCCCGACCCAGAGCCTGTTGCGGCTCGCGGCGGCGGCCGGCCGCGACGTCGGGTACCCGCTGCTCCTGGCCCTGGCGGCGCTCCCCGAGCACGCCGTCCGGGAGTCGCTGCGCCTGGCGGTCGAGCACGGCGTCCTCGTCGCCGTACAGGCGACCGGCAGCTTCCGATTCCGCCACGCACTCCTGGCGGAGGCGATCTACTCGACGATTCTTCCCGGCGAGCGCGAGGAGCTGCACGCGAAGCTGGCCGAAGAGCTCACGCGCAGCGGAGCCGTGTCGGCGGCAGAGCTCGCGCCGCACTGGGAGGCGGCGGGTCGCGCGCCGAGGCGCTCGTCGCCTCGGTCGAAGCGGCTCGCCAGGCGGAGGAGGTGTTCGGCCTGGCGGAAGCACTCGCGCACGTCGAGCGGGCGCTCGCGCTCTGGCCCGAGGTGCCGGATGCCGCCGAGCTCGTACAGGTCGACCTCGCCGAGCTCTGCTCCTGGGCAGCCAAGCTCGCCAGTCAAACGGGGGCGGCGCCGCGCGCGGTCGAGCTCGCGCAGAGAGCGATCGCGCTGGTCGAGAAGGGCGACGCGCTTCGCGCGGCGCGCTTCTACGACCGCCTCGGTCGCTACCTGCACGAGAGCGGAAGGACCGACGCCGCCCTCTCTGCGTTCGAGCGCGTGGTCGAGCTCGTGCCGGCACGGCCGCCCTCGGCCGAGCGCGCGCAGGCTCTGGCGGCGCTCGCGCACGGGTTGATGCTCGCCTGGCGCTTCGACGAGTCGCTCACGATCTGCGAGCAGGCGCTCGCGCTCGCGCGCGCGACGGGCCAGAGCGCGGTCGAGCTCCGGGTGCTGCTGGATCTCGGCAGGGACCTCGCGTACCTCGGCCGCGCCGACGAGGGTCTCGTGTATCTCGGGCGGGCTCTCGGGCTCGCCGAGGAGAGCGGCGATCTCACAGCGGCTTCTCCAGGCGTACATCTCGCTCACCGACGT
This sequence comes from uncultured Actinomycetes bacterium, assembly GCA_963786055.1. GTDB lineage: Bacteria > Actinomycetota > Thermoleophilia > Gaiellales > Gaiellaceae > Gaiella. The sequence goes on along the minus strand of CAWAXS010000003.1, from coordinate 164,362 downwards.
GCTGACGATGCTGGGACGGCCGCAGGAGTCGGCACGGGTCGCGAGGAGAGGCCTCGAGGTCGTTCGCCCCTACGGGATCGACAGCACGGTGCTCGTCGCGAACGCCATCGAGGCCATGCTCGCGATTGGCGAGTGGGACGAGGCAGACAGCGCCACCGCGGCGGCGCTCCGCTCCATCACCGCCAATTTTCCCTACATGCTCCTCATGATGCGCGCCGACATCGAGCTCGGGCGCGGCGACTTCGAGGCCGCGCGGGCGCATCTCGAGGCCGCGCTTCCGACGTTGCGCGAGGATCGCGGGCAGGGGATCTACGACGTCTTCCTCGCAGAGCTGGGCCTGTGGGAGCGGCGCTGGACGGAAGCCGACCAGGCGGTGCGCGACGGCCTGGCGCGGGCGAGCTCCCGGCAGGCCGCTCAGCTGCGCGTCTGGTTCTGTGCGAAGGGACTACGTGCACATGCCGAGCTGGCAGCCCTCGCGCGCGCCCGCAGGGATGCGGACGCCGTCCATGCGTGGCTCGCGCAGGCAGGGAGGCTCATCGCCGTCGCTCGACGAGGCGCGGAGGAGGCCTCAGCGGTCACGCCGAACACGGCCGGCTGGCTCGCCCTGGCCGAGGCGGAGTACGAGCGTGCGCGCGGGGTCGTGCGGCCGGAGCTGTGGTCCGAGGCGGCGGAGACATGGCACCAGCTCGAGCGCCCGCCCATCGCGGCCTATTGCCGCTGGCGCGAGGCCGAGGCGCTCGTCGCCGCCGGCGCGTCACGCGCCGAGGCGAGCGCGCCCCTCAGAGACGCGCATGCCGTCGCGACCCGGATCGGGGCAAAGCCGCTGCTGCGCGAGCTCGAGCTGCTCGCCGAGCGGGCGCGGCTCGATCTCACGTCGCAGGACGCGGAGTCCCCCGACAGCGAGCAGGGCCTGGAAGAGGTCCTCGGTCTGACGACACGCGAGGCGGAGGTCCTGACGCTCGTCGCCCGCGGCTACACCAACCGTGAGATCGCCCAGACGCTCGTCATCAGCGTCAAGACCGCGAGCGTCCACGTCTCGCACATCCTGCGCAAGCTCGACGCGCCGAACCGGCTCGAAGCGGCCGCAATCGCGCACCGCCTCGCCTCGCCGCCATCCGCCGGCCGGACGTCGAGCGCTGACCGACACCGGCACGGTCAACGAGCGCCTTCACGGCCCGTCCTCCGACGAACTACGGGCGCGTCCCTAGACCGATCCGGGCGAGCCGTCCACCGCGGTGCCCGTGTCGGGGTCGAAGAAGTGGAGCCGCGTGACGTCGACCTCGACGGCGAGCGGCTGCCGCTCCCGCGCGTCCGTTGCCCGGTCGAGGCGCGCGACGAAGACGACGCCTGCGCCGCGCGCGCGCTCCGCGGCGATCCGCGCCTCCTCGTCCTCTGCCGCCTCGACCACGAGCGCCTCGACGACCTCCCTCGTCGTCACGGGATCGGCAGGCATGTTGAAGTGGACGTACACCTCCGAGCCCATGTCCTCGCGGATGTCGCACACCACGGAGATGACCCGCTCGGGGTGCGTCTCCCGCAGGAGCCCTGCGTCCTCCATGTCCTCGGGGCGGATCCCGAGGACCACCTCACGCCCTTCGTAGGCCGAGAGCCCCGGGTGTCGCTCGAGGATCGCCGGCTCGAGGCGCAGTCGGTGCGGGCCGAACGAGACCCAGTAGTCGCCATCTGCGCGCTCGACCCCAGCCATGACGAGGTTCATCGCCGGGGAGCCGATGAACTCGGCGACGAACAGGTTGCGCGGCCGCTCGTAGAGCTCCTTCGGAATCGCGATCTGCTGGAGGAACCCATTCCGCATCACGGCGACCCGGTCGCCCATCGTCATCGCCTCGGTCTGGTCGTGCGTCACGTAGATCGTCGTCACGCCGAGGTCGCGCTGGAGGCGGGCGATCTCCGCGCGCATCTCGACCCGCAGCTTCGCGTCGAGATTCGAGAGTGGCTCGTCCATGAGGAATGCCTGCGGATTGCGGACGATCGCGCGCCCCATCGCCACCCGTTGTCGTTGACCGCCGGAGAGCGTGCGCGGCTTCTTGTGCAGCGAGTCGGACAGGCCGAGGATGCGTGCCGCCTCGCGGACCCGGAGGTCGATCTCGTCCTTGGGGAGACCGCGCATCCGGAGCGCGAAGCCCATGTTCTTGGCTGCGTTCATGTGCGGGTAGAGCGCGTAGTTCTGGAAGACCATCGCGATGTCCCGGTCCTTCGGCGGCACGTCGTTGATGACCTGGCCGTCGATCATCACGTTCCCGGAGGTGATCGACTCGAGTCCGGCGACCATCCGCAGCGCGGTCGTCTTGCCGCAGCCCGACGGTCCGACGAACACGACGAACTCGCCGGCGGCGACGTCCAGGTTCAGGTCGGTCACGGCCTGCGTGCCGTCGGAATAGACCTTCGTCAGGCTCTCGAGGGTGATCTCGGCCATAGGCTGTCTCCGAGCGGGCAATCTACTAGCATCGGCCCGGTCCCCATGGAGGCCCAAGCTGCGCGGTTGAAGCCCGCTGGTGGCCGTTGGCGCCACGCTCTGGAGAGCCGCCGCGTCCTCGCGGTGCTGCTCACCGCCCCGGCCGTCGTCTTCATGGCGCTCGTCGTGGGCGTCCCCTTCGGCTGGGCGATCTACCTCAGCTTCACGGACGCCGTGGGCGGCTCGCTGACGGGGCACTGGGTCGGCCTCGACAACTTCGCCCACGCCTGGCACGACGACAACTTCCGGCGCGCGCTCCGCAACACGCTCATCTTCACGTTCGCCTCACAGGCGATCGTCGTCGTGGGCGCCGCTGTCCTCTCGGCCTTCCTCGTCCGCGACTTTCGCGGCAAGTGGATCATCCGCTTCCTGGTCGTGCTGCCCTGGGCCGCCCCGGTCGTCCTCTCGACGATCGCGTGGCTCTGGATCTTCGACTCCCTCTACAGCGTCCTCAACTGGACGCTCGCCAGGCTCCATCTCGACAACGCGCTCGTGTGGCTGCTAGGCGCCGTGCACCTCGAAGAGGGCGCGCAGGTGCCCCTCCAGTGGCTGGGCCGACCCAACCTCGCGCTCATTGCGATCACGATCGTGCACGCCTGGCGGATCCTCCCCTTCGCCGTCGTGATCTTCATCGCCGGGCGCGCGTCGATCCCGAACGAGGTCGAGGACGCGGCCAAGATCGATGGTGCGACCGGCGTGAAGAAGCTCTGGTACGTCGACATCCCGCTCCAGCTCCCGATCGCGCTGGTGGCCGTCCTCTTCGGGATCGTGTTCACGGCCGCCGACTTCGCCGTCGTCTACCTCCTCACACACGGCGGGCCGTTCAACTCCACGCAGGTGCTGCCGCCTCCTCACTGGACCCGCGTCTAAGCCCCCTCCGCCCCAACTCTCGGGACCGGCCGTCTGCCGTACTCTGCGGAGTCGGGACGGGCATGAAGACCCTGTTGAACGTCATCTGGCTCGTCTTCGCCGGCTTCTGGCTGGCGGCCGCGTACCTGCTCGCCGCCGTGCTGCTCGCGATCACGATCATCGGCCTCCCGTTCGCGAAGCAGTCGCTCAAGCTCGCCCGGTACGCGCTCTGGCCCTTCGGACGCGCGCTCGTGCAGAGCCCGACCCGCAACGAGACCCTGAGCGCCGTCGGGAACGTCCTCTGGTTCGTCCTCGCCGGCTGGTGGCTCGCCCTCGCCCACATCGTCACCGGGGTCGCGCTCTGCCTGACGATCATCGGCATTCCGCTCGGGATCGCCGACTTCAAGATGGCCGGCGCCGCGCTCGTGCCGTTCGGCCGGAGGGTCGTGAGAGCGCGAGAGCTGAACGCCGGAATGGTCTCGGCGGACTCGACCATCGCGTTCCCCGACTGAGCCCCGCCGGGCCGTTGCCCGGCGTCGCGCAGGGCTATCGCGATCGGTCCACGGCGAGCTATCGCGATCGTCTACGGCGAAGAGCCGCCACTCGCCCGGGACGCCCTTGAGGGGCACGACGCCCCGGTCCTCGAACTCCAGCCCCGAGCCTGCGACCAGCTCCTTGACCGTCCCCGAGACGAGCACCTCCCCGGGGCCGGCCTGCGCGGCGACGCGTGCGCCGATCGATACGGCGATCCCGGCGACCTTCCCGTCCAGGAGCTCGACCTCGCCCGTGTGGAGGCCGGCCCGCACGCGAAGGCCGAGCGCGCGCACCGACTCGACGATCGCTCCCGCGCAGCGGATCGCACGCGCCGGGCCGTCGAACGTGGCGAAGAAGCCGTCGCCGGCGGTGTCGAGCTCCCGGCCGTCGTACAGGGCGAGCTCGCGGCGGACGGCGTGATGGTGCTGCTCGAGCAGGTCGCGCCACCTGCGGTCGCCCAGCTCGGCCGCCTGCTCCGTCGAGCCGACGAGGTCCGTGAACAGGACGGTCGCGAGCATCCGGTCCGGGCTCGCCGCCTCCCGCTGGCCCGTGAGGAACTCGCGAATCTCGGCGAGTGTCGCATCGGGGTCGAACCACGGAACGTGGTCCTCGCCGGGTAGCTCGACGTACCGGGCGCCCGGGATCGTTCGCGCGAGGAAGCGCGCGTTCTCGAGGTTGCAGATCCGGTCGCCCACCGCGTGGACGATCAGGGTCGGAACGTTGACGGCCGGCGCGACGTGACGCACGTCGATCTCGAATGCCATCCGCGCGAACGCCTCCCAGGCGCGCCGGCGTCGAGGCATGCAGCTGGAGCCGGCTCATCCACGCGCGCCCCCACTCCACGTCGCCGACGCTCGGGACGAGGTGCTGGAAGCCGAGGCCCTGTCCCCAGCGCGCCGGGAGCAGCGCGTAGTACTCCTCCGCCTCGTCGTCGGTCGCCTCCCCCCAGGGCCACTCGTCGTCGCGGCGCTCGCGGACCTCCGCACCCTGGAGGACGAGACCGATCGTCCGCTCGGGATGCGCCGCCGCGAACAGCATCGCGAGCGGCCCGCCCTCCGACTCGCCCATGATCGCCGCCCGCTCGCTTCCGGCGGCATCCATGATCGCGCGGATGTCGTCCATGCGCTCCTCGAGGGTCGTCGCCCCGGGGACACGGTCGGACATGCCCATGCCGCGCTTGTCGAAGAGGATCAGCCGCGTGAACTCCGCGAGGCGCTCGCACCAGCGGCGGTACTGCGGGAGCTCCCACATGACCTCCAAGTGGGTGTACGCACCCTCGACGTACACGAGGTCGATCGGGCCGTCACCAACGACCCGGTAGGCGACGTCCACGCCGGCGCTCCGCGCGAAGCAGACCTCGGTCACGGCCATAGGTTCCCGTGGATCCAGCCGCTCCGCAACCGTGCGCCGGCGTGCCGGCATCGAGGCGCAACAGTCGCCGACGAGATGCGGCCGACACCGGTGGGGCCACGCCTGTATCTTGGGCCGATGGCCGCGAAGTCCAAGCGAAGCAGGGACAGTGAGCCGGGGTCGCGTCCCGGTCGTCCTGGCGGCAGCACGACCAAGGTCTTCAAGCGGAAGTCCTGCCTCTTCTGCAAGGACAAGACGCGGGACGTCGACTACAAGAACGTCGAGCAACTGCGGCGGTACACGTCCGAGCGAGGGAAGATCCGATCGCGTCGGATGAGCGGTGCGTGCCGCAGGCATCAGCGACAGATCGCGGTCGCGATCAAGCGCGCGAGAGAGATGGCGCTGCTCCCGTACGTGTCAGAGGGCGGCGGCCCGCCTTCCTCGCGTTCGCGCTCCGGCGAGCGCCGCTGAAGCCACTCGGGTAGGACCGGCGTCGGCAGCCGAGCGGGTCGTGCGCATCGGGACGGGGTGACGCAACTCGGCGTTCGCGCGACATGGCGGCCGCCGGCATTGCGCTACGGTGTGTCGAGCGTCCCCGTGTCCACACTCCCGCACGAGCGCGTGGCCTTCTGCTTCGGGGAGTCTCGCGAAGGGATCACTCCATGAGGAAGGCACTCCGGCGGCTGTTGGATCGGCTGCACGCAGCGGGATCGAGCGCGCTCGGCGGCAACGCGAGAAGCACCGAGCGTGCGCGGACGCTCGTCGGTCCCGGCTCGGCCGGGTCGCGTGGCTAGCCTCGACGGGCCGAATGACGGCCGCGTGTGTGGTCGGGGAGTGCGAGGCGAATGACGGCGAAGCCGATCTTCGACTTCCTGCGGAGCCGGGGAGCCCGCATCGCGTGCCCGTTCTGCGGAAGCGAGGACTGGCACGGCTGGGACGAGCGAATCACGCTCGAGCATGCCGTCGGGACCGAGGCCGTCGACCGGCACGGCGAGGCGTTCCCGCTCACCTGCGCGAACTGCGGCTTCATCAGGCTCCAGTCCACGCACGTGCTCGACGATCCGCGAGCCCACACGCGCAACACGCGTGACGCCTGAGGCTTCGCGCTCAATCCGACGAGCTCCCGGCGGCCTCCATGGTCGTTCCAGTCGGATCGTCGGCCCGAGTGGGTGCTCGTCCTCGGCCCCCGGCCCCGGGTTCGGTGTCCCGGGCGGAGGCTGGGGGCTCGGGACGGGGTCCGGGCTCGGCGCCGGTTCCGGGACGCCGGGCGGCGTGGTCTCCGGCTGGACGTCGGTTCTGGTCACGCTCACGGCTCTCGCTCCTGTTCGCGGTCGAGTGACATTGGGCACGACCTACCCGGGCCTGCCGTTCCCGAAGCGTCGGCGCCGCGAGGCGTGAGCTTCGACCCACGTGGGTATACGAAGGCGTCCACGACGAAAGATGAGGAGTTGCAGATGCCGGAGATCACGAACGAGCGCGAGCTGTTCACGCACGAGCTGGGCGACATCCTGTACGTCGAGCGCAAGCTCGTGAGCGAGACGCTGCCGAAGCTGATCGGCGAGGTACAGGACCCGGAGTTCAAGGCTGGCCTCGAGAAGCACCTCGGCGAGACCCGCGGGCACGTCCAGAACGTCGAGAAGGTGTTCGAGCTCATCGGCGAGGAGCCGAAAGCCGAGCCGTGCCTGGGCTTCGAGGGGCTCGAGAAGGAGCACGAGAAGCTTGCCGGCGAGGCTGCGTCCGACCTGATCGACCTCGTCGACCTCGGCGCGGCCGCCCGCACCGAGAATTACGAGATCGCAGCCTACGAGGCGCTCCGCCGGATGGCGAAGGCGCTCGGCGAGGACAAGGCGGTCGACCTGCTCGACGAGAACCTGAAGCAGGAGAAGGAGGCGCTTCGGGAGGTCGAGAAGCTCGCGACCCGCGTCAGCAACGAGATGACGACCGCGGCGGCGACCGTCTAGCCACCACCCACCTCCGGCCCTCCCGTCGTCGCGCCGGGAGGGCCGGAGACACACGCGAAGCAAAGGAGGAACGGGAGATGGCAGAGCAAACGGCAGGCCGCGGGCTCGCCGGCATCGGGCTGGGAGGAATCCTCGTGATCGTCGGCATCATCGTCGCGATCGTCTGGAGCCTGTGGCTCGGCATCCTGATCGCGCTGGTCGGCCTCGTGGCGTTCGGCGGATTCGCCAAGGGCAGGTGGTACTGACGGCCGAGGGATCGCACCGTCGCGAGGAGGTGTCGATGGAACGCCCGGTGGTGCGCAGGCGCCCGACGCGCTCGTTCGTGCTCGTCAGCCCTCGTAGTCGAACGCGCGGGTGAACGCGCACGTGCCGTGGAGCTCGAAGTCGAACGAGCCGTCCGCGACGACGACCTCGTCGTTGACCAGCTCGGTGCCCGGCCGCTCGTGGCCCGGCACGATGCACGAGACGGTGGAGTCGGTCGCGAACGGCGTCGTCGCCCGCAGGCGGATCGCCTCGCCGACGCGGACGTCGCCGTCCCCGAACTCGATCCGGGCGCCGCGCACCTCGATCGACGCCGTCGGCTTGCGCACCCACGGCAGCGTCTCCACGTGCTTCCCGCCCAGCTGGCCGAGCAGGATCTCCCCCAGCTCGTCGGGCCCGTCGACGTGGAGCACCAGCGTCCACGGCGATCCGGGCTCGTCGTCGTCGTACGCGTAGGTCATCACGGCTCCGGTGCCCGAGAGGTCGACACCGTCGGCCCGGCCCTCGTCGACGCGCCAGCTGAGGGCGCCGAAGCAGACGCCGTGCGTCGACCGCCCGCCCGCGACGCCGTCGATGCGGCGGCACGGGCAGATGGCGTCGCAGTTGCAGGCCTCGAGGTAGGTCCCGGCGATGCGGTAGCTCACAGGACGACCCAGACCGCGGCGCCGACGAGCGCGAGCGCCACCGGCGCGGAGGCACGCGCGCCGATCGAGGTCACCTTCTCCACGAAGATCGCCGCGGCGACGGCCGCCATCCAGAACAGGCTCGCCGTCCCGAGCGCGAGGAGCGCGAGCATCAGCGCCCAGCAGCAGCCGAGGCAGACGAGGCCGTGCTCCAGCCCCGCCCTGAAGGCATCCCGGCGGATGAGCAACCCGAGCGGCCCCCTGCAGCGGCGCAGGCACGCGGCCTTGAGCGGCGTCAGCTGGTAGACGGCGGCGAGGACGATCGCCCCGACGGCGAGCCAGGTGCTCGCGGCGGCCAGGGCGTCGGCGGCCTCGTACGCGAGCATCCCCGTCGCCGCCCAGACCGCGGCATAGCCTCCGACGAACCCCGCGGCCGAGCGCCCGACGCCGGACGCGAGCGATGCGGCCGGAACGAGCGAGGGCAGCATCATCGCCGCGCTCATCGCGATCCAGAGCCACAGGAACGACGCGATCGAGCCCGGCCCCTCCATCGCCATCATCCCCTGCATCGCGACGGCGCTCGCGATCCAGCCGCCGAGCGCGAGGGCCGTCAGCGCCGCCGGCACGCGCAGGGTGCGGGGCACGAGCGCGCTGCTCACGAGCCTGTCACGCCCGCCGCCTCGTCCACGGCCGCCTTCACGTCGTCGTAGGACCGCCGCGCCGCCTCGAGCGCGTCGCGGACCGCCGTCTGCGGCCAGAGCGCGGCGGACGCAGTCTTCGGCATGGCGCGACGCTACTCCAGTCGGCGCGCTCAGTCGAGCGGCTCTGCCGGGCGGTCAGGAGCGGACTTCGACCGCCTCGAGCACGACGCCCTGGGCGGCCTCGCCGGACAGGTCCCCGTCCATCGTCGCGTCCACCGCGGCGCCCTCGGCAATCGTCCCGCGCGAGGCGTCGACCCAGTGCTCGACGAAGTGCTCCGGCGTGAAGTGGGACAGCGCACCGAGGCGCACCCGAATGCGTGCGACCGACCCGGCGCCCTCCGTTTCGGCAACGGCGAGCACTTTCCGCACGACGTCCTCCATCAGCGCCCGCTCGTGCACGCCGCCTCCTGCAGCTCGCCCAGCACGGACGTGACGAGCTCGTCGATCGCGCCCGCGACGGCCGGTGTCATCGCCTCGCCCATCCCGAACGAGGCGCCCTCGATGCCGAGCACGACCACACGGCGAGGCGCTCTTCCGAGCGTGCGGCCGAGCTCGAGCGCGTCGGCGATCCCCATCGCGTGCGTCGACGCCAGGCGCACGTCGCGCGGCAGCGGGCCGTCCTCGGCGTCGATGCGGTGGAGCGTCCCGGGCACGGCATTGCTGCGCAGAGCGTCGACCACCACCACCGTGTCGAGCCCGTCCCAGAGGTCGAGCAGGCGCGTCGGCTCGTCCGCGCAGTCGAGCACGGGAGCGCCCACGGCGCGCAGGCGCTCCGCCACGACCGGACCCACGGCGTCGTCGCCGCGGAACGGGCTCCCCAGGCAGACCGCCGCGGCCCTCAGAGGCGCTCCACCTCGAAGCGGAGGAAGTGCGTCGCGCACGAGATGCACGGGTCGTAGTTGCGGATCGTCTGCTCGCAGCGGTGGCCCAGCTCGTCGTCGGGCAGGTCGAGCGAGCCGCTCACGACGCCGATCAGGTCCTCCTCGATCGTCTTCTGGTTCTGGGAGGTCGGCGGCACGATCTTCGCGTCGAGGATCGTCCCCTCGTCGTCGATCCGGTAGCGGTGCCAGCAGATCCCGCGCGGCGCCTCGGTGCAGCCGTGCCCCGACCCCGCCCGCGGGACGCACGCGACCGCGGGCTCCTCGGGGCGCTCGTAGGCGGCGATGATCCGCAGGGCCTCGTCGGCCGCGTACACGGTCTCGACCGCGCGTACGACGATGGAGCGGAACGGGTTGCGGCACACGGGACCGAGCCCGGCCTCCTCGGCGGCCTCCTTGGCCGCGTCGGAGAGCTCCTCGTAGTTGAGCGCGTAGCGCGCCAGCGGGCCGACGAGGTAGGCGCCGACGCCCGCGAGCGTCGAGTGCAGCGCGTTCGAGCGCTCGACGTGCGTCTCGGTGAAGTGCTCCTCGTACTCGTCCACCGAGATGTCGAGCCCGGTGCCGGAGACGATGCGGCCGCGCTCGATCGGATACTCGCCCGGTTGCCGCAGCGACACGAACGCGTAGTCGCGCTCGTAGTCGGGAAAGTCGAACCCGGCCGTCCAGCGGACCAGCTCGCGCGCGGCGTCCCGCGCCCATTCGAGCTCGGGCACGAGCGCGCGCAGCTCCGACGCGGTGGGGGCGCGATAGAAGCCGCCGACGCGGAAGTTCACCGGGTGGACCTCGCGGCCGCCGACGACGCGCATCACCTCGTTGCCGAGCTTCTTCAGGCGCAGCGCGATCTCGACCAGGTCGCGGCGGTCGCGCGCGAGCTCGATGGCGCCGTCGTAGCCGAGGAAGTCCGGCGCATGCAGCATCGCGACGTGGAGCACGTGGCTCTCGATCCACTCACCGCAGTAGATGAGCCTCCGCAGCGCCTGCACCTGGTCGCGGCAGCTCGACGCCGCACACCTGCTCCATCGCCGCGGCCGAGCTCGCCATGTAGGCGATCGGGCAGATGCCGCAGATGCGCGCGGTGATGTCGGGCGCTTCCGTGAACTTCCGGCCGCGGAGGAGCGCCTCGAAGAAGCGCGGCGGCTCGAAGATCTTGAACTGCACCTCCTCGAGCTCCCCGTCGCGGACGCGGACGAGCATCGCCCCCTCGCCCTCGACGCGCGCGAGGTAGTCGGTGCGGATCTCGCGGGTCTCACTCATGGTCGAGGCTCGCCTCCCTGAACGCCGGCGCGTTTGCGTTGAACGTGCGGAGCGCACGGAACATGACGTCGTCGCCCGCGCCGAGCTCCTGCCACTGCAGCGCCAGCGCCTTGATGTTCGGGGACTCCATCGGGCCGAAGCAGCCGTAGCAGCCCCGGCCGTACGCGGGGCAGATGGCGCCGCAGCCCGCCTGCGTGACGGGCCCGAGGCAGGGTGTCCCGTGCGCGACCATCACACAGGCCGTGCCGCGCGCCTTGCACTCCATGCAGACGCTCGTGGACGGCAGCCGAGGCCGCCGTGCGTTGAGCAGCGCGCTGACCGTCTCCACGAGCTGGGCCTTCGAGATGGGGCAGCCGCGCAGCTCGAGGTCGACCGGGACGTGGTCGGCGATCGGGGTCGACGTCTCGAGCGTGGAGATGAACTCGGGCGAGGCGTAGACGAGCGGGATCCACTCGCGCACGTCCGCGAAGTTGCGGAGTGCCTGGATCCCGCCCGAGGTGGCGCAGGCGCCGATCGTGACCAGGAGCCCGGAGCGTTCGCGCACGTCGTGGATTCGCTCGACGTCGTGCGCGGTCGTGACCGAGCCCTCCACGAGCGACACGTCGTAGGGGCCCTCGACCTCGCCGCTCGTCGCCTCGGGGAAGTACGCGATCTCGACGCCCTCCGCGATGGCGAGCAGCTCGTCCTCGCAGTCGAGCAGCGACAGCTGGCAGCCGTCGCAGGACGAGAACTTCCAGACGGCGAGCTTCGGGCGGGTCGCGACGGTCACGGCTGACGCACCTCCTCGAGCGTCACAGCTCACGCACCTCCATCAGGCGCTGCATCGCGCCGGCGGGGAACACGGCGCCGTCGCGGCAGATCAGCGTCGGCCCAAGCTGGCAGTGCCCGCAGTGACCGACCGCGCAGCGCATGTTCCGCTCCATCGAGACCCAGATCCGCTCGAGCGGCACTCCGCGCTCGAGCAGCGCCCGCACGACGAAGGTCATCATCACCTCGGGGCCGCAGACGAGCGCCGCCGCCGTTGCCGGGTCGATCACCGCACCCGGGATCAGGGTCGTCACGAGGCCGACCCGGCCGTGCCAGCCGACGGCCGCCGCGTCGACCGTCACGTCCACCTCGGCGTCGAGTCGCGCGCGCCACGCCTCGAGCTCGGAGACGAAGAGCAGGTCCTGCGGCGTCCGCGCGCCGACGAGGACGGAGACGGAGCCGTAGTCGTCACGCCGCTCGAGCGCGTGGCGGATCGCCGGGCGCAGAGGAGCGAGGCCGATCCCGCCCGCCACGACGAGCAGGTCGCCGCCGACCGCCTCGGCCAGCGGCCACTCGGTCCCGAACGGGCCGCGCACGCCGACCACGGCGCCGGGCTCGGCCGCGCAGAGCGCCCGCGTCACCGCGCCGACGGCGCGAATGGTGTGGGTCAGCGGCCCGTCGCCGTCGTGGTCGCCGCTCGTCGAGATGGGCACCTCGCCGACGCCGAACGCGTAGAGCATGTCGAACTGGCCCGCGCGCGGCCGGATGCGATCGGCGAGCGGCTCGAGCTCGAGCGTCCACGTGTCGGCCGTCTCCTGCCTGCGGGAGACGACCCGGTGCGGCACCGGGGTCATGGCGCCGCGAACGGCGGCCTCAGACGCCGACGCCGCCATACACGTCCAGCAGCCGCACCCTCGCGTGCTGCAGGCGGTCGATCATGACCTGGGCGAAGCGCTTCATCAGCTCGTAGCCCAGCTCCTTGTCGTCGTCGCACTTGCCGCGGAGGCAGGCGCCGTCGAAGGCGATGGCGCGCACCCCCGTCGCCGCGCGAGCGTCGAAGTGCCAGCGGTAGGGCTCATGGAGCCACGACCACCCGACCACCTCGTTGGCCTCGATCGTCTCGATCACGAGACCGCCGCGCTCGGGCGTGTGCAGCTCGAGGGCGACGCGGCCACGCCGCACGAGGTAGAAGGTGTCGGCCGCCTCCCCCTCTCGGAAGAGCAGCTCGCCCTCCTCGAAGCCGACGTTCTTCGCGCAGCCGGCGATCAAGGTGAGGTCGTCGGCCGGCAGCCCGGCGAACACCGGCGCGTGGGCGATGAGCTCATCGAGCGTGTGCACTGTCGACCTCCCCGTCCGTGGCACGGATCGCGGCCAGCTCCTCGGTGACGTCGATGCCGACCGGGCACCAGGTGATGCACCGGCCACAGCCGACGCACCCCGAGCTCCCGAACTGGTCGAACCACGTGCCGAACTTGTGCGTGAGCCACTGGCGGTAGCGCGCGCGGGGCGAGCGCCGGATGCTGCCGCCGTGGATGTAGGAGTACTCGGTCGAGAAGCACGAGTCCCAGCTGCGCCAGCGCTCGGCCGATCCGTCCGAGAGATCGTTGACGTCCTCGACGGAGGTGCAGAAGCAGGTGGGGCAGACGAGCGTGCAGTTGCCGCAGGTCAGGCAGCGCTCCGCCACCTCGGCGAAGCGCGGATGGTCGAGGTTGGCTGCCAGCAGCTCGGGCAGGCGCGCCGTGTCGAGCTGCCGGCCCATCTGCTCGGCGGCGTCGTCCGTCACCCTCGCCGCCGCGTCGCGGTCGTCGCTCGTCGCCTCGATCACCGGAAGCAGCGCGAGGATCTCGCGCCCACGCTCGGACCCGACCTCGACCAGGAAGCGGTGCCCGTTCTCGGTGACCTCGGTGAGGGCGAGGTCGAAGCCGCTTTCCGCACGCGGGCCCGTTCCCATCGACGTGCAGAAGCACGTGCCGCCAGGCTCGCCGCAGTTGACGGCCACGACGAAGGCCCCCTCCCGACGGAGCGCGTAGTCGCGCTCGACGTAGCGGCCCTCGAGGAAGACGCGGTCCTGGATCGCGATCGCGTGCAGGTCGCAGGATCGGGCACCGAGGAGGGCCAGTGGCCGGTCGGGCGGCGGCTCCTCCTCGATCACCGGCGCCGTGCCGTCCGCCTTCGCGGCGCGCCAGAGGCGCACGCGTGAGGGCATGAGCTCCTGCTTCCAGGAATGCGGGCCGACCGCCCAGCCGAAGACGGCGTCGTCGTCGCGACGCTCGACCCGGTAGGTCGCCGCTTCGTGATGCGCCGTCCAGCCGTGCGGCAGCTCGTCGGCGGACGTGATCTCGTCCAGCACGATCGCGCCGTCGCGCACGGTCGGGCCGACCACGCGATAGCCCTCCTGCCGCAGCACGTCCACGAGGGCGCCGAGCCCCTCGGGCCCCATCACGTGGGTGTCGGCGTCGGGAGTGCGGAGGTCGGCCACGGTTCCTTTCCGAGTCCAGCATGAACGTTCGGCCCGCGCCGTGTCATCCGTAGCCTCTCCCCCGATCCTGCGGCATTCCCACACACACGGCTCGGGGCCACCACGTTGCGAGCGCGCGTGGGAGGCGGCAGGCTGCATCCGTGACCCTCTCCGAGGCGGTCGAGCGCCGGCGCATCCGCGTCCGCGGCGTCGTGCAGGGCGTCGGCTTCCGGCCGTTCGTCCACCGCATCGCAACGCGGGGCAACCTGGCAGGGAGCGTGTGGAACGACGGCGACGGCGTCGTCGTCGAGGTCGAAGGGGCACCCGAGGCCGTCGACGCGTTCGCCCGCGCGCTCGTCGACGAGGCGCCGCCCCTGGCACGGGTCGCCTCGGTCGCAGGCGAGCGGGTCGAGCCGCTCGGAGAGCACGCGTTCGTCGTGGCGTCGAGCCACGGCGGCGGCCGCTCGGCGCTCGTGCCGCCCGACGTCGCGACGTGCGACGACTGCCTGCGCGAGCTCTTCGACCCCACCGACCGCCGGTACCGCTACCCGTTCGTCAACTGCACGAATTGCGGGCCCCGGCTGACGATCGTCACGCGCGTCCCGTACGACCGGCCGAACACGACGATGGCCGGCTTCCCGCTCTGCGCCGACTGTCGGCGCGAGTACGAGGACCCGTCCGACCGGCGCTTTCACGCCGAGCCGATCGCGTGCCCCGCCTGCGGGCCGCGTCTCTCCCTCCCCCTCGAGCAGGCCGTCGCGGCGCTGCGCGACGGCGCGATCGTCGCGGTGAAGGGGCTCGGGGGCTACCACCTCGCCTGCGACGCGACGAGCGAGGACGCGGTCGCTCGCCTGCGTGAGCGCAAGGGCAGGGAGGAGAAGCCGCTGGCCGTGATGTGCGCAGACCCGTCCACGCTCGCGGAGCCGACGCCGGAGGAGCTCGAGCTGCTCGGGTCGCCCGCGCGCCCCATCGTGCTCGTGCGCCGCCGGGAGGGCTCGGCGATCGCCCCCTCGGTCGCGCCCGGGACGCCGTGGCTCGGGCTGATGCTCCCCTACACGCCGTTGCACCACCTGCTCTGCGCCGACCTCGGCCTTCCGCTCGTCATGACGAGCGGCAACCGCACGGACGAGCCGATCGCCTTCGACGACGAGGAGGCGCGGCCGCGGCTCGGGAGGGTAGCCGACCTGTTCCTCGCACACGACCGGCCGATCCACCGCCGCTGCGAGGACTCCGTCGTCCACTCGGGATTCCCGCTGCGCCGCTCGCGCGGCTACGCCCCCTCCGCGCTGCCGCTGCCCGTCACGCTCGAGCGCCCGCTCGTCGCAGCGGGAGCGGAGCTGAAGAGCACGTTCTGCGTCGCGCGCGGCGGTGAGGCGTTCCTCTCCTCCCACCTCGGCGACCTGTCGAGCGAGCATGCCTACGCGGCCTTCCGCCACGACCTCGAGCTGTGGCTCGACATGCTCGGCGTCGAGCCCGCGGCGATCGCCTGCGACCTGCACCCCGACTATCTCTCGACGCGGTGGGCGTGGGAGCAGGGCCTTCCGCTGATCGAGGTCCAGCACCACCATGCCCACGCCGCCGCGTGCCTCGCCGAGCACGGTGAGGCGGGGCCGGCGCTCGCCGTCGTGCTGGACGGCACCGGCTTCGGCACCGACGGCACGATCTGGGGCGGCGAGGTGCTGCGCTGCGACCTGACCGGCTTCGAGCGGGTGGCGCATCTCGAGCCGGTGCCGCTGCCGGGCGGCGAGGCGGCGGTACACGAGCCGTGGCGCGTCGCGGGCGCGTACCTCGAGCGTGCCGGGCGGCCCGTGCCCTGGGAGCGATGGGAGCTCGTCCGCCAGAGCCTCGCCGTCAACGCGCCGCTCTCCTCCGGTGCCGGACGGCTGTTCGATGCCTGCTCCGCGCTGCTCGGCGTCCGCGAGCGGGTCTCCTACGAGGGCCAGGCGGCGATCGAGCTCGAGCACCTGGCTGCCGCGATGCCGGCCGCCGCCTACCACTGCGCGGTCGACGGAGGCGTGATCCGCGGATCGGACCTCGTCGCCGCAGCGCACGACGACCTCGCGGCCGGGCGCGACACGGCCGAGATCGCTGCTGCCTTCCACGAAGGCATCGCCGCTGCCTTCGCGTCCGCGTGCTTCGAGGCGGGCAGCGCGGGCACGGTCGTCCTCTCCGGCGGCTGCCTGCAGAACCTGCGGCTCCTCGACTCGCTCCGGGCACGGCTCGAACGGAGGGGCTTCCGGGTGCTCGCCCACGCTGCGGTTCCCCCGAACGACGGCGGCGTCAGTTACGGTCAGGCGGCGGTGGCCGCTGCGAGGCTCGCATGTGCCTAGGCATCCCGGGGCGGATCGTCGAGATCCCCGACCGGCAGGCCGGCCTGGCCACGGTCGACATCTCCGGCGTCCGGCGCTCGGTCAGCGTCGCCCTCGTCGACGAGCCCGCAGCTCCGATCGAGCCCGGAGACTGGGTGCTCGTCCACGTCGGCTTCGCGCTGGCGCGGATCGACGAGGAACAGGCCCAGGAGACGCTCGACCTCCTCCGCCGCGGCGCCGAGCTGCAGCAGGAGCTGGACGAGATCCGCCACGGGACGGTCGCGTGAGCGCCGAGCCGCAGAGCCCGCTCGTGTCGAATCAACACAAGCTTCTCGCGCCCGAGCGCTGCCTCACCTGCTCCGACGAGGCCGTCGCGGCGCGGGTGCGCTCCGTCGACGGGCTCGAGGCCGTGATCGCACTCGGGACGGAGGTCGAGCGGGTCGCGATCGATCTCGTCCCCGACGCGCGGCCGGGCGACCTGCTGCTCTGCCACGCCGGGATCGCGCTCGAGCGGCTCGAGGAGGCTGCCTCGTGAGATACGTCGACGAGTATCGCGACCCCGCGCTCGCACGCAGCCTCTCCGCCGAGATCCGCTCGCTCGTCACGCCGGGCGAGGTGGTGCGCGTGATGGAGGTGTGCGGGGGCCACACGCACGCGATCTACCGGCACGGCCTCGAGGAGCTGCTTCCGGACGAGGTCGAGCTGGTGCACGGGCCGGGGTGCCCGGTGTGCGTGATCCCCATGGGCCGGGTGGACGACGCGATCGCGATCGCGGAGACGGAGGGCGTCACGCTCGCGACGTTCGGCGACATGCTGCGCGTGCCGGGCGGGCGCGGCTCGCTGCTCGAGGCAAAGGCGCGCGGCGCGGACGTGCGCATGGTCTACTCGCCGCTCGACGCGCTCGCGCTCGCCGCCCAGGAGCCCGACCGGCACGTCTGCTTCTTCGCGATCGGCTTCGAGACGACCGCACCGGCGACCGCCGTGACGCTGCTCCGCGCTCGCGCCGACGAGACGCCGAACTTCTCCGTCTTCTGCAACCACGTCCTCATCGAGCCGCCGCTGCGGGCGATCCTCGAGACTCCCGGGCTGCGTGTCGACGCCTTCGTCGGGCCGGGTCACGTGTCGTCGGTGATCGGCACCGACGCGTATCGCTTCATCCCCGAGGAGTACGGCCGGCCCGTGGTCGTCTCGGCGTTCGAGCCCGTCGACCTGCTGCAGTCGATCGCGATGCTCCTCCGCCAGCGGGCCGAGGGACGCTGCGAGGTGGAGAACCAGTACACGCGCGTCGTCCGCCGCGAGGGGAACGAGCGCGCGGTGGCCGCCATCGCGGAGACGATGGAGCCGCGGGAGGACTTCGAGTGGCGCGGCCTCGGGGTGCTGCCCCGGAGCGCGCTCCGCGTGCGCGACGCGCTCGCCCCGTTCGACGCCGAGAGGCTGTTCACCCTGCCGGGCGCGCGCATCGAGGACCCGAAGGCATGCCGCTGCGGCGAGGTGCTCACGGGGCAGATCAAGCCGTGGGAGTGCGGCGTGTTCGGCACCGCCTGCACGCCCGAGCGGCCCGCTCGGCACGTGCATGGTCTCGAGCGAGGGCGCCTGCGCCGCGTTCTTCTCCTACGGCCGCCTGCGCCGGCCGCGCGAGGAAGCGCCGGTCGGTGCCTGAGCGGGCCGGGCGGCGGCGCCCGGTGCTCCGCGACGAGCTCGTCACCCTCGCGCACGGAGCCGGGGGCAAGGCCACGCGCGACCTCGTCGAGGTGCTGTTCCTCGAGGAGCTCGGCAACGAGGCGCTCGCCCCCCTCGGCGACAGCGCCGTCGTGCCGTCCACGGTCGGCCGACTGGCCCTGACGACCGACAGCTACGTCGTGCGGCCGCTCGTCTTTCCGGGCGGCGACATCGGCGAGCTCGCCGTCAACGGCACCGTCAACGACCTCGCGGTCGCTGGCGCGCGTCCGCTCTGGCTGACGGCCGGGTTCGTGCTGGAAGAGGGCCTCCCGGTCGAGCGCCTGCGCGAGGATCGTGCGCTCGATGGCGGCCGCCGCACGGCGCGCCGGGGTGCCTGTCGTGGCGGGGGATACCAAGGTCGTCGAGCGGGGGAAGGCCGACGGCGTCTACGTGACCACCGCCGGCGTCGGGGTGCTCGACCACGACCTGCAGCTCGTTCCCGAGAGCGTCCGCCCGGGAGACCGCGTGCTGCTCTCCGGCACGCTCGCCGACCACGGAATGGCGGTGATGATCGCCCGCGGCGACCTCCACCTGGAAGGCGACGTCGCGAGCGACACCGCGCCCCTCAACGAGCTGACCACCGCGCTGCTCGGCCTCGGAGACGGGCTGCGCTGGATGCGCGACCCGACGCGCGGCGGTCTCGCGACCGCGCTCAACGAGCTTGCCTCGCAGGCGTCGCTCGCGGTTCGGCTGCGGGAGAGCTCGCTCCCCGTGAAGCCGCCCGTGTTCGCGGCCTGCGAGATCCTCGGCATCGACCCGCTCTACGTGGCGAACGAGGGCAAGCTCATCGCGGTCGTCGCGGCCGACGCAGCAGGCGCGGCGCTCGCGATCCTGCAGGAGCATCCGCTCGGCGCCGACGCGGTCGAGATCGGCGTCGTCGAGGCCGAGCCGGAGGGGATGGTGCTCCTCGACACCGCGCTCGGCGGCAGCCGCATCGTCGACGTGCTCGTCGGCGACCCGCTCCCGCGGATCTGCTGACGCAGGCCCGACGCGCCACGCGGCGTCCCGCATACAGTCTCCCCGCATGTTCGAGCGCATCGTCTGCGGCGTCGACGGGTCGGGTGAGAGCCTCGAGGCCGTGCGCCAGGCCGACGTGCTGCTCGAGCCGGGGGGGCGGCTCGTGCTGGTCGACGCCGTCGACCTCTCGGACGCCGTCCACTTCCAGATCGCACCGACCGCGATCCACGCCGCACGGCACGCCCTCGAGAAGGCGGAGGAGCTCGACCGCAGGGCAGCGGAGGCGCTCGAGCAGGCGCGGGCGGAGGTGACGCACGCCGCGGACGTCGCAGCGATCGAGGTGGCGGGGGCACCCCCCACCTGCCTGTTGGAGACGATCGCCGCAGAGCAGGCAGACGTCGTCGCCGTCGGCACCCACGGCCACGGGCGGATGGCGGGGATCGCGCTCGGGAGCGTCGCGACGCGCATGCTCCACCGCGCCCCGTGCTCGGTGCTCGTGGCGCGGCGGCACGCGGCGGGGGCCTGGGCTCCCCGGGCGATCGTGGCGGGCGTCGACGGCTCGCCCGAAGCCGACGCGGCGCTGGAGGCCGCTCGCCGGCTGGAGTCGCGCTTCGCGGCCACGCTCCGCGTGCTCACGGTCGAGGACGGGCGACCGGCGCACATGCTGGTCGAATCGGCGGGCGAGGCCGACCTGCTCGTCGTCGGAAGCCGCGGGACGCACGGCGCCCGCTCGCTCGGCAGCGTCTCCGAGCGCGTCGCGCACGAGGCGCCCTGCTCGGTGCTGGTCGTCAGGCGCGAGCGCTAGCCACGCCGGGCGTCGAGCCGGATCGTCCAGGGCTCGACCGTGTCCGTCCGAAGATGCGTCTCGCTCCACGGATCGCGCGCGAGCACGGCATGGACGGCGTCCTCCGACTCGGCCTCGACGGCGAGCACCACGCGATGCTCGTCGGCGAGCGGCCCTCCCAGGACGACGAAGCCGGTGTCCACGAGCTCGTCCATGAACGACGCGTGCGCGGGCCAGCCCGACTGCTCCTCCAGGGGCTTCGACCGGTCCCACTCGGGCCCGGAGCGGAGGCGCACGACATGGAACATCGCCACGCTCGTGTTCTATCAGCGGCGTTCCACCGAGACCCTCACGGCGAGAGCGCGGCTCCGCGGCCGGGGATGAACGCGTCCGAGGTGAGCACGAGTCCGCCGATCGCGACGAGGCAGCCTCCTGCGGCGATCAGGAGGATCGGAAGGCTCGGGGGCGCGAGCGCGAAGAAGTCGCGGGCGAAGGGGACGAGCAGGACGGCGACGTACGCCGCCGCGAGCGCGAGGCAGAGCATCGTGACAGCGGCACCGCGCCGCAGCCCCGTCCCCTCGAGCGCGACGATCAGGTACCAGCCGACGACGACCATCACCGTCGTGGCGACCGTGCGGGCCTCGACGAGGTCGAGATCGAACACCTCGAGCGCCGCCAGGTAGCTCGAGAGGACACCGAACCCGACGGCCGCACCCGCCGGAACCGCGAAGTTGAAGACGCCGCGGAGGAAGCCCTGGAGTCGGAACGACCCCGCGCTCGGGGCCAGCGCGAGGAAGAACGCCGGGATGCCGATCGCGAGGGATGCCCCCAGCGTGAGGTGACGCGGCAGCAGCGGATAGGCGGTCGGCGTGATGCCGATCGAGAGGATCAGGAAGGCGGCGAACGCCGCCTTCGAGACGAACAGCTTGGTCACCCGCTGCAGGTTGCGGAGGATCCGGCGACCCTCCGCGACGAGCGCCGGCACGACCTCGAAGTCGCTCCGCACGAGCACCAGGTCGGAGACGCTCCGTGCCATCTGGACGCCGCTTCCCTGCGCGATCGCGAGCCGCGCGGCCTTCAGCCCGGGCACGTCGTTGACGCCGTCGCCGACCATCGCGACGTAGTGGCCGTCGTCGCGCAGCGCCTCGATCACGCGGCGCTTGTCGTCGGGCGAGATGCGCCCGATCACGTTGCGCTCGCGCAGGAGCCTCTGCAGCGCCGTCTTGTCCTCCGGGAGCGAGCGGCCGTCGACGGCCCCGTCCCCGACCGGGATCCCGACGTCGGCCGCGATCGCTGCGACCGTCTCGGGACGATCGCCCGAGAGCACCTTCAGCCGCACGCCCTGCGCGTGGAAGAACTCGACCGTCTCCCGCGCGTGGGCCCGGAGGCGCTCCGCGAGGACGACGAGGCCCAGAAGCTCGAGCCCTGCCGGCAGGTGCCGGTCCGGGTCGCCCTCGGCCTCCTCGAACGGTGCGCGCGTGCGGGCGAGCGCCAGTACGCGACGTCCCGCCGTCGCCTCCTGCTCGGCGCGCGCGAGGAGGCTTCCGACCGGCAGCAGCTCGGGGGCACCGAGGACGTACGACGTGCCCTCGACGCGGATACCGCTCCAGCGCCGCCGCGAGGAGAACGGCACCTCCTGCTCGAGCGCGCGCGGCTCGGACGGAAACCGGTCGCCGATCGCGCGCAGCGTCGTGTTCCGGACACCCGCGCTCGCCGCAAAGACGGCCAGGGCGTACGCGAGGGCGTCGTCGTCGCCGTCGGCGGGCACGATCTCCGTGACCCGCAGCCGCGCCTCGGTCAGCGTCCCCGTCTTGTCGAGGCAGAGGACGTCCACCGACGCGAGGGACTCGAGCGCGTTCAACTGCTGCGTCAGCGCCCCCCGGCGCGCCATGCGCACGGCGGAGAGCGCGAAGGTCAGGCTGACGAGCAGGATCAGCCCCTCGGGCACCAGGGTCACGACGGCCGCGACTGCGGTGGTGACCGCCTCGCGGACGGGCGCCTGGCGCTCCCAGAGCGCGTAGCCGAGAAGCGCGCCCAGCGGGATCATCGCCCCCACGAGCAGGTAGAGCAGGCGGTTCATCGAGCGCTCGAGCGGCGAGCGGGGATGCCGGAAGCGGCGCGCCTCGCCCGTGACGCGGGCCGCGTAGCTGGCGTCGCCGACCGCGGTCACCGTGTAGCGCCCCGTGCCCTCGGCGACGAACGCGCCCGACCGCAGCTCGTCGCCTGGCTTGTGGCCGACGGAGTCGGACTCGCCGGTCAGGATCGACTCGTCGAGCAGCATCCCCTCGGCCGTCTCGAGCTGCCCGTCGGCGACGAGCTGGTCGCCCGGTTGCAAGACGACCAGGTCGCCGACGACGACCTCCTCCCGCGGCAGGTGGCGCGGCTCGCCGTCGCGGAGGACGGTCGCGGTCGGGACGACGAGCGCGGAGAGCCGGTCGAGCGCCCGTTTCGCCCGCACCTCCTGCGTGATCCCGATCAGCGAGTTCGCGACGAGGACGCCGAGGAAGAGGGCGTCCTGCCACGAGCCGAAGGCGAGCATCAGCCCGCCGGACACGGCGAGGATCAGGTTGAAGACGGTGAGGACATTCGCCCGGACGATGCTCGCGTAGGAGCGACTCGACCCGGGCGGCTCGATCGGGCCGCGCGTCGGCCAGTCGGCGCTCCGCCTCGGCGGACGTGAGCCCTTCCGCACCGGCGGGCGCCCGGCGATCGTCGACGGCGGTCATCCGCCGGCTCGGGCACGCGACGGCGTGGGCGCGCGTGCCTCGACGACAGCCGCGGCGGGCACCGTCCCACGCGTTGTCGTCCTGCCCATCGCCGACCGTCCCTCGGAGCTGGATGCCGACCCGACCGCCAGCGTAATCGCGACAATCGGGTCGTGCCGGAGCACGCCTGATGGGGTCGGGAGCCACGTGGGGGCTGCTCACGGCCGTCGGCGTCGCGTCGTTCGTCGAGTTCGTCGAGGCGCTGACGATCGTCCTCGCGATGGGCATGACGCGGAGCTGGCGCTCGGCGCTCTGGGGCGCCGCGCTCGCCGGGCTCGCCCTCGCGGCCTTCACCGCCGTGGCGGGCTACGCGCTCGTCAGCTGGCTGCCGGAGTCGGCGCTGCAGCTCACGGTCGGCGCGCTGCTCCTGGTCTTCGGCCTCCAGTGGCTGCGGAAGGCCGTCCTCCGCTCGTCCGGCCTCATGGCGGTCCACGACGAGGAGCTCGAGTTCCGCGAGCAGGCGGACGCGGCCCGGCGCGCCGGCGACGACAGCCGTCTCGGCCTCGACTGGTTCGCCTTCGTCGTCTCCTTCAAGGGCGTCTTCCTCGAGGGCGCCGAGGTCGTGTTCATCGTCATCACGTTCGGGCTGAACGCCGACAACGTGCCCCTGGCGGCCCTCGGCGCCCTCGCGGCGGCAGTGGTCGTGGCGTTGGCGGGCGTGATCGCGCACCGGCCACTGTCGGCAGTGCCGGAGAACACCCTCAAGTACGTCGTCGGCCTCCTGCTCGCGACGTTCGGGACGTTCTGGTCGGTCGAGGGCCTCGGCGTGTTCCGCGACGGCGGCGAGAGCCTCGCGTGGCCCGGCGGCGAGGTCGCCCTGCTCGGGCTCCTCGCCGGCTGGCTCCTCCTCTCGCGCGCGCTCGTCCGTGCGCTGCCGCGCATCGCGGGCCCGCGGCCCACGGCTCCGGCGGCCCACGCCGCCGTCGCCGGGGAGGGCTCGTGACGCTCGTCAAGGCCTTCGGGCGGTTCTGGTGGGACTTCCTCGTCGGCGACGACTGGAAGGTCGCGGCGGCCGCCTGTCGATTCTCGCGCTCGGCGCGATCCTGGTCGCCGGGGAGATCGGCGTCGGGGGACGGCTGCTGCCCCGCTGCTCGCAGTGGGAATCGCCGCCGCCTTCACCGCCGGCCTGCTGATCGACGTCCGCCTGCGTCGGTCGCCCGGCTAGAGCTCGACCGGCTCCAGCCGCCCGGTCGCGACGTCGTAGACGAAGGGTGGAGGCGCGTAGTCGTCGGGGAGCAGCCCCGACTCGCGGGCGCGGCGGACGCTCGCCGCGACCCGGGCGGCGACGTCGGAGAAGGGCTGGAAGTCGATGTGGGTCGCGTCGACGCCCTGGCGCTCGCGGAGCGTCTCGCGCAGCTCGTCGTTCTCGAACGTGAGCATCCCGCAGTCGGTGTGGCCGATGACGAACGCCTCCCGCGTGCCGAGCAGGTGGTGGGAGATCACGAGCGAGCGCACGGCGTCGTCCGTCGCGATCCCGCCGGCGTTGCGGATCACGTGCGCGTCGCCCTCCTCGAGCCCGAGCGCGCGAGCGGGATCGATCCGCGCGTCCATGCAGGTGAGGACGGCGAACCGGCGGCCTGGCGGCATCGGCAGATCGCCCTTCTCGAACCCGGCGACGTACGACTCGTTCGCGGAGCGGACTTCCTCGAGCACGGACACGGCGGCCTCCTGCTTTCGATAGTGAAGTATCGAAGCTATACCAAATGAAGTGTCGTGGCCGTCGCTCGAGCGCCATCGACCAGATGGGCATGTTCGTTGCGGAGCGTCTTGCGGCGCCCCGAGCGCGGGTACTGGACCTAGGGCCAGCACGACCCCCGCCCAGGGGGCGTTCACAGGGGGTCGGGCGTGCAATAGGCTCGCCCGGTGGTCGAGCGGCTCGACGAGGAGCGCATCGAGATGCTCCGAAGCTGGGGGGAGGGCCTCTCGACGAGCGACCGCGACGAGCTCCGCGCGGCAGGCAGGGCGATCCTGATGCTCATCGAGGAGATCGACCATCTCGAGGCCGACGTCTGGCACGCGCGGGTGGCGGCCACCCAGGCGCTGGAGCAGCGCTCGTCCCAGTCGCTCGCGAGCACGCTCAGGGACCGCCTCGCGCGGCCGGTGCCGGGCGAGCCGAACGCCTAGCCAGCCGCCGTCCGCTCTGAGCCGGACCGGGTCAGTTGTCGCGGGCGACGAGCGCGACCCTCTGCCCGTCGAGCCAGTCGAGGAACCGAGCCGGGTCGGCCAGCTCGGGCAGGCGCGCGCTGCGCTGGACGTAGCCGTCCTTCACTCGGAGCCCTCCCCAGGCGTCGAGGAGCTCCGGGCGGACGCGGTACGCGCCGGACCGGAACCCGGCGAACTCCAGGCACCGCTCGAAGCGGCCAGAGGCGCCCTCGAGGCCGTGCACGACGACGTCGGTCTCGCCGATCTCGCGCCGCCGTGTGTGCGCGTTCTCTCGCCACCGATCGGCCGGAAGATCTCGCGCGGCGGTGATCCCGTCGATCGTGAAGAGCCCGATGAGGGCGTAGACGAGGTGGCCGTGCCGCACGTCGCGCAGCCCCGCGTAGAAGACGAGCAGGTCGCCGGGGCGGAGCTTCTCGCGGATCTGCCGCCCCCGCTCGCGACGGTCGCCGTACGTGAGGCTGGCGAAGTCGGGGTCGGCGTGCGCGACGCGGCCGAGCAGCGAGCGAGGGAGCTCCGACCCGAGGCGCTCCACCGCCCGCGCCCAGCGCGTGTACGGCGTCGCGAGCTCCTCCCGGACGGGCTCGGGCTCCGGGATCGGCACGTACGCGAAGGCCCCCGACGCCGAGTCGACCGGCCCGTTCCACCTGCCGCCGGCCTCCGTGCAGTCGGCGCCGACCCGGACGAGCAGCGCCTTCACACGCCAACGCGCGCGAGGGCGTCCAGCACCTCGTCGAGAGGCGTGCCACGCGCCTGCCGCCGCGTTCGCGCGGACCTGCTCGGCGCTCGTCGCGCCGGAGATGACGGAGGCGATCCCCGGGATCGACGCAAGCCCCCCGACGGCCAGCTCGAGCAGCGTTCGCCCGTTCCCGGACGCGACGTCCTCGAGCGCCTCGACGGCGTCGAACCGCTCGTCGCTGAGCCGGCCGTCGTCGCCGCCCGAGAGCCGTGCACCCGCGGGCGGGGGCTCGCCACGGCGGTACTTGCCGGTCAGCAACCCGCTCTCGAGCGGGAAGTAGGGGACGTAGCCGATGTCGAGCTCGCGGCAGAGCGGCAGCACGTCGGCGTCGTCTTCACGCCGGAGAAGGCTGTAGTGGTTCTGCACAGCGACGACCGGAATGCCGGTCGCAGCCGCTTCCCGGATCAGATCGGCGCCCACGTTCGACAGCCCGAGCCAGCGCACCCTGCCCTCGTCGACGAGCTCCTGCATCGCGCCGAGGGTCTCCGCGAGGGGGGTCACGCCGTCGGGACGGTGGTAGTAGTAGAGATCGATCACGTCGGCGCCCAGGCGCTCCAGCGAGGCGTCGATCGCGTGCCGGAGGTGCTCCCGCGATCCGCCCGGTCCGGGCACCGATTCGTCCTGGCCGAACTTCGACGCGAGCACGACCCGGTCGCGGCGGTCGCGGCGTCGCGAGCGCGGCGCCGATGAACCGCTCGCTGTCGCCCGACCCGTAGATGTCGGCGGTGTCGAGGAACGTGACCCCCGCCTCGAGCGCAGCGTCGATGACCGCGCGCGTGGCCGAGCGATCGAGCCGCCGGCCGAAGTTGTTGCAGCCGAGCCCGACGCGGGAGACCTCCAGGTCCGAGCTGCCGAGACGCGTCACCGCCACGCCGCAAGCCTACGCAAGGCGTCACGGCAGCCGATGCAGGCGCCGGTGCAGCGCGGCCTGTCGACGCCTCAGCCGCGTGCGCGGGCGCGCACCTCCGAGATCTCACCCGCGCTCTCCGGCGGCAGCTCCGTGATCCAGACGACGACGTAGCGACCCGGCCGCTTCGCCACCGGGAAGCGCGTCCGGGCGGTCAGCCTCCGGGCCGGCGACACCTTCACGAACGGCCCCTGACGTGACGTGCCGAGCCGGATCTCCGCTCGGATTCCCGGGGTCGGCGTGTCGACGACCACCTGCTCGACCCGGACGCGCCGCCCGGCGTCGAGGACGAGGCCGACGCCCGACTTGAAGAAGCGGGCATAGCGCTCCGTCCGCCAGAACGTCTCCGGCCGCCCGTCCACCGCGAGCTGGGCCTCCTCGTCGCGCTCGCGCCCGTCGCCTTCGGGATCGAACGCGCCCGCGGCGCTCAGCTTCACGAATGGCGCCGCCTTCGGACGCCCGGCAGACGGCTTCGTCGCGGTGGAGGTCGTCACCGGAGCCGGAGCCACGACGGCGGGCGCTCCCTCGTCGTCCCCGAGCCCGGACACGATCGCGTAGCCGAGCCCGATCAGGAAGACGGCCAGCGCCCCGGCGGCCGCGAGTCGCGTCACTCCGAGCGTCGGTGGCATGCGAGGCGAATCGCGCTCACGCCACGAGCTCGACGTCCTCGTCCATTGCGAGGACCTCACCGGCGTCCTCCAGGTAGGAGTCGTCGGTGTTGACCGACCAGACGTCGTGGCCGGCGTCGTCGAGGAGGTTGAGCGTTGCGAGTGCGGCAGTCCACATCGAATGGTCCTGGTTGTTGTACCGGTGCAGTCCGTTGCGTCCGAACGTCTGGAGGTTCTCGAAGCGTGCGAGGTACGGGCGGATCACGTCGACAGCATCCTCGTAGGCTGCGTCGTACATCGGGTACGCACGGCGGACGTGGACGCGTACTCCGTCGACTTCGAGGGGGTCGTGGACGACCGTCCGGGCGATTCCGCCCACGACGTCGTCCGCCTCGAACACGACGGCATCGGCTCCTCGTCGCGAGAGGATGTGAGCGGCGGTGAGGCCTGCCGGGCCTGCGCCGAGCACGGCAATCCGACCCCGCGGTGCAGGTCGCCTCCCTGAGCCGTTCGCCGATGCCCCCATCCGGGGACGAGTCTACGGGCGATGCCTTCGTGGCCCGCGGCTGACGCGCGGGCGTACCCTCGGCGGGTGAGCTTCGTCGCCGCACTCGCGGCCGTGATCGCGCTCGTCGTCGGCGTGCCGCTTCTCATCGTGGGGCTGGCACTGGCCGGTCCCCCCGGCTGGATCGCAGCCGCCGTGGTGCTGCCGGTCGCGACGCTGGCGGTGATCCTGTGGCTCGGGCGCCCGCGACCGGGCGACGGAGAGCCTCCCGGCGGGCGCGGCTGAGCGCCGGGCCCGCCGGAGATCGGCCTCTAGCGCTTCTTGCGCGCGGCGGGCTTGCGCGCGGCCGCCCGGGCGGGAGCGGGCTTGGCGGCACGCTTGGCAGCTGCGGGCTTGGCGGCCGCGGCTTGGGCTGCGGTGAGGTCGTCGATCGCCGCGCCGGCCGCGTTCTTCTGCACCGACCGCACGCCGGCCACGCAGGCGGCCTTCGACTCGTAGGCCTGGCTCGTCGCGACGACCTGGCCGTTCGGGGCGACGAGGTTGAACCGGAACTTGCCGGTCGGGCCTTTCTTGACGATGAACTTCGCGGGCACTGTCCGTCCTTTCGCTGGATGTCCGGGCGCAGGAGGCGCCGGCGCGGGATGCTAGTGGCGGCGCCGCGAGCGCGTCAGCGGAGCACGCGCAGCCCGGCCGGGTCGAGGCCGAGCCATGTGCGGGCGAGCCGCGCGATCGTGCCGTCGCGCCGGAGGCGGCGGAGCTCCCGGTCGACGGCACCGACGTCCAGGCCCGTCCCGCGGGGGACGACGGCGACGAGCCCCTTGCCGTTCGCGATCCTGCCCACGACCGGGCCGAGCACCCGGCGCCGACCGGCGACGAAGCGGCCCGCCTCGGCGCCCGGGACGAGCGCCGCGTCGCACGCACCGGTGCGCAGGATCGTGCGGAGGTGCTCCACGCCGGCGACGAGGAGCGGCGGCCGTGTCACGTGCACCGACCGAACCGCGCGGGCCGCCTCGCCGCCGCGCACGGCGCAGAGGAGCGCGTGACGGAGATCGGCGAGTCGACGTGGCCGCGCGAGGCCGCGGCGCGCCACCACCGCGACGTCGGTCGTGAGATACGGAACGCTCAGCTCCGCGGCCGCACCCGCTCCTTGCGACGGCTCGATGCCCGCCAAGGCGAGATGCCAGCCGGCCGCGCCGGAGCCGGTGAGCAGACGCGCCGGTGGAGACACGTAGACGAAGCGCTCGACCTTCCCGCCCAGCCGGCGGGCGAGGATCCGTGCGAGCTCGACCTCGAACCCGCGGGCGAGGATCACGTCGCGACCGCGCACCACCCCCGCCTGCAGGGCAGGGTCGGCGAGGCCGAGGGCGACGACGAGCGACCGCGGCGCGGGCGCGGGGCCTGCGGCGACCGGGCTGTCGTCGGCACGGACGGCTGCGGGAAGCAGGAGCGCCGTCAGCAGGACGGTCGCAAGGGCGTGGCCGGCCCGTCCGCGCGTCATGCGAAGTCCCTGACGACGTCGACCGGCGTCCCGTAGGTCGCGAACGCGTACATCAGCGGGGCGTCGCGCGCCATCATCCGGACGCAGCCGTGGGAAGCGGGGTAGGCGGGCACCGACGGGTAGGCATGGAAGGCGATGCCGCCGGTGAAGTAGCTCGCCCACGGCATCCACGTCGAGAAGGGGACCGACCAGGACATGCGTTCCTTGCGGTAGACGCGGAATGCCCCGCTCGGCGTCCGCCCGCCGGCGCCCGACGAGATGTGGAACACCCGCTCGACGCGGTCGTCGACGACCTCGAGGGCGACCTGGCGCCCGAGCAGGATCTCGACCCTCCGTCCCGGCCGGCGGAGCGCAGGCTCGGGACGCGTCGCGCGCAGGAGCGCGGAGGTGACGCTCGGGTCGAACGCTCCCGTTCGCGGCAGCCCCGACCACTTCTGGAAGGCGAGCACGGCGATGGAGGTCTCCTCCCCCGGCTGCCCCGTCACACCGGTGGGCGCCATGAAACCGAGGTCGACGAGGAGCTCCTGGACGTCGCGCAGGCCGGGGGCTCGCTCCTCGGGCAGCGGCTCCCGCACCGTGCCGCGCAGGTCGTAGCCGGGGAACAGGCCGACCGGGACGCCGCCCTCGATCCGGACCCGGACCCCGAGCACGCCGGGCACGGCGCGCAGCGTGCGGACGAGCTGTCCGACCCGCGCCTGCAGCGACGACTCGTCGCGGCCCGCGACGAACCGGGCGGCGAGGTCGACCGTGACGACCTGCCGGGAGATTCGCAGGTCACGGATCGCCGTCCCCGTCGGGATCGCGGTCCGGATGCCGCGCGACCGCTCCGTCTTCGTCGGCCCCGCGAGGAGCGATCGCACGAGCCCCGGGATGCCCGGAGCCCCGCGCTTCACCGCAACGGGGTGCGCGTCCTGGAGGAACCACACGTCGCTTCGGAGCACCCCCGCACCTCCGCTCGCGGGAGCGGCGAGCACGAGCGCGGCGAATGCGGCAGGCAGGAGCAGAGCGCGCCTCACGCGCCGCGAGTTCAGCTCCCGGACGGCTATTCCTGCACCCACCCTCTCGTCGATCGGCAACGCGGCAGTGACGCTTGACCGCGGCGGTCAGCTCGGGTGGGCGCGGACGATCACGACGGGGCAGGGCGCATGGTCGGAGATCCTGCCGGACGTCGAGCCGAGGAACGCCTCGGCGAAGGCGCCGCGCCCTCGATTTCCGACGACGAGCAGGTCGGCGCCCGACGGCTGCCTCGAGCAGAGCCTCGGTCGCGTCACCTTGGACGAGCGACACCGTCACGTCGCTGTCCTCGCCGAGCACGTCGCGCACCTGACCGGCTGCGAGCCGCTCGGCCGCCTCGCGCGCGGCGTCGAGCACCTCCGTGCCCTCGGTCCACGCCATCGGGACGAGGCCCGAGTCGGCGGGCGTCGTCACGGGGACGAAGTTCCAGGCATGCACGGCCTCGACGGCGGCGCCGCGCAGCGCGCCCTCCTCGACTGCCCAGCGGAGCGCCGCGGCGGCGTTCTCCGTGCCGTCGATGCCCACGACGATCTTGCCGGCCATCCCTGGATTTTCCACGATCCGTGGCCCGCACGAGACCGGAACCGCTCAAGCTGCACGTCCCGACGGCCGATTTCCCCGGAAGAGGCCAGTGAACCCTCCGCCGAACATCCCTGCGTCGAGCCAGGAGACGCGCTCCGACGATGCGGGGCTCGACCCCCTGGTCGAGTCGTACCGCAAGCTCGCGGACGTGTTCCACGAGCTCCTCTCCGAGCAGTCGCTCGACGATCTGCTGCAGCGCATCGCGCACACCGTCGGCGAGCTGATCCCGTACGACGACATCACGTTCTATGAAGCGGACGAGGCGAAGCGCGAGCTGAAGGCCGTGTACGCATCGGGCGACGATGCCGAGAAGGTGCTCGCCGACGAGCCGTTCTCCTACGGCGTCGGCATCACGGGCTGGGCGGTCGAGCACCGCGAGCCCGTGCTCGCCAACCGGGCCGAGCTCGACCCGCGCGTCCGCTTCGTCGCAGACACGCCGCCCGACCCGGAGTCGCTGATCGTCGTGCCTCTCGTCGCGCGCGGACGCCTGAAGGGAACGCTCAACATCTATCGCTCGGGGTTCCAGGAGTTCACCGAGGACGAGTTCCTGCTGGCCGTCCGCTTCGGCGACGCCGCCGCCCTCGCGGTCGACAACGCGCACATCCGGGCGTCGCTCGAGCGCCAGGCCCAGACGGACCCGCTGACCGGGCTCTGGAACCACCGCGCGTTCCACGAGCGGCTCCGCCAGGAGCTCGTCGAGGCCTCGGCCAACCAGACCTCCGTGGCCCTGGTGATGCTCGACCTCGACGACTTCAAGCGCGTCAACGACGTCTACAGCCACGCGACCGGCGACCACGTGCTGTCGGAGGTCGCAGGGATCCTGCTGTCGTCGGTGCGCTCGAGCGACTGCGTCTGCCGGATCGGCGGCGAGGAGTTCGCGATCATCGCCCCCACGAGCGGGCTGGCGGACGCGTTCCGGCTCGCCGAGCGCGTCCAGGAGCACGTCGCGTTCACGGAGTTCGGCCCCGTCGGGCCGGTGAGCCTGTCGGTCGGCATCGCCTCCGGGCCCGACCACGCGGCGAACCCCCGCGAGCTCGTGGCGTGCGCCGAGGTCGCGATGATGACCGCGAAAGCGAGAGGGAAGGGGCAGATCGTCGTCTTCCAGGAGGGCGGCCGCGAGCGTCCTGCCGAGAGCGTCGACTCGCGGCGCGCCGAGTTCCGCTCGATCGCGCACCTCAAGATGCTCCACGGGGTCTCCACGAAGCTCAGCCGCCTCAACGACGTGTCGGAGATCGGCGCGACGATCGCCGACGAGCTCCGCCTGCTGATCGACTACCACAACTGCCGCGTCTTCGTCCGCGACGGGGACGACCTGCGCCCGATCGCCTTCCGCGGCGACCTCACCGCCTCGGGATCCGCGATGGACGTGCTGCAGACCCGCGTCGGCGAGGGCGTCACGGGCCACGTCGCGCTGACGGGGGAGCCGTTCCTCACCGGCGACGCCGCGAACTGCGGGATCGGCCTGCGGATCCGCGGGACCCCGCAGATCGAGGAGTCGCTCCTCGCGGTGCCGCTCCGCTACGGGGCGACCGTGGTGGGAGTGATCGTCGTCTCGAAGCTCGGGCTCGACCAGTTCGACTCCGACGACCTGCGCCTGCTCGAGGTGCTCGCCGGCCACGTGTCGGTCGCGCTCGTCAACGCACGGCTCTACGAGTCACAGCGCCGCGAGGCCGAGAGTGCCAAGGCACTCCTCGAGCTCACGCGCGAGCTGTCGGCGGTGACGAACCTCGACGGCGTGCTGCGGCAGGTCGTGCACGGCGCCGCGCGGATCATGGGATCGCAGCGCTGCTCGATCTGGCTGCCGACACTCGACGGCGGGCTGATCTGCGGCGCGGCGGTCGGCGACCCCGCCTACACGGCCGTCCACGGACGCCTCATGCCGCCCGACGTCGTCGCGCGCTTTGCGACGCGCGGCGCGCCGTTCGTGACCTCGGCCGACGAGACGGCGCTGCTGGCGCACGCGCTGTGCCCGGGGGTGGCGAGCAGCCCCCACGCGGTCGCGTTCATCCCGCTCGACCAGGGTCTCGCGGCGCTCGCCGTCGCCGCCGAGACGGCCGTGCGGTCGCGCGAGCTCGAGCTGCTCGCCGGGATCGCGAGCCAGGCGCGCCTCGCGATCACGAACGCCGGAAGCTTCGCGACGCTCGAGCGGACGTTCCTCTCGACCGTCGAGGCGCTCGCGAACGCGCTGGAGGCAAAGGACTCGTACACCTCGTCGCACGCGCGCTGGATCTGCGACACGGCGATCGAGGTGGGCCGCGAGCTCGGCCTCGACGACGTGGAGCTGAAGCGCGTCGAGCTCGGGGCGCTGTTCCACGACATCGGGAAGATCGGGATCCCGGCGTCGATCCTCATGAAGCCCGGTCCGCTGACGACGGAGGAGCGGTCGATGATCGAGCGCCACCCCGAGCTCGGCGAGCGGATCCTGGCGCCGATCGACCAGCTCGCGGCGGTGCGTCCGATCGTCCGTGCCTGCCACGAGCGCTTCGACGGGCTCGGCTACCCGGACGGTCTCAAGGGCGACGAGATCCCGCTCGAGGCGCGGATCATCTTCGCCTGCGACGCCTTCCACGCGATGACCACCGACCGCCCGTACCGCGAGGCGCTGCCGGTGGAGGAGGCGTTCCGACGGCTCGTGAGCGCAGCGGGCACGCAGTTCGACCCGGGCGTCGTCGACGTCTGCCTGCGCGTCCTGAAGCAGCCCCCGCCCGCCGGGGGCTGAGCGCAGCCAGGCGTGACCGCCCCCGAGCGGGGCGAGCCGCGCTCGGCGGTCAGCCGACGCGCCGCAGCACCCGGAGCGCGCGGCCCCGGAGCGGCACCTCGGCCCGGGCGGCGAGCGTCGTCCCGTTGGGCTCGAGCTCGGGCTCGGCGGTGCAGAGCTCGTGCGCCCAGCGGCGGCCGAACCGGCTGGGCGGCAGGACGAACGTCACCGGCTCGTGCCAGGCGTTGAAGAGGACGATGAAGGAGTCGTCGTCGACCGGCTCGCCGTCGGGCGTGAGGGTCGGGATCTCGGCGCCGTTCAGGAACGCGCCGAGGGCGAACGCGTCGCCGCGCGACCAGTCGGCCTGCGTCATCCGCCGCCCGTCGGGCCGGAACCACCAGACGTCGGGGGCGCCCGACCCCTGGCGCTCCTCGCCGGTCAGGAAGGCCGACCGGCGGAACACCGGGTGCTCGGCGCGAAGCCGAAGGAGCCGCTTGGCGAACTCGAGGATCCCGCGCGTCCGGTCGTCGATCTCCCAGTCGACCCACGACAGCTCGTTGTCCTGGCAGTACGCGTTGTTGTTCCCGTGCTGGGTGCGACGGAGCTCGTCGCCGGCGAGCAGCATCGGCGTCCCCTGCGAGAGCAGCAGCGTGGCGAGGACGTTGCGTGTCTGCCGGTCGCGCAGCTCGTTCACCTCCGGGTCGTCCGTCTCGCCCTCGACGCCGCAGTTCCACGATCGGTTGTCGTCCGAGCCGTCGCGGCCGTCCTCGAGGTTCGCCTCGTTGTGCTTGCGGTCGTACGAGACGAGGTCGCGGAGCGTGAAGCCGTCGTGGCAGGTGACGAAGTTGATCGAGGCGGAGGGATGGCGGCCGTCCGACTGGTACAGGTCGCTCGACCCGGTGAACCTGCGCGCGAACTCGGCGACGGCCGTGTGACCGCGCCAGAAGTCGCGCATCGTGTCGCGGTACATGCCGTTCCACTCGGACCAGAGGATCGGGAAGTTCCCCACCTGGTAGCCACCGGGGCCGACGTCCCACGGCTCGGCGATCAGCTTCACCTGCGAGAGGACCGGGTCCTGGTGGATCACGTCGAAGAACGCCGAGAGCCGGTCGACGTCGTAGAGCTCTCGCGCGAGCGCGGACGCGAGGTCGAAGCGGAAGCCGTCGACGTGGCACTCCGTCACGAAGTACCGGAGCGAGTCCATGATCAGCCGCAGCACCGAGGGGTTGACGGGGTTGAGCGAGTTCCCGGTCCCCGTGAAGTCCATGTAGTGCCGCGGGTCGTCCGGCACGAGCCGGTAGTACGCGGCGTTGTCCACGCCCTTGAACGAGAACGTGGGCCCGAGGTGGCTCCCCTCGGCCGTGTGGTTGTAGACCACGTCGAGGATCACCTCGATCCCCGCGCGGTGGAGCGCCTTGACCATCCCCTTGAACTCGCGCACCTGCTCGCCGCGCGTCCCGGTCGCCGCGTACCCGGCGTGCGGGGCGAGGAAGCCGATCGTCGAGTATCCCCAGTAGTTCGAGAGCCCCCGCGCGACGAGGAAGTCCTCGTCGGCGATGTGGTGCACCGGCAGCAGCTCGACCGCGGTGACGCCGAGCTCGCGGAGGTAGTCGATCGCCGCCTCCGAGGCGAGGCCGGCGTAGGTGCCCCGCAGGTCCTCCCGCACGCCGGTCATCTGCTTGGTGAACCCCTTGACGTGCAGCTCGTAGATCACCGTCTCGGCCCAGGGCCGGTTGAGCCGGACGTCGCCCTCCCAGTCGAACGTGTCGTCGATCACGACGCACCGGGGAATGGCCGGCGCGGAGTCCTCCGCGTCGCGCACGTCCTCCTGGCCGGGCGCGTACGCGAGGATCCGGGCCCGCCCGAACCCGATCGGGCCCTCGATCGCCTTCGCGTACGGGTCGATCAGGAGCTTCGCCGGGTTGAAGCGGTGGCCGGCCTTCGGATCCCACGGGCCGTCGACGCGGTAGCCGTAGCGCTGTCCCGGGCCGACGCCCGGGAGATAGACGTGCCAGTTGTGCGCCGTCAGCTGGCGCACCTCGACGCGCTCCTCGTGGTCCGACTCGTCGAACAGGCAGAGCTCGACGCGCCTGGCGTTCTCGCTGAACAGCGAGAAGTTCGTCCCGTTGCCGTCCCAGGTGGGACCGAGCGGGAACGGCGCCCCCGGCCAGGTCGTGCGACTCACCGGGGCACCGTATCGACGGGCCCAGACGGCTCCCCCGCGAGGCCGGTCAGCCCGCGGCTTCGGCTCGCCGCAGCCCGCGGAAGGCCCAGAGCACGAGCGCCCCGGCGAGAGCGGCGGCGAGAGCGAACGCCAGCGCGACCTGCTCCGGCTCCCCGGAGATGAGGCTGCGCCCGGCCTCCAGCACGTACGTGATCGGATTGAGCACCGCCACGGCGTGCATCGCGCCGGAGAGGAGGTCGAGCGGCACGTAGACGGGCGCGAAGAAGAGCAGGATGAAGACGGGCATCTGCATCAGCGGGCCGGCCTGGAGCGAGCGGAAGCGCATCGCGATCCCGGCGGACCACATGAAGCCGCAGACGTTGACGAGCAGCGCCAGCGAGTACATGCCGACGAGCTCGAGGGGGTCGCCCGAGACCTGCATGCCGGCCAGGAGCGCGACCACGGTGACGGCGGAAGCGACGATCGTCCAGCGGAGGAATGCGGCGATCGCGTAGCCGAGCACGATGCCGCTGCGCCTCGGCGAGGACAGGAGCAGCCGGCGGGCGAAGCCTCCCTCGAAGTCACGGGCGACGCCGAAGCCGGTGAAGACCCCGCCGAAGGCCGCCGACTGCAGGAGGACGAACACGAACTGGAAGGCGGTGTAGCCGTCCTCGAACTCGAACCCGGGGAGATCCTGGACCTGGGACAGCCCACCCGCGAACGCGGTGAACATGAACAGCGGGAAGAGCAGCGACGGCAGGAGGATCGACGGGTTGGTGACGACGTTCTTGATCGTGCGCCACGCGACGCCCTGCGCGACCGGCCAGACCCCCGACCCGCTCACGTGCGCTCCATCCGGCGGGCGAGGGCCAGGGCCGCGAGCGAGATCGAGACGACGCAGATCACTGCCGCGATACCGAACCCGAGCGTGAGCGCGGTCCAGTCCCAGCCCTCGATGATCAGGCTGCGAACGCACTCGAGCAGGTACGAGACCGGGTTGATCGTCGCGAGGAACCGGAACCAGCCGACGGCGATGAGGTCGCGCGGCGTGTTCATCGAGGAGATGAACAGGAAGACGAAGAAGACGGGGAAGAACGCCTGCACGGCCTCCCCCGTCCCCGTGCGAAGCGCGAGGAACGAGCCGAGCGCGCCGAAGCCGAGCGCGACGAGTGCCGCGAAGCAGAGGAGCACGGGCACGCCCGCCCACCCGGCCTCGAAGTCGACGCCGAACACCAGCCCGACGGCGAGGTAGAAGATCGCCTGCGCGACGCCCATCGCGACGATCCCTGCGAGCGTGCCCGCAAGGAGCGTCGAGCCGCGGATGGGGGTCAGCGCGAGACGATTCAGGAAGCCCGTCTGGATGTCGCGCGCGAGGTCGGTACCGGCGTTCATCGTCGCGAACAGTGCGCCCTGGATGAACGGCACGGCGAGCGCGAACGCGAGGAACGAGTCGGTCGGGAACCCGGGCAGCGCGGTCGACGCCTTGAGGCCGCCCGTGTTGACCAGCAGGAGCAGGATCGGGAAGACGAGCGGGAAGACGATGGCGGCCGGCTGCCGCAGCGTGCGGCGGACCGAGCGCTGAGCAACGGCGCCGACCTGCGTCGCGGCGACGGTCATCGCTGCACGATCGCCCGGATCGGCGCGTCCTCGTCGTCCGCCTCCCCGCGGCCCGGCTTCTCGCCCGAACCCTCGAGCGATCGGCCCGTCTTTGCGAGGAAGACGTCGTCGAGCGTCGGGGCCCGGAGCTCGATGTCGGCGATAGCCAGCCCTTCCGCGTCCAGGCCCCGAACGACGTCCGCGAGGGAGGCGCCTTCCGCGAGCCGCACCGCGACCTCCGTCTCGCCGGTCGGCGGCAGCGGCTCACCGAACCGCTCCAGGATGCGCGCGATGTGCGCTCGCTCGCCGGGTTGGGCCGGGAGTGCATGCACGCTGGGCCGCCCGATCTCGTCCTTCAGCTCCGACGGCGTACCCTCGGCCACGATCCGGCCGTGGTCGATGATCCCGACCCGGTCGGCCAGCACATCGGCCTCCTCGAGGTACTGAGTGGTGAGGAACACGGTGACACCGTCCTCCCTGCGCAGGCGCGCCACCTCCTCCCACAGCGCCATGCGGCTCTGCGGGTCGAGGCCGGTCGTGGGCTCGTCCAGGAAGATCAGCCGGGGGCGATGGACGAGCGCGAGCGCGAGATCGAGACGCCGCTTCATGCCGCCCGAGTAGCCGCCGACCTTGCGGTCGGCCGCGAAGCCCAGGCCGACGCGGTCGAGCAGCTCGTCGGTCCGCGTCCCGCGCTCGGCCCGCGGGATGCCTTGCAGCATCGTCTGGAGCCGGAGGTGGTCGCGGCCGGTCAGCATCGGGTCGAGTGCGGCCTCCTGGAGCGCTGCGCCGATCGCGCCGCGCACCTGCGGGCCTTGCCTGACGACGTCGAAGCCCGCGACCCGCGCGCTCCCGGACGTCGGGGGAAGGAGCGTCGTCAGCACGAGCACCGTCGTGGACTTGCCCGCCCCGTTCGGCCCGAGGAAGCCGTAGATCTCGCCCGGCGCGACCTCGAGGTCGATCCCGTCGACCGCCCGCGGCCCCTTGCGGAACTCGCGCACGAGCCGGTCGACGACAATGCTGTTGTCGGCTGGCACCCGGCCTACGCTACTGGCTCAGGACGTCCCGCCGGGCCGCGTACTCGGCCGCGTCGATCTCGCCGCGGGCGAAGCGCTCCGCCAGGATCTCGCGTGCGTCGACACCGCGATCGCGGCGGCCGCGCCAGGGCGGGAACCGGAGGACGACGACGATCAGCGCGACCCAGAAGAGGATCCAGAATGGCGCGAACCACCAGTGCCAGCCGGCCGCCTCGTGCAGGAGAAGCTGCGATCCCATCACGACTATCCTTTCGTAGACTAATTATTAGTATACTACTGATTAGGCCCCGAAGCAAACCGCGATAGGGTGTGGCATGCGACCCAAGGGCGTCCCGATCGGACTACAGCTCGCACGGACGTCCAAGATCGTCGGGCGTGCGTTCAACGACGCGCTCGCCGAGGCGGGTGGCTCCCTGCCCGTCTGGCTGATCCTGTCGTCGCTCCACGGCGGCCCCCCCGCCTCCCAGCACCGGCTCGCGCGCCTCGTCGGGATCGAGGGCCCGACGCTGACACGCCACCTCGACCAGCTCGAGGGCGCAGGCCTGGTGCGGCGGACCCCGCATCCCGACGATCGCCGCGCGGTGCAGGTCGAGCCGACCGCGGCCGGCGTGGCCCTGCACGAGAAGCTGCTCGAGGTCGTGATCCGCTTCAACCGGAGGCTGACGGCGGGACTGACGCAGCCGGAGCTCGACGCGGCGCGCCACACCCTCGCCACGCTCGAGGCGAACGTCCGGCCGGACACGACGTAGGGCCCGGACGCGAGGAGGAGCTAGGAACGGTGTCAGACACCGTTCTCTGTCAAGACGGCTCGCGCGGACGCGGCCGCAACGGGCAACACGAGCGTCTCCGGTCGCCGATTGCACCCAGGATGCCCTGTATCCACGGCTTGTGGACAGGTTGGCACTCAATCGCCACGAAGGACACTTGACGGCCATCGGTGTCTGACACCGGGCCTCGGGTCGACCGCGTCAGGGTTCCGGCACGAGCCAGACCGCGGCGAGCGGCGGCAGGGTCAGCCCGGCGGAGTACGGCCGGCCGTGGAGCGGCTCGTCGAGGGCGGCGACGCCGCCGAGGTTCCCCACACCAGAGCCGCCGTACTCGACCGCGTCGGTGTTGACCACCTCGCGCCAGGTGCCTCCGACCGGGAGCGGCACGCGCCAGTGGTGGCGGACGACCGGGGAGAAGTTGACCAGGCACGCGAGCACGCGCGACCGGTCGGCCGAGAAGCGTGCGTAGGCCAGCACGTTGTCCTCGCGCGCGTCGCCGACGAGCCACTCGAACCCTTCGGGCCGGAAGTCGACCTCCCACAGCGCGGGCTCGGCCAGGTAGGCGTGGTTGAGGCCGGCGACGCAGCGGCGCACCCCCTCGTGGAGCGGGTAGTCGAGGACGTACCAGTCGAGCGACCCGGCCTCCGACCACTCGGTGCCCTGGCCGATCTCGCCGCCCATGAAGAGGAGCTGCTTGCCCGGATGCGCCCACATGTGCCCGTAGAGGGCCCGCAACGTCGCGAACTGCTGCCACTCGTCGCCCGCGATCTTGCGCAGGAGCGAGCGCTTGCCGTGCACGACCTCGTCGTGCGAGAGGGGCAGGACGAAGTTCTCGTCCCATGCGTAGACGAGCGAGAAGGTCAGCTCGTCGTGGTGCCAGCGCCGGTGCACCGGCTCCTGGGCGACGTAGTCGAGCGTGTCGTGCATCCAGCCCATGTTCCACTTGAACGTGAAGCCGAGCCCTCCGCCGTCGGTCGGCCGGGAGACGCCCGGCCAAGCCGTCGACTCCTCCGCGATCATCGCGACGCCGGGGTGCGTACCGTGGACGACCGCGTTCAGCTCCCGCAGGAACGACGCCGCCTCGAGGTCCTCCCTGCCGCCGTAGCGGTTCGGCACCCACTCGCCGGGCTCGCGCGAGTAGTCGAGGTAGAGCATCGACGCGACGGCGTCGACTCTCAGGCCGTCGGCATGGAACTCCTCGAGCCAGTAGAGGGCGTTCGCAAGCAGGAAGTTGCGCACCTCGTGGCGTGCGTAGTTGAAGACGAGCGTCCCCCAGTCGGGGTGCGAGCCGCGCCGCGGGTCGGCGTGCTCGTACAGCGCCGTGCCGTCGAAGCGGGCGAGCGCCCACTCGTCGCGCGGGAAGTGGGCGGGCACCCAGTCGAGCAGCACGCCGATCCCGTGCCGGTGGAGCTGGTCGACGAGCTCCCGGAGGTGGTCCGGCTCGCCCAGCGTCGCCTGCGGCGCGAAGTACCCGGTCACCTGGTAGCCCCACGAAGGCCCGTACGGGTGCTGCATGACGGGCATCAGCTCGACGTGCGTGAAGCCGAGCTCCACGACGTGCTCGCACAGCTCGTCCGCGAGGTCGCGCCAGCCGAGGCCCTGCCGCCACGAGGCGGCGTGCACCTCGTACACCGACATCGGCGACGCGAGGGGATCCGCCGACGCACGCCGCGCCAGCCACTCCGCGTCGTTCCACGTGTGCCGCGAGCGGTACAGGACCGAGGCGGTGGCGGGCGGCGCCTCCGCCCGGAAGGCAAGGGGGTCGGCCTTGAGACGGGTCACGCCGTCGGCCCCGCGCACGGCGAGCTTGTAGGCCTGGCCCTCGCGCGCGTTCGGCGCGACGCCGGCCCACACGCCCGACGACGCCTGCGGCGCGAGCGGATCCGCGCCCTCGCTCCAGAAGTTCCAGTCGCCGACGACCGAGACCGACCGCGCGTTCGGCGCCCACACGGCGAACCGCGCACCGGCCTCGTCGTCGAGCGCGTGGCCCCCGAGCTGCTCCCAGAGACGCTCGTGGCGGCCCTCGCCGAGCAGGTGGAGGTCGAGCTCGCCCGGCGCCGTCATGCCGTCGTCTCGAGCATGCGCAGCAGCCCGACGACGGGGATCGCCACCCAGTCGGGGCGGTTCCGCGCCTCGTAGCGCAGCTCGTACACGAGCTTCTCCAGCTCGAACAGCGCGAGCAGGCG
Source organism: uncultured Actinomycetes bacterium (assembly GCA_963786055.1). Taxonomy (GTDB): domain Bacteria; phylum Actinomycetota; class Thermoleophilia; order Gaiellales; family Gaiellaceae; genus Gaiella. The sequence continues at coordinate 123,281 of CAWAXS010000003.1, read as the reverse complement.
GTCGAACCCGCTGCGGCTCGGCGGCAGGAGGCGCTCGTCGGAAACGGAGAGATAGCCGTCGAGGAACCCGTCGCGGCACGCCTCCAGCCAGCCGGCGGGCGGCTCGACCCCCCGGAGCAGGAGCGCCGCGTCGGCGGCGTAGGCGAACGAGCGGGTCATCCCCGCCAGGTCGCGGAGCGGCGAGCGCTTCCGCCTCCGCTCCGGGAGCGAGCGCGCCGGCTCCCCCTCGAAGTCGATCACGACCCAGTCGCCGTCGGTGGTCCAGAGCACCTGGCCGAGGTGGTAGTCGCCGTGCGTCCGGATCGCGAGGCCCGCGGGGCCCGCGCCCGTCAGCTCCTGGACGAGGTCGCGGATGTCCTCGGACCGATGCGCGACGGCGCCGAGCGCGTCGTCCTCGGGGAGCGAGGAGAACGTCGCCGCGATCTCCTCGTCGATCGCGGCTGCGAGCAGCCCGAGCGTCTCACCGCTGGGCTCCTCCGGCGCGAAGGACGGGTCCGAGTCGTTCGCCGCGAGCGCGCCGTGTAGGGAGGCGGTCACCTCGCCGAGGCGCCAGGCGCGCTCGGGGAGCCACGACGCGTCGTCGGCGAACGAGTCGAGTGTCAGCTCCCAGCCTCCGCCGAGCGACGGGACGAGCGCCGTGACCGAGGCCAGCGCGGTCTCGACCGGCGGCCCCGTGGTCTCGAGCGCGCCCTCGAGCCGGGGCGCGTTGGCGAACCGCCGCGCACCGAGGGCGCGGAGCAGCTCGAGCTCGGGGTTCGGGCCGGCCTCGAGCCGGCGGTACAGCTTCAGCACGTGCAGCTCGTCGAGCACGACGGAGCTGTTGGACTGCTCGACGCCGAACTGCCTCACCCGGGCTCCCTCCGCGGGCACCCCGGCGAGCGAGGCGAGGCGGGCCGCGACCTCCTGGCGCTCCAACACGTCGACCACCTCGTCGTCTTCCCCGAGGGCGACCAGGTAGTGCTCGTGCGTCCCGGCAGCGAAGCGAACCTCGACGATCGCGAGTGCCACCGGCCCGTCCTCCACCGGGACGCCGACCACCTCGGCGCTCTCCAGCGCGCGCCCCTTGGCGGCGAACCAGCGGGCGTCCGACACGAGCGCCAGCAGGTCGTCGCTCGAGAGCGTCCGCGGGTCACGCATCCGCTTCCTCCTCGGGCAGGAGGAACCAGAAGAAGCCGCGCGGCCCGAACGTGAGGAGGTAGGGCAGGTCGCCGACCGGCGGGAACGAGGTTCGCCCCGTCATCTCGATCGGCGTGCGGCCGCGGAAGCGCGACAGGTCGAGCTCGACCGCCTGGGCCGAGCGGGCGAGGTTGTGGACGCAGAGGACCGTGTCGCGGTCGTGCTGCCTGAGATGGGCGAAGACGCGCGGGTTCGACGTCTCGAGCGTCTCGTACGTCCCGAGCCCGAACACGGGGTGCTCCTTGCGCAGCGCGACGAATCGCTGCAACCAGCGCAGGAGCGACGTCGGCGAGCGGAGCTGCGCCTCGACGTTGACGGCCTGGAAGCCGAACACGGGGTCCATCAGCGGCGGCAGGTAGAGCTGCGCGAAGTCCGCGCGCGAGAAGCCGCCGTTCCGGTCGCCCGTCCACTGCATCGGCGTCCGGACGCCGTCGCGGTCGCCGAGGTAGACGTTGTCGCCCATCCCGATCTCGTCGCCGTAGTACAGGACCGGCGACCCGGGCAGCGAGAACAGGATCGCGTGCATCAGCTCGATCTCGTCGCGGCCTCCGTCGAGCAGCGGCGCGAGCCGGCGACGGATCCCGAGGTTGAGCTTCATCCTGGGGTCCTTCGCGTACTCGGCGTACATGTAGTCCCGTTCCTCGTCGGTGACCATCTCGAGCGTCAGCTCGTCGTGGTTGCGGAGGAAGAGGCCCCACTGGCAGTGCTCGGGGAGCGTCGGGGTGCGGTCGAGGATCTCGACCATCGGGTGTGCCTCCTCGCGCCGCAGCGCCATGAACATCCGCGGCATCACGGGGAAGTGGAACGCCATGTGGCACTCGTCGCCGTCGCCGAAGTAGTCGACGACGTCCTCGGGCCACTGGTTCGCCTCCGCGAGCAGCACGCGATCGGGATACACCGCGTCGATCTCGGCGCGAACGCGCCTGAGGAAGACGTGGGTCTCGGGGAGGTTCTCGCAGTTCGTCCCCTCCGCCTCGAACAGGTAGGGGACGGCGTCGAGCCTGAACCCGTCGAGACCGAGGTCGAGCCAGAAGCGGAGGGCGTCGATGATCGCGTCGCCCACCTCCGGGTTCTCGTAGTTGAGATCCGGCTGGTGGTGGTAGAAGCGGTGCCAGAAGTAGGCACCTCGCACCGGGTCGTACGTCCAGTTCGACTGCTCGCTGTCGACGAAGATGATCCGTGCGTCCTCGTAGCGGTGCACGGTGTCCGACCAGACGTACCAGTCGGCCTTCGGGTTCTCGGCGTCCTGGCGGGACTCCTGGAACCAGGGGTGCTCGCTGGAGGTGTGGTTCATCACGAAGTCCGTGATGACCCGCATCCCGCGCTCGTGGGCCGCCTCGACGAACGCCGCGAACTCGTCCAGGGTGCCGAACTCCGGGGCGACCGAGAGGAAGTCCGACACGTCGTAGCCGCCGTCGCGGAGCGGGGAGGGGTAGAACGGCAGGAGCCAGATGCAGTCGATCCCGAGCCACTGGAGGTAGTCGAGCTTCTGCCGGAGCCCGCGGAAGTCGCCCATCCCGTCGTCCGAGGAGTCGAAGAACGCTCGCGTGTGCAGCTCGTAGAAGACCGCCGTCCTGAACCAGTCCGGCTGCGACTCGAACCAGTGCTCCGCGCCGCTCATGTTTTCCCCGCCAAGCAGGATTCGGCAGGAGCCGAATCCTGCGGCTTGATCCCCGCCCTGCAGGCGGGGGCAGATCCCTGAAGGCGTCCGCTTCGCGGTCGCAACTGGCCCTGCGGTGCCGCAGATCACCGCTGCACCTCGAGGACGTGGGACTTCCCCGGCCCGAGACGGACGTAGTTTCGCTCGCCCCAGTCGTACGTCTCGCCCGTCAGCCCGTCGACGACCTCGAACCGGTCCGGGAGCCCGAGGCTCGCCGGGATCACGCAGACCCCGTCGTGGACGGCGAACGGGTCGAGGTTGACGACGACGAGGACGACGTCGTCCCCGAGCGCCCGGGCGTAGGCGAGCAGGTGGTCGGTCTCGGTCTCCAGCCACGTGAGGCGCTCGATGCCCGCCCCCGTGAGCGCCGGATGGGCGCGCCGGATCTCGTTCAGCCGCCGGACGAGCGGCAGCAGCTGGCCGTCGAGGCGGCGCTCCCGCACCTCGTACTTCTCGGAGTCGAGGTACTCCTCGCTCCCCGCCCGGACGGGCACGTTCTCGCACGACTCGTAGCCGGAGTAGATCCCGTAGCTCGGCGAGAGCGTCGCGGCGAGCACGAGCCGGAGCTCGAACGCCGGACGACCGCCGGTCTGGAGCGTCGCATGGAGGATGTCGGGTGTGTTGGGCCACAGGTTGGGCCGCAGGAAGCCCGACCAGGAGCGCAGCTCCTCGACGAAGCCGACGAGCTCCGCCTTCGTGTTCTTCCAGGCGAAGTACGTGTACGACTGCGAGAACCCGGCCTTCGCGAGCAGGGTCATCATCGTCGGGCGCGTGAAGGCCTCGGAGAGGAAGACGGTCTTCGGGTGCCGCTTGCGCACCTCGCCGATCAGCCACTCCCAGAACGGGACGGGCTTCGTGTGCGGGTTGTCGACGCGGAACACGGTCACGCCGGCGTCGCACCAGCGGAGGACGACGTCGAGGATCGCCTTCCAGAGCCCCTTTCGGTCGCCCGTCTCCCAGTCGAGGTTGTGGATGTCCTGGTAGCGCTTGGGCGGGTTCTCCGCGTACTTCAGAGACCCGTCCGGGCGGTGCTGGAACCACTCCGGGTGCCCCGCGAGCCACGGGTGGTCGGGCGACATCTGGAGCGCGAGGTCGAGCGCGAGCTCCATGCCCTGACCCCGGAGCGCGGCGACGAGCGCCGCGAGGTCGGCCTCGGTGCCGAGACCCGGGTCGATCGCCTCGTGGCCTCCCTCCGCGGAGCCGATCGCCCACGGGCTCCCGACGTCGCCGGGCCCGGCCCGCTCGGCGTTGTTGCGCCCCTTGCGGTTCGTCCGGCCGATCGGATGGATCGGCGGGAGGTAGACGATGTCGAACCCGAGCTCGGCGAGCTCGGGGACGATGCGTGCGACGCCCGCCAGGCCGCCCCACGAGCGCGGGAACAGCTCGTACCAGGCGCCTGCCCGCGCGCGCTCCCGCTCGATGTCGACCTCGAGGGCGGTGCTCCGGGCCGCGCCGTGCCGGTCGCGGTCGCCGAGCTGGGCGGCCGAGCGTCGCCACTCGTCGACGCTTCCCGGCCCGAACAGCGCGGCCCCCTCGGCGAGCTCGCCGCTCAGGTCGGCCTGGCCCGCGGCGACCTTGCGGTCGTGCTCGTCGAGCCAGCCGGCGTGGCGGTCGACCCAGGCCTCGATCTCGAACTTCCAGCGGCCGACCGCGTCGACCTCGAACGAGCCCGCGAAGCGGTCGTTGCCGAGCGCCGCGAGCGGCGCCTCGCGCCAGCGTCCCTTGGGGCGGCGGTAGCGGACGACGGCCCGGAGGATCTCGTGGCCGTCGCGGACGACGGTCGCCGCGACCTCCACCCGGTCGCCGACGCACGCCTTCGCAGGCCAGCGGCCGCAGTCGACCTGCGGCGTGACCTCGGAGATGGTGATCCGTTCGGCAGGCACCCGCGGCACACGGTAAACAGTCCGGCGTGCGGCTGGAACGATCACTGGGCGTGCAGCTCCATCCGACGTCGCTCCCCGGAGGCCGTCTCGGGGCGGAGGCGTTCGCGTTCGTCGACTGGCTGGCCGCCGCCGGAGCCCGCTGGTGGCAGGTCCTGCCGCTGAACCCGCCCGACGAGTTCGGCTCGCCGTACGCGTCGGCCTCGGCGTTCGCGAGCTGGGGCGGGCTCCTGGCGAACCCCGGCGCGGCGGTCGACCCGGCGGCGGTCGGAAGCTTCCGGGAGCGCGAGCACGCGTGGATCGAGGACTGGGCGGCGTTCGCGGGGCCCGGCGCGGTGGAGGAGCAGGTGCGGTTCGAGCGCGAGTGGGGCGCCCTGCGGGCGCACGCGGCCGAGCGCGGCGTGCGGATCATCGGGGACGTCCCCATCTACGTCGCGGTCGACGGCTGCGACCACCTGACGCACCCGGAGCTCTTCCTCCCGCTCGACGAGGTCGTCGCGGGGGCGCCTCCCGACGGACTGAACGACCTCGGCCAGCTGTGGGGGAACCCGCTCTACGACTGGGAGGCGATGGCGCGGACGGGCTACCGCTGGTGGATCGACCGGATGCGGCGCGTGCTGGCGCTCGTCGACGTGTTCCGGATCGACCACTTCCGCGGCTTCGCGGGGTACTGGACGGTCCCCGCCGGGGCGGAGACGGCGCGCGACGGATCGTGGTCGCCGGGGCCCGGCGCGGCGCTCTTCCGCGCAGCCGAGGCGGAGCTTGGGCCGCTCCCGGTCATCGCCGAGGACCTCGGGGTGATCACGCCGGACGTTCGCGTCCTGCGCGACGAGCTGGGCTTCCCGGGGATGGTCGTCCTCCTCTGGTCGTTCTCCGGCCCGCCCGACAACCCGCACCGGCTCGAGAACCACCGCGAGAACCAGGTCGTCTACACGTCGACCCACGACACCGACACGCTCGCCGGCTTCACCGGGAGGCGGGACGTCTGGCCGCTGATCGAGCGTGCGCTCTCGTCGAGGAGCGCGCTCGCGATCGTGCCCGTCCAGGACGTGCTGGGCCTCTCGAGCGAGGCGCGGATGAACCGGCCCGGGGTGATCGGTGGCAACTGGGAGTGGCGCCTCGAGCCGGGCGAGCTCACGCACGAGCACGCGGCCCGGCTCCGCGCCGCGCCGAGGCGAGCGCCCGGGCCTAGAAGAGGATCTGCAGCGCGGTGTCGGCCGGGCAGCCGCGCTCGAGGAGCGAGACGGCGAGGTGCAGGTCGACGTCGCGGTCGAGAGCGAGCACGAGCGCTGCCTCGGCGTCGTACCCCGCCTGAAGGAGCCGCTCGACGCGCCACGAGGTCACGCCGTCGCGCTCGCGTTCGGCCCGGGAGGGAGCGATCGGGGTCTGAATTGCCATCGCATAGGAGAAAACGCCCGACATGTGTGGAGACCCTCAAGCCGCGTTAGCGAAGCGTTCCGTCGATGTTGCGCTCACGTTGCGGTGGATCGGCGCTTGCGCGCCGATCCACCAGGCCCGACCCGCAAGGTGACACCAACGGCGCGGGCGCCGTGGAGCGCACTGAGGACCATCGGGTGGCAACTGTTGACGCCCGAGGTGGGCCTAGTGGATGTCCGACGTCAGTCGGACATCTGCTGGAAGCGGAGCTTTGCGGCCACGGCAGGCCGGCCGTCGCGCTCGTAGACGACATCGACCGCGTCGTCCTTGCCGTACGAGCCGGCGATCCCGAGCACCATCGACGTCCATCGCCCCAGACCGACCTTCTCGCGCGCGAGCTCCCGCTCGAACACGAGCGTAGCGTCGCGGACGACGAAGTCCACGCCCTCGCGCTGCTCGACCCCGTTCAGGAAGACCTGGAAGGGCCGCTGCACGTCAGGCGGCAGGCGCACGAAGGTTTCCCGGCGCGGCTCGTCGCTCACCTTCATAGAATGCCCGCAGCCGTGAGGTCGAAGCACGCCAGCCTCGTCGTCGTGGGCGCGCTCGTCGCGCTGCTCGTGCCGACCGCCACGGCGCTCGCGGGCAACGGCGGGTTCGCACCGGTGGCGCCGGAGTCGCCGAACGCGGACGGCATCCGCCAGAGCTTCCTGTTCATCTCGGCCTTCGTGTTCGGGATCTTCCTGCTCGTCGAGTGCCTGCTCATCGTCTTCGTGATCCGCTACCGCCGTCGGAACCGGGCGAGGGACGCCGACGGAGCGCAGATCCACGGGGCGAACCGCCTCGAGCTGGCGTGGACGGTCGGCCCGGTGCTGATCCTGTTCGCGATCGCCGCCTTCGTCTTCGCGAAGCTGCCCGGGATCCAGGACGTCCCGGCCGCGAGCGCGGGGAGCCAGAACCTCGTCGTCGACGTCGTCGGCACGCAGTTCTCGTGGCAGTACCGCTACCCGAACGGCGTCATCGCCGTCGACCGCATGCGCGCGCCGGAGGGCCGCACGGTGGAGCTCCACATCACGGCCCCCGACTGGGACGTCATCCACTCGTGGTGGGTCCCCGCGCTCGGCGGGAAGATGGACGCCATCCCGGGGAGGGTCAACAAGACGTGGTTCGAGGCGAAGCGCACCGGCGTCTTCCAGGGCCAGTGCGCCGAGCTCTGCGGCCTCTACCACGCCAAGATGCTCGCCACCGTCGAGGTGATGCCGGCGGCCGAGTTCGACGCCTGGCTCGCGCAGCGGAGGGAGCAGCAGACGGCCGGCACCTCGCCGCTCGGCGAGGAGCTCTGGGACGGGTCGTGCGCGAAGTGCCACGGGCTCGACGGCGAGGGTGGCTACGGGCGGCCCATCGCCGGCAGCGTGATCGTCCAGAACCAGCAGGCGGTCGAGACGCTCCTGCGCAAGGGAGGCATCCTGATGCCGCCCGTCGGACAGGACTGGAGCTCCGACGAGGTGACCGCGTTGACCGACTATCTGAAGGAGCACTTTGGCGGTTAACGTCGAGCGGCCTCCCGTTCCCGCCTGGCAGCGCGGCAAGGTCGCGAGCTGGCTCGTCACCGTCGACCACAAGCGGATCGGGATCCTCTACATCGGCACCGCGGGCCTGTTCTTCGCGCTCTCCGGGTTCCTCGCGCTCCTGATCCGCACCCAGCTCGCGCGCCCGGACGGGGGCGTCGTGACGGGCAACTCGTACAACGAGGTCGTGACGATGCACGGGACCGGGATGGTCTTCTTCGTCGTCGTCCCGATCCTGGCCGGTCTCGGCAACTTCCTCGTGCCGCTCATGATCGGCGCGCCGGACATGGCGTTCCCGCGCCTCAACGCGCTGTCGTACTGGCTCTACGCCTTCGCCGGCCTCGTCTTCTGCTTCTCGTTCTTCGCAGCAGGAGGCGCCGCCAACACCGGCTGGACGGCCTATCCGCCGCTCTCGCTCGCCGCGCAGGGGAACGGCCAGGACCTGTGGATCCTCTCGCTCCACATCATGACGCTCTCGTCGATGGCGGGGGCGATCAACTTCATCGTCACGATCCACAACATGCGCGCCCGCGGGATGTCGTGGATGCGGATACCCCTGTTCGTCTGGTCGATCGAGGTCTACTCGTGGCTCCTGCTGCTCGTCCTGCCCGTCCTCTCGGCGGGCCTGACGCTGCTGCTCCTCGAGCGCCAGTTCCCGGACACCTTCCAGTTCTTCCGGCCCGAGGAGGTCGACCAGGGCGGGTCGCCCGTCCTCTTCCAGCACGTGTTCTGGTTCTTCGGGCACCCCGAGGTCTACATCATGATCCTGCCCGCGATGGGCATCGTCTCCGAGATCCTCCCGGTCTTCGCGCGGAAGCCGATCTTCGGCTACAAGGCGATCGCGCTGTCGACCGTCGCGATCGGGTTCTTCTCGATGCTCGTGTGGGCGCACCACATGTTCACGGTCGGGATGCCGACCTACCTGAACATCTGGTTCATGCTCGCGTCGATGGTGATCGCCGTCCCGACCGGGATGAAGATCTTCAACTGGCTCGCCACGCTGTGGCGCGGCAACATCTCGCTCGACACGCCGATGCTCTTCGCCCTCGGATTCCTCAGCATCTTCACGATCGGCGGGCTCTCGGGCATCTACCTGGCCGCGTTCCCGGTCGACTGGCAGGTGCACGACACGTACTTCGTCGTCGCGCACTTCCACTACGTGCTGTTCGGCGGCTCGATCTTCGCGATCATCGGGCGGCCTCTTCTACTGGTGGCCGAAGATCTTCGGGCGCATGCTCTCCGAGACCCTCGGCAAGTGGACGTTCCTCCTGGTCTTCGTCGGGTTCAACCTGACGTTCTTCCCGCAGCACCTGCTGGGGCTGCTCGGCATGCCGCGCCGGATCTACACCTACCGCCACGACAGCCTGTGGGAGGCGTACAACATGGCGTCCAGCATCGGGTCGTACGTGATGGGGGTCGGCTTCCTCTGCTTCCTGCTCGCGATCGTGAAGAGCGTGAACGGGCGCCGGGCCGGGAACGATCCCTGGCAGGGCGACACGCTCGAGTGGTACACGACCTCCCCTCCGCCGGCGCACAACTTCGACGAGGTCCCCTACGTGACGAGCCCACGGCCGCTGTACGACCTGCGGCGCCGGCTCCGCGAGTCGGGGTCCGTATGAGGACAGAGCGCGCACCCGGGCCGCTCCTGCGGCTCACGACCCTCGCCGCGGCGGCCGCCGCCGGGCTCGTCGTGGTGAGCGCCGCCCTCGAGCTGGGCCGGGGCCACTGGGGCGCCGCCCTCGTCGCGCTGCCGCTCCTCGTCGCCGTGCTCGTGGCCGCGATCGTCTCCTACCGCCGCCTGGTCGTCCCTGCGGCGGTCGCCGTCGGATCGATGCTGACCGCGATCGCGACGGGCGGCCTCGTCGCATGGCTCGACACCGGCTGGTCGGTCGCCCTGCACGTCGCCTCCGCGGGCGCGACGCTGGCCGCGGCGCTCGTGACGCTCGTCGTGTCGTTCCGCGGGGAGACCCTGCCCCTCGGCCCGTGGCGCGACTACGTGACGCTCACCAAGCCGCGGATCATGTCGCTGCTCCTCCTCACGGGCGCGGGCGGGATGTTCGTCGGCGCGGGCGGGTGGCCCGGCGGGGTGGAGCTGACGACGATGCTCGTCGGGCTCGCCCTGGCCTGCGGCGGCGCGAGCGCGCTCAACCACGTCATCGACCGCGACATCGACCGGCTCATGGGATCGCGGACGGCCGCCCGGCCGGTGGCCTCGGGCCGCGTTCCCGCGCCGCGGGCGCTCGAGTTCGGGCTCGTCCTCTCCGCGCTCTCGTTCGCCCTGCTCGCCTCGACCGTGAACGTGCTCACGGCGCTGCTGGCGCTGGTCGGGAACCTCTTCTACGTGGTCGTCTACACGGGCTACCTGAAGCGCTCGACCGACCAGAACATCGTGATCGGCGGCGCCGCCGGTGCGGTCCCGCCGCTCGTCGGCTACGCGGCCGCGACCGGGAGCCTCGCGCTGCCCGCGCTGTGGCTGTTCCTGATCGTCTTCCTCTGGACGCCGCCGCACTTCTGGGCGCTGGCGCTGATGATCAAGGAGCACTACCAGGCGGCGAACGTGCCGATGCTGCCCGGCACCCGCGGCGACGCGGAGACGACACGCCAGATCCTCCTCTACGCGGTCGCCCTCGTCGCGTTCACGCTCGTGGTCGGGATCTGGCTCGGGCCGCTCTACACGGTCGCCGCCGCGCTGCTCGGTGGAACCTTCGTCTTCCTGGCCCACCGCCTGCGGGCCGACGCCAGCAAGCGCAACGCGGTCGTCCTGTTCCACTACTCCCTCGCCTACCTCGCGCTGCTGTTCGTCGCGGCGGCGATCGACCCGGTGGTGCTCTAGTGCTCTCGCCCGAGCTCGCGCGCAAGAACATGCGCCTGGGGCTGGCGCTCTTCGCCGTGTTCGTGGCGCTCTTCGTCGGCGCGTGCGTCATCGCGCTGATCTACCTCCAGGTCGACTAGCAGGGCGCGGTGAGCCCTGACCTCGAGCTCGCGCTGCGGCTCGCCGACGCGGCCGACGCGCTCTCGCTCGGGCGCTTTCGCGCCCGTGACCTCCTGGTCGAGACGAAGCCCGACCGGACTCCGGTCACGGAGGCCGATCGGGCGGTCGAGCACGAGGTGCGGGCGATGCTGGGCGTCGAGCGGCGGCGGGACGCGATCCTGGGCGAGGAGCAGGGTGCGTCGGGCTCGGGGCGGCGCCGCTGGATCGTCGACCCGATCGACGGGACCCGCAACTACTCACGCGGGATCCCGGTGTGGGCGACGCTGATCGCGCTGGAGGAGGACGGACGGGTCGTGCTCGGAGTCGTCTCCGCGCCGGCCCTCCACCGGCGCTGGTGGGCCGAGCGCGGCGGCGGCGCGCACGCCGGAGGCGATCGTGTCCACGTCTCCGCGGTGCACAGGCCCGAGGACGCCGTCCTCAGCTTCGCGCTCGAGCAGCCGCTCCCGTCCCTGGTCGGACGCGCGTGGCATGCCCGCGGCTACGGCGACTTCTGGAGCCACATGCTGGTCGCCGAGGGGGCGATCGACGGGGCGATCGACGCCGTCGGCGTGTCGATCTGGGACCTCGCAGCGGTCCAGGTCATCGTCGAGGAGGCGGGCGGCACGTTCACCGACTTCGCCGGGGAGCACCGGGTGGACGGTGGAAGCGCGATCTCCTCGAACGGGCACCTGCACGGGGCCTTGCTCGACGCCGTCGCGTCCGGCGGCGGCGAGCGCCGCACGTAACGGTCTCTTACCTGCCCGGTACGGCGGCGCGGACCGCAGCCTCGAAGACCGGGTCGCGGGCGAGGCTGTCGAGCTCGGCGGAGAGGAGGTCGCTTCCGGAGGGCACGGCCTGTGACGGCGGGACGACGGGAGCGCCGTCGATCCGGACCGAGGTCACCGACGGGGCGTTGCGGCGCGTGAGGGCGATGTCCCGGCGGAGGCGCGAGCGAAGCCATCCAGCGAGCAGGAGGGCGTCGGCCCGCGGCCCCTCGACCCGCAGCTGCTCGATCCTCTTGATCCCCGGCCAGCACGCCGCCAGCGCGACCCGCCACGCGAGCGTCCGCCGCCAGGCGATGTCCGAGACGGCCACGCGCTCGAAGCGGTGTGCGACCTCGGCGTAGGCCCCCGGGATCCCGGGCCACTCCGAGGAGTCGACCACGAGCCGGTCGCAGACGTCGACGATCTCGGCAAGGGCCCTCCCGTCCCAGTCGGGCTCGCCCCGCCACCGGCAGAAGGCGGGCAGGTCGGAGATGAGGAGCGGCAGCACGATGGAGGCCGGATGCTGGGCGGCGTCGCCGCGGAGGCGTAGCTCGATCACCTCGGACAGCACCTCGCGACCGTCGCCGATCGCGAAGTCCTGCACGACGGCGCTCGCCTCGACGCCGCTCGACCGGCCCGGGACGGGGATGAGGAAGATCGTCCGCGCCGGGTGGCGCTCCGCGAGCCCGGCGAGGACGCGCTTGGCGCGTGGCAGCCAGCGCGGCGGGCACCAGACGACGTGGGTCATCGTGCTCGTCCGCAGCTCGGGATCGCCGTCGGCCTCCTGCCGGCAGCGCTGCCGCGCCAGCTTCCGCTCGATGTCCGTGACGACGCCCATCAGTGCTAATGCCTGCGCCAGGACCGGCCGTCGCGGTGGAGGAGCTCGTCGGCGCGCGCGGGGCCCCAGCTCCCGGCGGCGTAGTCCGGGAAGGTCTCCCGCTCGCGGCCCCAGGCGCCCACGATCGCGTCGACGAGCTTCCACTGCTCCTCGACCTCGTCCTCCCGGGTGAAGAGCGTGGCGTCGCCGAGCATCGCGTCGAGGATCAGCCGCTCGTACGCCTCGGGCACCCCTTCCCGGAACGCCCCGCCGTAGAGGAAGTCCATGTGCACGGTGCGGATCGACATGCCGGCGCCCGGCACCTTCGCGCCGATCGCGAGCGACACGCCCTCGTCCGGCTGAACGTGGATCAGGAGGATGTTCGGCCGGAGCCCGTCGCCCGCGATCGCCTCGAAGGGTGGATGCGGGGCCCGCTTGAACTGGATCGCGATGGTCGTCTCGCGGCGCGCCAGCCGCTTGCCGGCGCGGACGTAGAACGGCGTATCGGCCCAACGCCAGTTGTCGACGTAGAGCTTGGCGGCGACGTACGTGTCAGTCATCGAGCGGGGGTCGACGCCCGGCTCCTCGCGGTAGGAGACGACCTCCTCGCCCTCGACCCAGCCGCGCCCGTACTGGCCCCGCACCACGGACTTCGGCCCGGGGGTGTGCATCGCCCGCAGCACCTTCACCTTCTCGTTGCGCACCGCCTCGGCGGTGAAGTCGATCGGCGGCTCCATCGCGGTCAGCGCGAGCAGCTGGAGCAGGTGGTTCTGGAAGATGTCGCGGATCGCCCCGGCTCGCTCGTAGTAGCCGGCGCGTCCCTCGATCCCCATCGACTCCGCGACGGTGACCTGGACGTGGTCGACCATCTGGCGGTTCCAGATCGGCTCGAAGATGCCGTTCGCGAAGCGGAGCGCCATCAGGTTCTGGACGGTCTCCTTGCCGAGGTAGTGGTCGATGCGGAACACGTCGTCCTCGTGGAACCAGCGCCTCACCATCCCCGTCAGCTCGCGCGCCGACCGGAGATCGTGACCGAACGGCTTCTCGACGATGATCCGCGACCAGCCCTCGCGCTCGCGCCGCTCGCCGATCTCCCGCACGACCGTCGCGAACGCCTGCGGTGGGACGGCGAGGTAGTGGAGACGGTTGCCGGCCGTCCCCCGCACCGAGTCGAGCTCCTCCAGCGTGGACCCGACCATGTCCTCGCCGGTGTCGTCGGCGAAGTCGGTGGCGACGTAGCGGACCCCCGCGGCGAGCGACTCGAACACGTCGGTCCGGAACGGGTCGCGTCCGAACTCCTTCACCGACCTGCGCATCGCCGTGACGAACTGCCGGGTCGACTGCTCGGAACGCGCCACCCCGACGACGGCGAAGCGCTCCGGCAGGAGGCCTCGGTACGCGAGCGCGTAGAGGGCGGGGAACAGCTTCCGCTTGGTCAGGTCGCCGGACGCGCCGAAGACGACCAGCGCGCAGGGGTCGGGCAGTCGCCTGACCCCCAGACCCTGCTCGAGAGGGTTCCTCGCGGCCAAGGACGTCCCGCCGTTGCCCGCGTCAGCGAGCGACGACCTCGAGCTTCGCCGTGATCCCCTCGCGCAGCTCGTCGAACGAGTCGGAGAACTTCTGCACGCCCTCGTCCTCGAGCGTCGCCACGACGTCGTCGTAGTCGACTCCGGCCGCCGCGAGCTCCCCGAGCAGGGCGTGCGCGTCGTCGACTCCTGCCGCGAGGGTGTCGCGCACCTCGCCGTGGTCCTGGAAGGCAGCGATCGTCTCGAGCGGCATCGTGTTCACGACGTCGGGCCCGATCAGCTCCTCGACGTAGAGCACGTCGCGGTAGGCGGGGTTCTTGGTCGACGTCGACGCCCAGAGGCAGCGCTGCGTCCGAGCGCCCTTCCCCTCCAGGAACGCCCACCGGTCGCCCGAGAACGCGTCGCGCCAGTGCGCGTAGGCGAGCTTCGCGTTGGCGATGGCAAGCCGCCCCTGCAGATCCGGCCGGCCCACCTCCTCGAGCCTGCGGTCGGCCTCGGTGTCGACGCGGGAGACGAAGAAGCTGGCGACGGACAGCACCGAGCCCGGATCCCCTCCGGCGGCGACGAGCCGCTCGAGGCCGCGCAGGTACGCCTCGACGACCGCGGCGTAGCGCTGCAGGGAGAAGATCAGGGTCACGTTGATCGACCGCCCCTTCGCGATGCAGTCCTCGATCGCCCCGAGGCCCGGCTGGGTGCCCGGGATCTTGACGTAGAGGTTCTTCCGGTCGACCTCCTCGTGGAAGCGCATTGCCTGGTCGAACGACGCCTCACGGTCGTACGCGAGCGTCGGATCGACCTCGAGGGACACGTAGCCGTCGATGCCGCCGGTCCGCTCCCAGACCGGAGCCAGCAGGTCGCAGGCCTCCCGGATGTCGTCCTGCGCGAGCGCGATGAACAGCTCGGTCGCGTCGTCGATCTCCCGCGCCGCCGCCAGCAGACGGTCGTCGTACCACGAGCCCTCCGAGAGGGCCTTCTGGAAGATGGTCGGGTTGGAGGTGACGCCGACGACGGCGTCCTCCTCCATCAGGCGGGCGAGCTCGCCCGTCTCGAGCATCTCGCGCGAGAGCGAGTCGATCCAGACGCTCACCCCGTGCCCGCTCAGCTCGTGCAGTCGCGATCCACTCATTGCAGTCCTCGCTTTCAGCCGCTCAGCCGCTCCAGCTCCTCGACCTTCTCCAACCGTGCCAGATACCGCCCCTCACCGACGAACGTCGCGGTGAGGAAGCTCCGCACCAGCTCGCCGGCGAGCGACGGCCCGACGATCTCCGAGCCGAGGCAGAGCACGTTCATGTCGTCGTGCTCGACGCCCTGGTGGGCGGAGTACGAGTCGTGGCAGATCGCCGCGCGGATGCCCGGGATCTTGGTCGCCGCGATCGACGCGCCCACGCCGGAGCCGCAGACGAGGACGCCCCGCTGCGCGCCCCCCTCCCGGATCGCTGTCGCGACCGCCTTCGCGAGGTCGGGGTAGTCGACGCGAACCGCGTCGGTGTCCACACCGAGGTCCAGCGCCTCGTGCCCGAGGCTCTCGACGGCGCCGAAGACCGCGTCGCGGAGGCGCACGCCCCGGTGGTCGAAGCCGAGGGCGACCTGCATCAGGCGACGCGCCTCACGGCGTCGGCGACCGCCTCCGCGGTCACGCCGAGCTCCGCGTAGATGCGCTCCGCGGGCGCGGACGCGCCGAAGCGGTCGACGCCGATGCTCGCCCCGCCCGGGCCGACCCATCGCTCCCAGCCGAACGTGATCCCCGCCTCGACGGAGACGCGGGCGGTCACGGACGGCGGGAGCACGTCGTCCCGGTAGGCGTCGGGCTGGGCGTCGAACAGCTCCCAGCAGGGGAGCGACACGACCCGCGCGTTGAGGTCGAGCGAGCGTGCGGCCTCGAGCGCGAGCGAGAGCTCCGAGCCGGTCGCCATCGACGATGGCGTCGGGCTCCGCCGACGTGTCGCGCTGCCAGAGGACGTAGCCGCCGCGGAGGGCTCCCTCCCGCGTGTCGGCGACGCCGTCGCCGCCGAGCACGGGCAGCTTCTGCCGGCTCAGCGCGAGCGCCACCGGGCCACCTTCCCGCTCCAGCGCGATGCGCCACGCCGCGGTCGTCTCGTTCGCGTCGCCGGGCCGGACGACCCACAGGTTCGGTATCGCGCGAAGGCTCATCACGTGCTCGACGGGCTGGTGCGTCGGCCCGTCCTCGCCGAGGCCGATCGAGTCGTGCGTCCACGCCCACACCACGGGAAGCCGGGAGAGCGCGGAGAGGCGCACGGCCGGCCGCATGTAGTCCGAGAACACGAGGAAGGTCGACCCGTACGGCTTCAGCATCGCCGGCTCGAGCACGATGCCGTTCACGATCGACCCCATCGCGTGCTCCCGGATGCCGAACGCGAGGTTCCGGCCGGCGTGCGAGCGGGCGAAGACGCCGCCGCCGTCGAACTCGGTCTTCGTCGACTCGGCCAGGTCGGCCGCCCCGCCGATCATCGTCGGCGTGAAGCGCTTGATCGTCTGCATCACCGTCTTGGCCGCGTCGCGCGTGGCGACCTGCTCCCCCGCCGCGAAGGCGGGCAGCGCGTCGAGCCAGCCGTCGCGCGGACGCCGGCGGAGGTCGAGGTCCCGCTCCGACGCGGCGTCGGGATGCGCCTCCGACCAGGCGGCCAGGCGCTCTTCCCAGACCGCCCGCGCCGCGGCGCCGCGCTCCGCGACCTCCTTCATGTGCTCGCGCACGTCCTCGGGCACGACGAACGACGCGTCCGGGTCGAAGCCCAGCACCTCCTTCGTGCGGCGCACCTCGTCCTCGCCGAGCGGAGCACCGTGCGCCTTCGCCGTGTCGACCGCGTTGGGCGCCGGATAGGCGATGTGCGACCGGAGCACGATCAGCGACGGCCTCCCCTCGTCGGCGCGCGCCGCGGCGAAGGCGGCCCTCAGCGCGTCGAGGTCGTTCGGGTCGGCGACGTGCTGGACGTGCCAGCCGTACGCCTCGAATCGCTTCCCCTTGTCCTCCGCGACGAAGCTGATCGTCGTGGAGCCGTCGATCGTGATGTGGTTGTCGTCGTAGACGTAGACGAGGCGGCCGAGCCCGAGCTGGCCGGCGATCGACGCCGCCTCCTGCGAGACGCCCTCCATCAGGTCGCCGTCCGAGCAGATGGCGTAGATCCAGGAGTCGACGATCGAGTGCCGCGGCCGGTTCCAGCGCTCGGCGAGGAAGCGCTGCGCGATCGCGAGGCCGACGCCGTTGGCGAAGCCCTGCCCGAGCGGCCCCGTCGTCGTCTCGATGCCGGGCGTGTGGCCGAGCTCGGGGTGGCCGGGCGTCCTCGAGCCCCACTGGCGGAACTGCTTCAGGTCGTCGAGCGTGAGGTCGTAGCCCGAGAGATGGAGCGCCGAGTACTGGAGGATGCAGGCGTGGCCGGCGGAGAGGACGAACCGGTCCCGGCCGGGCCAGTCGGGCGCCGCGGGGTCGTGGCGCATCTCCTCGGCGTAGAGCAGGTAGGCGACCGGCGCGAGCGCCATGGCGGTGCCCGGATGCCCCGCGTTCGCCTTCTGGACGGCGTCCATCGCGAGGACGCGGATGGTGTCGATCGTGAGACGGGCGGTGTCGGTGGCGACGCTCACCTCGCGAACACTACGTGCCTCCGCCGGGCCTGCAGGCGCTACACCGCAACGGCCTCGGCCGGCCGGAGGTTGTCGTCCACGAGCCGGGCCAGGTCCTCCACGACGGGACGGTTCGCGGAGCAGCGCCTCGAGCTCCGCGACGACGTCGGCGGCCTGGCCGTGGATCACCGCGCCGACCAGCCGGTGCTCCTCGTCCAGGTGGAAGCCGATCAGCCGGCCGTCCGCCAGCGAGCCGCGGAGCACGCACTCGACGGCGGGCTCGACGTCGCCGAGCACCTGCAGCTTGCGCCCGAAGAGCTGCGTGAAGAACACCGGCACCACGTCGTACGCGGCGCGAGCGCCCGCCAGCTGGCGGCCGAGGTGCGCACCCTGCGCGTCCGCGTTCGACCAGTGCTCGATCCGCCGCAGGCGCCCCGACGTGGGGTCGGGATACCGCGCGACGTCGCCGATCGCGTACACGTCCGGGAGCGAGGTGCGGAAGCGCTCGTCGACGACGATCCCGTCGTCGACCTCCGCCCCGGCCTGCTCGGCGAGCTCGACGTTGGGGACGACGCCGATCCCGACGATCGCGAGGTAGCCCTCGAGCGTCCGGCCGTCGTTCGTGCGCGCGCCGGTCAGGAGCCGTCCGTTGCCCGTCAGCTCCTCGAGCTGCGTCCCGAGCAGCACGTCGACGCCCTCCGCGCGGTAGAGCTCGAGGAGCTCCGCGGAGAGCTCCGAGGCCCGCAGCTGCGGCATCAGTGTCTCACCCGCCTCGACGAGCGTGACGTCGAGGCCGCGCATGCGAAGCGACGCCGCGGTCTCCGATCCGATGAAGCTGCCGCCGATCACGATCGCGGAGTGGGCCTCCTCCGCCGCACGTCTCACCGTCTCGGCGTCCGCGAGCGTCCGGTAGGTGTGGACGCCCACCAGGTCGCCGCCCGGGATCGGGAGCTGCCGCGGACGGGAGCCGGTCGCGACGACGAGCGTCCCGAAGCCGAGCCGCTCGCCGCCCGCGAGCTCGACCTCGTGCCCTTCGATCGCCTCGACGGTCTCCCCGAGCCTGAGCTCCACGACCGCGTCCTCGTAGGCCTCGAGCGGCTGGACGAGCGTGCTGTCGCGGTCCTGCTCGCCGCGGAGATAGCCCTTCGTCAGCGGGGGGCGGTTGTAGGGCGGGTCGGGCTCGGAGGACAGGATCGTGAGCTCCCCCTCGCCCCCGGCCTCGCGGTACTCGGAGGCGAGCCTGGCGGCGGCGAGGCCGCCGCCGACGATCACGATCGGGTCAATGGCCATTGTGAATCACTACCCGTTTCGTGTCGTGCCGACACCCGTTCCTTACCTTCGTCACGCGTGGAGCGCGGTTGATCGGCACCCTTCCCTGAAATGGCCGTCCTGATCGCATCGGGCCTGCGCAAGGAGCTCTCCGGCGACCCCCTCTTCGACGGGGTCTCGTTTCGCCTGCGCCGCGGCGACCGGCTGGCCCTCGCGGGCCCGAACGGCGCCGGCAAGACGACGCTGCTCCGCGCGATCATGGGAGAGACCTCGCTCCAGGGCGGCGAGCTCGCATTCGCCAAGGACACCCGCGTCGCGCTCCACGACCAGCGGCCGCCGCGGGGCCAGGGGCTCAGCCTGCGCGAGTACTCGCTCTCGGGCGCCGGCGACCTCGTCGCCATCGAGGAGGAGCTCCGGCTGCTCGAGCAGGCGATGACGGAAGGCGACCACGCACCCGCGACGCTGCGGCGCTACAGCGAGGCCCAGGCGCGGCTCGAGCACGCAGGCGGCTGGGCCTGGCGTGACCGGGCCGCGTCGATCGTGCGGGGGCTCGGGTTCACGGACGCGGACCTCGACCGCCCGCTCGACACGTTCTCCGGCGGAGAGCTCACCCGCGCGTCGCTCGCCCGCGCGCTCTCGGCCGACCCGGACCTGCTGCTTCTCGACGAGCCGACGAACCACCTCGACGTCGAGAACCTCGAGTGGCTCGAGCGCGAGCTCACCTCGCTCGACGCGGCCGTGATCCTGGTCGCGCACGACCGCTGGTTCCTGGAGGCCGTGACCACCGCGGTGCTCGAGCTCGGCGGGCCGAAGCCGTTCTTCTTCGACGGCCCCTGGCACGCGTGGCGTCGCGAGAAGGCAGCCCGCGCGTCGGCGGCGGCGACGCAGCTCGACCGGGTCTCGGACGACATCGAGCGGCTCGAGCGCTTCGTGGCGCGGTTCCGCTTCAAGAAGTCGAAGGCCAAGCAGGCCCAGGCGAAGCTCTCGCAGATCGGCCGCCTCGAGAAGGAGCGGCGCACGGCGGCGCAGGAGCTCGAGGCGATGACGAAGCGCCGCAGGACGCTCGGGTTCGAGTTCCTCCGACCGGCGCGATCGGGCCGGATCGTGCTCGAGGCCGAGGACCTCGTCGTGTCCGCCGGGGACAAGCTGCTCCTCGACGGGGCCTCGCTCGTGCTCGAGCGCGGCGAGCACGTCGCGCTCGTGGGGCCGAACGGCTCCGGCAAGACGACGCTCCTCGAGACGCTCCTCGGGCGGCTCGAGCCGGAGGAGGGGCGGATCAAGCTCGGGCACGGTGTCGTGCCCGCCTATTTCTCGCAGCACGAGGCCGAGCTGCCCGACCGAGGCTCGATCCTCGACGTCGCGACCGCGGCCACGGGGCTGCCGCGGCCGCAGGCGCAGAACCTCCTCGGCCGCTTCCTGTTCTCGGGCTGGGAAACCCACGAGAAGCAGGTCTCGGTGCTCTCGGGCGGCGAGCGGCGCCGGCTCGCGCTCGCGCTGGTCGTCGCCTCGGGCGCGAACCTGCTCGTCCTCGACGAGCCGACGAACCATCTCGACCTCGAGAGCCGCGAGGCCCTGGAGGCCGCCTTGGAGGCGTTTCCCGGAACGGTGCTCCTCGTGTCGCACGACCGCGCGGTGCTCGACGCCGTCCCCGACCGGATCGTCGCCGTCGAGCACCTCGCCCTCCGCTCGTACGACGGTGGATGGGCCGACCTGGTGCGCGAGCGTGAGTCGGAGTCCGCGCAGGCGCCGACGCCGACCAGGCCCGAGCGAGCCCGGGTCGCCAAGCCGAAGGCCGCACCGCGCCGTCCAACGGAGCTCGACCGTGTGGAGAAGCGGATCGGCGAGCTCGAGCTCCACGTCGCCGAGCTCGAGGCGCGTCTCGCCGAGAGCTGGACGGACATGGACCTGCTCGCGTCGTACACCGCGGGCCGCGAGGAGCTCGACGGCCTGCTCGAGCGCTGGGAGGTCCTCTTCGCGGAGGCGCAGGCCGCCGCGGCCCCGCACGTCGAATCCGGATGAGCGAGACTGATCGAGACGCGATTCCGTCCGGAGGAGCGAGCATGGCCGCACACAGCCGGTTCTCGAGCTACGACGAGGCGGTGGCAGCGCACCAATGGGACGTCCCCCCGCGCTACAACATCGCGCAGGACGTCTGCGACAAGCATCCGCCCGACAAGCTCGCGATGCTGTGGGAGGACTTCCGCGGCAACGAGCGGCAGGTGACGTGGGGCGAGCTGCAGGACGCGAGCAACCGGCTCGCAAGCGTCCTCCGGCAGCACGGGGTCGAGGTCGGCGACCGCGTCGCCATGCTCCTGACCCCACGGCCCGAGACGGCGGCGGCGTTCCTGGGGACGTTCAAGGCCGGCGCGATCCTGCTGTCGCTGTCCGTGCTCTACGGAGACGACGGGATCCGCCATCGCGTCACGGACTCGCAGGCGAAGGTCCTCGTCACGAACGCCGAGAACGCGGAGCGGGTGCGAGCGCTCGCGCTCCCGGTCGAGCACGTCCTGGTGCTCGACGGCGACCTGGTCGCGTCGGGAGATCCCGCCTTCGTGCGGGTCGACACGGCGGCGGACGACCCGGCGCAGCTCTACTACACGTCGGGAACCACGGGCCTCGCCAAAGGGATCCTCCACGCCCACAGGTACCTGATCGGGCACAACGAGTTCGAGCTCTGCCACGACGTCCAGGACGGCGAGCGCTTCCACGGGATGGGCGAGTGGGCCTGGGCCGCGGGCATTGCGCCCCTCCTCGGGCCGTGGCGGTACGGCGCGGTGCAGGTCGTCTACGAGCGCGAGGGCGGCTTCGACCCGCACAAGCAGCTCGCGTTCCTCTCGAAGTACCAGGTGACGAACGTCTTCAGCACCCCGACCGCGATCCGCTCGATGATGACGATCGACGACGCAGGTGACCGCTACCCGCAGCAGTTTCGCATCGTCTGCGCCGCCGGAGAGCCGCTGAACCCGGAGGCGATCCGCTGGTTCCGTCGGCAGTACGGCGTCACCGTCCTCGACTTCTACGGCCTCTCGGAGAGCTACCCGCTGTGCGGGAACTTCCCGTTCATGGAGGTGCGGGAGGGATCGATGGGCAGGCCGATGCCGGGGTGGGACGTCGCGATCCTCGACGAGGACGAGCAGCCGGTCGCGACCGGCGAGCGCGGCGAGATCTGCCTGCGCGCGCGGAGCAACCCGCACTATCCGCTCGGCTACTGGAACAACGAGGAGGCGGCGTGCGAAGCGTTCGGCGGCGAGTGGTTCCACACGAAGGACGCCGCGCGCATGGACGACGACGGCTACGTCTGGTACGAGGGCCGTGCCGACGACGTGATCATCGCGGCCGGCTACCGGATCGGGCCGTTCGAGGTCGAGTCGGCGTGCCTGGAGCACCCGGCCGTCGCGGAGGCAGCCGCGGTCGCATCGCCGGACGAGCGGCGCGGCAGCGTCGTCAAGGCGTTCGTCGTGCTGGCCGAGGGCCACGAGCCGAGCGACGAGACCGCCAAGGCGATCCAGCACCACGTGCGGACCAGCCTGAGCGCCTACCACTACCCGCGCCTGGTCGAGTTCGTCCCCTCCCTGCCGAAGACGCTCACGGGGAAGATCCGCCGGATCGAGCTGCGCGAGGCCGAGGCGCGACGCGTGCACGAGTCGCAGCAGGCGTCGTAACGGCGATCGACCCGGCCGGGCCTGCGCCGACAATCTCTGTGTGACACGGATCGACACCGGCGGCGTACAGAAGGCGTGGACGCGATGACGCTCGAGCAGCCGCTCGCCACCCGTTCCCCGCGGAGCCTCGCCGAGGCCGCCGAGGCGCACCTCGACGACGTGTTCGGCTATCTCCTCTACCTGACCCGCGACCGCGAGACGGCCGAGGATCTCGCAAGCTCGACCTTCGAGAAGGCGCTCCGCCTCTGGGAGCGGTTCGACCCGCGTCGCGGCAGTGCCCGGACCTGGCTGCTCGGGATCGCGCGGACGACGGCTCTCGACTGGTTCCGCGCCGAGTCGCGCCGCCGGAGGCGCGAGGAGGCGACGGCCGTGCACGAGCGGGTCGAGGAGGCATTCGTCGAGGGGCTTTCCCCGGAGCTCGAGACCGCGCTCCGCTCCCTCAGCGCAGGCGAGCGCGAGGTGCTCGCGCTGCGCATCGTGCTGGAGCTCGACGGCGACGCCACCGCGCGGGTCCTGGGGATCAGCCCGACCGCCGTCTCGACCCGGCTCAGCCGGGCCCTGAAGCGACTCGAGGAGAGGGTGAACGAGGGATGACCGTGAACGAGATCGTCGACGAGCTGCGCGCGACCCGCCCGGGCGCGAGCGACGCGCTCCGGCTCCAGGTGCTCACCCTGGCCTCCCGGCCCCCCGTCGCGGCACCGTCGCTCCGTGAGCGGCTGCGCGGCCGCCGGCCCTTCGTGCTGCTGGTCCCGGCTGTCGCTGGGCTCGCGGTGGTCTCCGCGGTCGTGATCGGCGTCTCCCGGCCGGGCCCGGCGGCGCGCGAGGCGAACGCCCCGATCGCGCAACGGAGCATCGGCGCGACTGTCACGACCGGCGAGTCCTTCTCGACCGGAGCGGCAGCCGACGCGTCGGCGGCACAGGCGAAGGGTGCGCCGGGGCCGGTCACGGGCCGCGCGCAGCGCTACAGCGCCAACCTGACGCTCGCGGTCGACGACACCGACGCGCTCTCGGAGGCGACCCAGCGCGCGCTCACGATCACCCGCGACCTCGGCGGCTACGTCGTCTCGGTGCAGTACGCGACCGGAACGGACGGTGCCGCTGCCCTCACTCTCAGGGTCCCGTCGGCGCGCGCGGCCGATGCGGTCACCCGGCTCTCCGGGCTCGGCAAGATCGTGGCGCAGAGCGTCCAGATCGACGACCTCCAGGAGTCGCTCGACACGCTCGACCGCCAGCTCGAGCAGGTCCGCGCGCAGGTCGCGGCGCTGACGGTGGCGATCGCGAAGGCGGAGACCGCCGCCGAGCGCGCCCGCCTGCTGGAGCGGCGTGCCCAGGCCGAGGCGCAGCTCCGGGACCTTCGTGCGAGCCGGTCGTCGACGGCCGAGGTCGCCCGCAACGCGACGATCCAGCTGGAGCTCCGGACCGATCGGACCACGGGCGTCGCGGTGCCCGGCTCACGGCTCGACCGTGCGCTCGACAAGGCGCTTGCCGTCCTGGCGTGGGAGGCGGTCGTCGTGCTCGCGATCGCGGTCGCCGTCGCTCCGCTGGCGCTCCTCCTCGCCGCCGTGTGGGCCACGCGCCGGGCACGCCGCCGTCGGGAGGACGACCGCCTGCTGGCGGCGTCCTGAGCTCGGTTCTCACACCGGTCAGTCCGCGAAGCGGGCCGCTTCAGCGGGATCGGCCACGATCGGGATCCGCACCCGCGGATCCCGATTTCGCGGAGAGATCCAGCGTGGCGATGAGGGCCTCGGCGACGACCTTGAGCGGCCGCCCCGAGATCTGGCTCGCCTTGCGGAGCCGGGCGAAGGCATCCTGCTCGGTCAGTCCCTCGCGCTCCATCAGGAGCCCCTTCGCGCGCTCGATGGCCTTGCGCGCGGCGAGCGCCTCGGCGAGCGAGTCCGCCTCCTCGCGCAACGCGACGAGCTCCTCGTGGCGGGCGCGCGCCGTCGTGATCGCGGGCAGCAGGTCCGACTCCCGGAACGGCTTCACGAGGTAGCCGAACACCCCCGCCTCGACGGCGCGGGCGACGAGCTCCTGCTCGCCGTAGGCGGTCACCATCACGATCGGGATCGGACGCTCGTCGAGGATCCGCCTCGCGGCGTCGATGCCGTCGAGCTTCGGCATCTTGACGTCGAGCAGGGCGAGATCGGGCGCCTCGCTCCGCGCCAGCGCGACCGCCTCCTCGCCGTCCCGCGCCTCCGCGACGACGTCGAAGCCGGAGCGCTCGAGCAGCTCGCGCAGGTCGAGGCGGATGATCGTCTCGTCCTCCGCGATCAGGATTCGCATCGGGGTCGTGGCCACCTCGGGTTCCTCCTCCGTCGTACGTGGTCGACGCCGCGCACGGGTGGCGCGGGCCCCGCCCTCGTCGGCGGTGGAACGGGCGCCGTCGCCCGGCCTCCAGACTACTCGCCGCCGACGGGCGCGGGATCAGCCCCCCACCGGGAACCGCACCTCTGCGTGGAGGCCGCCGCGGTCGGCGAGCTCCAGGGTGCCCCCGAGCTCGTCGCGGACGAGGGCCCGGACGATCGACATGCCCGTGCCGTCGCCGGCGCCGGCGATGCCCGCACCGTCGTCCGAGACCACGAGCACGGCGTTCGCCCCCGCGCGCGTGAGGCTGATCGAGACGTGGACACCGCCGTGCTCGAGCGCGTTCGAGAGCAGCTCGCTGAAGACGAGCGCGAGCGCCGTCGCCCGCTGGCCCGCGAGCTCGACGGGTGTCAGCTCCGCTGAGACCTCCTTGCCGGCGACGAGCCCCTGCACGAGCATCGCGCGAAGCCGGTCGACGAGCTCGGCGAGATCGACCACGTCCTCGCGGTGCTCGGTCAGCTCCTCGTGGACCGCGGCGATCGCGAGGATCCGGTTCACCGAGTCCCCCAGCGCCTTGCCCGGGTCGACGCCCTCCGCGCGCGCCTGGAGCCGCAGGAGCGAGGCGACGGTCTGCAGGTTGTTCTTGACCCGGTGATGGATCTCCTGGGCGAGCACGCCGCGCAGCGCCATCCGGCCGTGCTCGAGGGCGATCGCCGCCTGATTCGCGATCGCATCGAGAAGCTGGCGGTCGTCGTCGGAGAACGGGGTGTCGCGGTCGACGACGAGCTCGCCGATCGTGCGTCCGCGCCAGCGGAGCGGGAGCCGGACGGCGTGGGTGCCCGCACGGCCCTCGGGCCAGGCGATGCGTCCGTCCTCGAGGACGACCGCCGCACCGGTCGCGTGGAGCGACTCGACCGTCGTCTGGACGATCGCCTCGAGCGACTCCTCCAGGTACAGCGACTCCGACACCGCCTCGGAGATCCGCGCGAGTGCCTCGAGCTCGTCGACCCGCCGGCGGGCCTGCGCGTAGAGCTTCGCATGCTCGATCGACTGCCCGACCTGCGACGCGATCGAGGTCAGCAGGCCGATCTCGGCGTCGGTGAACGAGCGCGGCTCCCGCGTACGGACGTTGAGCGCGCCCTCGAGCACGTCCCGGGCGAGGATGGGCACGGCCAGGATCGACTCGTACTCGTCCTCGCGGAGGTTGGGAAAGGCCTTGAAGCGCGGGTCGAGATGCGCGCCCGACGGAATCATGATCGGCCGCCGCTCCGCGGCTGCGACGCCGGTGATCCCGACCCCGCTCCGCATGCGCGGCGCGCTCGTGGCGCCCTCGATGAGGGTGCCGTGGGTCGCCCGGAGGACGAGCTCGTCGCCCCGCTCGTCGTAGAGGTAGACGAAGCAGGCATCCGTCCCGAGCGCGGCGGCGACCTCGTGGGCGATCGCCTCGAGCACCTCCTGCAGGTCGAGCGACGAGTTGACGACCTCCGTCGTCCGGGTCAGGAGCGCGAGATGGCGTGCGGCCTCGTCCACCGTCATCAGTCGAGCGTCGTGAGGACGACCGCCCCGAGGGCCGGCACCGCGATCGTGAGGCCGAAGTTGAACCACCCGACGACGACGAGACGGCGCCGGGTGGCCGGAGCGGACGGGTCGCGCGCGCGCAGCTCGCGCTGGAGCCGCGGACCGAGCACGTAGTCGTGCAGGAGGCCGCCCACGACGAGAAAGGCGACGAGCACGGACTTCGCGATCAGCGTACGGTCGAAGTCGGTGTCCAGCGCCGCCCGGTCGAAGCCGCCGTGGCGGTCGGTCAGCCACAGCCCGGAGAGGATCGCGACCACCATCGCGCTCCAGCCGATCGGACGCCAGCGACGCCCGAGCGTCCGCATCGCGGTCGCGCGCGCCTCTCCCTCCAGTTGCCGGATCGCGGGGACGCCTACGAACACGAGCGCCACCGTGCCCCCGACCCAGACGCAGGCGGACAGCACGTGGAGGATGCGCAGCGCCGTCATCACGGGAGGCTCAGGCTACGGGTTTGCACGGAGGCGTCCGCCGGTTCGCCGCGGCTGGATGATCGACTCGATCATCTAAGTTCGACGACGGATGGCGCGCGACTGGGCCCTCTTCCTCCACCTCTCGGGCGTGCTCCTGTTCGTCGGCGGCAGCATCGCGGTGACCGCGCTGAGGCTGCTCGCGATCGGCAGGGAACGGCCATCGGAGAGCGCGCTCCTCCTGAGGGCCGTCCGCCCGTTCGTGCCGCTCGTCGGCGTGGGCCTCCTGCTGACCCTCGGCGCCGGCGTCTGGCTGGCCCACGAGCTCCGCGTGCCGTACGGCTCCGGCTGGCTGCAGTGGACGTACGGGCTCGTCGCATGGCTCGTGGTCGTCGGTGCCCTGGCTGGCAGGCTCGACCGAGAAACGCGCGAGCTGGCCGAGCGCGTCGCCGCCGCAGGCGACCGGCCGTCCGCGGAGCTCGCGCGCCGCCTCCGTGACCCGGTGGCGCTGACGCTCGACGCGTCGATGCTCGTCGCGACGGTCGCCATCGTCGCCCTGATGGTGTGGAAGCCGTAGGCGCGGCGTCGCCGGCGCAGAACGACCACGGGCCCCCACCGGGGACCCGCGATCGGCCGTCAGACACAGACGTTGCCGCTCGCCTTGCGGCTTCGCCTGCACCCTGGATATTGCGCCATCGGCCGGAAGATGTCCAGAGCTGTGACGTCGCGTTTTCGGGCCTGAACAGCCGGCCGTGTCAGGACTCAGGATCCCCGTGCCACCCCACCGGCCGCGAAGCAGGCCGCTTCAGGGATCTGCCCCGCCCGAAGGGCGGGGATCGGCCGCGGCGTGGATCCGCTCCAGCGGATCCACGCTTCGCGGAGAATCAGGGCGGGGATCGGCCGCGGCGGGGATCCGCTCCCGCGGATCCCCGCTTCGCGGAGAGGTGGCGCGGAGAGTCAGAGCGAGCTCAGGTAGCGGTCCTTCTCCCACTCCGTGACCTGGATGCGGTACTCGTTCCACTCGCGCCGCTTCAGCTCGACGTAGCGCGGGAAGATGTGCTCCCCGAGCGCCTTCTGCATGAGCTCGGAGCCGGCGAGCGCCTCGGCCGCCTCGCCGAGCGAGCCCGGCAGGGCGACGATCCCGCGCTCGTCGCGCTCCGCCTCGGACAGCCGGTAGAGGTTCGTCGTCATCTCGTCGGGCAGCTCGTAGCCCCGCTCGATCCCCTCGAGCCCGGCGTGCAACAGCGCCGCGAACGCCAGGTACGGGTTGCAGGCCGGGTCGGGGCAGCGGATCTCCGCCCGCGTCGCCTGCTCCGCGCCCGGCTTGTAGAGCGGGATCCTGATCAGCGCCGAGCGGTTCCGCTGCGACCAGGCGACGTACACCGGCGCCTCGTAGCCCGGCACGAGCCGCTTGTAGGAGTTGACCCACTGCGCCAGCACGGCGGACATCTCGCGCGCGTGCACGAGCAGCCCGGCGATGAACGCCTTGGCCGTCTTGGAGAGGTGATGCGGGTCCTTCGCGTCGAAGAACTGGTTCCGCCCGCTCTTGAACAGCGACATGTGCGTGTGCATGCCCGAGCCGTTCTCGCCGAAGAGCGGCTTCGGCATGAAGGTCGCGTAGTAGCCGTGCCATGCCGCGACCTCCTTCACGATCAGCCGATAGGTGATCGTGTGGTCGGCCATGGCCAGCGCGTCGGCGTAGCGCATGTCGATCTCGTGCTGCGAGGGCGCCACCTCGTGATGGTGGTACTCGATCGGGATGCCCACCGACTCGAGCGCATGGATCGTGTCGTTGCGCACCTCGGTGGCAGCGTCCTGGGCGGTCATCGCGAAGTACCCGCCCTCGTCGAGGGTCTTCGTGTCCTGGTCGTCCTCGAAGAGGAAGTACTCGAGCTCCGGGCCGACGTTGAACGCGTCGAAGCCCAACCTCCGCATCCGGTCGAGCGCTGCACGCAGGACGTAGCGCGGGTCGCCCTCGTAGGGCGTCCCGTCCGGCTTGACCACGTCGCAGATCACCCGCGCGACCTTCGCCCCGAGCTCGTGGCCGTGCTCGTCGACCGGCCGCGGCATCACCTGGAACGTCGCCGGATCGGGGATCGCGACCATGTCCGACTCCTCGATCGCGTTGAAGCCGGTGATCGACGAGCCGTCGAAGCCCATCCCGTCGTCGAGCGCGCCCTCCATCTCCGCCGGCGTGACGGCGAACGACTTGAGATGCCCCTCGAGGTCCGTGAACCAGAAGAGGACGTGCTCGATCTCCTCGTCGCGCAGCCGCTTCAGCACCGCTCGACGTGCGGCGACGCTCGAGGTCGCCCGGTCCTTCGACTTCACCATCGTGGAGCGGCTCGACGTCGCGCTCGCTCTCGCTCGTGCCATCAGGGTTCTCCTCCCTTGAAACGACAAAAGCCCCGGGCACGGAAGACCCGCGCCCGAGGCCCCGTTGCCTCGAAAAGCATGCGGGAGACTACCACTCCGGCCCGCGGGAGGGTGCCGGCAACGCGACGGGATCCCGCGCGTCGCGCCGTGTCGCCGCCCGGAGGAAGCCGAGCGCCGGCAGGAGGCACGCCGTCGCCGCGGCCAGGGCCACGCGGATCGACGTCACCGTCCCGAGCGCGCCGATCGCCGGCCCGCCCGTCCACTGGCCGACCGCGTCCGCCTGGTTGACGATCGAGAGCGTCGTCGCACGGACCGTGGAGTCCTCGACGCTCCGGTTGAGCCAGGCCATGAAGAGCGGCGCTCCCACCTGGCGGGTGACGAAGATGCCGTATGAGCCGAGGATCGCGAGCCACAGGCTCCCGGCGAAGGCGAACACGAAGGAGCTCACGGCGAGCGACGCGTAGAGCCAGGTGAGCGCCCGTGCCACGGTCGGGACGGACGACCGCTCCAGCCTGCGCCCCACGGGAACCGCGACCACGATCGAGAGCAGCGTCCCGACGACGCCGAGGATCCCGAACCAGACGACGGGGTCGAGCCCTCCGAGCGGGGGAAGCCCGACGTCGTCGACGAGATGCGCCTGCCAGAGCCGGTCGTACGACTCGCTCCACATGCCGACGAACGCAACCGCTCCGAGGATCGCGAGCAGCGCCGGCCGTGAGCGGACGAGCCGGGCGCCGGTACGGCCGGTGTGCGCCATGTGCGCGAAGGTGCTCCTCCCCTCACGGGGTGCGGGCACGAAGCGCGTCTCCGGCATCCAGCCCGCGTAGAAGGCCGCGAGCGCCATCGTCCCGACGCCGCCGAGGACGATCGGGAGCCGGAGGTCGATCAGCGCGAGCGAGACGCTGGCGACCATTCCGGCGACCGTGAACGCGCGGCTCACCTGGGCGCCGCGCAGGTACACGCGCGTGAGGTGCTGCTCGCCGACCTCGTCGGCGAGCCAGGCGTCCATCGCACCGCTCGTGAAGGTCCACCCGAGTCCCCAGACCGCGTAGCCCAGGAGGATCGGCCAGACGTCCACGAATGCGCCGACGACGACGAACGCAAGACCCATGATCACGTTCCCGATCACGATCGACAGGCGGCGGGACGTCGTGTCGGCGACGATCCCGGTGGGAACCTCGAAGAGGAAGACCGAGAGCTCCATCACCGTCCCCACCAGGACGAGCTCGAGCGGGCTCATCCCGACCTCGGTGACGAAGTAGTAGGCCGAGACGGTGAAGGGCAAAGCCCAGAGGAACGAGGCTGCGGCCTCGTAGGCGTACCAGATGCTGCGGGCCGAGAGGCGTTGCATGTGGGAGGTCTCCAGTCGTTCGGACGCTCAGGTCGAGAAGCCCGGCGCAGGCCGACCGGCGGGGCTGGCCGGTGGAGCGGCGGCCCCCGGACCGGGGCCGACTGTCAGTCCGAAGCTGGCATCGAGTGGCGCAGTATACGCCCCCGGACGAAAAACCCCTGGTAAACGGATCGGGGGTGTTGACTCCCGTTCACGGTTCGCACGACCGATAGGGGTGGTAAGGTCCCGAGCTTCCGTTACCGGCTACACGCCGACGCCACGCATGCCCCCCCATGCAAAGCGCCCCAATCCCCCAACGGAACAGAACCGCGCGGGTTCACGCCGCCGCGTTCTCCCACGCCCCCGACCCAGGAGGCGCAATTCGCGCATGAAGGAACAGAAGCTCGTCGAGCAGACGTTGTACCTGCCCAGACGTGAGGCAAAGCGCTGGCGCCACACTCCTCTCGAGCAGGAGGAGCTCGTGGCGGACGGCAACCTCGCGCTCGCGAAGGCAGCACGCAAGTACGACCCCTCGTTCGGGGTTCCCTTCCCCGCCTTCGCCACCCCGTACGTCCGGGGCGCGATCGTGGACACCGTGCGCACGCGCGCACGCCGCAACAACCTCGGCGACGGGGTCTTCGCGGACGTCGTCGGATTCCCCGACCTCGTACGCACCGTGGACGCCGACGCTCAGGCGTACGACCCGCCGGACCCGGTCCCACGCCCCACGACACCGTGGAGAGCCTCGACCGGCTCCGCGTCGTGGGAACGCTCCCCGAGCGCGAGCGCATCGCGCTGATCCGGACGGTCGTCGAGGGCGACACCGCCGCGGACGTCGCGAAGGATCTCGGCGTCAGCCCCGATCGCGTCTACACGCTGGTCCACAACGGCTCGGCCCGGGTGCGGAGGCGCGCGGCATGACCAGCCTGCTCGCCGAGATCCTCGAAGGGGAGCCCCTCACCGACCGCGAGACGGAGATCCTCGCCGCGGCCGCCGACGGGGAGACCGCTGCGCAGACCGGCGAGCGCCTGTTCCTGTCGTCCGAGACCGTGAAGGGATACCGGAAGCGCATCATCGCCAAGCTGGGCGCCCGGAACGGGACCCACGCCGTCGCCCTCGCGCTCCGCTCGGGGCTGCTTCCGCTCCGGATGCAGCAGCCGCAAGCGGTGGCCGAGGTCGCGCGGCGGAGCCTCCGACGCTGACGCCCGTCGGCTCCCGACCCGGGAGTCCCGCCCCGGCAACGGGCCGCGCCTAGCGGCGCGCCAGCGCAGCCTCGACGTCGTCGAGCGCCCCCTCCATGCGGATCCAGGCCGGCCGCGGCTCGTAGCCGAGCTTGTCGTTCACGGCGCGCATCGGCGCGTTGGCGGCCTGCGTCGAGGTCATCAGCTCGCGGTAGCCATGCCGTGATGCCCACGCGATCTGGGCTCGCTTGAGCGTGGTGGCGATCCCACGGTTGCGGTGGCTCGCCGCAACGGACGTCAGACCGTGCTCGGCGAGGTGCGGATCCGCACGCCGTCGCATGAGCCCCGCGAACCCGACCACGCGGCCGGCGTCGAGGGCGACCAGCGTGCCGCCGGGCAGGACGTCGGGCCCGGTGGCGTCCTCTTCGAGCCACCGCTCGAACGAGGGCATCTCGAGCGGCGCGTGGAGGGGCATCTCCGGCAGGGTCTCGCACGCGAGCGCATAGACCTCCCGGAGGAGGTCCGGGCGCGCCGCGAGCTCGACGAGCTCGATCCCGTCGGGAACGTCGGGCTCGGGCTCGTCGCCCTCCACGAGGCGCGAGATCTCCAGCTCCCGGAGCACCTCGCGCAGGCCGAACCTCGCGGCGAACGCCTCTCCGGCCTCGTCGCCCTCCTCCACGCCGGCCGCGAGGAACTGGCTTCCGTGGACGCGCGCGGCGACCACGATGCGCTCGAGAAACGCACGCCCCAGCCCGCGGCGACGGTGCTCCGGCAGGACGACGTTCCCCATGTACGTCCGCCCCGGCAGGTCGGAGCGGATCGCCGCGGCGCATCCGGCGACGGCCCAGTCGATCCGTCCCACGAGCCGGAGGTCGTCGGGCCTCCGCGCGCGGGTGCGCTCGAGCTCCTCGGCCGTGATCGGATACCGGGTGACCACGGCGTTCCACGACGCCGCGTAGGCGTCCGCCCCGGCCCGGTCGCCGGAGGCGAGCTCCACGATCTCGAGCTCGACGCCCGCCATCCGCGGCACGGTAGAGGATTCGCTCACGGACGTGGCAGCAGCGCCGCGACGGTGATGCGGATCCCCATCAACCGGACCGCTTCAGCTTCCCGTGGCGCTTGGCGTAGACCTCGCCGCGGTTGAAGATCCAGAGGCCGAGCGGGATGCACGCCGCGCCGATGATCAGGAGCGGCCAGATGTCGTGCCACAACGACCCGAGCGAGGCGCCGTCGAGGATCGCCGCACGAATCCCCTCGAGCGCGTACGTCGCCGGCGAGATCGTGGAGATCCACTGCATCCACTCCGGCAGCACGTCTACCGGGTAGTAGACGCCGGAGACGACGAGCAGAAGCCCCTGTGCGACGAACCCGAGCTGCGCGCCCTTCTCGGGCGAGATCAGCGGCAGGACGGCGGTCATCATCCCGATCCCGAAGAACGAGACGGAGGCGACCACCAGGATCACCAGCGCAGCGACGAAGTTCGCGTCCTCGAACGCGAGGCCGAAGAACGCGGCGACGACGACGAACAGGAGGATCGCCCGCACGAGCCCGTAGAGCACGGCGAACACGCCCGAGCCGCCGAGGTGCATCGCCCGAGAGAGCGGCGCCATGAACGTGTACTCGATCGTGCCCTCCCACCGCTCCCACGCGACGGTCTCGGTGAGGAACTCGAAGATGATCCCGAGGTACGCCCACACGACCGCCCCGATCAGGAGCGTCGTCGTCGCGCGCTCGACGTCGATCGACCCACCGCTCGCCTGGATCCCCTCCGCGATGAAGACGATCGTGAGCGTGTTCGCCACGGTCCAGACGAAGAACGCGATGTCCCAGTAGATGTAGCGCCGGGTCAGGTAGACGTTCCGCTCGACCACGCCGGCGAGGCCGATCAGCTCGTGCTTGAGCTCGAGGGCTATCGCTCTCACGCGAGCACCTTCCTGTCCTCGGCGTCCACCTCGTCCTCCTCGTCCTCGAACCCGCGGCCGGTGGCGGCGAAGAACGCCTCCTCGAGGGTGTCCGCGCCGAACCGCGCCTTGAGCTCGTCCGCGGGCTCGAGCGCGAGCAGCCGCCCACGGTCGAGGATCCCGACACGCTCCGACAGCGCCTCCGCCTCGGCCAGGTCGTGGGTGCAGAGCAGGATCGTCGAGTCGTGGACCGAGCGCATCTCGCGGACGAAGTCCTGCACCTCGAGCTTCGAGCGCGGGTCGAGCCCGGTCGTCGGCTCGTCGAGCAGGAGCAGCACCGGCGAGGTGAGGAGCGCCCGCGCGAGGGCGACCTTCTGCTGCATCCCGCGCGACAGGTTCTCCATCGGCTCGGTGCGGCGATCGGGCGGGAAGCCGACGCGCTCGAGGATCATGGGGATCCGCCCCGACGTCTCGGAGGGCGTCATGCCGTAGAAGCGCGCCGCGTAGTGGAGGTTCTCCGAGGGCGACATCTTCTTGAAGAAGCTCGCCTCGACCGAGACGCGGTTGACGAGCCTGCGGACGGCCTTGTCCTCGCGCACCACGTCGTACCCGAACACCCTCGCGCTGCCGCCGTCCGGCAGGAGCAGGGTGGACAGCAGCCGGACGAGCGTCGACTTCCCCGAGCCGTTCTGGCCGAGGATGGCGACACACTCGCCCCGGGCCATCTCGAGCGAGACGTCGTCGAGGGCCGCGACGCGGCGCTTGCCGCGCTTGCGGTCCTTGCGCACGAACTCCTTGCGCAGGTCCCGAGCGTCCACGGCGAGCGCGTCGGGCGGGACGGGCGACAACTCTTTCACGATGGTGCTCTCCCTTCGTACAGCGGTATCAGGACGTGCAGAAAAGGGCTCCGCGTCGGGCGGGCCACGGCAACGGGTGTCCTAGATACGAGCGAGCAACATCTCGGTGCGAGCGTAACAACGGCCCCGTGGAGCCGCCAGTACGGGAAACCGCACCATCGAAGGCCGGCTACGAAGGCGCCCGTCCCTCGTTCGGGGCTCGCGTCGTCGGGGTCGCTCCCCGCCCGGCAGCCCCTCGAACTTGCGGACCACCCGGCCGCTCCTCTATCGTGGGCCGCAGGCGGGGACGACGTCGATCCCGCCGCAGGCAATGGAGCCTCATCTCTCCCGTGGGAGAGGTGGGGCTTTTTTCGTTGGACCGACGAGAGGAGAGGGCGGTGACCCGTAGAGCGACAGCACCGGTACCGGCCGCCGAGCCATCGGCGTCCGTCCGCCGGAGCGCCCGACATTTCCGACCAGGCCCGAGGCTGCCGGCGGTGCGGCGGCGGGCAGCCCGCGCCGCAGGCCCCGCATCCCGTCCTCGGGGGGTGATGAAGCCGTGATGAAGGTCGAGGCAGTGGTCGTCCGCGACCGCGTGGAGACCGTCATGGAGGCGGTCGAGGAGCACACGGGTCACGTCGGGGTGACGGTCGTCGAGGCGGTCGGCCACGGGCGGGAGAAGGGCATCACCCACGAGTACCGCGGGCGGGTGTTCGAGTCCAGGTTCCTGCCCAAGGCGCACCTGACGTTCATCGTCCGCGACGACATCGCAAAGGACGTCATTGCCGCGATCGTCGACGCGGCGAAGACCGGTCATGTCAACGGCGACGGGATCTGCTGGATGTCGCAGGTCACCAACGTGACCCACCACCGCACGGGTCAGAGGCTGGAGGAGGTGGAGCGGGTATGAGCACCAAGGAGCTCGCATTCCGGCGTGGGGGAACCCGTGGTTCCCCCACGGGCCCCCTCCTTCCGGAAGGAGGGGATCGACCATGAGCACGAAGGAGCTCGCGTTCGCGGCAAGCACGATCTGGGTCGTCCTCGCGGCGATCCTCGTGCTCTTCATGCAGGCCGGCTTCGCATTCCTCGAGGCCGGGCTGACACGGATGAAGAACGTCGGCCATATCGCCGCCAAGAACGTCCTGATCCTCGGAGTGGTCTCGATCGTCTACTACCTCGTCGGGTTCGGGATCGCCTTCGGCGACGGAGGCAACGGTCTCGTCGGCGGCTCGGGCTTCGTCCCGACGGTCGACGAGCTCCTCGCCATCGGACAGTCGCCGTTCTCCTGGTTCTCGGCGATCCCCGGCGCCGCCGGCTACCTGTTCGAGGTGGCGTTCGCGGCCGTGTCGCTCGCGATCGTCTGGGGGGCGATGGCCGAGCGGACGCGGCTCTGGGTGTACATCGTGTTCGGGATCGTCTTCACGCTCATCTACTCGCTCGTGTCGCACTGGATCTGGAGCCCCGACGGCTGGTTGTTCGCGAAGGGCATGCAGGACTTCGCCGGCTCGACCGTCGTCCACTACCAGGGCGCGCTCGCGGGCCTCGCCGGAGCGCTGCTCCTGGGGCCGCGCATCGGCAAGTTCGTCGACGGGAAGCCGCAGCCGATCCCGGGCCACAACATGGCCTACACGACGCTCGGCGTGATCATCCTGTGGTTCGGCTGGTTCGGGTTCAACCCGGGCTCGACGCTCAGCGTCGACTTCGGCGGCGTGGGGTTCTTCGCCTACGTCGCGATGAACACGAACCTCGCCGCGGCGGCAGGGGTCATCGGGGCGGTCACCGTGTCGTGGATCGTGATCAAGAAGCCCGACCTCTCGATGATGCTGAACGGGGCGATTGCCGCGCTCGTCGCGATCACGGCCGCCTGCGCCTTCGTGGCCCCGTGGGCGGCGATCCTGATCGGCTTCGTCGCCGGAGGGATCGTCGTGCTCGGCTCGCTCCTCGTCGAGCGTGTCGGAATCGACGACCCTGTCGGCGCCCTCGCAGCACACGGGATGGCCGGCGTCTGGGGCACGGTGTCCCTCGGGTTCCTCACCGTGCCGAAGCTCGCCGAGAACCTCGCGACCGGGAAGGGCGGTCTCTTCTACGGGGGCGGCTTCCATCAGCTCGGCATCCAGCTGCTGGGCCTCGCCGCGGTCGGCGCGTTCACCTTCACCGCCTCGTTCCTCGTCCTGGGGCTGATGAAGGTGACCGTCGGGATCCGGACGGAGCCGCACGACGAGACGATGGGGCTCGACGTGTCCGAGCACGGCATGTGGGGCTACCCCGAGTTCTACATCCCGGTTCCGGGCGGCTACGGCACCGAGCATCACGGCTCGCACGTCGTCACTCCGCCACGGGAGGCTCCGGCCGTGCCTGCCGCCCCTCCCGCGCCGGCGACGGGCTGACGTTCGTTCGTTCTCCGGCGTTCGGGGCCCCCGTGGGGAGGGGCCCCGAACGCCGGAGGGTCGGCGACGGGGCGGGACGACCTCGTCGGCCGCGGGCCGCGAAGCAGGCCGCTTCAGGGATCTGCCCCGCCCGCAGGGCGGGGATCGTCCACGGGCAGGATCCGCTCGCGAGGGCGCGGTCCAGGCCGCGAAGCAGGCCGCTTCAGGGATCTGCCCCGCCCGCAGGGCGGGGATCGGCCGCGGCGTGGATCCGCTCCAGCGGATCCACGCTTCGCGGAGAAATCACCGCAGCTCGTAGGTGACGCTCACCGACGCGGTCGTCTCCTGCGGGCCGGAGACGACCGGAGTCGAGTCCTGGGCCGCCGAGGCCTTCGCGTAGATGGGCCCCTCGGAGGCGCCCGATTCGGAGATCGCCGTCACGCGACCGAGGTCGCGGCCCGCCGCCTTTGCGAGGATCGCGGCGCGGCCCTTCGCGTCGTCGACCGCCTTCGCGAGCGCCTGCCGGTACAGGGCGTCGGAGTCCGATCGGGACAGCGACGGGCCGTAGATCGTGTTCGCGCCCGCCGCCACCGCGGCGTCGATCAGCGCTCCGGCCCCGCCCAGGCTGGTCTCGGCCGATGCGACGTTCGAGGCCACGAAGCCGCTCGGCTGGCCGTTGGCGTCGAACGCCGTGGAGAGCGACACGGTCTGCGTCGTCACGTCCTTGCCGCCGTTCGCCCGCAGCGCGTCGATCACCTTCTGCATCGCAGCGCCGTTCGCTGCGAGGGCGGCTCTCGCCGTGGGAGCGCGGGTCTCCACTCCGGCCGAGATCTCGGCGCGGTCGGGCACGGACGTGACCACGCCGCTGCCGGTGACGGTGACGGTGTCCGTTGCCGGCGCGGGATCCTCGGCTCCCGCCCCCTCGGGGCGGAGCACGCCTGCGAGGGCTGCGGCGGCGATCAGCACGCCCGCCGCAAGTGCGATGCGTTTCATCTCGTTCCTCTCCGTGTGTCGGGTTCGCCCGATATACGCCGACGGGTCGGACGGACGTCACAGGGCCGCGCCTCGATGATCGGCATCCTCGCCCGGGACGAGCGCTGACCGCTCAGAGGCCCTGGCCGAAGCGCCTGCGCGCGGCGGTGATCGCCTCGCGGACTCCGCCCGGGCCGGGGGCGCCGCGCGCGGCGACGCTCTCGGCCGGCGTGGTGCCGCTCGCGAACGTGCCGTCGCGCACCGATGCCGCAACCTGCTCGTGCGCGTCGCGGAAAGGAATGCCCCCGCGCACGAGATCCTCGGCGACGTCGGTCGCGAGGAGGAGTGGGTCGGCGGCCGCCTCGGCGAGCCGCTCTCGATCCGCGACGAGCCCACTGACGAGCACGGTCATCCCGCGCAGGGAGAGCCGGACGTCCTGCCGGGCGCCGAAGACCGGCGCCTTGTCCTCCTGGAGGTCGCGGTCGTAGGCGAGCGGGAGCCCCTTCACCGTGGCGAGAAGACCGGCGAGCCTGCCGATCGCCGTGCCTCCCTTGCCGCGCACGAGCTCCGCGACGTCGGGGTTCAGCTTCTGCGGCATCATCGACGAGCCCGTCGACGCGTTCTCGGGCAGCTTCACGAACCCGAACTCGGCGGTCGACCAGAGCACGATCTCCTCGCCGATTCGGGACAGGTGCTGGGCGAGCATCGTGGCCGCGTAGAGGTAGTCCAGGGCGAAGTCGCGATCGGCCACCGCGTCGATCGAGTTCCGCATCTGGGCCATGGGCGGGTCGATCCCGAGCGTCGACCCGGCAAGCGCACCGGACCCGAGAGGGCTGGTCGAGGCTGCCTCCCCCGCGGCCGTGAAGCGCGTCCGGTCGCGGTCGAGCATCTCCACCCATGCGAGGAGGTGGTGGCCGAGCGTCACGGGCTGGCCGCGCTGGAGGTGCGTGTAGCCGGGCATCAGCGTGTCGGCCTCCGCCTCGGCGAAGGAGAGCGTGACGAGCGCGAGCGCGTCGATCTCCTCGCGCGCCTCGGCGCACGCGTCGCGGACGTAGAGGCGGAATGCGGCGGCGACCTGGTCGTTGCGCGACCGGCCGGCGTGGACCTTCCGCCCTGCCGGGCCGAGCAGGCGCTCGATTGCCGAGTGGACGTCCTCGTCGGCATCGAGGATCGCGGACGGGTCCTGCGCGATCTCGGCGAGCCGCTCCTCGACCTCCGCGAGCTCCGCGGCATCGAGGAGCCCCGCGCCGTGAAGCCGGCCGGCGTGCTCGGCGGTCGCCTCGCAGTCGTACGGCAGGAGCTCCGCGTCGTTCGCGCGGAGCAGCTCCCACACGGCGGGGTCGAGCGAGGCGCCGACGCGTCCGGACCAGAGCGTCACCGCGCGATTGTGTCGCATCGCGCCCGAGCACGCCCTGGACAGAGCGAGGGGGCCGGTGTCCACCGGCCCCCTCGGGCACTACGGAAGCACTTCGCGAGGCGAAGTGCCTACATCATGCCGCCCATGCCGCCCATGTCGGGCATGCCGGCGCCGGCCGATGCCTTCTCGGGCGCCTCGGCGACGATCGCCTCGGTCGTGAGGATGTTCTTCGCGATCGACGCGGCGTTCTGCAGTGCCGAGCGCGTCACCATCGTCGGGTCGATGATCCCCGCCCTGACGAGGTCCTCGACCTCACCGCTGTCGACGTTCAGGCCGAAGCCCTTCTTGGCCGAACGGACCTGGTTGACGACGACCGAGCCCTCGAGCCCCCCGTTGAAGGCGAGCTGCCGAAGCGGCTCCTCCAGCGAGCGGAGGATGATCGACGCGCCGGTCTTCTCGTCGCCCTCGAGCGTCGCGAGGCCCTTCTTCACCGAGTCCGCCGCGTTCAGGAGCGCGACGCCGCCGCCCGCGACGATGCCCTCCTCGAGGGCCGCCCGGGTCGCCTGCAGCGCGTCCTCGACGCGGTGCTTCTTCTCCTTCATCTCGGTCTCGGTCGCAGCGCCGACCTTGATCACGGCGACGCCGCCGGACAGCTTCGCGAGGCGCTCCTGGAGCTTCTCGCGGTCGAAGTCCGAGTCGGTCGTCTCGATCTCGGACTTGAGCTGCTTGATGCGGCCCTTGATCGCCTCGGAGTCGCCGGCACCGTCCACGATCGTGGTCGTGTCCTTGTCGATGACGATCTTGCGGGCCTTGCCGAGCTGCGCGAGCTTGGTGTTCTCGAGCTTGAGGCCCATCTCCTCGGTGATCACCTCGCCGCCGGTGAGGATCGCGATGTCCTCGAGCATCCGCTTGCGACGGTCGCCGAAGCCCGGCGCCTTGACGGCGACGGCGGTGAACACGCCACGGAGCTTGTTGACGACGACCGTCGCGAGCGCCTCGCCCTCGACGTCTTCTGCGACAACGAGCAGTGGACGGCCGGCCTGGATGACCTGCTCGAGCACCGGCAGGAGGTCCTTGACCGCGCCGATCTTCTGGTTGGCGATCAGGACGTACGGGTCGTCGAGCACGGCCTCCATGCGCTCGGCGTCGGTGATCATGTACGGCGACAGGTAGCCCTTGTCGAACTGCATGCCCTCGGTGAACTCGAGGTCGAGACCGAAGGTCTGGCCCTCCTCGACGTTCACGACGCCGTCCTTGCCGACCTTCTCGATCGCGTCCGCGATCACGTCGCCGATCTCGCGCTCGCGCGAGGAGATCGTGGCGACGCGGGCGATGTCCTCCTTGCCGGACACCTCGGTCGACTGCTTCTTGAGGTCCTCGACGACGCCCTCGACGGCCTTCTCGATGCCCCGCTTGAGGCCCATCGGGTTGGCGCCGGCGGCGACGTTCTTGAGACCCTCGCGCACGATCGCCTGCGCGAGCACTGTGGCGGTGGTCGTGCCGTCACCGGCGACGTCGTTCGTCGCCGTGGCGACCTCGCGGACGAGCTGCGCGCCCTGGTTCTCGAACGGGTCCTCGAGCTCGATCTCGCGGGCGATGGTGACGCCGTCGTTCGTGATCGTCGGCGCCCCGAACTTCTTGTCGAGGACGACGTAGCGACCCTTCGGGCCGAGCGTCACCTTGACCGCGTCGGCGAGGGTGTTGACCCCACGCTCGAGCGCGCGGCGCGCGTCCTCGTTGAACTTCAGCTCCTTGTGAGCCATATCTTCCTCCTGAGCGAAACGAGCTAGGCGGCGGCGCCGGCGAGCTTGCGCTTGCCCTTGCCGCCTGTGGTTACGACCTTTGCGAGCACATCCGATTCGCGCAGGATCAGGACCTCGTCGGCGCCGATCTTGATCTCGGTGCCGCCGTACTTGGAGAAGATGATCTCGTCACCCTCCTCCACGTCCATCTTGATGTACTCCCCGTCCTCGTCCCGGGGGCCGGGGCCGACGGCGAGGATGCGGCCGCGCTGCGGCTTCTCCTTCGCCGTGTCGGGCAGCACGATGCCGCTCGCCGTGACGTCCTCCTCATCGAGGACCTCGACGATCAGGCGGTCACCAAGGGGCTGCAGGTTCATTCGATGTGCCTCCCTGAGAGACTGTGTTGATTCATCCGACCGTCTGGCACTCATCGTAGGAGAGTGCCGACGACTTGGGTTATAGCATGTTCCCACCACGTGTGCGACGGATGATCTCAGTCTCACAGGCTTAGATTTGCGCGAGCCGCGCGAGGGAGCACAATCGCGGTATGCGCCGCGAGTTCTCCGCCGGTGGAGTGGTCGTGCGCCGGATGCGCGGGCGGTGGTGGATGGCCGCCGTGCGGCCCCGGCGCGACGCGGGTCGTCCCGTCGTGTGGGCGCTGCCGAAGGGACTGATCGACGCCGGCGAGCGTGGGCTCGAGACCGCCGTTCGCGAGGTCTTCGAGGAGACCGGCCTTCGGGCCGCCGGCGACCGGAAGCTCGGCGACGTCCGGTACGTCTACACCTGGGAGGGCGAGCGGGTCTTCAAGGTCGTCTCGTTCTTCCTCCTGCACGCGACGGGCGGACGGATCGGCGAGCTGCCTGCCGGCATGGAGATCGAGGTCGCCGAGGCGCGCTGGGTCCCGCTCGACGACGCGCCCCGTGTTCTCTCCTACGGCGGGGAGCGGGAGATGGCGGCACGCGCCGCGGAAACGCTGCCGGAGGGTTCAATCTAGGCCCGCGAGCCGATAGGCTCGCGCGCAGTGCCGACGTTCGCGCTGAACTTCTACTCCCCGGTCGTGGTCGACCAGCTCCGGACGGGACGCAAGACGGCGACGATCCGGCTCGGCGACAAGTCCGCGAAGTACCGCAAGGGGATGATCGTCACCGTGCTCGTCGGCGCGCGCTACGGGCAGCGCGAGAAGGTCTTCGACGCCGTGATCGACAAGGTCGACGTCAAGCCGCTCGGCGAGCTCTCCCCGCGCGAGATCGAGCACGACAACCCGGAGATCCGCAGGGTCGACGAGTTCACGGAGTGGCTCGCGCGGCTGTACAACCGCCCGGTCTCCGAGGAGGACACCGTGACGGTGATCCGCTTCTCGCAGATCGTGGGGACGATGTTCTGACGCGATCCGTCGGTCGCTATCGACCCGGGCGACGAATCGGACTTCCGAAGAGCTCGTTGCGCCGGAGCTCGGTGCCGCACTCCTCGCAGTCGACCTGGAACGCCGACGGGAGGCGCGCGTCGCAGGAGGGGCACCGCGCGACCAGCGTCGTCTCGCACTGGGGGCACGTCCGCGGCCGCTCGTCCTCGTGGTCCTCGAAGTAGCGGGCGACGTGACCGCACGACGGGCAGAACGCCACCCAGTCGCCGAGCGTCCGCCGGCGCTCCTCCTGGATCCAGTTTCGCTTCGCCTTCGCCATCATCGATCTGTCCGCCCGGCCCTGCCGCGAGGTGCGACCGCAAGGTACAAGTTGCAGCTTGCGATTTCCGCGGCACCCGACCGTGGGGCCGGATGGAACGGCCGAAGCAGGATCCGCGCGATCCCGCCAAGTATGGGCTCGGGCGATGGCCGCGTCGCGTCAGCGACGGCCGATTGGACTGCGGCGAACCGCACCCCGTCGGGGGCGCCTGAGCGCCGACCCGCCCGCCGAGGCAGCCGGTAGAGTCAGGCCGTTCGTCGCCCAGGAAGGGGAGCGTGTCCACATGGCAGTTCGCGAGGCCGAGCCGGTCGAGACACTGCAAGAGGTGAAGGAGGCGGGACTCGACCGAGTTGACCTCCTCGGCATGTACCGCAACATGCTCATCACCCGCGCCATCGAGGAGCGCGGTCACATCCTCTACAAGCAGGGGAAGATCCCGGGCTCCTTCTACACCGGCCGCGGCAACGAGGGCTCGGCGGTGGGCGTCGCGACCGCCATGGGCCCCAACGACGTCGGCACACCGCTCCAGCGCGACATGGGCGTGCACATCACCCGCGGAATCGAGCCGTGGCGCATCTTCGCCCAGTACATGGGACGGCAGGACGGGCCGACGAGGGGGCGCGCACCCACAGGGCGCGACGGGAACGTGCACATGGGCGACGCCCGCCTCGGGCTGCACCCCATGGTGAGCCACCTGCCGGCGATGCTCCCCGTCGGAGTCGGCATGGCGCTCGCGTTCAAGATCCGGGACGAGAGGCGCGTCGCGGTCGCGTGGTGCGGCGAGGGCGCCTCCTCACGCGGCGACGCACACGAGGGCATGAACCTCGCCGGTGTGCGGCGCCTGCCCGTCGTCTTCGTGATCGACAACAACCAGTGGGCGTACTCGACTCCCGCCCACCTCGAGTACGCCGTCGACCACCTCGCCGACCGCGCCGCCGCCTACGGCTTCGACGGTGTCGTCGTCGACGGGACGGACGTGCTCGCGGTCTACCGCGAGGCGAAGCGCGCGATCGAGAAGGCCCGCGAGGGGGGCGGCCCCACCCTGATCGAGTCGGTCACGCTGCGCATGGAGGGCCACGCTGTCCACGACGACGCGTTCTACGTCCCGAAGGAGCTCTTCGAGGAGTGGGCGCGGCGCGATCCGATCGAGCGGTTC
The DNA here is from genome assembly GCA_963786055.1 of uncultured Actinomycetes bacterium. Taxonomy (GTDB): domain Bacteria; phylum Actinomycetota; class Thermoleophilia; order Gaiellales; family Gaiellaceae; genus Gaiella. The sequence goes on along the minus strand of CAWAXS010000003.1, from coordinate 79,850 downwards.
CGCGGGTGGCTGCGCGACAACGCGGAGATGACCGACGAGGAGGAGGACGAGATCACCTCCGGCGTCAAGCGGCTCCTGAACGAGGCGATCCAGCGCGCCGAGGAGTCGCCGCTTCCCGACCCGGCGACGGTGATCGAGGGCGTCTTCGCGACGTCGGACGAGCTCGACACGCCGCACCACCGATGAGAGCGCTGCGCTGATGGCCGAGAAGACCTACCCGGCTGATGGCTGAGAAGACCTATCTCCAGGCGATCTCCGACGGCCTGCGCCAGGAGATGCGGCGCGACCAGCGCGTGTTCGTCCTCGGAGAGGACGTCGGCGTCTACGGCGGCGCCTTCAAGGTGACGCAGGGCTTCCAGGAGGAGTTCGGCGCGAGCCGTGTGCTCGACATGCCGCTCTCCGAGACGGCCATCGTGGGAGGCGCGACCGGCGCGGCGCTGATGGGGATGCGGCCCGTGGCGGAGATGCAGTTCGCCGATTTCGTGTCCTGCGCGTGGGACCACCTGGTCACGGTCGCCGCGAAGCAGTACTACCGCGCCGGAACGCCGATCCCGATCGTCGTGCGGCTCCCCTCCGGCGGAGGATTCTCGGGCGGCCCGTTCCACTCGCAGAACCCCGAGTCGAGCTTCGCCCACATCCCCGGGCTCAAGGTGGTCTGCCCCGCGACGCCCGAGGACGCGAAAGGGCTCCTCGCGACCGCGATCGAGGATCCCAACCCGGTCCTCTTCTTCGAGCACAAGCACCTCTACCGGCGCATCAGGGGCGATGTGCCCGAGGACCGCTACACGACGCCGTTCGGCGAGGCGCGTATCCACCGCGCGGGCGAGGACGTCACCGTGATCACGTGGGGCGCGATGGTCTACACGGCGGACGACGCCGCGGCGAAGCTGGCCGACGACGGAGTGTCGGTCGAGGTGCTCGACCTGCGCACCCTCATCCCGTGGGACCGCGAGGCCGTGCTCGCGAGCGTCGGGCGCTGCTCCAAGGTCCTCGTCCTCCACGAGGACACCAGGACGGGCGGGTTCGGCGCGGAGATCGCGGCGACGATCGCCGAGGAGGCCTTCGAGCTGCTCGATGCGCCGGTTCGCCGGATCGCCGCTCCCGACAGCCCCGTGCCCTTCGCCCCTACCCTGGAGAAGGCGTACATCCCGCAGGTCGACGACGTCGCGACTGCACTGCGTGAGCTGGCCGCGTATTGAGATGATCGAGGCGAGGAGCACCTCGCCGTCACAGGAGGAGACATGAGCACCGGCACCCAGGTCGAGGTCGTGATGCCGCAGATGGGGGTCTCCGTCTCGGAGGGCACCGTCACCCGGTGGCTCAAGCAGCCGGGAGAGGCAGTGACGCTCGACGAGCCGCTGCTCGAGATCTCGACCGACAAGGTCGACACGGACGTCCCGAGCCCCGGCGAGGGAGTCCTCGCCGAGATTCGCGTCCAGGAGGGTGAGACGGTGGAGGTCGGCACGCTGCTCGCGGTGATCGCGCCCGCGGGCGCGGTTCCCGCCGACGCGGAAGCGGGTGTTGTTCCCGCCGACGCGGAAGCGGCCTCCGGGCCGGCGCCCGGGACCGAGACCACGGCGCAGGAGCTACCGGTTGCGGACGCGGCAGCGCCCGCCGAGGCGGCTGTGGAAGCGGAAGTGCCCGCCGAGGCGGCTGCGGCAGCAGACGCGCCCGCGGTGACGGCCGAGACGCCTGTGGAAGCGGAAGCGCCCGCGCCCGCGGTGACGGCCGAGACGCCTGTGGAAGCGGAAGCACCCGCCCCCGCGGCCGAGAGCAGCTCAGAGGCAGTTGCGGAGCACGTACCCGCGCAACAGGCGCCGCCGCAGCCGACCGGGAACGGGAGGACGTTCGTCTCGCCCGTGGTCGCGCGGATCGCGGCGCAGCACGGCGTCGACCCGGGCGTCGTTCCCGGGACGGGCCAGGGCGGCCGCGTCACGAAGAAGGACATCCTCGCGTTCATCGAGGCAGGGGCGGCCGCGCCGTCCCCGACACCCGCTCCGCAGGTGCCTCTCGAGATCCCGGCCGAGCCGGCACCGGCCGAAGCTGCGCTGCAGGCCGAGCCCGCTCCCGTTGCGCCGCAGGCCGCGCCCATTCCCGCCGCGCTCCCCTCGACACCGCCGGCACCGCCGCCGGCACCGCCCGTCGCGCCACCCGCGGCTCCGGTCGCGCAGGGAATAGAGGCACTTGCGCAGCAAGTGCCTGGCGAGGCGGAGGAGCCGATGAACGCCATGCGCCGGGGCGTCGCGGAGCACATGCGACGCTCGCTCGACACGTCGGCGCACGTGACGAGCGCGATCGAGGTCGACATGTCCCGCGTCGTCGCCGCACGCGAGAAGCTGAAGAAGGAGTACCAGGCGAGCTACGGCGTCAACCCGACCTACCTCGCGTTCGTCGCCAAGGCGGCCGTCGAGACGCTCGGCGAATGGCCCTGGGTCAACGGCGAGATCCGGGGCGAGAAGATCGTCACGCGGTCGTTCGTCAACCTCGGCATCGCCGTCGCCCTGGAGGACGGCAAGGGCCTCATCGTGCCGGTGATCAGGAACGCGCAGGACCTGAACCTCCTCGGCGTCGCGCGGGCGATCGCCGATCTCGCCGAGCGCGCACGCACGAAGAAGCTGATGCCCGACGACGTCCAGGGAGGCACCTTCACGATCACCAACCCGGGCGGCTACGGCACCTTCCACGGCACGCCGATCATCAGCCAGCCCCAGGCAGGCATCCTCGGCACGTATGCGGTCGTGAAGCGGCCGTGGGTCGTACAGGACGAGCTCGGCCAGGACGTGATCGCGATCCGGCCGCTGATGAACGTCACGCTCACGTACGACCACCGTCTCGTCGACGGCGCGTACGCCGGCGGCTTCCTCCGTGACCTCCGCACGCGACTCGAAGGGTGGGACGAGGGCTCCGTGTGACGCAGCGGATCGTCCCGATGATCGCGTACGCGGACGCCGCGGCCGCGATCGACTGGCTCACGGAGGCCTTCGGGTTCCGTGAGCGGGCGGAGCACCGGCACACGGACGAGAGCGGGATCGTCACGCACGCCGAGCTCGAGCGGGACGACGCGATCGTCATGCTCGCGACGCCGACCGCCGACTACGAGGGGCCGAGGCGGCATCGGGAGACGTGCGAGGCGGCGCGCCGGTGGCAGGACAACCCCTGGGTGATCGACGGTCTCCTCGTCGTGGTCGACGACGTCGACACCCACCACGCCCGGGCGGTCGCGGCCGGGGCTGCGGTCATCCGCCCGCTCGCGGACGTGGAGGCGACGGGGATGCGCCTCTACACGGCCGAGGATCCCGAGGGGCACCGCTGGATGTTCGCTCAAGAGCTCGCGGCCGGCGGATGACGTCGGGCCTGCGGTCGTGACCGTCGAGATCCGACCCTTCGCGCGGCCGGAATGGACGCCGCTGCCGTACGACGGATGCACCGGCGTCGAGGCGCGCGTGCTCGTCCAGGAGCAGGACTTCTTCGTCGCGATGCTCCGGTTCGAGCCCGGCGGGACGATCCACGAGCATCCGGGCCCGAACGACACCATCGTCGTCTGCCTCGAGGGAGAAGGGCTGACATCGGTCGCCGGCGAGGTGGCGCCGCTCCGCGCAGGCGAGCAGGCGCGGTGGCCCAGGGACGTGCCGCACCGCCTCTGGACGGAAGGGGCCACGATGGTCACGCTGATGATCGAACGCATGGTCTCGGCCTGAGGAGGCGCGGCTACCCTCATCCCGATGCCCGGCGCGTACCTTCTCGACCTTCCCGGCTCGACCGCGTACGGCGAAGCGCTCGTGCTCCAGCGCTCCCTCGCCGCCGCGGTGTCGCAGGGAGAGGTCCCCGACACCGTGATCCTGCTCGAGCACGAGCCGGTGGTCACGCTCGGGCGACGCACCGACGGGTCAGAGCTCCATCTCCCCGAGGGCATCGAGGTGGACGTCGTGGAGACCGACCGCGGAGGGAAGTCGACCTACCACGGCCCCGGGCAGCTCGTCTGCTACCCGATCCTCGACCTCAACCGGCACGGGCGCGACCTCAGGAAGTACGTCCGCGACCTGGAGCAAGCGATCATCCAGGCGCTCGGGACGTTCGGGCTGGCCGGGACGCGGATCGACGGCCTGACGGGTGTCTGGATGCCGGCCACCCCGACCGCGCCGCCCCGGAAGATCGCGTCGATCGGCGTGCACGCATCGCGCTGGGTGACGACGCACGGCTACGCGCTCAACGTCGATCTCGACCCCGCGCCCTTCACGGATTGGATCACCGCCTGCGGCCTCGAGGACGCGCAGTTCACGTCGATGGCCGCCGAGCTGGGCAGACCGGTCACCGTCGACGACGTGCGGCCCGCCGCGGCGGCGGCGCTCCAGGAGGTGTTCGGGCTCGAGCTCGAGGTGCTGCCGGGCGAGCGCGTGGCGAGGCTCGTGCGCCAGCCCGACCGCGAGCGGTTGCCCGCACGCTGACGACGGGTGGCGGATCACCCTCCGGGGCAGCCGTAGACCGCCGGCGGGCGGCGCAGCCGGATCGCGCCCGTAGACTTGAGCCGATGCAATCGTCTCTGCCCGTCGCAGACCGTCCCCGCCGGCCCGAGTGGATGAAGGTCCGCGCGCCGAGCAGGGAGGGCAAGTACTGGGACGTCCGCAAGCTGCTCCACGGCGCGAGCCTCGTCACGGTCTGCGAGGAGGCGCGCTGCCCCAACATCGGTGAGTGCTGGGGGCGCGGCACCGCGACCTTCCAGATCCTCGGCGACACCTGCACCCGCGCCTGCCGGTACTGCTACGTCCACTCGGGCAAGCCGGACGGGCCTCCCGATCCGCTCGAGCCCCTTCGCCTCGCGCAGGCGGCGGCGACGATGAGCCTCTCGCACGTCGTCGTCACGTCGGTCGACCGGGACGACCTCCCCGACCGCGGCGCCGGGCACTTCGCCGCAACGATCCGTGCACTCAAGGCGAAGCTCCCCGACTCGCACGTCGAGGTGCTGACGCCCGACTTCCTCGGGGTCGAGGAGGAGGCCCTCGCGACCGTGATCGGAGCGCGCCCCGAGGTCTTCAACCACAACATCGAGACCGTGCGCCGGCTCCACCGGCGGATGCGCGGTGCGAAGGCGAGCTACGACGGCGCTCTGTCGCTCCTCCGCCGCGCGAAGGAGATCGCGGACTATCCCGTGCTGACGAAGTCCGGCATCATCGTCGGGCTGGGCGAGACCAACGACGAGGTCGTCGAGACGATGCGCGACCTGCGCGAGCACGCCGTCGACGTCGTCACCATCGGCCAGTACCTCCAGCCGTCGTCGCAGCACGCGAAGATCGACCGCTGGGTGCACCCGGACGAGTTCCGCTGGATGCGCGAGCAAGGCGAGGCGCTCGGGTTCGGGTCGGTCTTCGCCGGGCCGCTCGTCCGCTCGAGCTACCGCGCCGACGAGCAGCGGCACGCCGCCGAGACGGGTCTCGGCGCGGTCGCCTACTGAGCACGTCGGGAGCGCGCGCTCGCCTCGGGGCGCGTGACACGATACGCTCGCGGCATGGGTATCAAGCAGACAGTCCTGGGCTGGCTGAGCTCGACTCCGGACAAGACCGAGGAGCTCGAGGACGCCGAGATCGACGAGGCGACGCGCGAGTACTCCTCGGACCGGGCCGACTTCATCGCCGAGAGCCGGTTCCGTGGCAGGCCCGGCGAGTTCGAGGGCGAGCAGGACGGCCCCCGCCGCTAACCAGAGGCCGGGGCTGCGGCCACGGCGACGTCCCGGCCAAGCTCGTCGGGCGCGCTACCTACGGCCCCCGGCCGGAGCTACGCTTCGTCATCCCCGTGCGTGTCCTTCTCGGTCTCGGAGCCGTCGCCGTCGCATTCGTGACCGCGACGTCAGCGCACGGAACGACGACCATCGCACCGTCGCTCCGCCCGGCACAGGTCGGTGTACCGGTCTTCGTCGGACAACGGTTCCATCCCCTCGCGCAGGTCAAGGTGACGCTGGCGAACGGATCGCGGACGTTCACCCGCCTCGTCCGCGCGTCGTCCTCCGGAGGGTTCACCGTTCGGTTCACGCTCGCGGCCGTCGACCCGTGTCGTGGGACGCTGTCGGTGAGCGCGACGGACGGTCGCGGCTCGACCGCTCGGTGGAAGCGTCAATGCCGCCCACCTTCGGAGACGGACCCGTACCCGGTGAGCTGACGCGAGCCGGAAGGGCGGCCGTGACGACCGCCCTCCCTTCCGACTCGCGTCCTACTGGCCGCCCGGCTGGACGACGCCGTTGACCACGAGCGCGTACCGCGCGTAGTCGTCCGTCGACTCGGTCGGGTCGTCGTACATGACGATCGCCGCGACGAAGTCGGCGTTCTTGTCGACGTACTTCCGCACCTTCGACGAGCCCTTGATCGTGAAGCCGCTCGTCAGCTTCAGGCGCTTGACCGTGATCGTGTCCTTGCTCTTCTTCTTCTTGTCCAGGTTGGCGCTGTTCATGCTCACGATGTACACCGTGTAGCCGGCAACGGTGGTCGGCTTGGTCTCGGAGAACGACTTCCAGCCGGCGAGGCTCGAGCCATCGCTCACGAGCGTGGGTCCAACGCGGACGTTGTCGACCCAGAACCCGGCCGGGACAGACGGATCCCAACCGGTGAACGCCGGATCGTTGAACGCCCGGAACGCGAGCAGCACCGTCTGACCCGCGTACGGCGCAAGGCTGCACGTCTGGGGCAACCAGCCTCCGGAGAACCCGGAGAACCCGGGGATGTTGTCCTGCGCGGTCGGCAGGGCGTCCGGGTTGATCTGTGTCGTCGTGTTCGTGCACGCCACGCTCTCGTATGTCGCGCCGCCGTCGGTGGAGATCTGGGCGAAGCCGAAGTCCCAGTCCTCCTCCTCGTTCCACAACGCATCGAACGTGAGCGTCGCCGCTGCCCCGGTCGGGACGGAGACCTGCTTCACGATCGCCTCGTCGCGGTTGTCCGCAGCGCCCGAGTAGAGCGCGGGGCCCTTGGGGTTGAGCGGTGCCGCGGAGTCGACGGTCCAGGCCACGGGCCGCGTCGGGAGCGTGGACTGCCCCTGGAACGACAACGCGTCGATCTGGCTGCCGGTCAGATAGTTGCCGGATGCGTCCCTCAGGCGAACGTAGTCCGCGCCGTTGGACGGCGCCCCGGGCGAGGAGTACGCGTCGGGGGCATCCCAGTTGATCGTCGCGTCGAGGGTCGGCGCGGTGACGTTCTTCTCCCGCGTCGAGCCGTTGATGCGCGCACCGTCGTCGACGAGGCCGTCGAGGGCGACCATGAGGCTCCAGTCGTGGAGCACGTCGGCAGCCTCCGTCTTCCCTCGGGCGTGCTTGCCCTTTCCGGAACGGTCGTCGCTCCGTCGAGCGCCTCCTGGAGCCCGGCGAAGCCGTTGGCGTCGCCCCGGTGCAGGCTCGTCATGAAGTCGTTTCCGTACCTGCCCTGGAGGAACTCCATCATCGAGTACGCCGCGCCGTAGTCGCAGAGGATCTCACCGGGGCCCTGGTCACCCCAGCGTGTCAGCGAGTTCTCCGGTCCTCCGGCTCCGGGGTTGGGGTTCGCGGGCGTCTGGACGCTCAACCAGCCGAGGAAGCACTGGATGTGCGAGTCGAAGCCCTTGTCCGTGATCGGAACCGACGGGTTCACGTACCCGACCAGCGTCTGGGCCCAATCGGAGAGACCCTCGTTGATCCAGTTGAACTCGTCCGAGTCCTCGTACGACTCGAGCAGGTGCTGGTACTCGTGCGCGAACACGCCCTCGTAGAGATGCGGCCGGGCGGATGCGCTCTTGCACAGGTCGCCCGGTACCGGCTCGTCGGGCGGGTTCGCGCCGGTTCGGTGCACCCAGTCGAAGGAGTCGATCGTCATCACGTTGCGACCGAAGTACGCGTTCAGCTGGGTCGAGAAGAACCCCGCGATGTACGACGACGGGGTGACGTTCGGCGGCGTGAAGTAGTTGCTGTCCCGGACGTTCGAGACGAGCGTGACGATCTTGTCGCCCGACCCGTCGTAGTAGTCGGGGGTGATCCCGAGCGCGTTGGGCTGGCCGAGGAGCCCCGGAAGCTGCGCGTCAGAGCCGTTCCGGTCGGGCGGCACGCTGAACGACGCAGACTCCTTCGGATAGATGTTCGTGTCGAACTCGTTGATGAGGGAATCGACCTGGCTCTGGCTGACGACGTTGCGTACGCCGTCGTTGCGGCAGTCGCCAGTCGGGAAGTTCAGGTTGTTCTGCACCCAGACCTCGATGTGGGTGCCGACTCCACGGAGCGTGAAGGTCGTGAACTGATACTGACCCGCGACGTCGTTCAGGATCAGGAAGATCTTCGTATCACCCACCTTGGCCGTAGCGGCGCTGAACGCTGTGCGGCCGAGCGTCGTGAAGCCTCCGATCGACGCGAGCTGCGGCGCGCCGAGCGGAAGCTGACCCTTCTCGACGTCGACGCTCGCGTGCTTCGTCCCGACGTCGATCGGCGTGCCCGTCGCGGCCGTCGCGGCTGTGACGCCGACGACGACGCCGGCCGAGAGCACGCTGGCGAGACAGAGAGACCACGCTCTCTTCATGCGCTGACTCCTCTCCTGGCTTTCCCTGACGGCACAGGGCGGGAGTTCTCCCTAGGCGCGGGAGATCAAACCAGATGTGAGAGGCGGAGCCAACCCTCCCGCCGCGCTAGCCGTGCGGCTTGGCCATCTTGTGGTAGTCGAGTGCCTCGTCGAGGACGCTCTCCTCCACGCCCGCCTCGCGCGCCAGCTCCCGCAGGGAACGACCCGACGACGCGGCCTTCTTCACGAGCTCCGAGGCCTTGTCGTAGCCGATGACGGGGTTGAGCGCCGTCGCAGCCGACAGGGTCAGCTCGGCGTAGCGCTCGCACTGCTCACGGTTCGCCTCGATACCGTCCACGCACTTCTCGGCCAGCAGCCGCGACGCGCTCGCGAGCAGCGCCACCGACTGCAGGAGGTTCCGGGCCATCAGCGGGATGTAGACGTTGAGCTCGAAGTGGCCGCTCATGCCACCGATCGTGATCGCGGCGTCGTTGCCGATCACCTGCGCCGCGACCTGCGTCACGACCTCCGGGATGACCGGGTTCACCTTGCCGGGCATGATCGACGAGCCCTTCTGCAGCTCGGGCAGGAAGAGCTCGCCGAGCCCGGCGCGCGGCCCGGAGCCCATGAAGCGGAGGTCGTTCGCGATCTTCGTCAGGGAGACCGCGACGACCTTGAGCGCGCCCGACGCCTCGACGAGGCCGTCGCGGGCCGCCTGCGCCTCGAAATGGTCGACCGGGGCGGAGATCGCGAGGCCCGTCTCGCGGGACAGGTACTCCCGCGTGCGCGCCGCGAACTCGGGATGCGTGTTGAGGCCGGTGCCGGTGGCGGTGCCTCCCAGCGGGATCTGGCCGAGGCGCGGCATCGCGTCCTCGACGCGTGCGATCCCCTGGCGCACCTGCACGGCGTACCCGGCGAACTCCTGGCCCAGCGTCACGGGCACCGCGTCCATCCAGTGGGTGCGGCCCGACTTGACGACGTCGTCGAACTCGAAGGCCTTCCGCTCCAGCGAGGCGGCCAGGCGCTCGAGCGCCGGCAAGAGGTCGTGCGCGATCTGGTCCAGGGCGGCGCAGTGCACGGCGGAGGGGAAGACGTCGTTCGACGACTGCCCCATGTTCACGTCGTCGTTCGCGTGGACGTCGTCGCCGGCGAGCGCCGCGATCACCTCGTTCGCGTTCATGTTCGAGCTGGTCCCCGACCCCGTCTGGAAGACGTCGATCGGGAACTGGTCGTCGAACTCGCCGGCGGCGATGCGGTCTCCGGCCGCCGCGATACGGTCGGCCTTGTCGCGGTCGAGCAGCTCCAGATCCGCGTTCGCCCTGGCGGACGCCGCCTTGATGCGGCCGAGCCAGTGCGCGACCGCGACCGGGATCGGCTCTCCGGAGACGGGGAAGTTGGCGACCGCCTTGGAGGTCTCGGCGCCCCAGAGCTCGTGCCGTTCCGACGTGCCGCTCATCGCTTCGAGTCTAGCGCCGTGGAGGAATCGGCCAGCGCGGCGTCGGACCCGGCCGCCACGGCGAGGAGCGCCTCCCACTCGCTGAGCTTCACACGGGGCCGCCCGTGGGGCTCGCCGGCCGCGCGCTCGGCGGCGTCGATCGCCTCCCACCCGGACTGCGTCACGACGACGATGCCGCGCTCCGCGAGAAGCGTGTCGATCGCCGGCGCGTCGGGGGCTCGCTGGAGCCTCCCGGCGCGCGCGTCCTCGAGCAGGAGCTCCGCGGTCTCCGTCGCGTCCTTCTTGTTCGTTCCGATCACGCCGGTCGGCCCCCGCTTGATCCACCCTGCGCAGTAGACGCCCGCGAGCGGCGCGCCGTCCGATCCGAGCACGCGCCCGCGGTCGTTGGTGACCGTGCAGGAGCCCTCGTCGAACGGAACGCCCGGCAACGGCAGCCCGCGGTAGCCGACGCTTCGAAAGACGATCCCGCACTCGACGATCTCGCGCACGTCGGTCGGGACTGCACGTCCCTCGACGAGCTCGTTCCGGACGAGCTCGATCGCCTCGACCTTCTCGTCGCCGAGGATCGCCGTGGGCGACGTGAGGAAGCGCAGCCGGATCGCTCGCACCTTGCCCTCGGGCTCGCGCGCCGCATACGCGCGCAGGTGCTCGAGGTTGCGCTTCACGGTCGGCGGCGCCGCGGCGAGCTCGACCGCGCTCGCCTCGTCGAGCTCGAGGTCGGCTGGATCGACGACGATGTCGGCACCGGCGAGATCGCCGAGCTCGCCGACCTCGACGGGGGTCCAGGCGGCCTGCACAGGCCCACGCCGGCCGAGGACGAGGATCTCCTTCACCCCCGCGCCGTTGATCGCGTCGATCGCGGCGTCGGTCGTGTCCGTCGGAGCGAGCTCCTCGGGCGTCAGGGCGAGCATGCGCGCCACGTCGAGCGCGACGTTTCCGTTCCCGATCACCACCGCACGCTCGTGCGAGAGGTCGAACTCGAGCTTCTGGAAGTCCGGGTGGCCGTTGTACCAGGCGACGAACGCGGTCGCGGGCCACGACCCCGGGAGATCCTCGCCGGGGATGCCCAGCCGGCGATCGGTCTGGGCGCCGATGGCGTAGACGACGGCGTCGTACGCCTCTGCGAGCTCTTCGTGGGTGACGTCGCGACCGACCTCGACGTTGCCGAGGAAGCGGAAGCCCGGCTGGAGCGCGATCTTCTCGAAGGCTCGCGAGACGGCCTTGATGTTGGGATGGTCGGGCGCCACCCCGAGCCGGACGAGCCCCCAGGGCGTCGGCAGCCGGTCGATCAGGTCCACCTCGACGGAGGGATCGTCGCTCGCGAGCAGCGCCCCCGCGGCATAGAACCCCGCGGGGCCGGAACCGACGACTGCGACACGGAGGGGCCGATCGCTCATGGCGGGATCCTAGAGGCGACTCCGAAGCGCCTCCGACGTTACGGTGCGGCCGTGCGCGCCCGTAGGGCCATTGGTCGGATCGCCGCCGCCGGCGGCTGCGTCGTGCTGCTCGCAGCGGTCGCCTGGGGCGCGTGGGCCTGGAAGTCGAGCCTGCTGCCCGACTCGTACGACGTCATGGACTACGGGACGCCCGACTACGGCGGTGGGCCTGTTCCGGCGTCCGCGGCGACCGGCGCCCACCATCACGGCGGCGTCAGCGTCGCACAGCTGCGCGGACCTGCCGGTCCTCCCGACGCACGCTTTCGCCTCGTCGCCCGCGAGGCGACCGTGCGGCTCGCCTCGGGCCAAGAGGTCGATGCCCTCACCTTCGACGGAACAGTCCCGGGCCCGGAGCTGCGCGTCCACCAGGGCGACCTCGTCGAGGTGACGCTCGTCAATCGCGACGTCGAACCCGGCGTGACGATCCACTGGCACGGGGTGGACGTCCCGAACGCCGAGGACGGCGTGGCGGGCGTCACGCAGGACGCCGTCGCGCCGGGCGGCTCGCACACGTACCGCTTCCGTGCGACCCAGGTGGGAACGTTCTGGTACCACAGCCACGAGGCGTCGTCGACGCAGGTCTCGCGGGGCCTCTTCGGCGCGCTCGTGATCGAGCCGGCCACCCGCGCCGAGGTCGGTGCCGTGCTCGACCTCGCCGTCGTGGCGCACGAGCTGGACGGGGTGGAGACGCTCGGCGGTCGCGACGGCGTCACGTCGCGGAAGGTGCTTCCCGGGACCGAGGTACGCCTCCGTCTCGTGAACACGGACAACGCCCCGAAGCCGTTCGTCCTGTCGGGGACGCCGTTTCGCGTCGTCGCGATCGACGGCGTCGACCTGAACGAGCCCGGCCCGCTCGACGACGCCACGCTCGAGGTCGCCGCGGGGGGTCGCTACGACATCGCCTTCACGATGCCCGGCCGGCCGGTCGCGTTGCGCGTCGACGGGACGCCCGCGACGCTCGCGCTGAGCGCGGACGGGCACGGCGCGCCTCCCACGGACGAGGCAGGCGCAGAGTTCGATCCCGCGACGTACGGCAAGCCGGCGGCGACGCCGTTCGACGCCTCCAGCGACTTCGACAGGGCCTTCACCCTGACCGTCGGGCGGAAGCCGGGGTTCTTCGACGGCCACCCGGGAATGCACTGGACGCTGAACGGCGGCATCTACCCGGACGTGCCGATGCTGATGGTCGAGCGGGGCGATCTCGTGAAGCTCACGATCCGGAACGACACGTCGACCGTGCACCCGATGCACCTGCACGGCCATCACGTGCTCGTGCTGTCACGCGACGGTCGCCCGGTCAGCGGGAGCCCCTGGTGGAGCGACACGCTCGACATCGAGCCCGGCGCCGAGTACGCGGTGGCATTCCGCGCGGACAACCCCGGCCTCTGGATGGAGCACTGCCACAACCTGCAGCACGCGGCCGGCGGTCTGACCATGCACCTCGCGTACATGGGCGTCGCCACCCCGTTCCGCACGGGCGGCGACGCCCACAACCATCCGGAGTAGGTCAGGCGGTGCGGACGCGCATCTCTCCGCCGCGCCACTCGCTCACCGCGATGAAGCCGGTCAGCCCGGCGATCAGCATCGCGTTGATCGGGTGGAAGAAGCCGATCCACGGCACCTCGTAGCCGAACCAGGCGAGCAGCAGCTGGAGAACGAGCAGGCCGAACAGGATCAGGGTGTGCCTGACCCTCACGCGGCCGATCGCGGAGACGATCAGGAGGAGCAGTCCCAGCAGCATCACGATGTAGCCGAAGCCGGCGTGGATCCCGAAGACGTCGTCGAACCTGTCCTGGTTCACCACGCCGCCGTCGACGTCCTTCGCGACCGAGAACGCGCCGTAGCCGGCAAGCCCGATCTGGACGACGACGGCGAGGAACACGAGCCCCGCCAGGTACCTGTAGACGATCCGCATGAGTTCCTCCCGGAAGCGCTTGACGCCGTCGCGCGCGACCATATGGCGCACGACGTGGCCACGCAACCCGCGTCCGGCTCACGTGTCCGGCGTCGGACGACCTCGGTGGGGCGAGGCACTTCGCGTCGGCGAAGTGTCTGTCAGTGCGAGCAGCCGGAGCCGCAGCCGCCGACCTGCGTTCCCTCGGGGAGCTCCTCGCCCTCCTCGACCTGGAACGAGTGGCCGCAGCCGCAGGAGGACACCGCGTTCGGGTTCTCGATCTTGAACCCGGACTCCTGGAGGCCGGTCAGGTAGTCGATCGTCGCGCCCTGGAGGTACGGGGCGCTGAACGGGTCGACGACGATCTTGACGCCCTCGAGCAGGAGCTCGTGGTCGCCCTCCGCGACGCCCGAGTCGAACCCGAGCCCGTACTGGAAGCCGGAGCACCCGCCGCCCTGGATCGCCACGCGCAGGACGAGCGAGTCGGCGTCCGGCTCCTCGGCCATCAGCTCCTTCACCTTCTGCGCGGCGAGAGGCGTGAGGTCGAGCAGCGTGTCGGTGGGGCGCTCGGCGATCTCCATGCCCAGATGGTACCCAAGCGGCCAGTCGCCGCGAGTCCCCCGACTTTGTAACACCGGAATCGACCGTCGGAAGCGGGTTCTCGTTGCTCCTCGTGAGCGAGGACCGGAGTGGTAGGTTTCGCGAGCGACCCCGGACGGGATCGAGGAAAGCGTGCTCTCCGACTGGCTCCCGTTTGTCATCTACGCCGTCTTCGCCGCTCTGATCCCGGCGTCGATGATCCTCTTCTCGTTCGTCTTCGCCACGCGTCCGACCTCCCGGACCAAGCAGCGGATGCTCCCGTTCGAGTCGGGTGTCTCGAAGGAGGCGCCGGGCCAGCAGCGGCGCTTCACGGTGAGCTTCTACCTCACCGCGATGCTGTTCATCCTGTTCGACATCGAGATCGTGTTCCTGTACCCGCTCGCGGTGCAGCTCGACCTGCTCGGCTGGTTCGGCTTCGTCGAGTTCCTCGTCTTCGTCGTGATCCTCGCCGTGGCCTACGTCTACATCTGGCGGAAGGGAGCGCTCGAGTGGCACTAGCTCGTCAGCTGCCGCTGATCTCGGACCGGCCGGCCGCGAAGGCCGGGCTGCGAACGGAGCGGACGCTCTGGCCCGACCGCGGCCCGAGCGTCTTCGAGCAGGAGCTCGAGTCGATCGAGGACGCGCTCCTGACGACGACGGTCGAGCGGGCGATCGCATGGGCGCAGTCGGGCTCGATGTGGCCCGACACGTTCGGGCTCGCGTGCTGCGCGATCGAGATGATGTCGATCGTCTCGTCGCGCTACGACATCGCCCGGTTCGGCATGGAGCGGTTCAGCTCGTCGCCGCGCCAGGCGGACCTCCTGATCATCTCCGGCCGCATGACGCACAAGATGGCCGCGCCGGCCAGGCAGGTGTACGACCAGATGCTCGAGCCGAAGTGGGTGATCGCGATGGGCGCGTGCGCGAGCTCCGGCGGGATGTTCAACAACTACACGGTGCTCCAGGGCGTCGACAAGATCTTCCCCGTCGACATCCACGTGCCCGGGTGCCCCCCGCGTCCGGAGGCGTTGATGGAGGGCATCGTCCGCCTCCACGAGAAGATCCGCGCGGGCGTGCCGCCCGCGTACGAGATCCGCGGGGTGGCCGAGTGACGGGTGCCGGCGTGCCCGGCGTCGTCGAGACGCTCGAGGCCCACGGCGAGACGACGCTGGTCGTCGACCCCGCCCGCATCGTCGAGGCGTGCACGCATCTGCGGGACGCCGAGGGGTTCAACATGCTCGTCGACGTCTCCGGGGTCGACTACCTCGGATGGGGCACCAAGGAGGTGGCGGGCTACATCGGCACGCCCGAGGGCCGCGACCTCAACGCCGCGGGCTCGCAGGGCTTCCAGCGCGTCCCCGACCCGAAGCCGAAGCGCTTCGCGGTCGTCTATCACCTCCTCCGCGTCTCCGACGCCCCGGAGCGACTGCGCATGACGGCGTGGCTCGACGACGGCGAGGAGATCGACTCCGTGGTCGGCGTCTGGCCGGCCGCCGACTGGTTCGAGCGGGAGGCCTACGACCTCTTCGGGATCGTGTTCCGCGGGCACCCGAACCTCGTCCGCATCCTGATGTCGGACGACTGGGAAGGGCACCCGTTGCGCAAGGACTACCCGCTCGGCGGCGAGCCCGTCCGCTTCTCGGGGGAGGAGTGACGATCCGCCGCCCGTCGCAGCGCGTGCGGACGGCGAGCCTCGCCCTCACGCGGATCGGAGCGATGTCGTGGCGGTGATGCCTGCGACCCGTATCTACGAGGGGACGCGCATCCCGTCGCCCTGCCCGACGATCCTCCGGATCGACCCGGACGAGCACGACCTCGCCGACATCCTCCGGGTCAACTTCGGGCCGAACCACCCGTCGACCCACGGGGTGCTTCGGCTGATCGTCGACCTCGACGGCGAGCACGTCGCCGGGATCGAGGCCGTGATCGGCTACCTCCACACCGGCTTCGAGAAGACGATGGAGTCGAAGACCTACTGGAAGGGCATCACGTATCCCGAGCGGATCGACTACCTCTCCTTCCAGGCCAACGAGCTCGTCTTCGTCCTGGCGATCGAGAAGCTGCTCGGCCTCGAGACACCCGAGAAGGCGACGTGGATGCGGATGTGCCTCTCGGAGCTGAACCGGCTCCACTCGCACCTCGTCTGGCTCGGCACGTCGGCGCTCGAGCTCGGCGCCATCTCGATGTTCTGGTACGCGTTCCGCGAGCGGGACATGGTGCTCGACCTGTTCGAGATGGTCGCGGGCGTCCGGATGCACACCCGCTACTTCCAGGTCGGCGGCCTGGCCGAGGACATCCCCGAGGGGTTCTACGCCGAGGCGCGGCAGCTCGCACGGCACATGCCGAAGGCGGTCGACGACTACGAGGGCATCCTCGACAAGAACAAGATCTGGCTCGAGCGGACGAAGGGCATCGGGCTGCTCTCCGCGGAGGACGCGCTCGCGCTCGGGCAGTCGGGGCCGATGCTCCGCGCCTCCGGCGTCGACTGGGACCTCCGGAAGAACATGCCGTACCTCGCCTACGACGAGGTCGACTTCGAGGTGCCCGTGTATCCGAACGGGGACGTCTACGACCGGTACAAGGTGCACATGGACGAGATGCGCGCCTCGGCGCGCATCGTCGCCCAGTGCGTGACACGGCTCGAGGAGATGCGGGGCATGCCGTGGATCGCCGACGACCGCAAGGTCGTGCTGCCGCCGCGCGAGGAGCTCCACACCTCGATGGAGTCGCTGATCCACCATTTCAAGATCGTCACGGAGGGCTACCACGTCCCCGAGGGCGAGGTGTATGTCGCGATCGAGTCGGCCCGCGGGGAGTGCGGCTGCTACCTCGTGTCGGACGGCGGGCCTCGGCCGTGGCGCGTGAAGTTCCGCGCACCGAGCTTCGCGGCGCTCCAGGCGACCGCGACGTGCGTCCGCGGCACGGCGATTGCCGACCTCATCGCCGTCGCCGCCTCGCTCGATCCCGTCATGGGGGACGTCGACCGGTGATCGGCCCTCCGCTCCGCTCACCCGGATCGGCACGCTCGTGAGCACGACCTTGCACGACGAGATCCAGAAGGTCCGGGCGAAGTACCCGGACCCTCGCTCCGCGGTGATCCCCGCGCTTCGGCTCGCGCAGGAGGCGCATGGCGGCTGGCTTCCCGAGCAGGCGCTCCGCGAGGTCGCGGAGGCGCTCGACACGACGCCGGCGTTCTGCCTCTCGATCGCGTCCTTCTACGACATGTTCCACACCGAGCCCGTGGGCCGGCACCTCGTGGAGGTCTGCACGAACGTCTCGTGTGCGCTCTCCGGCGCGCAGGGCGTCGTCGAGGCCTTCGAGCGGGCGCTCGGCGTCCATGCCGGCGAGACGACGGACGACGGCGACGTCACGCTGCGCACGGTCGAGTGCCTCGGCGGCTGCGGCTGGGCGACCGTCGTCGCGGTCGACAACCATCACCGCCTGCACGTCCGTGCGGGCGACGTCCCGGCGATCGCGAAGGAGCTGCGCCAGTGACGGCGGCGCAGGCCATCCCTCGGTGTCCGACTTCAGTCGGACACCTGCCCCCGCTCCGGCCGACGAGCGGGTGTCGGACTGAAGTCCGACACCACCCGGGAGGCCGACCGTGAGCCCGGCGCCCGAGATCGTCTTCGCCGGCACCGACGGCGGCGCGCTGACCGAGCTCGCCGACTACGAGGCGGTCGGCGGGCTGACCGCGCTGCGCCGCGCGCGGGAGATGACGCCCGACGAGATCATCGCGGAGCTCAACGCCTCGAACCTGCGGGGCCGCGGCGGCGCGTTCTTCCCGACCGGCCGCAAGTGGAGCTTCGTCCCGAAGCCCGAGCAGAACCCGAGGCCGCACTACCTCGTCGTGAACGCGGACGAGTCCGAGCCGGGCACGTTCAAGGACCGCGAGATCATGTTGCGGGTCCCGTTCCGCTTCCTCGAGGGGTGCCTCATCGCGGCGCGCGCGATCCAGTCGAAGCACGCCTTCATCTACATCCGCGGGGAGTACGAGCGCGAGTGGGAGGTGCTCGTCTCCGCCCTGGCGCAGATGCGCAAGGCGAAGCTCCTGGGCGACGTCACGATCGTGATCCACCGCGGCGCGGGCGCGTACATCTGCGGCGAGGAGACTGCGCTGCTCGAGTCGCTCGAGGGCAGGCGCGGCCAGCCGCGGACGAAGCCGCCCTTCCCCGCGATCGCCGGCCTCTACGCGTCGCCGACCGCGGTGAACAACGTCGAGTCGATCACCACGGTGCCGCCGATCATCGAGATGGGCGGCGCCGAGTACGCGAAGCTCGGGCCGGAGAGCTCCACGGGGACGCGCGTGTTCTCGCTGTCCGGGAACGTCGTACGCCCGGGGAACTACGAGCTGCCGCACGGCTTCCCGCTCCGTGACCTGATCTACGAGGTCGGGGGCGGCATCGCCGACGGGCGCGCGCTGAAGGCCGTGATCCCCGGCGGGTCGTCGACGCCGATCCTCACGGCCGCGGAGGCGGAGAAGGTCACGCTCGACTTCGACTCGCTCTCGCAGGCCGGAACGGCGATCGGGTCGGCGGCGGTGATCGTGATGGACGACCGCTGCTGCATGGTGCAGCTCGGCGTCCGCGTGTCGCAGTTCTACGAGCACGAGTCGTGCGGGAAGTGCACGCCGTGCCGCGTCGGGACGCGGTGGCTGACCCAGATCCTGAAGAAGATCGAGTCGGGGAACGGCACCCACGCCGACCTCGACCTCCTGCTCGACGTCGGCGAGCGGATCAACGGGACGTGCCTCTGCCCGCTCGGCGACTCGGACGCGATCGCGGTGGCGAGCTACGTCGCGAAGTTCCGCGAGGAGTTCCTCGCGCACGTCGAGGAGGGTGGCTGCCCGTTCCACGGCGAGTCGTCGCTCGACGGGATCGTCGCGCCGACCGACGTCCACGAGGCCCACGCCGGGCCCGCCGAGATCACGCGCCCGCTGGAGGTGGTGGCATGAACCTGGTGGAGGCGCCCGCGGTGAGCGACCTCATCACCGTCACGATCGACGACCGCGAGGTCGAGGTCGCCAAGGGCACCGGGCTCGTCGAGGCTGCCGCCGCGGCGGGGATCGAGATCCCGGTCTTCTGCTACGAGCCGCGGCTCGGGCCTCCCGTCGGGGCGTGCCGCATGTGCCTGATCGAGATCGAGGGGCTGCCGAAGCTGCAGGCCGGCTGCACCCTGACCGCGCAGGAGGGGATGGTCGTCCGAACGTCCGCGACGTCGCAACGGGCGGCGGACGGCCAGAGGGGGACGCTCGAGTTCATCCTCGTGAACCACCCGCTCGACTGCCCGGTCTGCGACAAGGGCGGCGAGTGCCCGCTGCAGGACCTCACCTTCCGCTACGGGCCCGGCTCGACCCGCATGACGTTCCCGAAGATGACCTTCGACAAGCCGATCCCGGTCTCCCCGCTGATCGCGCTCGACCGCGAGCGCTGCATCCTCTGCTACCGCTGCACGCGGTTCTCGAGCGACGTCGCGGAGGACGAGCAGCTGATCGCGCGGAACCGCGGCGCCTACTCGGAGATCGCGACGTTCGCCGACGACCCGTACCGCGCGCCGTTCTCCGGCAACGTGATCGAGCTCTGCCCGGTGGGGGCGCTGACGTCGACGCAGTACCGCTTCGAGGCGCGACCGTGGGAGATCCAGGACGTCCCGACCGTCTGCGGGCTCTGCCCGGTCGGCTGCAACATCCGCGCGACGACCCGTGAGGGCGCCGTCAAGCGCGTCCAGTCGCGCAACCACCCGGAGGTGGACGGCGGCTGGATCTGCGACAAGGGCCGTTTCACGTTCCCGCATCTCCGCGCCGATGACCGGGTGCGCGAGCCGCTCGCCCGGGGCGACCACGGGCTCGAGCCGATCACCTGGGACGCGGCGCTCGACCGGGCCGAGTCGCTCCTGCGCGGCGCGGGCGGCCAGATCGTCACGGCGCTCTCGGGCTCGGAGACGACGGAGATCGCCTACGGGCTCGGCGTGCTCCTGCGCCGCGGCCTCGGCGCGCACTCCGCCGTCCTCGACGAGTCGACCTCCGCGGCGCTCGACGCGTTCCGCGCCCCGCTGTCCACCATCGGCGACGCCGAGCTCGTCGTGATCGTCGGTGACGACGAGGTGGTCGATCGCGCGCCGGTGATCGACCTCTGGCTCAGGACGGCACGCCGGAAGGGCGCCGAGATCGTCACGGTCGGCGCGCGCGGCTCCGTCCCCGCGCCGTCGGGCGGCGCGGCCGACGCGCTCGCAGCGCTCGTCGCGTCGGGCAACGCGCTCGGGAAGCGGCTTCGCGCGTCGGACCGGGCGGTCCTCGTCTGGTCGGGCCCCGGCGGTGGCGGAGGCGCTCGCCTCGCGGAGGCGGCACATGCGCTCGGCTTCGAGGGCAAGCCCGGCTGCGGCGCCTTCCACCTGGCCGCCCGGCCGAACGCGCGCGGCGTCGCCGAGGCGTGGGCCGCGGCCGCCGACGAGGACGAGGTGGAGCGCGAGGGGATCGGCCTGCTCGTCGTGTCCGGCGACGAGGCGTCCGCCGACCCGGGCGTGCGTGCGCTCGCCGAGCACGCGGATGCCGTGATCGCGATCACGATGTTCCACTCGCTCGCCGTCGGCTGGGCCGACCTCGTGCTCCCCGCGACCGCGGCGCTCGAGCGCGAGGGCACGTCGATGAACGTCGAGGGGCGCGTGCAGCGCCTCCGCCGTGCGGTGACCCCGCCCGTTCCGGACGAGCTCGCGTGGCTGTCGAAGCTCGCGAAGCGCTTCGACGTCGAGCTCTCCCCGCATCCCGCCGTGGTCTTCGAGGAGCTCTCCGAGCGGATCTACGGCGGCCTCGGGCTGGACCAGCTCGCCGAGCACGCCGCGCTCCCGGTGCGAACCGCCTACGCGGCGCCCGAAGCCCGAGCAGAAGCAGCTTCGCCCCAGGCGAAAGCGCCCGGCGGTCACTTCGTGGGAACGCTCCGCCTCCTCCGCTACACGCCACTCTTCTCGGGGCACCAGGTCGAGCGCGTGCCCGAACTCCAGTTCCAGCGGCCGGAGCGCGAGGTCGCGCTGTCGGCGGCCGACGCCGACCGGCGGGGCATCGCGACCGGCGACCTCGTGACGGTCCGGTCGAACGGGACGTCGGTGGAGCTCCGGGCCAGGGTCGACCGCAGGCTCGTCGAGGGCGTGGCTCGGCTGGCCGACGAGCACGCCGCCGACCTCCACCTCGACGTCGAGGTCGTCCGCTCGTGAGCGGGCTCGTGGCTGCGAGCGGGTCGAACGGCGAGCCCTGGTGGATCGCGCTGATCAAGTCGGCGATCGTGATCAACCTCGTCCTCTTCGGCTTCGCGTACCTGACGCTCCTCGAGCGCAAGGTGATGGGACGCATGCAGCTGCGCTACGGGCCGAACCGCGTCGGGCCCTACGGGCTTCTCCAGCCGATCGCCGACCTCGTGAAGCTGATCCGCAAGGAGAGCTTCTTCCCGGCGGCCGCGATCGACGTCCTCTACATCGCGGGGCCGTTCCTGGCGGCGTTCACCGCCCTGGTCACGTTCTCCGTGATCCCCTGGGGGCCCGGCTGGGAGATCGATGGGTACCAGGTGAACGGGTACGTCGCCGACCTGCCGATCGCGCTGCTCCTGATCTTCGCCGTCGGCTCGATCGGGATCTACGGCTTCATCATCGGCGGCTGGGCGTCCGACTCGAAGTTCGCGCTGCTCGGCTCGATGCGGACGTGCGCGCAGCTCGTCTCGTACGAGGTGTCGCTCGCGCTCTCCGTCCTCGGCGTCGTGATCATGGCGAAGTCGCTCTCGCTCGTCGACATCGTCGCCGCCCAGGCGGCGGACGTCTGGTATGTGATCCCGCAGATCGTCGGGTTCGTGATCTTCGTCCTCGCCGGCACCGCGGAGACGGCGCGTGCGCCCTTCGACCTTCCCGAGGCCGAGCAGGAGCTCGTCGCCGGGTACCACACGGAGTACGGCGGCATGCGGTTCGGGCTCTACTCGATGTCCGAGTACATCAACCTGATCACGCTCTCCGCCCTCGCCGTGACGCTGTTCCTCGGCGGCTGGCACGGGCCGTGGCTTCCCGGCCCGATCTGGTTCCTCGTCAAGCTCTTCGTCGTGATCTTCTTCTTCATCTGGATGCGGACGACGCTCCCCCGGCTCCGCTACGACCAGCTGATGCGCTTCGGCTGGAAGGTGCTGCTTCCCGTCGCCACGGTCAATGCGGTCATCACCGCCCTCCTGGTGGTCTGGATCTAGGGTGACGCGCTGACATGCAGCCGTTCGGGACACTCAAGGGCTTCGGGGTCACGTTCAAGCACATCTTCCGGAAGCCGATCACCCAGCAGTACCCCGAGTACAAGCGCCCCGTCTATCCGCGCTTCCGCGGCCGCCACAAGCTGCACCGTCACGCGAACGGGCTCGAGAAGTGCGTCGGCTGCTCGCTCTGCGCGGCCGCGTGCCCGTCGGACTGCATCCGCGTGGTCGCGGACGAGAACACCGCCGAGCACCGGGTCTCGGCGGGTGAGCGCTACGCCCGCATCTACGAGATCAACCTCTCGCGCTGCATCTTCTGCGGCTACTGCGAGCTCGCCTGCCCGTTCGACGCGATCACGCTCGGAAACGAGTTCGAGCTCTCCGAGTACTCGCGCGACGACCTCATCTACACGAAGGACATGCTCCTCGCCGACCCGATCAAGCGGATTCCGGTGCAGGACGCGGATCTCTACGACACCCCGATCCCCGCCTACAAGCGGTTCTCGTGACTGCGTCGCGAGAACCGCTAGGTCCGATGCCAAGCGCAACGCCGACATCCGACGAGCACCAAGGGCGCAGGCAACGCGACGCTACCGCACCCTCGACCTACGACCGGCTGGCCGGGGCCTAGTGCTCGTGACGCCGAAGGCGGCATGAGCGCTGGCAACTTCCTCGTCTGGGTGATCTGGCTCCTCGCCGCCGGCGCCTGCCTCGCGACCGGCGTCCGTGTCGTCACCGCCTCGAACCCGTTCTCGTCGGCGCTCTCCTTGATCGGGAACCTCGCGTCGCTCGCGGTGCTCTTCCTCCTCGCCTCGGGGGAGTTCGTCGCCGCGGCGCAGATCCTGGTGTACGCCGGCGCCGTGATGGTGATGTTCCTCTTCGTGATCGCCTACCTCGGCGGCCGCGCCGACGCGCCCTGGGCGGGCGGGACGAAGCTCATCCAGACGGCGTCCGTGATCTCCGCCGCGTCGCTCCTGGCGGTCACCTTCGTCGCGTTGATGCTGAACGCGGGCGGGCGCCTCTCGAACGAGGCGGACGTGTCGCGGGCCTTCGGCTCGCCGGCCGAGATCGGCCGGCTGTTCCTGACCGATCACCTGCTCGCGTTCGAGATCACGTCCATCGTGCTCCTCGTCGCGGCCGTCGGCGGTGTCGTGCTCGGCATGCGCTCGGAGGCAGAAGAGGCCCCGGACGCACAGGAAGGCACTGCGTGAACGGCCCGGGCATCCCGTGGTACCTGGCGATCTCGGCGATCCTCTTCTCGATCGGCGTCTCGGGCGTCCTGCTCCGGCGGAGCCCGCTGATCGTGCTGCTCTCGCTCGAGATCATGCTCAACGCCGCGAACCTGGCGTTCGTCGGCTTCTCGCGGCTCTTCGGACAGATGGACGGGCAGGTGTTCGCCCTCGCCGTGATGGCGGTCGCCGCGGCCGAGGTGTGCGTCGGCCTCGGGCTGATCGTCGCCATGGCCCGGCGGAACCTGGCGCTCGACGTCGACCAGTTCACGGAGCTCCGGGGCTAGTGGTCAACGGCGGCTGGGTCTGCCTCCTCGCGCCGCTCGCCGGCTTCCTCGTCATCCTGCTCGCCGGGCCGAGGATCACGCGGCGCCAGGCGGGCATCGTCTCGACCGCATCCGTGTTCGTCGGGTTCGCCGGAGCGCTGGTCGCGTTCATCGACGCCTGGGCGCGCAATGCCCGACGACCGCACCGAGCTGACGACGGCGTGGACCTGGCTCGAGGCGGGCCAGTTCCAGGTCGGGCTCCAGCTCCTGATCGACCCGCTCTCGATCGTGATGATGCTCGTCGTCACCGGCATCGGCGGCCTGATCGTCCTCTACTCGAACGGCTACATGGCCGGCGAGGACGAGGAGCGGCGGTACTTCGCCTACATGTCGTTCTTCGTCTTCGCGATGCTCCTGCTCGTCGAGAGCGGTAACCTGCTCCTGCTCCTCGTCGGCTGGGGCCTCGTCGGCCTCGCGTCCTACCTGCTGATCGGCTTCTACCACGACCGCGCGTCGGCCGTCGCCGCCGCGAAGAAGGCGTTCGTGATCAACGCGGTCGGCGACGCGGTCATGGCGCTGGCCTTCTTCCTCACGATCTCGCAGATCGGCAGCCTCGACTACGGGACCGTGTTCGCGGCCGTCGACGACGGCCGCCTCTCGGACACCGCCGTGACGCTCCTCGCGCTCGGCCTGCTCGGAGGCGCCGTCGCGAAGTCCGCGCAGATCCCGCTCCACACCTGGCTCCCCGACGCGATGGAAGGCCCGACGCCCGTCTCCGCCCTGATCCACGCCGCGACGATGGTCACGGCGGGCGTCTACCTCATCTGCCGCACGCACCCGGTCTTCGAGGGCGCACCCGACGTGCAGCACCTCGCCGCGCTCCTCGGGCTGGCCACCCTCCTCGTCGCGGGTGTCGTCGCGCTCGTCCAGTGGGACATCAAGCGCGTGATCGCGTACTCGACGATGAGCCAGATCGGCTACATGTTCGTCGGCGCCGGCATCGGAGCCTACGGGTTCGCGATGTTCCACCTCGTCACCCACGCGTTCTTCAAGGCGCTCCTCTTCCTCGCGGCCGGGCTCGTCATCCACCGCCTGGACGGCGAGCAGGACATCCGCAAGATGGGTGGCCTGGCCAAGGTGATGCCGTACACCCGCGCCACCTTCCTGATCGGCTCGCTCGCGCTCGTCGGGATCCCGATCTTCGCCGGCTTCTGGTCGAAGGACGCGATCATCAGCTCCGCGCTCGCCGAGGGCGGGGCGCTCGGTTGGACGCTCTACGTGGGCGGGCTCCTCGGCGCCCTGCTCACCGGCCTCTACACGTTCCGCCTCTACTTCCGGGTCTTCCACGGCGAGCCCGCCTCGACTGTCACCGAGCACGAAGAGGGGGACCACCACGGCGAGGGCGCGAGGTCGATGCTCGTGCCGGTCGGGGTGCTGGCGCTCGGGTCGACGGTCGTCGGCTTCCTCGCGATTCCTGGGGTCTGGGAGCCGTTCGAGGACTGGCTCGAGCCCGTCGTCCCCCCGCTCGTCGTCCCGTCGACCACCCAGGAGTGGGTGACGAGCGCATTCGCGGTGACGCTCGGCGCGCTCGGCATCTACCTCGCCAGGCGCGCGTTCCTCGCGGGGCGTGAGCTCGTCCCCGACGGGGCGGTGCGGACGACGCTCGAGCACAAGCTCTGGTTCGACGAGCTCTACGACGCGCTGTTCTCGCGCCCCGGCCAGGCGGTCGCGGTGCTGCTCCGCGACCGGGTCGAGGCACCGGTCGTACAGCGCGGGCTCGACGAGGTCGCCGCGGAGACGGTGCGCGGGGCGACGCTCACGTCGAGCATCCAGAGCGGCCTGCTGCGGACGTACGCCCTCGCCTTCACCGTCGCCGTCGCCGTCCTCACCCTCGTCTTCCTCGTGGTGCGCTAGGTGCTGACCTCGCTCCTCATCTTCGTCCCGCTCGTCGGCGCGATCCTCGTCTGGGTCCTGCCGCTCTCGCGCGAGTCGACCGGCGGCCTCGCGCTGCTCGTCGCGCTGGCCGAGGTCGGGCTGTGGCTCGGGAGCGCGCGGAACTTCGACTTCTCGAGCGACGCGCAGCAGTACTCCGCGACCAGGGAGTGGTTCGACGAGCTCGGGATCTCGTACGCGGTCGGCCTCTACGGCTTCCAGTTCTGGCTCGTCGGCCTGACGGTGATCGTCGGCGCCTGCGCGGTCGGGTACGGCGCATGGGTGGGCCGCGAACGCGCGCGCGCCTACTTCGGCCTGCTCCTGTTCCTCGTCGGCTCGCTCGTCGGCGTGTTCGCCTCGCAGGACCTGATCGTCTTCTACGTGTTCTTCGAGGCGATGCTGATCCCGATCTACGTGCTCGTCGGTGTCTGGGGCGGGCCGCAGCGCATCAAAGCGACGGTCACGTTCGTCATCTACACGATGGTCGGCTCGCTCCTGATGCTGGCGTCGATCATCGCCTTCGGGATCACGCAGGGGACGTTCCTGCTCTCCGACATCGGGACGAGCTCGAACGACTGGGTGTTCCTCGGCTTCCTCGCGGCCTTCGCCGTGAAGGCACCCCTGCTCCCGTTCCACGGCTGGCTGCGGCTCGCGTACACGGAGGCGCCGCCCGAGGTGGGCGCGATCCTGTCGGGCGTCGTCTCCAAAGCCGCGGTGTTCGGGCTCGTCTGGATCGTGCTGCCGCACTTCCCGGAGCCGGTCGACGACTTCCGGAGCCTCGTGCTCGTGCTCGCGGCCGGGACGCTCGTCTACGGATCCGTGCTCGCCTTCCGGCAGCCGGACATCCGCGGCGTGGTCGCCTACTCGTCGATGGGGCAGATGGGCCTGATCGTCCTCGGGATCTTCGCGGTGAACGACCTCGGCCTCGACGGGGCCGTGCTCCAGTCGGTGAGCCACGGCCTCGTGTCGGCGGGCTTCTTCCTGCTGGCCGGGATGATCGAGACCCGGGCAGGCACCGGGAGGTTCTCGGAGCTCGGCGGGATGGCAAGGGGGCGCCCGATCCTCGCGACGCTCGTGATGACCCTCGGGATGTACACGCTCGCCGTCCCCGGGTCGACGAACTTCGCGGGCGAGTTCGCGATCCTCTCGGGCGTGTTCGACCGCGGCTGGGGCTACGCGGCGGTCGGAGCCGCCGCGATGGTGCTCGCCGCGCTCTACGCGCTGCGGATGATCTCCGCGCTCCTGCACGAGCGACGCGGCACCGCCGTGCGCGACGACGCGGGCGACCTCGTCGGCGGCGAGCTCATGCTCCTCGTCCCGCTGGTCGCGATCCTCGCGGTGCTGACCGCGTGGCCCGCGGGGATCACCGAGCGGTCGTTCCCGGCCGACCGGCCCGCCGCGTTCATCGCTTCCCAGGAAGGGCTGGGCGCGCCGTGATCGACACGCCGAAGGTCGACTGGCTCGCGCTCTCGCCCACGATCGCGCTCCTCGCGGTCGCCGGGATCACGCTGCTCGGCGCCGTGATCGTCCCGCGCGCGGCCGAGCGGGCGTTCTCGGTCGTCGTGTCGGTCGCCGGGTTCGTCACGTCGGCGGTGCTCGCCGGCGTCGTCTTCGACCGCTCGGCGGACCCTTCGTCGGTCGTGGCCGACTCGATGACGCGCGACCGCCTGGGCGCGCTCGCGGCGATCCTGATCGCCGTCGTCGGGCTCGTGGTCGTGCTCCTCTCGTGGGGCGACGGCCGCCGCTCGCACGTGGGCGAGTACTACGCGCTCCTCGCCGCCGCGTCTGCGGGAATGGTGTTCTTCGTCTCCGCCGGGAACCTGATGACGATGTTCCTGGCGCTCGAGTGGTTCTCGATCTCGCTGTACGTGCTGTGCGCGCTCGACACGCACCGCCGGGAGTCGCTCGAGGCCGGTCTCAAGTACCTGATCGTCGGAAGCTTCGGCTCCGGCGTGCTGCTGTTCGGCTGCGCGCTGGTCTACGGCGCTACGGGCGAGCTCGGCTTCGCTGCGATCCGCGACGCGACGGGGGCCGACGACCCGCTCTTCGCCACCGGCATGGCGATGATCCTCGCGGGCCTCGCGTTCAAGGTCTCGGCCGCCCCGTTCCACATGTGGACGCCCGACGTGTACCAGGGCGCGCCGACGACCGTGACGTCCTTCATGGCCGCGGCGACGAAGATCGCGGGGCTCGTTCTCATGCTCCGCATTCTCGTGACGGCGTTCCCCGAGCAGGCCGAGATCTGGTCGGTCGCCGTCGCGGTGCTCGCCGTGGCCTCGCTGGCCATCGGCAACCTCGCCGCGATCGCCCAGCGCGACGTGAAGCGGCTCCTCGCGTACTCGTCGATCTCCCACGCGGGCTTCCTGCTGATCGCGATCGCCGCGGACTCGACCGCGGGCAGCGAGGCGCTCCTCTACTACCTGATCCCGTACTCGGCGGCGACCGTCGGGGCGTTCGCCGTGGTCGCCGCCCGCGAGCGCGAGCAGGGGCGCGCCGTCACGCTGTCCTCGCTCGAGGGCCTGGGCTGGGAGCGGCCGTTCCTCGGCGTCGCGATGTGGTGGTTCATGCTCAGCATGGCCGGGTTCCCCCTGACGGGCGGCTTCCTCGGGAAGCTGTTCGTCTTCTCCGCGATCTACGAGGCCGGCTGGTGGTGGCTCGTCGTGGTCGGCGTGCTCGCGACGGCGCTCTCCCTCGCGTACTACTTGAACGTCGTGAAGGCGCTCTTCATGCGCTCGGGCGAGGTCGGCGGGACCGTGGTGGCGGCGGGCGGCTCGCCGCCGCGCGACTGGTTGCTCGACACGGCGGTCGCGGGCGCGCTCGCGGTCACGATCGGCTCGTTCTTCTTCGTGCAGCCGCTCGTCGACCTCGCGCAGGACGCGGTCGCGTCCTTGCCGCTGTAGGGCGTCGAGCCGGCGCGGGCGCTCGGCGGACGCGCGGCAGATCAGAGGTCGGCTTGGTCGATCACGCTGCCTCGGCGACCCAGCGCATCGGGTCACCTGCGCCGAGGTCGGTGATCCCGGCCGAGTGGAGGGCGCCGATCGCAAGCGTCCGGCGGTGGGCGGCGAAGGTCAGGACGTGGGCGAGCATCCCGCCGTACGTGAAGACCTGCGGCGGGTCGCAGACCGCATCGACGAACGTCTCGTCGAGGCGATTCCCCGCGATCACCTCGCGCGCACGATCGAGGAACACCGGCCCGGCGTCACGGAGCCGGCCGCGGATCGAGGCGATGGTCTCGCCCTGCTCGACGCCGAAGTCGTAGGCGCGGGAGTCCATCGCCGCGTTCCACATGTCCATCTGGCCCACGAGCCGCGACAGGAGCGAACGCAGCGTCGGCTCGCAGTCGACGCCCTCGACCGACAGCTCGATCGGCGTGTCGAGCTGCTCGTCCGTGAGCGGCGCGGCGCGTTCGACGATCTCGCCGACGAGCCACACGTGGTGCTCGACCATCCGTTGCATCAGGTCCATCGAGCTCACCTCGTCTCTTGCGGGCAGCCGGAGGCCGCCGGGTGGGTGGAAGTGCACGCCGCTTCGGCTCTCGAGCCGGATCCGGCCGGGGGATGCGCGCCACGCCGAGGGACCGATGCCATAGGCCCGGCGAAAGGCTCGCGTGAAGGCCTCGTTCGACGAGTAGCCCGCCTCGATCGCGATCTCCAGCACGCTCGCCCGGCTCGTCACGAGCCGGAACGCCGCCCGCTCGAGCAGGATGCGCCGGCGGAGCCGGGCCGGCGTCTCGCCCGAGACCGCGGTCACCACGCGGTCGAAATGGAAGCGCGAGAGATGGGCCCGCGCCGCCAGGTGCTCCCCCGTCGCGTCGTGGTCGTCGAGGCACTCCGAGAGCGTGTCGACGAACGCGACGAACGTGTCGGTCAACTGGAGTGCCATGTCCCCACCCTGCCGCTTCGGAGCGGTGGCCGCTTGATCGTTCTTGCTCATCTCGCGCCGTGTGCCTCCCGGCCCTGGAGTCGAGTTGCACGTTGTACCTTGTCGGTCGTGGGGGCGACGCTCACCTGGCTGGGTCATGCGGCGTTCCGGCTCGACACGCCCGCCGGCACGCGCGTCTACGTCGACCCGTTCCTGACCGGGAATCCATCGTGTCCCGACGCCGAGCGCGAGCCGGAGCGCTGCGACCTCGTCGTAGTCACGCACGGGCACGACGACCACGTCGGCGACGCGGTCGCGATCGGCAAGCGGTTCTCGTGCCCCGTCGTCGCCCAGGTCGAGCTCCGCGGCCGACTCGCGGGCCTCGGGCTCGCGCAGGACATGGGCCAGGCGCCGAACAAGGGCGGCACCGTGCGCTTCGGAGACGTGCGCGTGACGCTGACCGACGCGAACCACTCCTCCAGCACGTTCGAGAACGGGGCATTCCTGTACCTCGGCGAGTCGTGCGGCGTGGTCCTCCGCCTCGACGACGGGCCGACGATCTACTTCGCAGGCGACACGAGCGTCTTCGGCGACATGGCCCTGATCGGGCGGCTCTACGCGCCCGACGTCGCAGTCCTCCCGGTCGGCGACCACTTCACGATGGGGCCGGAGGAGGCGGCCCTCGCGGCCGAGCTCGTGGGGGCGCCGCGCGTCGTTCCGTCCCACTACGGGACGTTCCCGATTCTGAGCGGCACGCCCGAGGCGCTCCGCCCGCTCCTCCCGCAAGGGGTCGAGCTGCTCGCTCCGTCCCCGGGGGAGACGCTCGGCCTGTGAGGGAGCGCTGGTTCGGCGCGACGGGGCGCCGCGTCCCCGCGATCGCGCTCGAGGGAGCGCTCGAGCTCGAGGGCGCGCTCGTCGTCGAGTCGGTCGACGACCTCGATGCGCTCCGCGCCGCGCACGCCGAGGGCACGCCCGTGGTCGTGCGCGCCCCCGACGCCCGGGCCGTCGCGCGGGCGCTGGCCCGTCCGGAAGTGTCCTGCGCGCTCGTCACCGACCCGGCGCTCCTCGAGCTCGACCTGCCGGACCTCACGTATGGCTGACGCCGTCTCCACGTACTCGATCTGCGCCTGCGACCTCGCGGCCGGGCAATGGGGCGTCGCGACCCAGTCGAAGTTCCTCGCCGTCGGCTCGATCGTGCCGTGGGCTGTCCCGCACGTCGGCGCGATCGCGACGCAGTCGTACGCGAACCCCCGATACGGTCCGGACGGCCTGGCCCTGCTCCGGGAGGGGCTTTCCGCCGCGGAGGTCGTCGAGCGCCTGACCGTCGCGGACGACGGGCGCGCGTCCCGGCAGCTCGGGGTGGTGGACGGCGAGGGAGGCGCAGCGACGTACACCGGCGAGGACTGCCATGCCTGGGCGGGCGGGCGTGCGGGCGAGGGCTACGCCGCCCAGGGAAACATTCTGGTGTCCGCGGCGACGGTCGACGCGCTCGCCGAGACGTTCGACGACGGCGCCGGCAAGCCGCTGTCGGCGCGCTTGCTCGACGCGCTCGACGCGGCGGAGGCGGCGGGCGGCGACAGCCGCGGACGCCAGTCCGCGGCGCTCCTCGTGGTGGAACGTGACGCCGGCTATGCCGGCCTCTCGGACACGCTCGTCGATCTCCGCGTCGACGACCACGTCGACCCGCTGGGCGAGCTGCGCCGGCTCTTCGGCCTGCACGAGGGGCTCTTCGGGAGGACGCCGCGCGATCAGTGGATACCGGTCGACGGTGCGCTCCGGGCGGAGCTCGACGAGCTCCTCGCACGCACGGGCCACGAGAGCCTCTCTTCCTGGGCAGGAGTCGAGAACCTCGAGGAGCGGGTCGAGGGCGAGGCGGCGATCGACCCCGTCGTGCTCGAGCGCCTGAGGAGCTCCGCGTGACCAGGGGATACGCCGTCGCCTCGCTCGACGAGCTCGTCGGCTACGAGGAGGACGGCCGGCCGCGCTGGCACATGATCCGGTCGACGCTCGGGATCGCCGCCTTCGGCATCAACGCGTGGACGGCGACGGAGGACGGCCAGTCGCTGATCGGCGAGCACGACGAGGTCACGGGCGCGGCGGGCGGTCACGAGGAGCTGTATCTCGTGCTCTCCGGCCACGCGACCTTCACCCTCGGCGGGGAGACCGTGAGCGCCCCCGCGGGCACCGTCGTGCACGTGCCCGATCCGGCCGTCAAGCGCGGCGCGGTCGGCAGCAAGGGCACCACGGTGCTCGCCGTCGGCGCCAAGCCGGGCGAGGCGTTCTCGGTCTCCCCGTGGGAGCGGACCGCGGAGGCGCTTCGCTTCTGGACGACCCAGGACTGGGAGGGTGCGATCGCGGCACTCGAGGAGCTGCACGCCGAGATGCCCGAGGTCGCAAGCGTGCTCTACAACCTCGCGTGCGCCGAGGCACGCGCGGGACGACCCGACGACGCGCTCGGGCACCTGAACGCAGTCACTCGGGCTCGAGCCGAGCTTCGCCGAGCTCGCACGAAGCGACGGCGATCTCGCGTCGATCCGGGACGACCCCCGCTTCCCCGCCGGCTGACCTCTCGGAACCAGCTTTCCGTGCGGGTGCGCGCGAAGCGCGCGCCCGTGGCAGATTTCGGGACGAGACCCGACAGAGAGGAGCCGTCGTGGGCGACACCGTGAAGTACACGCTGGACGAGAGCCGGCTGCCGGAGGCCTGGTACAACGTCGCTGCCGACCTGCCGGAGCCGCCTGCCCCGGTGCTCCATCCCGGGACGGGGCAGCCGGTCGGCCCGGACGATCTGGCGCCCCTCTTCCCGATGGAGGTGATCCTCCAGGAGGTCTCCACCGAGGAGCGGATCCCGATCCCCGAGGAGGTGCGGGACGTCTACCGGCTGTGGCGCCCGACGCCGCTCTACCGCGCCCGCCGCCTCGAGCAGGAGCTCGAGACGCCCGCTCGGATCTTCTACAAGTACGAGGGCGTCTCCCCCACCGGGAGCCACAAGCCGAACACCGCCGTCGCGCAGGCGTTCTACAACGCGCGCGAGGGCGTGAAGCGCATCGCGACCGAGACCGGCGCGGGCCAGTGGGGCTCGTCGCTCGCCTTCGCCGGGTCGCTCTTCGGCATCGAGATCGACGTCTACATGGTGCGGGTCTCGTACGACCAGAAGCCGTACCGGCGCGCGCTGATGGAGGCCTTCGGGGCCCGCTGCGTGCCGAGCCCGTCCGACGAGACGGCCTCGGGGCGCGCGATCCTCGCCGAGCACCCCGACTCGACCGGAAGCCTCGGCATCGCGATCTCGGAGGCGGTCGAGCAGGCGGCGCAGCGCGACGACACGAAGTACGCCCTCGGCTCCGTGCTGAACCACGTCCTTCTCCACCAGACGGTGATCGGCGAGGAGGCGATCGCCCAGATGGACCTCGCCGAGGCCTATCCGGACGTGCTGATCGGCTGCACCGGCGGCGGCTCGAACTTCTCCGGGCTCGTGTTTCCGTTTATCGGCCAGAAGCTCCGCGGCGGCTCCGACGTGCGCGTGATCGCGGTCGAGCCGGCTGCCTGTCCGAGCCTGACGCGCGGCGAGTTCGCCTACGACTTCGGCGACACCGGCCACCTGACGCCGCTGGTGAAGATGCACACGCTCGGCTCGACGTTCGTGCCGCCCGGGTTCCACGCAGGTGGGCTCCGCTACCACGGCATGGCGCCGCTCGTGAGCCACCTCCACCAGCTCGGGCTGATCGAGGCACGCGCCTATCACCAGACCGCGGTGTTCGAGGCTGGTGTCCGGTTCGCGCGCGCGGAGGGGATCCTCCCCGCCCCGGAGGCGAACCACGCCGTCAAGGCCGTCATCGACGAGGCGCTGCGCTGCAGGGAGGAGGGCCGCTCGGAGACGATCCTCTTCAACCTGTGCGGTCACGGTCACTTCGACATGCAGGCCTACATCGACCACTTCGCGGGCAAGCTCGAGGATCGCGAGTACGACGAGGGCGACCTCGCGATGGCGCTCGCCGGGCTCCCGCCGGTGGCGGCGTGAGTCGAGCTGGAGTCCTTCAGGCGCGGAATCCGTCGCCCGGCAGTCTCGAGGCCGTCGGCGAGCGCACGGAACGCCGGCACCGGGTCGTGGAACGGCCGCGCGACGAGCACGACCACGCCAGGCTCGGGGCCTGCGAGGGAGCCGACGAGCAGCTCGAGCCCCGCCGCGAGCGCGAAGGCCTTGTGCGCCTGCGGCCCGCCGAACGGAACGAGCTCCTCGGGCAGCGCCCGGCCCGACAGCACGTCGCCGTGCGTGACCGCGCCCATCGAGACGTCTGAGACCAGCGGACGACCGTCCGACGAGGGAATCGCGATCGCGATCGGGTTCGTCCCGGTGAGCGGCGGCCCTCCGTCGGGATGCGGCAGCCGCCGGGGCGAGGTCGCGGTGACGACCGCGACGAGACCCGCTTCCGCCAGCCGTCGAGCCCAGGCCCCGAGCACACCCGACGGGAAGCACGACTCCGCGACGACGAGCCTCGCCCGCTCCGGTGGGTCGGCGACCAGCGCGT
The DNA here is from genome assembly GCA_963786055.1 of uncultured Actinomycetes bacterium. Lineage (GTDB taxonomy): Bacteria > Actinomycetota > Thermoleophilia > Gaiellales > Gaiellaceae > Gaiella. The sequence goes on along the minus strand of CAWAXS010000003.1, from coordinate 45,960 downwards.
CGCACACGGCGGCGAGGGTGACGTAGCCGAGGGCACCGTGGCCGTGCCAACGCTCGAAGCCGTCGCCGCGCTCGACGCGCTCCGGCCGCCCCGCCGGATCCCGGCTCCCGGCGAGGAGGCCCTCGAGCCACGGGATCCGCGACAGGCCGTGGCCCGGCTTCCCGGCCCCGTCCGCCGCGGCGAGATGGCCGACCACGATCGTCGCGTCCCGAGGCGCCATCCCGCAGGCGACAAGCCGATCCACCGCCTGCTCACGCGTCACGTGAGGCCCCCCAAAAAGGGTTGAACGCGCACCGCACGGGTTTCGACACCGTCGCAAGGGGGTACGATTACACCCTCCTCACACATATTTGTGAGGATATGACTGGATGGCCGCGCCTCCCCCCGGCGCGGACGTGCAGGACGGCGCCGGCCCACCGCCGCAGGGCTCGCCGTCACCGGAAGGGAGCCTTCGGGCTCCCTTCCCTGCGAGAGGGCACGGTCAGAGAACGGTGAGCGCCTTGCGGATCGAGCCGGCGCGGCGTGCCTGCACCGCCTCGGCGAGAGCGCGAATCGCGGACGACGCCTCTGCCTCCGGCGCCGCCTCCAGCACGGGGCGGCCCTGATCCGACGCCTCGCGCAGAAGCGGATCGAACGGGATGCGGGCCAGGACGGGCACGTCGATCTCCGCGGCGAGCGCGTCCCCACCACCGGAGCCGAACAGCTCCTGGCCGGTGCCGACGAGCCAGGCCATGTTCTCGACCACGCCGAGCACGCGCATGCCCGTCTTCTGCGCCATCACCGCCGCACGCACCGCGACCTGCTGGGCGGCGGGCTGCGGGGTCGTCACGATGATCGCCTCCGCGCGCGGGAGCAGCTGGCCGATCGAGATCGCGACGTCGCCGGTCCCCGGCGGCATGTCGACGACGAGCGTGTCGAGCTCGCCCCAGTGGACGTCGGAGAGGAACTGCTCGAGCGCCTTGTGGAGCATCGGGCCGCGCCACATGATCGGGCCGTTGTCCTCGGCGAAGAGCCCGATCGACATCACCTTCAGCTCCCCGCGCACGGGCGGGACGATGAGCGAGTCCACGACGATCGGTCGCTGCGTGACGCCGAGGACGTGCGGGATCGAGTAGCCGTAAACGTCCGCGTCGAGCACGCCAACGCGCTCGCCGAGGTCGGCGAGCGCTGCCGCGAGGTTCGCCGTGAGCGTCGACTTGCCGACGCCGCCCTTGCCCGACGCGACCGCGACGACCCGCGTGGCGGGATCGAGCCGGATCTCGCGCTCCGGGCGGCCTCCACGGAGGCGGGTGGCCAGCGCCGCCTTCTCCGTGGGCGACATGACGTCGAAATGGAGCGTGACGCATGACACGCCGGGCACCGTGCCCACGTGCTGCGCGACCTGATCCTGGAAGCTCGAGCGAAGGGGACAGCCCGCAACGGTGAGAGCGATGGTCACGTCGACCGCGCCGTCCTCCGAGACCGTGACGTCGCGCACCATGTCGAGGTCGGTGACCGGACGCTTGAGCTCGGGGTCGATCACGCGCTCGAGCGCCTTCAGGATCGCGTCGCGCTCCGGCGTCATGCAGCCAGCCTAGCCCGTTCGCTCGTCGAGCCGTGGCGAGGACCGGGCGGCCGACGCGCGGCGGTGTCGGACACCGTTCCGCTCACGGCCACGCACGCAGCTCCGAGGACGTCAGCCGAGCGCGGCGGCGACGCCGGCGCACAGCTCTTCGTTCGCCGCCGCGACCACCCGCGAGCGAGGGACGAGATCGAGGGGCGCCTTCCCGAACGGTGGGTCCTCGAACAGCTCGATCGCAAGGCCGCGCTCCCTGACGAGGAGCTGCGCAGCGGCGATGTCGATCGAGCGGGCGGGCTTCAGGCAGCAGACGGCGTCGACCCGTCCCGCCGCGAGGTGGCACAGCGAGAGCGCGAGCGAGCCCATCACCCGCAGGCGATGCGCAACCCCGCGCATCCCCGGGGCGGAGGCGGCGATCGCCTCGGTCGTCGTTCCCTCGAGCGAGAGGATCTCGATCACGTCCTTTGGCCCCGGCTCGTCGAGACGAGCGCCGTCGAGGAACGCACCGGCCCCGCGCTCGGCGACCCACTCCTCGTCGGCACCGAAGTCGTACACGTAGCCGAACACGACGTCGTCCATCGTGGGCCCCTCCGCCACGGCGAGCGAGAGCGAGAAGAACGGGATCCCGCGCTTGGCGTTGACCGACCCGTCGATCGGGTCGACGACCACGACGGGCGGCCCACCCGAGCCGAACGCGCGGACGCCGAGCTCCTCCGACACGAGCGTGAGATCCCTGTCGAGTGCATCGAGCCTGCGCACGACGGCGTCCTCCGCAGCCGCGTCGATCGCCGTGGTGTCGTCACCACCCTCCCCCGTGCGGAGCACCGGCTCTCGCTCGGCCCTCGTGGGAAGCTCCGCGAGGACTCCCTCGAGGTCGGCGACGCAGGCGCGGCACAGGTCGAGCCAGTCGTCCGCGCGAAGCTGCCCGCGCGCGCTCACGGGTCGACCGGGTGGATCAGGAGCCCGGAGACGAGCTTCGGGAAGAAGTACGTCGCCTTCTGCGGCATCGTCCGCCCCTCACGAGCCCGCGCGAAGACGTCGCTGACGCGCAGCGGCCGAAGGAGGAACGCACAGTCCGCCTCGCCGCTCTCCACGCGCCTCACCGCCTCGTCTCGGTCGGGGGTGTACGAGAGGCCGTCGTGGCCGAACCGGTCGACCAGCTCGACGTCGAGCTCGCCCGCCTCCCCGCGCACGAGGCGCGTCGCTCCCCGGCCGACGAACACGGCGGCCGCGGTGCCGGGCGCCTCGCCCGTGAGCGCCGCGACCGCCTCGTCGACCGTGCCGAAGGAGTCGCCCGGCGGGTCGACGTCGCCGCGGCCGGAGAAGACCCGGTGTGTCGGGAAGATCTCGAGGCCGGCGTCGGAGGTCGAGACGAGGACGACCATCAGCCGGTCGGCACCGTCCTCGGCCGCGAAGGCCACCGCCGTCTCGTACCGGTGGTGACCGTCCGCGATGAGGAGCTCGACGTCGGAGTAGAGCTCCGGGACGCCCTGGTCTCCGTCGAGGCGCCAGAGACGCGTCCCCTCGACCTCGAGATCGCTGCCGCCCTCCGGACGCGTGAACGGGGGGTCGCCGTCGTAGAGGAGGAAGATCGGCTCGAGCTGCGCGCGCGTCGCGCGCAGCAGGCGCAGGCGCCCCTCGATCGGCCCGGCGTGCGTGCGCTCGTGGGGGAGCACGGCACCGGTCGCGTACGGCTCGGCGCGGAGCGAGGCGACGACGCCGGAGCGGGTGCGCACGACGCCGTCGGGGCCGACGAAGTCCTGCTCGAGCCACCACACCGCCGGGGTTCCGTCGCGGACGAGCACCCCCTCCGCGAGCCAGTCCCGGTAGCGGCTGCCTGCCGCCTCGGCGTCAGGCTCGAGGGTCAGGTGCACAACGTTGTGCGGATCGCGTGCGAGCAGCACCTCCCGCGCGCGGTCGTCGATCACGTCGTACGGAGGCGCCGTGACCGCCGCGCTCGGCCGCGCGTACCGGACGGCGCGGAACGGGAGGACGTCGGCCACCGCGCGAGCCTACACTCACCCCGTGGCGACGATCGCCGAGCTCGTCGAGGACCGGACGGTGGACGGCGTCTACGCGGTCGCCCGCAAGCGACGTCTCACGACGCGGAAGGGGAAGCCGTACATCCTGCTCGAGCTCGTCGACCCGAGCGGCAGGATCGAGGGGCGCATCTGGGACGACGTCGACCTCCTCGACCGGCGCTTCGACGAGGGCGACGCGGTGCGCGTGCTCGCCCGCGTCGAGCGCTTCGACGGACGGCTCCAGCTCCAGGTGCGCGCCGTCGAGCCCTCCGAGGCCGATCCCGCCGAGCTGGCGCCCGCGCTGCGCCGGGATGCCGACGAGCTGGAGGGGTTCCTGGAGTTCCTCGCGGCCGAGATCGCCCACCCCGGCCTCGCCGCGCTCGTCGGAGGGATCCTGGCCGACCCCGAGGTACGGGACGGCATGCGGCTCCTTCCCGCCGCCGGCGCGGAGGGGCACCACGGATACGCGGGTGGGCTGCTCGAGCACACGGTGGGCGTCGCCACGCTCGCCCGCGAGACCGCGCAGCTCCATCCGCGGCTGCGCGCCGACCTCCTCCTCGCGGCGGCACTCCTCCACGACGTCGGCCGCGTCCGTGAGCTCGGACGAGGGCCGGCGTTCCGTCCGACGCCGGAGGGCGCGTTGCTCGGCCACGTCCACCTGGGCGTGCGCCTCGTCGACGGCCGCGCGACCGGTCTCGACACGGCCGTGCGCGCAGAGCTGCTCCACGCCATCGCGTCGCACCACGACCGGAGCGCTGCGAGGACCGCCGAGGCCGCCGTGCTGTACCACGCGAACCAGCTCGACGCCGTCGCTGCGACGCGCCCGGTGGGCGACCGGGCTCCCGCCTGACCTCGCGGCGAGTGGAAGCGGCTCAGACGTTGAAGCGGATGTTGAGCACGTCGCCGTCGGCGACGACGTAGGTCTTGCCCTCGAGCCGCTGCGTCCCGCGGCGTGCCGCCTCCGCGTGCGAGCCGGCATCGATCAGATCCTCGGCCGCGATCACCTCGCAGCGGATGAACCCGCGGGCGATGTCGGTATGGATCGTGGCCGCCGCGTCCAGCGCCGTCTGGCCGTTGCGCAGCGTCCAGGCGCGCGTCTCCTTCTCCCCGGCCGTGAAGAAGGTGATGAGGCCGAGCACGTCCTTGAGCCGGCGCACCACCTCGTCGAGCGCAGACGGCCCGTCGCGGAACTCGGACGCCTCCTCGTCGGGCAGCTCGGCGAGCTCGGCCTCGAGCTTGCAGTCGATGCCACCGGGCCCGTTGACGACGGCGAGCAGCGGCTTCGTCGTCAGCGGGTCGAGCTCCGGGGGGAGGTCGCCCTGCCAGTCCGCGAGCGTCCTGCCGGCGTCGAGGTGGGCGAGCACCTCCGTCAGCGTCTCCAGCTCCGCGCGCTTGGCCGCCTCGCCCGACTTGGCCTCCTTTGCCACGCGCTCGTGCCGCCGCTCGACATGGTCGCGGTCGGCGACGAGCAGCTCGAGCCGCAGGGTCTCGAGGTCGTCGTCGGGGGTCGCGCCCTCCGAGAAGCCGTCGAGCACGGCGAGGATCGCGTCGACCTGGCGGAGGTTCCCGAGGAGCTGCGGCCCGGTTCCGGGGACGTCGACCACGCGGATCGCGGCCGGAGTGACCTTCTTCGCCTGGACGAGAGCCGCGAGCCGGTCGAGGCGGTCGTCGGCGATGGTCGCCATGCCGACGTTCGGCTTGTCGGTCACCGACGCGTACGCGGTGATCTCCGCGCCCGCATGGGTCAACGCGTTGAACAGCGTCGTCTTGCCGCTGTTCGGAAGCCCGACGATCCCGACCTCGAGCGCCATCGAGGCAGTGTAGGGACGAGGCTCGCCCGCGATCGCGCGACCCAGGAGGTCGCGGAGGAACGCGCCGCACTGGCTACCGTCTCCGCGTGCGGAGGGTCCTGGTGACCGGCATGTCGGGCACGGGCAAGTCGACGGCGCTCGCGGAGCTCGCCCGACGCGGGTTCCGCGTCGTCGACACGGACGAGCCCGGCTGGAACGTGTGGCGCGACGGGGAACGGGTCTGGCGGGAGGATCGGATGTCGGAGCTCCTGGCGATCGACGCGCCGCGGACGCTGTTCGTCTCGGGCTGTGTGTCGAACCAGGGGAGCTTCTACGACCGGTTCGACGCGGTCGTGCTCCTGAGCGCCCCGGCGGAGGTGATCCTCGACCGCATCGAGAAGCGGACGACGAACGACTACGGCAAGACGCCAGGCGAGCGACAGCTCGTCATCGACCATCTCGACTCGGTGGAGCCGAGGCTGAGGGCAACCTGCACGCACGAGATCGACGCGACCCGACCGATCGGTGACGTCGTCGAGGCGCTCATCGCAGTGGGGCTCGCCGACGACGACTGACGCGACCGAGCCAGGGCGGGATGCCCAACAGCCGGCCGGCGTCGCGTCCTCCTCCGGGAGGCAGCGACCGCCACGCCTCGTCGGTTACCTGCTCGACGCGAGGAAGCCCGGCTGCGCGCCCTTCGTGAAGCGCTTGAAGTAGACGACGCGGGGCACGACGACCGTGATGCGCCCGTCGTCCGTGTCGAGCTCGACGGTCCCGCCGGCCCCGGCCGTCACGGCCCGCTCGACGGAGTCCGCGGTCGCGGGTGACACCATCGCGGCGATGATCTGCCCGCCCTCGAACGCCAGCTCGATGCGAATGGAATCGTCAGCCACGGGACACCACCTCGGTCAGGACGCCGTGGACGGCGTCGGGATGGACGAATGCGACCTGGAGGCCGAAGAGGCCGGGTCGGGGAGTCGCGTCGATCAGCTGCGCGCCCCGCTCCTCGAGCTCCGAGAGCGCCGCCCCGACGTCGTCGACCGCGTAGGCGACGTGGTGCATGCCGGGGCCGCGCCTCGCCAGGAACCGCCCGACGGGCGTGTCCTCCCCGGTCGGGGCCAGGAGCTCGATACGACCGTCGCCGACGAGCACCGAGGCCGCCTCGACCCCCTGGCTCGGGAGCCGGTCGCGGTGCTCGAGGGTGGCGGCGAACAGCCGTTCGTACGTCGAGACGGCCTCGTCGAGGTCGGGGACTGCGAAGCCGAGATGGTGGACCCCCCGGAAGCTCACGCCGCGATCGTACTCGGACGATTCCGGGGCGAGACGAGGATGTCGTCCACGAGCCCGTACTCCACCGCCTCGGCGGGCGTCATGAACCGGTCGCGGTCGATGTCCTCCATCACCCGCTCCACCGTGCGGCCGCAGTGCCGCGCCATGATCTCTGCCATCTGGCGGGTCGTCGCCTCGACCTCGCGCGCGGCGATCGAGATGTCGCTCGGCGCCCCCCGGAAGCCGGCCGAGCCCTGATGGATCATCAGCTTCGCGTTGGGGAGCGCAAAACGCTTCCCGGGGGCCCCCGCGGAGACGATCATCGCGGCGGCGGACATCCCCATCCCGAAGCAGATCGTCGAGACGTCGGGGCGGACGTGCTGCATCGCGTCGTAGATCGCCAGGCCGGCGTAGACCTCGCCCCCCGGCGAGTTGACGTACAGCGCGATGTCCTTGTCCGGGTCCTCCGCCTCGAGGTAGAGGAGCTGTCCGACGATCAGGTTCGCGATCTCGTCGTCGACCGGTCGCCCGAGGAAGACGATGCGGTCGCGCAGGAGCCGGGAGTACAGGTCGAACGCCCGCTCCGTGCGGTTGTCCGCTCGAGCACCGTCGGGATCAGCGGCATGGCGCCCTCCTCGTCGCGTATCGTGCAACCATGTGGTTGCTCAGGTAACGCAACTAGGAGGTTGCGCGTGCAGATCGAGCGAGACATCGTGCTGCCCGTCCCCGTCGAGGAGGCCTGGGACGCGCTGACCGACCCCGACCGGCTCGAGGAGTGGTTCGCGAACGACGTCGAGCTCGAGCCCGTCCCCGGCGGTCGAGCGGTGTTCCGCTGGGACGACGGCGAGGTGCGCCATGCCGTCGTCGAGACGGTCGAGGAGCCCGAGCGCCTCGTCCTGCGGTGGGAGGACGACGGACTGGTGGAGCTGGAGCTCGGAGAGCATCCCGCCGGCACCCGCGTGCACGTCCGGGAGACCGCGCCCGAGTGGGGCGTGGCCCTCGAGCTGCGGGCGAGCGCCGCATGGGCGACGGCGTAGGGGCCGTCTTCGGCGCCCTCGCCGACCCGAGCCGCCGCTACCTCGTCGAGCGCCTCGCGCACCTCGGCGCGGCCACTCCCACGGAGCTCGCGAGCGAGCTCCCGATGACGCGGCAGGCAGTGGCGAAGCACCTGGCGACGCTCGAGCACGCGGGGCTCGTCCACGGCACCCGCGAGGGCAGGAACACCGTCTACCGGGCGGATCCCGCTCCGCTGCGGGACGCGACGGCGTGGATCACCCGTGTCGGAGCGCAGTGGGACGAGCGGCTCGCCGCGCTCGCGCGCCACGTCGGCGGGGAGGGCTGACGGCCAGGGCGTGCCTCACCTGAGCGCCGGTCCTCCCCGGCGCTCAGGTCCAGCGTCGCGTGCGGTGCCTACGTCGCGATCGGTCGGTGCGTGGGATGCCAGGCGTGACGGAGCGTCGATCCGGCCCAGAGGACGACGATCGCGCCGACGAGCAGCGAGAGCGCCGTGAGCGAGCCGCTCACGATCGCCCAGATCGCCAGCACGCCCGCAACGACCCCGACGCCCGCGAGGAACTTCGTGGCAGGGCCCATCCCGCCTTCCTGGCTCATCTCGTCGGCCGCGGACCCGAAACCGCAGGTCACCGCTCCGATCAGCGTGATCGCCACGGCGGCCCAGCGATTGCTCGACCCGATCAGCCAGACGTTCCACGACTCGTGCGCGGCGACGAAGACGAGCACCGCGAGCGCGGTCAGCAGGGTCGCCGCCGCATCCTTGCGTGTGAGCGTCATGACAGGAACCTCCTTCCGCTCGAAGGCTCGCAGCGGCGCGCGGAGCGGGCATCGGGGAGGTCGCTGACGGGGTGCGCGCACTTTTCCACACCGCCTCCGCGTCCCGCGCGCCTGCCGGCCCTGGTTCGTGGAGGAACGACCGTCAGCGACGAACCGCGGCGACGATCGCGGTCGCCGACCCGCCCGTCCCGACCTCGACGACCAAGAGGCGCGGATGACCGAACCAGCGCTCGCGGCGTGGGTCCGGACGGGCCCAGCCCGCGGAGAAGTCGTCCATCACCAGCGTCGCGCCGGGCGCGGCCAGGCCGAGCACCCGGTCCGGGTCGTCCTTGGCCCCGCCGCCGTCGACGAAGATCAGGTCGAACGGCGCGTGCGGCGGGAGCACGACGAGCCACTCGCCCTCGAGGACGTGCACGTCGGGGTCGTCGGCGAACAGGACGCGCGCGGCCGCCGCGCGCTCCGCGACCGGATCGGCCGTGTAGAGCGCAGCACCCGGAGACAGCGCCGAGGCGAGCCATGCCGTGCCGACCCCGGCTCCCGTGCCGATCTCCGCGACCCGCTCGACACCGCGACGAGCAGCGAGCACGTGGAGGAGCATCCCGTCCTCGTCGCGGCAGCTCGACCCGAAGCCGAGCTCCCGGGCCGTCGTCTGCGCACGGGCGACGAGCGGCGGCACCCTCATGCCGTGGACGCAACCACCTCGTCGCTGGTCGTGAACCGCACCCCGCCCTCGTGCCACTGCGCGAGGGACGCTGCGACACGCTCCTCGGAGAGGCCCCGCGAGGCGTCCTCCACGAACGCCACCCGGCGACCCCGGGCGAGGAGGCCCATCACAGCGGCATGGTTGCAGACGTCCGTGGCGACGCCGAAGAGGATCACCTCCACCGGGTCGAGCACCGCGAGGAGCGGCTCGAGGTTGGGGTTCGAGAACGCGCTGTACGTCTTCTTCAGCACGAGGAGCTCGCGATGCCCGTGGACGAGCTCCGGCACGAGCCCCGGTGGATAGGGCGTGAGAGAGATCGGAAGCGGGTCCCGCTGAGCCGTCTCCGGGATCTTCGCGGCGCCGGGAGTGCCGCGCAGGCAGTGCGGCGGGAACGTCGTCGCGTAGTCGGGGGCGTCGGAGATCTCGGGGTCGGTGAGCTCGTGGTCGTCCGCCGTTGCGAGGTGGACGATCCCACGCTCCTCCGCCCAGCGGACGAGCCGCGCCATCGCCGGCGCTGCCGCCTCTGCATCCGGGACGGGGAGCTTGCCCTGCGCATGCACGAAGTCGACCTGCGTGTCGACGTCCCACAGGAGCGGGCCGCTCATCGCGCGACCCTTCGGGTCGCACCGGGTGCACCACCCGCGCCCGCCGGGACATGCATGTCGTCCACGGTCATACCGCCGTCGTCTCGGGGCTCCGCTGCCACACGGCGTACTCCCATCCCTCGCGCCAGCCGAACGGCTCGCTGACGAGCTCCTCGAGCGGCCTCCCGTGAAGCAGGTGGTCGAGCCCCCACCGGGTGGCCGTGTGGCCGATCACGAGGATCCGCCGGCCCCGGCGTCCGGTGCGCACGTCGTCGAGGACCTCGCCGACGCGTGCGACTGCCTCTCGGTAGCTCTCGCCGCCGGGAAACGCCGTGTCGACCCGTCTGCGTCTCTCGCGGTCGATCGTGCCGACCGGAGCGCCGTTCAGCTCGCCGTAGTCGATCTCGCGAAGACGCCAGTCGAGGACGATCGGGACATCCGACTCGCCGAACGCGATGTGCGCGGTCTCGACCGCCCGCGCGAGGTCGGAGCAGAGCACGACATCGATCGTGTCGTCCCGTCGCCTCGCGCCCAGCTCGGCGGCAAGGCTCCGCCCCCGGTCCGACAGCGCCCCGCCGAGCCACCCGGTCGCGATCCCTCGTTCGTTGTCGACGGTCAGCGAGTGCGTCTCGAAGACCAGCTCGACGCCGTCCGTCATCGCACGAGCTCCAGGCGCTCGTTCGGCCTGTACCTCCGTCCGATCTTCGCAGTCGGCCGTCCGTCGGCCATGACGATGTCCGCCGTGAAGTCGTTCTCCCCGCGGATCAGCGAGGAGCCGACCCCGTACGCGTCGACCGGGACGCCGCGCCGCTCGAACGCCTCGATCTTCTCGACGGTGAAGCCACCCGAGGCGACGATCCGCACCTGCTCGAAGCCGTCCTGGTCGAGGGCGGCGCGCACCTTCCGGACGAGACGCTCGTTCACGCCGCGCGGGTCGAAATCCCCCATCTCGTCCCAGAGCGCCCGGTCGACCAGCTGTCCCGAGGTGTCGAGGCGGACGCCCCAGAGCCGCGGGCCGAGCGCGCGCGCGACGTCGAGCGCTGTCCGGACGGAGTCGTTGTCGAAGTCGACGAGCACCGTGATGTGGAAGTCCTCCGGCGCCCACTCGGCGAACTTCGTCGCGGCGAGCACCGTGTTCCCGCCGTACGCGGCGATGAGCGAGTGCGGGACCGTCCCCACACCCCGGCCACCCCACCACGACGCCTGGGCGTCGGACGTGACGCCGATCTCCGCGCCGAGCACCGCTCCCGCGACGTGTGCCGCGTAGCCGTCGCCGGTCTGCACGCGATGGTGGTCGTGGCGGGCCGGCATGAAGATGATCTGCTTCCCGTTCGCCGCCTCGAGAACCCGTGCGGTGTTCGTCGCGATCAGTGTCCGCCGCGCGAGCGTCCCGAGCACGACCGTCTCGAGGTGCGCGAACGACGTGTAGTCCCCCTCGATCGTCATCACGGTCTCCCACGGCTCGGCCCGGTCGCCGTCGCGTAGCGCGTGGACCGTGAGAGCCGCCCAGTCGTGCGAGCACAGCTCCAGGATCGCGATCGCCTCGTCCGTCCCCCCGAGCATCGCGTGATGCTTCTGGAACACCTGCATCAGGACGCGGGGACGCCGGCCGTCGTGGAGGAGCGCCGACCGCGTGTGGTTGAAGTACGCGTCCGTGTAGTAGCCGTCGCGCATCTTCTCGACGGGCAGGTCGAAGATCGTCGGGTCGAGGCGCCCCTTGCGCTGCCGCGTCGGGGCGACGGTCACGCCGCGGCTCGCTCCGCCGCGAGGACGGCCTGCAGCGCAGCCTCCGCGACCTCCAGCTGGGCGGCGCTCGGCTCGCTCGTCGAGAGGTGCCGCTGGAGCTCCGTGCCGGGGCGGGCCAGCGCCCGGGAGAGCCGCTTGTCGGGATTTCGGCTCATCCAGCCGAAGACCTCCACGGCAGCACCGACGGCGCCCACCGCACCGACGATCCGGGCCGCAGTGCGGTGGCGGGCCGGAGCGAGCTCCGCCGCGACGCTCGCGAGCGCGGTGGCCAGGCTCAGCGGCCCGACCAGGTGGGAGCCGCAGCGCTCGTGCTCTTTCGTAGCGCGCTCCCCCGTCTCGTAGGTGCCGATCGAGACGTGCTCGGCACCGTGGTACGAGGTCAGCTGCTCGCCGCGCAGCGCGACCAGCGCAGGCACGAGCGACGCGATCACCACCGCGGCCTCGCGCGGGACGATCGGCAGCGACGAGCGGCGGAGGAGCGAGGCGCCCGTCGACGCCGCGACGAGCGCGACCGCCACCGCGGGGCGCTCGAACGGCAGCCGTGCCTCGGGAAGGCCCCGCTTCATCGCGGGGAGCACTGCGAACGCCTCGGCCAGCCGCAGCGGGCCGCGCACGAACGGCACCGACACCCCGCTGGCGATCCTCGGCTTGGGGCCGGACGCGACCTTGACCGAACCGTCGGGGAGGCGGACGGCGGCGCCCCAGGTTCGCGGGCCGTGGACGAGGACACCGTTCTGGAGGGCCATGCCACCGAGGCGGAGCTTCTCCATGCCGGGAGGGTAGCGGCCCCCGCATCGTCACCTGCCGTGCCGGCCCGGTGCTCGATGCCCCGTGCGCGAGGACCGACCTGCCCGGCCTCGCGCGGTGTCGGCGGAGTCAGCCGGCCGCGAGACGGCGGAGCGCGGCCTGCAGCGCGTCGGCCGCCTCCCGGCTCGCGTACTCCCGCCCGTCGACGGAGACGATCGGCATCACCTCGCGGACCGACGACGAGGTGAAGGCCTCGTCCGCCGCGAGCAGCCGCTCGAGCGGGTAGGAACCGGTCTCCGTCCGATACCCGAGCTCGCCGGCCAGCGCGAGCAGCGTCGCCCGTGTCTCGCCGGCGAGGATCCCGAGCTCGAGCCCCGGCGTCACCAGCACGGTGCCTTCTCGCCACCAGACGTTCGTCACGGGCCCCTCGAGCACCGTGCCGTCGAGATCGACGAGCACCGCGTCGTCGGCTCCACGCCGCTTCGCCTCGGTCTCCGCGGCGGAGTGGGTCGCATAGCTCACCGACTTCGTGCCCGGCAGCAGCCACGGCGCCGAGCGCCGTGGGAACAGGAGTGAGACGAGGCGCTGGCCGCGCGCCCGCGCGGGCTCGATCCAGTCGGGGATCGCGGACACGAGCACGATCGCCGTCGGCTCGTCCCCCGGAGCGCCCGGCGTCCAGTAGACGCGCAGGCCGGCGTCGAGCGCGCCCGAGGCCTCGAGGGCGGCTTCGGCGAGCCCGCGCACAGCGTCGAGGTCGGGCACCGGGAGGCCCAGGCGCTCCGCGGACGCCGCGAGGCGCTCCAGGTGCTCCCGCAGCCGGAAGGGACGGCCGCCGTACACGCGCAGCGTCTCGAATGCCGCCCGGCCGCGCGAGAACCCCTCGTCCGCCGCCGCGACCACGGCCTGCGCCGGGTCCACCACACCGAGCCCCGAGACGGCGGCCGCGAGGGGGCGCCGGCTCACCGGCGACCACCCGCGAGGCGCCCGCGTCGCCGAGCCCCGGCGGATGGCGAGACGTCGAGCGGGGCTCCGATCGCTTCCAGCAGCGGCACGGCCTTGACGAGCGACTCCTGGACCTCCGCCCGGGGATCGGAGTCCCAGACGATGCCGCCGCCGACCCAGAGGTGAAGCCGGTCCTCGGCGATCGCGAACGTCCGGATCGTCAGCGCCAGCTCGACGTCGCCGTTCCCGTGCACCCTGCCGAGCGCGCCCATCGAGGCGCCACGCCCCACGGGCTCCAGCGCCGCGATGAGGTCGACCGCCGCGATCTTCGGCGCGCCGGTGATCGACCCGCCCGGGAAGAGCGCTCCGAGGAGCTCCGCGAGGCCGACCTCGGGCCGAAGCTCTCCCTCGACCGTGGAGACCAGGTGCTCGACCCCCGCGAGGCGCTCGGGAGCCATCAGCTCGGGCCAGCGCACGGTGCCCGGGACACAGACCCGCGAGAGGTCGTTGCGCTCCAGGTCGACGATCATCACGTGCTCCGCGGCGTCCTTCGCCGAGGCGAGCAGCTCGGCGCGTCCGCCGCGCGGACGCGTTCCCTTGATCGGCCGCGTCCAGACCCGCCTCCCGCGGCGTGCCAGGAAGAGCTCGGGCGAGGCGGAGACGATCGCCCAGCCCTCCCCCTCGAGCAGGCGCCACGCGCTGTCACCCAGCGGCGCGTCGTTCGGTTGTGTCAGAGGGCCGAGCCGGGAGGCGAGCGCGCCCGGGGACCCGGCGAACGGCGCCGAGAGGTGCTGGACCAGGTTGACCTGGTAGACGTCGCCCCTGGCGATCGCCATGCGCACGGCATCGACGGCCGCGGCGTGCCGATCCTCGTCCCACGTCCGACGCCACTCGCCGATCTCCGTATCACCCGGGTCGTTGCCATTTCTGACATCATGGACGACGGGCCGGACGGCGCACGCGGCCAGTGGCAGCGGGCACGGCTCGGCGGGGGCCGGCGACGCGGTGCGCCGGATGGTCTCGGAGAGGCCGTAGCCGAGGTAGAGGTCCGCGACGAGCGCCTCCCCCGCGGGTGTGAAGAAGCCCTGCTCGCGGAGCCATGCCTCGATGCGCTCGAACGCGCCGACGGGCTCGGTCACCTCGAGCACGTCAGGCTCCGCCGCGGAGACGCCCGATGAGCGAGACGAGACCGGCGGTCGACGGATCGAGCGCCGCGTCGACCGGCCGGCCGGCGACCGCCGGCGCGAGCTCGACCGCCAGCTCCTTGCCGAGCTCCACGCCCCACTGATCGAAGGAGTCGATTCCCCACACGGCCCCCTGGGTGAACACGACGTGCTCGTAGAGGGCGACGAGCGATCCGAGCGCGAACGGCGTCAGCCGCTCGAGGAGGAGGAACGTGGACGGGCGGTTTCCGGGCATCACCTTGTGCGGGACGAGCGCCTCGGGGATGCCCGCATCGCGCAGCTCGTCGGCCGTGCGCCCGAAAGCGAGGGCCTGCGCCTGGGCGAGCGCGTTGGCGAGCAGGAGGTCGTGATGGTCACCCAGCGGGGTCGACGCAGAGGCGAAGGCCACGATGTCCACCGGGACGAGGGGCGTGCCCTGATGGAGGAGCTGGTGGAAGCTGTGCTGGCCGTTCGTCCCCGGCTCGCCCCACACGATCGGCGCGGTCTCGACGGGAACGGGCTCTCCCGCGAGCGTCACGCGCTTGCCGTTCGACTCCATCACGAGCTGCTGCAGGTAGGCAGGGAAGCGCGCGAGGTACTGCTCGTAGGGCAGGACGGCGTGCGTCTGGGTGCCGAAGAAGTCGCGGTACCAGACACCGAGAAGGCCCATCAGCACCGGGAGATTGCGCTCGAGCGGCGTCTCCTCGAAGTGGCGGTCGACCGCGTGGAACCCGGCCAGGAGGTCGTGGAAGGCCTCGGGGCCGATCGCGATCATCGTCGAGAGCCCGATGGCCGAGTCCATCGAGTAGCGACCGCCGACCCAGTCCCAGAATCCGAAGGCGTTCTCCGGGTCGATGCCGAACTCCGCCACCGCCTCGAGGTTGGTGGAGACGGCGACGACGTGCTTCGCGATCGCCGCCTCGTCGCCGCCGAGCCCGTCGAGGAGCCACTGCCGCGCGCTGCGCGCGTTCGTCATCGTCTCGACGGTCGTGAACGTCTTGGACGAGACGATCACGAGCGTCTCGGCCGGATCGAGGTCGCGAAGGTCCTCGACGAGGTCGGTCGCGTCGACGTTCGAGACGAAACGCACGGTCAGGCCCCGGTCGGAATGCGCGCGAAGCGCCTCGTAGGCCATGGCGGGGCCGAGGTCGGAGCCGCCGATCCCGATGTTCACCACCGCGCGGACCTGCCGGCCCGTGTGACCACGCCAGCTCCCCGAGCGAATCCGCTCGGCGAGGGACGCCATGTGGTCGAGGACGTCGTGGACATCGCCAACGACATCGCGCCCGTCGACCACGAGCGACCGCCCGCGCGGCATCCGCAGCGCCACGTGGAGAGCGGGCCGGTCCTCCGTCCGGTTCACGTGGTCGCCGCGGAACATCGCGTCGCGTCGCTCCGCCACGCCGCGCTCCCGCGCGAGGTCGAGGAGCAGCGAGATCGTCTCGGCCGTCACCCGGTGCTTCGAGAGGTCCGCGTGGATCCCGGCGGCCTCCAGCCGCAAACGCTCGACGCGGGCCGGGTCCCCGGCGAACAGCTCGCGGAGATGACGGTCGCGCACCTGCTCGTGGTGGCGCACGAGCGCCTGCCAGGCGTGTCCGGTGGTGAGCGTGTCGGTCATGTCGTTCCGCGACGGCCCGGTGCCCACGGGCCGTAGACTCGAATGACTCTAGAGGCTCGACGCGGGAGGGAGCGATGGCCACGAGCACGCCGCTGGAGCTCGGCATGGTGGGTCTCGGGCGCATGGGGGCGAACCTCGTCCGCCGGGCGATGCTGGACGGCCACCGCTGCGCCGGAACCGACGTCAGCGCCGACGCCGTGCGTGCCCTCTCCGGGGAGGGGATGACCGGGGCGGCCTCCGCCGCCGAGCTCGTCACCAAGCTCGAGGCGCCGCGCGTCGTCTGGGTGATGGTCCCCGCGGGGGAGATCACCGAGCGGGCGATTGCCGAGCTCGGCTCGCTGCTCGAGCCCGGCGACACCGTGATCGACGGAGGCAACACGCGCTACCACGACGACATCCGCAGAGCGCAGGAGCTCGCGGAGCGGGGGATCCACTACGTGGACGTCGGCACGAGCGGCGGCGTCTTCGGCCTCGAGCGCGGCTTCTGCCTGATGGTCGGCGGAGAGGACGACGTCGTGGCGCGGCTCGCGCCGCTCTTCGCATCGCTCGCTCCGGGGCTCGGCACGGCGGAGCGGACGCCCGGACGCACCGGGGAGCCGGCGCCGGAGGAGCTCGGCTGGCTCCACTGTGGACCGGCCGGTGCGGGTCACTTCGTGAAGATGGTGCACAACGGCATCGAGTACGGCCTGATGGCCGCGTACGCCGAGGGCCTGAACGTCCTGCACCATGCGGGAGCCGGTAGGGCCGGCCGCGAGGCCGACGCCGAGACCGCGCCGCTCGAGCGTCCCGAGCACTACTCCTACGACCTCGACGTCGCCGCGATCACCGAGGTGTGGCGTCGCGGAAGCGTGGTCGCCTCGTGGCTGCTCGACCTGACCGCAGCCGCGCTCCACGCGTCGCCGTCGCTCGACGGTTTCGGGGGCCGGGTCTCCGACTCGGGAGAGGGGCGCTGGACGTCGATCGCGGCGATCGAGACCGGCACGCCGGCGCCGGTCCTCACGACCGCGCTCTTCGAGCGGTTCTCGTCGCGCGGCGAGGCGGACTTCGCCAACCGTGTGCTCTCGGCGATGCGGAAGCAGTTCGGCGGGCACGTCGAGAAGCCCGCGGGGTAGCCCGCGCGACGTCAGGCCCGCACGAGGAGCTCCGGCGTCAGCTCGTCCGGCCGCGTCGCACCCGACAGGGCGATCGTCAACTCCAGCTCCGCGAGGACGCAGCGCACCACATGGCGCACCCCGGCCTCGCCCGCGAGCCCCAACCCGTACGCATAGGGTCGGCCGAGGAGCACCGCCCGGGCCCCGAGCGCGAGCGGCTTGACGATGTCCGCGCCCGTGCGGACGCCACTGTCGAAGAGCACCTCCACGTGCTCGCCGACCGCCTCGACGATCGCCGGGAGAGCGTCGAGCGACGCGACTGCGCCGTCCACCTGGCGGCCGCCGTGGTTGGAGACGACGATGCCGTCCATCCCGGCATCCACAGCGCGGCGGGCGTCGTCCGCGTGCTGGATCCCCTTGAGCGCGATCGGGCCGTCCCAGTGCTCGCGCAGGAATGCGAGGTCGTCCCACGTGAGGGTGGGGTTGCCGAAGGTCGCCGCCCAGTGTGCAATGGCGGCAGCGCGATTCTCGTCGCCGATCGGGCCGCCCACGCGATCCTGGAAGACCGGATCGGCGAAGTAGTTCCGGTTGCCGATCGCGCGAAGGAACGGCAGGAACGCGTTGTCCAGGTCGCGTGGTCGCCAGCCCATCGTGTACGTGTCGAGCGTGAGGACGAGCGCCCGATACCCGGCCGCCGCCGCGCGGTCGAGGAAGCTGACGGCGAGCTCGCGGTCCTTCGGCCAATACAGCTGGTACCACCGAGGCCCGTCGCCTCCCGCCGCCGCGACGTCCTCCAGGCTCGTCGACGCCGCGGTGCTGACGACCATCGGTACGCCGAGTGCCGCCGCGGCCCGGGCGACCGCCGACTCGCCCTCGGGATGCACGATCGAGAGGACGCCGACCGGCGCGAGCGCAACGGGGGCCGGCATCGGCGTTCCGAGCACCGTCACGGCGAGATCGGTCGTCGAGACGTCCCGGAGCATGCGCGGCACGATCCTCCAGCGCTCGAACGCCGCCCGGTTGGCCCGGGCGGTCGACTCCGACCCGGCCGAGCCGGCGACGTACGCGAAGGCCGATGCGGGCATCCGCTCCTCCGCGAGGACCTCGAGACGCGTGAGGTCGGTCGGCAACTCCGGGGTGACGTCGTCGAGCCCGCCGACGTAGATCTCGTTCTGGTAGCCGCCGAAAGCGCCCATCGCGCCCTCCTCCGAGTGGTCGGCCGAGTCTCGCAGACTTCCCGACTCAGGAGGCGCCGTCCCACGGCGTCCACCAGGGCCACCACCCGGAACGGCGCGGCGGTACCTCTCGTACTGCTCGCCGAACCGCCGCTCGAGCGTCGGCTCCTCGTACCAGTGGGCGAAGGCGAAGACCGCGGCGCCACGCACGCGACGCCGCACCGAGCGTGCGCTCTTACCCGATGGCGACGGCGCTGACCCGGCCGGCGACGCCCGGGGCCGAGCCCAGGACGTCGCCGGCCGGATTGGCCTCCGGTGCGCGCGGCTCAGTCGCGGAGCGGCACGGCGTAGGCGGGCATCGGTGCGCCGGTCGCGCCGCGGAGCTTGAGCGGGAAGCCCAGGAAGGCGAACTCGTACTGCTTCTCGGCAGCGAGCTCCTCCATGTTGACGACCTCCATGATCTGCGCCCCGGCGGTCGCGAACATGTAGCAGTGGACGGGGAGGAACACCTCCTGCTCCTCCGAGGGAAGCACCTCCAGTGCGATCGAGTCGCCCGCGATGCACATCGCGCCGGCCTCCTCGCACAGCCACTTGGCCGCCGGCAGGCCGATGCCCGGCGGGTTGAGGAGGTAGCCGTCGAAGTCCGGCCACTTCGTCATCCGTCCGGTGCGGACGCAGACGACGCTCTTCGGGCGGATCTCGACGCCCTGCTCGGCCGCGGCCTTGCGCAGGTCGTCGGGCGTGATCGCGTAGCCGTCGGGCAGGCAGTCGACTCCGTGCAGGCCGGCGACGTCGAGGAGCACTCCGCGCGACACGATCGGCGGGTACTTCTCCGGGCCGCCCTTGTTCCAGATGCGGCTCCCCAGGTCCTTGTCGGGGGTCCAGCCGTTCCAGAAGGTGCCGTAGAAGCCGAGGTGGTTGAAGGTGTCGATGTGCGTGCCGCAATGCGTGTACATGTGCACCGAGTCCCCGCAGTACGAGTACTTCTCGTGCACGTGGCTGCCGACGCCCGAGAGGTTGTCGTTGACCGAGCCCTGCGGCGTGTGCGTCATCCAGATCTGGTAGTTCGGGTCGCCCGCGGCGACCCACGAGGGCATCCCCATGAAGAACTCGACGTTCAGGTCGAAGACGTGGCGCCCGTCGAGGTGACCGAGGATCGCCGCGTTCGTCTCCGGCGTGATCCAGTTGAGCCGCCCGATCTCGTCGTCGGGGCCCCACGGGCTCTTCGAGACCTTGACCCCGTCCTTCTCGATGACAGCCTCGTAGACGAGGCTCTCCTCCGTCGTTGCCACCGTGAGACCTCCTTCGGGAGTGGTCCGCCGAGCCTACTCCAATGCCTGTCGCCCTCCCAGCGGGCGAGGCGGATAATCGAAGCCGTGAGCGACCTCGCAGCCGTCCTCACCGACCTGCTCGCGGCCACCGGCGCCGACCGCGTCACGCTGCGGCGCGACGTGCCGGGCGACTACCCGTTTCCGGTGGTCGAGGAGGCGCTCGCCCCCGGCGTCGGGTCGCTGCGTGAGGAGCGGTCCGTGCACCTTCCGACCCAGCCCGTCGTCCGGGAGGTCACCCGCGGGCGGCAGGTCGTGCAGGACGACTGCCGTGCCGCCGACGACGATCCCGCGTTCCGGCGAATGCTCGACGCCTACGGGGGCCTCGCGGCCCAGATCGTCACCCCTGTCATCGCAGACGAGAGGCTCGAGGCGATCGTCTCGGTGCACCAGCTGGGCGCCCCCCGGCGCTGGACGCCCGACGAGGTGGCCGCGGCCACGGCGGCCGCCGAGCGCGTTCGGGGGCTCCTGTGAGGATCGGCCCCGCCGACGGCTGGCACAACCGCTGGCATCCCGACCTCGCCCCGGCAGCGTCCGTCGAGCCTGGCGACGTCCTGACCGTCGAGACCCGCGACGGCCTCGACGGCCAGCTGACCCGGGAGAGCACGCACGCCGACTGCGCGGCACCGGATCTCGGCCTCGCGCACCCGCTGACCGGGCCGGTGCACGTCGCGGGCGCCGAGCCGGGCGACGTCCTGGAGGTGCAGTTCGTCGCCTACGAGACGCCGGACTTCGGGGTCAACTGCGTGATCCCGGGCTTCGGTTTCCTCGCGGACCTCTTCGACGAGCCGTTCCTCGTCCCGTGGGAGCTCGACGGCACGGTGGCCCGCTCCGCCGAGCTGCCGGGGATCGCCGTTCCCGCCGTGGTGCACGCGGGCGTGGCGGGGGTGGCGCCCTCACACGGGCTCATGGAGCGGCAACGCGAACGGGAGGAGGCGATCCGTGCCGCCGGCGGGCCGGTGGCCGAGCCGATGCCCGAGAGCGCCCACCCGCCGATCGCCGCGAACGGGCTGCGCACCATCCCGCCGCGGGAGACGGGGGGCAACCTCGACATCCGCCGTCTGACCGTCGGCTCGACGCTCCTGCTTCCCGTGCACGTCCCGGGCGCGCTCTTCTCGCTCGGGGACGTGCACTTCGCCCAGGGCGACGGGGAGGTGTGCGGCACCGGCATCGAGATCGCGGCCGCCGTCACCGTCCGCTTCGGCCTGCGCAAGGCGCCGCGCGTCGCGCAGGCGTATCCCGCGTACCTGGCCCCCGCGCTCCCCGGCCGCGCGGTCTTCGCGACCACCGGCATCCCCGAGCACGATCCGATGGACCTGACGCAGGCCGCGCGCGCGGCGCTGCTCGCCATGATCGACTGGCTGGAGGCCGAGCACGGCCTGTCGCGGCCCGCCGCGTACTGCCTCTGCTCGGCGTGCGTCGACCTCCACCTCTCCCAGGTCGTCGACGTGCCGTACCCGCTCGTCTCGGCGCTCTGTCCGCTCGACATCTTCGAATAGGGAATCGGATCCGGTCGCGCCTGCCGGGCGAAGGACACGGTGGAGCGACGGCGGCTCCGGGAGCCGACTCCGGTCGTCAGCCGAGCTCGAGCACCTCGACCACACGCACCCTCGGCTCGACGCCGACCTTCCGCATGAGCTCCTGGCCGCGCGGGACGGGCGTCACCGCGAGATAGCGGTCGAGCGTGTCCTTGTCCCGCCAGTAGGCGATCAGGCTTGCGACGCCGTCCTCGTACAGGAGCGACGCCGTCAGCACGCCGGCCGGCCGCGTGGGGCGGCCCTGGTCCATCAGCCGTGCCAGCTCGACGGCCTGCTCGCGAGACATCTCCGCCTCGAAGACGATCGCGATCACGTGGAGATCATCTTCTTCTCGATACCGACGCCCGCGGCGACCGCGCGCTCGTACTCGAGCGGCACCGTGGCGGAGTCCTGCAGCGCGATCCCGGTCGAGTCGAACACCGTGATCTGGTCGTCCGACTGGCGGCCGTCCAGCTCGCCACAGATCACCTTGCCGATCTCGCCGGCCACGTCGTCCTCGGTGATCGCGCCCTCGCGTAGGGGCACGTTGATCTCGCCGTCCTCACGGCACTGGCGGATGTCGTCCACGAACACCCGCCCGCGCTGCAGGAGGCCGGGGTGCAGCTCCTGCTCGCCCGCGAGGTCGGCGCCGAGCGCGGCGAGATGCGCACCGGGCTTGACCCAGGCCTCGTCCACGATCCAGCCGCGCGCGTGCGTGCCCGTCACGATCACGTCGGCGCCCTCGACCGCGGTTCGCACGTCCGTCGTCCCGTTCAACCTCAGATGCGGGTACTTCGGCGCCTCTCGCTCGAGGAACCCGTCGACCGAATCCTGCGAGCGGCTCCAGATGCGGACGTCGTCCCAGCCGAAGACCGTGTCACAGGTCGCGAGCGTTCCCTGGCCGACGCTGCCGGTGCCGAGGATCGCGAGCACCTTCGAGTCCTTGCGGGCGAGCCACCGCGCGGAGACGGCGGCCGATGCGCCCGTGCGCATCAGCGTGTGGTGTGAGCCGTCGCAGATCGCGAGCGGGAAGCCCGTCTCCGGGTGTGTGTAGACGAGGATCGAGAACACCGCCGGCAGATCGAAGCGGCCGTTGTCCTCGCGGATCGAGACCCACTTGCACGCCGCCGCCTCGGGCTCCTCGATCCAGGACGGCATGACCTCCCACTCGCCGGGGTAGCGGTCGAGCACGATGTGGCCCTTCGGCTCCATGTAGACGCGGCCGAGGCCGTGCATCCGGAACGCGTGCTCGACACCGTCGACGTACTCGGCGGGGGTGAGCAGCCCGATCATGTCCGAGCGGCCGAGGATCAGCGTCTTACGGTGCCGCCAGCTCTCCACCCGCCGAGTCTACGTCCTGCTGGACGAGATCCACCAGCGCCCTCACGTCCGGGAAGGACGCGAGGCGGCGGCGCGCGTGATCGAGCTGGCGACGTGCACCACCGGCGTCCCCGGTCTGCGCCCTGTACCCCGCCGCAGCGAGGTGGTGGAGGCCGCGGACCAGCTCCTCCCGTTCGCCGGCGAGGCCGAAGACCCGTGCGAGCGCACTCGTTGCCGGGAGGTACTCGTGGCGCTCGAGGAAGCGCTCTGCCTCCCACAGCGCAGCTTGCACCCGGTTCTCGCGGGGCGGCCACTCCTCGTCCACGGTCGGCCCATACTAGAGTCGTCCTGTGGTCGATCGGTCACGCAGCGCAGAGCGGATCGAGCGCGACATCGAGACGCTCGCCGGTCCGGCGTTCACGCGCTCGAGCGAGGCGATCCAACGCTACGCCTACACGCCGGAGTACCGCCGCACGCTCGAGCATTTCGCCGCCGAGCTCCGCTCCCTCGGCTTCGAGCTCTCCGAGGACCCCGTCGGGACACTCGTCGCGCGCAACCGACCCCCCGGGGAGCCGGTCTTCGGCATCGGCTCGCACTGTGACTCGAACCGCAACGGCGGCAAGTACGACGGCACGATGGGCGTCGCCACGGCGCTCGAGGTGTGCAGGCTGAACGCCGAGCTCGGGCTCGACCTGTCGCTGCAGCTGATCTCCTTCCTCGAGGAGGAGGGCTCCGGGTTCGGGCAGATGCTGCTCGGCAGCCGGATCATGCTCCAGCGCGTCACGGAGGAGGAGCTCCGCGAGTCGTTCCGGTCGCTCGACGACGGTCGCAGCTTCTGGGAGCATGCCGAGGAAGCCGGCTGCGAGCCCGCGCGCTGGCGAGAGTCGATCCACGTGCTCGACGACCTGACCGGCTGGATCGAGCTCCACATCGAGCAGGCACGCGTGCTGCAGGACACCGGCAACCGGATCGGCGTCGTGCACGCGATCGCCGGGTACGTGCACGGCGACGTCACGGTGCAGGGGCGCGGGGACCACGCCGGGGCGACGCCGATGGAGCTGCGGCTCGACCCGACGACCGTGCTCGCCGAGTCGGTGCTCGAGCTCGAGCGGCTCGCACAAGAGGCAGGCCAGGGGACGGTCGGCACGGTCGGCGAGATCGAGGTGGAACCGGGGCTCATCAACGCGATCGCGAGCGGCGTCCGCTTCTCCCTCGACGTCCGCGGCCCGGTCGACGAGGCCTACAGAGGCGTCGCACGCGACATCGCCGCGTTCGCGGAGCGGGCGGCGGATGCGCGGGGCATGCAGGCCGAGTTCCGGCAACGGCAGGCGCTGGCGGCAACGCCGCTCGACGAGCGCATCGTCGCAGCGCTCGAGACGGCCGCGAAGGCGACCGGCGAGCCGTACATGCGGATGCACTCCGGCGCCGCCCACGACACGATGTGCGTGGCCGAGCGGGTGCCGAGCGCGATGGTCTTCGTGCCGTGCCGTGACGGGATCAGCCACCACCCGGCGGAGGACGCGGACCCGGCCGATGCCGCGCTCGCCGCCGGGATCATCCTTCAGGCGATCGCTGCGCTGCGGTAGCGGCCGGGGAAGGCGAGAGCTCCGTGGACGCTGTGCTGCTCGGCGCGCTGTCCGCCGCCCTCTTCGGCGTCCTCGCCGTCACGGTCAGGCTCGCGCTCTACCGCGGAGCCGATCCGGAGGTCGGCGCGGTCGTCGTCCTGGGCACGGCCGCCGCCGTCGCATGCGTTCTCGCGCTCCCCGAGGCCGCCGCGCTCGGAGACCCGGGCGCGCTGTGGCCGTTCTTCGTCATCGGAGCGCTCGTCCCGGGCGTGTCGCAGATCCTCTTCATCCTTGCCGTGCGCGACGCCGGGCCGGCGCGCGCCTCCATCCTGATCGGGACCGCGCCTCTTGTCTCCGTCGTGCTCGCGCTGCTGCTCCTCGACGAGCCGTTCCGGCCGCTCCTCCTCGCGGCCGCGGTGCTCGTGGTCGCCGGCGGCGCCGTCCTTGCGGGCGAGCGAAGCCGGCCGGCGACCTTCCGGCGATTGGGGGCGGTCTTCGCCGTCACGTGCGCCGTCCTGTTCGCCATCCGCGACAACGCCGTGCGCTGGGCCACCCAGGACCTCCATCCACCTGCCGTGCCCGCCGCCGCCGCCTCGCTGCTCGGTGCGCTCGCCGTCGTCGCCGCCTACCTTCTCGTGAGTCACCGCCCGCGCCTGCGGGCGCGCCTCCGTCCCGCCGCGCGCGCCTTCTGGCCGGCGGGCGCCGCCCTCGGGCTCGCCTACGTCTGCCTGGTCCTCGCCTTCGACCGGGGGCGGGTCGGCATCGTGGCGCCCCTGAACGCCACCCAGTCGCTCTGGGCGGTCGCACTCTCGGCGGCGTTCGTGGGCCAGGCCGAGGCGGTCACTCGACGGACCGTCCTGGCGGGCGCTCTCGTCGTCGCAGGGGCCGTGATCGTGGGCGTCATCCGCTGAGCGCCGCCACGACCGCGTCGCCGACCTCACGCGTCCCGGCGGTGCCGCCGACGTCTCGCGTCCGCGGGCCTTCCCGGCAGACCTTCTCGAGCGCCGCCATCAGGCGCTCCGAGGCGCTCGTCTCGGCGAGGTGCTCGAGCATCAGCACGGCGCTCCAGATCGCGCCGACCGGGTTCGCCACACCGCGTCCGGCGATGTCCGGCGCGGAGCCGTGCACCGGCTCGAAGACCCCGGGCGCGTCCGTGCCGGGCGCGATGTTCGCGCTGGCGGCCGTTCCCATTCCACCCTGGATCGCGGCGGCGAGGTCGGTGAGGATGTCTGCGAACAGGTTCGAGGCGACGACCACGTCGAGGCTTCCCGGATCGCGCACCATGCGGGCGGCCAGCGCATCGACGAGCACCCGCTCGACGCGCGTGCCGGGGTAGCCGGCGGCGACCTCCTCCACGACCTCGTCCCAGAGCACGTAGCCGAACCGCGATGCGTTCGACTTCGTCACGCTCGTCAGCAGCCCACGCCTGCCGGCCGCGAGCTCGAACGAATGCCGGACGACCCGCTCGATGCCGGCCCGCGTGAAGACGCTCGTCTCGATCCCGACCTCGAGCGGCTGGCCGCGATGGGCGCGCCCGCCCACGCCCGCGTACTCGCCCTCCGTGTTCTCGCGCACGAAGAGCATGTCGACGTCGGCCGGCCCGCGGCCCGCCAGCGGGCAGGGGATGCCCTCCAGGAGCCGCGCCGGCCGGAGATTCGCCCACAGGTCGAGGCCCTGGCGGATGGCGAGGATCGACCCCCAGAGCGAGACGTCATCGGGGACCGACGGGTCGCCGATCGCGCCCAGGAGCACGGCGTCGTGCCCGCGCAGCACGTCGAGCGCGTCCGGCGGCATCATCGCGCCACTCTCCCTGTACAGGGCGGAGCCCCACGACAGCTCGGTCCAGTCGAGCCGGAGGCCGAGCGCGTCGACTGCGCGCCGGGCCTCCGCGATCACCTCCGGGCCGACCCCGTCCCCGGGGAGCAGGGCGACCCTGTGCGTCACACCGCCGAGCCCACCGCCGAGGGCACGCTCTCCAGGTAGGAGAGCGCGTCGTCGACCGAGACCACGTCCGCGTACTTCGCCCCGATGTCGAACAGGTTGGCGTCGTGTGGCGCCTGCGCGCGGTCGCCGACGCACTCTCGCGGCACGAGCGTCGGCCAGCCGTACTGCAGCAGGTCGATCGCCGTCGCCCGGATGCAGCCGCTCGTGGTCGCACCGCAGAGGACGACGGTGTCGACCGCCTGCGAGACGAGCACCGAGGCGAGGTTGGTGCCGAAGAAGCCGGACGCGCCCTTCTTCACGATCACCGTCTCGTCCTCGCGCGGGTCGAGCCGAGGGTCGATCTCGACCCACGGGCCGCCGAGCTGCAGGTCGGCGAGGGTCGGCACCTTCTGGAGCCAGAGCCCGCCGTCCTTGAGGCTGGCGTCGAACCCGATCGTCGTGAACACGACGGGCAGCCCCTTCGCCCTCGCCGCGTCGAGGACCCGACGGGTGGCCTCGACCTGGGGCGTCAGGTCGGAGCCGAGCGAGCACGCAGGGGTCGGTGAACCCGCACGAGAAATCGATCACGAGCACGGCGGGGCGCCGGCCGAGCGTGACGCTCGCGCCGAGCCCCGATGCCTCGTAGATCCTCCGTGCGTCCTCGTCGGACACGACGGTCAGGCCCTCGCCTTCTGGGCCGGCAGGAGCTCCTCGCCGAACCGTGCCCGCTTCACGAACTGGCCCGCTCCGGGCTGCGCGACGAGCTCGTCGTTCTCGACGATGACCTGGCCGCGGACGAGAACCACCTCGGGCGCGCCGGTCACCTTCTCGCCCTCGAAGAGGTTGTAGTTGACGTTGGTGTGGTGGGTCTCGGCGGAGATCGTGAGCTTCTTCTCCGGGTTCCAGACGACGATGTCCGCGTCCGAGCCGGGTGCGATCGTCCCCTTGCGGGGGTAGAGGCCGAACAGCTTCGCGATGTTGGTGGAGACGAGCTCCACGAAGCGGTTCGGCGTGATCCGACCCGTACCGACGCCGTGCGTCCACAGCATGTGGAGCCGGTTCTCGATTCCCGGACCGCCGTTCGGCACGACCTGGAACTCCCGGCCGTTGATGCCCTTCTGCTCGGGCCAGTTGAACGGGCAGTGGTCGGTCGAGAGTGCCGAGAGCGCATCCGTCTTGAGCGCCTTCCAGAGGTGCTCCTGGTGCTCCTTCGGCCGCGGCGGCGGCG
Organism: uncultured Actinomycetes bacterium; assembly: GCA_963786055.1. Lineage (GTDB taxonomy): Bacteria > Actinomycetota > Thermoleophilia > Gaiellales > Gaiellaceae > Gaiella. The sequence continues at coordinate 18,881 of CAWAXS010000003.1, read as the reverse complement.
TGTAGATGTACTTCGCGCCCTCCCAGTTCGGCTTCTCGAGCGCGGTCTCGTCCACGAACAGGTACTGCGTGCAGGTCTCGCCCCAGACCTGCCAGCCCTTGTCGCGCGCCAGCTGGATCGGCTCGACCGACGGCTGGCAGGAGACGTGGACGACGTACAGCGGCGCGCCGGCGACGCGCGCGAGCTGGATCGCGCGGTTCGTGGCCTCCGCCTCCGTCTCCATCGGGCGGGTGCGCGCGTGCCAGATCGGGTCCGTCTTCCCCTCCGCGACGGCCTCCTTCACGATGATGTCGATCGCGTCGCCGTTCTCGGCGTGCACCATCACGAGCCCGCCTGTCTCGCTCGCGGTCTGCATGACCTTGAAGAGCGTCTCGTCGTCCACCATGACGGCGCCCTTGTAGGCCATGAAGAGCTTGTACGACGTGATGCCCTCGTCCGGCAGCTTCGCCAGGTCCTCGAGCGTGCCGCCCTCCTTCAGGTCGGTGACGGCGATGTGGAAGCCGACGTCGATCACCGGCGGGCAGCGGTCGAGCTTCTCGTGGTAGGCCTCGAGCGCCTGCGCGAACGTCATCCCCGGGGCCTGGATGCAGAAGTCGATCAGCGTCGTCGTCCCGCCGAACGCCGCAGCCGTCGTCCCGGAGGTGAAGTCGTCGCACGTCGTCGTACCGCCGAAGAACATCTCGATGTGCGTGTGCGGGTCGATCGCGCCGGGGAACACGATCTTTCCCGTCGCGTCGATCGTCTTGTCGGCCGACACGTCGAGCGACTCGCCGATCAGCGAGATCGACCCGTTCTCGGCGTAGATATCCCCCACGTAGTCGTCGGAGGCGGTGATGATCCTGCCGCCCTTGATGAGCACGGACATGTGCGTCGCTCCCTTCCCGTCGATCTCCCTGTGTGGTGTATACGACCCCGCGGAAGCGGCGTCAAACGGGAACCGACGGGCGCCGCTCGTGCCAGTCGGTGACCTGCTGGAAGGCATGTGCGGCCCGTAGCACGGTTTCCTCCTCGAGGCGTCTGCCCGCCAGGGCGAGCCCCACCGGGAGGCCGTCCACGAAGCCGCAGGGGACGCTCGCCGCGGGAAGCCCGAGACACGCCCAGGGGGAGTTGAAGGGCATCAGCGCGAGTCGGTAGGGCACGCTGGCGCCGGCGAGCTCCACGTCGTCCTGGCCGATCCGAGGGGCGGTGACCGGCATCGCGGGCGCGGCGAGGACGTCGTGGCGGACGAAGAGCTCCCGCGCTCGGGCGTAGAGGCGTCGGCGCGCCCGCTGCCCGGTGATCGTCGCCGTGGCGGGCAGGAGGAGCCCGGCGAGGAGGCGCACGCGGACGTCGGCCCCGTAGTCGTCGAGCCTGGCCCGAAGCCACGGCAGGTGGGCGGTCGCCGCCTCCGGCAGCATCACGAGCTGCGTGACGACCTCCGTCTCGCGCAGGAACGACGCATCGACCGGCTCGACCCGAGCGCCGAGCGCGGCGAGCTCCTGCACCGCCTCCTCGACACAGGCGGCGACGGCAGGCTCGGCGCCGTCCAGGAGGTGCGACACGAGCCCGATCCGCAGCCCTCGAACGCCTGCGCCGAGCGCCTCACCGTATGCGGGCGCGGGCGCGCCGACGGTCGCGGGATCGTCCGGGTCCCCTCCTGCGACGGCCTCGAGCAGGAGCGCGCAGTCCTCGGCGGTTCGGGCGATCGGGCCGACCGTGTCGAACGTCCAGGACACCGGGACGACGCCTCGGTTCGATACCCGCCCGGTCGACGGCCGCAGGCCGGTGACCCCGCAGAGGGCCGCAGGGATCCGGATCGAGCCGGCCGTATCGGTGCCGAGCGTGCCCGCCACCATGCCGGCCGCGGCCGCCGCTCCGCTGCCGCCGCTCGAGCCGCCGCAGATCCGATCGGTGTCCCACGGGTTACGGGCCGGGCCGAAGTGCGGGCTCGTGGTCGTGGCGCCGAACGCGAACTCGTGCGTGTTGAGCTTGCCGACGACGACGGCGCCGGCGCGTCGCAGGCGGGCGACGACCGTCGCGTCCGAGGCCGCGACGTTGTCCGCGAGGATCCGGGAGGCCGCGGTCGTCCGCGCGCCGGCAACGTCGATCACGTCCTTGACGGCCACCGGCACCCCGTAGAGCGGCCCCCGCTCGGTCGAGCGCTCCAATGCAGCCGCCTCGGTCAGCGCCTCCTCCCCGCGCACGGAGACGAACGCGTTCAGCGCCGGCTCCAGCCGCTCGATCCGCTGCAGGCTCGAGGCAACCGCCTCCCGTGGCGACAGGTCGCCCGCGCGCAGCCGCTCCGCGAGACGTGCCAGGGTCACGCGTCCTCCGGCCCGGGCAGGAAGAGGCCTGCCGGTGGCATGCCCGGCTCGAGCTCCGCCTCGATCTCTGCGAGCGCAGGCAGGATGACGGCGAGAAAGCCACCGACGGCGTCCAGGTCCTCGTCCGTCGGCTCCACGCCCTGGAGCCGGGCGAGCGCGCGCAGCTGGTCGCGGGGCGGGACGCGGATAGACTCGTGACCCATGCCGATCTACGAGTATCGCTGCGAGAGCTGCCAGGAGCAGTTCGAGGAGTTCCTGTCTCTCTCGACCAAGCCGGCCCCACCGTGCCCGAAGTGCGGCTCCGCGGACGTGAAGCGGCTGCTCTCCCGGATCCACACCGAGTGGCTCCCGAGCGACGTCGCCTGGGACCGCGTCGGCCGCAGCTGGGACTGACGGCACCGCCTGCTGCACGGGCCGCCGTGCGTCAGACTCAGGGCACTGCCAGCCAGGAGACGCGAGGAGAGGCATGCCCTACGCACAGATCGAAGACGGGATCCGTCTCTACTACGAGCTGACGGGGCCCGAGGACGGGCCGATCGTCCTCCAGCTCGGCGGCGGCCTGTTCGGCCGAGCCAATTTCGGCTCCGTGAACGACGGCTTTCGCGAGAGCGGGTTCCGCCTGCTCTCGTTCGACGCGCGCGGCTACGGGGCCTCGGACCATCCGCGGGACGAGTACACGATCCAGCTCTGGGCCGACGACGCCGCGCACCTGCTCGACGCGCTGGGGATCGACCGCGTGCTCGTGCACGGCACCTCGATGGGCGGGATGATCGCGATCGCGATCGCCGCGACGCACCCGGAGCGCGTGATCGCCGCCTGCGCAGACGTCGCGTTCGCCAAGCCGGACGTCTATCGCCAGACGCTCTTCCGCGTCTGGCGGCGGATGGCCGAGTCGATGCCCTGGGACGACTTCTCCGACCACGTGACCACGCAGGCCGTCGGCGCCCGGTTCCTCGAGAGCGACGAGGGCAGGGACACGTTCGCGCTCGTGCGCACCGTGATCGGCTGGAACGACCCGTACACCGTCCGCCAGGCATGCCTCGCGATGGAACGGATGGATCTCTCCCCCCTCGTGCCGGAGATCTCCCGGCCGCTCCTGATGACGAACGGGACGCACGACGTGCTCTGCCCGCCCGTGCTCGCACCATCGGGGCTCGGCGCACGCCGCATGGCAGAGCTGAACGCGAACGTTCGCACCCACGAGTTCCCCGACATCGGCCATGCCGACCTGCTCGAGTGCCCCGCCGACGCGGTGCGCATCGTGAGCGCGTTCTTCCGCGAGGCGCTCGACGCCGGCTAGGGCTCGCCGGCCTTCACGAGCGAGGCCACCGTCGCGTTCGCCGGCGCCTGCAGCCCCACCGTCGCTGCGCGTGGAGGGATCGCACCGTTGATCACGTCGATCTCGCACGGCCGGCCCGCCAGCCGGTCGAGCAGCATCGACGGCCGTGCGCCGCGTAGCCCTTCGCCAAACCCCCGGACGTGGGCGACCGGGTCGGCGTAGGCGAGCGCCATGCCCGAGGCGTCGGCGACGTCGTAGGCCTCCTGCGCGCACGCGGAGGCCACCGACCAGGCGTTCGGGTCGTCCAGCACCTGCCCGATGGTCGCGCCGAGCAGCGTGCAGGGGCCGCCGAAGGCGACGTTGCAGACGAGCTTCTCCCACACGAGCCGGTCGACGTCGTCGTAGGTGCGCACGGCGAGCCCGGCGCCGCGCCACACGTCGGCGATCTGCTCGACGCGCGGGGTCACGGGGCCCGCCCGCTCTCCGAGGCGGACGAGCCCGCGCCCGTGGTGGTGGGCGTGACCGGGGGCGACGACCGAGGCGCCGAACCCCTCGGCTACCCCGAGTACCACGCGGTCGACGCCGAGCACGTCCGCCACCGCATCTGCGGACCCGAGGCCGTTCTGGATCGGGAGCACCACCGTCTCGCGGCCGAGCAGCGCCCCGGCGCTCTCCGCCGCGCCGCGGACGTCCATCGCCTTGGTCGCGATCACGACGAGGTCGACGGTGCCGACGTCCGTCGGGTCGGACGTCGCGTGGACGCGCACCAGGCGGTCGCCGCTCGCCCCCTCGACCCGCAGCCCGCGCTCGCGGATCGCCTCCACGTGCTCGAGCCACGGGTCGACGGCCCACACCTCGTGGCCGGCGGCACCGAGCAGCCCCGCGTACACCGAGCCCATCGCACCCGCGCCGACGATCGCGATCCTCATGGGCGTGGCCGGCGCGGGTGGTCGGTCGGCGCCTACTTCAGCGGGTTCGAGCCCGCCATCCAGATGATCACGCGGCTGAACTTCCCGCGCTCGTCGAACGTGAAGAAGTTGCAGTTGTGCATGTCGTTCTCCGTGCCGTCGCGGAGCTCGCCGATGTAGCCCTGCTCCGTCGCGACCTTGCCTGCCTGCTCCTCGACGACCACGTTCCGCAGCTCGTGGCGGATCGTCACCGAGGCCGCGAAGAAGTCGGTGAACATGCGCCGGATCTCCTCCGCCCCCGAGAACGTCACGTGGTCCGTCTGGACGGTGAGCGTCGCGTCGTCCGCGAAGTGGGCGAGGACGGCGTCGACGTCCATTGCGTCGACCGCGTCGAAGTAGGTCTGTGGCGCGGCGGCGAGCGCCTCGCGCGTCCACGTTCCCGTCGTCGTGCTCATGGAGCCTCCTTGGCAGGTGGGGCCCGATCGTATCGCGGCCCGGCTCACGGCGAGCCCGGCGGAGGGTGCGTCTCGCGCCAGTGCCGTGCGATGTCGGCCCGGGTCGCCACCCAGACGTCCTCGTGGCGACGGACGTGCGCGAGGAAGCGGTCGAGGGCCGGAGCCCGCCCGGGCCGGCCCACGATCCGGCAGTGGAGCCCGACCGACAGCATCCGGCCCCCCTCCGCGCGCAGCCGGTCGAACGAGTCGACGAGGTACGTCTCGAAGTCCTGCGCGGTCACGAACCCGCCCGGGAGCAGGAACTTGAAGTCGTTCGCGTCGAGCGTGTACGGGATCACGAGGTGGTCGCTCCCGGCGACCTCGACCCAGTACGGCAGGTCGTCGGCGTAGGAGTCGGAGTCGTAGAGGAAGCCTCCCTCCTCGACGACGAGCCGTCTCGTGCTCTCCGAGGTGCGACCCGTGTACCAGCCGACCGGGCGGGTGCCGCAGGCACGCTCGATCGCCTCGACGGCCCAGCGAAGGTGCACGCGCTCCTCTTCCTCGGGAAGCTCGCCGTAGTCGATCCAGCGCCAGCCGTGGCTCGCCACCTCCCAGCCGGCGTCGACCATCGCACGGGCCGCCGACGGGTTCCGCTCGAGCGCCTGCCCGACCGCGTAGACGGTCAGCGGCAGCTCGTGCGCGGTGAAGATGTCGTGGACGCGCCAGAACCCGGCGCGGCTGCCGTACTCGAACATCGACTCCGTGTTCAGGTTCCGTCTCCCGACGGTGGGTGGAGCGCCCACGACCTCGTGCAGGAACGCCTCCGAGGACGGGTCGCCCTCGAGCGGCGTCTGCTCGCCGCCCTCCTCGTAGTTGAGCACGAAGCTGACCGCGAGCCGCGCGCCGCCCGGCCAGCGGGGGTCGGGCGGGTTCCGCCCGTAGCCGACGAGGTCGCGCCCGCTCACGGCACCACGGGCGCGCTCACTCGCGCACCGCGACGTCGCCGAAGACGCCCGCCCGGGCCAGCTCGCCGACGCGCTCGGGTGCGTAGCCGCAGATGCCGACGAGCACCTCCTCGGTGTGCTCGCCCCGGAACGGGCCGCGGGCCGGTGGGCGCTCCAGGCTCACCCCGCCCTGGGCGATCCGGAGGGGCGTGCGGATCGACCGCACCCGGCCGAGCGCCGGGTGGTCGTGCGCGACGACGTCCTCGCGGGCGAGCGTCTGCGGGTCGACGAGCGCCTCCTCGACCGAGTTGACCCGCGAGGCCGGCACGCCGGCCTCGACGAGAGCCTCGACCCAGGCGTTCACCGGACGGGACGAGAACGCCTTCTCGAGGACCGGGAGCAGCTCGTCGCGGTGCTCGTTGCGCCCGGCCATCGTCGCGAAGCGCGGGTCCTCGTTCAGCTCGGGGTGGCCGATCACGTCGCAGAGCCGCTCCCAGAACTTCTGCTTCGCCGCACCGACGACGAGCCAGCCGTCCGACGCCTCGAAGTTCTGGAACGGGACGATCGTCGGATGGGCGGAGCTCGGCCGGCGCGGCGGCACGTAGCCGTGGGTCGCCGCCCAGGGGCCGATGTACATCAGCTCGTGCAGGGCCGTCTCGAAGAGCGAGACGTCGCAGTCGCAGCCGACCCCGTCGCGGCGGGCGCGCCAGATGCCGGCGAGCAGGGCGATCGCCGAGGCGTAGCCGCCCGAGAGGTCGACGAGGGAGAGACCCGACTTCGTCGGGGGCCCACCCGGCTCGCCGGTCAGGCTCTGCCAGCCCGCGAGCCCCTGCATCATGTAGTCGTAGCCGCCCTCCGCTGCCCGCGGTCCCGTCATCCCGAAGCCGGAGAGCGAGCAGCACACGATGCGCGGGTTGACCTTCCGCAGCCGATCGTAGGTGAGCCCGAGCTTCGCCGGCTGATCTCCTCGCAGGTTCGAGTAGACCGCGTCGCAGGCACGGACGAGGTCGTGGAGCACGTCCCGCGCGTCGGCGTGGCGCAGGTCGAGCGAGACGCTCTTCTTGCCGCGGTTGAACGTCTCGAAGAAGAGCGAGTCCTCGCCCTCCTGGAACGGCGGGACGTAGCGCCCGACGTCGCCTCCGGCCGAGGGGTCCTCGAGCTTGATCACCTCGGCGCCGAGGTCGGCCAGCTGGAGCGTTGCCCACGGCCCCGCGCCGAACTGCTCGACGGCGACGATCCGAACGTCGGCGAGCGGAAGCGCGCCGCCGGCGGCAGGACGCTCGGGATCGTCGCCAATGTCTGACATAGGCCGCACGGGCCGTTGTAGTGGTTGCCCCACCCGCGTGTCAACGGCGGGCACACCGTTAGGCTGACCGGATGCGCGTCCGGTTCTACTACGACGTCGTGTGCCCGTACTCGTACCTCGAGACCCATGCCGTCGAGGCGGCCGAGGACTCCGGTGACGTCGAAGTCGAGTGGCTGCCGTTCGAGCTGCGGCCGGCGCCGCGGCCGCTGCTCGAGCCGCGTGGTGACCATCTCCGGACCGACTGGACGCGGCACGTCTATCGGCGCGCGCTCGACCGGGGCATCGAGATTCACCTTCCCCGCTACCAGCCTCGCTCGACCCTTCCGCTCGCCTCCTGCCTCTGGGCCGGGGAGCGCGGAGCCCTCCGGCCCTTCAAGCACGCGCTCTACGAGGCCTTCTTCTGCGAGGGCGAGGACATCGCGGCCGACGCCGAGCTGGCCCGCGCGGCCGCCCGCACCGGGCTCGACCCGGACGAGGCCGTTGCCGCAGCCTACGACGCGGGGTTGATCCGGCGGATCGCGACCGTGCGCGAGGAGGCCGAGCGGGCCGGTGTCGCCGGCGTCCCGACGCTGCTCCTCGAGGACGGCCGCACGCACTGGGGCACGGGCGGCGTCGAGCGACTGCTGGCGGGTGAGTCGCTCGTGCCGCGGGCCTGACCCACGTCGAGGCTCAGCCCCGCGACCGTTCGGCGACGGACCGCCTCCACGCCTTCTCGTAGTACGGGCGCAGGAAGGCGAGGTGGTCGTGCATCTCGGCGGCGGCGAGGTCGCCGTCGCCCGCTTCCACGGCGGCGAGGATCCTGTGGTGGTGCTCGTGGATCGAGCGGTGGAACCGCTGCCCGAGGACCGAGCGCGCGAGGTGCGTCTGCAGGACGGAGAAGATCGGCTGGGCAGAGACGACGAGAAGCGTGTTGCGGCTGGCCTCGAGCAGGCACGAGTGGAACTCGGCGTTGTGCGTGAACTCCTCCGTCGTCGAGAGGCGCGCGGAGTCGCCGGGCACGGTTCCGCGGAGACGGTCGAGATCGTCCGCGTCCCGCCGTGCGGCGGCGAGCCGCACGGCCGGCACCTCGACGAGCTCCCGCGCCTCGAGCAGCTCCTCGAGCGTGACGCCGCGGGTCTCGGCAAGCAGGCCCACGTTCGCGTGCACGAGCGAGGAGATCGTCGCCGCGGTCGGCAGAGTCACGTAGCTGCCGCCCGTCGCTCCCTTCTCCGTGCGTACGAGGCTCTGGGCGGCGAGCAGCCGGAGCGCCTCGCGGACGGTCGCACGGCTGACGCCGAAGTCACGGGCGAGCGCCGACTCGACGGGCAGCCGGTCGCCCGGCTGCAGCTCGCCGCGCACGATCAGCTCGCGCAGCTGGTCGGCGACCTGCTCGTAGGCCTTGCGGACGCGCCGGACCGGCGTCGAGGCGGGGCTCCCCCACGGCGCGGCCCGAGCTCGGTCGTCCGCCGGCGGCACGGGGATCAGGCCATGCCGAACTGCGCGTTGCCCGCCGGCGACGAGGGCGCAGAGGATGGGGGAAGCCCACGCTCGGCGTAGTACTCGGTCAGGGACGTGAAGCGCGGGCGCACCCGCAGCTCGTCGCGCAGGCGGGCGGTCGCGTCCTCGTCGATCTCGAGCGATCGCTCGTCGGTGAACACCACGCCGTAGGCGTCGCGGGCGAGCTCGACGGTGGCGAAGTCGTCGAGCACGTCCTCGCGGACGAGCGCCGGGTCGCGCTCGAGCGGGTCGCCGTACCCGGCTGCGTTCGGCTCGCGGAACTCGACGAACTCTCCCGGCCCGAACGGGATGCCGGTCACCTTGGCGTACATCTCCTCCCCGCGCTCGGTGTCCGGGTTCTTGCGGCAGGAGGCGACGAGCCCGTCCCAGCCGCCGAAGATCCCGAGCGGCGGGTCGGTCTGGCGATCGCCCTCGCACGAGTAGATGCCGTCGACGAGGAACCGATTGCGCCTGATGATCCCGATCCCGCCTCGCCACCGGCCCGGGGCGGCGGGCTCGGGGCGCAGCTCGTACTGGTCGCAGCGGACCGGGAACCGCATGTCGAGCTCCTCGATCGGGTTGTTGCGCGTGTTCGCCATCAGGTTGTCGACCGAGTCCATCGCGTCCTTGCCGTAACGCCCGCCGTACGAGCCCTCGTTCACCTCGAGGTACAGCCAGTACTCGCCCGCCGACTCGTCGAACCCGGAGTACGCGCAGAAGTGGATGCCGGCCGAGTTGCCGGCGGTCACCTTCTCGGGGAGGGCGTCCGCGAGGGCGAGGATCGTGTTGTCCACGACGCGCTGCACCTGGGTGAACCGGGAGAAGCATGCGCGGGGGAAGGTGGGGTTGAAGATCGTGCCCTTGGGGGCGATCACCTGGACCGGCCGGAAGACCCCGTCGTTCTGCGGCACGTGGTCGGGGAACATCACCTCGTCGAGGAGGATCGTGCGGACCGCGTAGTAGGCGCCCACCAGCAGCGAGCCCTCGAAGGGCACGTTGAACCCGGTGGGCACCTCCGGGTTCGAGCCGGTCAGGTCGATCGTGATCTCGTCACCCGACACGATCACCTTCGTCTCCACCCGCAGCCGCACGCCGCGGTTGCGTGCGTCGTCGTCCAGCCAGCCGACGATCGGGCCGTATTCGCCGTCCGGGATCTTCTCGATCTCGGCGCGCAGTCGGCGCTCGGAGTAGTCCATCCAGTCGTAGGCGGCGCTCATCACGGTCTCGGTGCCGTAGCGCTGCACGAGGCGCAGGAACCGCTCACGCCCGAGCTGGCAGGCGGCGAGCATCGCGTTCATGTCGCCGCGGTTCATCGTCTCGGTGCGGACGTTGTCGAAGATCATCCGGTCGACGTCGACGTTGAGCTCGCCCCGGCGGTACCAGCGCAGCCCGTTGTAGAGCTTCGCCTCGGCATAGACGTCGAAGGCGTCGGCGTTGATGCCGGGGAAGGATCCGCCGACGTCGAGCACGTGGGCCGTGACCGCCGCCCAGGCGAGCAGCTCGCCCTCGTGGAAGATCGGCACCGCGACCGCAACGTCCGGGGAATGCGAGGCGCCGAGGTACGGGTGGTTGTGGACGATCACGTCCCCCTCCTCGACGTCGTCGCCGAGCCGGTGCAGGAAGCCGCGGATGTACCAGGGCAGCGAGCCGATGTGCATCGGCGTCGAGTCGGACTCGCACAGCTCGCGGCCCTCGGCGTCGAAGATGCCGGCTCCGAGGTCCTCCGACTCCCGGATGATCGAGGAGTACGACATCCGGAAGAGGACGCCGGCCATCTCCTTCGCGATCGCGTGGAACGCGCCGCCCAGCACCCGCAGGGTGATCGGGTCGACCTCGACCCGCGCGCGGGACGGCGGCCCGGGCTGGCGGCCGACCTCGTAGTCGATGACGCTCACGTGCTCACCTCCGTGGTCCCGGCCAGTGCGCGGGCCTCCGCCGACGCCCCGACCTCGATCAGGATGTTCCCGAAGCGGTCGACGTGCGCTGCGACCCCGGGCGGCACGACCGTCGTCGAGTCGTACTGCAGGACGATGGCGGGCCCGTCGATCCTGTTCCCCGCTCTGAGCGCGGCGCGGTCGTAGTAGCGCGTGGCGACCTGCTCGAGCCGGCCCTCCACCCGGAACCAGGCCTCCGCCTCCCGGCGCAGCGCCTCGTCGGGCGCATGGTCGCCGTGCTCGACCTCCGGGGTCTCGAGCGGCGGCATCAGCCCGATCCCGCGCACCCGGACGTTCGGGATCTCGACGTCCGCGTCCTCGAAGCGGCGCGAGTACTCGCGCTCGTGGATGTCGTCGAAGTCGGCGCGGAGCCGCGCGGCCCACGCGGCGTCGACCATGCCGGAGGCAGCGTCGACGCGCAGCTCGTAGCCCTGCCCGAGGTACCGGCACTCCGCGATGCGCTGGATCACCATGCGGTCCACCGGGATGCCGTCCTCCTCGAGCTGCACGCGCGCCTGCTCCTCGAGCTCCTCGAACGAGCGCTGCAGCGCCTGCGCGTCCAGCCGGGACAGGCGCTGATAGGTCGTGGTGACGTACTCGTAGACCATGTCGGTCGCAAGCAGGCCCATCGCCGCCGTCACCCCCGGGTACGGTGGCACGAGCACGTAGGGCGTCCCCACCTCGATCGCGATCTGGGCGGCGAACAGGGGGCCGGCGCCGCCCTCGGCGACGAGCGCGAAGTCGCGCGGGTCGAATCCCTTGCGGACCGAGTTCTCCTCGATCGACTGCACCATCGAGTGCGTCAGGATCTGGACGGCCCCCATCGACGCCTCCTCGACCGTCATGTCGAGCGCCGCCGCGGGGCCGTCGGCGAACGCCGTCCGCGCGAGATCCGCGCGGAGCGTCATCCCGCCCCCGAGGAAGTCGCCCGCGGGCAGCCAGCCGAGGTTGACCATCGCGTCGGTCGCGGTCGGCTCGGTGCCGCCCTTGCCGTAGCAGGCGGGCCCTGGCTCCGCGCCTGCGGAGCGCGGCCCGACGCGGTAGATGCCGCCGTCGTCGACATAGGCGATCGAGCCCCCTCCGGCGCCGATCGTGTCGACGTCGGCCATCGGGATCATCGCCTGGTACGGGCCGACCTTCGTGTCCAGCAGGTGCTTCATGCGCAGCCGGCCCTCCTGCGCGAGCCCGATGTCGGCGGACGTGCCGCCCACGTCGAGGGTGATCACGTTGTGGTAGCCGGCCTGCTTCCCGGCCCAGATGCCTCCGACCACGCCGGCGACCGGGCCCGACATGAGCAGGTTCACCGGGCGCGCGGCGGCGGCCTCGGGCGTCGCCACCCCGCTCGCGGAGGTCATCAGGTGCAGCCCCGTGCGAACGCCGAGCTGCGTGAGCTCGTCCTGGAGGCGGCCGACGTACGTTGCGACCCTCGGGCCGACGTAGGCGTTGAGGCAGACCGTCGAGAAGCGCTCGTACTCGCGGTACTGCGGCAACACCTCCGAGGAGACCGAGAGGAAGGCCTCCGGGAACTCCTCCCGGACGATCTCGGCGACCCGCCGCTCGTGCGCCGGGTTGAGGAACGAGAACAGGAAGCAGACGGCGACTGCCTCGACCCCGGCGTCCTTGAGCCGCCGCACCTGCTCCCGCGCGCGCTCCTCGTCGAGCGGGACGAGCGCGCTGCCGTCACGCGTCATCCGCTCCGGGACGGTCAGGCGGTGACGCCGGCGCACCAGCGGGTAGCGCTGCCAGGGCAAGTCCTGGTAGTTCGAGAAGTTGAAGGGCTTCTTGTGCCGCGCGATGTGGAGGATGTCGCGGTAGCCCTCCGTGGTGATCATCCCGACCGTGGCGCCGTTGTGCTCGATGACGATGTTGGTCGCGATCGTCGTGCCGTGGAAGACCTGGTCGAGCGAGTCGGGGCTGGCACCCGCGGTCTCCGTCAGCTCCCGAATCCCCGCGATGGTCCCCTGCGAGGGGTCCGCCGGCGTGGTCGGGAGCTTGTGCACGAGCACCGTGCCGGTCTCGTCGTCGACGTAGATGAGGTCCGTGAACGTCCCGCCGACGTCCACGCCGAGGCGCTTCACGCGCCACCCTCCGGGACGAGGACGATCTTGCCGTAGAAGTCCCGGCTCTCCATCAGGTCGGTCGCCTCCTTCGCCTGCGCGAGCGGGAACGTCGCCGCGACCTGCGGCCGCAGCTTTCCCTGCGCGACGAGCTCGAAGCACGTGTGCACCTCGTCCCGGGTGAAGACGAACGAGCCGATCACCGAGAGCTGGCGGCGGAAGAACGGGATGATGTCGAACGGGACGACCTCGCCGGCGTGGGCACCGCAGATGACCAGCCTTCCGTCCTTCGCGAGCGAGTCCAACCCTTGCTGGAAGAGCTCGCCGCCGACGTGCTCGAAGACGACGTCGACGCCGCGCTCGCCGGTGATCCTCATGACCGTCTCCGCGACGCTCTCGCTCGTGTAGTCGATCCCGACGTCGAGGCCGAGCTCACTCGCCCTCTCGAGCTTGTCCTTGCGGCTCGACGTGCCGATCACGAAGGCGCCGGCCAGCTTCGCCACCTGCACCGCCGCGGAGCCGATCCCGCTGCCGACCGAGTTCACGAGAACGGTCTCGCCGGGCCGCACCCGCGCGCGGGTGACGAGCATGTGCCAGGCGGTGCCGAAGGCGATGTTCGCTGCGGCCGCCTCGACGTCGGAGACTCCGTCCGGGATGCGGATGAGCTGCGTCGGCTTGCACGTCACGCGCTCCGCATGGGCACCGGGGGAACCCATGCCGACGAACCAGTCCGGAGCGGTGCAGAGCGACTCCCGCCCGGTGACGCAGTAGCGGCAGCTGCCGCACGTCGCGATCAGGTAGACGGCGACGCGGTCGCCGACCTCCCAGCCCTCCACGCCGTCGCCGAGAGCGGCGATCCGGCCGACCGGCTCGACCCCGGGCACGTGCGGGAGCTCGATCGGAAAGCGCGAGGTACCCTCGCGGACGTCCACGTCCAGGTGGTTGAGGGCAGTGGCCGTGACGTCGACGAGCACCTCGCCCGGGCCCGGCTCGGGATCCGGGAGCTCCTCGAGCCGAAGGACGTCGGAATGACCGAACTCGTGGAAGACGACCGCCTGCACGGAATCGCTCCTCTCTCTGGCGGGGGACGCCGGAGTTGTGTTTATGTCTGACATAGGTGACCCTGTCAACCGGCATGCCGGCGCTCGCGACCGCCCGCTCGCTCCTGTTCGCTCCCGGAAGCGACGAGCGGAAGCTGCGCAAGGCGCTCGAGGCCGGGGCCGACGCGGTGGTCGCGGATCTCGAGGACGCGGTCGTGACCGCGGAGAAGGCCCACGCGCGCGAGATCGTCGCCGAGGTGCTCGCGGCAGCGCGCCCCGTGCCTGCGCCTCGTCCGCGTCAACGCGGCCGGGAGCCCCTGGCTCGAGGACGACCTCGCCGCCGTGGCCGACCTGGGCCTCGACGCGGTCGTGCTGCCGAAGGCGACGCCCGAGGCGCTGACCGCCCTCGACGGGCTCGGCCTGCCGGTGGTGGCGATCGTGGAGACGGCCGACGGCCTCGCCCGGGCGCAGGAGGTGGCCGGATCCGGGGCCGTGGCGGCGCTGCAGCTCGGAGCCGTCGACCTCGGCCTCGCGCTCGGGCTCGAGCCGCGGCCGGACGGCCTCGAGCTGCTCGTGCCGCGCTCGACGCTCGTCCTCGCCTCCGCGGTCGCCGGTCTACGCGGCCCCGTCGACCAGGTCTGGCTCGACGTCTCGGACGACGAGGGGCTCAGACGTGACTGCCTGCTCGGCCGCTCGCTCGGCTTCCGCGGCAAGGCGTGCATCCACCCGGCGCAGGTGCCGGTGGTGAACGAGGCGTTCGCGCCCTCGGAGAGCGAGCTCCAGCGTGCCCAGGAGGTCGTCGCCGCCTACGACCGGGCGGCGGCCGAGGGAAAGGGGGCCGTCGCGCTCGACGGGGAGATGATCGACCTGCCGGTCGTCGAGCGCGCGCGGCAGGTGGTGGCCGACGCGAAGCGAGGTGTGCTGCATGGCGACTGATGCGAGCCCGGCGCCCAAGGCGTGGCGCGGGCGGTTCTACGAGGACTTCGAGGTCGGCGACGTGTTCCGGAGCCGGTTCGGCCGGACGGTCACCCGGGCCGACAACATCTGGTTCACGTGCATGACGATGAACACCAACCCGATCCACTTCAGCGAGCCCTACGCGGAGACGACGCAGTTCGGCCGGCCGCTCGTCAACAGCACGTTCACGCTCGCGCTGGTCGTCGGCCTCACCGTGCCGGACACGAGCGAGAACGCCGCGGCGAACCTCGCCTGGACGGACATCAGGCTCCCCAAGCCCGTCTTCGAGGGCGACACGATCTGGGCGGAGAGCGAGATCCTGGAGGTCCGCGAGTCTGCGTCGAACCCGAGCGTCGGCATCGTCTCGATGCGCTGCCGCGGCATCAACCAGCGGCGCGAGGTGGTGATCGAGTTCAAGCGGACGTTCATGGCCTACAAGCGGGGCGCGCCCGAGGTCGTGAACACGTTCCCCGGCACCGACGAGGACTGGAGCGCGTGATGGCGACTGCAGCGCAAACGATCGCCCGCTGGGCAACCGAGCTCGAGCTCGACGACGTCCCGCCCGATGTGGTCGACGCGGCGAAGCTCCACATCCTCGACACGCTCGGCTGCGGGCTCGCTGCCCACGCGACCGGGGTCGCCGGCGAGGGCCGGGCGACGATGGACGAGCTCGGCGGCGAGCCCCACGCGACGGTGATCGGCTCGCCGCGGCGGCTGCCGGCGGCCAACGCGGCCTTCGCGAACGCGATGCTCTGCCACGGGCTGGACTACGACGACACGCACTCGGACTCGGTCAGCCACGTCTCGACCGTGATCGCGCCGGCCGCGCTCGCCGCGGCGGAACAGCTCGGCTCGGCCGGTCGGGACGTGCTCGCCGCCACCATCGCCGGCAACGAGGTCGTGTGCCGGATCGGGATGGCGGCGCCCGGCGAGTTCCACCGCCGGGGCTTCCACCCCACCGCGATCTGCGGCGTCTTCGGGGGCGTCGCCGCTGTGGCGAAGCTGACCGGGCTCGAGGCGGAGGCGACGACGCGCGCCCTCGGGATCGCCGGCTCGTTCGCCTCGGGGCTCTTCGCCTACCTCGCCGACGGCACGCCGACCAAGCCGATGCACCCCGCCTGGGCCGCGCACGGAGCCCACATCGCGGCGCGGCTCGCCTACCACGGGGCGTCCGGGCCGCAGTCCGTGCTCGAGGGCAAGTTCGGGCTCTACCACGCCTTCCTCGGCGCCGAGCAGGGCGCGGTGGACATCGCGGCCCAGCTGGCCGACCTCGGGTCGCGCTGGGAGACGCCGCGGATCGCGTTCAAGCCGTACCCCGTCTGCCACTTCATGCACGGCTCGCTCGGCTCCGCGGCGCAGGCCACGGCCGGGCGCACGTTCGCGTCCGCCGAGATCGACGACGTGCTCGTCCGGGTGCCCGCCGCCGGCGTCTCCCTCGTGCTCGAGCCGGAGGAGCAGAAGCGGGTGCCGCGCTCCGAGTACGAGGGCAAGTTCTCCCTCCAGTACTCGGTCGCCTCGCAGCTCGTGCGTGGTCATGTCTCGGTCGGCGACTTCACCGACGACGCGATCACCGATCCGGAGGTGCTCGCCGTCGCCGCCAAGGTGCGCTACGAGACGCGGGAGTACCCGACCTACCCGCAGGCCTTCCCCGGCGGCGTCGTCGTCCGGCTCGCCGACGGGACCGAGCTCGAGGCCGACTTCCCGTACCAGAAGGGCGGCCCCGAGAACCCGCTCTCTCCCGACGAGGTGCGCGAGAAGTTCCGCGAGAACGCGTCGCTCGCTCTTCCCGATGCCGATGTGGCCGCGCTCGACGAGGCCGTCCTCTCGCTCGAGGAGCAGGCCGACCTGACGGCCGCACTCGCGCCGCTCCAGCTGCTCGAGATCGCCCGCGCGTGAGCGCGCTCGGGCTCACGGCGGAGCAGCGTGAGATCGTCGCTGCCGTCCGCGACTTCGTCGACCGCGACGTGATCCCGGTCGCCTCGGAGCTCGAGCACCGCGACGAGTACCCCGAGAAGCTGGTGGCGACGATGCGAGAGCTCGGCCTCTTCGGGACGACGATCCCGGAGGAGCACGGCGGGCTGGGCCTCGGGCTCGACACCTACGCGCTGATCGTGATCGAGCTCTCTCGCGGCTGGATGACGTTGTCCGGGATCCTGAACGGCTCGTTCATCGCGGCCACGATGATCCGGCTCCACGGGACGGACGAGCAACGAGAGCGGTACCTGCCCCGACTCGCCTCCGGCGAGCTCCGCTCGTCGTTCTCCATGACCGAGCCGCACGCCGGCTCGGACGTCCAGTCGATCCGCACGCTCGCCGTCCGCGACGGCGACGACTACGTCATCACCGGGCAGAAGATGTGGGTCACGAACGGCTGGCGCTCGGGGCTCGTGATGCTGCTCGCAAAGACCGACGCCGACGCCGACCCGCCGCACCGTGGCATGACGGGTTTCCTCGTCGAGAAGGAGCCCGAGACGAGCCCACCCGGCCTCGAGATCCCGATGCCCGGCCTCGGCAAGCTCGGCTACAAGGGCGTCGAGTCGACCGAGCTCGTCTTCGACGGCTTCCGCACGCCCGCGGAGAGCGTGCTCGGCGGCGAGGAGGGCGTCGGCCGCGGGTTCAAGTACTTCATGAGCGGGATCGAGGTGGGGCGCGTCAACGTCGCCGCGCGCGGTGTCGGCCTCGCGCAGGCCGCGCTCGACGACGCCCTTCGCTACGCGCAGGAGCGGGAGGCGTTCGGCAAGCCGATCGCCGGTCATCAGGCCGTGCAGCAGATGATCGCGAAGATGGCGACCCGCGCGGAGGCGGCCCGCCTGCTCACCGTCCAGGCCGCCCAGCGAAAGGCCACCGGCGAGCGCGCCGACCTCGAGGCCGGGATGGCGAAGTACTTCGCGACCGAGGCAGCGCAGGAGAACGCGCTCGACTGCATGCGCATCCACGGCGGCTACGGCTACTCCGTCGAGTACCGGCCCGAGCGCTACTACCGGGACGCGCCTCTGCTCCTGATCGGTGAGGGCTCGAACGAGATCCAGCAGCTGATCATCGCCCGCCGTCTCCTCGAGCGGCACGCGATCTAGCCGTGGACTTCAGGGCGCCGGAGGAGCTGGCGGAGATCCGCGCAGCCGTGCGCGAGCTCTGCTCGCGCTTCCCGGGCGAGTACTGGCGCGGGCTGGAGCCGGACACGTACCCCGAGGAGTTCGTCCGCGCGCTCACCGAGAACGGCTGGCTGGCGGCGCTCGTCCCCGAGGAGTACGGCGGGGCAGGGCTCTCCCTCACGGCGGCGAGCGTGATCCTCGAGGAGATCAACGCCTCCGGCGGGTCGAGCGGGGCGTGCCACGCGCAGATGTACACGATGGGCACGATCCTGCGCCACGGCTCGGAGGAGCAGAAGCGCCGGTACCTGCCGCGCATCGCGTCGGGGGAGCTGCGGCTGCAGGCCTTCGGGGTGACGGAGCCGACGGCCGGCTCCGACACGACGTCGATCCAGACGACCGCGACGCGATCGGACGGCGGCTGGCTCGTCCGCGGCCAGAAGATCTGGACCTCGCGGGCGCTCCACTCCGACCTGATGCTGCTGCTCGCGCGAACGACCCCGGCCGACCAGGTGGAGCGGCGGACGCACGGCCTCTCCACCTTCCTCGTCGACATGCGGCAGGCCCAGGCGGACGGAACCATGACGATCCGGCCGATCAGGACGCTGATGAACCACGCGACCACGGAGATCTGGCTGGACGGGGTCTTCGTGCCGGACGAGGACCTGATCGGCGAGGAGGGCCTCGGCTTCCGCTACATCCTCGACGGCATGAACGCCGAGCGCGTCCTGATCGCGGCGGAGTGCATCGGCGACGGGCACTGGTTCGTGGAGAAGGCGGCCGCGTACGCCTCGGAGCGGGTGGTGTTCGGCCGCCCGATCGGCGCCAACCAGGGGGTCCAGTTCCCGATCGCCCAGGCGCACGCCCAGATCGAGGCGGCCGACCTGATGCGCTACAAGGCCGCCTGGCTCTTCGAGCAGGGGCTTCCGTGCGGGGCGGAGGCCAACATGGCCAAGCTGCTCGCCGCGGAGGCGTCCTGGCAGGCCGCCAACGCCTGCCTCGACACGCACGGTGGGTTCGGCTTCGCCGAGGAGTACGACGTCGAGCGGAAGTTCCGCGAGACCCGCCTCTACAAGGTGGCGCCGGTCTCGAACAACCTGATCCTGGCCTACCTGGGCCAGCACGTGCTCGACATGCCGCGCAGCTACTGAGCC
>CAWAXS010000002.1:0-214168 GCA_963786055.1 uncultured Actinomycetes bacterium | reverse complement strand
GGCGTGCGGAGCAGGATCTTCAGATCGACGAGGGGCGACCGGTGCTCGACGTACCAGACGTCCAGCTCGATCCGGTCCTCCCACGGGAGCGTCGCACGGCCGTGGATCTGCGCCCAGCCGGTGAGCCCGGGCCGGACCTCGAGCCGCCTGCGCTGGCGCTCTGTGTAGCGCTCGACCTGGTACCGGAGAGTCGGTCGCGGGCCGATCACGGACATGTCGCCGCGGACGACGTTCCAGAGCTGCGGCAGCTCGTCGATCGACGTCCGCCGCAAGAAGCGGCCCACGCGCGTGATGCGCGAGTCACCCCGGTCGACGGCGTACCCGGCCCCCTCCCGCTCGGCGTCCACGACCATCGAGCGGAGCTTGAGGAGCTCGAAGTCGTCGCCGTCCTTTCCCATCCGGCGCTGGCGGAAGAGAACGGGGCCGCCGTCCTCGAGCTTGATCGCGAGCGCGGCGGCGGCCAGGAACGGGCTCGCGACGACGAGCCCGAGCCCTGCGAGGGTGACGTCCGCCGCGCGGTTCACCGCGTCGCGGCCGGGAGGGCACGCGGACTCACCGCGTGCCCTCCGCCGCCTCCCAGGTGGCGGGGACGCCGCGGCGGAGGTAGTTCCAGAGGGCCTGCACGGTCGCCCACGTGACGTAGACGTAGTACCGCGCGATGGGGACCCGCGCCGCGAACGCCGCGATCACCGCGAGCTGGCCGAGGAGCGCCAGCGCGTAGGGCCAGCCGGTCGGCGCGAGGACGACGCTCGTGGCGAGGAGCCCGAGATGGAGGAGCCCGCTGCCGTAGCGCAGGGCGCGGTGGGAGACGATCGAGGCGAGGTAGCCGGCGGGCAGGCCCCGCAGAATCGAGCCGCGAAGCGTGATCTCCCAGCAGTGCTCGAACATCCGCACCTTGCGCGCGTACTCGGCCTCGTTCGTCGGCGTGGGCTTCTCGAAGGCGAGCGCCGCCGGCTCGTAGACGGCCCGCTTGCCGGCCTGCACCATCCGGTACGGGAGCGCGAGGTCGTGACCCCAGCGCGGGTCGACCTCGACGTAGTCGTCGCGCTTCAAGGCGTAGATGGAGCCGTTGCCTCCCGTCACCGAGCCGAGGCGGGACTCCTGCTCGCGGAGCCACAGCTCGTAGCGCCAGTAGAGCCCTTCGCGGTTCGATCCCGCTGCGTCCTCGAGGCGAAGCCGGCCGCAGACGTAGGCGACGTGGGGGTCGGCGAGGTCCGCGACGAGCAGGCGGAGCGCGTCGGGGGCCCAGGTCGCGTTGGCGTCGGAGAACGCGACGACGTCGCCGGTCGTCTCGCGCACCGCGCGGTCCTGCGCCGCGACCTTGCCGCCGCGCGGGCAGTCGAGCAGGCGCACCCGCGGCTCGCGCGCGGCGACCGCCTCGACGAGCTCGTTCGTGCGGTCGGTCGACGCGTCGGAGGCGACGACGATCTCCAGCCGGTCGGGGGGGTAGTCGAGCGCGAGCAGGTTCTCGAGCCGGCGCTCGATCACGGGCTCCTCGTTGTACGCCGCCACGATCACGCTCACCGAGGGCTCCCAGGAGGGGTCCTTCGCGACCCGTCGCTCCCGCAGCCGGGCGAGCGCGCCCGCTGCGACGGGGTAGCCGACGTGGGTCCACGCGAGGGCGCCGAGCGACCCCCAGAAGAGCGCCTTCGCCGCGACCACCGGGCGAGTGTAGCCCGGTGTTGCGGATAGTCTCGCGCCGATGAGCGACCGCGTGAACGGCCGTCCGATCCGTGTGCTCCGGGTGATCGCGAGGCTCAACGTCGGCGGCCCGGCACTGCACGTCACGTACCTCGCGCGCGGCCTCGCGGAGCGAGGCTACGAGACGACGCTCGTGGCCGGCGACGTCGGACGCGGCGAGGAGTCGATGGCCTTCGTGGCGGAGAGCGCCGGCGTCGAGGTGCTGCCGCTCCACGGACTCTCCCGCGAGCTCTCGCCCGTGCGGGACGCGATCGCCGCCTGGAGGCTCGCCGGGATCATCCGTCGCGTCAGGCCGGACGTCGTCCACACGCACACCGCGAAGGCGGGCGCCGTCGGGCGCGCGGCCGCGGTGCTCGCGGGGCCGCGCCGGCCCGTCGTCGTCCACACGTTCCACGGCCACGTCCTGCGCGGGTACTTCGGCCGGGCGGGGACGCTGGTCTTCCGGGCGATCGAGACGATCCTTGCGCGGGCCACCGACCGGCTGATCGCCGTCAGCCCGGAGGTGCGCGACGAGCTGGTCGCGCTGGGGGTGGCGCCCGAGAGGAAGTTCTCCGTCGTCCGCCTCGGGATCGAGCTCGAGCCGCGTGTCTTCTTCGACGGCGACCCCGCGGAGGTGCGCCGCCGGCACGGGATCGCGCAGGACAAGTTCGTGGTCGGCTGGTTCGGCCGGATGACCGCCGTGAAGCGGACCGACGATCTGCTGACGACGCTCACAGGGTTACGCGAGCGCGGTATCGACGCGCTCCTGCTGCTCGTCGGCGACGGCGACGACCGCGAGTTGCTGGAGCAGCGTGCGCATGACCTCGGCGTCGCGAAGTCGTGCCTCTTCCTCGGGTACCAGGAGGACGTCGCGCCGTGGTTCGCCGTGTGCGACGCGGTGATCCTCACATCGGCGAACGAGGGTACGCCCGTCACGATCATCGAGGCGCTTGCGGCCGGACGCCCTGTTGTCGCGACGAGGGTCGGCGGCGTACCGGACGTGATCGACGAGGGCGAGACCGGCTTCCTCGTGCGCCCGCGCGACACGCACGCGATGGCGGAGCGGCTGGAGATCCTCGCACGCGATCCCGAGCGAAGAACGGCGATGGGCCAGGAGGGCCGCGAGCGAGTCCTGCGCCGCTACGCCGTCGGTCGGCTCGTCGACGACGTCGACCGGCTCTACCGCGAGCTGATGAGGCTCGACGACCCGGACGCGAGCTCGGCGACGAGTCGCCGGTAGCGGTCGAAGGCGACATGCTGGTCCGCCTCGCGCTCGACCCAGGCTCGCCCCCGCCCGCCCATCCCCTCGAGCGACAGCCGACCCTCGACGACGTCGCGGATCACGCCGGCGACCGCCTCGGGACGTCCCGGCGGCACGACGATGCCGCAACCCGCCTCCTCGACGAGTCGTAGGGTCTCGCTCTCTCGGTCGGCGGACACGAGCACCGGACGGCCCGCCGCGAGAACGCCGTACACGCGGCTCGGCACGACGTACCCGGCGAGGCCGCGGGCGAGACCGACGTAGTGGAGGTCCCCGGAGGCGAGCGAAAGCGGCAGCACCTCTCTCGGCTGGTAGCCGAGGAAGCGCACCGCGCCGGTCACTTCGAGGCGTTGCGCAAGCCGGGTCACCTCGCCATGACGGGCCCCGAACCCGATCACGACGACCCGGAGCGACTCGAGGTCGCGCAGGAACGTCGCCGCGCGAACGAGCGTGTCGAGGTCCTGGGCGTGACCGATGTTGCCCGAGTGCATCACCACGAACGCGTCGTCGAGCCCCTGCTCCGCCGACCAGGGGTTGCGGCGTGGCTGTGGCGCGACCTCCGCCGTGTCGACCCAGTTCGGAATCACCTCGACGCGCGCGGCGTCGGCACCCTTCTGTACCAGCCGTAGCTTCATCGTCTCCCCGATCGCGACGACACGGTCGGCTCGGCGCAGGTAGAGACCGACCAGGCGCCGAAGCGCGGCGACAAGGACCGGGTGCTCCAGCCGCTTGAGGCGCTCCGCGATCTCGGGGAAGACGTCCTGACTGATGACGAGCAGCGGCACGTGGAAGCGTCGCGCGACAGCGAGCGCGACGTCGCCGACGATCGGCGGGTCGGTCATGCAGAGCACGAGATCGGGCCGCTCGCCGCGGAGCGCAGTCAGGACCGAGTCGCCGAGGTAGCTCGCGTAGTTGACCGCGCGGAGGTGCAATTGCGAGCGTTCGTAGGACGTCGAGCGGACACGGAGGATACGCACGCCGTTCCTCGTCTCTTCCGCAGGCATCTCGTGGCCGTGCAGGTTGCCCGTGACGACCGTGACGTCGTAGTCGCGCGCGAGCGCCTCGCAGAGCTGTGCGAGGAGCTGCGCCGTCGCCTCGACTCCGGGCCAGTAGTACTGGTTGAGCACGAGGATCTTCGGGCGTTCGGTCATCCGACAGCGCACGGTAACGGACGCCTGCATAGGGTCCCGCAGGATGGAGGGAAGGCTGCGCATCCTGCTCGCGAGCCCGGCCTACTGGCCGGCGCACGCGTTCGGCGGGCCTATCGTCGTCGCGCGCGAGCTCGTCTCGCGGCTCGTCGCCCGTGGGCACGACGTCGAGGTCGTGACGACGACTCTCACGGACGTCGGCAGGCGACCCGGCCGCCACACGAGGGTCAAGACGGTGGACGGCGCACGCGTGACGTACCTCGCCACGCCGCTCCGGTACCGGTGGATGGGGATCACGCCGACGTTGCCCGTTGCGCTGCGCCGTCTCGCGCGGCCCGACGTGACCCATGTGATGGGATTTCGCGACCCGGTCACCACGGGTGTCGCCGCGTGGTGCCGCATGCGACGGGTTCCGTACGTCTTCGAGCCCGTCGGGATGTTCACGCCCAGACTGCGCAAGGTCGTGCTGAAGAGGGTCTTCGACTCGACGCTGACACGCGGGGTCGCCTCCGGTGCGCGGTTCGTGATCGTGTCGTCGCCGAAGGAGCGCGAGGATGTCGTCGAGGCGGGCCTCGACCCGCACCGGGTTCGTCTCCGCGCGAACGCCTTCCCAGCGCCGCCGCCACCGGAGGACGCCGATCCGCTCGCGGGCGTCGTGCCCGAAGGCGCGCCAGTCGTCCTCTACGTCGGCCGCATCGCCGCCGAGAAGGGGATCGAGCACCTCGTCGAGGCGGCGCGCAGGCTGCCGCGCGTCCACGTCGTCCTCGTCGGCCCGGACGACCGGCACGGCGCCCTGGCGATCGTCGCGGCGGCGCAGGCCGACCCGCGCACCGCCGGACGCGTGCACCTGCTCCCGGCCACGCCGGGCCCGCCATTCGACCTCTACCGGCGCGCGGACCTCTTTGTTCTTGCCTCGGGCGGAGAGAACTTCGGGCTCGTCGCCGCGGAGGCCGCGTCCGTGGGGACGCCGGTGATCGTGTCCGATCGCGCAGGCATCGCGTCGTCGTTCGCCGACGGCGAGGCCCTGGTCGTCCCGTACGAGCCCGAGGCAACGGTCGCAGCCGTCTCGCGTGTCCTCGAGGACGAGGCGCTCCGGGCAGAGCTCGCGGAAGGAGCGCTGCGCGCGGCGGCGCGGTCGACCTGGGACGCAGTCGTCGACGAGCAGCTCGCGCTCTATGCGGAGGCGCTCGAGCCCTGACGTCCAGCGACGCGCCTCACGACCCGCATCAGTCTTTCGATGCTCGGCTCATACCCCCAGTCCCCGACGATCTCTCGCGAGGCCGCGCCCATCGCGCGCCGTCGCTCGGGGTCGGCTGCAAGCCCGCGGATCGCCTCTCCCGCCGCCGCGGCGTCGTTGACCGGGACGAGCACGCCGTTCCTCCCGTCCTCGAGCAGGTCGAACGCTGCGCCCACCCGATCGGAGAGGACAAGGGGCAGTCCGCATGCCGCGGCCTCGTTGACGACGACGCCCCAGGGCTCGTGGCGCGAGAGGAGCGCGAAGACGTCGGCGACGACGTATCGCTCGACGATCCGCTCCCACGGGGTGTCCGGCATCAGCACGAGCCTCACACCGAGCTCCGCGGCGAGCGACGCGAGGCGCGTGCGCTCGGGACCGGATCCGGCGAGGAGGAGAACGAGCCGCGGGTCGTCGGCGTACGCGACGGCGCGAACGAGCTCGTCGAGACCCTTCTCTGGCGCCAGCCGCGCCACGCAGAGCACGGCCACGTCCTCCGGCGCGACGCCGGCCTCCGCACGCAGCGCGTTGCGCCGCGGGACCAGCTCGTTCGCCTCGCGGCCGAATCGGCGGACGTCGATCGTGTTGGCCACGACCGAGATCCGCTCGGCGGGGACGCCCCGCGCACGCATCGCGTCGCGGGCGAGCGTGCCGACGACGAGCACCTCGGCGGCACCGCCGACGACGGTCGGGACAACGGCATTCTTGACCGTCCGCCGCCACCCGGGCCGCGCGTCCCGCTCGTTGCTCTCGACGAGGAGGACGTACGGGACGCCGTGGCGCCTGCACCACGCCACGGTCGCCTGCGAGGCAAACGTGCTCCAGCCGGAGACGACGACGACCTCGGGCCGCGACGCGCGTAGAGCGCGGAAGACGCCGAGCGAGAGCGGATAGTCGTGCCGGAGGACGCGGTAGGCGCCCGGCACGCGCCGCCCGTCCACGAGCACCGCGCGGTGCCGGAGCGCGACGTCCCACGTCCGGCGTTGGAGGGAGCTCCCGGCGTAGACGACAGAGAGGTCGAGGTCGGGCCGCCCGGCCAGGCGATCGAGCATCCCTGTGCGGTAGGGCGTGGGCTCCGGTAGGACGACCGTGAGGCGCACCGGCCCGTGGTCCGTCGACGTCGGTTGGCGGCGCGAGAGCTGCTCGAGTGCGGCCAGGCGCGCGGACCGGCCGCGGAGACGGCCGAGCGCGAGCCCGGCCGGAAGCCCGGGCCACAACCGCAGGGAGCGCCAGAGCAGCTTGCGGCGCGCAGGCGCCTGCACGCGCGTTGCGCCTCGGGCGAGCGCGCGTGCCGCCCCGCGCCGAGCGGCCCGGGCGCGCGAAGGAGACGCCTTCCCGAAGCGTTCGGCTAGCTCCTCGAGCGCGTCCGCCGCCTCGTCGACCCGCTCCTCGGGAAGCGGGATGCCTGCGCCCAGGCGCCAGGCGAGGTCGGCGCGCTCCTCCGTCAGCTCGGGCGCGACGGCCTGGATAGCGCGCAGGGCAATCTCCCGCTGGAACGAGCACTGCAGCTCGCTGCGCCGCTCGGACGCCTGTTCCGGATGCCGCCGGTAGAGCAGGAGGGGCTCCTGCAGGTTGTCACCGTCGGCGACCGCGAGCGCTCGCGCCCAGAGGTCGAAGTCCTCGCTCTCGAGAAAGCGGGTGTCGTAGCGGAGCGCGTGCCGGTCGAGGACGTCGCGGTCGAGCAGCACGCTCGGGTGGAAGAAAGGCGCGGAGAAGAGCGCTGCCCAGCGCACCGCGTCGGGGCCGGAGGGCATGAGATGCACGGGGCCCGGACCGTCCGGCCGCAGCTCGATCACCCCGGAGCCGAGCACGGCGTGGCCCGCACGGACGGCGAGCCCCGCGACCTGCGTCTCGAGTCGCCGCGGGAGCGCCACGTCGTCCGCGTCGAGCCGCGCCACGTACCGTCCGCGCGCCCCGTCGAGTCCCCGGTTCAGCGAGCCCGCCAGCCCGAGGGGTACGTCGTTCCGGATGATGCGGATCCGCCTGTCGCGCCCCGCGTGCCCGCCAACGATCTCCGGCGTGGAGTCGACGGAGCCGTCGTCCACGACGAGAAGCTCGAGGTCCGTGAGCGTCTGCCCGAGGACGCTGGTCACGGCCTCGCCCACGTACGCCTCGGCGTCGCGCACCGCGAGGAGGACCGTCACGAGGGGGGTCGTGCGCGTGGCCACGGCTGGACGCGGAGGGTAGCCTGCGCCGGTGGCGGAAGCCGCTCCAGACCTCCGCTTCGACCTGGTCGTGGCAACGGTCGACCGCACCGCCGCTCTCGACGCCTTCCTCGACTCGCTCGATGCGCAGGCTCACCGGCGCGTTCGCGTCGTCGTCGTCGACCAGAACGCCGACGATCGGGTCGCGGCGGTCCTCGGCTCCCACCGCGACCTCGAGGTGCTCCACCTGCGCTCCGCCCGTGGCCTCTCCCGGGCACGGAACGTTGCGCTTCCCGCGCTCGCGGCCGACCTCGTCGCCTTTCCCGACGACGACTGCCGCTACGCCCCGGATCTCCTCGAGCGGGTCGCGAGGCGGTTCGCGGACGACCCTGCGCTCGACGGCCTCACGGGACGCGCGGTCGCCGACGACGGCTCGTCGGGCCCGTCCTGGGAGCCGGACGCCGCGGTGCTCGACGCACACAATCTCTGGAATCGCGCGATCTCGTTCGCGATCTTCCTGCGGCGGGAGCTCGTCGAACGGGTGGGTGCCTTCGACGAGCGACTCGGCCTCGGGGCCGGAACGCTCTGGTCGTCGGGCGAGGAGATCGAGTACGTGCTCCGGGCGCTCCGAGCTGGCGCCCGCGTCGAGTACGACCCGGGGCTTACGGTGACGCACGCGCGCAAGGAGTACACCGCGGCCGAGCTGCGGTCGGTGGGCCTTCGGGACGGAGCGAGCGTCGGCTGGATCCTCCGGCGCCACGGCTACGGCGCGCGCGCGACGGCGCGAATGCTGGTCCGCCCGGTCGGGGGCACCGCGGCCGCGCTCGCCCGCGGAGACGTGACGCGCGCCTCGTTCCATGTCGCGACCCTCGCCGGGCGCGTACGGGGCTACCTCGGCGCGCCGTCCCCCTGAGGGACAAGCTCGGTGAAGAGCTCTGCATGGCGTTCCAGCCAGTCCGTCAGTGCGAATCGCCCGACCGCGCGCGCCCGCGCGGCCGCGGAATACGCAGGCAGGTCCCCGAGCACCCGGTCGACCGCCTCCGCCATCGCCTCGGGCTCCGGCGGCACCTCCCGCTCCCAGGTCGCGAGGTGCGGGACTCCCACCCCGGCCGCGTCTCCGACGAGCTCGACCGTGCCGCCGCTGGCCGCGTACGCGACGGGGAGCCCGCACGCCATCGCCTCGAGGACGAGCGTCGGGCACGGATCCTGCATCTTCGTGTGCAGGAGGAGATGCGCACGTCGCATGACGGCGGGAGCGTCCCGCTGGTCGTACTCACCGAGAAGCTCGACGTGGTCCTCGAGGCGTAGCTCTGCCAGGAGCGGGAGCGGGTCGACCGTGAGCCGCCCCGTGACGAGGAGCCGCGTGTCGGGATGCCGGGCGTGGAGCGCGCGCAGCGTCCGGAGGGCGAGCTCGAGCCGGTAGGCCTGCGTCTGGTCGCCCCCGAGCAGCAGCACGGGCCCGTCGGCGGGCGGTTCCGGCACCGGCGAGAAACGCTCGATGTCGACCGCGTTCGGGAGGATCTCCCACCCACCGCTCGGCTCGCCGAGGAACCGGTCGGCGGAGCGCTTCGAGAACTCGCTCTGGTAGAGGACGTGGTCGGCGGCGAGGACGGCCCTCCGGAGCGGTCGGTTGACCTCCTCGGTCCGCGACCCGGCCCACCCCGGGTAGCCGACTCCGTCCTGGTTCACGACGAGCGGGATCCCCCGCCGCCGCACGAGGGCGAGGAGCGCGCCGAGGTCGCGCGGCAACCAGGTCGTCCCGAGGTAGAGCAGCGAGAAGCCGACGGGCGTGTTCGGAAACCGCGCGGAGAGCTTCTGGATCTTGACCGTGCCTCCGGCCGCGCGCTCCCCGGGTGCCGGGACGCGATCGTGCCCGTAGAAGACGCGGAGCCCGGGGTCGGGCCTGTCTGCCGCGAGCAGCCGAGCCCAGCGCACGGCCGCACGGCCGTACCTCCCCGCCCGTGCCGTGCCCGCGTCGATCACGGCTCCGGGAGCGCCACGAAGCCGTCGAGCAGCGCCCGCCAGCGCGGTCGCAGGGAGGCGTACGAGTTGCCTTCCGCAGTCGCCCTGCCCGCGTCGAGGACACGCTCGAGATCGCTCCTCGCTGCGCCGGACACCTGCAGCGTCCACGCGGCGAGTCCCTCGGCGTCCTCGGGCTCGACCATCCAGCCGTTCTCGCCGTGGCGGACGAGATCGGCCGCCTGCCCGACCCTCGTCGTCACGAGCGGGACCTTCGAGGCCATCGACTCGAGCACCGCGCGTGGGCCTCCCTCGTCGCGGGAGGCGACGAGGCAGACGTCGATCGCCGGATAGGCCGACGCGACCGAGTCGACGTCGGGGAGCAGCAGATGGCGGTACGGGATGCCGAGTCGATCGAGGCCTGACCTGACGTACCCGCGCGCCGGGCCGGTGAGGAGCACGTGGAGCTCGGGTACCTGTCCGGCGAGCCGCTCCGCGACGGCGAGCAGGACGTCGGGGCCCTTGATCAGCTTCGGCTCCATCCCTTCTCCCCAGCCGACGCCGTCCTTCTGGAACGAGCCGACGACGAACGCCGACGTCGGCAGGCCGAGGCGCGCCCGCGCCGCGAGCCGGGAGGCGTCGTCCCGTGGCCGGAACACGTCGACGTCGATCCCGATCGGGATGCGGTGCACCTTCTCCCGCGCGATCCCGGTCGACAGCACGATCTCCTCCATCTCCCGGTTCGTCACCTGGACGCGGTCGAGCTCGGCGTGGCGCCTGCGCATCGCGTCGTAGCAGGCGTCGAACTCCGGCATCCCCGGCGTCCCCGGCCGGCCGTGGAAGTACGCAACCCCGACGGTGTTCCCGGAGCGGCGGAAATCGTGCAGGAGGAGCGTGAACTGGCTCAGGTGGAAGATCGACTGGTTCGCGATCCCAGATGCCCATCGGCGGGGCCCCAGCTCTATGCCGAGCGCGGCGGCCGTGCGCGCGAGCTGCCGCGCCTCGTAGGAGAGCACCCATTCCGTTGCCTCCTGCTCGAGGAACAGGCGCGAGTGCGGCGCCCATTCCCGTGTCCTCAGCCCGACGGCGGCGCGCCGGAGCGGCCGGCCGACGGGCGCGGCAAGGCGCCGCGCGTGTCCCGCGACGTTCATCGACACGGGTCGCGAGGATAGCGGTGTCGGGAGTGACGCCGTCCGGCGGTGGTCACCGATGGACGTCGACCGACGCTCCGCGCGCGGGATGCAACGGCCTTCCCGACCACGTGATGCGCCGTGTCGCTGCGCCTCTCCACGAATGCCCGATTGCCGACGCACCATCTACCATCGCCGGGCGTGGCCACGGAGCTCGAGACGGCATCGTCCTTCGACACGGCTCGCGCCGAGCCGCCGGACATCCTGCGCGCGCCGGCCGAGAGCCGCGGGCCCGTGGTCGTGCTCGGTGCGATCATCGTGTGCGCGTTCCTCGGCTACGCGCTGCTGACGACGGGCGTCGACGGGCCTCGCGTCCACCCGGACGAAGAGCTCTACACGATGGCTGCGTCGTCGCTCGTCGCAGGCGACGGCCTCACGCTCCGCGGCGAGCACTTCGGCTTCGGCCCTCTCTTGCCGCTCATGCTCGCGGCAATCATCCGCCTCGCCGGGAGCGTCGACGCAGCGTACGACTGGTTCAAGTTCGCGAACGCGTTGTGCTTCGCCCTGACGGCCGTGCCCGTGTACCTCCTGGCGCGACGGCTCGCCTCCGCCTGGTGGGCCGTGGTCGCGGCAGGGCTGTCCGTCGCGATCCCGTCGGCGATCTCGGTCGGAACCGTGATGACCGAATCTCTCTCGTACCTGGCCACAGCCTGGGCCCTCTACGCGATCGCGATCGCGCTGGAGCGGCCGAGCGTGCTCCGCCAGCTCGCCGTCCTCGCGGCGGTCGCCGCCGCGTTCTTCACGCGGCCCCAGTACGGGGTCCTGTACGCGACGTGGATCGGGGCGCTCGCCATCCTCTGGCTGGTTGCGCCCTGGGCGAGGCCGCGGACACGAGCCGAGCTGCTCCGCTTCTGGCCGACGGCCTTGCCGCTCGTGCTCGGCGTGATCGGCTTCGGAGCGAGGCTCGCCTCGGGCGGCGCCGCATCGGGCTCGTTCGGCGCGTATGCGGTGCTCTGGCGTGGCTACGACCCCCTCGACGTCGGAAAGTGGTTCGTCTACCACCTCGGGGACTTCGCCGTCTACCTCGCCGTCGTCCCGGTCGCGGTCGCGCCGATCGTGCTCTGGGCCCTCACGCGGGCCGGGAGAGCGGGATCACGCCCGGCGGCCGCATTCGTAGCGCTCTTCGCCGCCGCCAACGTCTCCGGGCTCCTCGTCGTCGCCGCGTTCGCGAGCAGCCCGTGGGGCTTCGACCGGCTGCACGACCGCTACGGGTTCTATCTCCTTCCGCTGTGGCTGATCGGCCTCGTGGTCTGGCTCGACACCGGCCTGCCGCGCCCGCTCCTCGCAACCGCGATCGGGGTCATCGCGGCGCTGGCGCTCCCGTTGATCCTGCCCTTCGGCCAGCTCGCGAACGAAGCGGGCATCGACACCGTCCCGGGCGCGCTCTGGGTGCGGATCGAGGCGGAGCTGGCAGGGCCAGGACCTGCGTCGGGTCAGCTCGCGCTCGGCGTCTTCGTGATCGGGCTCATCGCTGCGACCTTCCTCCTCCCGCGGAGGATCGCCCGCATCGCCGTGCCGGTGGCCGTGGCCGCCACCTTCGCCGCCATGTCGTACTTCGCGTGGGACCGCATGGTCGGCGCGCCGGAGGACGAGGTCTTCGCGGGCGGCCTCCAACGCGCGTGGATCGACGAGCGCCTCCAGGGTCATCCCTCGGTGATGAAGCTCTACGCGGAGACAGCCTGCGAGTCCGCGCTGGAGCGCCACGCCATCTATCTGACCGAGTTCTTCAACTCGACGGTCGATCGCGCCGCATACGTCACAGGCT
Organism: uncultured Actinomycetes bacterium; assembly: GCA_963786055.1. Classification (GTDB taxonomy): domain Bacteria; phylum Actinomycetota; class Thermoleophilia; order Gaiellales; family Gaiellaceae; genus Gaiella. Next base: position 201,787 of record CAWAXS010000002.1, on the reverse strand, counting down.
CGACCCCGGACGGCCTTCCGATCGTGCGCGTCGACGTCGCGCCGTCCGGCATGCTCGAGCACTCGGGGACCCCGCTGGTCGCCGACTACGTGTTCACGCAGCCCGGCATCGAGCTCGCCGGTCGGCGCGTGGCGGAGGGAACCGCGGCCCGCCTCGTGCTGTGGCACGTCGGTGGCGCCGTGCGGGTCGTCGGCGCGGCGTCCAACGAGCAGCTGCGGCAGAAGGCCTGTCCCTAACGCACGCGCCTGAGGTAACCGCTCGGGTTGAACGTGATGAGGAACTTCTCGCGCGTGCGGTCGATCTCGAACTCGTCCGTTCCGCCGAGGAACGTCTCGATCGCCTCGAGTGGGCCGGGGAGCAGGTCCTTGCGGATCTGGCCGATGTTCGAGTCCTCGACGATCAGGTAGCTGCCGACCGGCACGAGCCGTGCGTACTCGGCGAGCTCTGCCTCGACGTGCCCCTGCGAATGATCCGAGTCGAGGATCACGAGCGTCCGCCTCCCCTCGGCGCGGGCGCGGACGTCGGCGACGACGTCGGGGTCGGTCGACGAGCGCCCTCCGAGGTAGGTGATCCGCTCGTGCGGCGGGTAGTCGTCCCGCACCGGCTCGATGTCGATCGAGACGATCTCGCCGGCCCCGAGCAGGTCACACATCGAGGCGAGGAAGAACGCGCTTCCGCCTCGGTACGTGCCGGTCTCGACGATGAGCTCGGGTCGCGTCTCGACCATGATCTCCTGGTAGACCCAGAGGTCGAGGGGGTTCTTGAGCGCCTGGGCGCCGAGCCACGTCGCGTCGGTCCACGCGTCCGACAGGTAGAGCACGTCGTGTGCGCGCGAGACGGCGGCGCGGTCGAGCCGCTTGCCGATGCGGTAGCGGGCGCCGCGAACGCCTCGTCGAAGGTAGTTCTCCACGGTCGCGGGATTCTAGGCGGCAACGCGCAGCCCGAGGACCTCCAGGTAGCGGTCGGCGACCCAGGAGATCGACCGGGTCGAGATCGCCGCGCGCCGCTCGTCGAGCTCCGCGACGAGCCGCTCGAGGACGTCGCCGAGCTCGTCGTCCTCGTAATACGGCAGGCCCCCCGGCCCGACGAGCTCGGGGTGACCGCCGCTCCAGCGGAAGGCCGCCGGGAGACCGCACGCCAGAGCTTCGAGGAGTGCGTTGGAGCACGGATCGTCGTGGCTCGGGGCGAGGTAGACGTCCTGCGTGCGCAAGATTGCGGCGAGCGCGTGCGGATCGAGCGGGCCGACGATGCGAACGTGCTCGAAGGCCATCGGCGCCCGCCCGGCGAACGTGAGCTCGTACCGCGAGTGGTCGAGATTGCGGTCGAGCCAGCCGACCGTGTCGCCGCCCTTGCGCGGGTTGTCCGACCAGCTCGTCGCGATGAGCCGGACGCGTCTTCCCTCCAAAGGCTCCCGACGGACGGGAGGATGGAAGATCGACGGGTCGACCGCATTGGGGACGACCACCGGGTCGCGCAGGTCGAGCCCGAGCTCGCGGTGCTTCTCGAGCGAGAACCGGGATTGGAAGATCGTCGCCGACGCGAACTCGGCGTTCACCCGGGCTATCCACTCGTCCGTGCCGTCGTCGAAGCCGCGGTAGACGCCGATCGGGCCGTCGACGCGGTGCACCATCCGCGCGCCGCGATCCGAGAACCGGCGGAGGCGCGCGACGTCGAAGTTGAACGAGTTGAAGAGGCAGGCCAGCGTGTGGCCCGAGACGCGGTTCGGCTCGACCGTGAGGCCGCGCTCCTCGAGCTCGCGCACGAGAGCTCGGATGAACTGGTGCCCGCCGCCCGAGGGTGGCGGCGCGAGCTCGTGGAAGATCGCCAGGTCGGCGCGCCCGCGGCGCGAACGGAGCCGGTCGGCCTCGGTTCCGGCTCGGCTCGCGGCGGCGCGCCCCTTCCGGCGCGCTCCCCGCACGATGCTCCTGGGGTCCACGACGACACGCTAACCTCGCGCGACCACGATGCCGTCGACCAGCCATCTCGCTCGTGCCGTCCGCCACCGCGGCCTACCCCGGAGCACGCGCGCCGCTCTCGTCCGGTCGGAGATCGCGCGACGCAGCCGGCCACGCGCCGCCTATGCCCTACCGCTCGGGGCCGCGACGATCTACCTCTCGCACGACGACTACGAGATCGACTGGGCGTCCTGGGCCTTCGTCGCGGTCGACGAAGCGTACGCGGGCGACTACCTCGGCGCGGTGGTCGTCGACGTCGGAGCGCACAAGGGCTACTACGGCGCGTACGCGCTCGTGCACGGCGCTCGCGCCGTCGTCTCGTACGAGCCGGAGACGGCGAACTTCGCGCTTCTCGAGAGGGCCGCCGGAGCGGCCCGGAGACGCGGCGGCGCGTGGCACACGAGGCAGTCGGCGGTCGGCGCCGAGCGCGGCGAAGCCGAGCTCCACGTGATGAGCGCCTCGTGGGGCCATGCACTCCATCCGCCGGAGGCGTTCGCCAAGCACGAGCTCGGCGTCGAGCAGGTGCGCGTCGACGCGCTCGCGGACGTCCTCGCGGATGCCGCGGAAGTCGCAGACGACGCCCGTGTGATCGTCAAGGTGAACATCGAGGGCGAGGAGTGCCCGACGATCCTCGGGACCGATGGGTCGGCGTGGGCGGGGGTCCACGACGCCTACATCGAAACGCATCCATGGGCTGCCTGCGGCGCTGACGAGCTCGCCGGCCACCTCGAGGCCGCAGGTTTCACCCGCAGAGAGAGCGCCCATCCGGCCGTCGTTCGGCTGACGCGGCGCTGACCCGTCCCCAGCCCGGTCAGCGCGCGGCGACCGCGGCGGCGACCAAGCCGGCCAGCCGGTCGACGTAGCGCTCCCAGGCGAGGTCCGACTCTACGGTCGCGCGCGCCCGCACGCCGAGCGCCCGCGCTTGCCGCTCGTTGCGGAGCAGCTCGACCACCGCGCGGCCGAAGGATGTGCCGTCCCCCGGAGCCACGAGCCGCACGTTGTCGCCGTCCTCGAGCCGGTAGCCCGTCTCGATCGCCGCCGTCCGGGTGACGACGATCGGCTTGGCGAGCGCCATCGCCTGGAGGAGCACGGTCGTCGCTCCCGAGTAGCTGTTGTCGCGAACGGGGAGGGCGACGACGCGGGCTCGCTCGAGCCGTCGGCGCATCTCGTCGAACGGCAGGTCCGTCTCGACCGAGACGTTGGCCGGCCGGCCGGCCAGCGCCCTGGCGCGATCGCCCGTGGTCACGGCGAGAAAGCTCGTCTCCGGAAGCGCCCGTGCGACCCCGAGCAGCAGCTCGAAGTCGCGGTGGGGATCCGCCCCGACCGAGACGACGTCGAAGTCCGAGGGCACACGGGTCGGCCGGAATGCCTCGACGTCGACCCCGAACGGCACGAACTCGACGGGCACCGCAGCGCCTCGCTCACCGAGCCATCGCTCCAGCACGTCCGCCTCGTGCGCGCTGTAGACGACGATCGCGGACGCGCCACCGAGCGCCTTCGCGTAGAGCCGCTCCATGCGCGCGGAACGGAGCTGCACGAGCCGCTCGGGCAGACCGATCGCCGTGTACAGGAACGGCGTGCGGACGACACGGGCTCGCGCGAGGAGCATCAGCGGAATGCCAACCGTGTCGACGGTCGAGACCACGACATCCGCCTGGTTGAGCTGCCGGAGCGACGGCAGCACGGTCGCGAAGTCGCCGCCATAGCCTCCTGCAGCCTCGAGGCCGCGCCTCAGCACCGCGCCCGCAGATCGCGCCCAACCCGGAGACCCCGGTCGCTCGAGGTTGTGCCGTATCGCGTACCCGCGCCCGGCGAGCTGATCCATCCCGTAGAGCGAGTAGCGCGCAGCGGAGCCCGGCTCGAGCTCGAGCGCCGCGCGTCGCTGCGGCGCGTCCCGGAAGAGGTAGTAGACGGAGGTCACCGGTTCCCGCCGGTAAGGTAGGCGACTGCCGGGACGGCGACCGGAGAGGATCATGCACAGGCAGCGAACAAAGCTCGCGAAGCGGATGAATCGCGTGTTCACGCACCGCGCCGACCGGGTGGCGAAGGCGATCGAGCGCCAGGGCATCCGGGCGACGTACGAGCTGCACGATCGTCTCCTGTCGAACCGCACGAGCCGCGACCGCTTCGGTGAAGCGCGACCGGAGCTCGACGACCTCCAGCAGAGCATCCTGTCCGACGTCCGTCGGCAGGGGTACTCCGTTCGGTCCTTCCACGACCTCTTCCCCGACGGGAAGCATTGGCGCGAGCTCGAGGAGCAGCGCGATCGCTTCGTCGCCACGACCGAGGCTGACCTGGCAGCAGGCGGCGAGCACGTCCGAGTCCGACCGGGCAAGGAATTCGTCGTGCGACTCCAGAGCTATGGCGTCGAACTCGGTCACGACGACCCCTGGTTCAGGGTGGTCTCCTCGCACCGCCTGCTCGACATCGGGAACGCGTACCTCGAGATGTGGTCGAAGCTCGAGTACGTCGACGTCTGGTACTCGGTCCCTCAGCCGGCCGCGGGGGAACGCATCTCGTCACAGCGCTGGCACCGCGACTACAACGACAAGCACCTGCTCAAGGTCTTCCTCTACCTCGTCGACGTCGACGAGGACATGGGGCCGTTCCAGTACGTCGCCGGCAGCCAGCCCGGTGGTCTCTACGGGAACGCCTGGGGCTGGCAGCCGCTCGGCCAGCACTACCCGACCGAGGAAGAGCTGGAGGCCCGCGTCCCGGCCGACGCCGTGCAGACGTTCACCGGGCCTGCAGGCACGCTCGTCTTCTGCAACACCGCCGGGTTCCACCGCGGCGGCTTCTCGACGACCGCGCCGCGCGTGCTCGCGACGGCGACTTACTCCACCCCGGCCTCGCTCGCCTCACTCACAGTGCGGAGCTACACGTACGCGGGCGCACTCGACGAGCTCGACCCTGCCACGCGGTTCGCCTTGAGCTGACGGGTAGGCACCGTTGCGGTCGAAGGATCACGCGGAGTCTCTGACATGGCCGGCGCGGGATTCGTAGGCGATCGACCCGATTACGCCATCACCCACGGGTGACGTCATCCGAGGCGATCTCGACACACGCCTGCTGGATTACGTTCGCAAAGGCCGAGGAACGTTTGTGGAGCTCGGCGCGTTCGACGGCGTGCGTCAGAGCAACACGGCGTGGCTCGAGGCGAATCGGGGCTGGCGCGGAATTCTTGTCGAGGCGATACCGGACGCCTACGAGCAGTGCGTGCGCAATCGCCCGCTGGCGACTGTCGTCAACTGCGCCTGCGTCTCGAACGATTACCCGGAACCGACCGTTGAGATGGTCTATGCCGGCCTGATGTCCATCGTCCGCGGCGCGCGGTCGAGCCACGAATCGGATGAGGCGTGGGTGACTCTCGGAGAGGAACTGCAGCAGCTCGAGAGATACACGTTCAGCGTCCTCGCCCGCACGCTCACCGCCGTGCTCGACCGGTGCCGACTGAAGTACGTCGATCTTCTCTCGGTCGACGTCGAGGGATACGAGATCGAGGTACTCAGAGGCTTCGATCTCGAGCGCTTTCGCCCCCGCCACATTGCGATCGAGGAGTCAGGCAGAGGCGCGGTCGACGGCTTTCTTACCAGGCGGGGGTACCGGATGGTCACAGAGCTCGCGCGCGGACAGATGACGGTGGACCTGCTCTACGAGCGGTCTCCGGGCCCCGGGCGCAGCCTCGAGGAGGGTCGTCGCGCACTGGCCCGATGGAGGTACCTCGCGCGGGTTGACAGGGTCACCTCGTCGCGACACGCGTAGCAGACGCCGAAGTCGCCGGCCAGTAGACGCCCTCAGCGCCCGCAGCAACGCGACCGCCCACGGAGGCAGATAGCGCCGTGCGAGAGCTCTGAGCTGCGCGAAGCCGCGGTCCCACCTCGACGACTCCGCCCGGGCTTCGGCTTCACGACGTCGGGTCCACGCCAACGCTTCCTGCGTCCGTTCCTGATCCTCCCGTCGCGGTCTCCAGACTGCCTCTCGCAATTCCCGCTGAGCCACAGTGTCGACCGCAGCTGCCTCGGAGAGAGCCGTTGCAAACGCGGAGGCGGCGTCGGCCCATCGGTGCAGTGACACGCGGCTCGCTCCTGCCGCGATCATTGCCGTGCGACGCAACGGCTCGCGGACGTGGTCGAATGCTTCCTGGAGCCCGCGCGGGTCATCCGGGTCGATATAGATCGCTGCGTCTCCTGCGACCTCCGGCAACGACGACCGAGGCGTCGTGATCACCGGGCAGCCGCAGGCCATCGCCTCGGCAACGGGTAACCCGAAACCCTCGTAGCGGGACGGGAAGAGGAGCGCGACCGCTCCCCCATAGGCCAACCGCAGTTCGTAGTCGTTCAATGAGAGGCAGCGAACGCGAAGGCGCGGGGCGATTCGCGTCAACTCTGGCTCCAGCTCGGGCTTGCCGCCCACGCAGACGAGTTCGTGGGCGTCCGCGTCCCGCCAGTCGCTGAGCGCCTGAAAGACGAGGCTGACGTTCTTGTAGCCGTCGATGCCCCGCCTCTCGCCGACCACAAGGAAGTAGGGACGGTCGAGACCGTGCTGCCGGCGGAAGGCGGCAACCTCGTGCTCCGGTCGAGCCTCGAAGTCGTCCGCGCCCAGCCGAACGACCGTTGCCGGCTTGCCGCGCGCTGCCGGCTCGAGTTCGAGCAGGTCGCGGCGGGTGCTCTCCGAGATGCATGCGTAGGCGCTCGCGTGTTCGATCCCGAAGCGCTTTTCGTCCCACACCGGATCGGTCGTGTCGAGGCCGAGACGCTCTGGGATCAGGTCGTAGACCAGCATCAGGGTGGGAGTCCCGATCGGAGTCGTGTAGTAGCTCGATACGAAGAGTGCGGCGCTCTCCTCCTCGCAGATCCGCTGGAGTCGGAGGGAGTCGTGTGCTGTGAGATCGCTGCGCCATGCAGGGATGGACCGTGTTGGAAGACCCGGGAGCCGCGGCCCGGCACCCCCGCGTTCGAGGAAGACGACGCGTTCCGCAAATCCCGTCTTCAGCCACTCGTGGAGAAACGACCGCCAGACTCGCGCGATGCCGCTGTTCATCCCGTGCTGGAAGAACACTCCGTCGACGACGATCACGCCGTCGCGAGCCGGCGTCGCCTTCGCGAGCGGGCCGCCAGCGCGAACCGGGAACGACCAGGTGCCGTCGCCTTGCTCGCGAGCGAGAAGCGAAACGTGTCGTCGAGCGGCGACATCGACCAGCGTGTCGTCCGGCACCCGGGCAGGTAATCGCCGAGGCGCACCGGGCCGTTGGCGGTTCGAACCGCGTCACAGAGCTTATGCCAGTCGTCGCCGGCACCGCGATAGCCGTAGTAGCTCTCCTTGAACCGCACTTGTGCCTCGGTCGCGTAGGCGAAGTGTTGGAACACAGCCCCGACCTCCTCGGTCTCGTCATGGAGAAAAGGGCGCTTCGTCGCGAGATCGACGAAACCGCTGCGCTCCGGCCGGGCCAACGTCGGGGGCTCGTGCCCCTTCCACCGGTCACCGGGTCGGTACCGCCACGTGCGCAGCCACTCGACCGCCGGGTTCGCCGCGTAGTTGTAGCGCGTCGCTATGACCGCCCCAGGGGCGGGGACGTAGTGGCACCAGTAGTACGCAGCGGTACGGTCGGGGGCGTCGAGGAAGAGTTGTCGGATCGCGACGATCTGCTCGGCTGTCCACAGCTCGTCCGCGTCGATCTGCCAGAGGAGGCACTCCTCGCGGATGTTCGGGAGCGGCGCCGAAACCATCTCGCGCTTCCCGTCCCAGAACGCGCCGCCAGGCTTGCGATAGACGGAGATTCGCTCCGGCTCTTCGGCCGCGATCACGTCGAGATAGGCGGTCGTTCCGTCGATGCTGAGGCCGTCGGCGTGCGCCCCGTCATCGATGTGACCTCCGGCGTCGACGCTCCAGGCGGTGTCGTGGACGAGCGACGCCACCCCTTCGACGACGTGCCACTGCCAGCGGAACGGAAGCCGACGGAAGAGGTCGAGGTGGTAGCGGATGAACGGCTCGCCGTTGAGGACGATCGTGAAGAAGTGCACGGGGAGGTCGCCGCTGGCGCGGAGGCCGTCATCCGGCCGACTCGGGACGAGGCGTTGAAGGAGCGGCGTTCGGATGGTCATCTCGCGCTGCGCTCGACCACCACCCCACCATCGTAAGCAACAGTCGGCGAGCGTCCGACGCGCCGGCGGTCGCGGTACCCTCACGACGCATGCTGACGATCTTCACGGTGCCGAAGCCGTATCGCGGCCGCGTGGGCGAGATCCAGCGGAACGCGATCGAAAGCTGGCTCGCACTTCGGCACGACGTCCAGGTCGTGCTCGTCGGGGACGAGGAGGGGGTAGCTCAGACCGCTCTACGTGCCGGCGTCGAGCACGTCGGAGGGCTCGCACGAAACGACCGCGGCACGCCGCGCCTCGACAGCGCGTTCGAGCGGACCGCCGCGGTCGCGAAATGGCCGCTCTGGTGCTTCGTGAATGCCGATGTCGTTCTCCTCGACGACTTCGTGCCTGCGGTCGGGCGCGTCGCATCCACTTTCGGCGAGGTTCCCCTCATCGGAGAATGCCGCGATCTCGACGTCGCCGCGGGAACGCCGTTGAAGGATGCCGCCGCGCGCGCGCAGCTGCATGAGGTCGCTCTCGACCGCGGACGCCTCCGTGGCTACGCGGCTCTCGACTACTTCGTCTTCCCCCGGGGTCTGTTCGACCCGGTACCCCCCTTCTTGATCGGCCGCGCTTGCTTCGACAACTGGCTCGTATGGCGTGCGCGCGACCTGGATCGTCCGGTCGTCGACGCGACGCCTAGCGTCGTCGCAGTCCACCAATCCCACGACTACTCGCACGTCGGGGGTGGCCTCGAGGAGGCGTACGGTGGCCCGGAGGCGCGCTACAACGAGCACCTCGCCGGTGGCAGGGAGCACATCTACTCCCTGCATGATGCGACTCACAGGCTGTACCCGAACGGACGGCCGGTGCGGTATTGGGGATCGACCTTCCGCGCGCGGAGAGGGCGCGCGGCGCAAAGGCGAAGCTGGACGTCCGCATCGCGAGGCGCCGAGCGCGCAACGGGCTCCAGCGCCCTGTCCGGCTGCTCGGAGTCTTCCCACACCCGAGGACGGAGACGACGCTGCTCCTCGATGCGCTCGGTGGAGCCGAAGACGTCGAGCTCACCGTCCTCTATGCGACGCGTGTCGCCAATTCGGCGCCCACGCCACTGCCTCGGCACGACCACTGGTTTCCGCGCGGCGTGCGTCTTTCGGGCATCGATCGCGCGCTCGGTCACGACTACCCCGTCAACTGGGCGATCTGGAAGTCGTTCTACGCCTTCAGGCCGGACTGCATGATCATCGCGGGCCGGAGCACGTTCGCGGCGCAGGCGGCCGTCGCGTGGTGCCTTGCGCGCCGGGTGCCGTATCTGCTGTTGGCCGACGAGAACGACCGACTCGACGGAGGCGAAGGATGGCGTCGCGTCCTTTCCGCCGCCATCGCCCGGAGGGCGGCCACCGTCCTCGTCCCAGGAGCAGCCGGCGATGGGCCGGTGATTGTCCGAGCCGTCAGCGGCGACCATCGTCGGGCCCTGCCCCCGGCGACAGATGCGGCGGCGGGACGCGTGCGCGAACTCGCGCGCCTTGCCTGGGCCAGCGGGCGCTCCGCATCGAACGTCGGCGCGACGACGACTTGGGGCCGGCTGCTGAGACATTCGCTCAGACGACACGCTCGAAGACGGCGAATCCATTCCGTACGTGCGGGTCGGCGCGGATGACCCTGTACTCCGGGTCGGCCTGAAGGCGACGCGAGTTCTCCCAGTTCTTCAGAGTTTCGGTGTCGTCGAGCAACAGGAACCGCGCGCCGTACACCTCCTCGAGTTCGGCCCGCCCGGCGAACTCGGATCCGTCCATGAGCACGGCGTCGAACGTCTCGATTCGGTATCGCTCCATGATCTGCGCGATCCCGGGGGTCGAGAGCCCGTTGTCACGAAGGTATTCGACGTCCTGCTGGAGCCACCCGAGGACCGTCGTCAACTCGAAGTCACGGAGCCGTGACGGGGCATCGCGATAGAACTGCTCGACCTCCGCGGACGACATGAGATGCTCCACGGGGATACTCGAGACGTGGTGGCAATGGACGAAGTCCTGATCGCCCCACCGTTCGACGAGCGCGGCGTAGCGCTCCGTCGAGACCTCGATGCAATGCACGCGCGGGCGCCGAGGGTTCCGAAGCGCTCCGCGCACCCATGCAGCCGTACTTCCCTCGCCCGCCGAGCTCCCGATTTCGAGGATCTCGCGGACACCCGGGGTGGCAGCGATCTCCTCAATCACCTGGGCGAAGGCGTCGCCCGTGATCTCCGGTGGAATCAGGCGGTCGAGCCCCGGCCCGGAGTCTGTGCTTCGACTCGGGTCGGCTTGACCGTGCGCGTGTCGCAAGCGTAGGACGTTAGCGACCCGCCTCAGTACCACCTGAACAGACTACTCGCGCTACGGAATGCTACGAGCGCGGAACCGGTACGCCCGCGCCGAGGCCCGTGGCCGCGGTGCACCAGAACGCCCGCAACGCGCGAATCTCGATCGAACCTGCGGACGTAGCTCAAGAAGGCTCTTGGGAGGGCGCTGTATCCTCGGGTCCAAGGATGCCGCGTGTGCCCGAGACCGTGTGGCTGAGCGAGAACAACGGCGAAGCCAGTTGACGGTGCACCGTGTCGTGTAAAATGTGCCCGAGGAGGGAAGTGAGTATGACGTGACTCTTTACGCGCCATACCGCTTCGCCCAGGAGATCGCCGCCGCGCAGCCGCGTTTCTCGAACCGGTTCGCGGTGAACCTCGGCGCCGGGGACGGCGTGTCGTGCAACGATCCGGTGCTGCCGCTGTACGAGGCCGGGTGGGCTGGGCTCGCCGTCGAGGGTGAGCGTAACGAGGCGCTACTGGCCAATTTACCGGCGTCGTCGATACGCAAGCTCATCAGCACCTTCATCACGCCCGACAACGTCGCGGACCTTCTGACCGACAATGGGTGCCCAGAGTCGCCCGATTTCCTGAAGATCGACATCGACGGCTTCGACGGGCCCGTGCTACTCGAAATCTTCCGCGAGGGCTTCCGGCCCAAGGTGATCCAGCTCGAAGTCCAGCCGGAGATCCCGCCGCCCATCGAGTTCGCGGTCCTGCACGACCCGGCGTATCGTTGCATGGATCCTGCCGGCAACTTCGGCGGCTTCTACGGGGCGTCGCTTGCGTACGTCTGCAATCTCGGCCGGCGTTTCGGGTACTTCCCCGTGCAGGTCGATTTCGTGACCGAGTTGACGCACGACGTGACGCTCGTTTCCGACCGCTTTCGCGATCTCATGCTGAGGCGCTTCGGGATCGTCGAGCGCACTGACCGCGATCTCTTCCTCGCGCAGCCGCCGGGATACTCCCATTTCCTCGAATACGGCATCGACACGCGATCGTGGCGCCGCAGCGAGGACCATCATGCGCTGCTACGCACCATCTGGGACGCCTGCGTCGCCGCGTGCCAGCGCAAGCACGGCACGTTGCTGCCGTTCCATCTTGCCGCGGCGTGACGAGACGCCGGACCTTCCTCCGGGTTTCCTCGGTCGCAGTGTGCCGAAATGGCTGGAACCGCTCGACGGGTTGATGGCGTTCCGGGCGCTGCCGGGCCGGGGTCTGAGCCGGCCCAGAGCCACGCTCACCCGAACCGTTCGTCTTCACGAGACGCGACGCGGGATGAGACTGGGCAGCGCCGGGATGGACGAATGATCACCTCGACTGAGCGAACTGCCGATCCTTGATCGCGAAGCAGTAGTCGTCGAACCCAAGGTCGTCGGTCTCGGCAGGTAGGGCATGGAGTTCACAAACGAGTCGCGCACAGGACGGGACGTGGGCCACCGAGACCAACGCCTCCGACCATTCGTCCCCCAAGGGGACGCTTGTATGAGGGGCTCCGGCGATGCGGACCCGAGCGAGCTCCCGACGCGACCGGTGCCGGCTGCTCTCGCGCGGAATCGCAATGTATTCGCGTGTTCCGGCCGCGTGAGAAACCAGCGCGCGCGCTTGTAGGCAGTCCGACAGTCCCGTCCGGGCTGAGGCTTTTGCCATCCGTTGAGTAGCTCGAATTTCGTTTGCCGTTCCCCGGGGAAGGCGGAATCTACACAGGAGCTCGGAAGTATCGGAGCGAGGAGTTCGAGCGCGGCATCATACTCGTCGAGAACACTCGCGTAGTCTCCAGCGCGGAGGACTGTCGGTCCTAGTGTCTTGCCGGGCAAGCGCAGTGGTTTCCGCACGTGTGCCCGGATCGAGAGGCTACCGCTTGCCGTGGAGAGGCGCTTCCTCTTGCGAAACGACCACTCTCGGGTCTCACGAGGACGCCGCCGTAGTGGCAGCCTCGGCCACCGCACCTTGCTTGCACACCAGAGAGAGGTCGTGAGGAACCGGACGGTGACTCGATCCTCGTTTTCGACGAGCGCCTCCACGAACGCGCCGAAGGGCGGGATCGACTCGTTGACGCCGAGAAGGACATCGGGGTGGCGGTCGAAGACCTCCAACTCGGTCTCGTCACCGGAGTCGTCTGCACGAAACGGATCTCCTGTCGTCAACAGGCACCCTCCTGGACGCAAGACTCTCAGCATCTCGTGCATCGCGCCCGCCACGTCCCTCATGTGGTGCAGCGCGGCGTTGCAGCAGACGACATCGAATGTCTCGCTCTCGAAGGGAAGGACGTGCGCGAGACCGCCGATCCACCGGGCCTCGGGTACCACCGATCGGCCACGTCGGATCAGCACCGGGTTGTAGTCGAAGGCAGTCACACGGCCGCCCGCCTGAACCAGACGCCATGTGTCGTAGCCGGTTCCCGCGCCCACATCGAGCACATCACGATCGACGAAGTCGATTCCTTTCGTGAGCGAGGAGAACGCCAAGAACTCGGCATAGCGATGGCCGAACCACGGCGCAGCGGCGAACTCGTCCTGACACGTAGCAAGGAACTCAGACCGATCGGCAGCATCGTGGTAACGCTGCAGCAGACCCTCGAGCCGCTCGACTTCGCCACGGTCGGCATAGAGATTGTCAGCTCGCGCGTTCGCGGCAATCTCGACGAGCCCGGCGATGTCCTCGGCTTGGTACTGCCCGAGGAACGGCGCACCCCAGACGACATCGAACGTCGCACCGCAGCCGCCGCACCTGATGGCACCGTCCAGCACTCGGTCCGGGCCCCATGGAGTCTGAGTCGTCAGCGCGGCCTCGCCGCACGCCGCGCACCGGCAGCCGAGCAGCGACCTCACTGGATCCGTCGCCTCGCCGGGCACGCCGGCGGGCTGACCTTCCTCGACCAGCAACGCATGACCTCCTCGTCGGCGCTTGCCTCCGCTCAGGGTATCGAGCGCTTTTCGACGGTCCAGTCGAGGAGCGGCCGGACGACGCCGCGCCACTGGCCGCTGAACTGTCCGCGTGCCGAGTCGCCTTCGCCGGGATCGAGTACCTCGAACGAGACCGCCTCGTAGACCGCGGCGTGGTGCTCGAGCTTCGGGAAGTCGATGCTGCAGATCGCCGCCTCCACGATGGCAGAGCCCTCGTTCAGGAGATTGCCGGGGATCCACGCCGTCGCCACGTACCGGCCGGGTGCGGTCGGTCGAAGCCAGCGCTCGTCGGTGTCCATCGCGTTGAAGGCGATCGCGCCCTCCTCGTCGAGCACCTTGATCTTCGGGAAGAGCGGCTTTCCCTCGCGGAGCACCTTGAACCCGATCTCGACGCCGACCGGACGGCGCACGTCGACGACTCCCGGCGGCATCCCCTCGTGGGGCAGCGCGCGAATCGAGAGGATCTTCGCGAGGTCGTTGCCGGGCGCCGACTCCTCATCCCAGACCCGCTCGGTGCCCGCCGCGTGGGTCTGGTGGAGGTAGTTCGCGATCACCTCGGCCGCCGGCCCGTCGCCCACCAGCCGACCGCCGTCGATCCAGATCGCCCTGTCGCACAGCTGCGCGACGGCGGGAAGCGCGTGCGAGACGAAGAGCACCGTCCGGCCAGTGTTCGCGAGCTCCTCCATCCTCCCGAGACACCGCCGCTGGAACTCGGCGTCGCCGACCGAGAGCACCTCGTCGACGAACAGGATCTCCGGCTCGAGGTGGGCCGCGACGGCGAACGCGAGCCGGACGTACATGCCGCTCGAGTAGCGCTTGACGGGTGTGTCGATGAACCTCTCGACACCGGAGAACTCGACGATGTCGTCGAAGCGGCGCTCGATCTCGCGGCGCTTCATCCCGAGGATCGCCCCGTTGAGGTAGACGTTCTCGCGTCCTGTGAGCTCCTGATTGAAGCCCGTCCCGACCTCGAGCAGGCTGCCGACCCGGCCGCGGATCTCGGCCCGTCCCTCGGTCGGGAACGCGATCCTCGTGAGAATCTTCAGGAGCGTCGACTTGCCGGCGCCGTTGCGCCCGATGATGCCGAGCACCTGACCCTCCGGAACCTGGAACGAGACGTCGCGGAGCGCCCAGACCTCCGAGGCCGGGCGATGGTGCTCCTGACGAGCGAGTCGCCTCGCCGCGTGGACGAGCGTCTCGCGGAGCGTCCCGTAGGCCGCCTGGTACTCGCCGAGGCGGTACCTCTTCGACAGCGAGTCGACCTCTATCGCGATCGACATCAGATCGTGTCCGCGAAGGTCGGCTCCGACGACCGGAAGGTGGCGAACCCGACGACGAACAGCACGCAGGCGACGACGACGCCGACGGCGACCTGGCCGATGTTCGGCTGGCTCGCGTCGAGCACGGCCCACCGCCAGCCCGCGATCACCGAGGTCATCGGGTTGAACGAGAGGATCCACTGCCACTTCACCGGGATCTGGTCGACGGCGAACATCACGCCCGAGAGGAGCGGCAGCACCTGGAGGAACACCGGGATCATGTAGCGGACGTCCCGGTAGCGGACGTTGACGGCGGCCAGGAGCAGGCTGATCCCAAGCACCGTCACCACCGCGAGCAGGATCCAGAGCGGCGCCGTCAGGGTCTCCCAGCCGTGAGGCCACGTGTCGTACTTCCACATGAGGACGAGGAGGACGGGCATTCCCACGACGAAGTCGACGAGAGGCACGCACACGCCACCGAGCGGGAGCAGCGTCCGGGGGAAGTACACCTTCGTGACGAGCGGGAGGTTCGCCAGAAGGCTGAGGCTGGCCAGGCTGAGGGCGGAGGCGAAGTACTGCATCGGCAGCACGCCGGCGACGACGAGGCTCGGATACGGGGTAGAGCCCGCCGGGAAGTTCGCGAACTTGCCGAAGACGATCACGTACACGAGCGCCGTGAACGCCGGCACGAGGATCGCCCAGGCGACACCGAGGAACGTCTGCTTGTAGCGCACGGCGACGTCGCGCCAGACGAGCGTCCAGAGAAGCTCGCGGTAGTGCCAGAGCTCACCGATGTCGAGCCGCGGGATCCGGCTCGACGGCCGGATCACGGTCACGCGGTTGATGGCCTCGACGTCGGGGCCTTCCGCGGCGACCCGCGGGGGGGCGGCGGTGACCGCGCTCACGGCATCTGCCGCCTGGCTCTGGTCGAGCGGCGTCCCGGTTCGACTCACCCCGGGATGCTACCGCCGGTCGCGGCGCACCCCCGGGGCACACGCCGCTCACGGCGCCTGCAGCAGGATTCCGGGCTGCTCGTCGGTCAGGGCGAGACCCGCGAGCGCGGTGAGGGGCACGTCGGTGGGCCGGTCGGCGCGGTACAGGACCAGGGTGAAGGTCGGCCTCCGCTCGACCCGGACGACCCGAAAGCCCGGCAGGGGCCTCGGCGTGCCTACGGTTGGCGGAGTGAGGCCGCCCGCCGAGTAACCTCCCTCCGTCGCAAGGCCGACGGCCGCGATCTCGCGGACGCGCACGGCGTCCGCTGCGGGCTCGTCGAGCCCGGGCAGGTACGGACGCCAGAGCGTCCGGTTCATGTACGGCGTGACGACGATCGCCCGCGCGCCGTCCTCCTCCCGAAGCACTCCGGCCGCAGCACGCCAGTCGGTGCGGCCGTACGCCGTGTCCACGGCCGGGGCGACCGCGACGGCCGCGCAGAGCGCGCACAGCACCGTCGCGGCCGCGATGCCCGTCCGTCCGGTCGCGTACCCCGCGCCGACGCAGACGGCGGCCGGGACCGACGGCGGCGATCGTGTTCCTCGCGATCAGGAAGTCGACGCCGACCAGCGCGAGCACGACGGGCGTCAGGACGGCGGCGGCGGCCAGCGAGCCCGCGACGAGGGCGCCACGGCGCTCGACCGGTCGGAGCCGAGCGACCAGGGCGACCCCCACCACGACGAGCACTGCCGCGAGGGCGCTGCCGAGAGCTTCGGCCGGGAAAGCTGTAGCCGACGACGAGGTTCTTCGGGATGCCGGCGATCCGGGCCGCGAGCGAGGAGCCCGCCACCGCCTCGCCGTTGCCCCGTTGCGCGAGGACGAGGGGGACGTGGACGAAGACGACGACACCGGGCACGACGCATGCCAGGAGCGCCTGCCGGCGCGGCCGTGCCCGCACGAGCAGCCAGACCGCCTCCGCGGCGACGACGAAGACGGCGAAGTAGTGAGTCGCGATCGCGAGCGCGGACACGGCCGCCCAGCCCGCCAGCCCGCCGCGCGCCCCGCGGAGGGCCAGGCCGAAGGCCAGCACCGATCCTGCGCAGAGCAACGCGAGCAGCGCGTACGACCGCGCCTCTTGCGAGTACCAGACGAGGAACGGGTTGGTCGCCACCAGCGCGGCGGTGGCGATGCCAGCGCGCCTCGACACGAGGACACGGCCGGCGAGGTACGCGACCGGGACCGTTGCGGTACCCGCGAGAGCCGAGAGCGATCGAAGCCCGACCTCGCCGAGCCCGAAGACCGAGCCCCACGCCCAGGCGACCACGTAGTAGAGGTAGGGCGTCGCCTCCGTGCGAGGGATCTCGTGCAGGACGTCCCCGAGGCCTCGGTCGAGGAGGGAGACCGTGACGAGCTCGTCCAGCCAGAAGCTCTGCCGGTCGAGCGTGGGGAAGCGAAGGGCCGCCCCCAGCACCGTGAGGGCAACGACCGGCAGCCACGTCGACCACCGGCGCATCAGGACGTGGACGGGCGCTTGGGGGGACGGTCCCCGCGAGCGCCGCGAGCGCCGTCACGATGAAGAGCGGGTAGAGAGGGAGCGCGAACTCCGGCGCGACGCCCTGCGAGGTGGCATGGATCAGGAGTACGGCGGCCGCCGCCGCCCAGAGCACGACAATCGTCCGCCAGCCCCGGGGCCTCCGCCACACGACCGCGACGACCCCGACGAGCAACCAGAGCGGCGGGCGCGGGAAGCGCGGCGTGATCCGGTTGAGGATCCCGGTGACCCAGGCCCGGCCTGTCCGCGATGGGAGCTCCGCGTCCCAGGTTCGCAGCTGCGAGACGATCTCGCGATAGCGTCGTTGCTCCGTGGGATCGCTCCAGACGCGGGACGGGTCGGCCACCGTGCACGAGTCGATGTAGTCCGACGCGCACCAGACGAAGCCGTACCGAACGGCGTCGAGCAGGACCGTGGCCTGCGGGTTCGGCAGGGTGGCGCCGTCGCTGACGAACGTCGGTGCGGGTGGTGCGGGCGCCGTCTGCGCGCGGGGTGCGACGCCCTCCCGGATCGGCGCCTGCATCAGGAACTGCCAGAACACGTCAGCCACGCCGCGAGCGTATGTCCCCGGATGCGCACGAATCGCCTCGACGGCGGAGTCGAAGATCGTCTCGTAGTTGCTGTCACGCCCGAGGTAGCGATCGGAGAGCGCGATGAGCCGCACCGTCTCGTAGTTCGAGCCGTTGGCCAGGTAGGCATCGAGCGGCACGTCGAGGCCGGAGAACGGCTCTTCGGTCAGGACGTGGCGCTCGATCAGATCGGCCAGTCGTCGCGAGGCAGGGCCGTTCTCCGGGGAGATCGTCCTGTCGGCGAGCCAGACCCGGAGGAACGGCACCCAGGCGCGTCCGCCCCGGGCGACAGTCGCGTCGTCATAGCGGATGCCGTTGTAGGCGGCCCAGCCGGCGAGCGGCAGGACCGCCGCCGCGAGACAGACGGCGACCCAGGTGAGGCGCCGGCGCCACGCCGCAGCGGCGAGCAACGGCACGAGGACCGCGGGGAGCAGCATCTGGTTGGCGGGGCGGATCAGGACGAGAGCCGCGATCCCCGCGCCGAGCACGACGAATCCCGGGGTGCTCGGCCGGCAGAGCACCCGGGCGAGCACGAGCGCCCAGAGGGACAGGCCGGTGGCGAACACGGCGTCGCTCGACGCCTGGTGATAGATCGTGCCCCACGCCGGGTAGACGAGGAGCAACGACGCGGAGGCCAGCGCGGGCACCCGCCCGAACGTCAGCGCGGTCGCGCTCCACGCGACGACCGTGACGGCGAACAGGACACCGAAGACGATCTCCAGCAGGAGGCTCCCGCCGAGTGCCAGCGGCAGGCCAACGACGATCGGCGTGAGCGGTGTCCGGAACAGCTGCACCTGCGAGAGCGGCGGCTTCGCGTCCGCGAGCTGCAGGTAGTAGACGAGGTAGTCCCAGGTGTCGCGCCCCTTCGCCATCGGCCATCCGAGGGCCTGGAACCAGAAGACGCCGAGGGCGACGACGAAGAGGACGACCGCCGCCCGGCGGGTGGGGACGAACGCGAGCACCCGGGCTCCGAGCCCGTTCACGACCGCAGGCTCCCCGCGAGGCGGCCGACGCGGGCCACGGGGCCTCGCTCGAGCCGGGCGAGGCGTGCCTCCAGCTCGTCGATCCGCTCGCCGAACGACGCGCCGAGGTCGGCTTCGCCGAGCGCCGAGTACTCCGCCGCGAAGCTGGCCGCATCGTCGACGGGCGATCGCGGCAGCGAGCCGTCCGATGCGGCCGGCTCGTCCGTCGCGCCGAAGCCGAGCGAGCGCAGAGTGTCCCGCAGACGCGTGTCGATCGCGTAGGTGCCGTCGCGAAGCCCGGCCTCGAGGACGGTGTCGTCGACGACGATCGGGGCGTAGAACGCGTCGAGCGCCCCGGCGAGGTAGGCGTCGTACGCCTCAGCCATGTGACCCGGGATCCCTTTCTCCGCGTTCCGCTCGAGCGCGACGAATTGCGTCACGTACTTGCGCCGGCACTGCGCATACGAGCGCACGGGAAAGTGGAGGATCTCGATCGGGTACCAGCCGCGCAGCGCCACGAGGTCGTCCGCGAGCGCCTCGTGATTGCCGCGCCCGATTCGCACGTCTGCGCGCGCACGGTGCGCCGACTTGAAGTGGGTGCTCAGCGGGTGCGGGTGGAAGCTCGGCGTCTGGAGCCGAGCGGTCATGCGCTCGGCGAAGAAGCGCCCGTCGTCCGGCCGCGGCACAAAGTTGCGCCACGCGCCCCGGACTGCGCCGAAGCGGGCGGGAACGACCGCGAACAGCTCCTTGAGGCTTGCGCCGCGCGCATGCCAGAACTCGTCGGCGTCGGTGTTCAGGATCCAGTCCGCGCCGTAGTCGGTCGCGGCGAGCCGCGCCATGCGAGTGACCCATTCGCTTTGCCGAAGGTCGTCGCCCGGCTCGCGGATCCGGTGCAGGACGCGCTCGCGCGCATATCGCTCGAGGATCTCGGTCGTCGCGTCCTGCGAGCGGTTGTCCGTCGCGACGACGAAATCGACGCCAGCGTGGAGATGGTAGGCGATCTGCGCGTCGACGATGTCGGCCTCGTCTCGCACGAGGAGGGTCATGACGAGCTTCATCGCGCCGTGGAGGTTAGTCCCCGACCCAGGCGATCATCTCTGCTGCGACCGCTTCCCGGTGAGCGCCGCGGCGCATGCTCCCGTGCATCCCGAGGAGCGGGAGCTGCGAGCGGTATCGGCGGATCGCACGCCACTTCGCGAGACGGTCGCGCGCGCCGACGGGGACGCCGGCGAACGACGACGGTGCCCCGAACGCCTCGGCCGCCCAGACCGGCACCTGCGGCGCGCCGCCGTGCCGGCGCGTGTAGGGGTGTTCGGCGTAGAACCCCACGCGCCGCGCGTCGAGCCGTCCCGCCGCGAGCGTGCGCATGACCCACTCGTGGTCGGGATGCGTCAGCGGAAAGCCCGGGACGAGCACCGTGTCGGCGCCCGCGACCAAGCTCTCCACCGCTCCGCGCACGTCCGCGTCGTCGCCGTGACGCTCATAGTCGATGCTCCCGTACGGCAGCCAGCGCGGCAGCGCGCCGACGACCGAGCACGCCTCGCCATCCTCGTCGCGGCGTGCGCGAGCGGCCTCGCCCTCGGTCGCAAAGCCGGCGCGCCCGTCCCAGCCCCGGGTGGGCGCGTCCGAGCCGGGATCGCAGCCGAGCACGGTGACGAGCTCGACGGCCGCCCCTGTCCCGCTCCAGTGGGCGATCGACGCACCCAGCGAGAGCACGCCGTCGTCGAGGTGCGGCGAGACGACGACGACCCGTCCCGACGTCTCCTCCGGCATCAGCCCGACCACGACGCCGTATGATCGCGGCGTTGACGGCCGGCCGCTCGGTGAACATCCGCCGCTTCATCCCCGACCCCGTCCTGGCTCGGCTGCGGCCGCTGCGCGCGGCCTACGTCGACTGGCGCCGCCGGCGTCCACCGGCCCTCGGCGACCTCCGGCGCGTGACGCCGATCGACCCGAACTGGGGGTTCGAGCGCGGCACCCCGATCGACCGCGTCTACGTCGAGGAGTTCGTCGGCTCGCATGCCGGCGACATCCAGGGCCGCGTGCTCGAGATCGCAGCGCCGGACTACACGACGCGGTTCGGGCGGGGGGTCGAGCAGGTCGACATCCTGATGGCGACCGAGGGCAACCCGCAGGCCACGATCGTCGGTGACCTGACCGACGCGCCGCAGATCCCGAGCGACGCCTTCGACTGCGCGATCGTCACGCAGACGCTCCAGTTCGTCTACGACGTCCGCGCGGCGCTGGCCACGATCGACCGCGTGCTGGCGCCCGGCGGAGTGTTGCTCGCCACCGTTCCCGGCATCACCAAGATCTCACCGCCGGAGGATGAGCACTTCGGGGAGTGGTGGCACTACACGGCCCGCTCCGCGCAGCGTCTCGCGGAAGAGGCGTTCGGGGCCGGGAACGTCGAGGTGCGCTCGTACGGGAACGTGCTCAGCGCGGCGGGGTTCCTGTACGGCCTCGCCGCCTCGGACCTGACGCCCGAGGAGCTCGGCGCCCACGACCGCCTCTACGAGGTGATCGTCGGCGTGCGCGCGGTGAAGCGGCGAGGCTGATCGACGCCTACGCCGAGCCAGCGCGGTCAGGCACGACGCGCTTTGCGGCGCGCGTGAGCTTCCGGTACGCGCGCCTGGGCAGGCGCTGCTCGACGCTCTGGAGACGGTGCTCGAGCTCGTCCAGCCGCCGCTGCAGCCGAATCACGTCGGCCTCCCCGAGCACGGCCGCCTCGACCGCGTACTCGGCGTCCTCGACGAGCGTCGGGAGAGGGAACCCAAGCCCCGGAGCGCCTCCTGGCGGCAAATAGCCCTCGCCCAACGGATCGCGGAGCTGCCGGAGCGCGTCGCGAAGCCGGGTGTCGACGACCAGCCTGCCGTCTGCCATCCCGCGCTCGAGCTCATCGTCGGAGACGACGAGCGACTCGTAGTACTCGCCGATCCGGCCGCTCCTGAGGGCCGAGAACATGTCGGCGTGGTATGCAGTCGGGGGCCGAGCGATGTGCTTCTCGAATGCTTCGCCCTGCAGCTGCGCCTTGTGCGCGCACTGGGCCTCCGACCGCAGGGGGAAGTGGAAGCACTCGATCGGGAACCACCCGCGCAGCGGAGCGAACGGGCTGTCGACCAACGCGTGGTTGCCGCGCGTGACTCGGATCTGGGGATGCCCGCGGTGGACGATCTTGCGGATCGGCTTGTACAACGACGCCGGGTCGTTGATCGGCGCGAGCGCGGAGAAACGCACGTTCATCCGCTCGGCGAAGTGCTCGTCGCCGGGTCTCGGACAGAAGACGCGGAGGAACGCCCCGACCGTTCCGTACCGCGGCGGCACCGCCGACAGCACGTCCGACAGCGATGCCCCGCGCGGCCACCAGAACTCGTCCGCGTCCGAGTTGATCACCCAATCGGCGCCGTACTCGGTAGCCGCGAGCCGCGCCATGCGCGTCACCCACTCGTCCTGACGAAGGTCCTCGCCAGGCTCGCGCATCAGGCGAACGTGCCCGGAGCGGGCGTAACGCTCGAGTACCTCGGTCGTGCCGTCCTCCGAGCGGTTGTCGGTCGCGATGACGAGGTCGGCGCCGGCATTCAGATGGAACGCGAGCCACGAGTCGACGACGTCGATCTCGTCTCGCGCCAGGAGGGTCATGACCAGCGTCATCGCCGCGCCAGTCTACGAACTGTATGGAGGGGGCCTCGTTCGAGCGCTCCGAGCCTGCCCTCGAGCGCCCGCACGCGCCGCTCGGCGCGGACGATGCCGTCGATCTCCACGAGAACCGACGCCTCTGCGGCGTAGGCCGCGTCGTCGGCGGCGCTCGGGCGGGGGAAGGCGAGCCCCCGCTCGCCGTCCGGCAGCACGAAGCGTCCCTCGTCGTCGGAGAGCGCTCGCAGCGCGTTGCGCAGCCGCGTGTCCACGGCGAGCGTGCCGTCCGCGAGACCACGCGCGAGCGCGTTGTCGTCGACTGCGAACGAGCCGTAGAACGCCTCCATCCGGCCGTCCCGGAACGCCGCGTCGAGGAGGAGCTGATGCAGGGTCGGCTCGTAAGCCCTGTTGCGAAGCCACCCACCGCGCGCCTTGCGCTCGAGTTGCGCCACCGAGCGGAACGAGAAGTGCAAGACCTCGATCGGATGCCAGGCGCGGAGTGGCTCGAGCCCCGGGGCCTCTGCGTTGTGGTTCCCCGCCTCGACCTCGACGTCCGGACGTGCACGGTGAGCGACCTTTTGATGGGCGTGGAAGATCGTCTCCTTGGCCCCCGGATGGGCCGGGACTGCAAGACGGACGGTCATGCGCTCCGCGAAGAACGAGCCGTCGTCCGGGCGCGGGAGAAAGTGACGCCAGCAGCCCCGCACGACGCCATACCGGGGAGGCACGGTCGAAAGGACGTCCCTCAAGGACCCGCCGCGAGGCCACCAGAACTCGTCGGCATCCGCGTGGATGACCCAGTCGGCGCCGTGCTCGGTCGCGGCGAGCCGCGCCATCCGGGTCACCCACTCGTCCTGGCGCATGTCGTCGCCCGGCTCGCGGAGCAGCCGCAGGCGACCTGTGCGCTCGTACCGCTCGAGGATCTCCGTCGTCCCGTCGTTCGATGCGTTGTCCGTGGCGATGACGAGATCGACGCCGGCGTGCAGGTGGTACGCGATCTGCGCATCGACGATGTCTGCCTCGTCGCGGGCGAGCAGCGTCATGACGACCCTCACGGTCGGCTGCCCCCAAGGCCCTCGGCCACAGCATCGACGACCCGTTCGGCCGCGCGACCGTCCACCACCCCGACGACCTGCTCGACCGCCCGACGCCGTTCCTTGGCGAGCTCGTCCGGATGCTCGAGCGCGCGGTCGATCCCGGCGACGACCTCCTCGAAGCGCCCGGCGCGGTAGAAGGCACCCGAGGCGGCCAGCTCCTCGTAGTGCTTTCCGACGACGTTCTTCGCCGCCCACGATTGCCCCGGCGGTGCCCCCTCGTCGTAGAGCACGCAGACGGCCGGACGGTCACCGACGAGCGCGTCCAGGAGGATCGTCCCGGCATTGCAGACGACGACGTCCCCGTGCTGGAGAAGCGTCGCAAGGTCGTCGAGGTCGGTGTAGCTCGCCTCCTGCACGGCCACCCCGTCCCGCCCGACCGCCGCCGCGAAGCGCTCCCTCCACTGACCGTCACGCGGGTGTGGTCGGAACAGGAGCTGCAGGCGCGCATGTGGGCTCTGTTGCCACCACGCGAGGAGGCGCTCGGCAAAACGCCCCTCGTAGGGGGCGTTGCTCGGCGTGTTCCCGGCGACGAGCACGAGCGGGCGGGCCGGGTCGAGCCCGTACCGGCGCAGGAGCGCCTCGTACTCCGCGCGCGGACGACGACGATGGAAGAGATCCGTCTGCGGCCACCCGGTGACGCGGATGCGCCCGGGCTCGATCCCGTGGTAGCGGCGCAGGTCCTCCTCCATGACGCGGTTCTGCACGACGTACAGGTCGCAGTGCGGCGAGATGACTCCTTTTCCAACCGTGTGGTCCCAGCTGGCCACGTGCGCCACCACCGGCAGCCGCAGGCGACGCGCCGCGGCGAGAAACGGCAGCGCGCCAGCGGGCTGCACGTTCGAGAGCACGAGGCCCGAGCAGTCCCGCCGCATCGTCGCGAGCAGCCGCGACGGGACATGCCGCCGCGGGCTGAAGAACCACCGCTCCATGGCTCGTTCGACTGGCGGCCAGTGCGGGAGCGGACCGTCTCGGTCGGTGTCGAGCATCCAGTTCGGGTGCCCAGCCTGCATCCGCTGGGCATGGAAGCCGTGCCGGTAGTTCAGGCGGATCGCGAGCGGGTGGTAACCGAGCCTGCGGTCGAGCGCTGCGTCTATCCGCGCCAGCGCCCGGTCGGGGAGCCCGTCCGACGCGGTCAGCTCCTCTCCGTACACCGGGAGACCGGGCAGCCGTTCGACCCATTCCGCCGCCGCCTCGCCGGGCACGAGGAAGACGGCTGCCAGGCACCCGTCGAGACGATCGCGGAGCCCGCTCACGATCCCCGTGTCGAAGAAGACGCGGATCGAGAGCTGATCGGGGAGGACGACCCAGGTGCGCTTCGTCATCGAACGGCGGGCGAGCTGGCTCTGCCGGCTCGGCGGCCGGCGTGCGCGCCGATCCGCGCCGCGAGCGACGTGCCATCGAGGCCGTGGAACCGGAGCGCCTCGTCGGGCGTCCCGCACGCGGGCCAGCCCGCGACGCCGAAGACATTCACGGCGCGGCCCGGGAGCGCGGCCCGGAGCCCGTCGCCGAGGCCGCCCACCGGCGCGTGGTCCTCGAGGACGAAGACGTGGTCGAAGGGAGCAACTTCGGCGGCGAGCCAGTCCGTGTCGAAACGGTTGAGCCACGGCATCGCCACCACCCGCACCGACAGCTCCGGGCTCTCGGTCAACGTCTCGGCCGCCAGGAGCGCCTCGTGGAGCATCACGGGCCCGTACGCGATCAGCACCACGTCGCGGCCGTCGCGGAGCACGCTGCCCCGTCCGATCGCAGGCCGCTCCGCGGGAAGCTGGATGCGCCGCGGCGAGGGGCCGATCGCGAGCCGCAGCGCGACGATCTCCTCCGTGTCCTCGACCGCCCAGCGAAGCAGCCTCCGTGTCTCCTCCGAGGAACCCGGCTGGACGATCGCGACGTTCGGGAGCGCTGCGAGCAGCGAGATGTCGCGAAGGCTCTGATGCGACTTGCCGGGGCCCGCCGGGATGAGCCCGGCGTAATGGAGCGCGTAGATCACCTTCGACGCCTCGCTCGCCTGGTTGTAGATCTGCTCGTTGGCGCGCGAGGCGAGGAAGGAGGCGAACGAGTTGACGACCGGCAGCAGCCCGTGGCGCGCCATGCCGGCCGCGGTCGACACCATGTCCTGCTCGGCGATCCCGCACTGTACGAAGCGGTCCGGGTATGCGAGCTCGAACGCGCGGGTCCGGCAGTCCGAGGCCAGGTCGGCGTCGAGAACGACGAGGTCACCGCGCTCCGCCCCCAGCTCGAGCAGCGCCTCGCCGTAGGCCTCGACGACGTACTCATCTGTCACCGTGGGTCTCGGTCGTGTCCCGGCTCCCGACTCGGGCTCGCCCTCGAGCCGGCGAGCATGAGCGTCGGGCTCGACCGGCTCGAGCGCAGGCGGGTCGAGGCCCAGCGCGGCGCACCGCTCGACGAGTCGTGCCTCGAGTTCGGCGACGGCGCGCGCGAACGGCTCGTCGAGGGGCGCTCCGGCGTGCCAGCGGTAGGTGCCGCCGCCCTCGGCAAGCGCGGCCGGGTGCTCCATGAACGAGACACCCTTCCCTTTGACCGTCCGCGCGACGACAGCCTTCGGCGTCTCGCCTCCGTCACGGAAGCGCCCGAAGACCGATCGCAGCTCTGCGTGGTCGTGCCCGTCGACCGTCTCGACTTCCCAGCCGAACGCCCGGAGCTTCCCCTCGAGGTCGCCCAGCGCGACGATCTCCTCCGTTGGCTTGTCCGATTGCACCTCGTTGCGGTCGACGACGACCCAGAGCTTGCCGAGCCGCTCATGCGCGGCCGACTGGAGCGCCTCCCAGTTCTGGCCCTCCTGTAGCTCCCCGTCCCCGGTCATGACCACGACGCGCCCGCCGCGGCCGAGCTGACGCTTGGCGAGCGCGATTCCGCGCCCCTTGGAGATGCCCATCCCGAGCGAGCCGGAGCTCGCCTCGATCCCGGGCACACCGACGTCCGGATGCCCGTCGAGGCCGCCCAGGCGGCGCAGGCGAAGCAGACGGTCCCGCGACACGACGCCCAACGCGAAGAGTGCCGCGTACAACCCGGGAACGTCGTGGCCCTTCGACGAGAAGAAGACGTCGCGGTCGGGATCGTCGAAGCCGCGCTCCGCGACGTCCAACTCGTCGAACAGAAGATGCGCGACGACGTCGAGCGCGCTGAACGTTGAGCCGAGGTGCCCCGAGCCGGCGCGCTTGACGGCCACGAGCGCGTTCAGCCGGCACGCATCGGCAAGCAGCGCGAGCCTGGCATCCCGATCGACGTCGGCGTCGCGGAGTCGGTCGAGCTCGGGCTTGGGGACGAGGCGCAGATCCGGCATGTCGGACAGAGACCGTAGCCGACGTGTTCGTGACGCTCGGGCGAGGAGACGGCCAACGAGCCTGCCCGCTCGGGGGGACTCGGATTCCTGTGGCCGCAGGAGCTCGCGGAGTCGGAGATGCTGTCTCGCCGGGCGCGAGCGACGCGCTGGCGTATGCTGGCAGCCCGTGAGGATCGAGACGCGTTCTGCGGCGCCGCCCGGCGCCGGTGGATCCTCATCGACGCGTCGCCCGACGACGCGTCCTCGGGCCGGGGAAGGGCCACGCACTCGCACAAGTCCCATCGCGGTCTCGCCCCCACGTCGAGATGGCGCGTAGCCTGCGCGACGCGGTCAACTGGCTCGAATCCAGGGTGGGAACGCTCCGAGGCGGGGCGACCGTCTTCGCTCTCGCGCTCGTGGTGTTCGGCCTTCGGAGCATCGCACTCCCGGTCATCCCGGGGCGCGATTTCGGGACATACATCGGCTACTACGTCCAGATGTGGGACTGGCACTCCGTCGTCCCGATGTCGATGCTCTACCGGACACCTCTGGCGCCCCTCGTGATCGGAGGGACCCTCGACCTCCTCGGAGGCTGGGGCCTCGAGGTGGTGATGGCGCTGTTGTTCGCCGCCTCGGTGGTCTCGTGGACGAGGACGGCTCTCGCGTTCGGCTCGCGCGCGGCCCTTGTGACCGCAGTCGCGCTGCTCGTGTACCCAGGCTACGGGATTCTCTTCCACACGCCAGCGAGCGAGCCCGTCGTCGCTGCCGCGTTCGCCGCATGGGCGCTCGCAGTCACGCGTGCGTGGGTCGCGCCGAGCTATGGACGATTCGCCGTCGTCGGCGCAGCGACTGCGGCGACCGCCCTCGCTCGCCCCGCATTCCAGCTGCTCGTGCTCGTCGCGGCGCTGCCGCTCATCCTTCGCCTGCCCTGGCGCACGCGACTCGCGTGCACCACCGCCTGCGCCGGCGTCGCACTCGCGGTCCTGGGCTCCTGGACGGTCGCAAACGGTCTCCGTTACGACGACTACACCGTCGCCCGCGGCACGGGGGCGTTCTTCCCGTTCTACCGCGCTTTCACGACCGACCACATCGTCCGCCCGGGCAACGGCCCGACGTCGCGAGAACTCGCGGACGCGGTGAGAAGGGAATTGCTGCCCGAGGAGCCCTACCGCTCGTACGGGATCACCCTCGACGAGTTCTTCGAGCGCGGAGGGCCGCGGGAATTCGAGGACGTGGTGGGAATCACCGATCGACTCTGGGGATGGGACTCGGACTATGCGCACATGCGTGCAGTCGGCATCGAGGCGGTCGAGGCGCATCCGCTCCAGTACGTCTCCGGCGTGGGGAAGACGACCTTCGAAGAGCTGTGGAAGCCGCTCTTCGTAGCGCTCCCGAACGATGACGTCGAAGCGCCAAGAGACACGCCGAAGCCGAGCGACACGCCGAAGCCGGCGACAGGTCCCGCGCTTCCGGTCCCGTCGGATGGGGAGCTGATTCCCGCCGCCCATCAGGGGTTCTTCTCGACGACACCGGACGGGCACATTCGAGAAATGTGGACGTCGCCCGTGGATCACTCGCTCGTCTTCGCGACGCAGGAGATGCAGCGGCGCTATGACGAGACCGCACGCGATGCGGGCGCTCTGCTCGCCGACGTGCCTCCCTATGGCGGGAACGAGTGGCTCACTCTCCAGTTCAGCCGATCGTCGAAGCTCTTTCCCCCGCCGATCCTATGGCTGGTCGCGGGGCTTGTCGGTCTGGTTGTCCGGCGGCCGAAGCGGTTGGGTCTCGCGCTTGCGCTGGCAGGGGCCGCGGTGCTCGTCGTCGGCTTTCAGGCGCTCGCGATCTACACGATCATCGAGTTTGCGGTCCCCGTCGCGCCGGCCCTCATCGTCCTCGGTGCGGCGGGCCTGGTCGGGACGCGCACGGTTGCCCCGAGCCTCAGGACGCGGGAAGCACGATGAGCCGCCACGTCAGGAACGACTGAAGATTCGCCAGCCGCCCGGGGACGAAAGCTCGAGCGCCCACCCCGACGCCCCGAGGCGATTCTCGTCCGCTGGCCGAGACGGCCCAACCACGAGCCACTGGGCATCCTCGGGTACCGGTGCGCCGCCGGGAACGAACAGCACGGTGCGTCGCAACCCCGCGTCCCAGGCAGGGTAGAGATACGTATTGGGTGCGACGTCGAGGGCGATCGTCGCTTTCGGGGGGATCCGGTCCGCGAGAAAGCGGAACGCCTCGAGGTCCCCGTCACCACTCTCTGCCTGGACGAACCAGCGAGCCGTCCTCTCGGGCTTGCGATTCTCCGAGAAGAGTGCGAGACCCGCGGGGCGGGGGACGAAGTACGCGACCGAGACGGCAAGCGTCGCTCCCGTGAGTGCAACCGACGTCCATGCCAGGGGTCTCACGCGAAGCGCCGTTCCGAACACCGTCGCGGCGAGCGCGACGGAGAAGGCGACATAGCGCATGCGCTGGGGGTCGTACGCCAGCGCGAGCGCGGTCAGCAGCACCGCGGACGGCACGCCCACGAGCGTGACGAGTGCCGCAACGGGCAGTCGCCGACGCCACACGTCGTCCACGACGAGCACACCAGCGCCGATGAACAACACGACGAAGGCCAGCCCGTACGACGAGTGCATCGGAGACTCGAGAAACCCGTCCGGCAGCCGTGTCCCGGGTCCGGCGGTCGCGAGCCCGACTGCTGAGCGCGCGTGCGCGAGCACTCGATCGGCCACGCGGGCCCAGGTCACGAACAGCGGAGCAGCGAAGAACGCGAGGACGCCGACGAGTAGCGCGACGCCGCCGGCTCGGAGTCGGCCCCGGACCGCGAGGACGGCCCCCACGGTGGATGCGACAGCCAACGCACCGAGCCCCCAGAGCGGAGAGGCGAGGAAGCCGGTCCCCTCGGCGTCCGACAGCTCGAAGAGATCCACGAACGACAGCCTGACGCGCTCGAGTACGGGGTCGAGACCCCGATCGAAATTGGCACCCCCGCGTGGATCACCCGTCTCGACGAGATTGAGTACGAACCAAAACGACCCGGCAGCGAGACCTGACGCTCCGGCCGCCGCGAGAGACCACCAGCGCGATCGTGGCTGGCTCGCGAGCACGAACGCGGCGAGAACCGGCAGTGCGAAGACGAGCGTCCCCTTCGTGCCCACGCCGAGTGCGAGGGCGGTTGCGCACAGGCCGAGCTCGGCGCGCGACGACCCCAGGGCGAAGTAGGCGCAGACGATGAGCAGCGACGCGACGACGAGGTCGTTGAGAGCCGTCGGCGTCTGGAGGGCGACGACGGTGAACGTCGCGAACGCCAGAGCCCCGAACAGCGCCGCGCTCCGGCTCAGGCCCAGACGGCGCGCGATGCCGACAATCGCACTACACGCGGCGGCAAGCGCGAGGAGCTGGACGAGACCGACGTACCGGTCGCCTTCGCCCAGGACCATCGAGGCCATGGCCTCGATCTCGGCGACGGGGGGGAAGGCGTTGATCCGGTTGTCCGGAGCGTCGAGCACGTACGCGACGGCGTGCTGTTGCTTCCAGAGCGCTGCTCGCGGGAGGTGGTAGAGCAACGTGTCCGGCAAGCTCTGCGGGAAGGTGAGGCCGACGACGAACAGGTAGAGATGCACGGCGACCGCGAGCGCCGCGAGCGCGGCGACGACCCCGTCGTCGAGAGCGTCGTGCAGAGCGTGCCCCAGAGGGGCCAGACGGGGTCGGGGACGCTCGGACCACATCCACACGACGAGGACCAGAACGAACGCGACGACGACGAGCGCAAGCACGGCCGGCCGCGTCAGCGCACGCACGGTCGAGAGAGCGAGCGAGACGGCGACGATCTCCGTCGTCGCTAGAAGATAGACGGCGAGGAGAAACCCGACCGTCGAGCGCAAGCGCAGGCAGCTCGATGCGAGCGCTGCGGTCGCGACGACGAGCGCGAACGCGCAGCCAAGGATCATCGTGCCCACGCGTTCAGGCTAATCCGCTACCCGGCGGCAGCCGGAAACCATCAGGCGTTCACGGCCCTCAGCCCGATCGCGATCTCCGAAATCCGTGCAGAGCCTGCCCGGCGAACTCGCCCGCCACGGCGTCTTCGAGCGGTTCTCGACGGGGCCGCGTGCTACGGTCGGGCGCCGTACGCGATGTCCGCCGAAGCGCCTGAGATCTCCGTCGTCATTCCCTGCCTGAACGAGGAAGAGGCAGTGGGCGCGGTCGTCGACCAGGCGTGGGAGGGCATACGCCGCTCCGCACGGGACGGCGAGGTCATCGTCGTCGACAACGCCTCGACCGACCGCTCGGCAGAGGTCGCGGCCGAGCACGGCGCGATCGTCGTCCGCGAGGAGCGGCCGGGATACGGAAGCGCCTACCTGGCCGGGCTCGCCATCGCGCGCGGCGAGTACATCGTGATGGGCGACGCCGACGCGACGTACCCGATCCGTGACCTCGCCCCGTTCGTCGATCGCCTCGCAGAGGGAGACGACCTCGTCATGGGCTCGCGCTTCGAGGGGACGATCCACGGCGAGGCGATGCCGTGGCTCAACCGCCACGTGGGGAACCCGATCCTCACGGGCCTCCTGAACGTCCTCTTCGGCGTGAAGATCTCGGACGCGCACTGCGGCATGCGCGCGGTGCGGAGCGACGCTCTCCCGACGCTCGACCTCCACTCCACGGGGATGGAGTTCGCATCGGAGATGGTCTTCAAGGCGTTCCGCCGCAAGCTTCGCGTGAGCGAGATCCCGATCGACTACTACCCACGGGTGGGCGAGTCCAAGCTGAACCGCTTCGGAGACGCGTGGCGGCACGTGAAATTCATGCTCCTCTACAGCCCGAGCTGGCTGTACTTCGTGCCCGGACTGATCCTTCTCGTCCTCGGCGTGCTCGGCGCGATCGCCCTCGCGGCGGGGCCCGTGACGATCTTCGGGCGGCCTTGGCAGATCCACACGCTGTTCGCGTGCATCGCCGCGATCCTGCTCGGCACCCAGGTCGTCCAGCTCGGGATCTTCGCCCGTGCGTTTGCTGCCTCGCACCTCGGCGAGACCGACCGCCTGGTCGAGTGGGCCCGGGGCCGCATCACGCTCGAGCACGGCCTCGCGCTCGGCGCGATCCTGCTCCTGGCCGGCATCGTGACGCTGGCGTCGATCTTCGCGGCTTGGGCGCTCGACGGCTTCGGCGCGCTCTCGCACGAGTACGCCACGGCAATCGGCTTCACGCTGGTCGCCGTCGGCACCCAGGTGATGCTCGGCTCCTTCTTCGTCGGCCTGCTGACGATGCGGACCGGCGAGCCGTCTCGCGCGACCGTGGTCGAGCGCATCCCGGTCGCGTGAGCGGCTACGTGCCGCTCAACGACCGGCCCCAGGGCGGCCACGCCCGCTTGCTCGCGCTCGCGCTCGCAAACGGCCCCGGCCGCGTGCTCGACGTCGGCTGCTCGTCCGGCTACCTCGCGCGGCCACTCGTCGAGGCGGGTGCCACCGTTGTCGGCGTGGAGCTCGATCCCGCCGCCGCGGTTGAGGCGCGCGCGGTCTGCGAGCAGGTCGTCGTCGGCGACGTCGAATCGCTCGAGCTTCCATTCGAGCCCGGTTCGTTCGACGTCGTGCTGTGCGGTGACGTGGTGGAGCACCTGCGCGACCCGGGTACGGCGCTGGCCCGCATCCGTCCGCTGCTGCGCCCCGGCGGACGCCTCGTCCTGACCACGCCGAACGTCGCCAACTGGGCAATGCGCCTTTCGCTGCTCGGCGGGCGGTGGAGGTACACGGAGCGCGGCATCCTCGATCGCACCCACACGCACCTCTTCACCCGGAAGACGCTCGTCGAGACGGTCACCGACGCCGGGTACCGCGTCGTCGAGCTCGACCACACCACGCCTGTCCCTCTCATCGGCACACCTATCGTCGAGCGCGTCGCGCACGCGATCGCGTCCCTCCGCCCCTCGCTCTTCGCGTACCAGCTCCTCCTCGCAGCAACCCCGCGGTGATCTCGGTCGTCATCCCCGTGAAGGACGGGGGGCGCGATCTCGATCGCTGCCTCGCGGGAATCGCCGCCCAGCAGGTCGACGAGGAGGTCGAGGTAGTCGTGGTCGACTCCGGGTCGACCGACGGCTCTCCCGACCGGGCCCGGGCGGCCGGAGCCGTCGTCCACGAGATCCCGCCCGAGGAGTTCGGCCACGGACGCACGCGCAACCTCGGCGTCAGCATCGCGTGCGGCGACCTCGTCGTCTTCACCTCGCAGGACGCCGTGGCCGACGACGACGGCTGGCTCGCCCGGCTCGCCGCCGCCGCGCGCTCCGCGCCGGAGGTCGCAGGGGCGTACGGGCGCCAGCTGCCGCACGTGGACGCCCGACCTCCCGAGCGCTTCTTCCTCGACTTCCTCTACGGCCCGACCGCGCGCGTCCAGCGCCTAGGTGCGCACGAGGAGTTGACCTTCGAGGCGACCCTTTTCTCGAACGTCAACGCCGCGGTCCCTCGCCCGCTGCTCGAGCGCTACCCGTTCCGCGACGACCTGAGGATGAGCGAGGACCAGGAGTGGTCACGACGCGTGCTCCGAGAAGGGCACTCGCTCGTGTACGAGCCGCTGGCTGCGGTGCGCCATTCGCACGCGTACACCCTCAGCTCGGCGTTCCGACGGTTCTTCGACTCTGGCGTCTCGGCGCAGCACGCCTACGTGGAGGGCGGCGCGTCGCGCGTCGCGCTGCGCCGGGCGGGACTCCGATACGCCCGCGAGGAGCTCGCCTGGCTCTGGAGGACGGACCGCAGGCGCTGGATCCCGTATACGGCCGTGTACGAGCTCGCCAAGTTCGCCGGCCTCCAGCTGGGACTGCGCCACGAGCAGCTGCCCCGTGCGCTCAAGCGCCGCCTCTCGTCGTACCCGTAGCCGCACGACATGTCGTAGGGCGAGGCGTGACCCGCCCTGCGACCAGGCGCATGCGGGCTATGACCGCAACTGCTCACATCAAGCGTCGTCCCACGCGTCGGGCCGGGCATGCTGGTGCGTGCTGGCGACGCCGGCACGCCTCGACGCCGTTACCGGACAGGGTGCATGGCGAGGACGTCCTCGCGGACGTCGCAGCCCCACCCCGGTCCCGAGGGCACGACGAGCGCGCCGCCCTCGACGTCGGGGACCGCGGTCGTCAGCTCGTCGCGCCATGGGACGTCGTCGACGTCGATCTCGAGCAGGCGCACGTTCGGGATCGCCGCACACCACTGGGCGGCGATGAACGTCGCCAGGTGGCTGTAGTAGTTGTGCGGGGCGCAGGCCACCTCGTGGGTCTCGGCGAGGGCCGCGATCTTCAGCGACTGCGCGAACCCGTTCCAGATCACGTCGACGGAGGCGACGTCCATCGCGCCGGCCTCGAGGTACGGCCGGAAGCCGCGCAGCGTGTAGAGGTTCTCGCCCGAGCAGAGCGGGATCGGCGACCGGCGTCGCGCGTGGGCCAGCGCCGCCGCGTCGTACGAGTCCACCTCGAGCCATGCGAGGTCGTACGGCTCGAGGGCACGGGCGACCCGGACGATCCCCTCGGTCGTGAGGTTGAAGTTGAGGTCGACGATCGGCTGCGCCTTGCGGGCTGTCCCGTCCCGGAACGCCTCGAGCAGCCGCTCGAGGGCCCCGAGCAGCTCGGGCGTCGGGTTCCGGTCGATCCCGCCGTCGCGCCCGAAGCCGGGCATCAGCACCCGCGGGTCGGCGCCCGGGACGACGATGTTCGTCTTGAAGGCCGTGAAGCCGCGCTCGACGACCTCGCGGCCGAGCGCCGTGACCGCATCGTAGGAGTCGAGCTTCGGCGTGCCCGTCACCTCCCACGCGCGCGCGCGTGTGGTGCCGCAGTGCGACCAGTAGAGCGGGATCGTGTCCCGCGTCGGGCCGCCGTAGAGCTCCGCAACCGAGACGCCGAGCGCCTTGCCCTTGAGATCGAGGAGGGCGTTCTCGATCCCGCCGATCGCCTTCTGCACGATCGAGCCCGGGCTCTGGCGGGTCCGGCGGTAGAGGTCCCAGTGGATCGCCTCGACCGCACGTGGGTCGCGGCCGACGATGAGGGGCGCCAGGTCGGAGACCACGCCGGCGAGGCCGGTGGGCGAGCCGTGCGAGTCGGTCACCTCCGACCAGCCGACGAGCCCGTGGTCGGTCGTCGCCTTGACGAAGAGCCAGGGGCGCCAGCCGGCGTCGCAGGCGAGCGTCTCGAGCGAGGCAAGCTTCATGGGGCCGCAGGATACGGCTCGCGCGCGATGTCCACGAGGCGCGCGCGGCCGTCGGCGATCAGCCGCTCCGCCTGCGCGAAGTCGTCCTCGTCGTCGATGTTGAGCCCCTCGTAACCCTCGGTGAAGAACGGAGCGAGCATCTTCCCCTCCCGCGTGGCGGTCGCCTCGACGACGCGCGTCCACGCGATCTCGAGCGCGCTGTTCTGCACATACACGGGCGGTAGCGCCTGGTACTGGCCGGCGTGCCAGGCCACGTCGAGGTGGGACTGGTCGAGCAGCGGCCGCATCAGCCGGCCGACCTCGTCGACGACCCACATCTTCCCGGGATGCTGCTTGACGCGCTCGACCGCGCGGATCGAGTCGGCCTCAGGGGTGGCGAGGAGCTGCTCGAGCCCGCGGCGGATCACGTCGGGCCCGCGGAACGGGTTGGTCGCGCGCACGATCGCGAAGAGGTCGTAGCGCTCCTCGAGCTGCGGCAGCGTCCAGGCGATCCACTCGATGTCCGGGGACGTCGAGGTCGCGAAGGCGTCGGGCCGGAGGAACGGGACGTCAGCCCCGTACCAGCGCGCGACCTTGGCGATCTGCTCGCTGTCCGTCGAGACGACGATCCGGTCGAACACCTCTGACTGCCGCGCGGTCTCGATCGCGTACGCCAGGAGCGGGTGACCGGCAAGCCGGCGGACGTTCTTCCCCGGGACGCGCTCCGACCCCGCCCTCGCGCCGATCAGCGCCACCGCCGTCGGAATCAAGTGCCCACCGTCGCCCAGACCTCCGCCAGTTCCCGAACCGAGCGCTCCAGCAGCGCTAGTCGGGCAGAGTCGACTTCCTCTGGGGTCGGGGAAAGCCGACGCCCCGACCTTAGCTTGACGTAGAACTCACAGCCGACCGAGTCGTGGATCGACGCGATGTGGGCATCGATGAGCCCCAGGGCCGCAAGCTCGAGAACGAGAAGCTCGAACGAGGCCGGCGTGAACCGCCACACGTGGGCATTCACGTACTCCGAGCCTGGGCTGTCGTCGTGCCCCGCGACGAGCGTGGGCACTGTGCCGAGCGACCCTTTGAACGCGAGCGAGCCCTGGTCCCCCTGCCCCCACGCAATCATCCCCTCCCGCGCGACGGAGTACGCTGCCTGGTCGACGAGGGTGGCGAGCCCATGACGGCCGGCGCCGCTCACGTGAGCCACGACGACCTCGCCGACCCGGGTCGGCGTCCTGAGCAGGTCGAAGCAGTACCGCATGTCGGGCACTGCCAGGCTGAGCCACCCGTCCGGGGCGAGCGAGCGCATAACGCCCGAGAGAAAGCCAACGAGATCGGGGGTGTGCTCGACGACATGGCTTGCGACGCACGCGTCGAACCCGAGGTGCTCGCGACCGATCGCCTCGTCCAGCGGGCCGCCTCGCCAGACGACGTCGACCTCCTCGATCCGACTCACGTCGACGTCGTGTACGGGATCGCTGTACTTCTCGACCAGCTCCTCCCGGGAAGCATGGTCGACGATGCGTTCGTTCCAACCGTCCTTCCGCGGCGCGAGCGGCGAGTACGACGCGCCGATCTCGAGAATCCGCATCTCCCGGCGGACTCCTTCGAGCAACACGGCGCGCCGGTCGAACGGCCCGGGTGGCTCGACAGGCGGGTCGGAACGATTGCTCACGGGCGAAGGCACGATCCGCCTCTTGACACCGCGAGCGATGCGGCGCGGAGTCCAGCGCGTTCCGGTTCCGATCACGTACAGCTCCCTTCTCGTTACGGCTCAGTCTGGCACCCGCGCCTCTGCCACCTCGGGCCGTGCGGCTACCCCGAGGACGCGGTGGCGTCTGCGAGCAACCCGCTCAAGGTCGGTACGCCGACGCCAAGCCGGCGCGCCGCGCGCACGACCGACCCCGTGATCGCGTCGAGCTCGGTGGCGCGACCGGCGGCACGGTCGCGCGCCGCGGACGTCGTGAGATCGAAAGGCATCGCCTCGATGATCGCCCACTGCCCTACCGGGTCGAGCGGCACTCCGTCGGCCACGGCGACGGCGCACGCCTCGTGGAGCGCGGTGTCGATCTGGTCTCGCCAGCCCTCCTCATCGCGCAGCGCACCGACGGGGAGGCCGCTCGCGGCCGTCGCCGCCGCAAGCACAGCGAGGCGGACCGCCTTCTCCCAGAGGACGGCTCGCTCGTCATCCGCGACGACGAGCTCGATGCCCGGCACCCGAAGGGGCGCGAGCGCCCTCGCCAACGCTGCGCCGCGGAGGGTGTCGGATGCGACCGTGACGACGGGATCGGCGGCCGTCAATTGGACGACGACGCCCGGCTCCGGCGACAGCGCCTCGACGCGGCCGATGCTCCCGGCAAGGACGACTGGAGAACGATTCTCACCGGCGCAACGCGTGCCGAGGCGCTCGCGCAGGTACTCGACGTGCTCGAGACCGTTCAGCAGTGGCAGAACGACGGCACCGTCCAGAAACTCGGGCGGAATGCGCTCGAGCGCAGCGTCGAGGTGAAACGCCTTCACGGCGACAACGATCAACGCAACCGGTCGCTCCAGGCGCTCGACCGCCTCGGCGCGCACGACGGTCTGCTCGTTGCCCCGGACGAACGTCAGGCCCCGCTCTCGGATCGCGGCCACGCTGCGCTTCGTTCCGACGCAGACAGCATTCGTGCGGGCCGCGATCAGCCCCCCGACCCCGCCGGGCCCGAGGACGGCAACCACCCCGCCGCCGCGCGCCTCTGGAGCGATCACGTCCGCTCGGGGTCGACGACGAGGTTGACGTACTGCGTCTCGGAGTAGACGTCGAGCGCCTCGACGCCCGCCTCCTTCCATCCCGTCCCGGACTGCTTGACGCCGCCGAAGCCCATGTGCGGCTCGCTGCCGTGCGTCCCGGCGTTGACGACGACGACACCGGCCGCAACCCGCTCCGCGAACCGCATGGCGCGGTGGATGCTGGCCGTGTGGATCGCCGCGGTGAGCCCGTAGGGGGAGTCGTTCGCGAGGACGACCGCCTCGTCGAAGCTCTCGACGCGGTAGAGCGCCGCGACAGGGCCGAAGAGCTCCTCGCAGGAGAGCGGGGCGTCCGGCCCGACGCCCTCGACCACGGTCGGCGCGACGTGCCACCCCGCGTCGCCGACTCGTGCTCCTCCCGCGAGCACCGTCGCGCCGCCTGCCTTCGCGGTGTCCACCGCGCGGAGGACCCGCTCCATGCTCGCCTCGGAGATCACCGGCCCGATCGGATCGAGCCGCTCGATCCCGCGGAGCAGGCGCCCGCGGAAGTCGTCGTACACGGCGTCGTCGACGACGATCCGGCTCGCCGCCGCGCAGCGCTGGCCCGCGTTCGAGAAGGCGGAGGCGAGCGTCCATTCGACGGCGCGGTCGAGGTCGGCATCGTCGCAGACGACGAGGGCGTTCTTCCCGCCGAGCTCCATCACCGTCTTCGCGAGACGGCGTCCCGCTGTCTCCGCGATCGCACGTCCCGTCGCGGGCGAGCCCGTGAACGAGACGAGGTCGACGCCCGAGCTCTGGACGAGCGGCATGCCCGCCTCCGGGCCCAGGCCCTGGAGCACGTTGAGCACTCCGGACGGCAGCCCGGCCTCGAGACAGAGGCGCCCGAGCCACCACGCCGACACGGGCGTGTGCTCGGACGGCTTCAGCACCGATCCGTTCCCGCAGAGGATCGACGGGAACGCCTTCCAGGCGACGTTCGGGAGCGGCGTGTTGAAGGAGATGAGGAGCGCCGCCACGCCGACGGGGCGCCGCAGCGTCAGCACCGTGCGGTGCGGCATGGAGGCGGTGGTGGTCCGCCCGTACGAGCGGCGGCCCTCGCCCGCGACGAAGAAGCCCATCTCGACCGCGGCGTCCGTCTCGCCGAGCGCCAGCGCGAGCGGCTTCCCCGTCTCGGCGGCCACGATCTCGCTCGCCTCCTCGCGCCGGTCGCGGAGAAGCTCGGCGATCGCGCGGACGACGTTGCCGCGCTCGACCGGAGTGCGCGCGCCCCACTCGGCCTGCGCCTCCCGCGCGGCGACGACCGCGGCGGCCGCGTCGTCCGCTCCAGACCGCGCGGCGCGGCAGAGGTGATCGCCGTCGGCCGGCCGTTCCCTCTCGAGCCATTCCCCGCCCGCTGCCGGCCGCTCCTCGCCGGCAACGAGGTTCGGCACCTCGGCGGGGATCACCAGGCCGACCAGCCCCCGTCCACCACGAGATTCGCGCCGGTGACGTAGGACGACGCGTCCGAGGCGAGGAAGACCACGGCGCCGACCGCCTCGGAGACGTCCATCAGGCGGCCGACCGGCGAGCGTGTCGCGAAGGCCTCGACGAAGGGCGCTGGCTGGCCGTTCTCGATCCCGTGCGGCGTCAGCGTGTTGACCCGGACGCCGCTCCGGCCCCAGTACGTCGCGAGATAGCGCGTCAGGTTGACGAGAGCGGACTTGGAGACGGAGTACGCGACGGGCTTGAAGAACACCTCGCCGGCGTCCCGGCGGAAGTCGTAGAGGCCCTGGTCGGGCGAGAGGATGCCGTAGACGGAGCCGATGTTGACGATCGAGCCGCGTCCGGCACGCGCCATGGCGCCGCCGATGACCTGGCACGGGACCACGACCCCGAGCACGTTGACGTCGACGACGCGCTCGAGCGCGTCGAGCGGGACGTCCTCGAACGGGCCGACCTCCGACGCAGGGGCGTCGGGCGGCGCGTCGATCGCCGCCGCGTTGACGAGCAGGTGCGGGACGCCCCAGTCGACCTCGACGAGCGCGAGCGCGGCCTCGACCTGCCCGCGGTCGGTGACGTCGCACTCGTGGACGCGGACGGTGCCGTCGTCGATCGCGGTGCGGAGCCCTGCTGTCCCCGAGCGCGGCTCGGTCGCGAGGTCGAGGATCGCGACGCGCGTGCCGCGCGCGGCGAGCGAGGCCGCCAGCTCGGCGCCGAGCTGCCCCATCCCGCCGGTGACGATGGCGACGCGGCCGGAGAGGTCGAAGAGCGGGTCGCTCACGGCGCGATCGTAGCCCCG
Organism: uncultured Actinomycetes bacterium; assembly: GCA_963786055.1. GTDB lineage: Bacteria > Actinomycetota > Thermoleophilia > Gaiellales > Gaiellaceae > Gaiella. The sequence continues at coordinate 162,071 of CAWAXS010000002.1, read as the reverse complement.
ACCGAGCAGGGAACGCTCCGTCCGAGGATGCTCGCGGCGTCGTCGTCCTCGTGTGGCTCGTGGTCGCGATCGAGGTGCCGCGGCTGCTGCCTTCGGGGCGATGCACGGCACGAGGGGGGCATGCCAGCACTCGACGCGCTCGTTCCCGGGCGGTTGCGGGCGGGGCCATTGCGTATTTCGCCGCCGGCGCGCGGCGGGGTACGCTCGCCGGCGATGGGAGGCGCGCTCCTCCTCGTGGCAGCTGTCGTTCTGCTCGGCTGCGTCGGGTGGTATGCGACCGGGTTACTCGGGATCGAGTCGCCCGCTCTCCGCGTCCTTGCGGCATACCCGGCCGCCTGGGCCGGACTCGTCGCGGCAGCCGTGCTCCTATCCCTGCCCGGATGGCTCGACCGTGCGTCACTCCTCCTCGCGATCGCGGCGCTAGCCGCGGCCTCGTTCGTCATCGCCCGGCGACGTGGTCCCCGAGGGGCGCCTGCCCCGTGGACGGCCTGGCGCGAGGCGCTCGCCGACCCGGTAGTCCGGACGCTGGCGATCGCGGTGGCAGCCGCCGGCGTCTACCTCGCCGCCGTCGCGTTCCTCACGACGCCGAACGACTGGGACGGGCTGACATACCACGAGACGCGGGCGCTCCTCTGGGACGACCAGGGTCGTGTCGGCTACGTGCCCTCGGGAAACGATCCTCGTCTCAACGGGAACCCGCCGGTCTCCGAGATCGGCCTCTACGCGGCGCTGATCCTTCCACAGTCGGAGCGGTTCGCGGCGCTCCCCCAGTTCGTCGCGTTCTGGGCAAGCCTGCTCGCTGTCATCCTCGTCGCACGTCGGCTCGGTCTTCCTCGCGCGGCGTGCGCGTTCGGTGGCCTCGTCTTCGCGACGCTGCCGGTCGTCCTCCTCCACGGCGCCTCCGTCCTGAACGACCTCGTCGTCGCGTCGTTCCTCCTCGTCGCTGCGGTGTTCCTGGCCGGCCGCTCGCGGGCAGAGCTCGCCGTGGGGAGCGTCGCGCTCGGGCTCGCCCTGTCGACGAAGTTCAGCGCCGCGCTTTCGCTGCCGCTCCTCGTCGTCGCCGTGCTCGCCCTGGTGCCTGCACGACGGCGCAGGGCGAGCCTGATCGCCTGCGGTGCGGGCGTGCTGCTCGGGGCACCCTGGTACGTCGTCAACCTCGCCGAGACGGGATCGCTCGACGGAGGGCTCGGCGACACCACCGGACAGACGGCGGACCAATCGGTCCGCGGCGTGCTCGGGACCCTGCGCGCCCTCGTGTTCGACGTCGTCGACACGTCGGGCCTGTGGCGCTCGGAGCTCTACGTCGCGGTCGCGGTGGGCGCCGCCATGGTCGCGCTCGGCGTCTCCCTCACGAGACGTGGTGCTGTCTCGGGTCGCGCGCTTGCGTGCGGGGGGCTGGTCGTCGTGTTGGTGCCGCTCGTCCTCCGGGCGGTCGAGCGCCCCACCAGCTACGCCTGGCGGCACTTCTGGTTCAAGATCGGGCAGAAGGGCATCTCGCTCGATCACGGTGACGCCTGGAAGGTGCTGAGCATCCCGGATACGTCGCTCTCCTGGTTCGGCGCGGCGGGGGCGGTGGTGATCCTCGGCGGCGTGGTTGCCGCGGTCGTGGGCATTCGGCGCGGGACGCTGCGACGGGGCGCGCTTCTGCTCGCGCTCGCTCCGCTGATCCTCGTCGCCACGTTCGCCCTCACGATCGTCTACGACCCGTGGCGCGGTCGGCTGATGATGTTCGCCGTAGGGCTCGCCTGCGCGGCGTGGGGCTGGACGATCCGGGTCCGGTGGCTGTCGACCGGCGTCGCCGCGCTGTGCGTCACGACGGTCGCGCTCTCGCTGGTCCACTGGTACACGAAGCCCTCCGGGCTCGGCCTGCTCGAGTCGTCGATCTCGCGCTCGGTGTGGCATCGCGACCGGATCGACACGCTGACCGTGATCCGCAACTACGACGGTACGCCCGCGCTTCTGCGCGCGGTGGAGGACGAGGTGCCGGCGGACGCCGTGCTCGCGGTCGCGACGCCGATCGACACATTCCTCGGCCCCCTGGCAGGACCGCGGCTCTCGCGGACGCTGCGTCTCGTCGCGGACGGCGAGAAGGTTCCGCCCGACGCGACGTGGCTCGTGAGCAAAGGCCCGGCCGTTGCGTCGGGCTGCGCGGCCGCGTGGTCGGCGGTCTACGCGGACGACGAGAGCGGCTGGCGCCTGTTCCGGCGGACGGCGCCGGACGCATGCGGAGTGGCCGTGACGCCACTCTGACCGCGCGCCGCCGTCAGGTAGCGGCGCCCGCGGAGCCGGACGAGACGACGTCGCCCGCAACGTCGCCGACGCCGTCGGCGCGAATGGGTTCGTCCACTGCGAGCGACCGGACGAGCGGGCGCCCGAGGAGGTCGTCCAGCCGGTAGGGCGGAAGCCCGCCCTCGTCCGGTGACTTCGCCACGAGATCTCCGTCTGCGAGGACGTGTCCCGTCGGAAGATCTCGGGCTGCGACGAGTTGCTTGCCCATCTTTCGCAGCGGGGCGTCCTCGCTCGGAAGGGGCCGCTTCACGCCGTCCCCGATCGCGACGGGGACCCGGTGCAGGTCGCGGACGAGCTTCCGCATGCCCTCGGGCATCAGCGAGAACGCGTGATCCGTGCCCTTGGCCGCGTGGCTCGAGGTGAAGTGCTTCTCGATCACCCGCGCGCCGAGCATGTAGGCGACCGGCGCCATCGCGATTCCGTCCTGGTGGTCGGAGAGGCCGATCACGAGCTCCGGATACCGCTCGCGGTAGGTCGTGATCACGCCGAGCTCGAGCTCCTCCACGGCCGCCGGGTACGAGGCCGTGCACTGCAGCAGGCAAAGGTGGGGGTTGACGGCCGTGACGGCATCCACGGCGCGGTCGACGTCCTCGAGGGTCGCCCCGCCCGTCGACACGATCATGGGCTTGCCGAAAGAGGCAACGTGACGAAGGAGCGGCGTGTTTCGCAGATCGCCGGAAGCGATCTTGTACGCGGGAGCGTCCAGCCCCTCGAGCAGGTCGGCGCTCGCCTCGTCGAACGCCGTCGCGAAGAAGACGAGCCGGAGCTCGCGCGCGCACGCTTGCAGCTCGACGTAGGCGCCGCGGTCGAGCTCGAGCGTCTCGCGGTGCGCCCCGTACGTCGCGCCGAAGCTGTTCTCGTTGTCGTAGGGGGTGTCGTACAGGGCGCGCGTGAACAGGCGCCGGTTGTCGCGCTTCTGGAGCTTTACCGCATCCACGCCCGCCTGCTTCGCCAGGACGAACAGCTCCTGTGCCTTCTCGACCGAGCCCTGATGGTTGTGGCCGATCTCCGCGATCACGAAGCAGTCGGTGTCGTCGGCGATCCGGCGTCCGTCGATCGTCAGCTCGCGCACCGCGCGATGGTACCCCTCAGGTCTCGGGTGGGAGCTGCCGACACACAGCGCGTGAGCTCCGACACCACAGTTACGGTGCCGCCCATGGCGACGTCACTGTCGATCCTCATGCCCGTCTACGACGAGCTGGCGACGGTCGAGCGCGCGATCGACGATGCGCTGACGGCGGAGCTCCCGGTCGAGTCGCGCCAGCTCGTGATCGTCGACGACGGATCGACGGACGGGACGCGCGAGCTGCTCCGGGAGCGCGTATGGCCCGACACCGTGACGCTCGTGTTCCACGACAGGAACCGTGGCAAGGGCGCAGCTCTCCGCACGGGTCTGGAGCATGCGACCGGGGCGTGGTCGGCGGTGCTCGACGCGGATCTCGAGTACCGCGCGTCTGACCTCGGGCCGCTGCTCGAACCGCTCCTCGCGGGGCAGGCACACGTCGTGTTCGGCACCCGCTCCTGGTCGAGCCATTCCGCGTACAGCTTCTGGTACGTGATGGGGAACAAGGGCGTCACCCTCGCGACGAACGTGATCTACAACTGCTGGATCTCGGACGTGATGACGTGCCACAAGGCGATGAGCACCGAGCTCTTTCGCTCGCTGAAGCTGCGGGAGCGAGGCTTCGCCATCGAGCCGGAGATCGCCGCGCGCGTGTTGCGCGCTGGCGAGCGGATCTACGAGGTGCCGATCTCCTACACCGCCCGCTCGCGCGAGGAGGGCAAGAAGCTGACGGCGATGGATGGGCTACGGGTGCTGCGGACGCTGCTGCGCTGCCGCGTGGACTGACGGCCCTTTCGACACGAGCGCCCAGGCGGGAACCGCTCGGCCGCTGGTCCGGGCGAGATGGTCGGCCGCGAGTGCGAGCGTCCCGGAGGGGACGAGCTGGCGCACGCGCCACGGGTCGGGCTTCATCTCCCGCAGCAGCTGCGCCTTGACGAAGGGCGAGCCCCGCTCGAGAAGCTCCTCCCAGAGCTCCAACGTCGGGTTCGGGGCCAGGGCCACGCCGTAGCTCGAGGTGAGACCCGAGGTGGAGGTGAGGAGCTCCTCGAGAGGATAGGCGGCGCGCAGGGAGAGCCCGTGCTCGAGCGCCCGCTGCGAGAAGCCGATCTCGTAGCTGTTGACGACGTAGTGCTTGTCGGACACGGCGACGTACGTCGAGAGGAACTCCGGCAGCAGCGGGCTCTCCAGCGCGACGCGGCCGAGGTGCACGAAGTACGACTGGAGGTGGTAGCGGAACATCAGGCTGTCCGTCGCGCCGACGACGTCGAACGGGCTCCGCGCGACCCGCTCGAGAAACGCCTCCAGCCGATCCGGGATCACGTAGACGCTGTCGTTCATCAGCACGATCGAGCGCGGTGCGCACCGGTCGAGGACGAAGCCGAGACCCGCGTGGTAGGCGCCCCAGTCGTGGCCGGTGTTCGGGACGGAGAGGACGGAGGAGGCGTCCGGGAGCAGGGGCTCGCACGCCTCTTCGCTCACGTCCGACGTCGAGCAGACCACGACGCGCACCCCGGCCCCGGCCAACGCCGCCACCGTCGAGGCGACGTGGGGGTCGAACACCGCATCGGGGTCGTGGTGCACGTAGACGCAGGCGGCGCAGCCGTCCTCGAGCGGGACGACGCCCGGCCGCGACCGGAGCGCGGCGTCGCGTCCCGGGTCCCCTTCCACGACCTGCAGGCCACCCAGGAACGTCGCCACGTCGGACTCGTGATCGGGAAGCCGACGCCAGATCCGCGGGTCGAACCACCTGTTCGGACGCCGGCAATACGGGTGCGTCACGAAGTCCTCGAGCGGGCTCGTCTCACCGAGTCGCTCCGGGAATTCGGTCGCGTACCAGGCTCCGTCGAAGAGGGGAGACGGGTCACGTCCCTGTCGCCACCCGGTCGTCAGGTACTCGTCGAGGAGGCCGTCGCCACCCCGCCCGTACGAGCGCGCGTACCAGTCCTCGTCGAACATGGTCACCAGGAGTCGGCGGGTCGAGTCGGGCGTGCGTCGCACGACGGCGGCCGCCCACCGCGCGAGCTTGCTGCAGGCGCGCAAGGGCCTCGTCAGCCGCCACGACCTCGAGGCGAGGACGGCCTGGAGGCGCTCGTTCGCCGCCACCAGCTTACGCTCGCGCTCCTCGAGCAGGATCTCGCGGGCGCGCAGCGCCCGCTGGAGGCTGCGCACCTCGTCCGCGACCTCACCGCGCTCGTCGCCTCCCGGCCCTCCGCTCACCTGCTCGCTCATCGGGCTCTCCCTCGAGGGCGACAGTCGACGGCACGTCGCGCCCTCGGCAATCAGGGTATCGCGCTGGGCAACGGCGTCCCATGGACGCACCGGCGCTCGTCCCGGCCTCGTCCGCCGTCCTCAGCTAGTGTCTTGCCCGCCGTGAACTCGGAGAGGCTCCCCGGTCGCGTGACCGATCCGACGGCCGGCGTCGACCCGCTGTCGCCATTCGCGTCGGCCCGGCCCCTGTGGCTCACGGACTTGAGCGCGTGGCATAACCATGTCCCGTTCGCGTTCTCGGTCGTCGAGCTCGCGCGCCCCCGGACCCTGGTCGAGCTGGGGACGCACGGCGGTGACTCGTACTGCGCCTTCTGCCAGGCGGTCAGTCGGCACGGCCTCGACACCCGGTGCGTCGCGATCGACTCGTGGGCGGGTGACGTGCATCTCGGCGAGTACGAGGTGGATGTGCTCGAGCGGCTGCGGGAGCATCACGATCCCCTCTACAGACGGTTCTCCGAGCTGCGACAGACCACCTTCGACGAGGCCGTCTCCTCGTTCGACGACGGGTCGATCGACCTCCTCCACATCGACGGCACGCACACGTACGACGCCGTGAGCCACGACTTGGCGACCTGGCTGCCGAAGCTCAGCGAGCGAGCCGTCGTCCTGCTCCACGACACCCAGGAGCGGAGCCCGGGATTCGGGGTGTGGCGCCTGTGGGAGGAGGTGCGCGACCGGTACCCGAGCTTCGAGTTCCTCCACGGCCACGGTCTCGGGCTGCTCGCCGTCGGAGCAGACGCTCCCCCCGGCGTCGCCACGTTCCTCGCGGCTGCGGACGCCCGTCCCGACGAGGTTCGCGATCTCTTCGCGGCGCTCGGCGAGCGGGTCTCGCTCATCTGCGAGACCGATCGCCTCCGGGCGACGGTCGAGGAGCAGGCAGCCGCGCTCGAGCGTCTCGCCGCGGAGGAACGGGGGAGCGAGACGCGTGCCGCCCAGGCGCAGGCCGATCTCGCCACCGTCCTGGGATCCGCGTCGTGGCGGCTCACCGCCCTGCCGCGGAGGCTGAGCGGGCGGGTGCGGGGACGCTAGGCGGCGGACGACGCGCCGATCCGCCACGGGTAGGCCGTCGTGGGCGGAAAGGCGAGTTCACTGCCGGGTCGGTCGAGGTCGAGGTTCGGGTTGACCGCGGGGTCGCCGCGCAGCCTCGGGCCCCACCGCGCCTCCATCCGCCTGCACTCCTCCGCGAACTGGTCGCGCCGGGCGGCCGAGTCGTGCGGCCCGAGCGAGGTCGACTCGCCGTGGAAGAGCTCCGCCCCCGCGGCGAGCACGATCCGCCAGCCCGCCTCGCGGAGCTTGATGCAGAGGTCGACGTCGTTGAAGGCGATCGCCAGGCTCTCGTCGAACCCACCGACCGTCTCGTACGCGTCGCGCCTGAGCGCCATGCAGGCGGCCGTCACGCACGAAAGGTCCTGATCGAGGACGGCGCGGCCGTGGTAGCCGCCGGAGGCCCGGTGCAGGCCGTGGTGGTAGTGGCCTGCGACCCCACCCGTGCCGAGGATCACACCGCCGTGCTGCACGGTGCCGTCCGGGTAGAGCAGCCGTGCGCCGACCGCCCCTACGCTCGGCTGGAGAAGGTGCCCGACCATCAGCACGAGCCATCGCGGCTCGATCACCCAGACGTCGTCGTTGAGCAGGCAGAGGAGCTCCCCCTCGACCCGCGAGACCGCCCAGTTGTGCACCCAGGCGTAGCTGAACGGCCGGTACGGATACCGCAGGACGTCGACCCGTTCGTCGGCCGTCAGACGCTCGACCACGAGGCGCTTCTCCGGGTCGTCCTCCAACCGGTCGTCCACGACGAGGGAGAGGCGGAGGTCGGGGTAGTCGGTCTGCCGGAGGACGCTCTCGAGGCAGGAGCCGACGCGGTCGTGCAGGCAGCCCGTCGCGACGACCAGCCGGACCGGCGGCGCCGGCCTCGGAAGCCGGCGAACGACCCGGACGCCGACCGTCCCCACCGGCTCGACGGCCGCGTCGACGCCGGTCGAGTCGAGGTATGCCTGCACCGCGTCGGCGCTCGGAGCGGCGGCGGCGGCGTCCCCGACCTCGCGATGCACGAGCACGTGGGGGACGTGGACGACCCGGGCGGGATCGACGTCGTGCGTCAGTCGGAGGTAGACGCCCCAGCTTCCTCCGGCTCCGATGCCCCCGAGCTCACGGACCCGCTGGAGAGGGAACGCCGCGAGCCCGCCGACGAAGTTCGTGGAGAGCAGGAGCGACGGGTTCCACTCCGGCTTGAACCAGTGGTCGCGGCGCCGACCCCGCGCGTCGAGCCGATCCTCGTCGGAGTACACGAGGACGGCGTCCGGACGCGTGTTCAGCGCCTCGGCGAGCAGCAACAGCGCGTGCGGGCGCAGCCGACTCCACTCGTCGGCCACGACGCAGTAGTCGCCGCGCGCCGCTTGCAGCGCGTCGTCGAGCGTCGCCGCCCCGCCGGCCGCGGGAGGGATGACGCGGATCCGTCGATCCCGCACGCCGGCCGACTCCAGGCTTCGCCGTGCGGGGGTCGCCGCGTCCGGGCAGGCGCACACGAGCTCCCAGCCGTCGTAGGCCTGCCGAGTGACCGAGTCCACGAGCGATGCGACGGCGGGCGGGTCGCCGTCGACGGCGAGCAGGAGGGAGAAGCGCGGTCGCCAGTCGAGCGACATGTCGAGGCGTCGCATGCCGCGGGCGTCGTCCCGACCGAGGGTGTCGTAGCGCTCGACCCACGTCGCGTACGGATCCGACCCCGACGCGCGAGGGTCGCGCGAACCGCTCCGGTCCCGCAGGCCCGCGATCCGCGTGCGCAGCCGTACCCGGGCGCGGAGCGCGTGCGCCAGCCCCTCGACGGGTCGGCGACTACCGATCTCGATCCTCCTCTGCGCCGCCGCGGGCTGCGAGCCGCCAGGCATCGCAGAGCCGCTGGACGTGCGCGTCCCAGGAGCACTGCTCGCGCGCGCGGTCGCGGGCAGCGGCGCCGAGTCGAGCCCGGAGCCCGGCATCGTCGAGCAGCCGCCGCACCTCGCGCGTCATCGCCGCGGAGTCCCGCGGCCGGACGAGCACCCCGGTGACGCCGTCCTCGACCACGTCCACCAGCCCGCCGACCGCGGTCGCCACGACGGGCCGCCCGTACGCCATCGCCTCGCGGGCCACCATCCCGTAGCCCTCCCGCCGGGACGGGACGACGACGATCGCCGCCCGCTCGTAGTACGCACCGAGCTCCGAGGGTGGGACGAAGCCGGTCGCGTGCGGAAACAGCGGGCGCAGCGGGCCGTCGCCGACGACGACGAGCGGCAGGCAGTCGGCTGCCGCGGCGAGCTCGCGCACGCCCTTCTCCTCGGAGAGGCGCCCCACGTACAGGGCGTGCGGCGGCTCGTCGGGCGCTCCAACGGTCGCGGGGAGGGCGACCCCGGTCGGGATCACGAGTGCCCGCCGCGCGCCGAGCGCGCGCGCGTCCGCGGCGAGGGCCGTCGACGCGCAGACGACGAGCCGCGCGCGCCGGACGAGCCACCGCGCGAGCGGTCGGACCCGGCGCGCGAGGGCGACGTCCGAGCCCCAGAGCTGGAGCACGAACGGCTTGCGCGTCGCGAGCGCGGGGAGCGCGCTCGGCAGCCAGTGCGCGTGGACGAGGTCGGCTGAGTGCGCCGCCCGCCGCGCTGCGCGGGCGAACGCGAGGAGGAAGAGCGGCAGCGCCACGGCCTTCCACGGCGCCGCCCGCAGGTTGTTGACGATCCCGTCGCCGTAGGCGATGCCGAAGTGGCGGAAGCGCGCAGGCGATACGACGACGATCTCCACTCCGGCCTCCCTCAGCGCCTCGACGCTGTCGCGTACGAACGTCCCGGCGACGTCGTCCGCGTCGCGCGGGTATGACGTCGTCAGGACGACGACCTTCACTCGCGTTCGCCGAGGTGGTGCGCCAGCGCGACCGGCGCCGAGATCGCGAGCAGCGCGAGCACGTAGAAGTAGTAGAAGGACATCGTCAGGTAGAAGAGGTTCGAGACCATCGTGCTCACGAGCGCCGCCGCCAGGCCCCAGCCGAGCGGGCGGATCCGAGCGGCGAGCGGATCGCCGGCGGCGGCGAGAGAGCGGCCGATGCGGCGCGTCAGCCCGGCGCGCCGGAAGAGGTAGACGAGGAACGCGGCGAAGAGAAGCGTCCCGACGAGACCGTACTCGACGAACGACGCGACGTAGAACGAGTGGGGCCCGAAGTTCGTCTTGCCCGTCTGGAACTCGTAGTAGACCGAGAACGTGTTGAGGCCGAGCCCGAAGAGCGGGTTCTGTGCGAGCACGTCGGGGATGAACGAGTAGACGATGAAGTGCGTGTCCGCGCCGCGCCCCTCCGTCGAGAGGCGTGAGCTGAGCACCTCCGAGAAGAACTGGGCGCGACGCGCCACGATCACGGTGAGCCCGGCGAGGAGCAGCCCGAGCGGCACGATGAACCGCGGCTGCAGCAGCATGCGGCGGTAGGGCACCGCGAGCACGAGGAACCCACAGCCGAGGCCGAGCAGGCCGCTGCGCGAGAGGGTCGCGAGGTCGACGATCGTGAGGAAGGCCAGGAGGGACGCGAGCGGCACGCGTAGTCGATGGCCGCGCTCGAGCCGCAGGTAGATGGGCAGCACGAGCAGGATCGCGGCAGCCACCTCGATACCGAGATGGTTCGGGTCGCCCGTGAGAGCGTTGACCCGGTAGACGAACGACCCTTCGATCGCGCCGAAGATGTTGATCTTGCTGGCCCCGCCCGTGATCGGCTGGAGCCACGCCTCGTCGAGGTTCGCGCCGGTCGTCTCCGCGACGGCGAGCTGCGCGAGCCCGTAGGCGCCGTTCGCTGCGATACCTCCGACGAACGCCGCGAGGGTGAGCCAGTAGAAGCGCAGCCCCCGCCGCGCGATCAGCGCGACCCCCGCGATGAGGAACAGGAAGTGCAGGACGAACTTGACCATGCCCTTCGTCCACTGCGCGAGCGACTCCGCCGTCTCGAGGTTGAACCACCCGATCAGGTAGACGAGGAGAAAGGCGAGGAAGAACACGAGAGTGACGACGGCCGCGCGCGGCAGGTGCCCGTCGAACCGCTCGAGCCGGTGGACGAGGAACGCAACGAGGAACAACGCGGTCACGACGTCCGAGAAGGACATCGTTCCCGCGACCTCCCACTGGAGCTTCGCGAACGTGACCGTGAAGACGGTCGCGAAGAAGAGCCCCTCGACGACGGGGGCGCGGTCCGCGAGGGCGCGCGGACGGTCGAGGGCGATCGTCGCCATGACGGGTAATCGTAGGTCAGCTAGGCGGCTGGATCTCGAGCCATGCGGAGAGGCCCGCGCCACGTGCCTCGGCGACCGAGCTCGCGCCCTGTTCGTATGAGGTGATCCCGTCGTACAGGACCCTCCACCGCCCGCATCCCTCCAGGCGCACCTCCGCGTCGACATAACCGACGGCCCGGACGCGCTCGAGCAGGCGCTCGGCCTCGACGGGCGTGTCGCGACGGCCGAAGACGAGGTCGAGCGGCTCCGTCGACCCAGGCGGAGCCAGCCGGACGCAGTCGTCGCGCGACGGGAAGCGTGCCCCGTCCGCGCCGACCACGAGCGGATAGCCCACGAGCGGGACTGCGACGATCACCGCCGCCGCGAGGCGGACACGAGACGAGTTCAGGGCTCCTCGCCCCCTCGCCAAACCGAGGCCAGGAGCAGAGGGGTGGCGACGGCCGCCAACAGGATGATCGACCCCGTGTAACGGACGATCGGGTTCCCGGACTCGTCGGCCGAGATCGCGAGCTCCGGGAAGCCGACCGTCGACCAGACCCCGCCGGCAAACAGCAGGAGGGCGAGAAGTCCGACGTACGCAGCCAGACGCCTGTCGCCCCACACGGCCGCGGCCCCGAGTGCGATTGTGGCGATGACCGGCAGGACCGACCACCGCGAATTGGAGTAGAGGACGTCGAGCGACAGCCGTAGAGCGCCGCCGAGCCGGCCCGTGCCGAAGGACGTCGGTGCCCCCGAGGGGATCTGGTGTCGTTCCGCCCAGATGCGCCACGGCAGCACGGCGAGGCCGACTGCGAGAGACGTGACGGCGAGCCGCGGCCATTGGCGTGGCCCAGAGGCGACAAATGCAGCGGCGAGCACGCACGCCGCAAACAGGATGCCTTCGCGCTTCGTGTTCACCACGCCGGCGAGCAAGACCGCCGCAGCAGCGAGGCGCCAGCCCGCCGAGTCGCGGAGCCACAGCGCGAGCAGCAGGGCCGCGACCACGACGAGTATGTCCACGAGCACGTCTCCGAGCGGCTCCAGCAGCCGCTGGCCGAAGCGAGGGACGACGAGAACGAGAAGCAAGGGGGGCCATAACAGCCACGCGGGGGCGTGGCGATGGAGCAAGCCGGCCGCAGCGGCGACGGCGCCGACGAGGAAGAACCAGAACTGCACGTGCAGCGTGGTCGCGTCCGCGCCGCCCATCGCGTGGAAGGCCGTGGCGTCGAGGATCGGCTGCAAGGGCGGGTACGTCGAGTTCGGCGTCGTCGTGAAGAGGTGCTCGTCGAGACCGTGGAAGAAGTAGATCGCCTTGCCCTTCGGGACCCAGAACGCCCACGCGTCGTACGCCTGGAGGCTTTGCAGGCGCGCCGCGCGGAACAGCGACTCGAGGAAGAGTCCCACCAGCGCGACGCCCGCCGCCGCGACGAGCACAGTCCCGGTAGCGGGCACCTTCGGAGGGTTGCGCCGGAAGGTCACACGGCGCGATCGGGCGACGGCCACGCCGGCCACGCCGAGAGCGACGAGCGACACGACGATCGCTGCCCCGCCGAACGGGACGCTCGCAACGAGAAGCGTCGTCCACAGAACACCGAACGCGGCGAGTCCGACCAGGTACCCGAGCCCGGTGAGGCGAAGCACGGCACCCCACGTCCGCAAGGCGCCGAACCCCCAGAGGAGCGCGAGCCCGACGAAGGCATACGCGAGGTTGAGCGCAGCGAGTCCGGAGAGCGCGCGGACGGTCATGGCGATCGCCTCAGGATCGCGAGCCCACGCCCGGAGTCCTCCCAGACGGGCTGCGCGTCCGGGTATGCGCTCCGGTCGCAGGCGAAGCAGAGGATCCAGGGCGCGTCTGGATCCGTCTTGCGGGGCAGGAGGAAGTACCGCATGTAGTTTTCCACCGAGGCGGGATCCGCAAGGACGCTCCATTCCGGTTGCCTTGGGCCGACGGCCACGGTGAACGTGCCGTGCTCGGGGATCCGTCCTCGCGCTTCGATCGCGATCCCCTGAGCGGGTAGCACCGAGTTGCCGCCGCCGAGCTCTCGATCGATGTTGTCGAGCCGGGCATTCGCCCGGGCGGCGCGGTTGGCGTCCTCGAACGCGTGGGGGTAGAGCCATGCCAGTGCAGCGAGCATGACGCCGACGCAGAACAGAACGACGACCCGACCGAGGGCGCCTGGTGAGACGAGCAATCTTTCGAGCGCGTCGTCGATCAATCGAGCGTATCGCGCAGGACGGCGGCCATCTCCTCGACCCGCGTCCTGCGCGAGAGCCGGTCGTGCCACTCCGGCGACAGCTCGACGTCGGGGAGGTCGCCGTCGCGCCATCGCCCGTGGAGCCCCTCGAGCGCGGCGCGGATCGCGGCCGGGTCGTCGGGCGGCGCCACGACTCCCGCCCCGGTCTCCCGGATCAGCTCGGCGGCAGCTCCGTCGGGCGGGACGGCTGCGAGGATCGGCCGCCCGACCGCGACGTACTCGAAGACCTTCCCCGAGAGGACGCCCTTGCCCCGGCCGCCTGCGTCGGGGATCAGCAAAAGGAGCGCCTCCGAGTCCCGCTGCAGCGCGAGCGCTGCGACGCGCGGCGCATACGGGAGAAGCTCGAGGCGGTCGCCGAGCCCCAGGCCCGCAGCCCAGTCGCGGTCGGTCTCGCGGAAGTCGCCCAGGAAGCGCGCGACGACGTCGAGCTCGGAGTCGTGCAGCGCCTGCAGGAACGGGCGCGGGTCGCGGCGGCCGAAGAAGCTTCCCGTGTGCGTGATCCGGAAGCGGTCGGACGGCCGGCGCTCGAGGCCGGCGACGTCGTCGAAGTCGGCGCCGTTCGGGATCGTCACCACTGGTCCGGTCGGGTCGAGCGCCCTCGTCTCCTCGCTGATCGCCTCGGAGACGCACGTGATGGCGGCCGCCCGCGACGCGACGAGGCGCGCGACCCGCTCGTGCAGCGCCGCCTTCGCCTTCGTCGCAGTCGTGTCCGCTCTGCGGTGGGCGTGGGACACGAGCGAGTCGCGCAGGTCGGCCACCCACCTGATCCCCGTTGCCCGCGCGATCGCCGCGGCGATCAGATGGGTCGAGGGGGGCGGCGAGGTCGAGACGACGACGTCGATCCCGTGCTCCCGCACGAGCCGGATCCCCGCGGGGATCGCCGTGATCGCCCACGTCGCGTTCTCATCGGGGACGACGAGCCGGCGGAGCTGCAGCCGCGCTTTGGTCATCGCGCGCTCGATGCCCTGGGTCCCGGCGAGCACCTCGGACGGCTTTCCGCCCGACACACCCACGTATCGCGCGCGATGCACCCACGCCTGCGACGGCGTCTTCAGGCCCTCGTCGCGGTGGAGCCAGCGCGGGTCGTCCGGCGCGAGCACGTGCGTCTCGATCCCCATGGCAGGGAGGTACTGGGCGAGCTTGAGCGGCCGCTGGACGCCGCCGCCGCCCGCAGGCGGGAAGTAGAAGCTGACGATCAGCGCCTTCACGGCGGCGATCGTACTGGCGGCCCCACGGCGCCCGCCTGGTCTGCGCTACGAGCGGCGACGGGCCGGGCGGTGGGCGCCTGTCAGTCGCGACGTGCTGATCCGTCAAGCGTCCGCCGAGGACGAGCGGAAAAGCTCGTCGACCTCCCCGAGCCCTGCCGGCGTGCCGATCTCGTAGAACCGCTCACTCGCGACGAAGCCTCCCAGGCACCCGCGCGAGGCGAGTTCGGAGCAAACATCGGAGAGATCCGCAGGCCCGTCCCCCTGAAAGACCCCCGAGTCGAACGCCAGCAGGCCGTAGTCGATCCAGCGTGCTCCGTCGGGCGGGACGCGCTTGTCGTATGCCGACACGAGCCCTTTGGCGTACACGGCGTTGCTCGCTGCCCACTCACCGTCGTTCCACAGGACGGTCATGAGGCTGGGGAGGCCCCGGGCCTCGAACGCGCGCTGAACCGACATATGGTCGATGCGAAGATAGGCGTCCCCGTACGTCACGAGAAAGGCCTCGCCAAGCAGCGGCATTGCTCGACGCAGCGCACCAGCCGTTCCTACCGGCTCGGGCCCGTCGAACGCATAGACGACCTCGAGCCCGAAGCGTCCTCCGTCGCCGACCGCTTCGACTATCTGATCGCCGAGGTGGCCGACGCACAGCACGACGCGTCGAGCACCCTGCCGAGCGAGAAGCCGCAGCTGGTGGTACACAAACGGCTCGCCGGCCACGCGCACGAGAGCCTTCGGCGTGTCCTGGGCGATGTCCCCCAACCGTGTCCCGAGCCCGCCGGCGAGAACCGCCACCGGGAGCAGCGGAGCCTTGTCGGCGCGCACAGCCTCAGCCCCCGACACCGCTTGCCGCGCGTGCGTATGCGGCCTCGACGCAACGCCAGCCGTAGGCCGCCGACTCCAGATCGCCGGCGAGTGGGCGTCCGTCCCCGGCGCGGACGGCATCCGCGAATTCCCGCCATTCCAGGCTCCAGGACTGGTCCTCCGCGGGGAACTCGATCGTCTCGACGTCGGGGGATCCGAGTTCGGGCTTCATCGCGTAGATGGTCAGCTTCTGGGGCCCATAGGACCCTGCGAGGCCGTCCACCTGCAGCTTCGCGGTTCGACAGAAGATCTCGAGCGAGAAGAGGTTCTTCCACTCGGTCCAGCTCGCGTGGAACATCGTCCATGGCCCTCGGTCGCGCTCGCCGAGGACGATCACGGCGTTGTCCTCGACCTCCATCGACCAGTACGCGGTCCGCAGGAGCGCCGTCTCGAGGGGGAGCGCCCCGCAGATCGCGTAGCTCAGATCGAACAGGTGCATCCCCTGATCGACCAGCTCGCCACCGCCGGACACCGCCCGCCGCGCACGCCACTCCTGCTCGTAGCCGAGGCGACCCCCGTGGCCATAGCGACCGCGGACGTGGAGTACATGCCCGAATCTCCCCGATGTCGCCTCGGCGATCGCGCGTGCTGTACCCGGATGAAAGCGATGGTTGAAGCCGACCTTGACCCTTCGCCCGGCTTCCTCGGCCGATTCCCTGATCCGCCCGACGTCTTCGACTCCGATCCCTGCAGGCTTCTCGACGAGCACATGCGCCGCGGCACTCAGAGCGCTGCACGCGTGCTCGGCGAGCCGGTCATGGGGCACGGCGACGACCACCACCTCGAGCCCGTGCGCAAGGAGCTCGTCGAGCGATCGACAGGCCGACCCGCCGTACCCCTCGGCGAGCGCTTCGGCCGCACGAGCGTCGATATCGAAGCAGGCGACGAGCTCATCCCCGCCCAGTGCCGCTGCCCGCTTGTGCCCGACGAGCCCACAGCCGACGATGCCGACGCGAAGCGTGCGCCGCTCCCCCTCAGGCGTGGTCACGTGTACTCGACGCCGTAGCAGCCCTGGAACTCGAAGTCGAACCGCAGCTCCGGGGCGTTGGCAGCCGCCATGGCTTGCCGCGTGTCGTCGGGTCTGCGTGCGTAGACGACCAGGAAGCCACCGCCACCGGCTCCGACGACCTTTCCACCGATCACGCCGCTCCGGCGCGCGAGCGTGTAGAGGTGATCGATTCGCTCCGTTGCCATGCCCGGCGACCGGCGCAGCTTGTTCTCCCAGTGCTCGTGCATGAGCTCTCCGAACTGCTCGACCTCCCCACGCTCGAGGAGCGCTCGGACCTCCACGCCGATCGCCTTCGTCCGGTCGAGATTGGCGCGCATCTCGTCGTCTCCGCTTTCCGTTCGGGCTACCTGGTCGGCAAGGATCGCCGACGCAGCGCGAGCCTCACCGGTGTAGAACAGAAGGAGGTTGTTTCGCAACCGCTCGAGGGTCCCGCGTGAGAGAACGAGTGGCTCGACGTCGACCGAGCCGTCGCGATTGAACGTGTACGCGCAGATCCCGCCGTGCGCGGAGACGTATTGATCTTGCTTGCCGGTCGGCTCGCCCAGGACGTCGATCTCGATCTCGCACGCCTCCTCCGCGAGACGCCCTGGCGTGACGGCCACGCGGCGCGCAAGAGCGAGTGCCTTCAGAAAGCAGACCGTGAACGAGCCGGACGACCCCAGACCCGTCCCCGCCGGCACGTCGGCAACCACGCTCACCTCGAGCGGATCCCCGTTCCAGTGGCGCACCAGAGACTCCCGCAGGATCGGGTGGCGGATCTCCGACGGGTCGTCGACCTCCTCGAACTGGGAGTACTTCATCCTGTACCGGCGCTGGAACACCGTATGGGTGAGCATGTAGACGTACTTGTCGATCGCCCCGCTGACCAGAAAGCCGCCGTGCTGACGGTAGTACGACGGCACGTCGGTGCCCCCGCCTCCGAGGCTCACGCGCAGCGGCGCCCGGGTGAAGATGACGCTCACGCTGCGACGCGCTCCTCGAGCACGTGCGGGTTCTGTTCGAGCCAGTCGACCGTCCGCCTGATCGCGTCCCGAATCGACACTGTCGGTTCCCAGCCGAGCGAGCGAACGCGCGTGCAGTCGAGGTGGATCAGCGGGCTGTCGCCGGGCCACCCGCGGAGGCCTCCCGTGTACTCGAGATCGGGTGTGACGCCGAGGTGGGCGGTGATCGTCGAGATCGAATCGTCGACGACGATCGTCTCGTCGGTCCCCAGGTTGTAGACCCGCAGCGCACCAGGGTCGAGCTGCTGGTTCATCGCTAGCGTCATCGCCGACACGCAGTCTCCGACGTAGAGATACGACTTCTCCTGCCGACCGTCGCCGAGCACGCGCAGGCGAGAGGGGTCCTGGCGAAGACTTCGGCAGAAGTCGAAGACGTGGCCATGTGTGTAGCGCTCGCCGAGGATCGAGACGAAGCGGAAGATGATCCCGACGTAGCCGTACCCGTTCGCATACGCCTGGATGAGCCCCTCCCCCGCGAGCTTCGACGCGCCGTAGAGCGACGTCTGCACCGGGAACGGGCACGTCTCGGGTGTGGGGAAGACCTCGGGCTCTCCGTAGACCGAGCCCGTGGACGAGAAGGCGATGCGCTGCACGCCTGCAGCGCGCATCGCCTCGAGCACGACAGAGGTGGCGATCGTGTTCTGCTCGAGATCGAGTGTCGGCTGGTCGAACCCGTGCCGCACATCCGCGTTCGCGGCAAGGTGGAACACCGAGTCGCATCCGTCGAGCGACTGTAGGAGACGGTCCCGGTCGAGCACATCGCCTTGCACGAACTCGACGCCGTCCCGACCGCATGCGTCGGCTATGAACTCCCGCCGTCCCCGCGAGAGGTCGTCGTAGATGACGACCTCGACGCCCTCGGCGCTGAGCCGATCGGCCAGCGTGCTGCCGATGAATCCCGCCCCGCCGGTGATGAGTGCCCTGTGCACGCAGCTCTCAGAGTTGGAAGCCCGCGGAGAGTGCGTCCGACCGGAACATCTGCACGGTCTCGAGCGAGAAGGCGTCGAGATCCTTGCCGAGGAGCTCGAGCTTCGCGATGAGCTCGTTGGTCATCGTGATGATGTGACACCCGATGGAGTGGGCCTGGACGAGGTTCAGGACCTCGCGCGGGCTCGCCCAGATGAGCTCGGCGCTGGGCGCGACCGATTCGAGGATCTCGAGCGCCTGACTCATGATCGGCAGTGGCTCGACGCCTGCATCCGCGATGCGCCCGGCGAAGACGGAGACGCAGCTCGGAGCGCCGTCTCGGAGGGCATGGGCGATCACCTCGACCTGCGCGGGCGTCATCAGGGCGGTCACGTTGACCTTGATCCCCTCCTCGGACAGCTCGCGGACGAGTGGCGCCAGGGAATCGCCCGCCGAGGTCGTGACCGGGACCTTCACGTAGATGTTGCGTCCCCACGTCGAGATCACGCGCGCTTGCCGGCCGATGTGCTCCGCGTCGTCGGCGACGACCTCGAACGAGATCGGCTTGTCGGTGATCTGCTCGAGGAGACTCCTCGCGAATTCGGAGTAGTCCGTCAGACCCGCCTTCCACATCAGGCTCGGGTTCGTCGTGAAGCCCTTTACTCGCGGGTCCTTGGCAAGGTGGAGGATCTGGTCGAGGTCGGCGCCGTCCGCGAAGATCTTCGTCGAGATGGACTCGAGCATGCTCAGTCCATCTCGCTGACGACGACGTCGGTGGCCCGAGCGACGTCTCTCACGCGGTAGTCCGCTCGGCCGTCGGGGCGTCGGCGATGCGTCGACCGTGGGTTCTCGACGAGGATCGTTCGACATCCTGCTTCGCGCCCTGCCTCCGCGTCGCTGTCCGAGTCGCCGATCATCCAGCTGCGGGAGAGATCGATGTCGAGGTCGGAGGCGGCGCGCAACAGCATGCCCGGCTTCGGCTTCCGACAGTCACACACCCGCGCGAAGAGAGGGTCGATCGCGTCCGGGTGGTGCAGGCAATAGCGGTAGTCGTCGACCACGGCCCCGCGCTCGGCAAGCAGGCGAACCACGTGCTCATGGGCCTCGCGGAGGTTATCGCGCGAAGCCTTCCCCTTTGCCGCGCCTGGTTGGTTCGAGACAACGATGACACGGTAGTCGAGCGAGCGGATACGGCGAATCGCGTCGGCCGCCCCCGGGACGAGCCGAACGTCCTCCTTGACGTTCGGCCCTTCGAACGATTCGTCCCCGGCGTCCCAGACGAGCTCGACGACGACACCGTCGCGGTCGAGGAAGACGGCGCGGTTCGTCACCTGCGGTCGAGCGCCTCGACCGACTCCCACTTCCCGGGCGCGGTGACGAGCGCCGGATGGGAGACGAGGAGGTGCCACACGATCGCCTGGAACTCCTCGACATGAGGCGTGCGGCGCTCGGGAGGGGCGTCGACGACGATGCAGATGTCCGCTTGCTCCGCGGTGGCGCCGTCGTTCCGGCCGACCACGCCGAAGACGCGTGCGCCCACCCCCCGCGCGAGCTCGATCGCGCGCACGAGGTTGACCGAGACGTTGAACGTGCGGCTCCCTCCGCCGACGGAGAACACGAGGATCGCATCCTTCGACGAGAGGCGCGACGTCCGGAGCCACGCGTCGAAGCTCGTCTCCCACCCCTCGTCGTTCGTGCGGGCCGTGATCTCCGCCACGTTGTCGGTCGGCGCGTATGCCTCGAAATCGCAGAGCTTCCGGAAGTCGTTGACCGCATGCGACGCGTGGGCCGCCCCACCTCCCACCCCGAGCACGAACAGGCGCCCCTGACGGCGCCGCACGTCTGCCAATGCGTTCGCCAGCGCGTCGACGGCCGCCGGGTCGATCGAGCGCACGATCTCGCCGACCTCGCTCAGGTAGACGGCGGCAAATGAGTCGGGCGGCGTGGGCATGACGCGGGAGAGGCTCGGCTCCAAGCGCTCGCGAGCGGTGATACTACTCGCCGGTGGGCGGTGGGTATTGAAGATCTGCGTCGCCGGTCTCTGGCATCTCGGTGTCGTGACGGCAGCCTGCGTGGCGGCCGCCGGACATCGAGTCGTCGCGTTCGACGACGACGAGTCGGTCGTCTCAGGTCTCCGCAGAGGCGTTCTGCCGGTCGACGAGCCGGGACTGGCCGAGCTCGTCCGGCGGGGACTCGAGGCCGGTTCGCTCGAGTTCACCTCCCGTCGGGAGGACGCCTTGAATGAAGCGGACGTCGTCTGGATCACCTACGACACCCCGGTCGACGTCGACGATCGCGCGGACGTCGATTTCGTGGTGGAACGGGCGCGCACGCTCGTCGACGCCGCCGATCCCGGCGCCGCGATCCTGATCTCGTCACAGCTTCCAGTCGGGACGACACGGCTCCTCGAGCAGTCGGATCGCACGTTCGCCTACTCACCGGAGAACCTGCGGCTCGGGGACGCGATCGCCGCGTTCACGCAACCGGACCGGATCGTCGTCGGGATCCGGGAGGACGGCGACCGCGGGCGCATCGCCGCGCTGCTCGGGTCGTTCTCCGAGCGAATCGAGTGGATGGGCGTCGAGTCGGCGGAGCTCGTGAAGCACGGCGTGAACGCCTTTCTCGCGTTGTCGATCACGTTCGCGAACGAGCTTGCCGGCATCGCGGAGCGCGTCGGTGCCGATGCGGCCGAGGTCGAGCGAGGGCTCAAGACCGAGAGTCGGATCGGCGCTCGTGCGTACCTCCGACCGGGCGGTGCCTTCGCAGGAGGAACGCTGGCCCGTGACATCGAGTACCTGACGCAGATCGGGGAGCGTGGGGGTGTGCCGACGCAGCTCCTCTGCGCGGTGCGCGCCAGCAACGAGGAGCACAAGCGGTGGGCCAGGCGGAAGATCGCATCGCTCCTCGGGGCCGCTGACGACAGGCTGGACGGCCAGGTCATCGGGGTCTGGGGCCTCGTCTACAAGCAGGGAACGGACACCCTGCGACGTTCGGGCTCGGTCGAGCTGTGCCACGAGCTCGCCCGCGCCGGAGCTGTCGTGAAAGCCCACGACTCGGCCGTTCGTGTCGTTCCCGAGGAGCTCTCCGGCGTCTTCACGCTGTGCACGAGCCCACTCGAGGCCGCGGAAGAGGCATCAGCGCTCGTCATCCAGACGGACTGGCCGTCGTATCGCGAGGTCGACCCCAAGCGTCTCGTAGCCGCGATGCGATCTGCGATCGTCGTCGATCCGAACGGCTTTCTCCTCGAGACGCTCGGCGCAGCGGACGGAGTGCGGTACGTCAGAGTCGGCGGGAGCTCGGCGTGACGGGCGTCCTCACCGGGAGGACGGCAATCGTCACCGGAGGCAGCCAGGGGCTCGGACTCGAGATCGCGCGGAGGTATCTCGCCGCCGGCGCCAGAGTGCTCGTCTGTGCGCGCGATGCGAACGCCCTCGAGCGGGCGCGAACCGAGCTCGAATCGGGGGCGCCCGACCCGGGCTCGGTCGAGACCGCCGCGACCGACGTCTCCGAGCCCGCGGCCGTGGACGCACTCGTCGGCCACGCGCTCGAGCGCTTCTCGCGCATCGACGTGCTCGTGAACAACGCCGGCGTCTACGGGCCGAAAGGGCCAATCGAAGTCGTCGCCTGGGACGAATGGGAGCAGGCGATCCGGGTGAATCTCTTCGGCTCGGTCCTGTGCTGCCGTGCGCTGGTTCCGCACTTCCGGGCGAACGGATACGGCAAGATCATCCAGCTCTCCGGCGGCGGCGCCACGTCCCCGCTTCCCCGCCTGAGCGCATACGCCGCCTCGAAGGCAGCCGTCGTCCGGTTTGCCGAGACGCTCGCCGAAGAGGTGCGTGGCACGGGGATCGATGTCAACGCCATCGCACCCGGCGCCCTGAACACCCGACTCCTCGACGAGGTGCTCGAGGCCGGGCCGGAGCGCGTTGGGGACTCGTTCTACGAACGCGCCGTCGAGCAGCGGTCGAGCGGGGGCACGCCGCTCGAGCTTGCTGCTCGCCTCGCCGTCTTTCTCGCCTCCGGCGACAGCGACGGCATCACGGGGAAGCTGATCAGCGCGCCGTGGGACCCGTGGGAGGAGTTTCCCGCGCGGGTCGATGAGCTGCGCGGAGCCGACGTCTACACGCTACGCCGGATCGTCCCGGCCGACCGCGGGCTCTCCTGGGGCTGACGTGAAGGCCGATCGGCGTCGCTGCCGGTGAAGAGCACGGTTCGCGCGGGGATCCGCTGGATGCGTCGGCACTTGGCACTCGAGGCAGTGAGCCTCGTGGCGACTACGCGAAGCCGGTTGGTCGCCATCACAGACGGCATTCCGGCAATCGGAAGTTCGCAACTCATGCCCTGGCCCTACGTCCCAGCCGCCGTACCGGCCTACGTAGACAGCACTCCGGGTTCGCTTCCGCCACGCCGCTACACCAGCGCAACACGACTATGAACCCTGCGAGCCCGGCGCCCAGCGAGAACAATTCCGAGCCGGAAGGCTCGCGGTTCGTATCGGAACTCGACGCGCGACGTTCCCTTCGGCACGGTGACACCTCGGAACGCACCATCGGTCGGGTAGATCGTCTGCGATCGCGACCGTTCACCGTCGCTTTCCAGCCCGGGAAATACGTGTCCGGGAGGACGACGAGCCCGGCGCAAGCCGCCTCGACCCGGAGGGTCACGGATTCTCGCGGAGTAGCGCTCGATGCTCGCGTCGTCACCGGTCGCGATCAGCTCGCATCGAGGTCGCTCGCGACGTACCGCAGTGCGCGCAACGCTCGTCCGCGGTCGCCCCGTTGACGCTCGACGACGGCCTGACGCCGGGGATCGAACCTATCGACGATGAACGCGCCGTTCCTGCGGCGCGCATGATCTTCGAGAAACCCGAATGCTTCGTCAGCGCCTTTGACGACACGGACGTCGTGCACGACCCACGCGCGTGGATATGCGTTGGTGTTCTCGTAGACGCGCGTGTCGCCATCGCGGCCGACGCAATCGCAGCGCGGGCACCTTCGCCAGGTCCTCGTGCGAGAGGACGGCACGGACCGAGAGCGCGTCGAACATCGGGTTGTCCCGGAGCGCGACGGGCAGTTCCGTCCCCGTGAACCGATCGAACACCTCGGGAGCGAGGAACGTCTTGACGTAGCGCAGGTACCGGTCGACGTAACAGCGCATCGAGCGCCCGGATGTCCTGCAGCCCGAGCGCGCCGGCTGTGTTCGGGTAGAGCTTGCCGTCGAGCGCGAGCACACGCGAATTCGGCTCCGAACCGAGTGCGGTCCGCACGTAGGGCGTCCATCCGGGTGAGAGGAACGGGTCGGCTCGCTTCGCCCAGATGTGAATACGGCGCGAGCATCGACGAGCTCGGCGACGACCACCCCTGCGAGGAGGAGCGGACCCCACCGGCGACCGAGCCATGCGCCGAGCGAGGACGGCGAGCGACGGCCGATGCCGCGAAGAACAAGCCTCGACCCCAAACCGCCGCAAGTGGCCACGTGGCGCGCTCGTGATCACGGTCCAGCGGTCACCGGTGCGCATGAAGATCAGGAGCAGTAGCGGACGAGATCCCGAGGAGGATCAGGAAGCGTCTCAGACGGAGGTCGCGACTCCAGAGCACCTGAACGCCGATCCCCGCGAGCACCGCAAACGCGAACGAAGCGACGGGCGGAGCGTACCCGGGAAAACGACCTGCTCCAGGACCGGCAGCCGCCCGACCCAGTCGAGCACCCTGAACTCGTAGACCTTGAGCGAGGACGGCGGCGCCGAGTGCGACGAACAGCCAGGCGTGCAGCCGCTTCGTCTCCGTACGACCCGACATCGCGGCGAGCGCCGCGATACCGACTGCCGACGCCGAACCAGTTCCGGACGCTCGGCCCTGTACGGCCGTCGGTGGCTCCTGAAAGAAGGGGATCAGCCAGTTGAGGAGACCCCACTGAGGATCGGCCTGCGACCCAGTGGCGCGAACTCCGGCTTGTGGACGTTGAACGACAGGGGCTCGTACTGCAGGAACAGGAGGACGAGCGGTGCGGCGAGCATCAGGCCCAGCAGCCCGGCGCCGCCGAGACGGACGAGCGAGACTCGGAACGGCATCCGCGCGGCGCTCCTGGACGAGGCGTGCCGCCGCATACACGGCCGTGCTGCCAATCACGAGGAACGACGCTTCGGGCATCCCGACGTAGAGGTTCCCCGCGACGGCGACGCCCAGCGCGAGCACGGGCAAGCAGTCGTCGGGAGCGCAGCACGAGCTCGACGAGGAGGAAGAGCAGCGGCAGGAAGACGTACGAGCGGCTGAACAGGTTGTTGCTGTACAGGAAGAACCACCCGCTCAGCGAGAATGCGGCGCTGGTGACGACGGCCGGAACGACGCCGCAGCCCGAGAACGCGTCCGAACAGGTACGCGGCCGCAGCGCCCAGCACGAAGGCGCCGATCGATGGAGAGGTCCCACGTCAGCGGGGTCGGGTGCAGGTTGACGGCGAGAAGGAGAGGATCGAATACAGCGCTCGATGCATGTTCGCGGCAAGGGGCGCCCCGGCTCCCTGGTACGGGTTCCAGAGCGGCACCTCGCCATCCGCGTACGCGCGGTGCGTGACCTCCGCCCACGGCTCGGACTGCCACGCGGAAGCGCCCGGGTCGGGCCGAAAGTCGGTCGAGTATCAAGTCGGCCCGCCGGGAACGGTGCGACGCCGTTCGTCCCGTATGTCTCGCTGGCCGTGCTCAGCGTACGGCCGCCGAAAATGACGGGCGAGAAGGCGACGACGACGAGGAGGCACGAGACGAGCACCCCGACGATGTCGGAGACGGAGTACGGGGCCGATCGACCGAGGTCGAGCCTCCGGCAGCGACCACCTCCGGCGGCCCGTCGACCGCGAGCTGGTCGCCGGTCACGATCCCGCGAACGTCAGAGCGGAAGCAGCCGATGCCGGGACGAGCTCTGGCTCCAGTCGACGGCGTCAGCCGTCGCGCATCGCGGGGACGTGTCCCGGAGGAGATCGCTGCCGCGCTTGCGCCACCGGATCACGTCCGTCCCGGCACTCCTGCGGCGGCCGGAGCTCGCGGCCCTGGTCGGGGAGCGAGCAGAAGCGAAACCGGAGGCACGCGGCGATCCACGTGGGCGGGTCACGGAAGAACCGAACCTTCTTGCCGCCGTCGAAGACCGCGCGCGTTGTACTCGACCGGGAATCTCGATCGGCTTGTATCCGAGCCGCACGAGCTTGCCCGCGAGCTCCCAGTCGAAGTCGAAGCGATCGGCGACGAACTCGACTCCTTCGATGCACTCGCTCCGGAAGACCTTGTACATCGTGAAGGGGTCTCGCAGCTTGGTGCCATAGGTGATGTTGAAGAACCACGTGAAGGCCCAGTGCGCCGCGTTCACGATCCTGGCAACCTTGCGCATCTCCTCCATCACGCGCACCGGCTGACCCGGGACGTGGCGGCACCCGAGGGTGAAGTCGACGTCGCCACGCATGATCGGCTCGATCAGCTTCGGGTAGTCCCCCACGGAGTACTCGAGATCGGCGTCCTGGATCAGGATGATGTCGCCCGTCACGTGCTCGAACCCCTCGCGGACGGCGGCGCCCTTGCCTCTCGGGGCGTCCTGGAGAACGAGCCGGACGCTCGGGTCGGTTGCGTACTCGCGAGACGACCTCGCGCGTTCCGTCGGTCGAGTTGCTCTCGACGACGACGAGCTCGATCGTCGACGTCCTCGATCTCGACGGCCAGCACCCGCTCGATCGCGGTCGCGACCGTCTCGGCCTCGTTGTAGACCGCCATTACGACGCTCAGGCGAAGCGGGAGAGCGGGAGGTTCAGGGAAGAGTGAGGTGCGCACGGACATTTCTCAGGCGGTTCACCGCAACGCCGACACTGCCGACGAGCACGCGGGACGGTAGCACCCATATCGGCCGCGTCCCTTGCCCGCCCTGAAGGGCCATCGTCCTCGGCTCGGGCGATGGGACGCAGGGTCCCCGTCCCCAACGGGCGAGGCCGACGGTCGGGCGAAACGGCGATCCGCCGCGTGCGCTACCGTCACGTTCGTCAACCGGCCGCAAGCCCGCAGCACGAGATTCCCGGTCTCATGCGAAAGAAGCGATGGCGGTACGAGGAGCGGCAAGCGACCCCGACGTCGACTGCCGTCGAGGACGAGTACGACCCCTCCACGCTTGGAAGTGTCGGTGGGCTTGGTCCGGTACTACCAGTGGCTCCTGCACCGCATCTCCGACTCGATCCGTGGGCGAACCCTCGAGATCGGCGCCGGCATCGGGACGATGTCCGCTCGGATCGAGCCGCTCTGTACCGAGCTGGTCCTCGTCGAGCCGGCGGCGAACCTCTGCCGCCACCTCGACGAGCGGTTCGCCGACGTGTCCAACGTGAGCACGTGTCTCGGAACGCTCGAACAGGTCCGTGGCGGACGATCCGGACCGGTTCGCGCCAGGCTTCGACACGATCGTGTCGTTCAACGTGCTCGAGCACATCGAGGATGATGTCGGCACGCTCAGAACGGCGGCCACCCTCCTGCGGCCCGGCGCCCACCTCGTGCTGTTCGTTCCGAGCCTGCCCTTCCTCTACGGCACGATCGACGCGCAGGTCGACCACCATCGGCGGTACACGAAGACGACGTTGTCGGAAGCAGTGCGATCAGCGGGCCTGAAGCTCGAGCGGATCGAGTACTTCGACTTCCTCGGCATCGTTCCCTGGTTCCTCCTCCGGGCGCGTCCTGCGCCACACCACGTCTGGCGGCGGGATCCCTGGCTACGACCGATTTGTCGTCCCGGTGTGCCGCGCCTTCGACCGGCTAATCGGCCCGCCGCTCGGAAAGAACCTCATCGCTGTTGCAGGTCCCCTGCGCGATGACGGCCACCACGACCGACGGTCTCGAGCTGGCCGAGCTCGCTGAACACGGCCGACGAAGTTCCTCTCGAGGAGTCCGCCACCACCGACGCGCTGCAGTCGACCACCTTACCTCGACACTCGATCGAGGAGCCAGCGCGCGTCCCGGTACCCCACGGGGAGTCCGGGCGCGAGGTGCGGGAACCGCTCGCGGTCGACGAGGAGCCACGTGGCGCCGCAGGCGCGCGGGATCGCGAGGTCGCCGGTGCGGGCGAAGCGGCGGAACGCGTCGATCCGCTCGCGCGGGCGGTTCTCGACCGTGTCGGCGACGTGACCCGGCGGGTTGACACACACGCGGATGGGCGCGACCGCGCCGAGACGGTAGCTCGCCTCGGGGGAGGCGTAGACGACGGCGCCGACCGGCACCTCCGCGCGAACCGCGGCGATGAGGCCGTCCGAGAGCGGGTTGGGAAGCCGTGCCTCGGACGGGCTCCAGTGCGTGAGCCCGTGGACGTACGTGGGCAGCAGGACGAGCGCCGACGCCAGCGCGGCCGTCCGCTCGAGCGGAGGGCGGTGGCGGAAGCCGAGCCCGAGCGCGACGATCGCGCCGACGACGGCGACCCACGTCGCCCACGCCTGTCCCCCGTCCTCCAGCGTGTAGCCGAAGTCGCCCGGGTACGCGAGCTGGAGGGCGATCCCGCCCGCGAGGGCGAGCGGGGCGACCGCCCGCCCCGCGAGCCGCGCGAGCACGCCGATCCCTCCGGCGAGCGCGAAGGCGAGTGGCAGGAAGCCCGCGAGCCGACGCGACTGCGAGAGCGAGACGGCGTCGGAGAACGGCGTGAAGAGCCATGGGACGAGGCACACCGCGAACACGGCGAGCGAGCCGCCCACGACGTAGGCCGCCCAGCGGCGCCGTGAGGCCAGTCCGGCGAGCGGCAGCAGGAGCAGCGCAGCGACCGCGACCGCGCCGGTCCGCCCGAAGAGCTCGGGGACGACGGAGAACCGGTCGGCGGTGCCGTGTAACTGCCCGGCGTACTGGTCGAAGCCTCGGGTGCGCTCGCTGGCGTCGGGGCTCACCGACGCGGTGTCGCCGATCACCGGCAGGAGCCAGGCGAAGAACAGCGCGGCGGGGACGACGAGTGAGGCGAACGCGAGGCCGCCCGATCGCGCGTCGCGCCGTTCCCACAGCCACCGCACGCCGAGGAACCCGGCGAAGGGGATCCAGACGAAGAGCGCGTAGGTCGGGTGGACGACCGCGAGCGCGAGCGAGGCAGCTGCGGCCGAGGCGAGGCGCGCCGGCGCGGGACGCCGTGTCGCCTCGAGCGCGAGCGCGAGCACCGCCGGGACGAGCAGCTGCCGGGAGGCCGTCGCGGGCAGTGCGAGCGCCGTGAGCGCGCCGCCATGCCCGGGCGCCATCGCGACGATCGCGATGCCCGCCGCGGCCGACGCCGCAGCAGGGACGGTACGGCGATAGAGCGCCCAGCCCGCCTCGTAGGCCACGAGCACCGCGATCGGCGCGAGCACCGTCGGGCCGTGGAGGACGACGTCGACGGGGTCGACGCCCGAGACCTTCGCGACGAGGCCGATGAAGCCGTGCCAGAGCGGGAAGGCGTAGCCCGGGTGCAGGCCACCGTCCGGGAACTCGTTCGCGCTCGAGAGCGAGAGGTTGCCGAACGCGAGCAGCTTCTGGATCCGCGCCAGGTGGAAGAAGCCGTCGCCGCCGAGGTTCCCTGCGACGTGCCAGAGGAGGAGCCCCAGCAGCGCGCCGGCGCCCAGCACGACCCCGCGAGCGCGCAGCTCGTGGTGATTCGACACGAGCTCCCCCGGCCGGCCTCGATGGATGCCGAGGACGAGCGCCGCGACCCCGCCGACGAGAAGGAGGACGAGCGTCAGGGTCAGCGAGCCGTGGACGACGAACGTCACCGCCAGCGCAGCGAAGACGAGCGCGAGCGCCCACGCGAGCGTCGCGGACGCACCGCGGACGCCGAGCGTCCGGGCGAGGAGCGCGCCCGGCGCGAGCACGACCGCAAAGCCGAAGACAAGCTGGAGCACAAGCGCGACGGCATCCATGAGGCCGGCACGGTACCCCGCGTCATCACGGCCGGATACGATCGCGTCCACCCCCGCGGCGATGATGACGGTCGACCCAGCCCCCCGATTCCCTTCACGCTCCGCGGGCCGGCACGCCTGCGTGTACACGGTGCTGCTCCAGGGCTACGAGGCGCTCACCGAGCAGCCCGTGGCGCACGAGTCGGACGTGGACTTCGTGTGCCTCACTGACGACCCGACGCTGGCAAGCAACACGTGGGGGATCCGACACGTACGACCACTGTTCGGCCAGGACGCGCCTCGAAGTCAGCGCCACCTCAAGATCCGGGCGCATGCGGCCGTACCCGACTACGACGTCTCGATCTACATCGACAACTCGGTCCTCCTCAAGCAGACCCCGGAGCGCCTCCTCGCCGACCTCCTTCCCGCGGGCACGCTCTTCGCCGGGATGGCCCACAGCTTCCGGTCATCCATCTCCGCTGAGTTCGAGGAGGTCGTCCGGCTGGGCCTCGAGACGCACGACCGCTGCGCCGAGCAGGAGGAGCACTATCGACTCGACGATCCCGTGAGCCTCGCGCTGCGACCGATCAAGGGAGGGCTGCTCCTGCGACGGCACCACGATCCGCTCGTCGTCGCGGCGATGGAGGCGTGGGCGGCGCATGTCCTGCGCTATGCGCGCCGCGACCAGCTGTCGCTCTGGTTCTGCCTCCGCGAGGCCGGCCTCGAGCCTCTGATCCACGAGCTCGACAACTTCGAGTCGGACTACCACCGCTGGCCGGTCAGCGTCGGGCGCGCGGAGCGGGCGCGGCTCCAGTCGTCGAACGAGGAGCTCTGCGCGGCGAGAGCGCAGATCGCACGCCTCGAGAGCGAGCTCCAGGCGATGCGTGACTCGCGGTCGTGGCGGTGGACACGAACACCGCGACGCGTGAGCGGCGTCTGGCGAGGGCGCTATTCGGCGAGCAACGCGTCGACGTCGCCCGACTCGAGCCACGCGCCGACCTCGCGGTAGAGACGGCCGCGCTCGCCGCGGTACAGACGCCCCGCACGAGAAGCGACGCACGCAGCAGCCTGCGCGCCTGCTCTGCCTCGCCCGGACGGCCGTGGAGCGAGAGGTAGAGCAGGTGGCCGCGGACGTTCTCGCGGAAGAGCCGGCCGCCGTGCGCGGCGCCGCCGACGTGGACGCAGCGCGCGTCCGGAGTGAAGACCACCGACCAGCCGCGATCGGCGGCCCGCCGCATCCAGTCGACCTCCTCGCTGAAGAGGAAGTAGCGCTCGTCGAACGGCCCGACCTCGTCCCAGGCGGCCCGGCGCAGGAACATGCAGGCGCCCATCACCCACTCCACCACGCGTTCGCTCTCGTGGTCGAAGCCGGCGCCGTAGAAGGCGTTGAGGGCGCGCGAGCGCGGGGCGAGCTTGCGCAGGTAGAGGTACTCGGTCGCGAGGCGCCAGAGTGTCGGGAAGCCGCGCACCGAGCGCTGGAGCGTCCCGTCGGCGTTCAGCAGCCGGGGCCCGATCACGGCCGCGCGCGGATGGCGGTCGGCTGCGGCGAGCAACCGGGCGAGGGCGTCCTCGACGAGCCAGGCGTCGGCGTTCAGGACGAGCACGTGGTCGGCGCGCGTCTCGGCGATGCCCCGGTTCCACCCGGCAGCCAGGCCCCGGTTCTCCTCCTCGACCACGCGGACGGCGGGAAAGCGTTCGCGGACGAGGTCGACCGTGCCGTCCGACGAGCCGTTGTCGACGACGACCACGTCGGTGCCGGTGACGCTCGAGAGGCAGCGCTCGATCCACGGGAGGGCGTCGTAGGTGACGACGACGCAGGCGACGCGCAAGCCCTCGTCAGCCATGCTCGAGCCGCGGCCGCGAGCGGCCGCGGAAGCCCTCCCAGAGCAGGATCCCGGCACCCGGCAGCGCCAGGGCGGTCGTCACGAGGAAGAACAGGAAGCCGGAGGCGAAGGCCTGGTCGGCGGGGACGCCGACGCTGCCGAGGAAGCTGACGAAGAACGCCTCGCGCACCGCGATCCCGTTCAGCGTGAACGGCACGAGCAGGACGAGGAAGAAGAGCGGGCCCATCACGTAGTAGATCCGTGGGCCGAGCTCGATCCCGACGGCCTTCCCTGCAGCCCAGATCGAGAGGATCCGCACCGCCTGGATGACGGTCGTGAACACGAACACGACCACCAGCAGGCGGACGTGCCCGCGGAAGTGGTGGACGCCGTCGTAGAAGGCACGCATCGGTCGTTCCACCCTGAGCCGCCGGAGCAGCGGGCGCGTCCGGACGAGCAGTGGGCGCGCCGAGCGGGAGAAGAAGAGGAAGACGAGCACGAACGTGCCGAGGACGAAGAGCCCCTCGAGCCACAAGTAGGCGTTCACGTCGTAGGTGCCGATGGCGAGCAGGAACCCGATCGCGCCGAGCAGCACCGTGCCCGCGCCGCCGAGCCCGCGCTCGAGGAGGATGATCGCCGTCACGTCGCCCGTGCGGCCGGGATGCCGGCGCGCCGTCTCGTACACGCGCATCGCGTCTCCCCCGATCGACGTGGGGAGCACCTGGCTCGCCGTGTAGGAGACGAAGTACGCCCGCGTCAGCCACCCGAAGCTCTCCTGCATGCGCTGCGCGCGCATCAGCCACTGCCAGCGCAGGGCCATGGGCAGGGCGGTGCCGATCATGATCCCGACCGCCAGCAGGAACCACCACGGGCTCGCGTCGACGAGGATGTCGACCGTCTGGTGGATGTCGATCTTCCAGACGAGGTAGGCGAGCGCGAGGCTCGTCAGCAGGAGCGTGCCCCCGATCCGGAGCGGTCGCTTCACGAGGCGAAGCGCGCGTGGACGCGGCGGATCGCGTCGATCGCGTCGAGGATGTCCTCGTCGGCGTGCGCGGGGGAGAGCGGCAGCGAGAGCACCTCGTCGCCCGCGCGCTCGGCGACCGGAAGCCTCGGCTGCGCCGGGTACCGCTCCCGGAACCACGTGAGCCGGTGCACGGGGAGGAAGTGGATGCTCGTGGCGATCAGCTCGTCCGCGAGCGCGCGGCGGTAGTCGTCGCGCGAGGCCCCGGCGCGCTCGGGGTCGATCCGCGACGACGTAGAGGTGCAGCGCATGCGTGTCGCGCGGGTCACGTGCGAGCGGCGTGATCCCGTCGAGGTCGGCGAGGCCGTCGTCGTACAGCGCGAACTGGCGGGCGCGGATCGCCGCGTGATGCTCGAGCCGGTCGAGCTGGACGAGCGCGATCGCGGCGAGCACGTCGGAGAAGTTCGCCTTGAAGCCCCAGGTCACCTGGTCGTAGTGCGAGCCGTCGCCTCGACGCGTGAGCCTCATCGCCCGGATCCGGTCTGCGACGTCGTCCCGGTTCGTGGCGACGAGCCCGCCCTCTCCCGCGGCGAGGTTCTTCGTCGCATAGAGCGAGAAGCACGTCGCGTCGGAGAGGCCGCCCAGCTTGCGGCCGCGGTACCGGCTCTCGAGCGCATGGGCGGCGTCCTCGACGACCGTCAGGCCGAGCGCGTGGATCGCGTCGAGATCGCACGGCTGCCCGGCGAGGTGCACGGGAAGGATCGCCCTGGTGCGTTCCGTGACGAGCGCGGGGAGCAGTGCCGCGTCGAGGTTCAGGTCCTCCTCGCGCACGTCGCAGAAGACGGGCGTCGCCCCGCAGTGCTCGATCACGTTCGCCGTCGCCGGCCATGTGATCGGCGAGGTGATCACCTCGTCGCCGGGCCCGACGCCGAGCGCGAGGAGCGCGAGGTGCATCGCGGCGGTGCCCGAGCTGAGGGCCAGGACGTGCTCGGCCTCCAGGTACCCGGCCAGACGCTCCTCGAGCAGAGCGGCCCGTGGGCCCGTGGTCAGCCAGCCGGACCTGAGCGTCTCGGCGACGGCGGCGACCTCCTCCTCGCCGATCGCCGGGGGCTGGAAGCCGAGCAGGGTGCTACGACGCGTCCGCATCGACCCGGAAGCGTACGGCGTCGGCGGCTCGGCGAGCCCGCTCGAGCGCCTCCCCTCGGTCGGCGCCGGTCGCGAGGACGGCCCCCGCCCGGTCGGAGCCGCGCCGGAACGGGCCGAAGACGTGCCCCGGGCGGCGGTAGACCCGCACCCATTCGACCCCGGGCACGGCTTCCGCCTCGTCGACGCCCTCGACGGAGACCAGCCGTCCGGCGGGCGGGACGAGGAACATCACGCAGGCGCCGCCCGCCCCGGGCCGCCCGGGCGCCGACTCGCCCGGCAACAGGCCGTCGCTCGGCCGCTCGCCGAGCGCGGCTGCGACGGCGAGGCCGTTGAGGTCGACGCCCGTGGCCGCGAAGCAGAGCTCCGCGTCGTGGCCGCCGCCCAGCCTCGCGGCGACCTCCATCACCACCGGCCCGCCGGAGGCGAGACGAAGCTGCGTGTACGAGGGCCCGTTCCGGATCCCGAGCGCCTCCACCGCCGCGCGCGCGACGGCGACCACGGGCTCGACGTCGTGGACGGACGGCCACACGTGGGTCAGCGCCACCCCGAACGCCGGCGGATCCGCGGTCAGCCGGTCGGTGACGGCGAGCGGTACGAAGCGGCCGTCGAGCGACACGGCGTTCACGGTCACCTCGGGCCCGTCCACGTACTCCTCCGCCAGCACGACGCCGCCGCGCGACTCCGTGAGCGCCGTCTCGACCGCGCCCTCGAGCTCGTCCCGCCGGTGGACGAGCGTCAGCCCGCGCTGGCCCTGCCGGTCGGGGGCCTTCACCACGCAGGGCAGCGTGAGGCCGGGGTCACGCGGGTCGAGGGCGCGTGCGTGTGGGACGCCGGCCTCGGCGAACGCGTCGCGCTGCCGCGCCTTCGACGTGGCCACCGAGCCGGTGCGCGCGTCGATCGGATGCGTGAGGCCGATCCGCTCCGCGACCCTCGCCGCGATCCCCACGGGCCAGTCCGCCCCGGGGGAGACGATCCCGTCGACGTCGCGTGCGCGTGCGAGCCGGTCGACGGCCTCCTCGTCCTCCGACGAGAGCACGGCGCGCTCGTCGGCGAAGCGCGAACCCGACGGCCTGCGGGTCCCGGTCGACGGCGATCACGTCGAGGTCGCCGCGCGCCCGGGCGGCCTCGAGCAGGCCGAGCTGGGCAGGCCCGGCGCCTAGGACGAGGAGACGCCGACGCGCCCGAGGACGCCCCGCCACCAGGCCTCGTTGTCGCGATACCACGCGACCGTTCGCTCGAGCCCCTCCCGGAACCCGATCGAAGACCGCCACCCCGTGAACCGCTCGAGCTTGTCGGTCGAGCCGATGTGACGGTCGACCTGCCCCGGACGCTCGTCGACGTGGACGGTCGTCGCCCGCGGGTCGTCGACGACCTCCAGCACGAGCCGCGCGATCTCCGAGACGGAGATGTCGACACCGGTCGCGACGTTGAACACCTCGCCGGCGACCTGCTCCAGCGGCGCGGCGACGAGCGCCTCGATCGCGGACGCGGTGTCGTCGACGTGGAGCCAGTCGCGGCTCGCGTGACCGTCCCCGTGGATCGTCAGCGGCTCGCCCTCGAGCGCCTGCGTGATGAATCGCGGCAC
This sequence comes from uncultured Actinomycetes bacterium, assembly GCA_963786055.1. Taxonomy (GTDB): domain Bacteria; phylum Actinomycetota; class Thermoleophilia; order Gaiellales; family Gaiellaceae; genus Gaiella. The sequence continues at coordinate 127,631 of CAWAXS010000002.1, read as the reverse complement.
GACCTTCTCCGGATGCTGGCGCGGCCCGTAGTTGTTGAACGGGCGCACGATCACGATCGGCAGGTCGTACGTGACGCGGTAGCTGTAGGCGAGGCGGTCCCCGCCTGCCTTCGTGGCCGCGTAGGGGCTGCGCGGGTTGAGCGGGTGCTCCTCGTGCATCGGGTCCCGCTCCGCGGTGCCGTACACCTCGCTCGACGAGATCAGCAGGAACCGCTCGACGGGCGTCCGGCGGATCGCGTCGAGCAGAATCTGCGTTCCCTCGACGTTCGTGGTCACGAACTCGGAGGCACCCTCGAGAATCGACTTCTCGACATGCGACTCGGCGGCCGCGTTGACGATCACGTCGACGCCGCCGACGATCTCCCGCACGAGCTCGGCGTTGCGGATGTCGCCGTGGACGAACTCCAGGCGCGGATGGCTCATCACCTCGGTGAGGTTCTCGAGGTTGCCTGCGTAGGTGAGCGCGTCGAGCGAGATCACGTCGTGATCCGTGTGCTCCAGCAGGTGGCGGATGAGGTTCGACGGGATGAACCCGGCGCCGCCGGTGACGAGGACACGCTTGCTCACAGCTCGCGATCCACCAGGTACAGGGGCCGATGCTCCACCACGCGCTGGATTCTGCCGAGGTGCTCGCCGACGAGGGCGAGGATGAAGCCCTGGACGCCGAGCACCGCCACGACGAGGGCGCCGAGCAGGAGCGGGCCGGGGAAGTCCGAGTTCGAGATCCAGTAGACGAGCCCGTAGATCCCGAGGGCGAGCGACGCGAGCGAGCAGATCGTGCCGAGCACGATGCCCGCCGTCTGGATCGGCTGCGGCCAGAAGCCCGCGAGCACGTGCAACGCGAGCCGGGTGAGACGGAGCGGCGAGTACCGCGACGGGCCTTCCCGGGGCGCGTGGCCGACGTCGACCTCGACGACGGTCGCGCCGCCGGAGAGGACGAGCGCCTTGGTGAACTTCTGCCGGCCGATCGCGCCGAGCATCGGCTCGACCGCGTCCCGGCGGTAGGCGTTGAAGGCGCACCCGAAGTCCGAGATGTCGACACCCGTGAACCGTCGCAGCATCCCGTTGATGAGCCGCGACGGGATCGTCCGGCCCCACGAGTCGTGGCGGGCCGCCCGGCGGCCGCTCGCGACGTCGTAGCCCGCCTCCACCGCCTCGACGAGCCGCGGCACGTCCTCCGGCGGGTTCTGGAGGTCCCCGTCCATCGTCACGACGATCTCCCCGCGGGCACGGGACAGCCCCGCGTGCATCGCGGGGTGCTGGCCGACGTTCCGCTTGAGCCGGACCGCACGAACGTGCTCGTCTCCCTCGTGGATCCGCTCGAGCACGGCGAACGTGCCGTCCGTCGAGCCGTCGTCGACGTAGAGCACCTCGTACGGCCGGCCGAGAGCCTCGAGGGCGGCCGCGAGGCGGGCATGCAGCTCCTCCAGCGTCGAGCCCTCCTGGAACAGCGTCACGACGACGGAGAGCTCGGGGCGCGGCCCGGCGTCCGCTCCGCTCGAGGGCGCGCTCAGGGTCTCCGGCCGGGCCATCGCGCCGGAGCGTACCCCGGCGAACCCGCTCCCGCGGCCAGTCTCTACGGTGACGCCCCGGCCCTGTGAACGGACTGGCACGAAATCGGCACGCTCGGCCCTTGACAGAGTTCGGTGTCTGACACCGGCCTCGGCATGACCGTCGCGCTCCCCGATCAGCGCCGCCTCCTGTGGACAGCCTGTTGCAGAGACGACACGAAGGTGTCAGACACCGGGCTCCGGGCTCAAGCCGCCTCGGCGAGCGGCTCCGCCGCCTCGACGGGCACCTCGCCGCGGCGGACGCGACCGGGCATCGCGAAGGCGGCCAATGCACCGACGCCGACGACCGCCGCGCCGACCAGCACGGCCGTGCTCGTCCCGTCGGTGAACGCCTGCCCCGACTCGTAGCCGCCGACGTGGGAGAAGACGGCCGCGAGGACGGCGACGCCGAACACGCCCCCGAGCTCCCTGATCGCGTTGTTGGCGCCCGAGGCCTGGCCCTCCTCGGATGCCCGCACGGACGAGAGCACGACGTTCGCCACGTGCGCGAAGAAGAGCGCCATCCCGACGCCGGCGAGCACGAACGGGGCGATCAGCGACGAGTACGGCACGGTCGGCGTCGAGACGAGCCCGATCCACGCGAGGGCGACCGCCTGCAGCGTCAGCCCCGTGCCGAGGATCAGCTTCGGGCTGATTCGGTCGGACAGCGCTCCGCGACCGGGGCGATGAACATCGGCGCGAGCGTCCACGGCAGGATCCGCAGCCCTGCGGCCAGCGGCGAGTACCCCTGCACCGTCTGGAAGAACTGCGCCAGCAGGAAGATCGACCCGAACATCCCGAAGAACATCAGGAACGAGGCGGTGTTCGCCAGGGCGAAGCCACGCGAGCGGAAGAAGCGCATCGGCAGCATCGGTGCGCGGGCGCGGAGCTCCCAGGCGACGAAGCCGGCGAGCAGCACGGCGCCGATCGCGAGCGATCCGACGATCTCGAGGCTGTCCCACCCCTGGCCGTTCCCGCGCACGAGTCCCCAGACGATCCCGAACAGCCCGGCACTCGCCAGCGCGACCCCCGGGAGGTCGAGGCGGCCGGCCGGCCCGCGGCTCTCGTCGAGCCGCCGGAGCGCGAGCGGCACGAGGACGAGGCCGATCGGGACGTTCAGCCAGAAGATCCACTGCCAGGCGATGCCCTCCACGACGGCGCCGCCGACGAGCGGGCCGAATGCGATCGCGAGGCCTCCGATCCCGCCCCAGGCGCCGAGGGCCAGCCCTCGCCGCTCCGGGGCCACGGCGGCGCTCAGCAGCGTCAGCGTCAGCGGCATCACGATCGCGCCGCCGAGCCCCTGCGCCGCGCGTGCAGCGTTCAGCGCCTCCACCGACGGTGCGAGCGCGGCGCCGACCGACCCGAGGGTGAAGATCCCGAGCCCGATCGTGAACATGCGCCGGCGGCCGAACCGGTCGCCGAGCGCGGCGCCGGTCAGCAGGAAGACGGCGAACGTGAGCGTGTACGCGTTCACCGTCCACTCGAGCTGCTCGAGCGACGCGTCGAGGTCCGTGCGGATCACGGGGAGCGCCGTCGTGACGACGAGGTTGTCGAGCGAGACCATGAACAGCGCGACCGAGGTGATCGCAAACGTCCAGAGGGTGCGGGCCTTGCCGGTCATCGGAGATCCTCCCAGGTCATCAGTTGTGATCAATCACTCATACAAATGGTCAAATGAAGAAGGCTCACGACCCATCCGCGTCGCGGGTCGCTGCGAGGCGCTCGGGCCCGATGCAGCCCTCGATCAGGCGCCGCGCCCACGGCTCGCGGGTGTCCCAGAGATCCATCGCGGCGACGACGTTGAGGAGCATCCCGTGGGCGAACCAGTTCGCCACGGCTGCCCGGTCGACGCCCGAGACGGTCTCCACGAAGAGGTGGAGCGTGCCGTACCCGGCGCGCATCGCATCCCGGACGTCCGGGTCGTCGCAGGCCGCGTACGCCTGCATCTGGGCCAGGAGGCGCTTCCGGTCGCTCATCAGCATGGCCACGTACGCATCGGCCATGGCCTGGAGAGCCTCTTCCCCGCGCAGGTCGCCTGCTGCCCCGCGGAAGAGCTCGAGCGTGTCGGCCATACAACGCTCGACCGTCGCGACGAACAGCTTCTTCTTCGTGCCGAAGAGGCGAAACAGGTACGGCTGCGAGATGCCGGCCGCCTCGGCGATGTCCTCGGTCGACGTGCCGTGAAGGCCTCCGCGCGCAAACGCCTCGAGCGCGGCGGCGAGGACCGCCTCGCGCCTCTCGTCTGCTGTCTGCCTGTGTGTCGTGGTCATATGTGATTGATAACTCACAACTAACCCGCTTGTCAAGGACCACGCTCACGTCGGCGGCGGGCACCCTGCGGGCGCCTGTGGTTGTCTTCCGCCGTGGACGTCTTCACGCCGCGCACGCTCGAGGAGGCGCTCCGCCTGAAGGCGGAGCTGCCCGAGGCCCGCTGGATCCAGGGCGGCACGGACGTCATGGTCGAGCTGAACTTCGGCCACTCGAGGCCGGAGGCGCTCGTCAACCTCGCAGAGCTCGCCGAGCTCCGCGGCTGGTCGCACGAGGGAGACGCTCTCAGGCTCGGGGCGGCCCTCACGTACACCGAGGCGATGAGCGCGCCGCTCGCCGCGCTGCTCCCCGCGCTCGCCGAGGCGTCCCGCACGGTCGGCTCGCCGCAGATCCGGAACCGCGGGACGATCGGCGGCAACCTCGGTACCGCCTCACCGGCGGGAGACGCACTGCCGCCGCTCCTCGCGGAGCGCGCCGAGGTCGAGCTCGCAAGCGCCCGCGGGACTCGCGCGCTGCCGCTCGAGGAGTTCCTCCTCGGGGTGAAGCGGACGGCACTCGCGCCCGACGAGCTCGTCACGTCGGTGCGCCTCCGGCCGAGCGGCGGTGAGCAGACGTTCATGAAGGTCGGGCCGCGAAACGCGATGGTGATCGCCGTCTGCTCGCTGGCCGTCGTCGTCGACCCCGGGAGGGGCGAGGTGCGGGCCGCCCTGGGATCGGCCGCCGTCACGACGAGGCGGGTCACGGTCCCGCTCGCGGAAGCGGCCTCGCTCCCCGAGCGGGTCGTCGAGGCGGCGGCGCCGATCGACGACGTCCGCGCGACGGCGGCGTATCGTCGCCACGCCCTGCGCGTCCTCGCCACGCGCGCCCTCGAGAGGTGCCTGCGCGCGTGAGGATCTCGCTCACGGTCAACGGCGAGCCGCGCGAGGCCGACCTGTGGGGCGGGGAGAGCCTCCTGACGACGCTCCGCGACACGCTCGAGCTCCCCGGCTCGAAGAACGCCTGCGAGCAGGGCGAGTGCGGCTCGTGCTCGGTGCTGCTCGACGGCGAGCTCGTCTGCTCGTGCCTCGTCCTCGCGGCGCAGGCCGACGGGCACGAGATCGTCACGGTCGAGGGCCTCGCCGACGGAGAGCGCCTGCACCCGGTCCAGGAGGCGTTCGTCGAGGCGGGTGCCGTCCAGTGCGGCTTCTGCACCCCGGGTCTCGTCGTCGCCGTCGCCGACCTGCTCGAACGCGTGCCCGACCCGTCCGAGGACGAGATCCGCGAGTCCCTCTCGGGCAACCTCTGCCGCTGCACCGGCTACGTGAAGATCTTCGACGCCGTGCGGCTCGCGATGGAGCGCCGGTGAGCGTCACCGCTCCCCGCACCAGGCTGACGGTCGGGCGCGTCGGCGACCGCGTGCTCCGTGACGACGCCGTCCCCAAGGTCAACGGCGCGTTCGCGTACGCGAGCGATCTCTCGGCACCCGGGATGCTGTGGGGTGACACGCTCCGGAGCCCGCACGCGCACGCACGGGTCGTCTCGATCGACCTGTCCGCCGCCCTGCGCGTGCCTGGCGTGCACGCCGTCCTCACGCACGCGGACGTCCCGGGGACGAAGCTCTATGGCCTCGAGTTCGCCGACCAGCCCGTTCTCGCGATCGACCGCGTGCGGTACGTCGGCGAGCCGGTGGCGATCGTCGCCGCCGAGCACCCGGAGCAGGCGCGGGAGGCGCTCGAGGCGATCGTGGTCGAGTACGAGCCCCTCGAGCCGGTGGTGGACATGGAGCGCGCGCTCGACCAGGAGCCGCTCCACCCGGACCGGCCGACGATGGGCCACGGCTACCGGGACGATCCGCGGCCCAACGTCGTCCGCCACATCGTGATCCGGCACGGCGACCCCGACACGCCGGGCGACGTCGTGGTGAGCGGGACGTACGAGCTCGGGATCCAGGACCAGGCGTTCCTCGGACCGGAGTCGGGCCTCGCGGTGCCCGACGGCGAGGGGGGTGTCGACGTCCACGTCGCGACCCAGTGGCTCCACGTCGACCGCGACCAGGTCGCGCCGTGCCTCGGCCTGCGACCGGAGCAGGTGCGGATCCACCTCGCCGGCGTCGGTGGGGCGTTCGGCGGGCGCGAGGACCTCTCGATGCAGATCCACGGCGCGCTGCTCGCGCTCCACACGAGCCGGCCGGTGAAGATGGTCTACGACCGGGCGGAGTCGTTCACGGGCCACGTCCACCGCCATCCCGCGCGGATCCGCTGCGAGCACCGGGCGACCCGGGAGGGGCGCCTCACGTGCGTCCGGATGCAGATCCTCCTGGACGGCGGCGCGTACGCGTCGAGCTCGACCGCCGTCGCCTCGAACGCGGCCTCGTTCGCCCTCGGCCCGTACCGGGTCGACAACGCGTTGATCGAGTCGACGGCGGTCTACACGAACAACCCGCCGTGCGGCGCGATGCGCGGCTTCGGCGCGGTGCAGACCTGCTTCGCGGCCGAGGCGCAGATGGACCGGCTCGCCGCCGAGCTCGGGATCGACCCCGTGGAGCTGCGCCTCCTCAACGCGTTGGAGCCGGGTGACACCCTGCCGACGGGCCAGGTCGTCACCGGGTCGCTTCCCACGCGCGAGGTGATCCGGCGCGCGGCCGCGCTCCCGCTGCCCGGGCAGGAGCCCCTTCCCCGCGACCCGTTGCGTCTTCCCGGCGGCGCCGGGAACACGACGCGCGGCGAGGGCGTCCGTCGCGGCGTCGGCTTCGCGCTCGGGTTCAAGAACATCTGCTACTCGGAGGGCTTCGACGACTACTGCACCGCCCGGGTGGTGCTGCGCGCCGACGGGAGCGCCACGGTCCATTCGGCCGCCGCCGAGGTGGGCCAGGGAGTGGTCGGGGTGATGCTGCAGGTCGCCCGCACGGAGCTCGGCACCGACGACGTGACGCTCGCCCCGCACACGACGGCGGCGGTCGGCTCGGCCGGATCCGCGTCGGCGTCACGCATGACCTGGATGGCGGCCGGCGCGGTTCGCGATGCGTGCCGCGCGGCGCTCGAGGAACGCGAGCGCCGCGGCGGCGCCGAGGTGGACGTCGAGCGGGTCTACCGGCATCCGAGGACGACACCGCTCGATCCCGAGACCGGCCAGGTCACCGGGGAGCGGGCGCACGTCGCCCTCGCGGTCGCGGCGATGCGCGTGGTCGTCGAGGTCGACGTCGAGCTCGGGCTGACGCGCGTCGCCTGGATCGGCACCGCGCAGGACGTCGGCAAGGCGGTCAACCCGCTCGCCGTCGAGGGCCAGATCGAGGGCGGCACCGCGCAGGGGCTCGGTCTCGCGCTGATGGAAGAGATCCTCACGCGCGACGGGGCGATCCTCAACGCGAGCTTCACGGACTACCTGATCCCCACGGCGCTCGACATGCCGCCGGTGGACATCGAGCTCGTCGAGGTGCCGGAGCCGGACGCGCCCTACGGGGTGAAGGGCGTCGGCGAGCCGCCGACGGTCGTCTCGACGGCGGCGATCGTCTCCGCGCTGCGCGACGCGACCGGTCGGCCACTCACCCGCGTGCCCGTGCGTCCCGACGACATCTGCCTGGGCGACGAGGCTTCGCCTCGCCGCTAGGCGTACCGGGAAAGCACGGAAGCGACGCGGTCGACCTCGTCCTCGGTCGTCGTCGTCGCGAACGGCAGCGCGAGGGCCCGCTCGAACGCCGCGTCGGCGCCGGGGAACGAGCCGCGGTCCCGGTAGGCCGACAGCCGGTGCACGGCGTACGTCCCGATCTGCGCCTCGATCCCCGCCTCCCGGAGCCCGGCCAGCGCCTCGTCGCGCCGGTCGAGCGTGACGACGTAGGCCTGCCACCCGTGCCGGTCGCTCTCGTCCGCCGCCGGCGTCCCGACGAGGTGCTCGAGCCGTTCCGTGTACCACCCGGCGACGCGCGCCCGCGCGGCGAGCAGGCTCTCCAGGCGCTCGAGCTGGGGAACACCGAGCGCGCAGAGCACGTCGGCGAGGCGGTAGTTGAGGCCCGGCTCAGCGATGTCCATCGGCTCGCCCGCCCCGATGCCGTGGTGGCGCAGGCGGCGCACCGCAGCTGCGAGCTCCGCCTCGTCCGTGGTCACGGCACCGCCCTCCCCCGTCGTGACGATCTTCCGGGGGTGGAACGACAGGCACGCCAGCAGCCCGAGTGCGCCGCAGGGCGTGTCGCGGTACCGGGCGCCGAGCGCGCCGGCGGCGTCCTCGACGAGTGCGACGTCCTGCGGCACAGCCGTCTGGAGCTCCTCCCAGGCGACGGGCCGGCCGAAGAGGTGGACGGCGAGCACCGCGCGGGTGCGCGGCGTGACCGCCTCCGCGACGCGCTCGATCCTGAGGAGGAACGTCTCGGGATCGACGTCGACGAGCACCGCGCGCGCCCCGCAGAGCTCGACCACGTTCGCGGTCGCGGGGAACGTGTAGGCGGGCACGATCACCTCGTCGCCCGGCCCGACACCGATCGCGAGCAAGGCCACATGGAGCGCCGCCGTCCCCGACGAGACCGCGACCGCGTCCGCCGTGCCCACCGCGCGCCGGAGCGCCTCCTCGAACTCGGCGACCCAGGGCCCCATCGTCAGCTGCCCGCTCGCGAGCACCTCGGCGACCGCGGCGAGCTCGGCCTCTCCCACGTCGGGTCGCGCCAGCCTGATCGGCTCGGGAATGCCCACGTGGCTCACGCCGCCGCGCCGAGCCGGGCGCGATACCACGCGACCGTCCGCTCCAGCCCCTCGTCGAGCTCCACGCGCGCCTCGAACCCGAGCAGCGACCGCGCCTTCCCCACGTTCGGGATCCGCAGCTCCACGTCCGTGTAGTCGAGCGGGACGAAGCGGATCTCGCCCGGGCATCCGCTGATCCGCTTGATCCGGCTCGCGAGGTCGAAGATCGTGACCGCGGAGCGTGCGTTGCCGATGTTGAAGCTCTCTCCGACGGCGGCGGGGTGTTCCAGCGCGAGCAGGGTCCCCTCGACCATGTCGTCGACATAGCACCAGGCGCGGATCTGCGAGCCGTCGCCGTGGATCTCGAGATCCCGTCCCGCGAGCGCCGCCTCGATGAACGCCCTGATCGCGCCGCCGCCGATCTGTCCGGGCCCGAAGATGTTGAAGGGGCGCACCGAGACCGCAGGCAGGCCGAGCTCCGCATGGTAGGCGTGCGCCATGTGCTCGCCCGCGAGCTTCGACACCGCGTACGTCCACCGCGCCTCACCGACCGAGCCGATGGTCGTCACGTGGCCTTCCTGGACGTTGAACGCGTGCTGCCCGAACACCTCGCTCGTCGAGAACTCGACGAGGCGCTCGAGCGTGCCGCGGGTCGCGACGGCCGCCTCGAGCGCGTTGTAGGTGCCGATCACGTTGACCCGCATCGTGCGCACCGGGCTCGTGAGCACGGTGTCGACGCCGGCGATCCCGGCGGCGTGGACGATGTGCGTGCATCCCGCGGCGAGCTCGGTGAGCCGGTCGAGATCGAGGACGTCGCCCTCGACGAGGTGGAAGTTGGGGTGCTCGACGAGCTCCGTGCCCGAGAGCGCGTCGCGGTGCAGGTTGTCGACGGCGATCACCTCGTTCTCGCCCACGAGCCGGCCCGCGAGCGTCGTGCCGATGAAGCCGGCGCCGCCCGTGATCAGGATGCGCTTTCCCGTCAGTGGCACGGGAGGATGGTAGATGCCGGTCGCCAGGCAGGTCGTGACCGGCAGGGCGCCATGTGACCGCAGGTGTGGTCGGAGACGTACCGTCTTCGGATGCGAACGATCCTCGCCTTCGGCTGCGCCGTCGCGCTCCTCATTCCGTCCGCGTCCCTCGCAGGGCCCGCGACGACGTCGCTCACGATCACGGTCACGGAGGACTCCGCCCGTCCCACCAGGCAGGTCCGGTGGACGCTTCGCTGCGACCCGGTAGGGGGCACGCATCCGCGGCCGGCCGCCGCGTGCCGCGAGCTGTCGCGCCTCGGCTGGCGGGTGTTCAGGCCGCCTCCGCCCGACGCTGCGTGCGCCGAGCTCTACGGGGGGCCGCAGGTCGCGGTCGTCGCCGGGCGACTCCGCGGCCACCGGGTCTGGGCCCGGCTGACGCGGATCGACGGCTGCCAGATCGCCCGCTGGGACGCCGTGCCGTCGCTCCTCCCGCCGGGCGGTGCGAGCTGAGTCGAGCCGCCGCCCCCGCCCCGGGTGGTGCCGGACGGCGCGACGTCATCGGGTGACCTGCGTCGCACCCGACGGGTGGCCGCCCTCCCGCTGCATCGGCCCTGCTCTCGGCCCTGCCATCGGCCGCCGCAGTCCGACTGTCCAGAGCGGACATGACGCCGCCGGCCACGTCTCGGGCCGCCGACCTCCTCCCCACGGCTCCAGCCTAACGCTGCGCGACCGGCGGATGGGAAACGGAAGAGCGCCGATTCCGCACCCATCGCTCCACAGCCCCGTCCCCGCCGGCCGGCGCCAGATCGGCGACCGGAGACCCCGGGCGGTGACCGGATCCACCGCGGTCACCGATCGACCATCTAGCATCGCGCCGTGTCGAGCGTCCTCTTCGTCGGCGCGGGGCGCCACCAGCGCCGCGCGATCGCCCAGGCACGCGACCGCGGACTCCGCGTCGTCGCTGTCGACCGGAATCCGGATGCGCCCGGGCTCGCCCTGGCCGAGGTGCCGGAGGTCGTCGACTTCGTGGACGTCGACGCCGTCGAGGAGGTCGCGCGGCGGCACGAGGTCGACGGCGCGCTCACCATCTCGGCCGACCGGGCAGTTCCTGTCGTCGCAGCCGTGACCGAGCGGCTCGGGCTGCCGTCCATCGGGACGGAGGTGGCGCACCGGATGACCCACAAGATCGCCATGCGCCGGACGCTGGCGGAGGAGGGAATCCCTCAGCCGGCATTCGCCGCGGTCCGCAGCCTCGCCGAGGGCCGCGCCGCGATCGCCACGGTCGGGCTTCCGGCCGTGCTGAAACCGGTGGACTCCGGCGGCCAGCGGGGTCTCTTCCGGATCGAGACGCCCGGAGACCTCGAGTCCCATCTCCACTCGGCGCTCGCCGAGTCACCCGCGCGCGAGGCGATCCTCGAGGCGTTCGTCGACGGCACGGAGATGAACGGGATCGTCGTGGCACGCGGCGGCGAGGCTCGCCTCCTGACGCTCTCCGACCGGCTGCGCCCGGTGGGTGTCGGCTTCGGCGTCGGCTGGATCCACGTCTACCCGGCGTCGATCCACTCCGACCAGCTCGCGCTCGCCGAGCGGACCGCCGAGCGGGCCGTCGCGGCGCTCGGCCTCCGCGACGGGATCGCGTTCCCGCAGCTCATCGCGACGACCGACGGACAGGTGTCCACGGTGGAGGTCGCTGCACGGATCCCCGGCGGCCAGATGGCCGACCTCGTTCGTCATGCGGTCGGCGTCGACCTCGTCGAGCTGGCCCTCCGCTTCGCGCTCGGAGAGGACGTTCCCGACGAGGTCGCGCTGCCGCGCTTCTCGCAGCCGCTCGCGATCCGCTTCCTCACCGCCGCCCCCGGGCCCCTCCCGACCGGCCGGGTGACGCGCATCGGGTCCCTCGACGCGGTGCTGGCGTGCGACGGCGTCGTCCAGGCGGAGACCTATCTCACCGAGGGCGAGACGATCCGCCCCGTCCGGCTCGACGGTGATCGTCGAGGCTACGTGATCGCCACCGCCGCTACGTCCATCGAAGCGCTTGCGCGGGCAGAGGCAGCGGCGCGCCTGGTCGAGGTGGAGGTCGAGTGAGCGACCCGCACACCCGGCTCGACGCTGTCCGGGGACGCACATGAGCTGCGCGTTCTCCCTCGACCACTACCGAGAGCTCCTCTCCGCGGCTCGCGACAGCGGCTACCGCTTCGCGCACTTCGACCAGCCGCCGCGCCGCGGCGACCTCCTGCTCCGACACGACGTCGACCTCTCGCTCGACGCGGCGCTGCGGATGGCCGAGCTCGAGGCCGCGGAGGACGCCTCCGCGACCTACTTCCTGATGACCGAGTCGGTGTTCTACAACCTCGCATCGAGCGAGGGGGTCGCCGCGCTCGCCCGGCTGCGGGAGCTCGGCCACCGCGTCGGCCTCCACGCGGTGTACCCGACCGCCGTGGTCGACGAGCGGTTCGACCCCGTGGTTGCCTGGCACAACCCCGACCCCGGGTACATGACGAAGCCGGTCACGGGCGTCGTCAACGTCATGCAGGAGGGGTACTTCGACCCACCGACCTACCGCTCGGACTCGAACCAACGATGGCGCTCGGGCTGCCCGCACGAGGAGCTGCGCGCAGGCGCCTTCCCGTGGCTGCAGCTCCTCACCCACCCCGAGATCTGGGCCTACCCGGGCTCCACGATGGGGCAGACGATGCGCGCCATGCTCGACGCCGAGCGGGAGCGCAGGCTCGCGCAGCTCGCCGACGACAGGATCGACCTGACGTGAGCCTGCGCCCGATCACGGTGCTCGTCTCGGCCTCGGGCGCCCCCGGGACCGCGGCGCTGCTGCGCGGGCTCCGCGAGAACGGCGAGCGCGACGTGCGCCTCGTCGGCACGGACATGTCCGAGAGGTCCGTCGGGCGCCATCTCTGCGACGCCTTCCATCTCGTGCCGGCCGGCTCCGATCCCGGCTTCCCGGACGCTGTCCTCGAGGTCGTCGAGCGCGAGGGCGTCGACGTCGTCCTGCCGCAGTCCTCGTTCGACCTCGAGGGGCTGGCAGCGCACCGCGACCGCTTCGAGGTGCCCGTCCTCGTGTCCGGCCCCGACGCGATCCACCGCTCGAACGACAAGGCGGAGACCTACGCGTTCCTGCACCGGATCGGGGTCCCCGCGCCGCAGTTCCGGCGGGTCAACGGCGCCGGAGCGGTCGATGCCGCGGCCCGCGAGCTCGGCTACCCCGACCGGCCGGTCTGCTTCAAGCCGGTGTTCTCGTCCGGGTCGCGCGGGTTCCGCGTGCTCGACCCGACGGTCGACCGTGCGCACCAGCTCCTCCACGAGCGTCCCGGCTCGGTCGCGATGCGCCTCGAGGAGGCGCTCGAGCTCCTTCCCGGCGCGGGTGGCCCGGACCTGCTGGTGATGGAGCTCGCGACGGGCGGCGAGCGGACGATCGACGGCATCGCCGACGGGCGCCGCGTGGTCCTGGGGCACCCGAAGACCCGCGAGGCGATGCGCGCCGGGCTCGCGATGTACTTCGTCACCCTCGACGACCCGGGCCTGATGCAGATCGCCGACCGGATCGTCGCGGAGCTCGGCATCGAGTGGTTCTTCAACATCCAGCTCGTCGGCGACCATGTGATCGAGGTCAACCCCCGGATCTCGACGATCGTCTACCAGGACGACCTCAACCTTCCGTACCTCGGCGTGAAGCGCGCCCTCGGGGAGGTCGACGACGGCGACCTGGAGGCCCTCCGCTCGCGGGTCCGCCCGGGTCGCACCGCGCTCCGCTTCTTCGACCAGCTCGAATGGGACCCCGCGGACTGACTCGGAGGAGGGCCTCGACGTGACGGCTCCCCGGCGTCCCCTCCGCGTCGTCCATTGCCCCGTCAACACCGCGGGCGTCCCGTGGACGAACGTCCAGGCGCTGCGACGACGCGGGATCGACGCCTCGCTCGTCGTCTTCAACCGCTACACGCTGCACCCGGAGGCCGACCGCTCGCTCGAGCTCCACGGGGGGCTCGTGCGCCGCCAGCTCGCCCAGTGGAAGGTCCTCGCGGAGCTCTTGCCGCGCACCGACCTCTTCCACTTCACCTTCGGGCTGACTCTGGTCCCGCAGTCGCTCCAGTTCCCGATCCTGCGGGCGTTCCGCAAGCGCTCGGTGATGCACTACCTCGGGTCGGACATCCGCGGCAAGACGCCGGAGGAGCTCGCGTACGGGAAGAAGGCCGGTGCGGAGATCGTGGGGAGCTACGACGCAATTCGGTGGGTACCCGAGGCGACCATGATCCCACCCGGGATCGACCTCGCCGCGGTCACGCCGGAGCCGCCGTCGGGCCGGCGCCGTCCCGTGGTCGTCCATGCGCCGTCGTCACGCCGCCGGAAGGGCACCGACCACGTCGTCGAGGCGTGCGAGGACCTCGACGTCGAGCTCCGGATCGTCGAGGGCCTCCGCCACGACGAGGCGCTCGCCCGCTACCGCGACGCCGACATCGTCGTCGACCAGCTGAACGCCGGCTGGTACGGCCTGTTCGCCATCGAGTGCATGGCGATGGGGAAGCCCGTCGTGACGTTCCTGCACGACGAGGCGGCGCGACGGACCGAGGACGCATACGGCCTGCCGGTGCCGATCGTGAACGCCTCCAGCGAGACCCTGCGCGACCGGCTCGAGGAGCTCGTCGAGATGGGCCCGTCGGCCAGAGGCGAGATCGGGCGCGCCTCGCGCGAGTACGTCGAGCAGGTGCACGACCTCGACCGCGTCACCGATGCGCTGGTCGACCTGTATGCGACCGTCGCCGAGCCGGCGGTGGAGCGGCACGCCACGGCCGTCGTTCCCTCGCAGGCCTCGGCCGACCTGCCGCCGGAGCTCTCGCTCGGCGACACGGACCTCGACGCGGGCGTCCCGACCGACCCCGAGCTGTCCGCCGCCGAGCGCGGGGCGGCGCCGGCCGGGCTTGCGCGCCAGCTCCGGCGCCTCGGGCGCCACTCCCTGATCTACGGGATCGGCGGGCTCGTGTCGCGCGTGATCGCCGTGCTCCTGCTGCCCGTCTACACGCGCTACCTGACGCCGGCCGACTACGGCAAGATCGAGACGCTCCTCGCGCTGACGACGGTGATGGGGCTGATGCTCCGTGCCGGCATCACGAGCGCGTTCTTCCGCTTCTACTTCGACGTGGAGGACGACGACGGGCGCCTGCGCGTGCTCCGGACGTCGTTCTGGTTCACCATGGGCGGCGGCACGCTCGGTCTGGTTCTCCTGCTCGCCCTGGCCGACCCGGTCTCCACGCTCCTGTTCGGGAGCGCCGACGCTGCGAACCTCGTGCGCGCAGCCGGAGTCGCGCTCTGGGCGACGGTCAACTACGAGCAGATGACGGCGCTCTTCCGCGTCGAGGAGCGCTCGGTCGCCTTCGTCTGCGCCAGCCTCGCAAACGTCTTCCTCACGATCGGGATCACGCTGTGGCTCGTGGTCGGGCTCGAGAAGGGCGCGATCGGGGTCATCGTCGGCAACTTCAGCGGGACGCTGATCGTCTATCTCGCGCTCCTCGGCTACCGGCGCGAGCAGCTCGGGCTCCAGTTCGACCGCGGGCTGCTGCGCGAGATGAACCGCTTCGGCATCCCGCTCGTCCCGACCGCGCTGTTCCTGTGGGTGACGAACTTCAGCGACCGCTTCTTCCTTGTCAAGCTCGCCGACGTGTCCGAGGCCGGCCTCTACTCCGTCGGCGTGCGGGTCGCCTCGGCGATGGTGCTGCTGCTCACGGCGTTCCGCATGGCGTGGCCGGCCTTCGCGTACTCGATCAAGGAGGAACGCGAGGCCCGCCGGACGTACGCCTACGTCCTCACGTATCTGACGGTCGTGACCGCCTGGGTCGCGCTGGCGCTCACGCTGCTGTCCCCGTGGCTGGTCGAGCTCCTCGCGGCGCCGAAATTTGCCGAGTCGTCGCGCGTCGTGGGGCCGCTCGCGTTCGCCACGGTCGCGTACGGCGCGTACATCGTCATCGCGATCGGCGTCGGGCGGGCGCGGCGGACCCAGTTCAACTGGGTCGTGACCGGCGCCGCGGCTGCGGTGAACGTGGCCCTGAACCTCGCCCTGATCCCGCCCTACGGGATGATGGGCGCGGCGATCGCCACCGTGGCGGCGTATTCGACGATGGCGGTCGGGATGGCGTGGTGGTCCCAGCGGATCTACCCCGTGCCCTATCAGTGGCGGCGGGTCGCGACGGCGGCGGTCGCCGCCGTCGGGCTCGCGGCGATCGGCAAGGAGCTCGACGCAGGGCTCGCGGCCGTGGTCGTCCTGACGCTCGCCTACCCGCTCGCGCTCCTCGCGCTCGGCTTCGCGAGCCAGGAGGAGCGGCGCCGCCTGACACGGCTCGTCACGCGTCAGGGCTGACTCGCTCCGGTGGCCCGCGCGAGAACGGGCGAGGCAAGCCTCGCCCCTACAGGAGCGTCTGCTCCAGCAGGAAGGCGTTGAGCCCGACGATCAGCGTGGTGATCACGACCGCGACGACCGTCGTCGAGCGTCGGTTGACCAGCGCGCCCATGACGGAGCGGTCCTTGCAGAACCAGAGGAGGGGGATCAGGGCGAATGGGATCCCGAACGAGAGCACCACCTGGCTCAGCACGAGCGCACGAGAGGCGTCGACGCCGAGGGCGATGAGCAGGAGCGCCGGGGCCATCGTGATCGAGCGGCGCAGGAACAGCGGGATGCGGCGCCGGACGAACCCCTGCATCACGACCTGCCCCGCGAGCGTCCCGACGCTCGACGAGGAGAGGCCGGACGCCAGCAGCGCGACGCCGAACAGAAGGTTGGAATGTGCGCCGAGGTGCGCGTCCAGCTGATCCGCGACCAGCGTCAGGTCGTCCCCGACGTCGGTCAGCCCGTTCTCGTAGAACACCGCCGCCGCGATCACGAGCATGCTCATGTTGACGACGCCGGCGATCCCCATCGCGATCACGACGTCCACGAGCTCGAACCGGAAGATCCGGCGCTTCTCCTCGTCCGTCGCGCCCACGACACGGTGCTGCGTGAGCGCGGAGTGAAGGTAGATCACGTGGGGCATCACGGTGGCGCCGAGGATGCCGACGGCGAGGAGGACGCTCTCCGAGCCCTCGAAGCCGGGCACGAAGCCGCGTGCCACCTCCGCCGGGTCGGGATCGGCGAGAACGACCTGGGCGGCGAAGGCGACGACGATCACGCCGATGAAGGCGGCGATGACCGCCTCGAGCCGTCGGAAGCCCCGGGCCTGTAACGCGAGGATCCCGAAAGCCGCGGCGCTCGTGATCAGGGCCGACGGGAACAGCGGGATGCCGAAGAGGATGTTCAGCCCGATCGCGGCGCCGATGAACTCGGCGATGTCGGTGGCCATCGCGATGATCTCGGCCTGGATCCAAAGCAGCACGGTGGTCGCCTGCGGGAACCGCTCGCGGCAGACCTCGGGCAGGTTCATCCCCGTGGCGATCCCGAGCTTCGCGCTCATCGACTGGATCACCATCCCCATCAGGTTGGCCATGAGAATCACCCACAGCAGCAGGTACCCGAACTGCGCGCCGCCGGCCATGTTCGTCGCGAAGTTGCCCGGGTCGACGTACGCGACGGAGGCCACGAACGCCGGGCCGAGGAACGGCCAGAGGCCGCGCACCCCCCGGCGCTCGCGGCGGAGCGACTCGTGGGCGGCCTCGAAGACCCGGGCCTCGCCCGGCAGGACGTCGTCGAGCGGGTGGACGGGGGCGGTGCGGTCGTGCAGCGGCGCCTCGGGCGCGCCCCCGGAGCGGCGGTCTGGACGGCGGAGCTTCTCCACCTCAGCCGATCAAGAGGCCCGTCGCCCACATGGCGGCGATGCCGGCCAGGAAGCCGCCGACCGCCCAGCCCGAGCGCAGGCCGCCGGGCGCGATGCGGGCGACGTAGCGAGCGACCTCGACGACGACCTGGAGCGCAGCGCCCGCGGCGAGCGCGAAGAACACCGGGGTCAGGACGTCGCTCGACGCGTAGCCCCCGATCCACGTGCCGAGGATCGCGGGCGCCCCGGCGATCAGCGCGAGCCCGGCGAGGCGCCAGAGCGTCACCCGCGCCCGCGTGGCGGGCGCCGCGATCCCGAGCCCCTCGGTGACGTTGTGCACCATGAAGCCGATCACGAGGAACGCACCGAGCTGCAGCTCACCGGTGGCGAACGACGTGCCGATGGCAAGGCCCTCGCCGAGGTTGTGGATGCCGATCCCGATCGCCACGAGGAGCGCGAGCGCGAGCCCGCTGGCACCGACCTTCCCCCGGGAGAGCCGCACGGACAGGAACGTCATTCCCGAGAGCGCTCGCCGCGAGACCGAGGAGGACGAGACCCGGGCCTCCGAGCGAGGCGGGGAGCGCCGCCTGGAGCTCGAGTGCCTCGAACAGCGCCTCGACGCCGAGGAACGTGAGGAGGCCGGCCGTGAGCGCCATGAACGCCGCCACCCAGGCCGGGCTCGCCCGGCGGAGGGACGGCAGCCACAGCAGGCCGAGGGCGACCGGGACCACCCCGACCAGCAGGCCGATCAGGCCGTAGCCGAGGAAGCCGCGCGCGCCCGGCTGCGGCGTGAGCACCGCCGCGGCGATCTCGTGCGTGGTCTGGATCCCGGTCGAGGTCGTCACCCCGAGCGCGAGGGGCTCCTCCGCGACCCAGTCGTACGCGACGACGACCGTGCTCGAGCGGAGCCGCCCGAGCGTCGCGGGGCCGTCGAGCGTGAAGGGGACGATGGCGTCGTCCACGGTCACCGACGCGATCGTGACGTCCTCGCGCTGGGGATTCCTGACCTGGATGCGGATCTCGCCGGGAAGGAGCTCGACGCGCCGGACGTCGAGCTCGTCGGCCGGCGGTGGGCTGCCGCCGACGAGGTCCACGACCCGGTCTCCCTGGGAGACGACGACCGCGACGGCGAGTGCGAGCAGGACGACCGGCACGATCGCCCACAGGCGCCACCCGAGCTCGCCCGCGGCCGTGCCGACCTGCACTAGTCCTCCACCTGGAAGTAGCCCATCCAGCCGAGCTCCGTGAACTCCGACTGGTGGGCGTGGAACATGAACGTGCCCGTGTGGGCGAAGCGGATCTCGAGGACACCGCGCTGGCCCTGGCACTGCATGACGGTGTCGGTGTACTCCCAGTGGTCGCCGGTGCCCGTCGGCTGGTAGCGGAAGAAGTCGGCGTGCAGGTGGAACGAGTTGATCAGGTCGAACTCGGTGAGGTTGGCGAGGTAGGCCCGGACGAGCTCGCCGCGCCGCACCCGGATCGGGTAGCGCGCGTAGTAGAACGTCCGCCCGTTGACCGTGTAGAAGTTGTTCTCGCCGTCGCCATCCGTGTCGAAGCCGTTCATCACGAGCACGAGCTCGCGCGCCGGCTCGCGCGGGACCTTCGGGTCGACGATGAACGCGCCGTAGAGGCCCTTGTGGATGTGCTTCTTGAGCGGCGTCGAATGGCAGTGGTAGACGTGGAAGCCGGCCGGCCGGGCGGGGAACTCGTACGTCAGCTCGTCCCCCGCCGCGACGATCTCGAAGACGCCGTCCATGTTCGTGGGGTGGATCCCGTGGAAGTGGATCGTGTGTGGGTGCGCGCCCGCGTTCACGAAGCGCACCCGCAGGAGGTCGTCCTCGGTGGCGCGGATCACGGGGCCGGGGACGGTGCCGTTGTACGTCCACGCGGGGAAGAACACTCCCGGCGCGACCTCGATCTCCTCGTCCGTCGCGATGAGCGTGTAGTCGCGCACCCGGCCCGGCTGGTGGGGCAGCGCGCGCGGCGGGTAGAGCAGCGCGTCGAGGTCGTTCGGACCGCCGACCGCGGGCGCGCCCTCGCCGATCATCGCCGCGTGCCCCGTGGCGGCGTCGCCGGCATGCGAGGCAGCCGCGCGATGGGCCGTGTGGTCGTGGGCCGCCGCTCCGGCCTCGCCGCCGCGGGTGAGCGCGAGCCCCAGCGGGGCGGCCGCCAGGGGCGCCGTCGCGCACAGGAGCCGCCGCCGGGTGAGTTTAGGCATGCCTAAACTCTATCGGCGATGTTTAGTCGTGTCTAAACCCCCGCCTCAGCGCCCGCACCGCGCCGGAGCGAGCCCGACGAAGCGGAGCGCTCCGCGGCAGAGCCCGAGCGCTGCCCGCTGCCGGGCGTCGGAGGTCGCGAGCGCGCGATCCTCGGTCGGGTTCGTCATGAAGCCCATCTCGACGAGGATCGCCGGGACGTCGGCCCAGTTGAACCCCGTGAAGTCGGAGCGCTCCTGGATCCCGCGATCGGGGAATCCGAGCGCACGCACCAGCTCGGACTGGACGAGCGCCCCGGCGCGACGGCTGTCCCGGTAGACGTCGTCCGTCCAGCCGCGGCGGAAGGCGGGGACCAGCGTGTGGGTGCCGCGTGCGCCCGGGCTCTCGGAGCCGTCCGCGTGGACGCGGAGGAAGAGCGCGGCCCCCGCGCGGTTGGCGATCCGCGCCCGCGCCACGTTCCCCATGCTCGCACCCGCGGTGCGTGTCCGGGTCATCACCACGCGGACACCCGCAGCGCGGAGGAGCGTGCGCAGCCGAAGCGACACGTCGAGCGTGAGGTCGGCCTCGCGGATCCCGGTGACGACGCCGTGCGTGCCGCCGCCGTCCTTGATCTTCCGGGTCGCCGACCCGGGGCCGATGGGCTCCGTGGCGAGGTTCGCGCGCGCGTCGTGGCCGGGATCGACGACCACGACGGGGCCGGCCGCGTGCGCCGCCCCCGCGAGCGCCAGCGCGCCCAGGAGCGCGGCCGCACGGCAGGGCAAGCTGCAGCTCGTGACGTGCTCTCGTCACTGCGGCGGGACGCGCATCCGCATCCAGACGTACGTCACGACCGCGCCGGGGACGAACAGGATCGCGGCCGCTGCCATCAGCACCTTGGCGGGGGTGGAGTCGAGGTCGACCGCGAGCGCGGCCATCATGCAGAGCCCGCCGAGCACGCACAGTCCCGCACCGATGAGCCCGGGCCGCATCGACGGAGGTTAGATGGTTGATCGGCAATTCACGCGAACCGGATGACGCCCCAGACACAGCGCCGGATCGCCCCGTCCGGGCACGGCCCGTAGCACCGACTACGAACCGCACCCGGCCGGTGCGCCCGGCTTGGTCTGGGACGCCCCCGGACATCACGCCAATTACCGATCAACCACCTACGCGACGATGCGGTACACCTGGAACACCTCGGCGAACTCGCGGTTCACGTTCGTGCCGTGGACGCGGGCGAGGTTCCAGATGTACTCCTCGTCCGCGTACCGCCGGTGCTGCTGCGAGGCGTAGCGCCGGACGGCCGCGACCTTTCGCTCGACGTGACGGCGCTCGAGCGCGAGGAATGCGCCGTACGAGAAGTCGAAGTTGTTCCAGGGGATCTCGTAGCCGAGGATCGTCGTCCGCTTGAAGGCGCGGAGGCCCTCCTGCGCGATCGTCTGGTGATCCTGGTGGACGTCGTGGTGCGACGGCTGGAAGACCACGTCGGGACGCCACTCGTCCCACAGCGCGACGAGCAGCTCGAGGATGTCCTGGCGGCGCTCGGGGAACGTCCGGACGTCGAAGTCGTGCACGGTGAGATGCGACTCGGGGATGCCGAGCTCCGCGGTCGCCTCGCGGACCTCGCGTGCCAGCGTGTCCGGCGCGAACCCGGCGGGGAGCGACCGCGTCGCGATCGAGAACGCGACGTAGCGCACCTCGCACCCTGCCTCGACGAGGCGGGCCATCGTCCCGCCGCACCCGAACTCGCCGTCGTCGGTGTGGGGCGCGAGGACGAGCGCGCGCTTGAGGCCGTCGAGCACGGCGCGAGTCTACGGGGCGGGCGTGGGCGTGGGCTCGGGCACCGGCGGCGTCGGGGCGGTCGCCAGCGGCTCCGGAACGCGCGCGGCCGCCTTCTTCGGCACCCGCGCAATCAGCCCGACGAGGCCGAGGAGCGCCCAGGTCATCGGGTCCTCGAAGAACGACGCGTAGAAGAGGCTGTGGACCGCGATCGCGGCGAGGACGACCCCCGTCGCGAGCGAGACCCTCGACGTGAACCCGCGACCGAGGCCTCGCAGCGTGGCGAGGAACGCGGCTGCGAGCAGCCAGACCAGGAGCCCGAGGCCGACGACGCCACCTTCGGCCGCGACCGTCACGGGCATCGTGTGAGACGCGACCCGCTTCGGGTCCTTGCCCGGGATCCCGAGGCGCCGGGCGTACTCGTGGGAGAACCCGCCCGCGCCGACCCCCGAGAGCGGATGGTCGAGCGTGATGCGGATTCCCTGGCCGACGAGGTTTGCCCGGCCGGACGTGATCCGGTTGACCCCCGAGCGCGACTTGCCGACGAGCTCGTCGCGCACCTGCGGGACGGCCAGGAGCACGACGGTGGTGGCGGCCCCGAGACCGACCAGGATGAGCGTCGTCCTGCGCCCCCACGCAACCGCCACGGCGACCACGATGCCGGCCGCCAGGGCGACGAAGCTCGACTGCGAGAAGGAGATGAGGAGGCCGAGCCAGGTCGCGACGACCACGGCGTAGAGCCCGGCGACCCGCCAGCCGCGCACGCCTCCCAGCAGGATGCCGGCGAGCGAGGCGAGGATCGCCACGGTCAGGTAGCGCCCGTAGACCGACG
The DNA here is from genome assembly GCA_963786055.1 of uncultured Actinomycetes bacterium. Taxonomy (GTDB): domain Bacteria; phylum Actinomycetota; class Thermoleophilia; order Gaiellales; family Gaiellaceae; genus Gaiella. The sequence continues at coordinate 105,645 of CAWAXS010000002.1, read as the reverse complement.
GGTCCCAGAACACCGAGTTCACGCGGAAGAACGGCGCGTAGGCGTTGAAGACCTTCACGCTCGGGTTCCAGAACACGTCCCGCGTCACCCACTGGTAGCCGCCGACGGCGGCGTAGGCCAGCGCCGTCCCCACGAGCCCGCCCCAGAGCCAGGTCAGCCACCGTCCGCGCCAGGGCAGGCGCGCGAAGCCGACCGCGAGCATCCCGAACGGCAGCAGGAACGCACCGAGGAGGATCGCCCCGCGGTGCACGTCGACGGCCCAGAGCATCGAGAGGCCCGCCCACGTCACGAACGCCGCCACCGGCCACGCCACCGGGCCGAGCTCACGGGCGCGGTCGTCGCCGCGCAGGAGCGACCATCCGAGGGAGAGCGCCAGCCCGCCGATCACCGCATAGAGCGGCAGGAGGAGATTGACCTGGTCGCTCCCGATGTCGACCGGAAGCCGCAGCGGGATGCACGCCAGCGTGGCGAAGGCGAGGAAGTAGGGCCAGCGCCGGAGCAGGACGGCCACGACGACCGAGGCGACCAGGCCTCCGACCGCCGCGGCTACGAGACGCGAGCGGCTCAGGTCCGGCAGCAGGTAGAGCCCCAGCACCACCAGGCCGGCCCCCCACGCCGCGAGGCCCGCGATCCTGGCGACGCGCGTCGGCGCCAGCAGCAACGCGGCGAGCCCGATGCAGCCGACGACGGCCGCCGCCTGCGCGGCGACGCTCACGGGGCGGCCCCGCGAACCACGACGACCGCTCGCTCGACGTGGCCGTTCGCGTCGACCCGGAGCACGTAGCGTCCGGGCGCGCCCGGCGCACGGAGGCGCAGGGTGCCGGGCCGCGCGGTTCCCGATCGGCCCGCGAGCGTCCAGCGGAGCGTGCGCGCCTGCGAGATCGCGAGGATCGCGAAGCCCGCTCCCGGCGCCGTGACGACCCGGTCCCGTCCGAGGTCGAGGAAGCGGATCCGGACGGTCCTCGATCCCGAGCGTGGACCGAGGTTGCCGGCGACGTCGCGCGCGACGAGCCGCAGCGTGTGCAGGCCCTCGGGAAGCGGCTCCCCGCCCGCGCTGCCGAACCAGTCCATCGTCCCCGAGGTCCGGGTGCCCAGCCTGCGCAGCGCCCGCATGCCGTCGACGTACAGCTCCACGACCGCGCGCTCGCTGACGCGGTAGCGGATCTTCGCGCGGTCGAAGCGACCGTCGCCGTCGGGCGAGATCACGAGCGGCCGCGCGGTGAAGCTGACGACGCGCGGCGGGGTCGTGTCGACGCGTATCCGGTTCGGCATCAGGATGGTGCGGCGCTGCCGGTCGAGGTGCACCCGCGGGCGGTACGTGCCCTCGCCGACGACCCTGCCGTCGCCGTCGCGGCCGTCCCAGACGTACGACACCGGCGCGCGGCCCTGCGCACGGCCGCGGGCGAGCTCCCGCACGACGTCGCCGTCGCCGTCGACGATCTCGACGCTGACGCGGTCGGCCTTGCGCAGCCTGAACCTGATCTCGGCGGATGCCGTCTCGCAGTCGCACACCGGCGAGAAGACCTTGTCGACGGTCGGCCCGACGATCGGGTTCCGCGTCAGCTTCAGCTTCTCCGTCACGACGAACGCCGCGGAGGTCGCCACGAGCAGGGCGGCCACGAGCAGCGCGGGGGCGAGACGCGCTCTCATCGCCCGCCGGACGTGGCCGCCGAGCCGTGCCGCGCGCGTCCGGGCCGCAGCACCTCGTTCTGAGCGCTCCCGGCCACCTGAGGGCGATTGTAAGGACGGGTCGAAGACGCCGACGGCGTAGGACGTGAGCCCGGAATGAATCCTTGTGTCGCAGGAACGCCCTATGCACGCACGCGCGGCGTCCAGTCGCCCCGATAGCAGTGGCTATCGGGGCTCCCTGCGTCCTTGCAGCGCACGCACCTATCGCAACCCCGCGACGAAGCTCATTCCGGGATCACTTCCAGGCACACTGGGTGATCGGCACCCCGGAGCCGACCCCGCCGCATGCGACGCCGACTCCTCTTCGTCCTCGCCGCCGTTTTCGCCCTCGTCGGAGGGATCGGCGTCGCGCTCGTCACGACCCGGTCGCTCCCGTCGGGAACGCTCGAGACGGAGGTGACGGACGTGACGGTGGTCGCGCCGACCACGCCGATCGAGCCCGCGCCCGAGCCGACACCTCCGCCGCAGCCCTCGCCGGACGTCGACCAGCGCTGCTGGCCGATGTTCGGCGGCGGGCCCAAGCGCGACCTGGCCCGTCCGGGGATCGATCTCGGGATCCCCGGGAAGAAGCTCTGGGCCCGCGGCCTCAAGTCGTACGTCGAGTACCCCCCGAGCTACTGCGACGGCATGCTCTACGTGAACACCTTCAAGGGAGACACCTGGGCGATCGACGCGGCGACGGGGAAGGTCGCATGGCGGAGGGTCACGGACGCCAACAAGCCGTCGACCCCGGCGATCGCCGGCGACAACCTGATCGTCAGCGCAAAGGACGGCACCGTCACCGCGCTGACGCGACGGAGCGGCAAGGTGGTCTGGCAGCTCCGCACCAACGCGATCGTCGAGTCGTCGCCCGCCGTCGTCGACGGGATCGCGTACTTCGGCGCGACGGACGGCCGGCTCTTCGCGGTCGACGCCGACACGGGCCACGTGCGCTGGGCCTACGACACGGGCGGCCGGATCAACTCGAGCCCGTCGCTCGCCGATGGCCGCGTCTGCATCACGACGTATGCGGGCTCGATCTTCTGCCTGCGCCAGCGGGACGGCACGAAGCTCTGGAGCACGTACGTGAAGCGCGACGCGTTCCGCTACGAGAGCTTCTACGCGAGCGCGTCCACCGACGGCGAGCGGCTCTACACGATCGCGCGCTCGGGCAAGATCGTCACGCTGGATGCATCGAGCGGCCGCGTTCTCTGGACCGACAACGTGAGCTCGCTGGGGTACTCGACTCCCGCGGTCGGTGTGGACCGCATCTTCGTCGGGGACTTCAACGGCGGACTGCGCGCGTACCGCAAGACCGACGGGCGCCTGCTCTGGCGGACGCACGTCGGCGGGAGGGTCCTCGGCGGCGCGGTGCTCGTGGGCAACCTGGTGTTCTTCTCGACGCTCGAGACGGAGACCTACGCGGCACGGGCCTCGGACGGGAAGATCGTGTGGCATCTCCCGATCGGCAAGTACTCGCCCGGCATCGCGACCGAGCGCGCCTACTACTTCACCCTGAACGGCATCCTGGTCGCCTTCCGCGGCACGAACGGCCCGTAGGAGGCGCGTCCGGAAGCGACGTCTTGACGGAGAACGGTGTCAGACACCGTTGCCCGTCAAGGGCGATCCGTGTCGATTCCGTGCCGATCTGCCAACAGGCGCGAGCCCGCTCCCGTTCTGCCGCTCCGGCGAGGGATGTGGAGAGCTCCGAGGACGATCTCGTCGTCCCTCGCTGCCGACATGTCGGAACGTGTCAGACACCGGGTCACTGCAGCACGGCGTGGCGCCGTCGCCAGAGGGGCGAGCGCTGCGTCGCGGCGCCGACCGCGCGCCACGCGGCCGTCCTCGCCCGGTACGAAGCGAGCCGCGCCCGGGCGTGGCCGCGCGCGGCGACCGCGTAGCCGAGCTCGTGCAGGAGGTCGCCCGCAACCGCCTCGAACGCCTCCCGGTCGGCCCGGGGCATCTCCGTGCGCCAGTCGCGGACGCCGACCCGCGGGGGCTCGTTGAGCCGCTGCTGGTGCTCCTTGCGCGCCGACTCGGTCTCTCCGACGTAGCCGAGCATCGCGTCGTCGTACTCGAGCCCGGCGAAGCCGCACGCGCGCTGGAGCTCGTTCTCCGGAGCCGCGACGAGGGCCTCGTAGCGCACCTCGAGGTAGCGGCCGCCCACGCGCCGCCCGAGGTCCTGCGCGGCGCGGATCTCGGTGGCCCACTGGCATGCGAACCCCGCCGCGTCGCGGGGGTGGCCCCAGCCGGCGGTCATGATCCCCTCGGGGACGGCGACGTACGAGAGCGCCGCGTCCCGCCCGTCGCGGATCAGGTGCACGTAGAGCGCCGTCGGGAAGAGCGCGTCGAGCAGCGGCAGGTACTGCATGTAGAGCGGCGTCTTGTCGCCCCACCGCGGCTTGCTGCGCGCCGCCGCGTATGCCTCGAACACCGCCGCGATCGCCTCCCCGGTCGTCATCCCGGGCCGGAGCCGGGCCGCGACGGAGTCGGGCGGGAGGCCCCACTCGGCGAGCGTCGGCAGCCGGCGCAGATCGTCCGTGAACGCCTCCGCGTCCACGACTCCCCGGTGCCGCCGGGCGAGCTGCGGCACGAAGTACGACTCGTCCGGGACGGCGAGCGCCGGGTTGCGGTCGAGCATCACGCGGAGGAGCGTCGTCCCCGACCGGCGGACGCCGAGGACGATCAGCGGCGGGCTCGGCTCGGGCACGTCGGCACTGTACGGACCTGCTAATACTTCCCGAAATGAAGCGACCGCCGCGCCGGGCCGATCCCTACCGCGACACGCAGCTGATCGACGAGCGCGCGCCGCGCGTGAACCAGGTCGTCGTCGGCCTCGTCGCGCTGCTCGGCGTCGTGACCGGTTGGTGGTGGCTCCTCGCGCTCCTGGCATTGCAGCTCGCCCTCGGGCTGACGCTCGGCCGCCGGTGGTGCCTCGCGTGCGTCGCCTACTTCGAGCTGATCCAGCCGCGGCTCGGCGAGGGGCGCCTCGAGGACGCCCGGCCGCCGCGCTTCGCGAACATGGTCGGCCTGGCGGTGCTGACCGCGGCGTCGCTGGCCTACGCCGCGGGCCTCACGACCGTGGGGGCGGCGCTCGGCCTGCTCGTCGCCGCGCTCGCGCTCCTCGCGGCGACGACGGGCTTCTGCGCGGGCTGCACGGCCTACAGGGTCGGCTACCGGCTCACCGGCAGGACGTTCGTGTCCTGCCCGTTGCCCCCGCCGCTCCCGGACCGCACGTAGGCGCGACGCTTGCGTCGCCTCGGGGTGCGCGTCAGGCGTCGGGCTGCGATGCCTGTGCGAGCCGCTCGGGCGATCGGGTGACCAGCCAGCGTGCAGTGGCCGCGACGGCTGCGATCGCCGCCGCCACGATCCCCACGAGGACGATCGCATCCGCACCGGGCGGCTCGACCAGCTTCACCCCCGCGAGCGTCAGCGTGGCGGCGAGCGCGATCCTGAGCGAGCGCTCCGGGAGCCTGACCGTGAACCGGCTCCCGATCAGGACGCCCGGCACGGACCCGATGAGGAGCCAGCCGGTCGCTCCGAGGTCGACGTGCCCCGCGACCAGCTGTCCCGCGCCGGCCACGGCGAGCAGCACGGCGGCATGGAAGATGTCCGTGCCGACGATCTTCGCCGCGGTGAGCGGGAACGCGATCAGCATCACGAGGCCGAAGATCGTCCCGCTGCCGACCGACGTGAGGCCGACGACGAAGCCGCCCACGACACCCGTGACGACGGCGATCACGCGGTCGCGGTTCGTCAGGATGAACGGCTTGTCCTCGGGGCTCGAGTGGAGATACGCCTTCACGAGGAACGCGAGCCCGCAGAGCACGAGGGCGACGCCGAGGATCGCTTTTGCGGTGTCCTCGTACCCGTCTCCGTATTCCTGCCGAAGCCACCAGGAGAGCGCGACGCCGAGGATCGAGAACGGCGCGGAGCCGAGGAGCATCCACATCGTGAGCCGTGCGTGGACGTGGCCGAGACGCCGGTGCTGGGCGGCGCCGAACGACTTGAAGATCGCGCCGTGGACGGTGTCCGTGCCGATCGCGATCGACGGCTGGAAGCCGAAGAACAGCACGAGCATCGGTGTCATCAGGGAGCCGCCGCCCATGCCGGTCACACCGACCAGCAGCCCGATCAGGAGCCCTGCGAGCGAGAGCTTCCAGTCCATGTCACCGCCCCGTTTCGGGCCGGTGCCTAGACGCGCGCGGCGGGATCATCCTCACGATCCGGGTGCTCCGCCAGCAGGATCTCCTTGAGCGTGTCGCCGCGGAGCCCGAGCCGTAGGGTCTCGAGCGGAATCACCTCGTCGGGCGGGATGTTGCCGAGGTTCACGTTGGGCCCGAAGTGCTTCACGAACCAGGCCTGCGACGACTTCGTCGGCGCCTCGAAGAGGACGTTCTCGATCGCGACCCCGTGCGCGATCTCGTCGAGCAGCCCCGTCCGCATGTCGCCGTCGGAGCGGAAGATCCCGGCGGTGCCCCCCTCGCGCCCCTCGGTGATCACCTTCCAGGCCCCGGCCGCGAGCTCCTCGTTGATCCACTCCACCCACTGGTAGGGCGCGAACACGACGTCGGAGTCCTTCGACCCGACCTCCGAGAGGACCGTGAAGTCACGGGCGAAGTCGGTGATCAGCTCGAGCTTCCGCTCACGCGGGATCTCGAGGGTCCCGTCCGAGATCTCGACGTGCGAGAACCGGTGCTCGACGAGCCAGCGCTTGAAGTCGTCGATCCGGTCGCGCCCGTACACCGCCTCGAACAGCGTCCCGCCGCAGACGACGGGCGTCTCGAAGGAGCGGTACAGCGCGATCTTCTTCTCGAGGTTGTTCGTCACGTAGCTCGTTCCCCAGCCGAACTTGACGATGTCGACGAACTGCCCCGCCGTGTCGAAGAGCCCCTCGATGTCGCGCAGGTTCAGGCCCTTGTCGATCACGTGCGTGAGGCCGACCTCGCGCGGCTTCCCGGGGCGTGCCGGGACGCCGAGGAAGCCGTCATTGAAATCGGGCATAGAGCTCCTCCAGCTTGTTCTTTGCGCGGTTCTGGACCTCGCGGTAGAGCGAGCCGCCGTGCGCGTCGATGCCGACGATCAGCGGCCCGAAGTCCTTGACACGGAACTTCCACAGGCACTCGGGCATGAGCTCCTCCCAGGCGACCTCCTCGATCTCCTCGATCTGGGTGGTCTCCAGCGCCGCGGCGCCGCCGACGATGGCGAAGTAGACCATCCCCAGGCGCTCCATCGGCTCGATCGCCTCGTCCGGGAAGCCGCCCTTGCCGCAGATCGCGCGCACGCCGTACTGATCACCCAGACCCTCGGTGAAGCGCACCATCCGCGCGCTGGTCGTGGTGCCGATGCAGATCTTCTCGTAGCGTCCGGGCCCGACCTTCCGCACGTTCGGCGCCGTGTGCAGCAGGAACGCGCCCCGGAGATCCATCGGCGGCTCGATCCCCTGGTCGAAGATCCGGATCTGCGTGCGATCGCGGATCCCGATGATGTGCCCCTGCACGGTCACCTCGTCCCCGGCGCGGAGCTTCAGGATCTCGGCCGGGTCGGTGACCGGAAAGGTGACCTCGTGCCGGGCCATCACGCGACCCCGCCGGAGTCGACCGCCGCCGTCGTGGACGACGCGGCCGCGCGTAGCCCCCCACCCAGGGTGGGGTGGCCTCCCGCCACCCTCACTGCCGATTCTACGTCGCTGCGACCGCCGCGACCGTGCCAACTCCGAGAAATCTCCTCCACAGCACGCCGGATTCGACGCCCTTTGCTCACGTCACGCCTCCCGGTCGAAGTCGACGGTGCCGTCCGCGGCGATGTGCGCCGACGCACGCCGCGCCGCCCAGCACTGGTAGTTCACGGCCACCGGGTTCAGGGTCATGTGCGTGTCGGCGTGCTCGATGTGGCACTGCAGCACGGTCACGTCGCCACCGAGCCCCATCGGCCCGATCCCGGTCTCGTTGAGCAGCTCGTACAGCTCGTCCTCGAGCTGCGCCACCAGCGGATCCGGGTTGCGCGTCCCCACCGGCCGCGCGATCGCCTCCTTCGCGAGGTGCATCGCGTAGTCGGCCGAGCCGCCGAGCCCGATCCCCACGATCCCCGGCGGGCACGGCTTGCCCCCTGCCCCGACGATCGACTCGAGCACGAACCTCTTGATCCCGTTCACGCCGTCGGCCGGAACGAGCATCTTCAGGAACGTCATGTTCTCCGACCCCGACCCCTTCGGCACGCACTTCACGTCCAGCCCGTCCCAGTCCGGTACGAAGTCCCAGTGCACGATCGGCACCCGGTAGCCGACGTTCGGCCCCGTGTTCTCGCGCGTCAGCGTGTGCACCGTGTTCGAGCGCAGCGGATGCTCGACCGTCGCGCGCTCCGTCCCGCTCCTCAACGAGGCGTAGATCCGCGCAGGATGCAGCGGGAAGTGCTCCCCCACCCGGCAGTAGTAGACGGCTATCCCGGTGTCCTGGCAGACGAGGTTCTTCTGCTCGTCAGCGATCTCCACGTTGCGGTGGATCGTCTCCAGCACGCGGATCCCCGTTACCGAGGTCTCGCGGTCCAGCGCCGCCTTGAGCGCGTCGCGCAGGTCCTGCGGAATGTCCTTCAACGCCCAGACGTAGAGGTGCGCGGCAGCGTCCTCCACGGTCTGGGCCAGGTCGGTCGTCGTGATCGTGCTCATGCCTTCGCTTTCGTCGCGGCGTTCGCCCCGGCACGGCGGCCGAAGACCACGCACTCGAGGAGTGAGTTGCCCATCATGCGGTTTCGCCCGTGTGTCCCGCCGGCGATCTCGCCGCAGGCGTAGACGCCCTCGAGGGTCGTCTCCGCGCCCGTGTCGATGACGAGCCCGCCGTTCTGGTAGTGGAGCACGGGGTAGGTGAGGATCGGCTCGGTGAGCGGGTCGATGCCTGCGCCGCGGTAGCGGCGGAGCATGTACGGGAGCGAGACGTCGGCGTCGGCGGGGGCGATCCGGGTCGTGTCGAGCAAGACCGCCGGCCTGCCGTCCTCGGTCAGCACGCCGCGGCCCGCGTCGACCTCGTCGAAGATCGCCTGCGACACCTCGTCCCGAGGCCCGAGCGAGTCGGTGAACTCCTCGCCCTCGGCGTTCAGCAGGACGGCGCCGTATGCCCGAGTCGTCTCGGGGATCGAGTACCCCTGCATGGTCGCGGGCCAGGCCCCGCCGTTCGGGTGGTACTGGAGCGCGTCGAGGTCCCGCGCCTCCGCGCCCGCGTCGATCGCGATCCGCGTCGTCTCGCCCGTGGCGTTGGGATGGTTCGTGGACAGCTCACCGCGCGTGGCAGCCTCGGCGAAGCACCGGCCGCCGGACGCGAGGACGACGGTCACGGCGTCCATCGCGACGCTCCGCTCGGGTGTGGTGAACGAGGCGCGCCAGCCGCTCTCGGCGGGCTCGAGCGACGTCAGCCGGTGGTGTGCGAGCACGGCTCCGTCGCCTGCCTCGAATCCCTCGCGGAGGGCCTTCGTGATCGCGTGTCCGGTCCGGTCGCCCACCTGGAGCAGGCGCCGCCGGGACGCGCCGCCGCAGCGGGCGAGCCGGTAGCCGCCACGGCCCGAGGATCCGCCGTTGGCACCGTCGCGCGTGAAGCTGCAGCCCAGTTCCTCGAGCCACGCGATCGCCGAAGGCGCCTCGGAGGTGAGCACCTCGACGAGGCGCGTGTCCGCCGTCTCGTGCGACGAGCGCATCACGTCCTCGGCATGGAGGTCGGGTGAGTCGTCCTCGCCGAGCGCGGCCTGGATCCCGCCCTGCGCCTTGGATGAGTTGTTCGCCTGGAGCGTCGTCTTGGTCGCCACCGCCACCCGGGCTCCGGCGCGCTCCGCGGAGACCGCGGCCGCGAGTCCCGAGGCGCCGCTGCCGATCACGAGCACGTCGATGGGAGCGTCGGGCGCCACGACACCGAATCGTACCGACTCGGAGCGAATCACTAATGCGAATGATTAGCTCTGCTTATTTCACGGACCGGACTGTAGGATTTCCGCATGCCGCACCTGTCCGACGTCATGCGCCGGGAGCTGATCGAGGTCGCTCCCGAGGACACGCTGGGCGAGGTCGCCGAGCGCATGAGCGCGGCCAACGTCGGAGCCGTGATCGTCAAGGACTACGGGCGGCTGATCGGGATCCTCACCGAGCGCGACATGCTCAAGGCGATGGCGGCGCGCGTCCATACGAGCGAGGCCCGCGTCCGCCAGTGGATGACGGACGATCCGATCACCGCCTCCGCCGACACGGATGTCGAGGAGGCCGCCCGCACCATGATCGAGCACGGCTTCCGCCATCTGCCGGTGCTCGACGAGAGCGGCCAGGTGACCGGGATCGCGAGCCTGCGGCGGGTCGTCGCGGCGACGCAGGCCGCCGCCGACCGCGCCTGACCCCGCTCAGCAGGCCGAAGCCGTCCCGCGCGTGATCGCCTCGGCCGCCTGTGGGACGGTGACGCGCATCCGTGCGAGTCGCGCGCGAAGGCGGGCGTCCGTGCGGAGCGCCTCCTCGAGGCGCTTCCGGGTCGGGCCCGGCGTGGCCTTCGCGAAGACGCACTCCGCCGCGTTCTTCCGCCCGCCGATCCAGCCCTCGGCGTAGAGGTACCGGAGCGGCGCCCGGCCGTACGGCGCCCGCGCCAGCGCCGAACGCGCGCCGGAGACGGGCACGTCGTTGGCGCGCGCGGTCTTCGAGACGAGCGCCTGGGCGCGTGCGGCGGTGACCGGCAGTTGACGAGCGAGCTGGCGCTCGGGAATCGTCGCGAGCGACAGCGCGAGACTCGCGACGACCGCCGTGATCAGCGCGTATTCGGCCACACACGGATGATCCGCAGCCCGGCGGCGGCGGTCAACTCCGGCACCAGGCTCCTGTGGAGCGATTGGTGCTCTCTTGCGACAAAGGACATCTGGCGCCGGCCGGCGCCATTGGCGAACCTGGCAACAACCATCACCTCGACGGAAGGAGGGACGTGATGTTCGAAGAGCTGACGGAGGAGCTGCTCGACCTCTCGGCCAACGTCCGCGGGTACGGCAGTGCCGTGTACGCGGTGGTGGACGACACCTCGTGCTCGAGCGGGGTCTGCAGCTCGGTGATCCTCTGCTGCACCTGCACGACGCTCTGCTGGTGAGCACGGACGCCGCATCGGCCGGCCGGGTACCGGAGCGACCGGCGCTCGCCCCGTGGTGCCGGCTCGCCGAGGACGGTCGACGCGTCCTCGTCGAGCACGGCGGAACCGTCGTCACCTTCGAGGGCCGTGCGGCCGAGGCGCTCCTGCCGCGCCTGCTTCCGCTCCTCGACGGGACCCGGACGGTCGAGGACGTCGAGTCCGTGCTGGGAAGGTCGGTGGCCCCCGCGATCGCAAAGGCGCTGGCGCTGCTCGCGGCGAACCGGCTGCTCGTCGACGGTGAGCACCGTCCGTTCGACGAGGACGCCGTGACCGCGGCGGCATCGTTCGCCGCCGCGGTCACCCGGCAGACGACACAGGCGGATGCGCAGGCGGCGATCGGGCAGGGCCGTGTCTGCGTCCTCGGGGCGGGCCCGAACGCAGCCGAGATCGGACATCAGCTGCGACGGATGGGGATCGGCCGCGTGGACGCGCGCCCGCTCGACGGTGACCCCGGCGACGAGCCTTTCGTCGTCGCGGCACCCGACCGCGACGAGGTCACGACGCTCTCGGCACTCAACGCGATCGCCGTCGAGCGTCGCGTCCCTTGGTTGCAGGTCCTCCCGTTCGACGGTCGGCTGGTCGTCGTCGGGCCGCTCTTCGTTCCCGGCGTCTCGGCGTGTCGACAGTGCTATCTGCTCCGACGCGCGGCCTGCTCCGGCTACGACGACGACTTCGACATCGTCGAGCGCGTGCCGCCTCGCGCGGCAGCGCCGGCGCCTCTCGCCTCGCTCTCCGCTGCCCTCGCCTCGCTGCTCGCGCTCCGCTGGTTGACGACGCGGGATCCGGCGCTCCCCGGACGCCTCTACGCCGTCGAGGTGGGGCCCGTCCTCCGGCTGTCCCACGATCACGTGCTGCGTGTCCCTCGCTGTCCGTCCTGTGGGTCGCCCGAGCAGGCGGTGCCCTCGCCGTGGTTCGAGGCGACGGCGTGACATCGGCACTCGCACCCGAGCGCTTCACGCCTGTCGAAGAGGCCCTCGAGCGCCTCGAGGGCGCGGTCTCGCCGCTCGTCGGCATCGTCACTCGCACCGTCTCGACGACGTACACGACCGACGAGACGCCTCTTCCGAACTGCGCGTGCGAGCTTGCGTCCGGACGCCGCACGCTCGGAGCGGCGACCGTCGAGTACGGGAGCGGGGCCCACGAGAGCGCCCTGCGCGCCCGTGCCGCCGCGATCGGCGAGGCGATCGAGCGGTACTCGGCGATGTTCGTCCCCTTCGACGAGCTCCGGCTGACGACGGCCCGGGAGCTCGGGGACGCGGCGGTCGATCCGTCGCGGTTCGCGCTCTTCCATCCACTGCAGCACGCACAGCGAGGCTTCCCCTTCGCACCGTTCACCGAGGACACGCAGACGGAGTTCGTCCAGGGAGTGTCGCTCGCGGACGGCGCGCCGGCGTACCTCCCGGCACAGCTCGTCTACCTGCGTCAACCAGGGGCCTCTCGCCCGATCGGCTACTCCACGAGCAGCGGGCTCGCCTGCGCTCCCACCCTCGGCGAGGCGATCCTTGCCGCGCTCCTCGAGCTGGTCGAGCGCGACGCCGTGATGCTCGGGTGGAAGTGCCGTCTCGCCCTTCCCTTGCTCGACTGGTCCGACGACGAGGCGCTGTGCACGCTCGACCGGCGATTCTTCGCCTCGACCGGCCTGCGATTCGACGTGGTCGATGCGAGCTGCTTCCTGGACGTCCCGATCGCGATCGCCATGGTGCACGGACCACCCGGATCGCGCGCCGCGCTCGCCGTCGGCGCAGGAGCCGCAGCCGGGGTGGGGGAGGCATGGCTCAAGGCGATCGCCGAGGGCTTCGGCGTGTACCGCTGGCTCGGTCGCCAGGCCGCCTCGACGCCGCATCGGCCGCCACCCGATCCCGACTCGATCGCGACGTTCGACGACCACATGCTGTTCTACGCACGAAGCGAGCAGGCGGCGCTCGCATCGTTCCTGACGGCATCTCCGCGGCGCTCGCCGACGGCGCGCGTCCGGCCGCTCGAAGGCCGATCGCCCCGCGAGCAGCTCGATGCGCTGGTGTCGAGGCTCGACGCACGGCGTCTCTCGGCCTACGCGGTCGACGTCACCTCACCCGACGTGCGCGACCTCGGGCTGAGCGTCGCCCGCGTCCTCGCCCCCGAGCTCTGCGCCCTCGACGTCTCCCATCGGGCGCAGTTCCTCGGAGGCCGCCGACTCTACGTCGCCGCATACGAGGCGGGGCTTCTCGACGCGCCGCTGGACGTCGATCGGCTCAACCCGCTCCCACATCCGTTCCCGTGACCGATCCGGCCGACAGCGCGCCGGTGCGGACCGAGACGGACGATCCCCCGGGGGCGGAGCTCGTCCCGACCGTTCGACTGGCGGCCGTCACCGGCGCACAGAACGTCGGCACCGTCGACCCGACCGAGGACTACCACGAAGCGTCCCGCATGTACCCGGGCGTCGTCGACCCGCTCGTGGTGGGGGCCGCCCGACTCGAGCAGAGCGTCGAGATGCGGATCAGCGCGAGCCGTTCGGTCAAGCGCCACTTCCAGCGCCCGTTCCTACCGCTTCCCGCCCGCGGGCTCGGTCCCGCGAGCCTGGCGGACGCGCTCGACGCGCGACGATCGATTCGCGCATTCGGCGAGCGTCCGCTCCGTCTCGACGAGCTGGGATCGATCCTGCGGGCGGCGTACGGCGTCACGGGCGGGCTCGACGGGACGCCCCAGACGCTGCGTTCCGCGCCCTCCGGCGGAGGGCTGTACCCGCTCGAGCTGTACATCGTGACACGGCACGTGGAGGGCCTGGACGCGGCCCTCCATCACTTCGACCCTCTGCGGCAGGGCCTCGAGCTGCTCCGTGCGATCGAGCCCGGCGACGAGCTCGACAGCCTCTCGCCGTACGGCGAGCTTCTCGCATCGAGCGCCGCGTTCGTCGCCGTGACCGCGATGTTCTGGCGCTCACGATTCAAGTACGGCGCACGCGCCTACCGGTTCACCCTGCTCGAGGCCGGCCACCTGGCGCAGAACCTCCTGCTCGCCGTCGCGGCGCTCGGGCTCGCCGCCGTGCCGCTCGGCGGCTTCTACGACCGTCGGCTCGATGCGTTCCTCGGCGTCGACGGGCTGTACGAGGCGTCGCTCTACCTGCTCCCCTTCGGGCCGACGTCGGAGTGATCGAGATCGTTCGCCTGCTCGCGTGGTCTACCGTCGCCGTCGTCGCGTCGCTCGCAGCGCCGGACGTGCATCCGCTCGACCCGACGACCAGGCCGGCCGGCCAGGCGGTCGTCCTCGGATGCCTCGCGGGGGGCATTCTGTTCGCCGGGCTGGCACGGCGTCGGATCCCGCCCTCCGCGCTCGCGGCCGTTCCCCGTCGCCGTCTGCTCTCGCGCAGCATCGTGCTGTGCGTCACGTCGGCGCGGGAGGAGGCGATCTGGCGCGGGCTGGTGCTCGGGCTCCTGCTCGCGACGTTCGGTCGCATCGGGGCGCTGGTGCTCAGCACGACGCTCTTCGCCCTCGCGCACGTCTGCCGCCAGGGACGCAGGGCCGTCGTGCACCTCGCGACGGGCCTCGTGTTCGGCTGCACCTATCTGGTCACAGGCCGCCTGCTCGGCGCCATCGCAGCGCACGGGACGTACAACGTGCTCGTGGGCGCGGGGTCCCTATGCGGCGACGACATGTCCCCTTCGGCCACTGGTCGTGCCGCATCCCACCTCCTAGCATCCGAGCCACGGAATCCCCCACGCCGGACCGTGCGCGCAGACACTCCAACGCCGTCAGCGACCGCCGCCCGTCTCGAGGGTGTGGTCAAGTCCTTCGGGCCTGTCCGGGCGCTGGACGGGGTCGACCTCGAGCTCCGCACGGGTGAGGTGCTCGCGCTGCTCGGCCCGAACGGCGCCGGCAAGTCGACCGCGGTGGCGACCATGCTCGGGCTGCGCCGCCCGGACCGCGGGCGCGCATACCTCGACGGTCTCGACCCCCGCGAGCCGGCGGCCCGTCGATCCGTCGGCGCAGTCCTCCAGGAGATCGGCTTCCCGCAAACGCTCCACGTGCGCGAGCTCGTCGAGCTCGTGCGTGCGCACTATCCGGCGCCGTGCTCGGTCGAGGAGGCGCTCGAGCGGCTCGGGCTCGAGTCGCTCGGGCAGAGGCAAGCGCTCGGCCTGTCGGGCGGCCAGCGCCGCAGGCTCGCGGTCGCGCTGGCGCTCGCCGGGCGGCCGCGCGTCCTCTTCCTCGACGAGCCGACGACCGGCATGGATGCCACAGCACGGCGAGCGCTCCTGGGCGACCTTGCCGACTTCGCCGCCGGCGGCGGCTCGGTCCTCCTGACGACCCAACAGCTCGCGGAAGCCGAGGCGATCGCCTCGCGCGTCGCGCTGCTCGTCGGGGGGCGTATCGTGCTCGAGGGAACCGTCGCCGAGGTTCGGGCCCGTGCCGGGATGACGCGAGTGACGCTTCGGGCCGAGACGATCCCGCCGCTCGCGGGCATCTCGACGGTCGAGTCGCATCACGACCGCCACGTCGTCTACGTCGGTGATGCCGACCGATTCGTCGCCGAGCTCGTCGGCTCGGGAGTGACGTTCCGGGAGCTCGAGGTCGTACCGGTCAGCCTGGAGGACGCATTCGTGACCCTGACCCGCGACCCCGATCGGGCCGGCGGCGGGAGCGGGCACGCATGAGACTCGCGCTCGCCCACGCACGCGCCGAGACCATGACCATGGCCCGGTACCCCGCCTACGCCCTGCCGACGATCGCATTCCCCGGCGTCCTGATGCTGATCTTCGGGTCGCGCTTCGAGCAGGGCGAGCCCGACCGGCTGCTCGCCGGTTTCGCGGCGACCGCGCTGCTCACCGTCACGTTCTTCCAGTTCGGCGTCGGAATCGCCACGGCACGTACCACGGCGTGGGAGACGTATCTCCGCACGCTGCCGGTGAGCGCGACGACCCGGCTCGCAGGCCGCGTGCTCTCCGCCCTCGTGTTCGCGGCGGCCACCGTCGGGGTGGTGACGATCGTCGGCACCGCCCTCTACGGGACGACCATGTCCGCGTGGCGGTTCGCGGCGCTCGCCTGGGGCTCCTCCTCGGCAGCATCCCGTTCGCCCTGCTCGGGATCGCATTCGGCTACTGGCTGCCGCCTCGTGCAGCGCTGCCGGTTGCGAATCTCGCCTTTCTCCCCCTGGCGATCGGAGGAGCACTCTGGGCGCGACCGACGGGGATCCCGCGCGATGTCGACCTCGCGTCCCAGGTCCTGCCGACGCGCAGCTGGATCGAGGTCCTCGACTCCATCGCGACCGGCGACCACCCCGTTCCGTTCCACCACGTTGCCGCGCTGGCGACGTGGGTTTGCGTCTTCGGCGTGCTCGCGTGGCTCGGCTACCGCCGCGACGAGGGGGAGCGATTCACGTGAGCCTCACCACACGGCGCGGAGCAACTCGCCGACGTCTCCCGCGTCGGCCGGCCTGGGGTTCGCCTTCGCACCCGGGCGGGCGACGACGGCCGCTGCGACCTCGTCGAGCTCGGCCTCGGGAACGCCGAAGTCCCGCAGCCGTCCGAAGCCTCCGAGACGGGCGAGCTCCTCGACCCGAGCGGCGGGATCCTCCGTGCCGAGGGCGGAGCCGAACCGCGCCACTGCCTCCGGCACGGCTTCCGCGTTGAAGCGGAGCGCCGCCGGGAGGCAGACGGCGTTCATCGAGCCCTGCGGTAGCCCGTAGCGCCCGCCGAGCGCCTGTGCCATCGCGTGCGCGAGGCAGAGCCCCGACTCCGCGAGCGCGAGCGCAGCCCGCATGGCACCCTCGAGCAAGCGCGTCCTCCCGTAGATCCCGTCGAGGCGGGCGACGACGACCGGGAGGGCATGTGCGATCGCCGTGGCGCCGGTATCCGCGTGGCGCTCCGCCGCAGGCGTGCGCGACGGGTGGTAGTACGCCTCGGCGCAGTGCGCGAGCGCGTTCATCGCCGTCCCGACGGTCGCCTCGAGGGGCAGGTCGACGGTCAGCTCCGGGTCGTAGATCGCCGCGACCGGCCGGGCGCGCTCGTCGAGGCCGCCGCCCTTGCGCCCGGGCGCGAGCAGCATCCCGAAGGACGGCGTCCACTCGGCGCCGGCGTAGGTCGTCGGAACCGCCACCACGCGGGGCAGCGGCTCGGCGTCCACGGCCGCGAGCGCCGCGACGACGGCCTTGCAGGTGTCGATCGCGCTGCCGCCGCCGAGGCCGACGAGGCCGTCAGCATCCACCGAGCGAGCGAGGCGTTCCGCCTCGCGCACGGTCTCGACGGGAGCGTGCGGGCGAACGCCGTCGTACCG
Source organism: uncultured Actinomycetes bacterium (assembly GCA_963786055.1). GTDB lineage: Bacteria > Actinomycetota > Thermoleophilia > Gaiellales > Gaiellaceae > Gaiella. Next base: position 88,591 of record CAWAXS010000002.1, on the reverse strand, counting down.
CGCCACGACCGGCAGCTCCCCCACCGCGGCGGCGCCTCGGCGGGTCGTGACGAGGAGCGGCCGTGTGATCCCGACCTCGCCGCACACGTCCGCGAGCTCGGCGACCGAGCCGGCGCCGAACCGCATGATGCGGGCCGGAGCGCCCTCGCTCACGCCGACGCGTCCACGTTGGACGCCGGGAGACGGCCGAGCCCGCCGGCGACCGCGGCCGCCCGCTCGTGGGCGAATCCCGCGAACGCGTCCGCGACACGTGTCGGTGCCCGTCCCGCCCCCCGGGCGATGGAGATCTCCCGCCTCCCGTCCATGCCCTCGATCCGGGCCTCCACGAGCGCGCCGGAGGCGAGCTCGGCCTCGACGGCGGCACGCGAGATGAACGTCACGCCGTAGCCCGCGAGGACGGCACTCCGGACGGACTCCTGCAGCCCGAGCTCGAGGTGCAGGTCGAGGTCCCGCAGCCGGAGCCCGAGCCGTCGGAGCTCGTCCTCGACGATCCGGCGGACGCCGGCCCCCTCCTGCATCACGATGAGGCTCTCCGAGGCGAGCTCGTGGACGTCGATCGCGCGACCCCCGAAGCGGTGGCCCGGCGGGCAGACGAGCACGACCTCGTCGTAGGCGAACGACTCGAAGCGGACGGCACGATGGCGTGGGGCGGCTCCTACGATCCCGAGCTCGAGCCGTCGGTCGGCAACCAGCTCGACGACGGTCCGGGTGTCGTGCACCTCGAGCGCGACCCGCACCCCGGGATGAGCGTGCTGGAACTCGCAGAGGAGCTGCGGTACGACGACCGCTGCGGGCCCGGTCGACGCGCCGATCGACAGCGAGCCTGCGAGCTCGCCCTCGCCCTCGGAGACGACGTCGTCGAGGAGCTGCTCCTCGAGCGCGAGCAGCCGCTGTGCGCCACGGTAGAGGCGCATTCCTGCTTCGGTCGGCTCGACGCGACGACCGGAGCGGTCGAGGAGCTGCGTGCCGAGGCGCTTCTCGAGCGCGCGCACCTGCAGCGAGACGGCCGGCTGGGTGACGCCGAGCTGGTCGGCCGCGTGGGAGAACGAGCGTCGCTCGACGACCGCGCAGAACGCAGCCAGCTGGCGTGTGTCCATAAGCCCATCTTATGTCAGTGTGAACGGGAGACAGTATACGTCATTGTATTATACAACGTAGTATCTCCTCTCGTATACGGCTGTGCATAATGCACACGTGTATACCGCGAATCCCTTCACATTCGGGGCGCTGGCGCTGGACGACGCCTTCGTCGACCGCGAGCCCGAGCTCGCCGAGCTCGCGGCCGACCTCCGGAGCGGCCAGGACGTCGTGATCCTCGCGCCACGGCGGTTCGGCAAGACGTCGCTCGCGTTCCGCGCGATCCAGGACGTCCAGCGGGAGGGGATCCTGGTGGCGTACTGCGACCTGATGCGGACGCCCACCAAGGAGCGCTTCGCGGCCGCCCTCGCGAAGACGATCCTCGACGACCTGTCCTCCCCCGCCGGTCAGCTCCTCGACCGCGCAGCCGCGCTCGTCCGAACCCTGAGGGTGCGACCGACGATGGAGGTCGACCCGGTCGAGGGCGACGTCCGGTTCTCGTTCACCGCGAGCCGAAGCCGCGAGGACATCGACGACACGATCGACCGCCTCCTCGAGCTTCCGGGCCGGATCGCCGGGGAGCGCGGCAAGCGGACTGCGCTCGTCCTCGACGAGTTCCAGGAGGTGACCCGCCTGGACGAGACCTTGCCGAACCGGATGCGGGCGGTGTTCCAGACGCAGCCCGAGGTCTCCCACGTGTACCTGGGGAGCAAGCGCCACGTGCTCGACGCGCTGTTCAACGACCGGAACGAGCCGTTCTGGCGCAGCGCGCGACAGATGATCGTCGGCCGGCTGCCGCACGATGCGCTGGGAGCGTACGTCCGCGACCGGTTCGCCCGGTCGGAGCGGGACATCGACGACGATGCCCTCGTGCGACTGCTCGACCTCGCCGACGGGCATCCCTACGCGACCCAGGAGCTCGCGTTCTTCGCGTGGGCCCGCGTCCCCCACGGTCACGCCGCCCACGCCTCGGACGTGGAGGTCGCGGTCGCCGACGTGCTCCGTGCCGAGCACAACAATCTCTCGCGCATCTGGGAGGGGGCGACACAGAACGAGCGTCTCGTGCTGCTTGCCCTCCGCTCGGGGCCTGCCAGCCTCTACGCGGAGGAGACGCGACTCACGGCGGGTCTTCCGGCCGCGACGTTCGTGCAGCGCGCCGTGTCGGCGCTCGTCCGCGAGGACGTTGTCCAGAAGGGCGCCGACGGGAGATACGTGATCGCCGAGCCCTTCCTGGCCGAGTGGATCGGCCGCGAGGAGGCGGGGGGCCTCGAGCAGGCGCGCCGGGCAGAGGCGGAGCCGTGATGCGCGTCTGGGTCGACGTCACGAACTCCCCGCACGTGGTGTTCTTCCGGCCGCTCGTCGCACTCCTGACCGCTCGCGGCCACGAGGTGACGATCACCACTCGGGACTTCGCCCAGACGCTCGAGCTGCTCGAGGACGCGAACCTGCCGCATACGGTCGTGGGGCCGCCTCACGGCGGCGCGTCCCGCGCGGGCAAGGTGCGCGCGATGGCCGGCCGGGTGCGGGCGCTTCGCGGGTTCGCACGCGAGAGGGCCTTCGACGTCGCGCTCGCCCACGCGTCCCACGAGCTCCCGCTCGTCGCGCGGTCGCTCGGCATCCCGTCGGCGTACGCCTTCGACTACGAGTTCGCGTTTGCCCAGCACGCCCTTGGGTGCCGTGCAGCCACACGCGTCGTCGTGCCGGACGCGATCCCGCAGGCACGGCTCGACCGGCTCGGCGCCCGGGCAGCGAAGGTCCGCAGATACCCCGGGCTGAAGGAGGAGTACTACCTCCACGGGTTCGAGCCCGACCGGCGCGTCCTCGACGTGCTCGCGATCGACCGTTCACTCGTCCTCGCGGTCGTGCGAACGCCCCCGGAGGTCTCGCTCTACCACCGTTACGGCAATCCGCTGTTCGTCGACGTGCTCGAACGGCTCGGCTCCGATCCCGCCGTGCAGGCGGTGGTCCTGCCCCGGACCGAGGAGCAACGGCGGTCGATTCGGGCGGCCGGTCTCCCTTCGCTCGTCGTCCCCGACCGCGCGGTCGACGCCCTGAGCCTCATCGCGCTCGCCGACCTCGTCATCTCGGCGGGTGGGACGATGAACCGCGAGGCGGTCGCCCTGGGGACGCCCGTGTACACCACCTTCTCGGGCCGGATGGGGGCGGTCGACGAGGTGCTCGTGCGCGACGGGCGCCTGCGGGCGCTGACCGCGGCGGGCGACCTGCCCCTCGAGCGAAAGGGGGCTGTCCTGCTGCCTCCGACGCGATCTCCCGACGCTCTGCTCGACTGTTTGCTCTCCGCTCTCGAGGGATAGCCCTCGCTCCGGGAGAGCGTATTCCGCCATGGACAGACACCGATATCTCAGGTGTACGCGTACCTCGCAGACGACTCGGACGCCCTCGGGAGCGAGGGGTCGCTCCGGGCCTTCGTCCCGGACGACGCAGCGTTCAAGAAGTACGAGGACCCGGCTCCGGGAGCGGGGCAGCGGTGGCGGGGCACTTCTTCCCGGTGGCGCGGGCTCGCGGCCACACGCCAGGCGTCAGAGCTCGGTGACGAAGCCGGGGCCGCCCGCGAAGAGGCAGTGGTCGACGTTCGTCACCCGGCCGTTCCCGTAGACCAGCGGGGCGGTGACCGAACGCGGATCGACCCCCAGAACCGATGCGATGGGCGTGTGGCCGTGGACGATCCTCGAGCCACCGCACGCCGCGAGCAAAGTGTCGACGGCGGCCGGGTCGTCCAGCCGCATTCGATCGGCCACGACGGAGAGGAGGTCGTCGACGTCGTCGACGGAGCCGTCGGAGAGCGCCGCGGAGGCGACACGTGCGACGTCGTCGGGCGTTCCTCCCAGCGCGAGGTAGGCCGGCGTGTCGGCGTGGACGAGCAGCACGTCTCCTTCCCGCGCGACGGGCGGCAACGACGCGATCCAGCGCACGTGCTCCGGCGTCAGCGCTGCGAGGTCGGCGTCGACACCGCCGTTGAGCTTCCAGAGGTCGTGGTACGACTGGCCCGGGACGACCGTCTCCTCGGCGGCGAATCGCTGCACGGCGAGGAGCAGGACCTCGTGGTTGCCGAGCAGGCAGCGAACCGCGCCGCCGCTCTCCCGTTCCAGCCGCCGGACGAAGTCGATCGCGCCGATCCCGTCCGGGCCTCGATCGACGAGATCGCCGAGGAGCCACAGGCGTGCGTCGCCGCCACACCAGCGGTCGGCTCCGTCCACGAGCCCGGACGCCCGCAGGAGCCCGGCCAGCACGTCGCGGTGGCCGTGGACGTCGCCCACGACGAACACGGGCGCCAGCGGCGCTATGAGAGAGGACCCGCCTCGATCGTGCCCGCACGCTCGCGCCGCGGCTCGTCCACGAGCCGCCGAAGCTCGCCGACCAGCTCCAGGGTCTCCCCCTCCTCGACGAGCCGCTCGAGCAGCGCGAGCTCCGCCTCGAGCCAGTCGGCGTCGACGGGCGGACGGGTGATCAGGTCGATCTTCGGGTGGGGGCTCGGCGCCACCGTCTCACCGTCCCCGACCAGCTCCTCGTGGAGCTTCTCGCCGGGCGCCGGCCCGATGAAGTCGACGGCGATCTCGGTTCCCGGCTCCTTGCCCGAGAGCCGGATCATCTTCTCGGCGAGGTCGACGATCCTGACCGGCTCGCCCATGTCGAGCACGTAGACCTGGCCTCGCCCGCCGATCGCGCCCGCCTGCACGATCAGCTGAACCGCCTCGGGGATGGTCATGAAGAAGCGGGTCATCTCCGGGTGCGTGACCGTGACCGGTCCGCCACGCGCGATCTGGCGCCGGAAGATGGGCACCACCGAGCCCGACGAGCCGAGGACGTTGCCGAACCGAACGCCGACGAAGCGCGTCCCCACGTCCGCACGGTGGCCCCAGGTCTCGATGATCCACTCGGCGAGCGCCTTGGACTGGCCCATGACGGTCTTCGGGTTCGCGGCCTTGTCGGTCGAGACGAGCACGAATCGCTTCGCCCCGTACTCGACGGCGACGTCCGCGACCACGCGGGTGCCCAGCGTGTTGTTCCGGACCGCCTCGATCGGGTTGGCCTCCATCATCGCCACGTGCTTGTACGCGGCGGCGTGGAAGACGACCCCGGGCCGGTACTTGTCGAAGACCTGACGGAGCTTGACGGGGTCACGTACGTCGCCGACGACGGCCGCCGCCGCCCGGAACCCTCGCTCCCGGACGAGCTCGCGCTCGATCTCGAACAGGGCGGGCTCCGCGTGGTCCAGGAGCACGAGCTTGGCCGGCTCGACGCGCGCGATCTGGCGGCAGAGCTCGGATCCGATCGAGCCGCCGGCGCCCGTCACGATGACGACCTCGCCCTTCAGATAGTCGGAGATGGACTCGAAGTCCACCTCCACGGGCTCGCGCCCGAGCACGTCCTCGACCTCGACGGGGCGCAGCTGGCGGGCAAGGTGCGCATCGCCCGAGACGAGATCGGAGAGGCTCGGCAGCGTCTTGACGGAGACGTCGAGGGCGCGTGCGGTCTCGAAGATCCGCGCTCGCAGCTCACCGGAGGCGGTGGGGATCGCGATGAGCACCTCGTCCGGCCGGCGGTCGCGGATGACGTGCTCGAGGTCGGAGGTCGTGCCGAGGACCCGGACGCCGTGGAGTCGCAGGTTGCGCTTCCGGGGATCGTCGTCCAGCAGGCCGATCGGCGTGTACCCGAGCGCCGGGCTTCGCTGCATCTCCTTCACGACGAGCTGGCCGGCGTCGCCGGCGCCGACGATGATCGCCTCCTTGCCGCGCGTCACGATCCGGCCGGGGAGCGGGCGCTCGATGATCGTCCGGGCGAGCAGCCGTGACCCGGCGACGAACGCCATGCACAGGAGCAGGTCGATGAACCAGATGCCGCGCGGGACGGAGACCCGGTGGACGTCGAAGAGGGTGAAGACGAGGAAGACGGCGATCGACGCCAGGACGACACCCCGGAACGCCGTCCACATGTCGCGCGTCGAGACGTAGCGCCACCAGCGGTTGTAGAAGCCGGAGAGCGCGAACACCGGCAGCTTGATCCCCACCACGAGCAGGACGATCGGCCACTCGAGGTACCGGTCGTAGTAGACGGGGCGCACCTGGTCGAAGCGAAGGCTCCACGCGAGCCACCACGCACCGGCGACGATCAGCGCGTCGACTCCGGCCTGCCAGATCGAGTGGCGGCTGACCGGGCTGCGCACGACGTCCCCGCTAGACGGCGACGCCGACGGCGGACTTGACCGCGGCGACGACCTGTTCCTGCTGGTCGGGCCCGATCCCGCCCCACATCGGCAGCGCGAGGTTCTCTGCGGCAGCGCGTTCGGTCTCGGGCAGGGAGCCCGGCGCGTAGCCGAGGTAGGTCATCGCAGGCTGGAGATGGAGCGGTGTCACGTAGTAGGAGGCGGATGCGATCCCGGCCTCGCGGAGCGCGTCGGCGATGCGCGCGCGCTCCGGCGTGCGGACGACGTACATGTGGTAGACGTGCCCGGCCTCGTCCACCGGCAGGTCGACGGCGTCGTCCAGGCCGAGCTCCGCGTAGCGCGCTGCCGCCTCGCGTCGCGCAGCGTTCCACTCCGCGAGGTGCGGGAGGAACACCCGCAGCGCCGCCGCCTGGATCGCGTCGAGCCGTGAGTTGGACCCGACCAGCTCGAACGTCTGCTTGTCGCGCGAGCCGTGAAAGCGCAGCTTGCGAACGGTCTCGGCGACGGTGTCGTCGAGGCACGCGACGAGGCCCCCGTCGCCGAGCGCGAAGAGGTTCTTCGTCGGGAAGAAGCTGAAGGTCGAGCAGACGCCGGTCGTGGCGATGCCGGGGGCTCCGAACGCCTGAGCCGCGTCCTCGAGCAGCGGCACGCCGAGCGCCGCGAGCTCGTCGAGTGGTGCGGGTCGCCCGAACAGGTGGACGGGCACGATCGCCTTGGTCCGCCGGGTGATCAGCGCCGCGACCGCGTTCGGGTCGACGTTGAGCGTCGCCGGGTCGATGTCGACGAAGACCGGCGTCGCGCCGACGCGCGCGATGGCCTCTGCGGTCGCGTAGAACGTGAATGCCGGGCAGATCACCTCGTCGCCGCGCTCGACCCCCATCGCCTCGAGCGCGAGGACGAGCGCGTCGGTGCCGTTCGCGACGCCGATCGCGTGCGGCACGCCGAGGTAGGCGGCCGCCTCGCGCTCGAAGCCCTCGACCTCGGGACCGAAGATGAAGCGGCCGGACTCGAGTACCTCCGCGAATCGCTCCCGGAGCTCCGGGATGAAGGGCTCGTACTGCGCCTTGACGTCGACGAGAGGGATCACGATCGCCCGAGTGTAGCGCCAGCCGAATGCGCTCCCGGCGCATCGAAGGGCTGTCTGAGCAGGGATTCGGGGCCGGGCGAGCGCTTCCTACGCGGGCTCGTCGGCCGTCACCCGTCGCCGCCGGAGGAAGTGCCACACGACGGCGGCGACCGCGAAGACCACCGCCGCAGCGACGACGTAGTCGACATAGCGGAAGGCGTGGTGGAACTTCTCCCAGCTCGCGCCCGCAGCCCAGCCGATCGCCGCGAACGCGAAGCACCACACCGCCGAGCCGAGCAGCGTGAGCCAGACGTACGGGCGGAATCGCGCCCGGAAGACGCCCGCCGGCACGGAGATGAACGACCGCATGACCGGCGTCACCCGCCCCAGGAAGACCGCCCACTCCTCCCAGCGGTCGAACCATCGCTCCGCGCGGTCGAGCTTCTCGGCGCTCAGGTGCAACCATCGCCCGTGGTGCTCGAGCCAGGGACGGCCGAGGTAGTCGCCGAGCGCCCAGCCCCCGATCGCACCGATCAGGTAGCCGACCGTCCCGGCCGTCGCGACCGCGACGTAGGCGGGAAAGCCGCTCTCGAACTCGTAGCCGAAGAGCGTGATGGACTGGCCGGCGAAGGCACCCGCCGCGACGGCGCCCGCATAGACCATCACGACCTCGCTCGCGGCGGGGAACACCGCGTCGATCAGCATCAGTCCGAACACGGCGTACAGGCCGTAGTCCCCGATGAGGTTGGTGACCCACGTGGTGATGTCGGTGAGGAGGCCGGCGACCGGCATCGCCGCGGAAGGCTACCCGCGGGGGGCGGCGGCCTTGCGGATGACGATCGGAGCGTCGAGCTCCGAGCGTCCGAGCGTGCTCGTCGCGACGACCTGGACCACGAAGCGGCCCTCGAGGCGCTTGCCGTTCTCCCCGAGGCCGTCCCAGGTCGCGCGCTGGTCGCCGGCCTCGCGCGCTGCAGGCTGACCGAGCCCTCGACGGACGACGCGGCCGGCCTCGTCCACCACGGTGATGCTGACCCTCGCCGGCCGTGACAGCTTCCACGTGACCGGGATCTCGCGGCCGCCGGGTGGAACCGCCCTGAGCGCCGGCACGCGGAGGAAGCCGAGCGTGTCGTCGACGACGAAGGTCCGCGTGATGGACGACGCCTGGCCGAGGTCGTCGATCGCCTTCACCTCGAACGTCCACGTCCCCGCGGCGGCGGGCGTGGTCGCGTCCGCGGCACCGGCCTCGGCCACCGTCCTGAACGGCACGGGGTAGGTGCCCGCCGGTTGCTCCGACGCCGCGGAGAGCGGCGTCGACCCGTCCGGCGCCCGAAGCGTCACGGTCACCGCGGAGGGACGCACGATTCGATACCGCAGGTCGGGGGTCTCGGCCACGCCGTCTCCGTTGGGCGAGACGCGTGCGGGAGGCTCCGGCGCGAACACGCCGCGGTAGAGGAGCATCAGCGCGGTCGAGATCGGCCGCTCCTTGCCGTCGGACGGGCGGTTGAGCAGCGTCCCGTCGAACGCCATTGTCGTGGAGCCGCCGCTGTCGAGCGCCATGCCCGTCACCGCGCCGAGACGGACGAGCGCCTGCGCGAGCTCGAAGTTCGTCAGCCCGACGCTGTACCCCGGCTGGCGGCCGTCGACCGCGACGAGGACGATGCGCCCGTCCCGGAGCTGGCCGACCGCGCTCCTGGGAGCGCGCGGGCCGAGCTGGCCGGTCGTGAACACCTCGCCCGAGCGAAACACCGCAGCCCCGTTCCGCACGATCTGGGGGCCCCCGCCGATCGCACCGACGACGTTCGGCCATGCAGGACGGAGCCCCAGCCGGATCGTCACCGTCGCACCGACGGGTGCCTCGGCCGCGAGCGTGGCCGCGGCCGCGCCGCGTGCGAGCAGCACGGCTCCGCCGGGCGGGATCGCGATCGCACTCCCGTCGTTGTGCGCCTCCACCACCGGGGAGACGAGATCGGCGTCGGGGGTGGCGGCGGGGAAGGCGAAGAGGACGACGGCGGCGCTCCCCTTGAGCGCCGGGGCGCTCGGTCCGTACGCGTCGGTGAGCAGGGCCGCGCCCCCCGCAGACGGCAGGGCGTTGAGCGCATTCAGCGGCCGGTTGGCGACCGACCCACGCCACGTCCCGGCGAAGCCCACGCGGCGGATGTCCAGGCGGCCGTCGGTCGTGATCCCTGCGCTCGCGCGGCCGGCGTTCGGGGGGCTGACGAGCTGTGCGTCCCGCATCAGGACGCCCGATGGCTTTCCGGTCGCGAGCGTGAAGTAGTCGCCGTTCACGCCTGCGGCGGTCGCCGTCGACGCGAGGCGGCGCTGCATCGCGGTCAGCGTCTCGCGTCCGACGACCGTGTCGTTCGAGAGCACGGGCTCGAGCGTCGTCAGGCCCCCGGGGCGCGGTCCCCGCAGGACGTTGATCGCCACGGGCCCACGGGACGTGAACTGGACACCCGGCTCGTAGGTGACCCCGGGCCAGAGCTCGCGCGACGCCGCGTGCCCGGCCGACGCGAGAGCGGTCGCGGCAAGCAACGAGGCGGAAACGGTGACGAGCGCGCGACGGACCATCGACCCCGGCGAGGGTAGTGGACCGTCCGGCGCGCCTGCGAGATCCTCACGGATTCCGTACGAACGCTCCGTAGGCCTGCGTGGTCGTACCGGGACGGGTCTGGGACACTCCGACGATGCCGCTCCGTGCTGCCGCGATCTGCGGGCTCGCCGCGCCGCTGACGTTCGTCGCCGGCGTCCTTCTCGGCGACCTCGCGCAGCCGCCGGCGTTCAGCCCGGCGAACGACGACATCAGCGACCTCGGCGCCGTGACCGCGTCGTACCCGTGGCTCTACAACCAGCTTGCGGCGAACCTCACCGGCCTCCTCGTCGTGTCGTTCGCGTTCGGGCTGTGGCGGGCGCTTCGGCCCGGGCTGCTGTCGCGGCTCGGCGTCCTCGGCCTCGTCGTCGTGGGTGCGGGCACGTTCCTCGACGGGCTCTTCAGGCTCGACTGCCAGGGCATCGACGCAGCCTGCGACAACACGTCGTGGCACTCGTCGGCGCACAAGATCGAGTCGGGGATCACCGCCGCGGCTCTGCTCCTCACGCCACCCGTGCTCGCCTTCGCGTTCAGGCGGCTGCCGGAGTGGCGCGCGGCCTGGCTGCCGACGCTGCTCGCGACCCCGGCGGTGATCGCCGCCAGCGCCGCCTTCAGCACGCTCGGAGCGGGAGCCGCAAGCCGTGCGGGAAGCGTCGTGTGGTTCCTCTGGCTCGCGTTCGTCGCGCTGCACCTGCTGCGCGTCGCGCGAACCGATGGGATCAGGCGACCGTGACCTCGTCCTGCAGGAACCGGAGCTCGGGAACCTGCTGCAGCTCGCCGACGTCCCGGGCCATCTCGAGGAACGTGTAGAAGCCGGCGCGCTCCCGCGGGCCGAAGCTGTAGCGGAGCTTCTCGAAGTACCGGGCGAGGAACCCGGCCGGATAGCCGTAGCGCTCGCTCGCCTCGTACGCGAGGCGCTCCGGCTCGGAGCGGGCGAGGCGCACCGACGCGACCAGTGCGTCCTGGAGCTCGAGCAGCCCCTCGACCACCGGCTCGGGCGCCGCCCACACGGCGAAGACCATGGGAAGCCCGGTTCGCTCGAGCCACAGGCGGCCGAGGTCGTAGTGCGGCGTGGGATCCTCGAAGGCGCTCTTCAGCGCCGCGTCGCCGATCAGGAGCTTGGCATCGGCCTCGGGCGCGGCCTCGAGCGGCAGGCGCTCCGCCTGCGGGAGCAGCACCTTCGTGAGGACGACGGACGTGGCGCTCTCGGGCGTCACCGCGACCGTCCGCACGCGCCCGAGAGGGACCCTGGTCACGAGCTGGATCGAGTCCACCGCACCTTCGGAGGAGACGCAGAGCCGGGGCAGGAGCCGGAGGCGTGGCGCATGGCGCGCGTACTCGATGGAGGAGATCGGCGCGATGTCGATCTCCCCGGCCATCAGCATCCGGTTGAGCTCCGTCGGGACGCCGGTGACCTCCTCCACCTCGTGCGTCAGGCGGTGGAAGACCGGCGCCATGTTGACGTACGAGATGCGGCCGAGGCGGATCATCGAATGCCAGTCTAGAGGCGTCGCGTCGCGACGGCGGGTGCCATGCGCCGCCCTAGGAGACCCAGCGGAAGAACGTGACGAGGTTCCCGTCGAGGTCGAGCGCCGCGAACTCGCGCGTCCCGAAATCGGTGTCGTCGACACCGCCCCTCGATACGGGATGCAGCACGTCCTGGGCTCGGAGCTCCTCGTAGAGCTCGTCGATGCCCTCGGTCATGATCCGGCAGCTCGCGGTACCCGAGATGAACGACTCGGCGCCGGTGGAGACGGGGCGCCGGGCGACGTCGGCGCGCTCGCGCCACGTCTCGTCGCTCGACTCCCAGAGGTGCAGCACGGCCTCGTCTCGACACAGCACGGTGAAGCCTCCGTCGTGGTGCAGCACCTGGAATCCGAGCCGGTCGCGGTAGAAGGCGACCGCCTGGGCCATGTCGCGGACGGGGAGCGCGGGGATCGTCTGCGTGAGCTTCGGCATCGATCTCCAGCGTAATCACGGCTCACGGTCGCCGACGCCGGCGCCCCGACCCTCGTCGGCCGATACCTTGCACCCGTGAGCAACGTGCCTGCGACCCGGACTGCGCTCCTCGAGTCGCTCATGGAGCGCTTCCCGCACGTGCCACGCGAGGCGGTGCTCAAGGAGGACCTCCTCCGCACCGGAATCGCGTTCGACCCGTCGGCGCTCAGCGACAACCTCGACGGCGAGGTGAAGCCCAAGTCGTACTTCATCTTCTCGTTCGACCAGAGACCGCTCGCCGAGCTCGGCGAGGCGGCGCGGCGCCGGCCGCCGGAGGAGCTGGCGCTGACCGGAGGGCCGTACGAGCTCCGGCGCACGATCGTCTCGGTGCGCGTGAACCCCGGCTCGCCCTACCGCGTCGCCCGGAGCGAGGACGGCACGCTCGGCCTGACCCTCGACGGGCGCGCGATCGCCGCCATCGGGCTCCCGCCGATGCCGGAGTACTACCGCCACCCGCTCGCCAACGGGAAGACCGTGATGGAGACCGCCCCGACGATCCAGTGGGGGTACCTGATCTACCTCACCGTGCTGCGCCTCTGCCAGTACTTCGGCGCCAAGGAGGAGTGCGGGTTCTGCGACATCAACCACAACTGGCGCCAGCACAAGCGGGAGGGGCGCCCCTACACGGGTGTCAAGCCGGTCGCGGACGTGCTCGAGGCCCTCGCGCTGATCGACCGCTACGACACGGCGCAGACGAGCAAGGCGTACACCCTCACCGGCGGATCCGTCACGAGCACGGTCGACGGGCTCGCGGAGGCGGACTTCTACGGGCGCTACGCGCAGGCGATCGAGGAGCGCTTCCCGGGCCGCTGGCTCGGCAAGGTCGTCGCGCAGGCCCTGCCGCGCGCCGACGTGCAGCGCTACAAGGACTACGGAATCACCATCTATCACCCGAACTACGAGGTCTGGGACAAGCGGCTCTTCGAGCTGATCTCGCCAGGGAAGCAGCGCTACGTCGGACGCGAGGAGTGGCACCGGCGGATCCTCGACGCGGCCGAGGTGTTCGGAGCCCGGTTCGTGATCCCGAACTTCGTCGCCGGTGTCGAGATGGCGAAGCCGTTCGGCTTCGCATCGGTGGACGAGGCGATCGCGTCGACGACCGAGGGGCTCGACTGGTTCATGAGCCGCGGGATCACGCCGCGCTTCACGACGTGGTGCCCGGAGCCCACCACGCCCCTCGGCCGCGACAACCCGGACGGCGCACCGCTCGAGTACCACATCCGCCTGCTCGAGGCCTATCGCGACGCGCTCGGACGCCACGGCCTCCGGCCACCGCCCGGGTACGGCGTCGCGGGAGCCGGGAACGCGGTCTTCTCCGTGAGCTCGTTCATGGACACGCTCGACCCTGACGAGGTCATCGTCGAAGAGGCGGTGCCTGCGTGATGCGTCTCTCGGTGGAGGAGGCCGCGCGCCTCTGGCGCGAGGCGTCGGACGACGAGCTGCGCGAGCTCGCGCAGGTGGCGCGCGCACGCTGGCACGACCCCGGCCGCGCCACCTACATGGTGATGCGGATCATCAACTACACGAACGTCTGCGTCGCCCAGTGCGACTACTGCGCCTTCTACGTCCTCCCGAACCAGGACGGCGGCTACGTGCTCGAGCGGAAGGCGGTGTTCGAGAAGATCGACGAGCTGCTCGAGGTCGGCGGCGACCTCGTCGGGTTCAACGGCGGATTCAACCCGAAGCTCCCACTCGACTACTACTGCGACCTCTTCGCCGCCGTACGCGAGCGCTACGGGGACCGGGTCGAGTTCTACGCGCTGACCGTCGCGGAGTTCCTCTACCTCGCCGACCGCGCCGGGCTCACGCACGCGGAGGCGGCTGCGCGGCTCCGCGACGCAGGCGTCCACTGGGTGACGGGCGGCGGGAGCGAGATCCTCACCGAGGACTTCCGCAAGCGCCACGCGAAGTTCAAGTACACGGTGGCCGAGTACCTCGACGCGCAGCGCGCCATCGTCGAGAGCGGCATGCGCACGACCGCGACGATGGTGATCGGCTTCGACGAGACGCTCGAGGAGCGCCTGGAGCACCTGCAGCGGACGCGCGACTTCCAGGACGGCTGCCTCGACGACGGCCTCGAAGGGCTGTTCTCGTTCCTCTGCTGGACGTACAAGCCGTACGGGACGGCTCTCGGCGGCCGGGAGATCGACGCGCGCGAGTACCGCCGCCACATCGCGCTCTCGCGGATCTTCCTCGACAACGTCCCGCACGTCCGCACGTCCGTGCTGACGCAGAACGAGGATGCCTTCCGGGCGCTCGACTTCGGGGCCGACGACTTCGACCTGCCGATCGAGGACGAGGTCACGCAGAAGGCCGGCGCGCGCATCGATCTCGACCTCGCGGGGTTGCTCGAGATCCCGCGCCGGCTCGGCTATCGCGTCGAGTACCGCCGCGCCGAGCGCCCCGCCACGCTTCGCGCGTCCTAGAAACGAGACTCGGTCCGCGCCCCGGTGGGGTCGGCGCCCCCGGCCCGGAGGGGTCAGCGGTTGCGCTCGACGACCGCGTCGGCGAGCGCCTCGAGCTCCGCACGGCGGACGACGCCGTTCAGGCTCGCCCTCGCGCGTCTGGCGTAGTCGAGGGCCGTCTCGCGCGAGCGCTCGAGGGCTCCCGTCGCTGCGACGCGGACGAGCGCTCCCTCGAGCGATCCCCCGGCGAGGGCCCTCCCCACGACCTCGTCCTGCTGCGCCGCGAGCAGGAGCGGCAGCGTCGGCGTTCCGTCGCGCAGGTCGGTGCCGGGGATCTTCCCGGTCTCCACGGTCTCGCCGGAGCAGTCGAGGACGTCGTCGACGATCTGGAAGGCAATGCCGAGGAGACGGCCGAACTCGGCGCTCCCACCGCCGAGAGTGCACGCCGCCGCGAACAGCGAGCCCGTCTTGAGCGCGCAACGCTCCAGGTATGCGTCCACGCTGGTATCGGGATCGTGCTGCTGGAGCCGTTGGAGCGCCTCCCCGCGCGCCAGCGCGAGCGACGCGTCGGCGAGAACGGAGACCCGCTCCGGCGAGCCGGTGCCTGCGAGCGTCGCGAACGCTGCGGCGAACAGGTGGTCACCCGCCGCCTTGGCGGCCTCGGCGCCGTGCGCGGTCCACGCCGCCGCGCGACCGCGCCGCAGATGGGCGCCGTCGACGATGTCGTCGTGGATCAGCGTCGCCATGTGCACGAGCTCGATCGCCGCGCCCTCGGTGACCGGCGCAGGGGAGCCCCTGCGCGCGGAGAGGAAGGTCAGGGTCGGTCGCAGCCGCTTCCCGCCCGCCGCGAGAGCATCCGCGCCGACCGAGGCGACCGTGCCCGGATGCGCCTCGACGACGGCGGCGAGCCGGTCCTCCACCGCCTCGAGGTACTCCGCGAGCCCCTCGGCCGTGCGCACGGTCTCGAGCGCGCTCACGCGCCGCTCCCGTCGGGCACGACGTCGACCGTGTCGGCAGCGCCGGAGGCGATTCCGACATGGAGGGCGACGATCGAGCCGCCGAGGAGGCGAAAGCGTGCGCGCTCGAAGCCCGACCGCTCGAGCAGCGCGAGGAGGTCCTCCGCCTCCGGGAAGCGACGGACGCTGGCCGGGAGGTACGTGTAGGCCTTGCCCCCGGGCAGCACCTTCCCGAGCAGCGGGACGATCCGGTCGAACCAGAGCGAGAAGAACGGCCGGAGGGCGCCGCGCGGCGTCGTGATCTCCAGGATCGCGAGCCGCCCGCCCGGGCGCAGCACGCGACGGAGCTCGCGGAGCCCGGCCTCGAGGTCGTCCACGTTGCGCACGCCGAACCCGACGGTGGCCGCGTCGAACGCCCCGTCCGCGAAGGGCAGCGCGAGGAGGTCGCCCTCGACCCAGGTCACGGTGTCGGACTTCCGCCTCGCGCGCTCCAGCATCCCGGGCGAGAAGTCGAGGCCGGTGACGATCCCGCCCTCGCGCTCCGCCGCGATCGCGAGGTCGCCGGTGCCGCAGCAGGCGTCCAGCACGCGGTCGCCCGGTTGCACGACGGCCTCGACCGTCAACCGCCGCCACGAGCGATCGAGGCCCGCGGTCATGACGCGGTTCATCGCGTCGTAGACCGGCGCGATCCGGTCGAACAGGCGCCGCACCTCGTGCGGCACCAGCTGTCCACTCTCGTACGTCACGGCTCCATCCCTGGCCCGGCGCTTTCGGCCGATGGCCGAAAGCGCGCTTGTGACACTGTGTCACAAACCCTCATTCGCCCCACCGCCGAACGAGCGACGTGTCGATCCCGAGCTGGTCGAGGCAGCGGGCGACGACGAAGTCGACGAGGTCCTGCACGGTCGTCGCGCCGTGGTAGAAGCCGGGCGCCGCGAAGAGGATCACCGCGCCCGCCTCGTCGAGCGTCGCGAGGCCGCGGAGGTGGATCGACGAGAGCGGCGTCTCGCGGGGGACGAGCACCAGCTTGCGCCGCTCCTTCAACGCGACCGAGGCGGCACGATGGATGAGGTTCGTCATCGCGCCGGACGCGAGCGTGCCCACCGTCGACATCGAGCAGGGGCAGACGACGTACGCGTCGACCCTCGCCGAGCCGCTCGCGTACGGGCTCTTCCAGTCGTCGATCGCGTAGACGGTCACCTGACCGCCCGCCGTGCCGACGAGCCGCGAGAGCACCTCGTCGCGCGGGAGCGATGCGTCGCCGTACAGCTCGGTCGCGAGCACCTCGATGCCCGCGGACGAGGCGCAGAGCCCCACATCGGCGCCCGAGCCCACAAGCCCGTCCAGGATGCCCTTGGCGTACGGCGCGCCCGACGCGCCGGTGATCCCGAGGAACACCTTCATGACCGGGGAGCGTATCCGGGCACTTTCCGCCGCGCGGAAAGCACCAGATCTCGGCACAGCTCGGAGTTGGCGTGGTGCGTGCCGTCAGGCACGCACCGCTAGCCGCCGCCCTTCGAGGCGTCGAGGAACGTCGCGAGCTTGGTGAGGTTCTCGTCGCCGAGATAGGCGTACGAGATCATCACGTTGTTCCCGTACTGCGCCGGGTTCGAGACGTAGGACTTGAAGAAGTCGATCCCCCGCCCCGAGGAGCCCACGTCGCTCAGGTTCGGTGCGCCGAGGTTCCCGTTGCCCTCGCCGAGGTACGTGTGGCAGTTGAGGCAGCCGGACTGCGCGAACAGCGTCGCACCCGCGACCGCCGTCTCGTTGTCGGCGAACCCCTGTGTCTCCGCCCATTCGTCGATCACGCCCGAAGCGATGAGCTCGGAGCCGAGGGCCTCCTTCGCGGTGGCGCCCTTCCAGGTCAGGACGCCCATCGAGATCACGACGAGGATCGCGGCGACGAGCGCAACGGGTCGACGGCTGATCCTCCGCTCGGGCCGCCTGTCGTAGAAGGGCAGCGCGATCAGCAGGATCAGCAGGATCGTCGGGATGCCCACCGTGCCGAGCACGACCGAATTCGGCCACTTGAAGATCCGCAGGAGATAGAAGAGGAAGTAGAAGAACCAGTCCGGGCGCGGGACGAACTGGATCGTCCCCGGGTCGGCCTTGTCCGCGTACCACGGCCCCAGGAGCCCGGCGTCCGTGCCGTCGGCGGTGTAGTGCCAGATGCACGCGAGCGCGATGATCACCGCGACGACGACGAGGGACATGATCGAGTCGTGGAGCACGGCGTAGGGGAAGAAGCTCTTTCCCTCGCTCTGGACGTCCTCCTTGTAGCGCTTGAACTCGGCGCGGTTGCGCTCGTTGAGCGGGACGCCCATCGCTACGACTCACCACCCTCGCCGGCAGGCTCGCGGATCAGCCCTTCGCGAGCGCCTGCCGCCTCCGGCCGCTCCCGCCCGGCGGCCGTCGCCGACCACGGGGGCGAGGTGACCCCGAGCCGCACGACGAGATAGAGGTGGAGGCCGATCAGCGCCATGATGGCGCCCGGGACGAGCAGCATGTGCAGCGCGTAGAACTTGGCGAGCGTGTCCGGTCCGATGGCGAGCCCGCCCTGGAGGAACTGCGCGATGAACGGTCCGGCAAAGGGCGCGGTCGCGTTCAGGTTGATCCCGACGACGGTTGCCCAGTACGCGGTGTTGTCCCACGGCAGCAGGTAACCCGTGAATCCCTCGAGCATCCCGAGCACGAGAATCAGGACCCCGATCATCCAGTTGAGCTCGCGCGGATACTTGTAGGCGCCGAACAGAAATGTGCGCGCCATGTGGAAGAACATCAGGATGATGAAGACGCTCGCGCCCCACTTGTGCATGCCGCGCACGAGCCAGCCGAGCGTGACCTCCGTCGTGATGTTCTGGATCGAGGCGTACGCGTTCTCGGGATCCGGCTTGTAGTACATCGCGAGGAACACGCCCGTCAGCGCCTGGACGATGAACGCGGTCAACGAGGCGGCGCCCAGCGTCTGCGCCCAGCTGACGTCGTGCGGCACCTTGCGGAACAGGAACCACTTGGTGTAGCCGACGAGGCCGGAGCGCTCCTCGACCCAGTCGAGCGGGTAGAGCGCGACGGACTCGAGCTGCTGGCGGCGACCGGACTTCGCCATCAGACGCGCGCTCTCATCCCGTGGACCCCGGCGTCGGGATCGGGTAGAGCCACCGCTCGACGCCGTCGACGTGCACGCCCGGGTATGCCTTGTAGTACTTCATGATCCGGGCCTTCGCGCCCGTGCCCTCGACGTTGCCGACGCTGAACAGCCGGCCGAGGATCAGGTTGCCGTTCTTGATCGAGAACTCGTAGCGATCGAGCGAGCGCACCGGGGGGCCGGCGCTGCGGTTGCCCTCGGAGTCGTAGAGGCCACCGTGGCACGGGCAGCCGAAGCTCGCGGCGAGCACCGGCCGGAGCTCGACCCCGTTGACGTCCTTCTTCGCCTCCTCGTCGATCGGACCGTTGGGCTGCACCGGGCATCCGAGGTGGACGCAACGGCTGAAGATCGCCGTGAAGCTCGGCACGCCGCCGTCCACACGGCCGTTGTTGCGGATGAACGCCGTGCGCCGGGAGACCTCTCCCTGGGCGGGATCCGCGAGGTAGGTCGCGATGACGAAAGTCCCCTCCGGGAAGTTCGAGATCGGGCCCAGATCGACGTCCTTCGTCTCGACCCCTTCGCCCATGAAGGACGGCAGCACGCCGAACCCGAGCACGGGCACGGTGACGGCCGCGCCGATCAGCGCACCCACGCCGATCGTCGCGACGGACAGGAACGTGGCGCGATCGACCTCCGCGTCGAGGTCGGCCTCGGTGGCCACGGCGACCACGGGCTCGCCCGGCTCCGCGGCGGTCACCGGATGCGCGACGAGGAGATCGCGGACCCAGAGGAACCCGAAGACGAGCGTGACGATCGCGCCGACGATCAGCGCAGGGACGCTGACGACGAGGCCGACGAGGACGCACGCGACGCCGATCGCGAAGCCGATCGGCCAGAGGCTCGGGGCCGGGAGGTGGGATGTGTCGCGCTCTTCGCTCACTCGGTGGTTCCGTGCTTCCCGTGCCGGCGTCCGGGGTTCACATCCCGTGCTCCGTCCGGGGATTCAACCGCCCCGCCCCGCATCGTGTCAACGACCCATCGACCGCCTCGGTCTGCGCCACCCCTTCGCGGCCCGGCGCCCATTCTGCACGGATCCGCGGTCGGACTGCGCAGGCAACCCGAGCTCCTCCCAGCGGGCGTCCACCTGCGCCCGGACCTCCGCGGTCATCTCGATCTCCGGGGGCCACTCCCGCGTGCCCTCGTCCGGGCCCTTGACCGTCGCGTCGAAGCCGATCTTGCCGCCGAAGCAGGGAAGCACCGAGGCGTGGTCGAGCTGGTCGAGCGGCCCGTCGCTCAGGACGACGTCGCGCTTGGGGTCGACGTTCGCGCAGACCCGGAAGAAGACGTCCTCGTAGTCGTGGACGTCGACGTGCTCGTCGACCACGACCACCGCTTTCGAGAGCGAGAGCAGGCCGAGGCCCCAGACGGCGTGCATGACCTTCCGCGCGTGGCCGGGGTACCGCTTCCGGATCGAGACGATCACGCAGTTGTGAAAGGCGCCCGCCGTCGGCAGGTCGTAGTCGACGATCTCGGGCACGCTCATCCGGATCGCCGGCAGGAAGATCCGCTCGGTCGCCTTCGCGAGCCACTCGTCCTCGGCGGGTGGCTTGCCGACGACGATCGAGGGATAGATCGCGTCGCGGCGCATGGTGATCGCAGAGATGCGGAAGAGCGGAAACTCCTCCGGCGGGGTGTAGTAGCCCGTGTGGTCGCCGAAGGGGCCTTCCAGGCCGCTGTCGGACGCGTCCACCCACCCTTCCAGGACGATCTCCGCGTTGGCCGGGACCTCGAGGTCGACGGTCCTGCACTTCACGAGCTGGACGGCGGAGCCCTTGAGGAAGCCCGCCACCATCAGCTCGCCGACGTGCTTCGGGAGCGGTGCGCTCGCCGAGTAGGCGGTGACGGGATCGAGGCCCAGCGCGACCGCTACCGGGATCCGGCCGTCGGGCGCCGCGAGCAGGTCGGCGCGGCCGTCCTTGTGCACCTGCCAGTGCATGAACGTCGTCCGGCGGTCGACCTTCTGCATCCGGTACATGCCGACGTTCCGCACGCCGGTCTCGCGGTCCTGCGTGATCACGGCCGGGAGCGTGATGAACGGCGCGGGGTCGAGCGGCCAGCAGCGCATGATCGGCAACGCGTCGAGGTCGACGGCGTCGCCCTCGAGCACCACCTCCTGGCACGTGCCCTTCGAGACCGACTTCGGCATCGAGTCGGCGATCGACTTGAGCGTGCCGAGCTTGCGCACCTTGTCGACCAGGCCCTGCGGCGGCTGCAGCTCGAGCACCTCCTCGAGCTTCGCCGCGATGTCGTCCAGCCGTTCGACGCCGAAGGCGAGGCACATGCGCCGCTCGGTGCCGAACTGGTTGATGAGGAGGGGATGCCTCGAGCCCTTGACGTTCTCGAACAGCAGCGCAGGCCCGCCGCTCTTGACGACCCGGTCCGTGATCTCGGTGATCTCGAGGTCCGGGTCGACCTCGGCCTTCACGCGGACGAGCTCGCCCTCGCGCTCGAGGAGCGCGATCCACTCGCGAAGATCGGCTGCGGGGGCGACCATCGGCGGTTCAGTCTATGGAGTGGCGCGACGGAGGCGTTCGCACCGGTCCGCGTTTCGGCGAGCAGCCGGCCGGCGAGCCCGTACGCGCTAGAGCGGCCGGCTGAGCTTCGACCGCCGCCGCTTCGCGGCCGCGTAGTGCGTCAGCTCACCGAGCGCGATGACCGCGAGGAAGACGAGCCCGACGACGAGCATCGAGAGGACGACGTCCTTTCCCTCCTCGGCGGCGTCCGCCAGGAACCAGAGCGCGGCGAGCATCGGCGCGATGCTATACGAGCCGCGCGACGTGCGCAGCGAGCGCCCGGTCGACGGAATCGTCGCCCGCGGTCGCGCGCGCGAGCCGCTCGAGCGGGGCCGCATCCCGGTCGTCGCGGAGGGCGGTGCGCGCACCGTCGAGGCGGCCCTGCCCCAGGAGCGCCGATGTCGCGGCCCATGCGGCGCCGTCGCCGTCGAGCCCGTCGGCACGGGCCTGGGCGCAGAGCGACAGGAGCTCGGCGAGGTCTCCGACCGCCGCGACCGAGCCGGTCGAGGCGACGCGCACGAGCCCGTGCGCCAGGAGCGCGTCGCCGAGCAGGAGCGCCACGTCGTCGTCCTCGGGAGCGAAGAGACGGGCACGGCCGTAGTGGAGGAGGTACCCCTCGTAGATCGTCTCGACCCCCAGCGCGAACCGCCGGTCGCCGACGAGAGAGGAGAACACCGGCTCGGTCTGGCGCTCGGCCGAAGGCAGGAGCGCGTCGGCCCACAGCCGGCTCTCCGCGGCAGCGCCCGCCGCGATCTCCTGGAACAGCGTCATTCCGCTGCCGTGGCGAAGAACGCCTCGACGGCGGCGACGGTCGCGTCGACGTGCTCGTCCGTGTGCGCCGTCGACGGGAAGAGGCACTCGAACTGGGAGGGCGGCAGGGCGATGCCCGACGCCAGCAGATGCCGGAACAGCGCGCCGAACCGCTCGGTGTCGCTGGCCGCCGCGTCGCGGTCGTCGCGAACCGGCGTCTCCCGGCAGAAGAGCGTCAGCATCGCCCCGACGCGCTGCACGACCCCGAAGGGCTCGAGCCCGGCCTCGAGCCGCGCGCCGATCCGTTCGAGCTCGTCGTAGACGCGTCCGTCCCGGAGCCGGCGCAGGACGGAGATCCCCGCCGCCGTGGCGAGGGGGTTCCCCGAGAGCGTGCCCGCCTGGTAGACGTCGCCGACGGGGGCGAGCCGCTCCATCAGCCGGCCGGGGCCGCCGAAGGCCGCGGCAGGGAGGCCGCCGCCGACGATCTTCCCGAGGATCGTGAGGTCGGGCGTCACCCCGTAGCGCTCCTGCGCGCCGCCGCGGGCGACCCGGAAGCCGGTCATCACCTCGTCGAACACGAGCAGCGCGCCGGTCGCGTCCGCGAGGGAGCGCAGCGCCTCGAGGAAACCGGGCTCGGGCGGGACGCAGCCCATGTTCCCCGCAATGGGCTCGACGACGATCGCCGCGAGCCCCTCCCCGTAGCGCTCGCACGCCGCGGCGACGCCGTCGACGTCGTTGAACGCGCAGACGATCGTGTCGGCGGTGACCCCGGTCGGCACGCCCGGGGTCGAGGGTATGCCGAGCGTCATCACTCCGGAGCCGGCGCTCGCGAGGAGCGCGTCGACGTGACCGTGGTAGCAGCCGGCGAACTTGATCACGCGGTCGCGGCGGGTCACCGCCCGTGCGAGCCGGAGCGTGCTCATCGACGCCTCGGTGCCCGAGCTCACGAGCCGCACCATCTCGATGGACGGCACGGCGTCGACGATCTCGGCTGCGAGCTCGATCTCGGCCTCGGTCGGCGCGCCGAACGTCGTGCCGCGATCGACCGCGTCGTGGATCGCCGCCGACGTCTCGGGATCCGCGTGCCCGAAGATCAGCGGCCCCCAGGACTGCACCCAGTCCACGTAGCGGTTGCCGTCGACGTCCTCGACGATGGCGCCCTCACCCCGGCGCACGAACACCGGCTCGTCCATGCCAACCGCCCGCATCGCACGCACGGGAGAGTTGACCCCGCCGGGAAGGAGGTGCGTCGCGCGGCGCCAGAGATCGGTGCGCTGGGTCAGCGCCATCGCGTCGCCCCACCCGAGCGTGAGGCAAGCCTCGCCCCTACAGCCACGCGGCGAGGTCCTTCGCCCAGTACGTGACGATCGTCCCGGCCCCCGCCCGCTTGATCGCGGTCAGCGCCTCGAGCGCGGCGCGCCGCTCCTCGAGGTGACCGGCGTCGGCCGCGGCGCGCACCATCGCGTACTCGCCCGACACCTGGTACGCCCACACCGGGCAGTCGAAGCGCGCCCGCACGGCCGCGATCACGTCGAGGTAGGGGAGCGCCGGCTTCACCATCAGCACGTCGGCGCCCTCCTCGAGGTCGAGCGCGCACTCGCGGAGGGCCTCACGGGAGTTGGCGGGGTCCATCTGGTAGCCGCGCCGGTCGCCGAACGACGGCGCGGACTCCGCGACCTCGCGGAACGGGCCGTAGAACGCCGACGCGTACTTCGCGGCGTAGGAGACGATCGGGACCTCCGGCAGCGCAGCACGGATCGCGCCGACCCTCCCGTCCATCATGTCGCTCGGGCAGACGGCGTCGGCGCCGGCCTCGACGTGGCTGACGGCCGTCCGGGTGAGCAGCTCGAGCGTCTCGTCGTTCGCGACGGTGTCGCCCTCGAGCACGCCGCAGTGCCCGTGGTCGGTGTACTCGCAGAGGCAGACGTCGGTGAGCAGCGTCAGCCCGGGAGCCTCGGCCCGTAGCGCCCGCAGTGCGCGCTGGACGATCCCGTCGTCGTCCCAGGCCGCGGATCCGTCGGCGTCCTTCGACTCGGGGATCCCGAAGAGCAGCACGGCCCGCACGCCCAGCCGGGCGATCTCTCCCGCCTCGCGGACGATCTCGTCGACCGAGCGCTGTGCGATCCCGGGCAGTCCGTCGACCGGACGGACGACGCCCTCCCCGGGGCACGCGAAGAGCGGCATCACCACGTCGTCGAGCGACAGCGACGTCTCGCGCACGAGCGCGCGGAGCGCATCGGTGCGGCGCAGGCGCCGCAGGCGGGTCGCCGGGAAGCTCACGGCCGAAGCGTACGCACCGGAGTCGCTCGGCGGTGCGACCTCTCGCGCCCGATCAGGGCGCCTGCGCACGTTTCGGCGGCTCGATCTCCACCTCGACGGCGATCGGGCCTTCGGGCGTGTCCTCCCAGGGCTCCAGGTCGAGCCGCTCACCGAAGAACTCCCACACCGCACGCCCCGCCGCCATCGTCGGCAGGGCGACGAGGACGCCGGGGATGCCGTACAGCTCGCCCCCCGCGAGCAGCCCGAAGATGACGAGCAGCGGATGGAGCCGCAACGCGCTCGCCATGACGTTGGGGACGACGACGTGGCCCTCGACCTGGTAGATGAAGACGAACAGCGCGGCCACCCAGAGGACTCCGACCGGGTCGACCACGAGCGCGTAGATCGCCGGGGGCACGGCCGAGAGCCACGGGCCGATGTACGGGATCACCTCGACGAAGGCGGTCCAGATCCCGAACAGGAGCGCGTACTTCTCCGCCCCGTCCACGAGGCCCGTCGTGCCGAGGATCCACATCCCCACGCCGGCGCTCGTGCCGATCACGAGCGAGAGGATCGCCTGGCCCTTCACGTAGCCCCAGAGCGCGCGCTCGATCCGCTGTGTCAGCGGCAGGCCGCCGTGCGGCGGGAAGCGCCGGTCGATCGACGCCTCGAGCCTCGGCATGTCGAGGAGCATGTAGATCGTGATCACGACCACGAGGACGATCGAGAAGAGGAGGACGATCACCGAGAGGGCCGCTCCCCGCGCGAAGGAGATCGCGTCCTGGGCGTAGCCGGAGATGTCGCCCGCCCCGATCGACTGGGTGAGGTCGTCGAGCTGCTTCTCGATCCGGATCCCCTCGAGGCCGTGGTCGTCGAGCCACTTCTGGAGCCGGTCGATGTCGACCTCGACCCCGGTTTGGCCCGTCGCCGCGCTCTCCTCCGTCAGGTACGCGTCGACCCGGTCTGCCGCGGAGCGTGTCTCCGAGACGACCACGGTGCCGAGCGCGACGAGCAGAGCGACGAAGAGCGTGGCGAAGACGACCGACACGAAGGCGACGGCGAGGCCACGTGGGAGCCGCAGCCGCGTCAGGTCGCGAACGAGAGGGTTGAGGGTGAACGCGATCACTGCGGCGGTGAGGAACAGGAACAGGACGTGCCCGAGCGTCCGCGCGAGGAGGAACGAGAGCAGGAGGACGACCGGTAGGCCGACGAGCTGGATCCACCGCGGGATCCGGATCGTCGTGGGGCTCGGGCCTGCGTCCGACGAGCCGCGGAGGCGATTCTCATACTGGGACGGGTCTCCGGTCACTCCGCCGATCGTAGCCCTGCGGGGAGCGAGGTTCGACCGACGGGGTGAAGCCCGCTCCGGCGTGCGCTACCGTGGCCCCCGATGGCCTCGCCGCGCTCCCGGCAAGCGGCTCGTCTCCGTGAAACCCGGCGGCGGGCACAGCGGCGCGCCCGCCGTCTCGTGCTGCTCTCGGTCATAGGGGTGCTCGGTGTCGTCACGCTCCTCTTCACGGCGTTCGGGTCGAGCGGCTCCTCGCCCGTGTCGGCGCCGATCGCGATCGACACGGTGTCGTCCGCCGACGCCGCCGCGATCCGGCCGCGGCCGCAGGTCCTCGCCTCGATCGGGAACCTGCGGATCCAGCTCCCCGTCGCCGCGGGAGCGCTCACCGCGATCGGGTTCCACGGCTCGAACGACGGCTCGCTCTCGCTGCAACCGGTCGGGCGCCAGGCCAACGAGGGCCTGCTCGCGCGCCTCTGGCGGCGGATCGCGGGAAGCGGGCGCGACTCACCGCGCTGGTACCAGCTGGAGGGCGGCCCCGCCGGCACGAACGTGCTCGACGTGGGCACACCGCCCGGCACCGACGTCTACGCGCCGGTCAAGGGCTCGGTGATCGCCGTCAGCGACCTCGTGGTCGGCGGCAGGCGCGTCGGCAGCCGGATCGACCTGCGGCCGTCGGAGTCACCCTCGGTGATGGTCTCGGTGATGAACGTCCGGCCCGACCCCTCGATCGCGGTCGGCACGCCGGTGCTCGCCGCGTCGTCGAAGCTCGGCACGGCGGTCGACGTGGCCTCGGTCGAGAAGCAGGCCCTGGCGGCGCACGCCTCCGACGGCGGCAACAACGTGTCGGTCGCCGTCTATCCGTCGCCCGGCTCGCTGCCGTAGTAGATGCGGATCCTGTTCGTCGGCGACGTGGTCGGGAGGCCCGGCCGTGACGCGGTCGAGGGGGTGCTCCCGGGGTTGCGCGAGCGCCTCGACGTCGATCTCTGCATCGTCAACGGCGAGAACGTCGCGAACGGCGTCGGGATCACGCCGCGGCTCGCCGAACGGCTGCTCGCCTCCGGTGCCGACGCGCTGACCCTCGGGAACCACGCGTGGCGCCGCGAGGAGATCGGCCCCTACCTCGCGTCGTCCGGGACGGTCGTCCGGCCGGCCAACTTCCAGGCCGCGGCGCCCGGGCGCGGCCTCACCGTGGTGGAGGCCCGCGACGGCAACGCGGTCGCGGTGATCAACCTGCTCGGATCGCTCTTCCTCGACCCCGCCCACAGCATGTGGGAGGTCGTCGACGAGCTGGTCGAGGAGGCCCGCGCCGCGACGCCCGTCGTCGTGGTCGACCTGCACGCGGAGGCCACGAGCGAGAAGGTGGCGCTCGCGTTGTGGCTCGACGGCCGCGTGACGGCCGTGCTCGGGACGCACACCCACGTGCAGACGGCCGACGCCCGCGTCCTGGCCGGCGGGACGGCGGCGATGACCGACGTCGGGATGACCGGGCCGCACGACTCGGTGATCGGGGTCGAGACGGCCCTCGCGATCCGCCGGATGCGCACCGGGATGCCCGTCCGGTTCGAGACGGCGTCCGGCGGCGTGCGCCTCGAGGGCGCGCTCGTCACGTGCGACCCGGCGACGGGGCGGGCGAGCGCGATCGAGCCGGTGCGGATCCCGTGGCCGGCCACGTGAGGACGGCGAGGAGCGCGAGGAGCGTCACGCCGCGGGCGAGCACGAGCCACGAGGCGAGCGGGTCGAACTCCTTCACGAGCTCCCAGTAGCGCGCAGGGAACCAGACGGCGGTCAACGCGCACGCCGCCGCCGTCAGCCACAGGGCGGCCCGGCTCCGCGGCCCACCGACGAGCGGGACGAGCAGCACCAGCCAGACGAGGTACTGCGGCGAGAGCACCTTGCCGAGCGCGACGAACGCGACGACGGCCGCCGCCGCATGCCGGACGAGCCGCTCCGGCGTCGACGGCCCGCGCACGAACGAGACCCAGACGAGCGCCACCGCAGCGACCTGCGCGACGCCCTGGAGAACGGCCAGGACGTCTGCGGCTGTTCCCGTGAGGTTCTGGGAGCCGCTCCCCGACGCCCACCCGAGCGACGTCCCGAACGCCTGGTGGAGCGCGAGGAGCACTCCCGCCCCGACGCTCTCGATCTGGAGGGGCCTGCCGAGCTGGCGGCCGACGGAGCCGAGCACGCCGTCCGGGGCGACCAGCAGGAACGGGAGGTAGACGAGCACGACCGGAGCGGCCGCGAGCGCGACGACCACGGCGAGTTCGCGCCTGCCGCCCCGCCGCCAGGCGACGACGCCGAGCAGGGGAACCAGCAGCACCGGGTAGACCTTGACCGCGATCCCGACACCGACGACGAGCGCGCCGGCCCGGAGGCGACCCGCGGCGAGGAGCGCCAGCGCGCCGGCGACGAGGGCGGCGGGGAGCAGGTCGAACCTCGTCAGGATCACGCCGCCGAGGAGCGCGGGGAAGACGGCGACGGCGGCGAGCGCGACCCGACGGTCGGTGACCGGCCGGTCGAGACGGCGCAACCCCTCGCTCACGAGGAGGACGCCGAACGCCCCGACGACGGCCATCTCGGCCACGAAGACCGCGCGATAGGCGCCCATGGAGTCGGTCACGAGGGCCGGCAGCACGAGAGCGGGCAGCGCGCCCGGGGGGTACTCGAACCGGAAGTCGCGGTACGGGACAAGCCCGTCCGCGATCCGCTCGCCATACGTCCGGTAGAGCGGGATGTCCGTGACGGCGTGCCCGGAGAGCTGCCACGCGACGGTCACCGTGACGGCGATCGCCACGAACACCGCGCTTGCGAGGAGCGCGTCGCCAGGCAGGCGCCGTGGCTTCACGGCGCCCGGGTGTCGCAGTGTGGCGTCCGCGGCAGCATCAGGGCGAGGAGGACGAACGGGAGCACCCACGGAAGGTAGAGGTACGACCAGTGGGTCAGCGAGAGCTCGAGGGCGAGGAGCAGGGCGGCGGTGAGCGCCGCCAGCTCGAGCGGGCCCTTCTCCCTCGGTACTGCCGCGGCGACGCCCGCGAGCACGATCACGCACACCTGGACGACCGTCTGGAGCGACGCGAGGTCGGGGATCCCGCGCGCGTGGTACTGGCCCCAGCCCCAGATGGAGAACGGCGACTCGCGGTCGAGCTGGAACCCGAGCGTCCGGTCCCAGAACGTGTGCAGGGCGCCGGTCAGCGACGGCTCGAGCAGCAGGATCGAGAAGGCGAGCAGCGTCGCGACCGCGAAGGCGCCGGCGAAGCGTGCGAGCTGCGCCGGCCTGAGGCCGGAGCGGTACGTGAGCCAGAGCGGGGCGACGATCAGCGCCGCGAACTTCGTCCAGGCGGCGAGCGCGGTGGCGGCGCCGCGCGCCACCGGTGACGACGCGAGCCAGAAGCCCCACACGAGCAGGGCGGGCATGATCGCGTCGTTCGTGTTCGACATGAGCGCGTAGGTCGTGAACGGGAAGGCGGCCCACGCAAAGGCGAGGGACGCCGCGAGACGCGTTCCGCCGAAGCGCCGGCCGACGAGCGCGAGCCCGGCGAGCACGAGCAGGTCGAAGGCGATCGCCGTGGCGTGCGCCGCGGGCAGGTCGTCCCACCGGCCGCTCCATCCGAACACGAGCACGGAGGGGACGTACGCGAGATAGGCGACAGGCCCGTATGTGTCGCCCCGGGGGTTCGCCGACTCGCAGCGGCCGTTGGACTGGATCCGCTCGCGGATCTCCCCGTCGGCTCCGGCGGGCCCGCACGGCGTGCGGGCGTCGGTGACCGGCATCGCCCCGTACGGCGCACGCCCGTCGAGGATGCGGTCCGCTCCGATCACCCCCGCGTACCCGACGTCGATCACCGTCCGGCCCTGATCGACGTTCAGGCCGACGCGGAAGCCGACGAGGAAGAGCGTCGCCGCCGCGAGCACCCACACGGGCCAACGCGGGTGCGCCGCCCGGGGACGGGACCCCGAGCGGAACCCGATCCACGCCGTGCGCGCGACGAGGTAGGCAAGCGGGGGCACCGCGAGGGCCGCGCTCTGGAGCACCTCCCCGCGGTTGAAGAACGCGAGCGAGACGCCGAACGAGAGGAGCACGAGCAGATCGAGGGTCACGAGCGTGAGCGGACGGCGCAGGTCGACCAGGCCGAGCAGGAAGACGGCCGACAGCCCGAGCCAGACGGGCCACGAGGTGAGGAGCTTCCCCCCGAACGCACCGGGACGGCCGCGCGCCATCTTCCATGCGACCTGAGGGCCGGTCCAGGCCTCGGTCACCGTTCCGTCGAGGTCCCGCACGACGCCCGTGGCCACCTCGCCGGCGTCGCCCGTCCAGACGTGGACCGTCCACGTTCGCGTCTTCCGGTCGAACGTCGCGTCGGTCTCCGGCCTCGGTGGGTAGCGGTCGAGCCAGCGCGCGACCTTCGGATGGGCGAGGAAGACCTTGACCGCCTCGCTCTCGGAGAGCCGGGACGGCGTGGCGTCGGGCGCGAACGGCGTCTCGACGAGACGTCCCTGCGCGTCGTAGACCGGGGCCGAGGGTGTCGTCGCCGCCGGGGCACCCCCGGCGGCGAGAAGCGCGAGCACCGCGACCGCAGCCGCGACGCGGCGGCGGGCGCGCGTCAGGACGTGCACACGCCGCTGGTCATCTCAGCCGCGGTGGCGAAACGACCACAGCTTGTTGCCGACGAAGTTGACCGGCGTGACCAGCATGATCGCGAGCGCCTGCGACACGACCTCACCGAGGCCGGCCTGGATGAGCAGGTGCAGGACGAGGAGGTTCGCGCCGAGCGCGATCGTCGAGACGACGAGGAACCGGAGCCCCTGGAAGACGACGTGGCCGCGCTGGCCGCGGAACGTCCACAGCCGGTTCCAGGCGTAGTTGTTCGTGACCGCGACGAGGAAGGAGCCGATGGCGGCCGGCACGTAGTGGAGGCCGGCACCCTCGAGCAGGGCGGTGTAGACGGCGAGGTTCACGACGTAGCCCGTCGCGCCGACGACGCAGAACTTGACGAGCTGCTCCCAGTTGTCCCTCCTCCGGAGGGCCGCATCGACTCTGCCGCGAGGTAAGTCGCGCGCCGTTCTCACCGTTCCCTCTTCCATCGCGTCGGGCGAGCGTAGCGGTCGCTCCGGCTCGAAGCCCCGGATCAGCTCTCGACGAGGGGGACGAACCGGCAGGCGAGCGACGTCGTCTCGACCGGCCCGTGCGCGGTTCGCACGACCCGGACGAGGCGCTGCCCGCCGCTCCCGCCACGCGGCAGCACCAGACGGCCGCCGACTGCAAGCTGCTCGAGGAGGTCCTGCGGGACGTGATCCGTCGCCGCCGCGATCGAGATCGCGTCGAACGGCGCGCGGTCGGGCGCGCCGAGGCTCCCATCCCCCACCCGCACGTCGACACGGGTGTGGCCCGTCAGGTCGAGCGCACGGCGCGCACGCACGGCGAGGCTCTCGATCCGCTCGATCGAGACGACGCTCGCGGCGAGCTCGTCGAGCACCGCAGCCGCGTAGCCCGAGCCCGTGCCGACGTCCAGCACCCGCTCCGTCCCGTCGAGCGCGAGGAGCTGGCACATCGTCGCGACGATGAAGGGCTGCGAGATCGTCTGGTCCTTGCCGATCGGCAGCGCCGCGTCGTCGTACGCGAATGCCTCGAGCTCGGGCGGGACGAACGCCTCGCGCGGAACGCTGCCCATCGCGGCGAGGACGCGCTCGTCCGAGATCCCCCGTCGGCGGAGCTGTCGCTCGACCATGCGGCCGCGGAGCGGCTCCCACTCCGCGCCACGTGCCTCGGTCACGCTGCGCGGCGAAGCACGTACGGCGGCGCCTGGACCCCGAAGTGCGCGAGCACGGCAGGGGCCACGTCGACGACGCTTCCGGGCGCGGCGCCGTCGAGGCCGATGGTCAGGACGGGAACGAGGGAGTCGCCCTCGTCGAGCGAGCCGTGCGAGCCGCCGCCGCGGTGATGTGCTCCTCCGAGGTCCTCGAACTCCCAGCCCGCGGCCGCCGAGACCACGACGTCGCCGACGTTCGGGCAGCGGAGCGCGGCGGCGGCGCGCGCCACCGCATCAGGCTGGTCGAGGATGGCGGGATCGCCCTCGAGCGCGATGCGACCGGACGCGTCGTGGAGCCGGAGCTCCGCTCCGTCGCGGCGCGCGACCGTCGAGCCGTCCTCCCGGAAGAGGACGACCTCGGCCGACGGCTCGCCGTCGAGGCGCTCTGCGAGCGTCCGCGCGCTCGGCGAGCCCGGACCCGTCCGGTAGACGTGGGCCGCGCGATTCGACGCGGCCACGAGCGTGTCGGGGACGTGCCGGAACCGGTCGCCGAGCCGCGCCACGTCCCGCACCGGTGTCTGTCCGTGATCGGACATCACGATGACGGCGTAACGCTCGAGGAAGTCGTCGAGGCCACCGGCCGCGCGCACGAGGTGGCCGACCGCGTCGTCGCAACGTGCCAGCGCCCCCGTGGCGGCGTCGGGCCCTGCTGCGTGCGAGGCGTAGTCGTAGTCCGAGAGGTAGAAGAGGAGGAAGTCGAACCCGTCGCGGGTCACGAGCCACCGCCCGACGGCAGCGGCGTAGGCGTCGATCGTCCCGGCCGCGCGGTTGCGGAACGAGAGGGGCGCGCCCGTCCGCTCGCTCTGGAAGAGGTTGTAGAAGAAGAACCGCTCCGGGCCGAGGACGGTGCCGAGGAACGGAACCGTCGGCCGGTGCAGCGTCCTCCCGCGGTATGCCGTGAAGTTGACGGCCGCCGTTCGCACGCCCGCATCCGCGAGCGCCTCGAAGACGGTGACGGCGTTCCGCCCCAGGTGCTCGGCGTTCATGTCGACGAGCGTGTCGCGGAGGGTTCGCCCGAGGCCGGCGGCGCGCGCGGCGCCGAACGACGAGCCGTACTCGACGAGCCGGTGCTCACCGCGGTGCCACCACACGAGGTGCGGGATCTCGTGGACGTCGGGATGGGCGCCGGTCGCGATCGAGGACAGGCAGACGGGCGTGAGCGAGGGGAACGTCGTGGTCGCGCGGCCGAGCGTGCCGCGCCCGGCGAGCGCGGTCAGCGTGGGCGTGGAAGGGTCGCCGAGCGACCCCTCCAGCATCGTCGGCGTGAGGCCGTCGATGACGACGAGAACCAGCTTCCGGGGCGTCACTTCGCGAGCGTGCGGAGGCCCGCGTGGCGCTCGGGCTCACTCCGCGCCCGTCGCACCGCGAGGACGGGCAGGACCACCGCGACGACGTATCCGACGACGGGGATCAGCGCGAGCATGGCGACGGCGATCGACGCGCTCCCGACGAGGAAGGCCGTGGTCCCGGGCGTCGCCCCCCGGCGCAACGCGCCCCGGACGATGATCGAGGCCGAGACCGCCCCGATCACTCCTCCGACGAGCGCGCCCGGTAGGCCGATCCATCCCTTGACGAGGAGCCCTGCCAGCGCCCCGACGGCGAGCGCGCCGAGGACCGAGGTGAGGAGCCCGTATCTCCAGCCCGCGAGGATGCCCGCAAGGAGCAGGCCGGCGGCGACGCCGAGCCCGACGGTGATCCCGATCTCGTACCAGTCGCCCACGGCCGGATTGTACGGGGCGGCGCGTGGCCGCCCCGTATCCGGTCGGGGGCCCCTACGACGGACTTCGTCCGCTACTACGCGCCGTCGCGACCGGTGGATTGCAGCCGCTCGATGACCTCGAGGCAGAACGCGGCAGCGCGCACGCCGTCCACGACACGGTGGTCGAAGCTCACGGAGACGTTCCCGACCGGGCGGATCACGACCTGGCCGTCCCGGACGACCGGCCGCTCCGCCACGCGGTGCAGGCCGAGGATCGCGACCTCGGGGTGATTGACGAGCGGCGTCACGAAGAGACCGCCGAGCTTGCCGGCGCTCGTCACGGTGAACGTGGAGTCGCGCAGCTCCTCCGCCGAGAGCGTCCCCTCGCGCGCGCTGTCCGCGAGACGTCGCACCTCGGAGGAGATCTCCTCGACCGTGAGGCGCTCGCAGGCGCGGACGACCGGGACGACCAGGCCGTCGTCGGTCTGCACGGCGACGCCCACGTCGACGCGGTCGAGGAGGACGATCTCGTCGCCCTCGAGACGCGCGTTGAGCTCGGGAAACCGTGCCATCGCACCCGCGGCGGCGTGGATCGCCAGTGGGACGAGCAACGACAGGTCGACCCCGGAGAAGTCGCACTCCTCCACGAAGGTGACCGCCGGGACCTCGCGGTGCGTGCGGGTCACCTGCTCGACGATCGCGCGGCGGATGCCCCGGACGGGCACGCGCCTGCCGACGCTCGCCCCGGCGGCCGACCGCACGTCGGCCTCCACGATCCGCCCGCCGGGGCCGCTTCCCGGCAGCCCGACGAGCTCCACGCCGAGCTCCTTCGCCAGCTGCCGCACGGCGGGAGTCGCGCGGACCGCCGCCGTCGGGTCGGTCGGGACGACCGCAACGAGCGGCTCGGCGGCCTCGCCCGACGGCTGGTCACCGGACTCGACGGCGCGCAGGAGCTGCTCGCCCTCCTCGCCGATCACGACCAGCACCGCACCGACGGGCGCGACGTCCCCGTCCTCGACGAGGATCTTGAGGACGGTGCCGGCGCGCGGCGACGGGATCTCGACGGTCGTCTTGTCGGTCTGGACCTCGACGAGCGGCTGATCCTCCTCGACGTGGTCGCCCTCGGCGACGAGCCAGCGTGCGATCTCCGCCTCGGTGAGGCCCTCGCCGAGATCGGGCAGCTTGAACTCGTACGCCACGGCGGCGCAGGATACTGGGACGTGCCCGCAGTGGCCCCGCATCTGATCGGCCGGGAAGGAGAGCTCGGTGCGGTCGTCGGGCTCTTCGAGAATCGCGCGTCGCTGTCCGGCGCGGTCACGTTGTACGGTGAGGCAGGAATCGGGAAGACGTCGCTGTGGACGTCAGGGCTCGACGCTGCAGTCGCGCGTGGCTACCGGGTGCTCGTCTGCCGGACATCGGAGGCCGAGACGCGGCTCGCGTACGCCGGGCTCGCCGACCTCCTTCGCGACGTCGTGGACGACGTTCTGCCCGAGATGCCGCCGATTCAGCGGCGTGCGCTCGAGGTCGCGCTGTTGCTCGACGAGTCGGAGACGCAGGTCGACGAGCGCGCGGTCGCGGCCGCGTTCCTCGCAGCGCTGCGATCGCTCGCCGTCGACCGCCCTCTCTGCGTCGGCGTCGACGACCTCCAGTGGCTCGACGCGGCGTCCCTCGCAGCGCTCCGCTTCGCGCTGGCCCGCCTGGACGACGAGGAGGTTGCCGCGTTCCTCACGATTCGCGGGGACCCGCCCCCGTGGCTTCGCCGCACGGTGCCCGAGACACGGCTCGAGATGCTCGAGATCCGCGGGCTCAGCATCGGCGCCACGCACGAGCTGCTTCACAGGCGTCTCGGCACGACGTTCCCGCGACCGACCCTGATCCGGCTCTGGGAGACGTCAGGGGGCAATCCGTTCTACGCGCTCGAGCTGGGCGGCGCGCTCCGACGACGCGGCAGCACGCTCTCGCCGGGCGACCCGCTACCGATTCCCTCGACCCTGGAGGACCTCCTGGGCGAGCGCGTCGACGACCTCGATGCGGCCGCAATCGAGGTGTCCCGTGTCGTCGCCGCGGTCGCCGAGCCGACCGCCGACCTCGTGGAGGCAGCACTCGGATCGCGGGCCGAGACCGGGCTCGTCGCGGCGCTCGAGGCCCGGATCCTCGAGCTCGACGACGAACGGCTGCGGTTCACGCACCCCCTGCTTGCCTCCGCCGTCATGGCACGCCAGACACCTTCACGCCGACGCTCCCTCCACGCCCGCCTCGCAGAGGTCGTCTCCAGCGCGGAGGAACGCGCGCGACACCTCGCCCTCGCGACGACCGACCCGAGCCCGCCCATCGCCTCGATCCTCGAGGAGGCAGCGGGGTCGGCGCACGCGCGTGGCGCCCCGGCGACGGCCGCCGAGCTGGCGGAGCAGGCACTCCGGCTCACCCCGCCGGCAGACGCCGAGGACGCACGACGGCGGGTCCTTCTCGCCGCCGCCAGGCACCACGCCGCGGGCGACACCGGCCGGGCGGTCGAACTGCTCACGCGAGCGCGAGAGCGAGCCACGCCAGGCGTCGAGCGGGCCGAGATCCTCGTCCGGCTCGCCGAGGTCGAGGGAGGCTTCGAGGCGCCCGTCGCCCACTACCGCGAGGCGCTCGCCGAGGCGGAGGGCGACGACGCACTCGAGGCGACGATCCACCTCGGGCTGGCGAATCTGATGAACTACCACGGCGGCGTCGAGCGTGGTTTGGCGCACAGCGAGTCGGCCGTCCGGGCCGCTGCGCGGACCACCGACATCGGCCTCAGGTGCAGCGCCCTCGCGTCCCGCGCGGACTGGCGCTTTCGCGCCGGCCGAGGCGTGCCGCGTGCCGAGATGGACGAGGCGCTCGCGCTCGAACGCACGCTTCCGGACGCGCCCCTTCCCGGCGGGCCTTTCTTAGTCTTCTCCCATCAGCTGGTGTGGGCGGTCGCGCTCGATGAGGCACGAGGGCTGCTCCTCCAGCTCCTCGACGCCGCCAGGAGAAGACAGGACGCCGCAATGGAGGCGTTCGCGCTCCGGAGCCTGGGCTTCCTCGAATGGCGGGCGGGGAACTGGGCCGAGGCCGACCGGCACGCGGCCGGGGGGATCGAGCTCCTGACGCAGCTCGGCCGCGTCGACCCCCCGGCGGAGTTTCCGGCCGCGATCATCGCTGCCCACCGAGGCCGGATCGACGAGGCGCGCGCCCGGGCAAGCGCCGCGGTGGCCCGGGCCGAGGCCGAGCGGATCGGGATCGGGCAGTCCGGCCACGGCTGGGTGCTCGGCTTCATCGAGCTCTCGCTGGGCGACCCGGCGGGGGCGCTCGAGCATCTCCGGCGATCGTTCGAGCTCCGCAACACCTTCATGCGCGAGCCCGGGATGCGCGTCGAGCTGGGAGACCTGCTCGAGGCACTGATCGCCACCGGCCAGCTCGACGAGGCTGCGGGGATCCTCGTCGAGTGGGAACCGCGTGCGGCCGCGCTCGACCGGGCCTGGCTGCTCGCGATCCTCGCCCGTTGCCGCGGCCTGCTGCTCGCCGCGCGCCGCGACCTCGACGGCGCCTTCGCGAGCTTCGACCGCGCACTCGCAGAACACGACCGCGACGTCGACCCGTTCTCACGCGCCCGCACGCTGCTCGCGCTCGGCCGGACGCAGCGACGGGCGAAGAAGCGCGGCGCCGCTCGGGCCACCCTCGAGGACGCGCTCGCGCGCTTCGAGACCCTCGGCGCGCCCCTCTGGGCCGACCAGACCCGCGCCGAGCTCGGCCGCATCGGCGGCCGGGCCCCGTCGGGAGACGCGCTCACCGGGGCCGAACGCCGCATCGCCGCGCTCGTCGCGCAGGGGAGCTCGAACAAGCAGGTCGCGGCAGCCCTCTTCCTGACCGAGCACTCGGTCGAGACCGCGCTCAGCCGCATCTACCGCAAGCTCGGGATCCATTCCCGCGCAGAACTCGCAAAGGCTCTTTCAAACAGCTGAGGTTTCCAGCTTTCGCGGCGGGGCCGTCGGTGCGAGCCTCGAAAGGAAAACGACGGGCTCGGCGGGCACACGCGACGACGGGGTGCAGCGGGGCCCAGGGGGTGTTCGATCATGAAGCGACGCATCAGCCTTGCCGCGGTCGTGGGCCTGGCCGCAATGCTGGCGCTTGGGGCCTCGGTGTCGTCCTCGGCCCCGGGGGACAACGCAGTCGTGCACTGGAGCGAGGTCGCCGAGGCTGCGATCTCGGCGCCGGCGACCGCAGGCGGCCCGCTCCGTCCGCCGGCGAGCAGCACGGTGCTGGCCGGGATGGTGCACGGCGCGATGTACGACGCGGTCGCCGCCGTCGACGGGGGCCTGGAGCCGTTCGCGACGCGTGTGGAGGCACCGCCTGACGCGTCGGCCGAAGCCGCCGTCGCGCAGGCCGCCCGTGACGTGCTGGTGGCCCGCGTCCCGGGGCAGGCAGCGGCGGTGCAAGCGGCGTACGACAGCTACATGGCGCAGATTCCCGCCGGTGCCGGCAAGGACGGCGGTAAGGCGGTCGGCGCCGCCGCTGCGGCCGGCATGCTCGCGCTCCGGACCGGCGACCACTTCGACGACGTCGTCCCGTACGTCCAGCCGACACCCGGGCCGGGCGTGTTCGAGCCGATCGCGCCGACCACGCCCGTGGACGTCAAGCTCGGCAAGGTCCGCCCGTTCACGTACGAGACGCCCGCCTACCGGCCCGACCCGCCCTACGCGCTCACGAGCAAGCAGTACGCGGACGACGTGGCCGAGCTACAGGCGATCGGGCGCAACACGAGCACCGTGCGGACCCCGGCGCAGACCGAGACGGTTCGCTTCTTCACCGACCAGACCTACGTGCAGTACAGCCGCGGCCTGCGGGGGCTCGTGGACGAGCGAGGGCTCGATCTGCGCGAGTCCGCGCGGCTCCTCGGGTACACGTGGGTCGCGGCCGCGGACACGATGATCGCGTGCTGGGAGGCGAAGTACCACTACATGTTCTGGCGCCCGAACCACGCGATTCAACGGGCGGACACCGACGGCAACCCGGCCACGTCGCCCGACCCGACCTGGCTTCCGCTCGTCACGGGCAACCACCCCGAGTACCCCTCGGGCCACGCTTGCCTCACCGCCGCGGTGACGAAGTCCCTGCAGGAGTTCTTCGGCACCAAATGGCTCCGCTTCACGGTCACGAGCACCGTGACCGGCACGTCGCGGACGTACACACAGCTCGGTCAGCTCGTGACCGACGTCGAGAACGCCCGCGTCTGGGGCGGGCTTCACTACCGCACCACCATGACCGAGACGGCGAAGTACTTCCCGCGCATCGCCAAGGACATCGCCAAGCGCTACTTCCACCGGACCAAGACCTGACCGACATCGGCGCGGCCGGGGGGACGAGACGGAGGGTGGACGGCGTCCACCCTCCGTCAGGAGGTCGGATGAGGAGCTATCTCGTCGAGGTCTATGTGCCCCGCGCTCGCGTGCGAGTCGCGGACGCCCAGGCGCGACGTGTCCAAAGAGCTGCCGCCGAGCTCTCGCAGAGAGGCACGCCGATCCGCCATGTCCGCACGACGTTCCTGGCCGACGACGAGACCTGCTTCCATCTCGTCGAGGCCGCATCGTCGGACGTCGTTGGGGAGGTGTGCCGGCGTGCAGGTCTCGGCCACGTCCGCATCGTCGCCGCGGTCGAGCGGTAGAAGCCAGCCGAGCTAGAACGCGAGCACGCGGCGGACGGCGTCCGTGACCCGCGCGACCGAGGGCATGTACCAGTCCTCGAGCTGCCAGTACGGATACGGGACGTCGTAGCCGGTCACGCGGAGCACCGGGGCGTGGAGGTCGAGGATCGCGCGCTCGGCGAGGAGCGCGGCGACCTCGGACGCGAACCCGCACGTGCGCGGCGCCTCCTGGACGACGACGCACTTCCCCGTTCTCCGCACGGAGGCGAGGAGCGACTCCTCGTCCAGCGGCTTCAGGGTGCGGAGGTCGAGCACCTCGACCGAGGCCGTGCCCGCGAGCGCCTCCGCCGCGCGCTCGCAGACGGCGACCATCGCGCCCCAGGCCACGAGCGTCACGTCACTGCCGGTCCGGGCCACGCGCGCGCGTCCGAGCTCGACGACGTGCTCGCCCTCCGGCACCGGGCCGCGGGCCGTGCGATAGACGAGCTTCGGCTCGAGCACGACGACCGGGTCGGGGTCGCGGATCGCGGCCGCCAGGAGGCCCTTCGCGTCCGCCGGCGTGGCCGGGACGGCGACCTTCACACCCGGTGTGTGCACGTAGAAGGTCTCGGGCGAGTCGTCGTGCAGCTCGGGCGCGCGCACGCCTCCGCCGTACGGCATGCGCACGACGAGGGGGAAGCCCATCTTCCCGCCCGTCCGCCAGCGATAGCGCCCGACGTGCGTGATGAGCTGGTCGAGGCAGGGGTAGGAGAACGCGTCGTACTGCATCTCGACGACCGGGCGCCAACCGGCCATGCACAGCCCGACGGACGCGCCGAGGATCCCTGCCTCGGAGAGCGGCGTGTCCACGCAGCGCTCGGGCCCGAAGCGGTCGCGCAGGCCGGTCGTCGCCCTGAACACCCCGCCCAGCCGACCGACGTCCTCGCCGAGCACCATCACCGACTCGTCACGTGCGAGCTCGACGTGCAATGCGTCGTTGACGGCCTCCACGAGGAGGAGCTCGCGGGTCGCCAAGGCCGTCGCGGTCACCCGTGCACCCGCCGCAGCTCGTCGAGGTCGCGCGCCAGCGATGCCGGCGGATCGGCGTAGGCGTGGGCGAAGACGAGCGACGCGTCGCCCGGTTCCTCGGCCTCGGCCTCCTGGATCGCCGCACGCATCGCGGCCAGCGCCTCTTCCCGGACCGCCGCTGCGCGGCCCTCGTCGAGCAGCCCGAGCCGGGTGAGGTATCCCTCGTACACGGCGAGGCAGTCGCGCTCGCGCTCGGCCGCGACGCGGTCGGGGTCGACGTACAGGCTCGGGTCGTCCGCCGTCGCGTGGGGAGCGGAGCGATACGTCACCGCCTCCACGAAGGTCGGCCCCTCGCCCGCGCGAGCCCGGGCGACGCCCTCTCGCACGGCCTCGTAGACGGCCAGGACGTCGTGCCCGTCGACCCGGATCCCGGGCATCCCGTAGCCGGCCGCCTTGTCGGCCAGCCGCACGGCGGCGGTCTGCGCGCTCAGTGGGGTCGAGATCGCCCACTGGTTGTTGTTGCACAGGAGCACGAGCGGCGCCCTGAGGACGCCCGCGAGGTTGGCGCCCTCGTGGAACGCGCCCTCCGAGGTCGCGCCGTCGCCGAAGAAGACGACCGCGGCCGCGTCGGTTCCCTTCAGCTTGAGGCCCCACGCGAGACCGGCCGCGTGCGGGACGTGGGTGGCGATGGGAACGCAGATCGACGCGACGTTCAGGTCGGCCGGGCTCCACCAGCCCGACGGGTGTCCGCGCCACCACTGCAGGACGGTCGAGGGCGGCAGGCCGCGGAGCAGGCCGATCGCGGACTCGCGGTAGCTCGGGAAGATCCAGTCGCGCTCCTCGAGCGCGTGGACGGCACCGGCCTGGATGGCCTCGTGCCCGTGGAATATCGCGTAGGTCCCGATGCGGCCCTGGCGGTGATAGACGACCGAGCGCTCGTCGTAGGTCCGCAGGAGGACGATCGAGCGGTGAAGCGCGAGGAGCGCATCGTCGTCGAGGCCCTCGACGCGTCGATCGGGCTCGCCCTCATGCCCGATCACACGACGCAGATCCTGCTCGACGACGTTCACTCCCGAAGTGAAACAGCGTTTCCCTTTTTCTGTCAAGCGGTGTCAGACACCGGAGGCTGTCAAGTCGTCGATTTCGGACATGTCGCCGAGGTCGAGTCACGCATTGCCTGTGCCGTGGAGCGCAGCACCTTTCGCCTGTGGGAAGACTGGCACTGATTCGGCACGGTTTCCCCTTGACAGGAATCGGTGTCTGACACCGATTTGCTCAACCACGACGGCGCGAACCCTGCGAGACTGCGCGCGTGCCACGCCCACGGACGTTCGCGATCGAGCCGGTGCGCGCCACGCGGACCTTCGAGGCGGCGATCGAGCACCTCACCGAGGCGATCGAGCGGGCGGGGCTGCGCACCGGCGACCGGCTCCCGAACGAGGGCGCGCTCGCGGAGCAGCTCGGCATCTCCAAGCCCACCTTGCGCCAGGCGCTCCGGGTGCTCGAGCTCTCCGGGCTCGTCCAGGTGCGTCGCGGGAAGTCGGGAGGGATCTTCGTTGTCACGGACCTCGTCCCGTCCGTGGCCATCTTCACGGCGGTGAAGCTCGAGGAGGAGGCCGCCGTCGACGTGCTGCGGGCGCGCCGCGTGCTCGAGCGGGCGGTGGCGCACGAGGCGATGCGCACCGCGACCCCCGCCGACCTCGTCGAGCTCGAGCGAACCGTCGACCTCCTCGAGCGGCACCTCGGCGAGCGGCCGAGCGTGATGCGAGCCGACGCGATGTTCCACCGCGCGCTCGTCCGGAGCTGCCGCAACGAGACGATCCAGGCCGCGATGCGCGGTGTCGGCCGAGGCCTCGCCCCGATCCGGGACGCGTACTCCGGCGGCGGGGCCCAGGACCGCAAGACCCTCGACGTCCACCGCCGCCAGATCGTCGCCATGCGACGCCACGACGAGAGCACACTGGAAGAGGTGCTCGACGAGCACTTCCGCATGCTCGAGACGCAGTTCGCAAAGGGCATCGGCCGCCGCTGGTCGGACCTCTTCGCCGTGCGCACCGGCCGCGTGGGCTGACCCGGGGGCTCCGCGGCCGGCGTCGCGCCGGGCGCGGGGCGGTCGAGGTTCTGCGCAGCGTGCGCAGCGCGGCCCGCAGCAGGCTGGATCAGCCGGGGACGAGAGCCGTGACCGCCCGGGGCTCCGCCTCGAACACCGCCTCGTCCACGTCGCCGAGGTCCTCGCCGTCCACCTGCAGCGCCAT
Organism: uncultured Actinomycetes bacterium; assembly: GCA_963786055.1. Classification (GTDB taxonomy): domain Bacteria; phylum Actinomycetota; class Thermoleophilia; order Gaiellales; family Gaiellaceae; genus Gaiella. The sequence continues at coordinate 46,943 of CAWAXS010000002.1, read as the reverse complement.
GGGCCGATCGCAGCGCACGACGATCCGGTCGACGTCGTGGAGGACGGTCAGGCCCGCGCGGGAGTCCGCACCGCGAGCCAGCGTGAGCAGCAGTCGAGGAATGTCGCGTGCCCGGACGGAGACGGGCGCGACGAGATCGAGGCCGAGATCGAACGAAGCTCCCCGGGAGACGCGGACCGGCACTCGCCCCGCATACGTGTACGGGTCGCAGTTCGCGACGAGCACGAACGCCGCGCGACCGACACCGTCGATCTCGAGCGCCGGGGGAAAGCGCCCGCGACGGGAGGCGACGAGCGCCACCGCCGCACGCACGAACGCCACGTCGCCCGGGCGACGCCCGTCGGCGCTGCGGCCCTTCGCGTCGATGCGACGCACGAGGTCGGCGTCGAACCCCACGCCCGCGTTGAACGAGAAGCGCCGTCCGTTGACCCGGCCCAGCCCGATCGGCCGCCTCCCCGCGTGCGTCAGCCGCCGTGCCGCGGCCACCGGGTCACGGCCCAGCCCAAGGGCCCGTGGCAGGACGCTCGTCCCGCCGCCGGGAAGGAACCCGAGCGGCACGTCGCCGGTCACGCCGTTCAGCACCTCGTTGTACGTGCCGTCGCCCGAGAGGACGTAGATCGCTTCGACGGAGCGCTCGTGCTCCCGCGCGATCTCCGTCGCCTGGCCGGGCCCCCGGGTCCGGACGACCTCGAGCTCCGCCGGCAGCTCGGCCACGACCCGGTCGACGAGCGCGTCGGAGACGGCGCTCGCGTGCGGATTGACGATCAGCAGTGAGCCCACGCGCGGAACCCTACGCCGGGCGCGTCGCGTACCCCCGCACCCCGTCGAGGAGAGTCGCGAAGAACCGGTCCGCGAGCGCGTCGGTGTCCGTCCCGGGACGGATCCACGTGTAGGCCCAGTTCGCGGCCGAGAGGACGAGCAGCACGGCAGCCTCGACGTCGAGGTCGGAGCGGAGCGACCCCCGGTCGGCCGCGTCGCGGAGGAGGTCGCGCCAGCGTTCCTCGTAGCGGCGCCGCTCGGCGCGGAACGCCGCTCGCTCGGGCTCGTCGAGGAACCGCCACTCACGCGTGAACACGGTGGCGGCGTCCACCTGACCGGCGACGACCGCGAGATGGCTTCGCAGGGCGCCGCGGATCCGCTCGAGCGGGTCGGCGTCCTCCGGCACGGCGTCGAGCGCAGCGTGGAACGCCCTCGCCCCCTCCCGCGTGACGGTGACGAGAAGCTCCTGCTTCGACCCGGTGAGCGAGTAGAGGGAGCCCTTCTGCACGCCCATCGCCTCCGCGAGGTCGGCCATCGACGTGCCGTGGTAGCCCCGCTCCGCAAACAGCCGGGCGGCGACGGAGACGAGCTCCTCGCGCCTCGTGGCCATGTGGACGATCCTACCGATCGTTCGGTAGCATCGCAGCGTGGACGCCCGCACCGCGGAGTTCCTCGCGCACGTCCAGTCCGGCGGCCTCGTCGAGGCCGGCGACTGGATGCCGGACGAGTACCGCAAGCGTCTCGTCAAGTTCGTCGAGATGCACGCGAACTCGGAGCTGATGGGCGTCCTGCCCGAGCGCGACTGGATCCTGCGGGCCCCCACGCTCCAGCGGAAGCTCGCCCTCACGGCCAAGATCCAGGACGAGGTCGGCCACGCGCAGCTCCTGTACCGCGTGGTCGAGGACCTCGGGAAGCCGCGCGACGCCTGCCTCGACGACCTCATCGCCGGCCGCTCGAAGTTCCACAACGTCTTCCACTACCCCACGCGCACCTGGGGCGACGTCGGCGTGATCGCGTGGCTCGTCGACGCGGCGGCGATCATCTCGCAGAAGGCGCTCCTCAAGTGCTCGTACGCGCCGTATGCCCGGATCATGCGGAAGATCTGCTGGGAGGAGTCGTTCCACATCCTCCACGGCCGGGACGTGGTGCTCACGCTGGTGACCGGCACCGACGCGCAGCGAGGGCTCGTGCAGGAGGCGCTCGACCGCTGGTGGGAGCCGCTGATGATGTTCCACGGCAACCCGATCCCGGCCGACGAGGACCCGATGGTGCGCTGGCGGATCAAGAGCCAGGCGAACGAGGAGGCCCGCCAGCAGTTCCTCGAGGGGTACGTGCCGCAGGTGTGGGAGCTCGGGCTGACGCTCCCCGATCCGAAGCTCGCCCGAGGCGACGACGGCACGTGGACGTACACCGAGCCGGACTGGGAGAAGCTCATGGCGGTCGTCTCCGGGAACGGGCCCGCCTCCGCGGAGCGGCTCGCCTTCCGGAGGCTCTCGCGCGCGGAGGTGGACTGGGTCTCGCGCGCGGTGCTCGCCGAGGCGGCGTGACGCACGTCTTCGAGGTGTTCCGGCGCGAGCGCTCCGGCGCCGCGATGCAGCACGCCGGCTCCGTCGTCGCGCCGGACGAGCGCTTCGCGGAGATCTACGCCCGCGAGCAGTACGGACGGCGCGGGGAGTCGGACGCGCTCTGGCTCGTCCCGCGGGAGGAGGTCAGGGAGATCGGCGAGTTCGTCGACGAGTTCGACCTCAAGTACCGGCGCGTCGACGGGTACAGATTGAAGGAGCAGTTGCGCGAAGCGCGAGAGCGCGGGAGCTGGTTCCGCGCTGCGCGTGGAGACTAGAAACCGCATGACGGACGCATCACAACGCTGATCGAGCTTCTTCTCCCCGCGCCGACGACGAGCTGATCCTGGGCTGGCGGAACTCCGAGTGGACCGGGATCGCGCCGTTCCTCGAGGAGGACGTCGCGTTCTCGTCGATCGCGCAGAACGAGATCGGGCATGCGCGGGCGCTGTACGAGCTCGCCGCACGCGAGCTCGGCACGGACGCCGACGCGCTCGCCTTCGACCGGCCGCTCGACGAGTACCGCTCCGCTCCGCTCGTCGAGCTCCGGCGGCTCGAGTGGGCGCGGACGATCGCGCGACACTGGCTCTACGAGACGGCCGACGCGATCCGAATCGAGGCACTGAAGGGATCGGACGATCCCGAGCTCGCGGGCATCGCCGCGAAGATCGAGCGCGAGGAGGTCTACCACCGCATCCACGCGGAGATGTGGGTCGACCGGCTCCTCGGCTCCGAGGACGGCCGCGCGCGTCTCGACGAGGCCCTCGACGAGCTGTGGCCGTACGCGCTCGGCGTCCTCGACGAGGAGTTGCGCCCCGCGCTGATCGAGCGCGTCGAGGCGAAGCTCGAGCGCGCGATGCCCGAGTCCGAGCCGGTGACCCGCGGCAGGCACGAGGCCGAGCTCGCCGACCTGCTCGAGGAGATGACGGTGGTCCGCCGCTCCGCGCCGTCGGGAGCGCGCTGGTGAGCCGTCCGGGTGAGGAAGCTTGTGTTGAGTCAACACAAGCTCCTCCGACCACCGCCGCGGTGTGGGACGCGCTCCGCGGGATCCCCGACCCGGAGATCCCCGTGATCTCCATCGTCGACCTCGGCGTCGTCCAGGACGTCCGGGTCGAGGCGGACCGCGTCCACGTGGACTTCACGCCGACCTTCATGGGCTGTCCGGCGCTCGAGACGATGTGCCGGGGGATGGAGGAGGCGATCCGCAGCCTCGGCGCGGAGCCGGAGGTCAGGGTCGTCCTCGACGACTCGTGGACGACCGACCGGATCACGCCCGATGGCCGGGAGAAGCTCCGCGCCGCGGGGTTCGCGCCGCCGGCTCCGCGGAGCGCCGGGACGCCGACGCTGATCCAGCTCGAGCGCGGCCCGTTCTGCTGCCCGTGGTGCGGCTCGACGGACACGAAGCTCGAGAACGTCTTCGGCCCCACCCCGTGCCGCTCGCTCCGCTACTGCAACGCCTGCCGCCAGCCGTTCGAGCAGTTCAAGACGATCTGATGGCCACGACCGGCCTCCGCGCAGCAAACCAGCCGCCGCCGCTCGAGGGCTACGACCTGTTCTCGGAGAACCAGCCCCTGGTGGAGGCGCTCCGGCGCGAGGGCGGCGGCGCCTCGGAAGAGCGCTGCGCGGCGTTCGGCCGCCTCTGCGGCGGCGAGCCGCTCGAGCTGGGACGGCTCGCCAACGAGCACCCGCCGGTCCTGCGGACGCACGACCGCTTCGGCGAGCGGATCGACGAGGTCGAGTTCCATCCCGCCTGGCACCGGCTCCTCGGCCTCGGCGTGGAGCACGGGCTGCACGCGCTCCCGTGGCGCGAGCCCGGAAGCGGCGCGCATGTCGTGCGCGCCACGCTCTTCATGACGCTCGCGTACGCCGAGGCGGGCGTCGGATGCCCGCTCTCGATGACCTTCGCGTCGGTGCCCGCCCTGCGTGGCGGAGCGCCCGACCTGGCCGCCGGGTGGGAGCCGGCCCTCACCTCGATCGAGTACGACCCCGGCCTGCGCCCGCCCGCCGCCAAGCGCGGCGCGCTCTGTGGGATGGCGATGACCGAGCGGCAGGGCGGCTCCGACGTGCGCGCCAACGAGACCCGGGCCGAGCCGACGGGTGACGACTACCTGCTCACCGGCGAGAAGTGGTTCTGCTCGGCGCCGACGAGCGATGCGTTCCTGGTGCTCGCGCAGGCTCCCGACGGGCTGACGTGCTTCCTCCTGCCGCGCGTGCTCGAGGACGGGACGCGGAACGGCTTCAGGATCGACCGGCTCAAGGACAAGCTCGGCAACCGGTCGAACGCCTCCGCCGAGATCCGGCTCGAAGAGGCGGTCGCGCACCGGGTCGGCGACGAGGGACGCGGCGTCGCGACGATCATCGAGATGGTCGTCCACACGCGGCTCGACTGCGTCCTCGGCTCGACGGCGCTGCATGCGCCGCGCGGTGGCGGAGGCGACGCACCATGCGGCCAACCGGGCGGCGTTCGGGCGGCGGCTGGTCGACCAGCCGCTCATGCAGAACGTGCTCGCCGACCTGTGCCTCGACGCGGAGGCCGCGACCGCGACGGCCCTCCGCCTGGCGCGGGCCTTCGACGAGGGCGACCACGCGTTTCGGCGCCTCGCGACCGCGGTGGCGAAGTACTGGGTCTGCAAGGCGACGCCGCCACTCGTGGCCGAGGCGCTGGAATGCCTCGGCGGCAACGGCTACGTCGAGGAGTCCGGCCTGCCGCGGCTCTACCGCGAGAGCCCGGTGAACTCCGTCTGGGAGGGCTCGGGGAACGTCAACTGCCTCGACGTCCTCCGGGCGCTCGGGAGGGAGCCCGAGAGCCTCGAGGCGTTCCGTGCCGAGCTCGTCCTCGCGTGGGGCGGGAGCCCGCATCTCGACGCCGCGATCGAGCGGCTCGACGCGGAGCTCGCGGACACCGAGGAGGCGGAGCTGCGCGCGCGACGGCTCGTCGAGCGCATGGCGCTCTGCCTCCAGGGCTCGCTGCTCGTGCGTCACGCCCCGGCGGCGGTCGCCGACGCCTTCTGCGCGGCGCGGCTCGGCGGCGAAGGCGGCCGGGCCTACGGCACGCTGCCGCCGGGCGTGGACGCGGTGGCCATCGTCGACCGCCACCGGCCACGGCTCGGGTAGTAGCCTGCCGACATGCGCGTCGAGATCTTCTACTGCCCCGTCTGAAACGGCTACGACCAACGGGCCGCGAGTCTCGCGGCCGTGTTGAAGGCCGCCGGGCACGACGCAGCCGCAATCGAGGGGGACCGGAGCCAGTACGACGTCGTCGCCGACGGGGCGATCGTGTTCTCGAAGCAGCGCGAGGGCCGCTTCCCGGAGGACGACGAGGTCCTGGGGCTCCTCACGGAGAGCGCGGGCTAGGGCCGCAGGCCCCGCCCGGATAGCCTCCCCGGGGCGATGGCCCTCCTGCAGGCACGAGACCTCACGAAGACCTTCGGCCAGGTGAGGGCGCTCGACGCCGTCAGCTTCGACATCGACGAGGGCATCACCGGCCTGCTCGGATCGAACGGTGCCGGCAAGAGCACGTCCCTCAAGCTCTTCCTCGGGCTGCTCGACCCGGACCGGGGGACGGCGGAGGTGCTCGGAGTCGACCCGCGCACGTCCCCCGAGTATCGGACGCGGGTCGGCTACGCGCCGGAGCACGACTGCCTGCCGCGAAACGTCTCGGCGGCGGAGTTCCTCGCGTACATGGCGCGGATCAGCGGCCTGCCGCCGACGGCCGCGCGCCTGCGCGCCTCCGACGTGCTCCGGCACGTCGGCCTGTTCGAGGAGCGCTACCGCGCGATGGGGACGTACTCGACCGGGATGAAGCAGCGGGTGAAGCTCGCGCAGGCGCTCGTCCACGACCCCGTGGTGGCGTTCCTCGACGAGCCGACCGCGGGCCTCGACCCCCTCGGCCGGCGCGAGATGCTCGATCTCGTCCGGCGGGTCGGCTCGGAGTTCGGGATCAGCATCGTCATCTCCACGCACCTCATGGGCGACGTCGAGCGCGTGTGCGACTCCGTCGTGGTGCTCGACGCCGGGCGACTGCTCCGTGCCGGGCCGGTGTCGGGGTTCACGGAGGAGACGGAGACGCTCGAGGTGGAGCTCCTCGAGGGCGTCGGTGCCGTCGCGGACGGGCTTCGCCGGCGCGGCCTCGAGCCGCTGGTCGACGGGAGCCGCCTCACGCTCGAGAGCGTGTCGGGCGCCGACTACGACACGCTCCGCGACGTGATCGTCGACTCCGGCGCTCTCCTGTACCGGCTCGCCCCGGCGCGACACTCGCTCGCGGACGTCTTCGTCTCGGAGCCGGACGCCCCGGACGAGGAGGCGGACGCGACGTGACGAGCAGGCACGCCGAGGTCTTCGACCTCGGCTACCAGAGATACGAGGGGGAGCGGACCGGTCGCTGGGACCGGCGGCGGGCGATCTGGTCGGACGGGATCCGGATCTCGCTCGGGCTCGGGCGTGGCGTCGGAGCGAAGATCGCGCCGTGGCTCCTGCTGGGCCTCGCCCTCGTCCCGATCATGATCCTGGTCGTCGTCTCGGCCTTCGTCGGCGTTCCGCAGAATCCGGACGACTTCGAGCTTCCGTCGTACGGGGACTACTACGACTGGGCAATGGTGCCCCTCGGCCTCTTCGCGGCCGTCGTCGCCCCGCTTCTCGTCTGCCCCGACCGCAGGGACCGCGTGCTCACGCTCTACGCCGCTCGGCCGATCACCCCTCTCGACTACGTCGGCGCCCGGTGGGCCGCGTTCCTCACGGTGGCGCTGGCGGCCGCCTGGCTGCCCGAGGCGATCCTCTTCGCGTGGAACGTGCTCGACGCCGAGCAGCCGGGGTCGTTCCTGGTCGACAACTGGGACGTCGTCCCGCGATTCCTCGCCGCGGGAGCGACGGTCGCGGCCGTGCTGACGACCCTCGCGCTCTTCGTCTCGTCGTTCGCCACGCGACGCGCGTACGCGTCGGTCGCGATCCTGGCCGTGCTGTTCATCGGCTCCGCGATCGGGGGGATCGCGGAGGACAACTTCACCGGCTCGGTGTCGGACGCGCTCTCGCTCGCGAGCATCCCACAGGCGCTCACCGACGCCGTCCACTGGATCTTCGGCGACGACGTCGAGCGGCCGCTGCCCGGGTACGTGTCGCTGCTCTGGCTCGTCGGGCTCACCGTCGCGCTCGCCGCCTTGCTGATGCGCCGGACGACGAGGCTCCTGCGCGGATGACGAGCCACGAGACGTCGTCCACGATCGTCGTCGACGGCCTGTCGAAGTGGTTTGCGGGCGTCGTCGCGGTGAGCGACGTATCGCTCGTGGTCGAGCCCGGGGTCACGGCGCTCCTTGGCCCCAACGGTGCCGGCAAGACGACGCTGCTCCGCGCGATCGGCGGCCTGACGCAGCCTTCGCAGGGCACGGTGCGGGTCTTCGGCGAGTCGGTACGGGACAACCCTGGCGTGTATCGGCGGATCGGCTACATGCCCGAGCACGAGGAGGTCTACGACTTCTTGAGCGGCCGCCGGTTCGTCGAGCTGAATGCGCGCCTGCAGGGCGTGGACGACGTCGAGGGCGCGGTCCGGCGCTCGATCGAGACGGTGGGGCTCGTCGAGTCCGCCGACCGGCGCCTGCGCGACTACTCCCGCGGCATGCGCCAGCGGATGCGGCTCGCGGCGACCCTCGTGCACGACCCACCGCTGCTCGTGCTCGACGAGCCGCTCTCCGGGACGGATCCCGCGCAGCGCCTCCACCTGCGCGACGTGATTCGCCGCCTCGGGGCGGAGGGACGGACGATCCTCGTGTCGTCCCACATCCTCGAGGAGGTCGACGAGCTCGCGGACCGGATCCATCTCATGGTCAGCGGCAAGCTGGCCGCGAGCGGCGACTACCGCGCCATCCGCCAGCAGCTGAACGACCGGCCGTTCGTGGTCCGCATCGACTGCGCCGACGCGCGGGCGCTCGCGGCGGGGCTGCTGGAGGTCGAGGCGGTCGAGTCGGTCGAGGTCACCGGCGACGGCGGCCTGCGCGTGCGGAGCCGGGACGTCGCGTCGCTCCAGCGGTCGCTGCCGAGCGTCGCCCGCGACCGGGGCATCAGGCTCTCGCGGGTCGAGCCGCTCGACGACTCGCTCGAGAGCGTCTTCGAGTACCTGGCGAAGGGGTAGCGCCGACGTGGCCGCGATCTTCGTCCTGACCGTCCGCCAGCTGGCCGGCAGCCGCCGGCTGTGGCTCGTGCTCGCGCTCGTCTCCCTCCCGGTCCTGGCCGGCGTCCTGTTCCACGTCGGCGACACGACCACGACGAGCGCCCGCTTCGCCGACAACGTCACGTCGAAGCTCGTCGCCTCCGGGATCCTGCCGCTCGTCATGCTCCTGTTCGCCACGTCGGCGTTCGGGAACGAGCTCGTCGACCGGACGCTCGGATACCTGACGCTCAAGCCGATCGCGCGCTGGCGGATCGTCGTGCCGAAGCTCGCAGCGGCGCTCGTCGTGGGCGGAGTCCCCGTGGCGGCGAGCGGGCTCGTGGCGGTCGCGCTCATCGAGGACGGCGCGCTCGGGGGTGCGCTGGCGACGGGAGCCGGGTTGCTCGTGGGCGCCGCCCTGTACGCGGCGATCTTCACGTGGGCGGGGCTGGCGACCCGGCACGCCCTCCTGATCGGCCTCGTCTACGTGTTCGTGTGGGAGGCCACGCTGGCCGCCTATCTCGACGGCATCCGCTTCCTCAGCGTCCGCCGCTACACGCTCTCGTTGATCCACGCGCTGGACGGTGACCGGCTTCGAACGATCGACAACCCGCTCGGCGCGGGAGCGGCGATCGTCGCGACCGTCCTGGTCGTGACCGCGTTCACGCTGCTCACCGTGCGGAAGCTCGCCCGCATGGACGTGCCCTGATCACCGCAGCAGGAACCCCTCGCCGAGCGTGTCGTCCGGGTCGAGCTCGAACTCGGATCGACCGGTCCGGTAGGCCGAGCCCTCGACCTCGGTGACCACGGCGGGTCGGCCCGCGACGTCGGCGTCGCCGACGACCCGGCCCGTGAACTCGGAGCCGACGACGGAGAGGTGGCGGAGCTCGGCTCCGCGCGGCAGGTGGCCCTGCGCGTCGAGCAGCGCGAGCCGGGCGGACGTCCCCGAGCCGCACGGCGAGCGGTCGACCTCGCCGTCGGCGAACACCGTCACGTTCCGCTGCGTCAGCGGCCCGTCTCCCTCGTCCTGCCAGAAGATCACGCCGTACACGTCCCGGAGCTCGGGCTCGAGCGGGTGGACGACGTCGTGCGCGGCCTCGATCGCGGCCTTGAGCTCCCGCCCGAGTGCGATCAGGCGCGGCAGCTCGCCGGGCGCGACCCGTTCCTCGAGGCTCGCGTAGAACGCCCCGCCGTAGGCGACGTCGACGACGCGGCCCGCCGCCTCGATCCCCTCCCGCCAGACGAACGACGGGACGTTCCGGAACCGCACCGAGCGCACCCGGCCGTCCTCGACCCTCGCCCACGTCTGGAGGCGCCCCGAAGGGACGTCGACGACGACGCGGTTCTCGCCCTCGCGGCGCTCCACGACGCCCTCGTCGAGCGCCCACGTGACGAGCGCGATCGTCCCGTGCCCGCACGCGGTCGAGTACCCCTCGTTGTGGAAGAACACGACGCCGAGATCGGCGCCGTCGTCGTTCGGCGGCACGACGTGGCAGCCGTACATGTCGGCGTGGCCGCGCGGCTCGAAGACCAGGAGGCGCCGGAACCGATCGAGCCGGTCGCGCGCGAAGCGGCGCCGCTCGAGGATCGTCCCGCCCTCGAGGGGCGGCACGCCGCCCGTGACGATGCGAAACGGCTCGCCGCCCGTGTGGTAGTCGACGGCCGAGACGCGGAGCGCGCTCACTCGTCCGAGAAGCTCGGGTACCGCTGCGTGAGCAGCAGCAGGTAGCCGTAGCGTCTGTGCCTGGTAGCGAAGGCAGTACGCCTGGAGGTCGCGCATCCCCTGGCTCATGCGGCCCGTGAACAGCGCGTAGAACCACGCGAGGAACGCGACGATCCACGCGACGTTCTGGAGCACGCTCATCACGATCGCCGCCGGGATGGCGAGCACCAGTCGGAAGAGGATGGTGAGCCGGCTCTGGGGAGCGGCCGGGGCGATCTCGACGTCGACGGGGTAGCCCGGCGCTCCGGTGAAGCCCGGGAAGGGGTCGGCGGCGATCCAGAGGTACGCGGAGAGATGGGTGTAGTAGCGGGTGTAGCCGGCCAGGAAGCCGTGGAGCCCGTCGGGGACCCGTCCGGCGACGAGTCCGACGATCCACGCGACGACGACTGCGATCCAGGCGGCGAAGCTCCAGAGCGTGAGCCAGATGAGGTGCGGGATCGCGAGGAGGAGCCGGAAGAAGACGGTGAGCCGGCTCCGCCGCAGGTCGTCCGTGACGGCGAGGCGGATCGGGTGCGGCCGCGGCGCGTCGAGCGCAGGGAGGGTCTCGGACACGGGGAGCCTCCGTTTCGGGTCAGGTGCCGGTGAACCTCGGTGTGCGCTTCTCCAGGAACGCGCTGACCCCTTCCGCGAAGTCCGCGGTGCCCACCGACGCCTGCTGCAGCTCCGCCTCGAGGGCGAGCTGGTCCTCGAGGCTCGCGGTGGTCGCGTGCTCGAACAGCTGCTTCGTGCGGCCGAGCGCCTGCGTGGGTCGCGACGCCCATTCCGCGGCGATCTCCGCGACCCTCGACGCGAACGCCTCGTCGGGGATCACGTCCGAGACGAGCCCCCACTCGAGCGCCTCGGCGGCGGAGAGCCGCCGGTTGGAGCCCATCCACTCGAACGCGCGAGCAAACCCGAGGAGCCGGTGCACGAACCAGGTGCCGCCCGCGTCGGGCACGAGCCCGATTCCGACGAACCCGGGGACGAACGTCGCCGACTCGGCCGCGACACGGAGGTCGCAGGCACAGGCGAACGACAGCCCGGCACCGGCGGCGGGGCCGTTCACCGCCGCGATCACCGGCTTCGCGAGCGAGCGGACGAGCCGGACGTTCGGGTGGTAGGTCGTCTCGAGCGCATCGCCGATCGACGCGGAGACCGCGCCGAACTCCTTGAGGTCCTGACCCGCGCAGAATCCCTTCCCGGCACCGGTGACCACGACGCACCGCACCGCCGGGTCCTCCGCCGCCTCGAGCGCATCGTGGAGAGCCGCGTGCAGCTCGCGGTTGAACGCGTTGTAGACCTCCGGGCGGTTGAACGTGATCGTCAGGACCGCGTCGTCGCGGCTCGTGAGCACCTCGTCGGCCATCGGGCGGAGCCTATCGCCCGGGGCTGGAGAGGAGGTGTCCGACTGAAGTCGGACACCGGCCCTGGTCAGTCCGGCTTCCGCCGCGAGTCCAGAAACGCCTTGATCGCGCCCTGCGCCTCGTCGCCCAGCATCGAGAGCGCGAGCCAGTCGCGCGCGTGGCCGACGGTCTGGTGCCAGGCCATGTCGCGCCAGACGTTGAGCTGCTGCTTCGCGTAGCGCGTCGTCTGCGGCAGCTTGCGGGCGAGGCTGTCGACCCAGCCGTCGACGACGACGTCGAGCTCGTCCCGGGGGACCGCGCGGTTGACGAGTCCCCACTCGGCCGCCTGCGGCGCGGCGATCTCGTCGCAGAGCAGGATGATCTCGCGGGCGCGGCGGTCGCCGACCATCAGCTGGAGCCACTGCGTGGCGCCGCCGGCGGGCACCGACCCGTGCTCGAGGCCGACGTGGCGGATGAAGGCGTCGTCGACCATCACGGAGAGGTCGCAGGCCATCTGGAGCTCGTTGCCGCCGCCGACCGCGATCCCGTTGACGCGGGCGATGGTCGGCTTTCCCAGCTCGCGTAGCCGGTCGTGCATGTCCTTGAACGCGCCGAACCACTTCCAGTACTCCTGCGGGCGCCCGACGAGCGTGTCCTCCCAGGAGCGCAGGTCGGCTCCGACGCAGAACGCCCGGCCCTCGCCGGTGACCACGACGACCCGGATGTCGTCGTCCCACGACGCGTCCTCGCAGGCGCGGGCGATCTCCCGCAGCATCTGGAAGTCGAAGGCGTTGAGGACGTCCGGCCGGTTCAGGCGGATCGTCGCCCGCGGCGGAGCCTTCTCGTAGACGATCGCCTCGAAGCCGAGCTCGGACGGATCGACCGGACGCGGGTACGCGGGCTCCGCCACTACGGCCTCCCGGCGACCCGGGCGCGAGGCGCTGCGCTCACGGCGGACACTCGGATCACGGTCGACTCCTTCGGCTCGGCAGAGCTGTGAGGGTATAGCGTCGTCTCCGGATGAGCGGAGGAACCGGACTGGCCGCGGCGCTCGCACTCGCAGCGGGCCTGGCGGGATCGGTCCAGGCAGCGGTGATGGGCCGCTTCGGCGAGCGGGTCGGCTCGCTCGAGGCCCTCGCGTGGGCGTTCCTCCTCTCGGTCGTGATCGCGCTCGCCGCGCTGCTCGTCGCCCGCCGGGGATTCGGGAACCTCGGCGCGGCGTGGTCGGCGCCGAAGTGGCTCTGGCTGGGAGCCCTGCTCGGGACGTTCATCGTCTTCACGATCACGCTCGTGTCGCCGCGCATCGGCACGACCGCGACGATCGCGCTGCTCGTCGCGGGGCAGCTCGCCGCGGGGGCGGCGATCGACCGGTTCGGCCTGTTCGGCTTCGAGCGCATCGCGCTCGGCTGGCCGCGCGCCCTCGGGCTCGCGCTGCTCGCGGCGGGCGCGGCGCTCACGCTCCGGCGGTGACGCCCAGGGCGTGGGCGGCCCTCTGGGCCGTCTACCTGATCTGGGGCTCGACCTACCTCGGGATCAAGGTCGCGGGAGACACGATCCCCGCCTTCTTCGCGGTCTCGTCGCGGTTCGTGATCGCGGGCGCGCTGATGGCGGCCTGGGTCGCGTGGCGGCGCGGGCGGGGAGCGCTTCGGATCACCCGCAGGGAGCTCGCCTGTGCCGCGCTCATCGGGCTCCTCCTGCCCGGCGCGAACGGCATCCTCTTCGTCGCCGAGCGAACCGTCCCGACGGGGGTCGCGTCGCTGATCATCGCCTCGGTCCCCCTGCTCGTCGTGCTGATGCGTCTCGCCGGCGGCGAGCGCCCGCCGACCCTCGCGATCGCGGGCGTCCTGGTCGGCTTCGCCGGTGTCGCGCTCCTCTTCCACCCGGAGGGAGGCGCGACGTGGTGGGGGATCGCGCTGACCGGTCTGTCCGCGCTCGCCTGGGCGACCGGCTCGTACCTCTCCTCCAGGATCCCCCTCCCGCAGGACGCGTTCGTGGCGACGACGTTCGAGATGCTCCTGGGCGGGCTCATCCTGCTCCCGTTCGGCCTCGCCCAGCGACCCGACCCGACCGAGTTCGCCACGAAGTCGCTCGTCGCCTTCGCGTATCTCGTCCTGGTCGGATCGCTCATCGGCTTCACCGCGTACGTCTGGCTGCTCCACCACGTCCCGCTCGGGACGGTGTCGACGTACGCCTATGTGAACCCGGTCGTCGCGATCACCCTCGGCGTGGTGTTCCTGGACGAGCACATCACGTGGCGGATCGCGCTCGGCGCCGCGATCGTCCTCGCGTCCGTCGCGGTCGTCGTCACGCGGGAGTCCGAGGCGGCCGTGGAGCCGTTCGGCGAGTGAGCGTCGCGCTCAGGCGACCCAGTCGACCGTGACCTGCCCGGGGAACGCGCCGATCTCCTCGCCGCGCCGGAGGAGCTCCTGGACGGCGGAGCGGCCCTCGTCGCCGTAGTCCTTCGTCAGGTCGTTGACGTACATCGAGACGAAGCGGTCGGCGACCGCGGCGTCGATCCCGCGGCCGAACTGCAGGGCGTACTCCAGCGCCTCCTCCCGATGGTCGAGCCCGGCGTCGATGGCGTCGCGGAGCACGACCGAGAGCTCCCCGAGGCGCTCGATGTCACGTCGGGCGACGTTGACCCCGAGCGGCAGCGGAAGTCCGGTCTCGAGGAGCCACCACTCGCCGAGATCGACCACCTTGACGAGCCCCTGCTCCAGGAACGTCAGCTGACCCTCGTGGATCAGGAGCCCGGCGTCCGCGCGTCCGCTCGCGACCTCTTCCGGTATCTGCTCGAAGGGCAGCTCGCGGTAGGCGAACTCGCCGAGGACGAGCCGCAGCGTGAGGAACGCGGTCGTCATGGCGCCCGGCACGACGATCTCGAGCGTGCGCAGCTCCTCGAGCTCCATCGGCGACCGCGCGACGACGACCGGCCCGTAGCCGGAGCCGATCGACGCGCCGTGCGGCAGCAGGGCGTAGTCCTCCTGGACGAACGGATACGCGGCGAGCGAGATGGCCGTCACCTCGAGACGCGCGGCGCGCGCCCACTGGTTCAGCGTCTGGATGTCCGCGAGCACCTGCTCGAAGCGGAATCCACGGGTGTCGACGAGATCCGTCGTCAGCGCCCAGTACATGAACGCGTCGTCGGGGTCCGGGCTGTGACCGACTCGGACATCCACTCGGGCGCGACCGTATCAGTGTGCGTCGCGCGCCCGATGCGGGAACCGCCCGGACCATCCGTCGTCGGCGAGCGGGCGCTGCCGCTGTCCCGACGCCCTCTTCTACACTCGCACGGATGGCACGCGTGACGCCGCTCAGCGACGCGATCCAGCACTACCTGCGCGAGATCTACAAGATCGGGGCGTCCGGCGACCGCGTCTCGACGACCGCGGTCGCGCGCGAGATGGGCGTCTCCCCCGCCTCCGCGAGCGCGATGGTGAAGAAGCTCGCGGCACTGTCGCTCGTGGAGCACGCGCCCTATCGGGGTGTCACCCTGACACCCGACGGCGAGCAGGTCGCGCTGGAGGTGATCCGCCACCACCGGCTGCTCGAGCTCTACCTCGCGGAGACCCTCGGCATCGACGTCGACGAGGTGCACGACGAGGCCGACCGGCTCGAGCACGCGCTCTCCGAGGAGCTCGAGGCGCGGATCGACGAGGCGCTCGGGTACCCGACCCACGACCCGCACGGCGACCCGATCCCCGACGCGAACCTCGAGTGGCCCGACGACCCCGCCCTTCGCGCCGGCTCGTCCTAGATACGATCCCCCCATGGCCCTCAAGGACCTCTTCTCGTTCCTGTTCCAGCGCTCGACCGGCGAAGAGCGGGTCGCGCAGTACGTCATCCGCGAGCACGACCGCGGTCGCGCCCTGTCGGAGATCCTCGAGGACCGCTACGTCGTGAACCGGCTGGAGAGCCCCGAGCAGCGCGCCCGCCTGCTCGACCGCCCCGAGATCCTCCACGCCGTCGGCAGCGACATGGCCGAGTCGGCCAAGGCCGCGGTCACGGGCTCCGCGACCTCGTAGCCCCGCTTCGAAGCTCGGCTCAGCCTTCCTCGCGCACGTACGGGATGCCGAGCGCGGCGGGTGCACCGAGCCGTCGGCGGGCGGTCCCCGTCGAGACGAGGACGAGCACGACGATCGTCATGACGTACGGGAGCGCCTGGAAGAGCTGCGGCGTGATGGTCACGCCCCGGGCCTGGAGGATGAGCGGCAGCGCCGAGAGAGCGCCGAAGACGTACGCGCCCACGAGGCACAGGTCGGGCCGCCAGAAGGCGAAGATCACGAGCGCGATCGCGATCCATCCCGCCCCGGCCGTCAGCCCGTCGACCCACTGTGGGGTCAGAGCGAGGCTGAAGCAGGCGCCTCCGACACCCGCGAGGGCGCCACCGGCGAGCGTGTGGAGGTACCGGTACCGCGAGACGCTGATGCCCATGGCGTCGGCGGCCGCCGGCGACTCACCCACCGCCCGCACGTTCAGCCCGGGCCTCGTCCGGGTCAGGTAGAAGGCGATGAGCGCGACGAGCAGCCAGGACGCGTAGACGAGCCAGTTCTGGTTGAAGAGGATCGGGCCGACGACCGGGGCGTCGTCCAGCCCGAAGACGTGGAGCTGCGCGAACGAGAAGCGCGCAGGGTCGTCGGCGAGCTCGAAGTCGTTGCCGATGTAGGACGACAGCCCGGCCGCGCCGGCGAAGATCGTCAGCGCCAGCCCGGACACGATCTGGTTCGCCCGCAGGGTGATCACGAGGAACGCGAGGATCGCCGAGGCTGCTGCGCCCGCCAGCGCGGCGGCACCGACCGCGACGGGGAGCGCGACGCCCGCAGAGCCCCCGACGTGCTGGACGCAGAGGAAGCCGGTCACCGCGCCCATCAGCATCATCCCCTCGACGCCGAGGTTGAGCACCCCCGAGCGCTCCGCCAGAAGCTCGCCGAGCGCCGCGAACAGGAGGGGCGTCCCGTAGGCGACGGCCGCTGCGAGCACCACGACGACGATGCCGTCGTTCATCCGGCCACCTCGCCGACCGGCCGGATGCCGGCCCTCGGACGCTCGATCACGATCCGATAGCGGACGAGCAGCTCGCCGCCGAGCATCGCGAAGAGGATGATCCCCTGCATCATCCCGACGAGGCCCGACGGGAAGTCGGCACCCTGCAGGGTGTAGCCCGCGTTCTCGAGACCGCCGAGCAGGAACGCGACGACGATCACCGCGAACGGGTTGTAGCGGGCGAGCGCCGCGACGACGATGCCGGTGTACCCGTAGTTCGCCTGTTGGAGGCCGCGTGCGTCGAGCACGTGACGGAAGTCCCCGACCTGGCTCGCCCCGCCGATGCCCGCGATCGCCCCCGACAGGCAGAGGACGGCGACGATCTTCCGCCTGGTGCGCATGCCCGCATATCGCGCTGCCCGGGGCGAGTCGCCGATCACCTGCGCCTCGAAGCCGAACCGCGTCCGCACGTAGAGCACCCACACGACCACCGCTACGAGGATCGCGACGACGAAGCCGAACGGCACCGACACCGACCCGAGCGTGAAGGTGGGCCACGCCGCCGCGTCGGGCAGCGGCTTGCCCTGCGGGAACAGCTGCCCGGTCGCCGAGGTGTCGCGCCAGTAGGAGAGGCTGTCGAAGATGAGGTAGTTGAGGACCAGCGCGGCGACGTAGTTGAGCATCAGCGAGGTGATGATCTCGTTGGTGTGCGCGAAGGCCCGGAGGACGCCGGGGATCGCTCCCCAGGCGGCGCCGCACGCCGCCCCGGCGACGATCATCGCCGGGACGATGAGCACTGCCGACTGTCCCGCCAGGAGGAGCGCGATGCCGGCTGCGCCGATGGCGCCGAAGTAGAGCTGCCCCTCCGCCCCGATGTTGAACAGGCGCATCCGGAACGCCACCGCGGCCGCAAGCCCGGTGAACGCGAGGGGAGTCGCGGAGATGAACGTGTTGGTGAGCGCGCCGTCGGCGAGGAACGCGGCGTCGAACAGCCGCCGGAACGTCGAGCCCGGCGAGTGGCCGGTCGCGGCGAGGACGACGGCGATCGTGAGGAACGCGACCACGAGCGAGCCGACGGGCACGGCCACCGCGAGCCATCGCCGGTGGACGAGGCGCCGCTCGATCCGCACCGTCGGCCGCGTCACCGCACGCCCGCCATCAGGAGCCCGATCCGTTCGGTGCTCGCCGCCCGCGCGTCGACCTCGCCGACGATCGCCCCCTCGTACATGACGACGATCCGGTCGGCGAGCGCCAGCACCTCGTCGAGGTCCTCGCTGATCAGGAGCACCGCGACGCCGTCGGCCGCCGCGTCGCGGAGGTACCGGTGGACGGTCTCGATCGCGCCGACGTCGAGGCCTCGCGTCGGCGCGGCCACGACCAGCAGCTTCGGCTGCCCCGAGAACTCGCGTGCGAGCACGACCTTCTGGAGATTGCCGCCGGACAGTTGTCGCGCGGGGACCGTGGGCCCGGCCGCGCGGACGTCGTAGCGGCGGATCAGGTCGAGCGCGCGGTCTCGGATGCGGCGGAGCAGGAGGAACGGCCCCCGGGAGACCTCGCTGCTCCGGTACGACTTCAGCACGACGTTCGACGCGATGCTGAGGCTCGGGGCGACCCCCGTGGTGAGCCGGTCCTCGGGCACGTGGGCGACCCCGGCGCGAATGGCGGCGCGCGGGTCGCCAGTCTGGAGCGCCTGGCCGGCGACCCGAATCGTCCCGGCGGTGAGCGGCCGCATCCCGGTGAGCGCCTCCGCGAGCTCGCGCTGCCCGTTGCCGGCGACCCCCGCAACGCCCAGGACCTCGCCCGCTCGCACCGAGACGCTGACGTCTCGCAACGCGTCGACCCCGCGGTCGCCGCGGGCGCTCAGGCCCTCCGCCGCGAGCACGACCTCACCGAGCTCCACGGGGTCGCGGTGGCGTGCGACGTCGAGGTGGCGCCCGACCATCAGCGACGCGAGCTCCTCGCGCGTGACGTCCGTGGTGGCGACCGTCGCGATCGACCGGCCGCCGCGGAGGACGGTCACGCGGTCGGCGACGGCCATCACCTCGTGCAGCTTGTGCGAGATGAAGATCACCGTCCGCTCCTCGGCGGCCATCGCCCGGAGCGTGACGAACAGACTCTCCGCCTCCTGCGGCGTGAGGACTGCGGTCGGCTCGTCGAGGATCAGGATGCGCGCCTCGCGGTAGAGCGCCTTCAGGATCTCGACCCGCTGCTGCTCCCCGACCGAGAGCTGCCAGATCCGTGCGTGCGCGTCGACCGCGAGCCCGTAGCGCTTGGCGAGCTCCTCGACGCGCGTCTCGATGACCCCGTGACGGAGAAGAAACGAACCGCCGACGTCCCGCTCGCCGAGGACGACGTTCTCGGCGACCGTGAACGGCTCGACGAGGCGGAAGTGCTGGTGCACCATCCCGACGCCCGCGTCGAGGGCGTCCTTCGGCGACGCGAACGCGACGGGCCGCCCGAAGAGGCTGAGCTCCCCCTCGTCGGCGTGGTAGAGGCCGGTGAGGATGTTCGAGAGCGTGCTCTTCCCGGCGCCGTTCTCGCCGAGCAGCGCGTGCACCTCGCCGACGGCCGCCTCGAAGTCGACGGCGTCGTTCGCGACGACGCCCGGGAACCGCTTCGTGATCCCGCGCATGGCCACGGCGGCCACGCTGTCGTCAGCCCGCAAGACCGGGATCCGCGGAAGCGGATCCCGGTCGCGTGAAGATCCCTGAAGGCGTCCGCTTCGCGGCCGCACTGCGCGTCTCGCCTACCTCGTCGACGTGCTTGCGTGGAAGCCGAAGGCTTTCCCGCGCTAGCCCTTGGGGCTTCCCTCGATTCCCTTGACGAGCCAGTCCACCGAGAGGATCTGCGGGAGCGTCATCCGCTTGCCCTTCGGCACGCGCAGCTTGCCGCTCTGGTCGTAGATCGGCCCCTCGAACTCGTAGAACGTCCCCTTGACCAGCTGCGCCCGCTTCTTCGCGATCGCGGCCTTCGTCGCGCCCGACACCTTCGGGCCGAACGGGGCGATGTCCGTGAGCCCGTCGGCGATGTTCCCGTAGTAGCTGCCGGTCTTCCAGGTGCCGTTCGCCGCCGCCTTCACGCGCTTGAGGTAGTAGGGGCCCCAGTCGTACACCGCCGCCGTGAGCCACGACGTCGGCGCGAACTTCTTCGCGTCGCTGTCGTAGCCGACCCACGGCAGCCCCTTCGACTGGGCGTACTGGCCGGCCGCCGGGCTGTCGACGTTCTGGCCGATCACGTCCGCGCCGGCGGCGACGAGGCTCTCGGCCGCCTTCTTCTCCTTCGCCGGGTCGAACCACGACTTCGTCCAGACGAGCTTGACCTTCGCCCCCGGGTGCGCGGCCTGCGCTCCCAGCGCAAACGCGTTCGCGTGCCGGATCACCTCGGGGATCGGAAACGGGACGATGTAGCCGATGACGCCCTTCTTCGTCGCCGCGCCCGCCGCCATGCCGGACAGGTAGATCGAGTCCTCGCCCGCGCCGAAGTAGTTGGCGTAGTTCTTGGCGCTCTTGTAGCCGGTGGCGTGCTCGAAGTAGACGTCCGGATACTTCTTCGCGGCGGCCGCCATCGCGTCCATGTAGCCGAAGGACGTGGCGAAGATGATCTTGTTGCCGTCGCGGACGAGGCTGTCGATCACCTGGGAGGTCTGCGGCCCCTCCGGGACGTTCTCCTTGTACGTCGTGATCACGTTCTTGCCGAGCTTCTTCTGGACGTAGAGGCGTCCGCTGTCGTGGGCCTGCGACCAGCCGCCGTCGTTGTGCGGCCCGACGTAGATCCACGCCGCCTTGATCGCGGCGGTCTGCGCGCCGGTGCGCGCCGGTGCGGTGGTCGCGACCGTCAGCGCCGCCACGGCAACGACCGTGATCGCTGCCAGGAGCGCGTACTTCCCCTTCCGCATGGTGCGTTCTCCTTCTCCTCGGAATCGGCCGGTGTGGTGGCGCATTCTCCACCATTGCGACGACGAACGAGCCTCTCGGTTGTCACACGTCTCGGATCGTGCGCTCGAGGACGTCGAGGGCGACCGCGACGTCCCCCTCCGCGACCGACTCGCGCGGGTCGTGGCTGATCTCCGCGCGCGGACGAACAGCGCCCCAGCCGTCCCGCTCGTGCCGGCCGACGATGGAGCACCGCGGTAACGTCACCCGCCATGACCACGCTGTACGCGAACGGGTGGATCGTCACGATGGACGACGCCGGGGCGGAGCATCCGAACGGCTGGGTGCTCGTCGACGGCGCGACGATCGTCTCGACCGGGCCCGGCGCGGAGCCGGATCACGACACGAGGATCGACCTCGGCGGCTCGGTCGTGACCCCCGGGCTGGTCAACACGCATCACCACCTCTACCAGACGCTGACGCGCGCCCGGGCGCAGCAGGCAGACCTCTTCACGTGGCTGCGCGAGCTCTATCCCGTCTGGGCGGGGATCGACGCGGACGCCGAGTACGCCGCCGCCCGCACCGGCCTGGCCGAGCTCGCCCTCTCCGGCTGCTCGACCGTCTTCGACCACCACTACGTCTTCCCGCGCGGCCGTGAGGGGATCCTCGAGGCCGAGGTGCAGGCCGCGCGGGAGCTCGGTGTCCGCATCGTTGCGTCGCGCGGCTCGATGGACCTCGGAGTGTCGGACGGGGGGCTTCCCCCGGACGAGCTCGTCGAGGAGATCGACGACGTGCTGGCCGAGACCGAGCGGCTCCACGGCGCGCTGCACGAGCCAGGCCCGGGCGCGCGCGTCCAGATCGCGGTCGCCCCGTGCTCGCCGTTCTCCGTCACCGGCCGCCTGATGGAGGAGTCCGCCGCGCTCGCGCGGCGCCTCGGGCTCGTGCTCCACACGCACCTCGCGGAGACGGTCGAGGAGGAGGCGTACTGCCGCGAGCTGTACGGCTGCACCCCGGTCGAGTACCTCGACCGGCTCGGATGGCTCGACGACGACGTCTGGTGCGCGCACTGCGTCCATCTCTCCGAGGGCGAGGTGGCGCGCTTCGCCGAGACGGGCACGGGCGTGGCCCACTGCCCGACGTCGAACCTTCGGCTCGGCGCCGGTGTCGCGCCCGTCCGGCAGCTGGTCGACGCCGGCGTACGCGTCGGCCTCGGCGTCGACGGCTCGGCGTCCAACGAGCGCAGCGACCTCTTCCTCGAGGTGAAGCAGGCGCTCCTCGTCGCGCGCGGTCGCGGGGGCGGGGAGGCGATGACGGCCCGCGAGGCGCTCCGTCTCGGGACGCGCGGCGGAGCCACCGTGTTGCGGCGGAGCGACATCGGCTCGCTGGAGCCCGGGAAGCAGGCCGACCTGGCGATCTGGCGCGCGGACGGGCTCGAGCTCGGCGGCGCCGATGACCTCGTCGCGGGGCTCGTCCTCACCGGGCCGCACCGGGTCGACCGTCTCGTCGTGGGCGGTGAGGACGTCGTCCGCGGCGGCGCGCTCGTCCGGGCCGACGAGACGGACATCGCTCGCGCGCATCGTGTCCAGGCGAGAAGATTCGTGTGATGCCCTGCTCGGTCTCGACCCATGTGCTCGACACCGCCGCCGGTCGCCCCGCGGCCGGGGTGACCGTGGAGCTGCGTCGCGACGGCGCCGTGATCGCCGCATCCGAGACGGACGCCGACGGTCGGGCGCGCCTGGCCGACGCGCTCGAGCCCGGCCTCTATGCGCTCGTCTTCGCACCACCGTCGCCGTTCTTCCGCCGGGTCGAGCTCGAGGTGGCGCTCGAGGACGGCCACTACCACGTCCCGCTCCTCGTCTCCCCGTACGGATGCGCGAGCTACCGCGGGAGCTGACGGCGTGAGTGACGGCGAGGGCGCGCCCGGGCGTGAGCTCCCGCGGGACCTCACCGCGGACGACCTCGCAGAGCTGTTCGAGGGTCGAACGCGATTCGTGACGCGGCTCGCCGGAGAGCACGATCCGCTGCGGCGTGCGCGCACGCTGGTCCACGAGCTCCCGGACGACGAGAAGCGGGAGATCCTCGACGCCCACCCCGCGATCGGGAAGCCCACCGGGCTGTCGAAGCACTCTGCGGCCGAGCAGGGAGCGGACGTCGACCCGGCCGTCCTCGAGGAGCTCCACCGGCTCAACGCCGACTACGAGAGGCGCCACGGGTTCCGGTTCGTCGTCTTCGTCAACCGGCGCCCGAAGGCGGAGATCCTGGAGGTGCTCCGCAGCCGGATCGACAACCCGACCGAGGTCGAGCTCGAGACCGCGCTCGGCGAGCTCTGCGACATAGCGGAGGATCGCTGGGTGCGATCCCGGGAAGCGGAGGTGTCGGACTGAAGTCCGACACCGCAGCGGCACGCTTCGTCACGCGGTGTCCGACTTCAGTCGGACACCTGTCGTGCGACTCCACGGAGGCCTCGTGACGACCGCCATCCCGCTGGCGCTCTCCGACGCGCTTCGCGACTGGCTCGACCTCGGCCTGCGCTGGCTCCACGTGATCGCGGCGATGGCGTGGATCGGCACGTCGTTCTACTTCGTCCTCCTCGACCAGTCGCTCCGTCCGCCGAAGGACGCGGCCGACGCCGACGCGGGGGTCGGTGGCGAGCTCTGGGAGGTCCACGGCGGCGGCTTCTACCACGTGCAGAAGTACGTCGTCGCCCCGCGCGTGCTGCCCGACCACCTGGCGTGGTTCAAGTGGGAGGCCTACGCGACGTGGCTCTCGGGCTTCGGGCTGATGCTCGTCCTGTACTACCTCGAGGCGTCGAGCGCGCTCGTCAAGCCCGGAGACGACCTCGAGCCGTGGCTCGCCGTGACGATCTCGATCGCGCTGCTCGCCGCGGCGTGGATCGCCTACGACGTCCTCAACCGCCTGGTATCGGACGGGCGCGTCCTCTGGCCCGTGCTGTTCGTCCTCGTGGCACTGTCGGCGTGGGCGTCGGCGGAGCTCTTCAGCCCGAGGGCGGCGTGGCTGCAGGTCGGCGCGATGATCGGCACGGTGATGGCCGCGAACGTCTTCTTCGTGATCATCCCCGCCCACTGGGAGCTGATCCGGGCGAAGGAGGCGGGCCGCGAGCCAGACCCGGCACCGGGCATCCAGGCGAAGCAACGCTCGGTGCACAACAACTACCTGACCCTGCCGGTCCTCCTCACGATGCTGGCCGGCCACTTCCCGTTCGCGTACGGGGCGGATCATGCGTGGCTCGTCCTCGTGGTGCTGATGGTGATCGGGGCGTGGGCGCGTCTCTTCTTCAACCTCCGCCACACCGGGCGGTCGCACTGGTGGATGCCCGTCGCCGGTGCCGTCGCCTTCGTCGCGCTCGCCGTCCTGGTCGAGCGCTCGGACGACACGACGGCGCCTCCTGCGGCTGCGGCGGACCTGGCCCTCGGCAAGCGCGTGTTCACCTCCGCGGGATGCGCCGGCTGCCACACGCTGGCGGACGCGGGGGCGACCGGCGCGGTAGGCCCGAGCCTCGATGCGGCGAAGCCCTCCGCGTCGCTCGTCGCCGAGCGCGTGACGAACGGACAGGGCGTCATGCCGTCGTTCGCGGGCAAGCTGACTCCCGAGGAGATCGACGCGGTCGCTGCGTACGTCTCGGGCGCGACCGGTTAGGATCCGCGGCCCCATGCTCCGGATCACGGCAGGAGGGTTCGAGTTCGCCGCACGGCTCGAGGAGGCCTACGCGCCGGACACCGTGGCGGCGTTCCGGCGGCTCCTCCCGCTCGAGTCGAGGATCATCCACGTCCGCTGGTCGGGCGAGGCGGGCTGGATCCCCTTCGGCGACCTCGACCTCGGGCTCGGGCCGGAGAACGCGACCTGCTATCCGCATCCGGGCGAGATCGTCCTCTATCCAGGCGGGGTGTCGGAGACCGAGATCCTCCTCGCCTACGGCTACGTCAACTTCGCATCGAAGGCGGGCCAGCTCGCGGGGAACCACTTCGCGACGATCGTCGAGGGCAACGAGCACCTGCGCGACCTGGGCAAGAAGTTCCTGTGGGAGGGCGCCCAGGAGATCGTCTTCCGCGAGACGTGACCCGCGGGCACCGGCCGGTCAGCTCGACGCGAGCCGGCCCAGCGCGTCGGTCAGCACGTCGACCGCGACCGCGACGTCGTCCGGCGAGGACAGCTCGTCGGGCGAGTGGCTCACGCCGCCGTTCAGCGCGCGCACGAACAGCATCGCCGACGGCACGCCGGCGCGCGCGAGCACGCCCGCGTCGTGCCCGGCCCCCGACGCGAGCTCGACCACGGGCAGCCCGCGCTCGGCGATCGCGGCCCGGAGCGCGTCCGCGGGCAGCCCTCCGAGCGGCGTCGGCGGCGTCGCCCCGGCCGGGTCGATCCCGAGCGCGTCGAGCAGCTGCGCGAGCCGCTCGTCGTCTGGCGCGCGCGCGTCGATCGTCAGCCGCACGCGGCCCGGGATCACGTTGACGCCGCCGGGCTCGACCTCGAGTCGCCCGACCGTGGCGACGGCGCCGTCGATCCCGCGCGCCACGTCCCGGATCCGCAGCACCTCCTCGGCCGCGGCGACGAGGGCGTCGTCGCGCGCGTCCATGGGCGTCGTCCCGGCATGCCCTGCCCGTCCCTCGATCACGCGCTCGGCGCGCTTGTAGCCGACGATCGCCGTGACGACCGCGAGCGGAGCGCCTTCGAGCGCGAGGCGTGGTCCCTGCTCGTGGTGGAGCTCGACCCAGGCGCCGGGGAGCCCGCCGCGGGCGACCCGTCCGTGCGAGCCGACGCAGCCCCGCTCCTCCTCGCGGAACGCGACGACCCCGAGCGTCCGTCGCCGTTGCCCGAGCCGCTCGACCGCCTCGAGCGCCCCGAGCACGCCGAGCGAGCCGTCGAAGCGGCCCCCCTGCGGCACGGAGTCGAGGTGCGAGCCCGACCACACCTCGGGCAGCCCGGGCTCCAGCCCGGGCAGGCGTCCCACGAGGTTGCCGTCCGGGTCGACCTCGACCTCGAGACCCGCCTCGCGCATCCAGCCGCCGACGAGCCGATGGGCCTCGTCCTCGCCGGGGGAGTAGCCGGGACGGTTCGCGCCCGGCCCTCCTCCGATCGCGTAGATCGCGTCGAGCCGCCGCTCGAGCCCGGAGGCCATCAACCGTCCACGGTCGTGCCGACCCCGCGCTCGCGGGCCCGCCGCACGACCTCGTGGCCGATGGCCACGTCCCACGGCGCGATGCCGTTCGACTTGAAGACCACGACGTCCGCGGCCGACTGACGTCCCGGCAGCTCGCCGGCGACGATCTGGTGGAGCTCCTGCACCTCGAGCCAGTCGAGCTGCCCCGCGGCGACCGGCTCGATGAGGTCGCCCGACTCGAGCTTCGCGTCCTCGAGCGAGTCGCAGCAGACGAGCGTCGCTCGGGCGATCACCTGGGTGTCGAGCTCGCGCGCCCGTGGGTCGTTCGCGCCGATCGCGCAGACGAGCGCGCCGTCCGAGAGCCAGTCGCCGCGCAGGACGGGATCCCTCGACGAGGTCGCGGTGACCACGACGTCGCAGCCGCCGGCTTCGGCCGGGCTCTCGGCGGCCTCGGCGTCGTTGGCCGCCGCGAACGCCCGGGCTCGCGCCGGCGAGCGGCTCGAGACGACGACCCGCTCGATCGACGGCACCGCGGCCCTGATCGCGGCGAGCTGCGACTCCGCCTGCCACCCGGCGCCGATCAGCCCGAGGCTCGCAGCACCGGGCCGGGCGAGGTGCTTCGCCGCGACGCCGCTGGCCGCGCCGGTTCGCACCTGGCCGAGCCGATCCGCCGCGATCATCGCCGTGAGCGCGCCGTTGGCAAGATCGAACAGGCAGACGACGAACGTGATCTGTCCTTCCACGAGCGTGTAGCTCTTGAGCCCGGCGACGCCGAGCGCGCGGTCGGCGGCGGCCATCACCGCGAAGTAGCCGCCCTCGACGGGAAACCGGCGACGTGGCATGAGCTCGACCTCGCCCGCAGCGATGCGCAGGAAGCAGTCCTCGATCACCGGCACGGCGTCGCCCGGCGTGACGAGCGACGCGACGTCGTCCTCCGAGAGCCAGAGCGGCACGCGCCGACTCTAGATGGTCGATCGGCAATTCGCGCAAACCGGATGACGCCCCAGACACGGCGCCGGATCACCCCGTCCGGGCACGGCCCGTAGCACCGACTACGAACCGCACCCGGCTGGTGCGCCCGGCTTGGTCTGGGACGCCCCCGGACGTCACGTCAATTACCGATCGACCAGCTCGATGGTCGATGGCCGTCTAGTACGGCAGCGTGAAGCGGAAGGCGCTCCCGCCGCCGTCCGCCGGCTCGACCCAGATGTGCCCGCCGTGTGCCTCGACGACCCGGCGGCAGACCGCGAGCCCGATCCCGCTGCCCTCCACGCGCCTCTCGACGCGCGAGAACATGCCGAAGATGCGGCTCGCGTCCTCGCGATCGATCCCGATTCCGTTGTCGCGGACGGTCACCACCCATTCCCGGCTTCCCTCGCGGGCCGAGATCTCGACCCGTGGAGGCTCCTCGCGGCGGAACTTCAGCGCATTGCCGACGAGGTTCTGCATCACGCGGCGCAGCTGGCGCGGGTCGCACTGCACCTCCGGCAGCTCGCCCACGACGAGCGTCGCGTCGGCGTCCTCGAGGACGTGCCGCAGATCGGCGGCGACCTCGGCCATCACGTCTCCGAGCGCGACGCGCTCGAGGGCCAGCTCGCCCGAGCGCGCATAGTCGAGCACGCCGTCGACGAGGTCGAGCGCGCGGCGCGTGCTCGCCCGCAGCTCGACGAGCACGTCGCCGGCAGGCGGCTGCTCGGGATTCTGCTCGAGGAGGGTGACCAGCAGCGCGATGCCCGCCAGGGGTGAGCTCAGGTCGTGCGCGACGACGTCGGCGTACGCCTTGAGCTCCGCCTCCATCCGCCGCTCCTCGGTGACGTCGTGGAGGAACACGATCAGCCCGTCGCCGATCCGTGCGACGCGATGCAGGAACGTGCCGAGCATGTAGCCGTCCCCGAAGGGCGTGTCGTACGTCACCTCGTTGACGAGCGGGGCGCCCGTGTCGCAGACCTCGATGTACGACCGGAACGCCCGGCTGTCGCGCATCGGGGCCAGCGCCTCGAGCAGCGTGTAGCGCTCGGCCGTCTCGGGCGGGATCCGGAAGCTGCGCATCATGGCCGGGTTGCCGTAGCCGAATGCGAAGTCGACGATCGCCCCGGCGGGGTCGCGGATCGCCCACAGGAGCCCGACCGCTTCCGGGAAGCCCTCGAGCAGGGCGCGGAACCCCTCCGCACCGCGGGCGCCGAGGACCTCGACGAGCGTCGTGTCCTCGCCCCACGGCGCCGGCTCGAACTCGTGGTGCGGCTCGTCCACGCCCGCAGGATACGAGCGCTCCTGCCGGCAGGACGTGACCTTCGCACGCGCTCGCTCCCGTGAGACCGCGCCGGAGAGGCCTGAGCTCCGCCCACGACGCCTCGTCCCTGCAGCGCGAGATGCGCCCGGCAAGATTTGAACCTGCGACCTCTGCCTCCGCAGGGCAGCGCTCTATCCCCTGAGCTACGGGCGCGGGGAACGGTGAGTGTACCGAGGACGCCGTTGCCGGCCGGTCACGGGCTCAGCTGGCGCGCGACACCCGAAGCGACGCCGAGCTCGGCATCGGCCGGGACCTCGCGGCGGACGAAGGCGAGGGCGATCACGCCGTGCTCCGGATCCGGGGCGGCGCTCGTCACCCGACCGACGACCTTGCCGTCGAGCGTCAGCTCCGCGTCGTAGACGGGCAGCTCGGCACCCTCGAGCGCGAGCACCCGCAGGCCGCGGTTCGGATGACCGCGGTAGTGCAGACGGGCAACCGGCTCCTGGCCCGGGTAGCAGCCCTTCGTGAAGCTGATCGCCCGCTCGTCGAGGCCGGCCTCGGCCGGCATGACCCGGTCGTCGAGCTCGCGACCGAGCCGCGGGGTGCGGGCGAGGATCCGGAGCCGCTCGAGCTCGTCCTCCCCGATCGGCTCGGCACCTTCGGGCGCTTCGGCGTCGATCAGCTCGACCGCAGGGATGCCGTAGTCGCGGCTGGGGACGAGCTTGTGTTGATTCAACACAAGCTGCTCGTCCGCGCCGAGCACGACGGTCGAGGAGTGCTCCTCCGCGCCGACCTCGCACTTCGCCGCGAACCGCGTGCGGAGCAGCTCGCGCGCCAGGCGCTCGCCGGCCTCGGGCTCGGTGAGGAGCAGGAAGTCGTCCTCGCCCCGCCGCCAGACGACCATCGGCGCGACCACCCGGGCCTTCGGCGTCAGCAGCAGCGCCTCGCACGACCCTCCGACGGGGAGCTCCGCGACCTCGTTCGAGACCATCCGGTTCAGGTACGACGCGGCGTCGGGGCCGTTCACGGAAACGTAGGACCTCGGCCGCCGCGCGGCATGTAACGTCGAGACCGTCATCGAGACGAGGGTAGCGAGCATGTTCAGGAGCAAGGCGGAGCGGAAGGTCGAGGAGGCGGGCTACGACCCGTCCCGGCTCCCGCCGGGGCAGTACCTGACCGACAAGTGGCCGGTGCTCCACGCCGGCGACGTCGCCTCGTACCCGGACGACCTCGCGGGCTGGGACTTCCGCGTCCACGGAGAGGTCGACAACCCGATCACGCTCGGCTGGGCCGAGCTGAACGAGCTCCCGAAGGCCACGGTCACGCAGGACATCCACTGCGTCACGCGCTGGAGCCGCTTCGACGCGACGTTCACCGGCGTGCCGTGGTCGGCGATCCGCGAGCTCGTCGGGCAGCGCCCGAGCGCGCACTACGCGATCGCGCACGCCGAGGCGGGCTTCACCGCCAACGTCCCGGCGTCCTTCCTCGACGCGGAGGGCGCGCTGCTCGTCACCCACGCAGACGGGGAGCCCCTGACACCGGAGCACGGATGGCCGCTCCGCCTCGTCGTCCCCGGCAAGTACTTCTGGAAGAGCGCGAAGTGGCTCCGTGCGATCGAGCTCCGCTCGACCGACGCGCCCGGCTTCTGGGAGCGCTACGGCTACCACAACGACGCCGATCCCTGGGAGGAAGAGCGCTACGCGTTCTAGGACGGCGGGCTTGCGCCCCAGGCTGCGGCGAATCCCTCGAACGAGGGAGCAAGGCACCGCCCGGGGACGCCGAATCACACAGCACCCACCCTCCCCAGCATCACCGAGACGGCCGTCCCCCCAGGCGGCCGTCTCACTTTTCTTGTTCGCGAGCGGGAATCCGCAGGAGCGGATTCCCGCCGCTCGGATCCCCCGCCTCCGGCGGGGGCAGATCCCTGAAGGCGTCGGCTCTCGCCGCCGCAACACCACCCCTAGGCGGCAATCTGCTCGCCTGAGTTGTGCGCGAGCGGGAACCCGCAGGAGCGGACTCCCGCCGCTCGGATCCCCCGCCCACAGCGGGGGCAGACCCCTGAAGGCGTCCGCTGTCGCGGCCGCAACTGCAGCCTTGGAGCAGACGCCTATGCGTCGACTGTCGCCGCGCAAACAGGCTCGGAGGGCCTAGGCCGGCGAAGCCGGCCTCAGGTGCTCGCGCAGCTCGGTGCCCAGCGCCTGGGCGCTCGTCCCGTCGCGGGGCGCCAGGAAGATCGTGTTGTCGCCTGCGATCGTGCCCGCGATGCCGGGGTGCCCGCCCTCGTCGATCGCCTGGGCAAGCGCGTTTGCGTAGCCGGACGGAGTCGTGACGACGACGAGCGGCCCGGCCCGCTCGACGCCGGTTGCATAGCGGCGCATCGCGACGCCGATCGCACGAAGCCGGTCGGCGTCGTCGGCGCCGGGCGCTGCGTAGACGAGTCGGCCCGAGGGGGCACGAACCTTCGTGAGCCCCAGCTCCTGGATGTCGCGCGAGATCGTCGTCTGCACGACGTCGTGGCCCTCCTCACGGAGCGCCTCGACGAGCTCGCCCTGCGTGGAGATCGCCCGGTCGCGCACGAGCCGGAGGATCGCCTGCTGCCTGACGGGGTTACTCACGCCAGCGCGTCCGCGAGGAGGGTGAGGGCCTCGTCGACCTCGGCCTCCGTGACGACGAGCGGCGGGAGGAGGCGGAGCACGTCGGCGCCGGCGGTGAGCGCGAGGAGCCCGTGCTCGCGGCATGCGTCGACGACCAGGCCCGCGTCACGGTCGAGCACCGCCGCGAGAAGCAGGCCACGGCCTCGCACGTCGAGCACTCCGGGGAGCCCGCGCAGCCCGGCCGCGAGCTGCTCGCCCCGGGCCGCGACGTTCTCGAGCAGCGCGTCGTCGATCGCCTCGACCACCGCGCACGCGGCGGCGCAGGCGACCGGGTTCCCGCCGAAGGTCGAGCCGTGGTCACCCGGTCCGATCGCGGCGGCGACGCCCTCGCGCACGAGGAGCGCGCCGATGGGAAGCCCGTTGCCGAGGCCCTTCGCGAGCGTGACGAGGTCCGGCTCGATGCCCAGCTGCTCGAACGCGAAGAACGTCCCCGTGCGGCCGAGCCCGGACTGCACCTCGTCGACGCAGAGCAGCGCGCCGAGCTCACGCGCCAGCTCCGCCGCAACCTGGACGAACCCGTCGTCCAGGGGGACCACGCCACCCTCGCCCAGCACCGGCTCGAGGATGATGGTCGCGAGCTCGCCGCCCGGAGAGACCGCGGCCTCGAGGGACTCCACGTCGTTCGGCCGGGCGAAGGAGACGCCAGGGACGAGCGGGCCGAACCCCTCCCACTTCCCGGGCTGGCCGGTGGCGGACAGCGCTCCGAGCGTCCGGCCGTGGAACCCGCCCTCGAGCGCGACGATCCGCGAGCGGCCGGTCGCCTTGCGCGCGACCTTGAGCGCGGCCTCGTTCGCCTCGGCGCCGGAGTTGCAGAAGAACGCCTGAGCTCCGCCGAACCGCTCGGAGAGGAGGGTGGCGAGGCGGAGCATCGGCTCCGTCCAGTAGAGGTTCGACGCGTGCCACAGCTGGTCGAGCTGCGCATGCGCTGCGGCGGTCACGGCGGGGTGACGGTGACCCAGGCCGACGACGGCGATCCCGCCGCCGAAGTCGAGGTACGAGCGCCCCTCGTCGTCCCAGACCCGGCATCCCTCGCCGCGGACGATCGTCACGTCCGCCCGCGCGTACGTCGGCAGGACGGACGCGCGCGAGGCACCCAACGCGTTCTCGCCCTTCACGCTCACCGCAGGGTCTGCCGGCGACGAACAGCAGGGCTTCGGCTGAAGCCGCAGCCCGCCTGGAGCGCGCGCCAGGGCTCTGGCTCAAGCCAGAGCCCTGCCCTGCCGCTCACGCAGGAACCTCGGTCGCGCCGATCGTGGCGCGCACGCCGCCACGCGCCGCCCGCACGGCGGCCATCAGCTTGGGCACGATCCCGCCCTCGAACCGGCCGCTCTCGACGCCCGCCTCCGCCTCGTCGGCGGGGAGGACGGTCGCGAGCTCGCCGTCGAGGAGGACGCCGGGAACGTCGCTCACGAACAGGATCCGCTCCGCGCCGAGGCCGACGGCGAGCGCGGCAGCCGCCTCGTCGGCGTTGACGTTGAGGGGTCCGGAGGCGAGCGGCGCGACGACCGGGATGCGTCCGTCCGCGAGCGCCTCGACGACGGCCGCAGGGGCCGAGGGCTCGGGATCGCCCACGAGCCCGAGCAGCTCGACCCGCCGGGCCACGAGGCCGATCACGTCGCCGCTGAGCCCCACGGCAGCAGGGCCGATGGCCGCGCAGACGTCTGCGTTGACGGCGGCGAGCGACTCGCGCACGACGTCGAGGACGTCCGGAGTGGTCACGCGGCGGCCGTCGACGAACGCGGGCGTGATGCCGCGGCGCTCCATCTCGGCCGTGATCTGCGGGCCGGCGCCGTGGACCACCACGACACCGCCCTCGATCCCCGCGAGCGCCGCACGGACGGCTCCGGCAGCGACCCGACCGCCGAGCTTCACGACGACGGTCACGTCGTGTACTCCGCGTTGAGCCTGACGTAGTCGTACGAGAGGTCGGAGGCGAGGTACGCCGCATCGCCGTCGCCGAGCCCGAGGTCGAGCTCGATCCTGCAGGAGGCGCCGCCGAGCTCGGGCACGAGCCCCGTCGGCGCGCCGGCCGCGTAGACGGGAGTCCCGTCGAAGGAGACACCGAGTCGCTCCGGGTCGAGGTGCGCGAAGCCCCCGTTGAACGGCGCCGAGCCGGCGGCGGCGAGCACACGGCCCCAGTTGGGATCGCGCCCGAAGGCGGCGGTCTTCACGAGCGGGGAGGTGGCCACGCGGAGCGCGATCGCGCGCGCTTCCTCCGGCGAGGAAGCGCGTTTCACGGCGATCTCCAGGACGACGGTCGCGCCTTCCCCGTCCGCGACGATCTGCCGGGCCAGGTCGGAGCACACGTCCGTCAGCGCGGCGGTGAACTGCTCGTCCATCCCCGGATCGCGGGCGATCCCGGACTGCCCGTTCGCGAGGAGCACGACCGCGTCGTTCGTCGAGCAGTCGCCGTCGACCGAGATGCGATTGAACGACTGCTCCACGGCGGGCCGAAGGAAGCCGTCCGCCTCGCCGGGGCCGAGCGGGTAGTCCGTCGTCACGACCGCGAGCATCGTCGCGAGGCAGGGATGGATCATCCCGGCTCCCTTCGCCATCCCCCCGACGGTGAACCCGTCGCCGGTGCGGACGGCCGTCTTCGGCCCCGCGTCCGTCGTGAGGATCGCCTCCGCCGCGTCGGGACCGCCGTCCGGGGAGAGCGCGGCCGCCGCCGCGTCGACGCCGGCGAGCAGCTTCTCCATCGGCAGGCGCGGCCCGATCACGCCGGTCGAGAGCACGACGACCTCCTCCGCGCGGAGGTCGAGCAGCTCCGCGACGTGGGCACCGGTCGCGCGTGCGTCCTCCTCTCCTGCGCGGCCGGTGGCCGCGTTCGCGACGCCGGCGTTGACGACCACGGCCTGCGGCTGCGCGAGCTCGAGGTGGCGCCGCGACACCACGACCGGGGCCGCCTGGACGCGGTTGAGAGTCCACATCGCGCTGCCGACGGCAGGCGGAGACCGAGCGGAGGAGTGCCACGTCCGGCTTCCCGGACGGCCTGATCCCGGCACCGACCCCGGAGGCGACGAACCCCGCGGCGACGGTGACGGACATCAGACGAGCACTCCGGCGAGGCGGAGCCCCGCCGTCTCCGGGAGCCCGAAGAGCGCGTTGACGTTCTGCACGGCCTGCCCCGCCGCGCCCTTGCCGAGGTTGTCGATCGCGCAGATCACGATCGTGCGATCGGTGTGGCGGTCGTCGAAGACGCCGATCTCCGCGCCGTCGGTGTGCTGGACGCGGGCGAGCTCGGGCGCGACGCCCTCCGGCAGCACCGTGACGACCGGGCTGGTCGCGTAGCGCTCCTCGAGCAGCGCACGCAGGTCGGCCCCGGTCGAGCGGACGTTGCACGTGGCGAGCAGCCCGCGCCGGACGGGGAGCAGGTGGGGCGTGAACGAGACGGGGAAGCCGAGCAGCTGCGCGATCTCGGCGACGTGCTGATGCGAGCCCACCTTGTACGGCGAGACGTTCTCGAGGACGAAGCCCGCGTGCGTCGAGGGCTTCGGCGACCGCCCCGCGCCCGTCATCCCCGACATCGCGTCGACGACGACGCTGCCGGGCTCGATCGCCTCCGCGATCGGCGCGAGTGCGAGCAGGACCGCCGTCGCGTAGCAGCCCGGGTTCGCGACCAGCCTGCCCTCGGGCGGCGAGAGCTCGGGCAGCCCGTACGACCAGGCGCCGAGCTCGTCCGGACGCGGGTGCGTGAAGCCGTACCACGCCTCGTACTGCGACGGGTCGCCGAGCCGGTGGGCGCCCGAGAGGTCGATCACGACGCCGCGCGACGGTGGCTCGAATGCGGCCGCCTCCTCGTGCGAGAGGCAGAGGAACGTCAGGTCGGCCTCGCAGGCGAGCGCGGCGGCGTTCGTGATCAGCCGCGGGACGCGCTTGCCGCCGTTCCGGTTGAGCCGGGGGTCGAGCGCCGTCGCATCCTGACCCGCGAGGGAGTCGGAGCCGACCGCGTACAGCTCGAGCTCGGGGTGCCGCAGGACGCGGTCGAGCGTCTCCTGGCCCGTGTAGCCGGCCGTACCGACGATGCTGACGTAGGGCATCCGCATAGTATGCATTAGCTCCGTTGTTTATGCGTCAGGCCGAGAGGCGACCCTGCTCGGCGGACTCGCGCTCGGCGAGCTCCGAGCGCGGCGCGAGCCGCCTGAACCGCCCGATCGCCTCGTCCCCGCCGGCCAGGAGCGCCGACGTCCGCTGCGAGCCCGTCAGCCGCACGTGGCGCTCGAGCAGCTCGCCGAGTCGCTCCGCCTCGTGACGCTCGAGCGGGACGAGAGCGACGAGGTCGTGGTTCACCAGACGCTCGTCGGGATCGAGCAGGAACGCCTCGCCGCCCGTCATCCCGGCGCCGAGGTTCCTGCCGTGCGGTCCGACGACGACGACCGTGCCCCGGGTCATGTACTCGCACGCGTGGTCACCGACTCCCTCCACCACCGCGACGGCGCCGGAGTTCCGCACCGCGAAGCGCTCGCCGGCCGAGCCGGCGCAGAAGAGCTCCCCGCCCGTCGCGCCGTAGAGGACGGTGTTGCCGAGCAGGCAGGGGTCGCCGGCGTCGTCGGCCGACGGCGCGACGACGATCCGCCCGCCGGACATCGCCTTGCCCACGTAGTCGTTCGCCTCTCCGACCAGCCGGAGGTCGACGCCCGCGGTCACGAACGCGCCGAAGCTCTGTCCCGCGGATCCCTCGAAGCGGGCGCGGACACGCCCGGCGGGGGCCGCCGAGCCGACAGCCTTCGCGATCGCGCCGCCGAGCCGTGCGCCGATCGCCCGGTCGGCGTTGGTGATCTGGTACGCGGCCTCCACCAGGCGCGCGCCGCTGATCGCCGCCTTGCCCTGCGCGAGGAGCAGCGCGCCGAGACGGTCGCCCTCGTGCGGAACCGGCTCGCCGACGTACCGCGCGTGGCCCTGACCGGTCCTGGTGAGGAGCGCGCCGAGATCGAGCGCGTCGGCGGAGGGGTCTCCCGTGCGCCGCTGGCGGAGCAGCTCGACCCGGCCGACCGCCTCGTCGAGCGTCCGCAGGCCGAGCCGGGCGAGGTGCTCACGAACCTCGAGCGCGACGAACCTGAGGTACGCCTCGACCATCTCCGGCGTCCCCGCGAACTTCGCCCGGAGCTCGGGCCGCTGGCTGGCGATGCCCACCGGGCAGGTGTCGAGGTGGCACGACCGCACCATCAGGCAGCCCTCCGCGAGGAGGAGCGCGGTTCCGAACGAGAACTCGTCGGCGCCGAGCAGGGCGGCGACCATGACGTCCCGCCCGGTCTTGAAGCCTCCGTCGACCCGGACGCGAACGCGGCCGCGGAGCCCGTTCGCGACGAGCGCCTGCTGCGTCTCCGCGAGACCGAGCTCCCACGGGGCGCCTGCATGCTTGATCGAGGGCAGCGGGCTCGCGCCGGTGCCGCCGTCGGCGCCGGCGACGTGGACGACGTCCGCGTGCGCCTTCGCCACGCCGGCGGCGATCACGCCGACGCCGTTCGAGGACACGAGCTTGACCGAGATGTCCGCGTCCGGGTTGACCTCGCGCAGGTCGAACACGAGCTGGGCGAGGTCCTCGATCGAGTAGATGTCGTGGTGCGGCGGCGGAGAGATGAGCGACACGCCGGGGCTGGTGCCGCGCAGGCGGGCGATCTCGTCGGTGACCTTGTGCGCCGGGATCTGGCCTCCCTCACCGGGCTTCGACCCCTGCGCGATCTTGATCTGGAGCTCCTCGGCGAACGCCGCGTACTCGGCCGTGACGCCGAAGCGGCCCGACGCGACCTGCTTGATCTTCGAGTTGCGCTCGTCGCGGTACCGCTCCGGGTCCTCCCCGCCCTCACCGGAGTTCGAGCGCCCGCCGAGGCGGTTGAGCGCGATCGCGATCGTCTCGTGTGCCTCCGCCGAGAGCGCGCCGTGGGACATCGCGCCCCCCGAGAACCGGCGCACGATCGACTCCACCGGCTCGACCTCGTCGAGCGGCAGCGGCTCGGCCGCGGGGACGAGCTCGAGGAGGTCGCGGGGCTCGATCGGCGTCCGCTCGTTGACGAGCGAGGCGAAGCGCTCGTAGAGGTCGTGCCGCTCGCCCTTCACGGCCTTCACGAGCGCGTGCGCCGCGGTGACGCTGTCGGAGAGCGCCGAGACGACGTCCGGATCGGTGGCATGCGGCTCGCCGCCCTTGCGGAACTTGTAGAAGCCCGGGTTCTCGAGCTCCGGCTTCTCGGCGACGCTCGCGGCGAGGCGGCCGAGCGCGTCCCGCTCGAGCCCGTCGAGGCCGATCCCGCCGATCGCGGACGGCGTTCCGCCGAAGAAGCGGTTGCAGAGACGCCGGTCGAGGCCGACCGCCTCGAACAGCCGTGCGCCGCGGTAGCTGGCGACGTCCGAGATCCCCATCTTCGACATGACCTTCAGGACGCCGTCCTCGAGCGCGCGCAGGAGGCGCGCCTGGGCCTCGGCGGGCGACGGACGGTCGCCCCCGACCTTGTCGGTGTCGGCCAGCCGGGCGACGGTCTCGAGCGCCAGACGCGGGCAGACGACGTCGGCGCCGTAGCCCACGAGCGTCGCGACCATGTGGGTGTCCCGCGCCTCGTCGGTCGACACGAGGAGCGAGCACGCGGTGCGGAGGCCGCGCTCCACGAGCCGCCCGTGGGCCGCGGCCACGGCGAGGAGCGAGGGAATCGGGGCGCGATCGCCGCCCGCGCGCGGCGTCGGTGAGACAGAGCACCGTCGAACCCGACTCGGCAAGCGCCACGCCCAGGTCGGCGACGCGCTCCACGGCGGCGGCGAGGCCCTCCTCCGCCGCGAAGGTGGCGTCGACCTCGTCCGGCTGGAGGGCCTCGAGCCCGTCGGGCGTGACGAGGAACGACGGCAGGACGACGAGGTGCGGCAGCGTCCCCTCGGCGTCGAGCGGCGCCCGTGCGCCGACGAGCGTCGCGACCGACATCACGGCCCGCTCGCGGTAATGGTCGATCGCCGGGTTCGTCACCTGCGCGAAGCGCTGGCGGAAGTACGACGCGAGGGGCCGTGCGCGGCCGGCGAGGGGCGCGATCGGCGCGTCGTCGCCCATCGAGTAGACGGGGTCCTGGCCGGTCTGCGCGATCGGTCGCAGCATCAGGCTGAGCTCCTCGCGCGTGTACCCGTGGAGCGCATGTCGGACGGCGAGGTCCTCGGTGGGCGCCGCGAGCGGCTCGCCCTGGGCGCCGAAGTCGACGCTCGTCTCGACCCACGACGCGTACGCCTTGCGCCCAGCGAGCTCGCGCTTGAGCTCTCCGTCGAAGAGCAGCCCGCGATCGGGGTCGATCGAGAGGAGCTGGCCCGGCCCGAGTCGTGCGCGCCGCACGACGGCGCCCTCGGAGAGCGGGATCGCGCCCGCCTCCGACGAGACCGTGACGAGGCCGTCGTCGCACACCGCGACGCGCAGCGGGCGCAGCCCGTTCCGGTCGAGGGCCGCGCCGCACACGACGCCGTCGCTGTAGACGAGGCCGGCGGGACCGTCCCACGGCTCGGCGAGCATCGCGTGGTAGCGGTGCATCGCCCGCTCCGCGTCCCCGACGCGCGGATCGTTCTGCCAGGCGGGCGGAACGAGCAGCGAGACCGCCTCCCGCACGTCGAGCCCGGCACGGACGAGCAGCTCGAGCGCGTTGTCGAGGAGCGCGGAGTCCGAGCCGGAGCGATCGAGCGCCGGTGCCAGCTCGGGCTCGAGGCCGCGGGCGCGCTCGCGCGCCTCCATCCAGGCGACGTTCCCCTCGATCGTGTTGATCTCGCCGTTGTGACAGAGGAACCGGAACGGCTGTGCGCGCTCCCAGCTCGGCTCGGTGTTCGTGGAGAAGCGCTGGTGGAAGATCGCCCAGGAGGCCGACCACCGCGGGTCGGCGAGGTCCGGGTAGAAGCTCTGCAGCTGGGTCGCTGCGCAGAGCGCCTTGTAGGTCACCGTACGGAACGAGATGGAGGCGACGTAGACGCCGTCGACCCACTCCGCCCGGCGTCGCGCACGGTGTGCGCGCAGCTCGGCGTCCGGCTCGGCGCACGGAGCGAGCACGAGCTGCGCGATGCGCGGCATGCTCGCCGTCGCGGTCGAGCCGAGCGCCGCGACGTCGTGCGGGACGTCGCGCCAGCCGAACGGCTCGAGCCCCTCCGCGCGGCATGCCTCCTCGACGATCCCGCGGAGCCACGGCTCGCGGAGGAAGCACATGGCGATGCCGGCGCCGTCCTCGCCCGTCAGGGCCTGGTGCAGAGGCAGGAGCAGGCCTGCGCCGTCACCCGTCACCCCGTCCGCTGCCCACGCGCCCCGGTGCGAGACGGCGGCGAGCCCGGCGAGCGCACGATCGACGATCTCGCGCGAGGCCCGGCCCTGGGCGTCGGCAACCAGCCCGATGCCGCAGGCATCGCGTTCGGCGCTCGGATCGTGGAGTGGGGCTGTCACGTGGGGCGTTCCGCCTTTCGCGGTCGAGTCGTTGGAGGAGCCTCCCGCGGTGTGTGGGCTGCTAGCTGGCGGGGGCGGGAGGGGTTCGCCGGCTAGCGCCGTTTCGAGGCGATGAACGGGATCGGCCGAATCGGGGCTACGAGCGCCCCGGCAGGCGTACCGTCAGGAATCATCGCTCCGCGAACCATCGATCGTCGATGGTAGTCCGTCGAGCGCCTAGCCGCAAGGATGGCAGGACTGGACAAAGGTCGAAATTGACACGGGCCGTGTCCTCGGGCACTCTGAGTCACGATGATGCTCTGCCACGTCGTATCCGCACGACCTCTCGTACCGCGCCCCGCGGTTGCGGTCGGCGGCGGCATCGAGCTCATCCCGATTCTCCCCTCCTAGGGGAGATGACGCTCACGCGCCTCCAGGGCGCACACGCCGACCGAGACCACACCAGAGGTGCGTCCCCGGGCGTACCGAGCGAGAGGAGCACGACCCCCATGACCCCCGATCCCCCGACCACCACACTCCGATGACCGCGCGGCGGACGTACGTCGTCGCCTGTCTCGCCGGCCATGGCATCGGGCCCGAGATCACGGCCGCCGCCAGCCGGGCGCTCGCCCGGCTCGCACGCGAGCACGGCTTCGACGTCGAGGAGCTCCATCCGCCCTTCGACACCGAGGCGCTCACCCGTTCGGGCCACCTCCTCCCGACTGCGACCCGTCAGGCGACCTCGAGCGCCGACGCGGTCCTCGTCGCCGGC
Organism: uncultured Actinomycetes bacterium; assembly: GCA_963786055.1. GTDB lineage: Bacteria > Actinomycetota > Thermoleophilia > Gaiellales > Gaiellaceae > Gaiella. The sequence goes on along the minus strand of CAWAXS010000002.1, from coordinate 7,446 downwards.
GACGCCGCCCCGGCGCTCGAGGGCCTCCGGGCCGCGCTCGATCTCGGCGCCCGTGTGACGCGCGTCCTCGACGACACGGGCGAGGCGACCACCTTCGCGCCGCTGCACGACGGGGCGGCGGACTGGACGCTCGAGCGCGCGTTCACCACGGCGCGCAACCGCTCCGGCCGCCTCACGTCGGTGGGCGTGACCGAGGCCTGGTCGGCGCGCGTCGACCGGCATGCCGAGAAGCATTCCGGCGTCGACGTGGAGCACGTGCCGCTGCCCGAGGCGCTCCGCCGCCTGACGGCCGGCTCCGTCGGCGTGCTCGCCGCCGAAGGCGTCCTGGGCGACGCCGTCGCCGAGGCCCCTCGGCTCGGCGGGCGCCGGCGGCTCGTGGCGTCCGCGCAGCTCTCGCCGACCGGGCCGAGCCTGTTCGGCCCGGCGCAGGGGACGACCAGCGACCTGGCGGGCCACGGTGTCGTCGACCCGAGCCCGATGCTGCTGGCGACGGCCCTCCTCCTGTCGGAGGGGCTCGGCCGCGCCGCCGCGGGCGAGGCGCTGGAGGAGAGCCTCACGGCGGCGCTCAACGCGTCGCGGCGCCCGTCCGAGGTCTCGGGCCTCGGCGTCGGCGCAACCACGCGGGAGTTCGTCGACGCGGTGCTCGGCCTGTTGCGGAGCGCCCGTCGCGACACCGAGTTCGCGCTCGGGGTGGGGCCATGAAGATGACCGGCGGCGACGCGATCCTCCGCTCCCTCGAGGCCGAGGGTGTCGAGGTGATGTTCGGCATCCCCGGGGGCGCGATCATGCCGACCTACGACGCGATGGCGCGAGGGACGACCGTGCGGCACGTGCTCGCCCGCCACGAGCAGGGCGCGGGCCACATGGCGCAGGGCTACGCTCGCGCGTCGGGCCGCGTCGGCGTCGCCATCGCGACCTCGGGGCCCGGCGCGACCAACCTGGTCACCCCGATCGCCGACGCGTGGATGGACTCGACGCCGCTGGTCTGCATCACGGGACAGGTGCGCTCGAGCCTGATCGGCACGGACGGCTTCCAGGAGTGCGACATCACCGGGATCACGATGCCGATCGTCAAGCACTCGTGGCTCGTGCAGGAGGCGCGGGAGATCCCGGCCGTGCTCAAGGCGGCGTTCCACGTCGCCCGCACCGGCCGCTGCGGGCCGGTCCTCGTGGACGTCCCGCGTGACCTCCAGGAGTCCACGATCGACTTCGCGTATCCCGACTCCGTCGACCTCCCAGGGTGGCGGCCTCCGTCGAAGGTGCACGCGCTGCAGATCCGCGAGGCGGCGCGGGCGATCGCGCACGCGCGCAAGCCCGTGCTCTACGTCGGCGGCGGCACCCTGAACGGCCACGCGTGCGCCGAGCTGCTCGAGCTCGCCGAGGCCGGCTCGCTCCCCGTCGTCACGACCCTGATGGGGAAGAGCGCGTTCCCCGAGACGCACGAGCTCCACTTCGGCTGGCCCGGGATGCACGGAGCGAAGTGGTCGAACATCGCGATGAACACGTGCGACGTCCTCGTCGCGATCGGCGCGCGCTTCGACGACCGGGTCACCGGCAAGCTGTCGGCGTTCGCGCCCGGAGCGACCGTCGTCCACCTCGACATCGACCCCGCGGAGATCTCGAAGCTCCGCGACGCGGACATCCCCGTCGTCGGCCCGCTCGGAGAGGCCGTGGGCATGCTCGCGGCCGAGGTCGCGCAGCAGCGCGCCGACGGCGCACCTGCGCCCCACGCCTGGCTCGAGCAGATCCGAGCGTGGCGCGAGGAGTTCCCGCTCCGGTACGGCACCGGCGGCGAGTGGCTCAAGCCGCAGAAGGTCGTCGAGACGCTCCAGGCGCTCACGGCCGGCGAGGACGTGATCGTCACGACAGGAGTCGGCCAGCATCAGATGTGGGCGATGCAGTACGTCGTGAGCGAGCGCCCGCGGAGCTTCATCACGTCGGGCGGCCTCGGGACGATGGGCTACGGGATCCCCGCCGCCATCGGCGCGAAGGCTGCGCGCCCGGAGGCGACCGTCGTCTGCATCGACGGCGACGGCTGCTTCCAGATGACCGCCCAGGAGCTCACGACCGCAGTCCTCGACGACCTGCCGATCGTCGTCGTGCTGGTCAACAACGGCTACCTCGGGATGGTCACGCAGTGGCAGGACATGTTCTTCGACGGCCGCCGCTCCCACGTCCACCTGACGACGCAGGTGCCGGACTACGCCAAGCTCGCGGAGGCCTACGGCGGCGTCGGGATGGTCGTCGAGAGCGAGGCCGAGCTCGAGCCGGCGCTGCAGGAGGCGCTCGGCCTCGGGCGCACGGTCGTCGTCGACTGCCGCGTCGACCCGACGGAGCACTGCTTCCCGATGATCCCCGCGGGCGCGGCCGCGCTCGACATGATCGAGTACAGCGACACCGTGGAGGAGGCGAGAGCGTCATGAAGCACACCCTCTCCGTCGTCGTGGAGGACCGGCCCGGGGCACTGACCCGGATCACCACCATGTTCGCCCGGCGCGGCTTCAACATCGAGTCGCTCGCGGTCGGCCCGACCGAGCGCCCTGGGGTCTCGTGCATCACGCTGCGCGTCGACTGCACCCAGCACTCGCTCGAGCAGATCGAGAAGCAGATCCACAAGCTCGTCAACGTGCTCCGCGTGACGGAGCTCGTCGCGGGCGAGGCGGTCGAGCGCGAGCTGCTCGTCGTCCGTGTGTCGACGCCGCCCGAGCGGCGTGCCGAGCTCGTCACCACCGCGGAGGCCCTCGGCGGGCGCCTCCTCGACGTCGGGCCGGACGCCGTCGTGCTCGAGCTGACCGGGACGCCCGAGGAGCTCGACGCGTTCCACGAGCTCTGTCATCCGTACGGGATCGTCGACCTCGTTCGCACGGGGCGCATCGGCGTCCCACGTGCCTCCGCCAAGCGCAAGGCCCCCCGGCGCCTCGCCGCGATCTAGAACGTAGTCTCGCGGCTGCACCCTTCCCACCACGCGAAAGGACCGACCCATGGCGACGATCCTCCGAGACGGCGATCTCTCACTCCTCGACGGGACGGTGGCCGTTGTCGGCTACGGGAGCCAGGGCCACGCCCATGCGCTCAACCTCCACGACTCGGGTGTCCGCGTCGTCGTCGGGCTTCGCGAGGGGTCGTCCTCGTGGGCGGAGGCCGAGGAGGCCGGGCTCGAGGTGCGGTCGATCCCCGAGGCCGTCCGCGGCGCGCAGCTCGTCTCGCTGCTGCTCCCCGACCAGGTGCAGCCGCAGGTGTTCACCGAGTCGGTCGAGCCGGCGCTCGAGCCCTCTGCGGCCGTGCTGTTCGCGCACGGGTTCAACGTCCTCTACGACCGCGTCAGGCCCGGCCGCCGGGCCACGACGTCGTCATGGTCGCGCCCAAGGGCCCGGGTCACGTCGTGCGGCGCCTGTTCACCGAGGGCTACGGCACCCCGGCGCTGATCGCCGTCGAGCAGGACGCCTCCGGCCGGGCGCGCGACCTCGCGCTCGCGTACGCGGTCGGCATCGGCGCCGGCAGGGCGGGGATCCTCGAGACGACGTTCCGCGAGGAGACCGAGACCGACCTGTTCGGCGAGCAGGCCGTCCTCTGCGGCGGCACCACGGAGCTGATCCGCGCCGGGTTCGAGACGCTTGTCGCCGCCGGGTACCAGCCCGAGATCGCCTACTACGAGTGCCTCCACGAGCTGAAGCTGATCGTCGATCTGATCTACGAGGGCGGCCTGCAGCACATGCGCTGGTCGATCTCCGACACGGCCGAGTTCGGCGACTACACGAGCGGGCCCCGCGTGATCGACTCGCACGTGCGTGAGCGGATGCAGGGCGTCCTCGAGGACATCCGCTCGGGCGCGTTCGCGAAGCTGTGGATCGCGGAGATGGAGAGCGGCGAGGCGGGACTCCGCGGTCACCGGGCGGAGGCCGCGAACCAGCTGATCGAGCAGGTCGGGGAGGAGCTCCGCGGGCTGATGCGCCGCGAGGGGACGGGTGCAGTCCGTTGACGTTCCCGTAGCCCTGCTGGGCTACGGGACGGTCGGCGCAGCGGTCCACCGGCTGCTCGCCGAGCAGGGCGACGAGATCGAGCGCGCGACAGGGCACCGGCTGCGAGTGGTCCGAGCACTCGTCCGCGACCCCGCGCGCGAGCGGAGCTTCGAGCCCGGCGCCGGCGTGCTCACGACCGACTTCGACGAGGTCCTCGGCGACCCGTCGATCAGGCTCGTCGCGGAGGTGATGGGCGGCGTGGACCCCGCAGGCGATCACGTGCTCGCACTGCTCCGGTCCGGCCGCTCGGTGGTCACCGCGAACAAGCAGCTCGTGGCGAGACACGGCGCCGACCTCCATGCTGCGGCCGCGACCGCAGGGGTGCAGCTGCGGTTCGAGGCGTCGGTGTGCGCCGCGATCCCGGTGATCAAGGTGCTTCGCGAGTCCCTGGTCGTCACGAACGTGCATCGCGTGCTCGGGATCGTCAACGGGACGACGAACTTCATCCTCTCCGCGATGGGCGAAGGGCACTCCTACGAGGGGGCCCTCGCCGAGGCGCAGCGCCTCGGCTACGCCGAGGCCGACCCGACGGACGACGTCGCCGGGCTGGACGCGGCGGCCAAGACGGCGATCCTCGCGACGGTCGCATTCGGCTCACGGGTTCCGCTCTCGTGGGTGGAGGTCGAAGGAATCGAGGGGGTGCGCGAGGAGCACGTCGAGGCAGCGCGCGCGCTCGACATGCGCGTCAAGCTCCTCGGCCGCGCGACGCTCGCCCACGGCCGGGTGGACGTGCGGGTGGGCCCCGCCTTCGTCGACGCGCACCATCCGCTCGCCGCGGTGGACGGCGCGTTCAACGCCGTGATGCTGCAGGGGGACGCGATCCGCGAGATCACGCTCGAAGGCCCGGGCGCGGGCGGGATCGAGACGGCGAGCGCCGTCGTGGCCGATCTCGTGTCGATCGTCGGCACGACCGGGACGGGCTTCCTCCAGGGCGATCCTGTCTGGCGGCAGATCGAGCGGATGCCTCCGGGCGATCTCTCCTCCCTCTGGTACCTGCGGCTCGTCGTGGAGGACCGTGCCGGCGTGCTGGCCCGGCTCGCCCAGGAGCTCGCCGTCGAGGGGGTCTCGGTCTCGCGTCTCGTCCAGCAGCCGGCCAACGGCCATGCGGTGCTCCACGTCGTTACCCACGAAGCGCCTGCAGGGAAGGTCGAGGCCGCCCTCGCGGCGATCCGCGCGCTCCCCGAGTCGCGGGGTGAGGCCAGCGCGCTGCCCGTCGTCTCGGAGCGGGGCGTCGCGGAGCTCGGCTGGGCGTGACCGATTCCGGCTCCGCCGGAATGGTCTAGAAGTACATACCAGCATGACCGTGCCTCTCATCGAGCGCTTTCGCGACCGGCTGCCCGTCTCGGCGGCGACGCCCGTCGTATCGCTCGGGGAGGGCTCGACCCCGCTGCTCTCGGCCCCCCGGCTCGCGCAGGCCGCGGGCCGGCGCGAGCTGTTGCTCAAGTGGGAGGCCTCGAACCCGACCGGCTCCTACAAGGACCGTGGGATGACGCTCGCAGTCTCGAAGGCGCTCGAGGAGGGCGCCGCGGCGGTGCTCTGCGCCTCGACCGGAAACACGGCGGCGAGCGCGGCCGCGTACGCGGCACGCGCCGGGCTGCCGGCCGTGGTGCTCACGCCGCAGGGGGCCGTCGCGGGGGCGAAGCTCGCCCAGACGCGGATGCTGGGCGCGATCGTGCTCGAGGTGCGAGGTGACTTCGACGCCGCGCTCGCAGCGGCCCAGGAGCTCGCGCGCCGCGGGACCCACGTGCTCGTCAACTCCCTGAACCCGCACCGGCGCACCGGACAGAAGACGGCGGTGCTGGAGATCGTCGAGGAGCTCGGCGGCGCGCCCGACGCATTCGTGCTCCCGTACGGCGGAGGCGGCAACACCTCGGCGTACGCGCAGGCGCTCGCGGAGCTGGGCCTCGACACGCCGATCGTCTCGGTCGAGGCCGAGAACCGGCGCGAGACCCTCGCGACAGCGATCCGGATCGGAGACCCGGTGCACGCGGAGGCGGTGCGGGCCGCAGGCGCCCGCGTGATCCACGTCGACGACGACGAGATCGTCTCCGCGTGGCGCATGCTCGCGTCGGAGGAGGGTCTCTTCTGCGAGCCGTCCTCGGCCGCAGGGCTCGCTGCGGTGCTCCGCGGCGACGTCGACGGAGACCGGCTCGTCGTCACGATCACCGGGCACGGCCTCAAGGACCCGGCCATCGCCGACCGCCTGGCGCCTCCTCCCATCGAGGTCGATCCCGATCCCGACGCCATCGCCTCCGCTTCCCGTTCCGGCCATGAAGCGGGTTGACGCCGTCATCGCAGAGGCGGGTGCTACAGGGCGCTCGCTGGGCCAGAGCGCGGGAATGCCGCCCGATGTGCGGGAACGTCGGTGCTAGCGTCGCCGGTGGTGCACGTCGAGCAGGTGGACTTCATCTCGATCCCGACGCGGGACGTCGCACGTGCGATCGCGTGGTATCGCGACGTCCTCGGGCTGCCCGAGAGCGAGGTGTCCGACGGAGAGCTCGAGACGCCGAACGTGACCCTGAGCTTCTGGGAGCCCGAGCGGGAGCAATTGCGGTTCGCACCGAACGAGGCGGGGTTCGCAATCCGGGTGTCGGACGTCTTTGCGGCGAGAGCCGAGCTCGAAGCGAAGGGCGTCGAGTTCATCGCCGAGACGTGGGACTCGGGCGTCTGCCACTTCGCCGCTTTCCGCGACCCGGACGGCAACACGATCATCCTGCATCGCCGGTACGCACCGAGAATTCCGCGCGATCCGAGGTGACGCTCGCCTGCGCGAGTGTGCGGGAACGTCCCTCGACACAGGGCGGGCTAGCTGGTCCGTCGAGAGCCGACCATCGTGGTCACGACGAGCACGAAGAGGACGATCGCGGTCGGCGCGAACACGGCGCGCTCCGACGAGCTCCGCGTAGCCAGGTTGAGGACAACCGCGAGCGCGGAATAGATCGTCGTGAGCCACGAGAGGGCGGTCACCAGTCTTGCCGGGGCGTTCTCGAGCGGACCCTCGCCCACCCGCGCCAGGAGCGCAGCGGCCATTACGAGCAGGATCGCGCAGGAGACCGCGGCGAACACTCGTCCAGATGTTTCGAGCGCGCCCTCCGTCTCGCCTCCTTGCGTATACACGCCCCACGGTGCACCGAAGACGAGTGCGACCTGAAAGGCTGCGATGCCCACCATCACGACGGCAGCAGCGCGGGCCGCGAGAACCGGGAGCATGAAGCCCGACTGTAACGCCCTAACAGCAGCACGCTGCCTGCCTGACCAGAGGACAACCGGGCGAGAGTCCGGGTGCATGCGCGAGAGTCTCTCTCCCGATGAATCCGCCGCCGTTTGGTCGCGTCTCGGTCGCCGAGATGTCTGGGCGCGCGGCTTCCGGCTCCGAGGGTGGCACGCAGTCTCACGACCGAGCCAAGCGGCGCCTCCGCGCGTGGGA
>CAWAXS010000001.1:0-58261 GCA_963786055.1 uncultured Actinomycetes bacterium | reverse complement strand
CTGCCGCGACTGCCACGAGGCAGGAGCCGACGCGGTTCAGCTCGTGGCGTAGCTCGCCCGCCGCGGGCACGGGAGCCACGCTTGTAGGCTTGCTCGCGTGAGCGGCGTCGCCGCCGAGATAGCGTTCGACCGGGCGACGAAGCGCTATCCCGGCCGCGCCGAGCCGGCCGTCCGGGAGCTGACGCTCACCGTGCCGGCCGGGCAGATCTGCTGTCTCGTCGGCCCCTCCGGCGCCGGCAAGACGACCGCGATGAAGATGGTCAACCGGCTGATCGACATCACGGAGGGCGACATCACGATCGGGGGCACGAGCGTGCGCTCGCTCGACGTGACGGAGCTCCGGCGCGGCATCGGTTACGTCATCCAGCAGGTGGGGCTGTTCCCCCACATGTCGGTCGCGGACAACGTCGCCACGGTGCCGCGCCTCCTCCGCTGGCCGAAGACGCAGATCGCGACACGGGTCGACGAGCTGCTCGACCTCGTCGAGCTGCCCGCGGTCGACTACCGGGACCGCTACCCCTCGCAGCTCTCGGGCGGGGAGCGCCAGCGCGTCGGGCTCGCCCGCGCGTTGGCCGCCGACCCGCCGGTGATGCTCATGGACGAGCCCTTCGGCGCGCTCGACCCCATCACGCGCGCCCGTCTCCAGCAGGAGCTCCTCCGGATCCAGCACGAGCTGCACAAGACGGTCGTCTTCGTCACGCACGACATCGACGAGGCGATCCTGCTGGGAGACCGTATCGCCATCCTGCGGGAGGGCGGCGTGCTCGCCCAGTACGACACTCCGGGCGCCATCCTGGCGCATCCCGCGGACGATTTCGTGGCCCGGTTCCTCGGTGCCGACCGGGGGCTCAAGTTGCTCGCGCTCCGCCGCCTCGACGAGCTCGACCTCGGGCCGCCGGACGGGGTGGTAGCCCCCCGCGCGGACGGGGCGACGACGCTCCGTGACGCGCTCTCGCAGATGATCACCAGCGGCTCGCACTCGCTCGTGGTCGTCGACGACGCGGGGAACCCGCGCGGCGTCGTGACGCTCGAGACGCTCGCGGGCTCCGCCGCATGACCGGGCCGGGCGGGGAGCAGCTCGTCGCCCAGGGCGGGCCTGTGATCCCCGACTTCGGCGAGGGCAGCGACTGCGTCGTCTCCAACCGCCTCTTCTGCCCCGACTGGGTGCGGGACAACTGGAGCGACGTGCTCCAGCCCGCGCTCGTCGAGCACATCGAGCTGACACTGATCGCGGTCGCGGTCGGGTTCGTGCTCTCACTCGCGGCGGCGCTCGTCACCCACCGGTACCGCGTGCTCGAGCGGCCCTTCGGGACGTTCTCGGCCCTCGTGTACACGATCCCGAGCCTCGCCCTCTTCCAGCTCCTCGTGCCCGTGACGGGCCTGACCGTGACCACCGTCGAGGTCGCGCTCGTCGGCTACACGCTGCTCATCCTCTACCGCAACACCCTCGAGGGCCTGCGCGGCGTGCCGCCGGACGTGCTCGAAGCGGCACGCGGGATGGGCCTGACCCGACGGCAGACGCTCTGGCGCATCGAGCTGCCGCTGGCGGTTCCCGCGACCATGGCCGGGTTGCGGGTTGCCCTCGTCTCGACGATCGCGCTGGCGACGGTGGCGGCGCTCGTCGTCCCCAAGGGGCTCGGCTATCCGATTTTCCTCGCGTTGCGAGAGGCGTTCAAGACGGAGATTCTCGTCGCAGGCGCACTCGCGGTCGGGCTCGCGCTCGTCGCAGATGCGCTGCTCGTGCTCGCCGAGCGCGCGCTGACGCCGTGGAACCGCACCCGGAGGGCCTCGTGATCGCCGAGCTGGACCCGAGCGTCTTCGGTCACGCGCTCGAGTTCGTCTTCGACGAGCGGCACCTGATCCTCGAGAAGACCTGGCAGCACCTCCTCCTCTCGGGCGCCGCACTGGCAATCGCGATCGCCATCGCCCTTCCCCTCGGCGTGTGGCTCGGGCATCTGCACCGCGGCTCGTTTCTCGCTGTGAACGTCGCGAATCTCGGGCGGGCGCTGCCGAGCCTCGTCCTCATCGCAGTCGGCTTCGTCTTCCTCGGGGTGGGCTTCTGGAGCGTCGCGCTCGCGCTCGTCGTCCTGGCAGTGCCGCCCATCCTGACGAACGCCTACGTCGCCGTCGACGGCGTCCAGGCGGACGTCGTCGAGGCCGCGCGGGGAATGGGGATGACCAAGCGGCAGATCGTCTTCCGAGTCGAGCTTCCGCTCGCCCAGCCGCTGATCTTCGCGGGTATCCGCACGGCGGCGGTCTTCGTGGTCGCGACCGCCACGATCGCCGCCGTCGCGGGAGGGGGCGGGCTCGGCGACATCATCGTCAACCAGGCAGGCTACGGGCTCGAAGGAGTGGTCGGCGCGGCGATCTGCGTCTCCGTCCTCGCGCTGCTCGCGGACGGGGCGCTCGGCCTGGTACAGCGCGCGCTGACCCCGGCAGGGCTGCGCGCCGAGGCTCGTTCGTTCGAGCCGGACGTCGTCACCGGCACGGTCGATCGCTGATCAGTCCATGCCAATAGTCAATGGGCATCCGGGATAACGGGCCTGATGCTCTAGGGTCCCGGGATCGATGCATCCAACCGGAAAGGGGGCAGTGCCTTGATTCGCAAGCACAACCGGCGCGCCGCGAAGGCCGCATTCTCGATCGCCTTCGGGGTCGCGCTCATCCTCGGTGGTACGACCGCGGCGTCCGCCGCGGGAGACGACGCCACCTCCACTGCGCGGAAGCAGGCCACTCCTATCATCGTCGGGACGAAGAACTTCCCCGAGCAGTACATCCTCGGGCAGCTCTACAAGCAGGCCCTCGAGGCCCAGGGCTTCAAGGTCGGCTACAAGGAGAACATCGCATCGACGGAGCTGATCGACACGTCGCTCCGCAGTGGCAAGATCACGTTGTACCCGGAGTACACCGGCATCATGCTGTCGGTCACGTTCAAGCGAAAGACGCTCCCCAAGACGGCGGCAGCGACGTACCAGCTTGCGAAGCGGTTGTACGGGCAACGCGGGCAGACCCTCCTCGCCCAGACGCCGTTCCAGGACGTCGACGTGCTCGCGGTCACGCGCGCGACCGCCAACAAGTACGGCTTGAAGACGATTCGGGACCTGAGCAAGGTGCCGAGTCTCTCCATCGCGGGGTTCCCCGAGTGGGAGACACGGTGGACGGGCCAGATCGGCAGCCGCTACGGGGTGAAGGGCTTCGACTTCGTCCCGCTCGCCGGGATCTCTGCGTACACGTTGCTCGACCAGAAGAAGGTGCTGGTCGCGGACGTGTTCACGACCGACCCGCAGCTTCTCTCGGGCAAGTACGTGCAGCTGCGTGATCCCCAGAACATGTTCGGCTTCCAGTACGTCGCGCCGGTCGTGAGCAAGAAGCTCGTGACCGAGTACGGCGCGCGCTTCACATCGACGATCGACAAGGTCACGAAGCTCCTGAGCGTCAAGGCGATCGCGGCGATGAACAAGGCGGTGGGCGTCGACAAGAAGCCCGCGGCCGACGTCGCGGCGGCCTTCCTGCAGGCAAACGGCCTCAGCTGAGGCGCGGTCGTCCGGGGGCGGGGGGTGCGCGCGTTCGGTGGGCACCCCCGCCGCCGCTCTAGCGCGGTCGCACGAGCGCTCCCAGGAGGGAGGCAGCCACGAAGGCGCCCGCAGCGAGCAGCACGATCGTCCCGCCCGGCGGCAGATCGCCGTAGTAGGCGACCGTCAGGCCTGCGAGCACCGACCCGAGGCCGATCGCGGTCGAGAGCACGAGCGTCGAGCGAAGGCTCCACGCGATCCGTTGCGCGGCGATCACCGGGAGCACCATCAACGCCGCGATCAGGAGGATCCCGACGATCCGCATCGAGATGCCGACCGTCAGGGCCGCGAGCACGGCGACCACGGTGTTCAGGAGTCCGACGTGGACGCCCGCGACCCGGCTTCCTTCCTCGTCGAGGACCACGCCGACCAGGCCGCGATAGAGAAACGCGATCGTCGCCAGCGACACGGTCCCGAGCGCGAGCACGACCCACAGGTCGCCGCGGGTCACCGTCAGGATCGACCCGAACAGGTACTGGAAGAGGCCGACGTCGAGCCGGTTCGCGCTCGAGACGAGCACGATGCCGAGCGCGATCCCGGTGTAGAACACGACGGCGAGCGCCTGGTCGCCGGCCGTGCCGCCGCGCGAGCGGAGCCATTCGATGGCGAGCGCCCCCACCACGGCGAAGCAGAGCGCGGTGAGGACCGGCGACACCCCGAGCAGGTAGCCGGCGGCGACTCCCGCGAACGCGACGTGCCCGAGCCCGTCGCCCACCAGGGACTGCCTCCGCTCGACGAGGAAGAAGCCGACCGTGGGCGCGAGCAGGCCGACGACCGCTCCGACGGCGAAGGCGAGACGCATGAACTCCAGCTCGAGCACTGCGCCTCAGTGTGCGTGGGACGGGTCGTGCCAGAGCGCGGGCAGCTCGGCGGGGTCTCCGTCGAAGACGATCCGGCCACGGACGAGGACGAGCCGCGAGACGACGTGCTCGACCGCGCCGAACTCGTGCGAGACGTAGAGGATCGTCACGCCCAGCTCGGCTCTCAGCTCGGCCAGCAGCGCGGCGAGCGACTCCTGCGACTCCGCGTCGACGCCGGTCGTCGGCTCGTCGAGGGCGAGCAGTGCCGGCTCGGCTGCGAGCGCGCGCGCGATGAAGGCGCGCTGCTGCATTCCTCCCGACAGCGTCCGCAACGGGGCATCGGCGCGCGCGTGGAGCCCGACGCGCTCGATCGAGCTCGCCACGCGTGCGCGGTCCCCCGAGCGGAGCGGCCCGAACGGGCCGCGCACCGCGAGCCGTCCGGCCTCGACCACCTCCCGCACCGTCACCGGCGTCCCCGACGCCAGCTGCGCGCGCTGCGGCACGTAGCCGATCCGCGGGAGCCCCCGAGTGCCGGGAGGCGAGCCGAAGAGCCGTACACGTCCCGAGGTCGGGCGCTGCAGACCGAGCGCCAGCCGCAGGAGCGTCGTCTTGCCGCCGCCGTTCGGGCCGGCGACACCCACGAAGGCGCCCTGCTCGACCGAGAGCGAGACGCGCTCGAGCGCGGGTGGGCCGCCCCGGTAGGCGAAGGAGACGTCGTCGAGCTCGACCGCGGGGACGACCGGATCTACGTGCATCCGAGCGCCTTCCGCAATGCGGCGAGGTTCGCCTGCATGACGCTGAAGTAGTCGGCTCCGGCGTCGACCTCCGCGGGCGTGAGCCCCTCGAGGGGGTCGAGCGTGGCGGTCTTCGTGCCCGACTCGCGGGCGACGGTGTCGGCGAGCGCGGTGGAGCCGAGCGTCTCCGAGAAGACCGTCGTCGCGCCGGTCCCTCGCACCTCGCCGACGAGCCGCTCGAGCTCCTTCGGGCCCGGCTCGGCCTCCGGGGACAGCCCGACCAGCGGGACCTGCTCGAGCCCGTAGCGTGCCGCGAGATACCCGAACGCCGCGTGGCTCGTGACGAGCTCGCGGCGGGCACACCGCTCGAGGCCGTGCCGGAAGCGCGCGTCGAGCGCATGCAGGCGGCGGACGAGGGCATCCGCCGCGCCGGGGTCGCCGAGCGCGCGCGCGATCCTCCGGGCGACGGCGGCGTACCTGATCGGGTCGAGCCAGACGTGCGGATCCGGCGGGCCTCCCTGCGAGGCGGCCGGGAGGAGATCGGACCCGCGGAGGACGTCGATGGACGGCCCCTCCCGGCCCTCGACCGCCGTCTCCACCGACGGCTGGAAGCCGTCACCGACGTAGACGACGAGGGCCGCTGCGCGCACGCGCCCGACGTCGCGCGGTGTCAGCTCGAGATCATGCGGCTCCGCGCCGGGTGGCGTCAGGTTCGAGACCTGGATCCCCGCTCCCACCTGCTCCGCGGCGTAGGCCAGCGGGTAGAACGCCGCGACGACCGTACCGCTCCCCGAGGCATCGGCTCCGCCACAGCCGGCTGCGGCGATCGTCGCAGCGAGGGCTGCGCACAAGAGAACGATTCTCGAAAACTGCACCTGCGGAGGCTAGCAAACGAATGAGAATCGCTATCGTTTGGACATGGCGACGTGGACCGACCAGGCCCTCGACGGGATCCGTGGCGCAGGGCTGCGCAGGGGCGGCGCACGGCGGGCGGTCGTCCATTTCCTCGCTGCACAGGACTGCTGCCGCTCCGCGCAGGAGATCCACGACGGGATCGCGTCGGCAGGAGGCGCGGTGGGCGTCGCGAGCGTCTACCGGGCGCTCGACACGCTGGTCGAGCTCCGGCTCGTCCAGCGCGTCGACATCGGCGACGGCATCGCGCGGTTCGAGCCCGCACGTGAGGGCCACGATCACCATCACCACCTCGTCTGCGACGACTGCGGCAAGGTCGAGCCCTTCACCGACGAGACGCTCGAGCGGGCGCTCGAGCACGCGGCGGGGCGGCTCGGCTACGCGATGGAGCAGCACGAGGTCGTGCTGCACGGCGCGTGCGACGAGTGCCGGTAGCGTCGCCGTCCGCGCCGGCCGGCGACGTCACGCCTCGCGCCTACTCGTCGGGTGGCGACCCGCCCGGCGGGGCCGTGGCCGCGTGCGCGAGCGCGACGGCGGCGCGGCGCTCGGCGGTCAGCTCGCGGATCACGATCTGCGTGGACGCGGTGAGCGGGACGGCGATCAGGGCCCCGACGACCCCGAGGAGCGCGGCACCGACGATCACGCTCGCGATGACGAAGAACCCGGAGATGTCGGCGGCTCGGCCCTGGATCGTCGGCTGGAGCACGTAGTTCTCGACCTGCTGGTAGACGATGCAGACGGTCAGCATGAGCAGCGCCTGGGGAACGCCCTGGGTGAGCGCGACGAGCGAGAGGACGACGGCCGCGAGCGTCGCCCCCACCTGGGGGATGAGGCCGAGGAGCCCGGCGATGATCCCGAGCGCCAGCGCGAACGGCACCCCGATCAGCCACGCGGCGGTTCCCTGCACAGTGCCGGCGATCGCGGCGATCGCGACCGCCCCGATCGCGTAGCGGCCGATCGTGCGGGTGATGCGCTCCTCGAGCACCGACACGCGCGAGGACGCGCGCGGGTACAGGATCGTGTGGAGCGACCGTGACAGGTTCGGCAGGTCGATCACGAGGAAGAGCGTCATGAACGTGATCGTGATCGCGCCGAGCCCGAAGCCGAAGATCCGGCCGCCGACCTCGAAGGCGTCTCCGAGCTTCGAGGGGAGATCGGACGCGAGGGTCTCGGCCTTCTGCTGGAGCTTCTCGCCGATGTCGGTCCGCTGGTCGAGCTGCTGGAAGATCTCGGAGGCCCGGATCCGCTCGACGATCGTCGGCAGGTCCTCGATCAGGTTGCGCACTGCGCCGACGAACGGGCTGACGAGCAGGTAGGCGAGCGCGCCGAGGAAGCCGACGAGCCCGAGCACCACGAGCATCGCCGCGTTCCCGCGCTTCATCCCGACCCGCTCCTCGAGCCACGTGACCGGCGTCTGCAGGACGATGGCGAGGAACAGCGCGATGAACACCCAGAGGACGGCCTGCCGCGCAGCGACGAACGCCCAGGCGAAGGCGATCACGCCGATGACCGTGGCCATCGTCCGGGGAGAGACGGTGATCTCGACGCGCTTCGCCTGCGGCTCCTGGGTTGCCACGACGCCGAGTCTAGGAAGCGGCCCGGAAGGCGCCCGTCCGGCGCCGAGCGGTCGAGGCGAGCCTCGCCGCTACGCGATCGGTGCGCCGGACCGCGAGATCCGGACGTCGCCGCTCACCGTGCGCACCCGCAGCTCCGCCTGTGCCGCGCCGCCCTTGCCCGGCGGGGCGTCGCCCACGTCGAGGTCGGAGTTGACCGAGCCGCTGACCGACTGGACGTCGATCCAGAGCGCGAGCCCCGGGCGCGTGGCGACGTGCACGTCCCCGGAGACGGAGTTCACGCGCGCGCCACCGCCGGCGGCCTCGAGCTCGACGTCGCCGGACACGGTGCTCACGACGGCCACGTCGGCAGTGTCGCTCACGCGGACGTCGCCCGAGACCGTGTTGACGGTCGCGGTCTCTCCGACCGTACGCACGGAAACGTCGCCCGAGGCGGACTTCGCCGTGAGCGAGCCCGCGACGGCGCCCGCCGAGAGGTCACCGCTCGCCGTCGTGAACGACAGGCTCCCGGTGTCTCCGAGCATCGCGTCACCGGACGCCGATCGTGCGGCGACGTCACCGAGCCTGCCCCGGCCGTCGAGGTCCGCGCTCTGCGTCGTCAGCTCGAGGTCGGCGCCCTCAGGGCAGCGAACGGCGACCTCGAGCTCCGGGCTGCGGCCGAGGAAACCGAACCGTCCCTCCCGCTTCGGGGCGCGCACCACGACCTCGTGCCGTCCGCCGCGCTCGGCCGCCTCGATGCGCGTCTCGGCAGCCGCCTGCTGCGAGGCCTCGTCCCCGCGGCCCGGCGTCACCTCGACGTCGACGCGGGCCTCGCTCCACGTGTGGATGGCGATCCTCCCGGCCGGGACGGAGACGTCGAGCAGGACCCGGCCGGGTGTCTCGAAGGTCGGCACGGCGACTACCTGCGCCCGAGGCGGGGAGGGACCGAGGGCCGTGAGTCGACACGGCCGTCGCCACGGCGACGGGGCGGGCGTCGCTCGACCGGGTCGGGGTCGAAGGGTCCGAAGAGCGCGAGCGAGAACATGGCTGCTCCTTTCCGAGGTCTCTCAGCTCTGGGCGAAGCCCTGGAGCCGGTTGGACGAACGCCGCGCGGCGCGCGGCTCGAGCGCCCGTGCGAGGGCGCGGACGATCCAGGCATTGGTCGAGACGGCCTCCCGGGCGGCGGCGACCTCCAGGCTCGCCTTGAGCCCTTCCGGGAGCCGCAGCGTGATGCGGGCGCTGAGGTCGTCGCCTGGGGACGGCGGCTCCTCCGGAGCGCGGGGCTCGTCGACGAAGACGAGCTCGGGGTCGCGACCCGCCATCCGCACCTCGACGTGGCCGACGTCGAGCTGGGAGTTGAGCGACAGGGCCGCCTCGGAGAGGAGGTCGATCAACCGGAGGCGGAGCGACGGCTCGACCGCGTCCGCGAGACGGCGCCACTGCTCGGCGACGTCCTCGTCGGCGAGGGCGGCGACGACCCCCGCCAGGTCCCGCTTGATGGCATCGATGTGGAGCTCCATGACCATCATTATGACATCAAAATGATGTCTGTCAAGGTCCAAGATCCGATTTCCGTGATGTCACGACGCGTGCGTACGAGGCCGGTAAACCGCACCTGCCCCGTCGGCACCATCGTCTACTGTTGGGCCGTCCGGCTCGCGGCGAGCGCCCGTCGGACGCCTTCCGCCCCAGGGGGCCTCGTGGGGCGGCCATCCGATCGGCCCGGAGGCGCGCCCCCGCGCCCCAGGGAGGAACCACCTGTGACGAACGTCGACCCGCCCGACCTCACTCTCTGGCCGACGATCCGGCACCTGTACCCGCTCTGGCGGGCCCAGTGGCGGTTGGCCGCGATCGGCCTGTCGTGCGCCGTCGTCTTCACGGTCCTGTCACTCCTCATCCCGATCCTCGTCCAGCGCACGATCGACAACGCGATCGACGGCGGCGACCGCTCGCTGCTCGTCCCGTACCTGGGGGCGATCGTCGCCATCGCGGCGTTGCGGTTCGTGATCAACTTCTCGCGGCGCTACGCGACCGCGCGCATCGGGGTGACGGTCGAGGCCCGGCTGCGGTCGAAGCTGTACGACGCGTACCTGCGCTACCCGCGCGCCTTCTACGACCGGCATGCGACGGGCGAGGTCATCTCACGGGCGACCAACGACATCTACCCCGTGCGCTACTTCATCGGCTGGGGTGTGGTGCAGGCGATCCAGAGCGTGCTGATGCTGATCGGCGCGGCGATCGTCCTGACGACGGTGAACTGGCAGCTCGCCCTGACCGCCGCCGTTGCGATGCCTCCGATCGCCGTACTCACCTACTTCTTCGCGCACCGCGTGTTCCCGATCTCACGGCAGGTCCAGAAGAGGAAGGGCCACCTCACCGAGGCCTCCGACGAGGCGGTCGTCGGCATCGAGATGGTGCAGGCCTTCGGTCGCGAGGACGACGTACGCGACCGCTTCCACGACCGGGCGGAGGCCGTGAGGCACGAGACCATGCGTCAGGCGTCGGTCGAGGCCCGGTTCCTCCCCGGCCTCATCTTCCTCCCCACGCTCGGGATCGCGGCCGTCCTCTTCGTCGGCGGCCGCGAGGCGATCGCCGGGAACCTGACGATCGGCCAGTTCACGCTGTTCATCACACTGCTCCTCCAGCTCGTCTGGCCACTCGAGGCGCTCGGCTGGATCATGAACCTCGGCCAGCGGGCGACTGCGGCCGCGTCCCGGAGCTTCGCATGGCTCGACGGGATCGAGTCGCTGCCCGAGCCCGACGACCCGGCGGAGCTTCCGGAAGGTCCGCTTCCGGTGCGCTTCGAGGACGTCCGGTTCCGCTACCCGACCGGAAGCGAGGTGCTGGCCGGGATCGACCTCCAGGTCGCGCCGGGGGAGATCGTCGCTCTCTGCGGGCCGACGGGCGCAGGGAAGACCTCTCTGCTCAATCTGCTCCCCCGCTTCTACGACCCGACGGCCGGACGCGTGCTCCTCGGCGGCGTCGACGCGCGCGACGTCCGGCTCGACGAGCTCCGCCGCGCTGTCGCGATCGTCACCCAGAAGGCCGTTCTCTTCTCCGTCCCGCTCCGCGACAACCTCCTCGCGGCGCGGCCCGACGCGGACTGGAGCGACGTGCTGGACGCCTGCGAGGCGGCCGGCGTCGCCGAGTTCGTCGACGACCTGCCCGACGGCTACGACACGCTGATCGGCGAGCGGGGCGTGAACCTCTCCGGCGGCCAGCGCCAGCGCGTCGCGCTCGCCCGCGCGCTCATCGCAGGCTCGCGCGTGCTGGTGCTCGACGACCCGATGTCGGCGGTCGACACCGAGACGGAGCGCCACCTGGTCGAGCACCTCCGGCCCGCGGTCGCGGGGCGAACGGTGCTCATCTCCGGTCAGCGCCTCTCGACCGTCCTCGTCGCCGACCGGGCGGTCGTGCTGCGCGACGGGCGGATCGTGGAGGAGGGCGTGCCCGAGGACCTGATCCGCGCGGGCGGCCCATTCGCCGAGCTCTTCGGCGAGGAGGCGCTGGCCGCATGAGCGCTCCGTTTCGCGCGTTCCTGGGGCGTCGCTCGCGGCGCGGGGCCGGAGGGCACAGTATGGGCAATACGGGCCCGGAGAGCACCGTGCCGCGAGCGACGTCAGGCGACGACGGAGCCCGGCCCCGACGGGCGGGAGCCGTTGCCGGCCAGGGACGCGCGCGTACGGGCCTGTCGCGTCTCTGGCGCTACACCGAGGGACGCCGCGGCCGGCTGTCCATCGTGCTCGCACTCGCGGCGGTCTCCGCCGCCGCTCCGGTCGCCGGCTGGCACATCGTCGGCGACGCGATCGACAACGGCATCCGCGCCGGAGACGAGCAGCGCCTCTCGCTCGACGTGGCGGCCTACGTCGCGATCGGCGTCGTCGCCTGGGTGCTCGGGACCGCGACGTGGCTGATGCTCGCAGGCATCGGGCAGCGGATGGTGCTCGAGCTCCGCCGCGACCTGTTCGAGCACCTGACGTCGCTCTCGCTCCGCTACTTCTCCGAGCAGAAGGCCGGCTGGATCATCGCGCGCCTGACGAGCGACGTCGACGCGCTCTCGGACGTGCTCAACCAGGGGCTGACGACGCTCGTCGTCAACACGCTGACGCTCGTCGCCGCGGTCGGCGGGCTCTTCCTGCTCGACTGGCGCCTCGGGCTCGTGGCGCTGCTCGTGCTCCCGCCCGGGATCGTCGTCACCCGCTGGTTCCAGCGCCGCTCGCACGTCGCCTTCTCCGACGTCCGCACGCGGATCGCCGCCGTCACCGCGCAGCTCGCCGAGTCGGTCGCCGGGATGGCGGTCGTCCAGGCGTTCAACCGCGAGCGGGCGTTCCAGCGCGAGTTCGAGGATCTGAACGAGGCGAACCGCGTCTCGAACACCTACGCGCAGAAGCTCTCGTCGGTCTTCTTCCCTGCGATCGAGCTCCTCGGCGTCGTCGCACAGGTGGCGGTGCTCTACGCCGGCGCGCTCATGATCGACGGCGGTGCGCTCGAGATCGGGACGCTGATCGCCGCCGTCGGGATGCTGTCGCTCGTCTTCCAGCCGCTGCAGGAGCTCTCCGAGCTGTACGGCCAGGTGCAGGCCGCCACCGCGGCAATGGGGAAGATCTCCACCGTCCTCGACGCCGAGCACGACATCACGGACCGGCCGGGCGCCCGCGACCTCGGCCGTATCGAGGGGCGGCTCGAGCTCGACCGGGTGGTCTTCGCCTACGGCGAGGAGCCCGTGATCCACGGCCTGGAGCTCGAGATCCCCGCCGGTGGCTGCATCGCGCTGGTCGGCGAGTCGGGCGGCGGCAAGTCGACGACGGCGAAGCTCGTCGCGCGCTTCTACGACCCCGACCAGGGAACGGTGCGCATCGACGGGACCGACCTGCGGGACGTCCGCCTTCGCTCCTACCGGCGGCAGCTCGGCGTGGTGCTGCAGGACCCGTTCCTCTTCAGCGGCACGATCGCGGACAACATCCGATTCGCGCGACCCGACGCGACCGACGAGGAGATCGCGGAGGCCGCGCGGGCGATCGGCGTCGACCGTGTCGCGGCCCGCTTCGAGGAGGGGCTCGACCACGTCGTGCGCGAGGGTGGCGCCGGGCTCTCCTCCGGAGAGCGTCAGCTGATCTCGATCGCGCGTGCCCTCGTGGCCGACCCCCGCGTCCTGATCCTCGACGAGGCGACGTCCAACATCGACAGACCGACGGAGGTCCTGATCGAGCGCGCGTTCGACACGCTGCTCCGCGGCCGGACGTCGTTGATCATCGCGCACCGACTGACGACGGTTCGCCGTGCCGACGACATCCTCGTGATGGAGCGTGGCCGCATCACGCAGCGCGGTACCTACGACGAGCTGATGGAGACCGACGGCCCGTTCCGCCGTCTTGCGACGAGCCTCCAGGGCGCTGCCGTGCGACGCGTGGCCTGAGGGATCCGCAGAGCCGAGGAGGCAGTTGCGACCGCGACAGCGGGCGCCTTTAGGGATCTGCCCCGCCGCAGGCGGGGATCAAGCGGCGGGAATCCGCCTCTGCGGATTCCCGCTTCGCGGACAACTCAGAGCAGCCAGGCGTCGTCGCGGATGATGGGCGTCGCCGAGCCGTCGGCAGCGAGCCCGTCGACGTCGACCTCGGGGCCGCCGATCATGAAGTCCGTGTGCGTCCCCGAGACGTTGACACCCGCCGCGATCAGCTCCTCGGTCCCGAGCCCGTCCGCGTCCTCCACCGCCATCGGGAGCCCGCTGCCGTAGGCGATGTGGCAGCTCGCGTTCTCGTCGAAGAGGGTGTCGTGGAACACGAGCCCCGTCTCCCGGATGCGCGACGAGCCGTCGACGAGCGCGATCTCGCCGAGAAACCGCGCCCGCGCGTCGCCGTCGAGCTGGGTGCGAATCACGTCCGCGCCGTCCCCGTCCGCGCGGACGTCGACGATCCGACCGTCCTCGAAGCTGACCTCGAGGCCCTCGACGCGCGCGTAGACGCCGGGCACGAGGAGCGGGTAGGTCGACCGCACTGCGCCGGTAGTCCGCCGCCAGTCGGGTGTCGTGAAGACCTCCTCGGTCGGGATGTTCGGCAGGTGCTGGATGCCCGAGGTCGTCTCGAAGGTCGCGCACATCCAGCGCGATGCGTCCAGGAGGCCGACGACGAGATCCGTCCCGGGACCCCGGAACCGGATCGCATCGAAGCGCCGCGCGTTGAGCGCGTCCGCGCGCGACCGGAGCACGGCCGCATGCTCCCGCCATGCCTCTACCGGATCCTCGGCATCGAGCCGCATCGCCGTGGCGACGGCCTGCCACAGGCGCTCGACGTCGGGCTCGCCGAGCACCGTCCGGGCCCAGCCCTCGTTGGGCGCGGGGACGATCACCCAGTTGAGCACGCGATCGGTGACGAGCGGCAGGTAGAGCGCGCGCAGGTCGCGCGGCTCCGCCTTGGCGACCAGCACGGGATCGAGCCCTGCGAAGACCCCCGGATCGGGGTTGCCGGTGAGCTGGATGATGGCCGGACGCGTCTCCCGCCACGTCCCGGCCCACTCGAGGAGGTACGACGGCGTGACTCCGAGCTCCTCCTCCGGGCCGAGCTCGATCGCGGCCCTGCGGAGGTGGAGGTCGGTCGCCTGAGCGTGCACGCGCCTCGCACCCGCCCGGAACGCCGCACGCGCGACCGCGCGCGCGATCGGCAGGTGCTCGACCTGGTGCACGAGGACGACCTCCTGTCCGGGCTGGACGTTCGCACCGACACGGACGACGAGGTCGGCATACCGTTCGAGGCGCTCGTCCGCGGTCATGCGAGCGCGAGCCTACACGTCGGTCGTCGAGCGACCGGGGCTACTCGCCCCAGTCGAAATCGCGCGAGCGGCCCCACAGGCCGTCGTCGAGCGCGGGCCCCTCGGTCGTGTCCTCCTCGCCCGGCCAGGGGAGGGCGGGAGTCGGCTCGGGCGCCTTGACCCCTTCGAGGGTCTCCTCGAGGCGAGCCTGCTCCTCGGACTTGAAGAGCGGATGATTCTCGAACGGATCCTCGACCGAGTACCGGTCGAGCGGCATGTCGCTGTCGAGCGCGGCGTTTCGCTGCTTCAGGTCGAGGTGCTCCTGGATCGCCCGGGCGAGCGAGGACGGGTCGTCCCCGGCCGCTGCGTCCTCCGTGAACGGGTTCTCGGGGATGGTCGTGTCGACTGCCATGTGCTCTCCGTTGCGCCGGTCGTGACGGTCGCGGGCCACGCTCCAGTGTAGCCACGGTGACGGCGCGGGAAGCCCCTGAGGCGTCGCCTCTCAGCCCTCCGCGATGCCGAGCGCCACGCGCACGATGCGGTCCTGCTCGCGATGGTGCGCGGTCGGGTATCCCTCGCTCGGGCTCGCCTTCCACGTCCGGCCCACGTACCGCACGAGCTCGGCAGTGCTGCCGCGGACCGTCTCCTCGAGCCGGTGTCGGATCGACCGCCAGGCCCCCATGTTCTGGGGCTCCTCCTGTGCCCAGACGACCTCGCGGAGGCGCGGATAGCCCGCGAGCAGCGCCTCGACGGCCTCGACGGGGAACGGGTACAGCTGCTCGAGGCGCGCGACGGCGACCGCACGCGCGTCCTCGCGAAGGTCGTGGCCGGCGATGTCGTAGTAGACCTTCCCCGAGCACAGGACGAGCCGCTCCACGCCCTCGTGGTCGGCCCCCATGTCGTCCAGCACCGCGTCGAAGCCGCCGTTCGAGAGCTCGTCCAGCGAGGACGATGCCTGCTTGAGGCGCAGCAGCCCCTTCGGCGTCATCACGACGAGCGGCCGGGCGACGACGTCGAGCGCCTGCCGACGCAGCAGGTGGAAGAACTGCGCCGCTGTGGTGCAGTTCGCGATGCGGATGTTCTCCTGGGCCCCCAGCTGCAGGAACCGCTCGAGACGCGCGCTCGAGTGCTCCGGCCCGTTGCCCTCGTACCCGTGCGGAAGGAGCAGCGTCAGCCGGGACGTCCTCCCCCACTTCGACCTTCCGGCCACCATGAACTGGTCGATCACGATCTGGGCGCCGTTGACGAAGTCGCCGAACTGCGCCTCCCAGAGAACGAGCGCGTCCGGGGCGGCGATCGAGTAGCCGTACTCGAACCCGAGCGCCGCGTACTCGGAGAGCGGCGAGTTGTAGACCTCGAGGGACGCGTTGGCGCCGGGGAGGTGCTGGATCGGCGTGGCCGTCTCGTCGGTCAGGGGGTCGTGCAGCACGAGGTGACGGTGGGAGAACGTCCCCCGCTCGGTGTCCTGGCCCGAGAGCCGGATCGGGATGCCGTCCTCGAGCAGCGACGCGAATGCGAGCGCCTCCGCCTGTCCCCAGTCGATGCCGCCCTGCTCGATCGTCTCCCGGCGGCGTTCGAGCTGGCGTGCCAGCTTGGGGTTGACCGTGAAACCGCGGGGCACCCGAAGCAGCTGCTCGTTCAGGGCCAGGAGCCGGTCTGCCGGGACCGCCGTCTCGACCGCCTCGCCCGTGCCCGTCGTCGGCATCGGCTCCGGCGGAGGCGCCGGAGGCTCGGCGATCGACGCGCGCAGCCGGTCGTGCGCCGCGCGGAGAATCGCGACGAGCTCGTCGCTCATCCGATCGGCCTCCTCGGCGGTGAGGATCTTCTCCTCGATCAGACGGGCCGCGTACCGCGAGCGCACGGTCGGCTGCGCCTGGATCCGCTCCGCCATGAGCGGCTGCGTGTAGGCGGCCTCGTCCTGCTCGTTGTGGCCGTGGCGGCGGTACCCGACGAGATCGATGACGAAGTCGTGGCCGAACTCCGCGCGATAGGCCAGCGCGAGCCGCACGGCGCTCAGGGCGGCCTCGGGATCGTCGGCGTTGACGTGGACGATCGGGATGTCGAAGCCCTTCGCGAGATCGCTCGAGTAGCGCGTCGAGCGGCTCTCGGTCGGGCTCGTCGTGAAGCCGACCTGGTTGTTCGTGATCAGGTGCAGCGTGCCCCCGGTGGAGTAGCCCTCCAGGCTCTGCAGGTTGAGGGTCTCGGCGACCACCCCCTGGCCCGCGAAGGCGGCGTCGCCGTGGATCAGCACCGGGAGGGCCACCGTCGGGTCGTGGAGCCCGGCGCCGCTCGAGCGGTCGGTCTGCTCGGCACGCGTCCAGCCCTCGACGACGGGGTCGACCGCCTCGAGGTGGCTCGGATTGGGGGCGATGGTGACCTCGATCTCCCCGGCAGCGGTGAGGCGCGTCCCCGACGCCGGAAGGTGGTACTTGACGTCGCCGCTTCCTCCCTCGGGGTCGACGACCAACGCGTCGTAGGACCGCTCGCCCTCGAACTCCCGGAGGATCGACTCGTAGGACCGGCCGACCGTGTGGACGAGCGCGTTGAGCCGGCCGCGGTGGGCCATCCCGATCACGACCTCGTGCGCACCGGCCTCGGCCCCGAGCTCGATCGCCTCGTCGAGCATCGGGACGAGCACGTCCATCCCCTCGAGCGAGAACTGCTTCTGCCCGAGGAACGAGCGCCGGATGTACTGCTCGAACCCCTCCACCTGCGCCAGGCGCCGGAGGAGGCTGACGCGCTGCTCGGGCTCGAGGTCGACGCGAAAGCGGCCCGACTCGATCGCCTTGCGGAGCCAGACGCGCTCGGCGTGGTCGGAGATGTGCTCGATCTCGTACGCACTCGAGCCCGTGTACACCTCGCGGAGGCGCGGGAGCGCCTCGAGCAGCGTGTCGCCCGGCACGGAGAGCCGGAGCAGGCTCGCGGGTATCCGGGCCTGGACATCGGGGGTCAACGCCGGAACGAGGCGGGTCTCGTCCAGCGCGGGGTCGCCCATCGGCTCCGAGCCGAGGGGATCGAGCCGCGCCGCGAGGTGGCCGTGCATCCGGTAGGCCTTGACGAGCGCCATCGCGGCAGCGACCGCGCCCAGCAGGGTCGTGTCGACCGTCCCGGCTGCCGGCTCCGCCTCGGCGGGCGTCGCGGCGGCGCCTGCCGACGGCTCGGCGCGGACGGTCGCCGGTGCCTTGGTCGCGGCCCCGTTCCCCTGCGGGACGGGCTGTGCGGCCCCAGCCGTGTCCGCGCCTCTCGGTGTCTCGCCGTCGGCCTCGAAGATGCGGCGCCACTCGGGCGGGACGCTCGCGGGAGCGTCGAGGTAGTCCTCGAGGAGCTGGGCGACGTACGCGGCGTTCGGCCCGGTCAGGTCGGGTGAACCCATCGCACGTGTTGTAGCAGCGCCGTCGGCGCGGTCCTGCGACCGCTGCGGGCCGGCCGCCCTAGAGCAACGGGCCGTCGGTGATGACCGCAACGGTCATCCCGACCACCCAGGCGAACGCACCGAAGAGCGCTGCCTTGAGCGCGAGCGACTGGAACTTCCGGCTCATGCGCGCGGCGACCAGCGCCAGGACGATCGCCACGGGGGCGAGGCGCGCCGGGTGCGCGTCGAGCTGGAGCAGCAGCCCGAAGCCCATCGCGATGCCCGAGAGGACGATCGACGCGACGGCCAGGAGCCCTCCGATCGTGTCTGCGGCCGACGCCCGGTCGGAGCGCGTCTCGTCGACGGCGCTCACGGGCGTGCCTCGCCGCGGGCGGCGCGCGGACGCGGCGCGACCCTCGTGCGGGGGCCGCGGCGGTCGCCGTCGAAGCGACGGCCGCTACGCGGAGGCCGCGACCGGCCGGGAGGCGACAGAGGGGTGTCCGTGACCCGCGCGGCGACGGTCGGCCGCTCGTCGTGCGGCTCGGCACGGATCGCCCACCAGACCACCATGCAGAGGTAGACGATCGGGATCTTGAGCAGCACGAGCATGAAGACGACCTCCCAGACCATGCGGGACGAGTCTACGCGATCGGCGGCGGTCGTCGCCCGGCCGCGCCGGAACCGTGGACAGGGAGGGGCAGCCACACGGCGAAGGAGAGAGGTGCGCCACCTTCACACCGCCCTTACGCGGTCGGGCTACCGTGCGCGCTTCCCGACCCCGCCCAAGGAGGTTCTCGTGCGATTCCTCGTCCGCTTGCTCGTCCTCGCCTGTCTCGCAGCAGCCCTGGTGGCACCGGCCGCATCCGCAGCCGACCGCATGTGGGTGGGCTTCCACGACGACCCCGTGCTCCGCTTCGACGGCGGCCGGACAGAGGCGATGGACCGGGCACGCGGCAACGGGGCCTCCGTGGTGCGGACGCTCATCGACTGGTCGAAGGCCGCGCCGACCCGGCCGACGGACGCCACCGATCCGTTCGATCCCGCATACCGTTTCGACGACGTCGACGAGGTCGTCCGGAACGCGCAGCAGCGCGGCCTCGAGGTGCTGATCACGCTGTGGGGGACGCCCTCGTGGGCGAACGGCGGCCAGAAGCCGCAGGCGATGCCGACGAACATCGCGGACTTCCAGAACTTCGCCCGCGCCGTCGCGTCCCGCTACTCCGGCCGCTACGCCGGCTACCCGTTCGTTCGCTTCTACACGATCTGGAACGAGTCGAACCTCGCCACCTTCCTCGTCCCGCAGTTCAACTCGAAGGGCAAGATCGTCAGTCCGGCGAACTACGCGAAGCTCGCGCGGGCCGGGCATCGCCGGCATCAAGGCTGGGAACCGCAGCGCCCTCGTCGCCATCGGCGAGACGTCGTCGAACGGCCGTGACAAGCATCGTGACGGCCTCACCGACACTGTTGCTCCGGCGACCTTCATGAAGGGTGTCGCCGCCAACCTGAAAGGCGTCAGGTTCGACGCGTGGGCGCACCATCCCTATCCGTTCCCGGTCAACCAGAAGCCGACGCAGCTCGTCCGCTACCCGAACGTGACGCTGATGAGCATCCCGCGCTTCGAGAAGGACCTCGACGCCGCGTTCCGCCGCAAGAACATCCCGATCTGGATCACCGAGTACGGCAACGAGACGAAGCCCGGCGAGCCGAAGGGCGTCACCGAGGCGCAGCAGGCCGCCTACATCCCCCAGGCGCTCGCGATGGCACGGAAGGACGCAGCGCGTCCAGATGTTCATCTGGTTCGTGATGCAGGACTCCCAGGGGAGCCTGTGGCAGAGCGGGATCTACCGCCAGGACGGGAGCTCGAAGCCCGCGCAGTCGCGCTTTGCGAGGGCTGCCGCTCCGCTGAGCCCGGTGAACGGCAAGGTGACCGTCAAGGGCGGGACGAGGAACCCGGCGGTGACCGTGTATCTCCGCGAGTACTGCGCCAACAACCCGACCGGAGCGACGGTCGGGTACACGATCCGCAGCTACCTCGGGAGCAAGCTCGTGCAGGTCTCCCAGGGCGCGTCGCCGCTCGGCATCGACTGCACCGTCCGCCCGCGGGTGAGCGGCCTGACGGTCGCCAAGAAGAAGTCGTACCGCGTCACGGTGTCCGCGAACACCGCGACGACGGCCGAGATCGTCCGCACGATCACCGTCGTCGGCG
This sequence comes from uncultured Actinomycetes bacterium, assembly GCA_963786055.1. Lineage (GTDB taxonomy): Bacteria > Actinomycetota > Thermoleophilia > Gaiellales > Gaiellaceae > Gaiella. Next base: position 38,388 of record CAWAXS010000001.1, on the reverse strand, counting down.
CGTAGCAAGGTCACAGGGTCTGGGGGCGGGCAGGTGCCCGCCCCGAGACCTGCACCTCGAGCCACGCCCGCGGCGGGATCTCACCAGAGCTCATGTCCGGGTAGGTCAGGACATGGAGCCGAGGGGGATCGAACCCCTGACCTTCCGGATGCCATCCGGACGCTCTCCCAGCTGAGCTACGGCCCCGGGAAGGTCGAATCGTAGCCGCTCGAAAGCGAAATCATCGGCCCAGTTGACGCCCCGCGTTTGATTGTTGCGGCTCGGAGCGACGCGCAGCTGGATCTGGATTCGACCCACCACTCGTTCCCCGGCAGGTAGTAGCACCGATCGAGCTCGGGGCAATACGCAGCGATGGCGTCGATCTCCTCGGCCCCGTATCCGCGCCGTCGAAGGCCATCGGCCGTGCGGCGGCACGAGTACGCTCGGACGATCACACTCCCCCTGGCGGGGAGCCCACTTGCACTGGACGCGCACCAAGCGACGCCCGAGGTCGAAGATCAAGTCGTAACGCTCGCCGTCCGAGAACGGCAAGTAGACGCCGATACCCAGCTTGGTTGCCGCGTGGACGATTGCGGACTCGGCGATGGCGCCGTTCTGGTCGGTCGACAATTCGAGCTCCACGTTCTCAAGATAGAGAACAAGTCGGACGAAGCGTCGCCAGATCAGAGAACAAGCAGGTGTCCGACTGAAGTCGGACACCCGGGGGGAATCAGGCGGTCGCGACGGCCTCGAGCTTCGGGACGTCGTCCCAGAGGTCCTCGAGGCGGTAGTACTCACGCGTCTCGGGGGTGAAGACGTGCAGCACGACGTCGAGGTAGTCGTCGACGATCCAGCTCGCCTCGGGGAGACCGCTCGACGATCGCGGCGTCAGCCTCGCGTCGCGCTTGAGCGTCGCGTGCACCTCGTCGTGGATCGCCTTCGTCTGGCGGGGGTTCTTCCCCGTCGCGATCACGAAGTAGTCGGTGTAGTCGCACACCGACCGCATGTCGAGGATCGCCACGTCGGTCGCCAGCTTCTCCTCGCAGAGGGCGGCGATACGGCGTGCGTGCTCGAGAGATGTCAGGTCGGTGTCGTCCCTTCGATCGGGTCGTCTCGAAGCATACCCCCGGCCTCTGGACGGTCAACGCGCCGGTACAGCTCCAGGCGCGCGATCTCCACCTCGACGGCGGCCGGCACGAGCCCTGCGATGGGTTCACCTGCAGCGACGCGCGCGCGGATGTCGGACGACGACACCGGCAGCGGCTCGATCTCGAAGAACGCGACCCGATCGGGCCGCTCCAGCCGGGCCAGGACGGCGTCGAGGCGGCCCCGGTCGACCCCCGGGCGGGTCGCGACGGCGAGCCGCGCCAGGTCGAGCACTCGCCGGGGCTCCTTCCACGAGAGGAAGTCGGCGAACTCGTCCGCGCCGACCAGGAACACGGGGTCGTCGAGGCCGAGCGCATCGAGCGAGTCGACCGTGCGCCCGAAGCGGTCGAGGGCTACCTCGGCCTCGTCGAGCGGCGCAAACGCGAGCTCGGCGAGCAAGAGGCGGATCTGCGGCGCGGTCGAGACGTCCTTGTGACCGGGGTCCTCGACGACCCGTACGAGAAGGCGGTCGAGGCCGAAGCGCTCGATTCCGACGCGGGCGAGCTCGACGTGACCCACGTGCGGCGGGTCGAACGCGCCGCCGAGGATCCCCACGCTCACTGCCATTCGAGCTCCTCGTCGCCGATCTCGACGACGGAGCCGCGGCGCACCCCGGCGGAGCGCAGCACGGCCTCGAGCTCCTCCTCGCCGGGCGGCTCCCCGACCACGCGGAAGCCGCGCTCGGTCCGCAGGACGCGATACGACCGGCGGGCGGGCGGCGTCGGCCGGTAGTCGAGGAACTCCGGCAGGGCGGCCTCCAGGTCGGTCGGCTCGGGCGCGGCCGGGCAGAGCACGAACAGCGCCTGCTTCAGCTCGGGGATCCCTGCTCCCGTCGCGCAGGAGACCCGGTGCAGGGCGACGATGCGCGGATCTTCGACGGAGAACGGCGCCGGCTCGGGGGTCAGGTCGGACTTGTTGAGCACCACGATCTGGGGCCGCTCGTCCAGCCCTGCTCCGTAGAGGGCGAGCTCGCGGTCGATCGTGGCGAACCGCTCGTCCGCATCGCCCTCCGAGCCGTCGATCACGTGGACGAGCAGGCGCGCACGCTCCAGGTGCGCGAGGAACGCGTGCCCGAGCCCGACGCCGTCGCTCGCGCCCTCGATGAGGCCGGGCACGTCCGCCACCGTCAGCTGCGACCCGTCCGCGGCCTGCACGGTTCCGAGCACGGGCTGGAGGGTCGTGAACGGGTACTCCGCGACCTTCGGCGTGGCGTTCGAGACGCGGCGCAGCAACGACGACTTGCCGGCGTTCGGCAGCCCGGCGAGGGCGGCGTCGGCGACCAGCTTGAGACGGAGCTCGAGCTCCTGCTCGCTCCCCGGCAGCCCCGTCTCGGCGAAGCGCGGCGTCTGGCGCGTGGGCGTCGCGAAGCGGGCGTTTCCACGCCCGCCGGCACCCCCTCGTGCGACGACCACCCGCGCGCCGGGCCGGGCGAGGTCTGCCACCACCTCGCCGTCGTCGCCCGTCACGTGCGTGCCGACGGGCACCGCGAGCTCGACCGGCTCGCCGTCCGCCCCGTGCTTCCGGGCGCCGTGGCCGTGGCCGCCGCGCCCGGCGGCGAAGATCCGTCGCCCGCGGAGCGACGAGAGGTCGCGCAGCGACGGATCGGCGACGAGCGTCACGTCGCCGCCGCGGCCACCGTCGCCGCCGTCCGGGCCGCCCCGTGGGACGTACTTCTCGCGACGGAACCCGATGGCACCGTCCCCGCCGCGTCCCGAGCGGACGACGATGCGAACGCGATCGTGGAACACGAAGACCTCCGGCGGGCCGCTGGGGACGCGCCCCTCGCGGGTGGCGCTAGGCGGTCTCGGCGGGCGCCGCGACGGAGATGGAGCGCCGCTCGCCGCTCCGATGGAACTCGACCACGCCCTCGCGCAGCGCGAACAGGGTGTCGTCGCGGCCGATCCCGACTCCCGGCCCCGGGCGGAACCGCGTGCCACGCTGCCGGACGATGATCATGCCCGTCTTGACCTCCTGGCCGGCGAAGATCTTCACGCCGAGACGCTGGCTCTGCGAGTCGCGGCCGTTCTTCGAGGAGCCGAGGCCCTTCTTGTGTGCCATCAGCGATCAGCCTCCGAGATAGCGGACTCCAGCGCGGCGATGGCGCCCTTGCGCTTGCCGTGCGACTGCTCGTACGCGAGAGCGGCAGCGCGTGCTGCGGCGTCCCAGGTCGGAGCCGCCTCCTTCACCTCGGCGACCGTGAGATCGCCGTACCCCTCGGGGAGGCTCGACGGAGCGTCATGCGTGGCGGCGGCTGCCGGCTTGGCGCGCTCCTGCTTCCGCTTGCCCGCTCCGATCGACTCGATCTGGATCTGCGTCAGAGACGCGCGAAACCCCGTGTGGCGCTTGTAGCCCGTCCGCTTCTTGTACTTCCCGATGAGGATCTTGGGGCCCTTCGCCTGCGCGAGCACCTTCGCGGTGACCACGATCTCTGCGGGGGCGATCTGCGGCTCCCCGTCGCCGCCGGCAAGGAGCACGGTGGGGGTGAACGACGCGCCGTCCTCCAGCGCGAGGCGATCGACGAGCAGGCGCTCGCCTTCGCGGACGCGATACTGCTTGCCGCCGACGGAGATGATCGCGTAGCTCATGCTTCGGGCCTTCTGACGAGGAAAACGCGGGCAGCGCCCGCGAGCCGCCGGATTGTAGCGGACAACCGCTGGCGCGGCGACGTCACGCCCGGCGGTCGAAGTCCTCGATCCACTCCGACATCGGGACGTAGTCGGCGTCGTCGGCGGGCTCGGAGACGGCCACGGTCGCGGCCTCCACGGCGTCCTCGGTCGCGGCCTCCACCGCGTCCTCGGTCGCCGCCACGCCCGTCTCGGCGCCGGCGCTCCCGTCGCCGTCGACCGGCACCGGGCCGTCACCGTTCGTCGCTGCACGCTTCCTGCGGTTCTTGCCGCCCCGCGACCCACGGCGTGTGCGCTTGCGCGGTGTGGCTCCGTCGCCGCCGGGAGGATGGTCGGCATCCGGTGACTCATCCGCTGCGGGCAGGTCCTCGGCCGGCTCCGCGGCCGCCGGTGCGCCGAGCTCCGCGGGCGGCGCCTCCGGCGCCCCTTCGCGGTCGTCGGGCACGTGGATCCTCGGCTTGCGCCGCCGGGTCGTCGCCGGCGACTCGGCCGCGACGTCCTCCGTCCCGGGCGCGGCCGCCTCCGGCTGCGACTCGGGCAGCTCCTGCGGCCCGTCGGTCTCCGCAGCGTCCGACGCCGCAGCCGGCTTGCGGCGGCGCTTGCCGCCGCGCGAGCCGCGGCGCGTGCGCTTCTTCGCAGGCGCCTGTGTGCCGTCCTCCGCGGAGCCCTCCGCCTCTGCTTCGGCCTCCTCGGCTGCGTCGAGAGTGGCCTCCTCGGGCGGTGCCGACTCGGCCTCGGCTTCCGGGACAGGCTCGGCCTCGGGAGCGGCCGCGGCCTCGTCGAGCCCTGCCTCGTCGGCCTTCCGCCGTGCGGGAGCACGCGTCGGCTTTTCCGCCTCGCTCTCGAACGTGATGGGAGCCGCGGCTGCCTCGCCGGCGACGAGCGTCGCGAACGCCTGTCCCTCGAGGACGCGGCCGACCGTGACGGTCGCCTTCTTGCCCACGAGCTTCGCCGCGTCGGCGACGACGACGTCGACTCCGTCGACCTTCCCGACCGCTGCCGTGGCGTCGTGGAGCGCGAGCTCGACGAGCTTCACCTCCAGCTCGGCACCGTCCGCGATCGACGTGGTCGGTGCGAGGTCGTCCCTGCGACCCTCGGCGACGACCTCGAAGTGGTCGGCGTGGACGTGGCCCTCGGAGGGCACGAGGTAGAACTTCCTTCTCGTCGCCTCCTCGAGCGCGGCGAGCCGCGCACCGCCCGGGCCTGCGAGGAGCTGGAGCGTCCTCGGGTGGAGGGCGATGCGGTAGGCCTGGACGCGCGACCCGGCACCGGCGACGGCAAGCGCTCGCAGGCGCCGTTCGACCTGGAGCGCCACCGTCGCGTCGGATACCACGATGCCGTCGCCCGCGCACGTCGGGCACTTCCGCGTCATCACCTCACGTGGCCCGTCGGTGACCTTCTGGCGGGTCATCTCGACGAGCCCGAGGGGGGAGATCTCGACGACGTAGGTCTTCGTGCGGTCGCGTTCGAGCTCCGTCCGGAACGCCTCCTCGACCGCCTGCCGGTTCTTCGGGTTCGCCATGTCGATGAAGTCGATGACCACGATCCCGCCGATGTCACGGAGCCGCAGCTGACGAACGACCTCCTTCACAGCCTCGAGGTTGTTCTTGACGATCGTGTCCTCGAGCCGCTGGGTCGAGCTCTTGGAGCGGGACCCGACGAAGCTGCCGGTGTTGACGTCGATGACCGTGAACGCCTCCGCGTAGTCGAAGACGAGATAGCCACCCGACGGAAGGTCGACCCTCCGGTCGAGCGTCGACGCGATCTCCTTCTCGACCCCGAAGCGCTCGAAGAGCGGCTCCCGCTCCTTCGTGCGATGGACCCGCTCGACCATGTGCGGCGAGGTCTTCTTCAGGTACCCGACGATGCGCTTGTAGGCGCGGTCCGAGTCCACGTGGGCGGCGAGGAAGTCGCCGGCGAACAGGTCGCGCACGATACGGAGCGGCAGCTCGGCCTCCTGGTAGACGAGCTCCGGGCCCGTGGCGAGCTTCGCGCGGGCCTGGATCGTCTTCCACAGCCGCTGGAGGAAGACGAGGTCGCGCTCGACGTCCTCGGCCGAGGCGCCCTCGGCGGCCGTGCGGACGATGACGCCGCCGGTCGAGGGAGCGATCCCCTTGACGATGTCCTTGAGCCGCGTCCGCTCGGAGTCCTCGAGCCGCCGTGAGACGCCGAGGCCCTCTCCGTTCGGGACGTAGACCAGGAACCTGCCCGGGAGCGAGATCTCCGTGGTCAGCCGCGCGCCCTTCGTCTTCATCGGGTCCTTCACGGCCTGCACGAGGATCTGCTGCCCGCGCTGGATCAGGTCGGTGATCTTCTTCCCGTGCCGCTTGCCCTCGAGCTCGGGGACGACGATCTCGTCGACGTAGAGGAACCCGTTCTTCTCGAGGCCGATCTCGACGAACGCGGCCTCCATCCCGGGGAGCACGTTGTCGACGGTGCCGACGTAGATGTTCCCGGCGATCGACCGGCGCTCGGGGCGCTCGAGGTACACCTCGGCGACCCGGTCGTCCTCGAGGAGCGCGACGCGCTGCTCACCGACGTCGACCGAGATGAGGAGCTCGCGCTTCGCGTCGGGCAGCGGCGCCCGGCGTGGGGGCTGGCGCTTCCGCTCGCGGCCACCGGTGCGCTGCGACGAGCGCCCGCGCGTTCCGCGGTCGGCTGCGGCCTTCTGCTTCGGCGCGCGCTCCTCCGGCGGCGCCTCGGCGACCTGCTCCGTCGGCTCGGCTGCGGCGCCGGGCTTGCGGCGTCCCTTTCCCCCTCTGCTCCCGCGGCGGCGGCGCTTGCGCGGCGCCGTGCCGTCGGTCGATGGAGCGTCGTCGGCCTCTTCGGCCTCTTCGGCCTCCTCGGCGGCGAGCGCCTCAGCCGGAGCCGTGACCTCCTCCGGTGCTGTGGCGGCCTCTGCCGCCTGGTCGTCCTTGCGTCGTCGAAACCGAAACCAGGGCAATCCTCATGTCTCCTCGTGTAAGCGCGCGCGAGCGCACGACCGCAGTGGCGGAGCGCCTCGCGCAGCGTCGGATGTCAAAATCAGCGGCCATAGCCTGGCCCAAGGCTATCAGTGAGCCCCGTGCGCACCAGCCGACGCGTCGTCCGACGGGGCGACGGGGCCGTGGCTCAGGCTGCGGCGGGCCGCAGGCGCGCCCTGCGGGCACGGACGGCCCGAAGGCGCTGGGTCAGCCGGGCCCACGCCCATGGCTCGAGCTCCTGGTAGCGCCCGTCGCCCTGTCCACGGGTCGACTCGAGGTACTCGAACCAGGCGTCCGCTTCCTCGATCTGCAGCAGTTCCTCTGCGAGCTCCGTGTCCGGCACCGTCGACCTCCACGCTTGGGACCGTGATCGGCTGCGATCCTAGGACCCGGACCGGACGGAGCGGGGTGGCCGGTCGCTACCGGCGGCCGAAGCGTCGAAACGCCGTCGCGAGGGCATACGTGACGGCGGCGGCGACGGCGCTCTCCAGCAGGCGGTTCCGGACCGGCAGGCGGCGGACGAGCGTCCGGGCGGCGAGCCCCGCACCGAGGGCTGCCACCAGGGGCGGCCCGACCGCCTCGGCCACCGCGCGGGGCGCCTCCGGACGCGCCGCGCCACCCGCCGTCGCGACGTCCGAGAGCATGCGCGCCTGGGCGAGCGCAAGCACGGGCAGCCGCTGAGCCCCTCCGCCCGCGACAGCGAGCGCACCGGCCGTGACCGCGCCGTCCTCGATCCGGCGGCTCTGCACCGCGTCCCGCAGGACGGGGAGCGCGGCCGCGAGGGCGGCCCCGTCCCGCCCCAGCGCGGCGGCGAGGGCGTGCACGATCTCGTCGACGGGGAAGCCCCTGCCGGGCTCGCACTCGACGACATCCGTAGCGAGGACGTAGGGAATTCGGGCGGACGGCTCCCCCGTCTGGACCACGACCGTCGGGACGAGCGCACGCGTCGCGGCGCGCAGCACGCGCTCGTCCTCCGGCGTCGCGGCACCCGCGACGACGCGGACGAGGGCAGCGGCACCCGCTGGATCGCCGTCTGTGCGAACGAGCGACGCATCGCCTCCCGACCGGAGCTCCCGGGCGAGCGCCTCTGCGAGCACCCCGGTCACGAGCAGCGGGCCTTTCGGCGACGCGGCGCTCTGCGCGTGGCGCGCGAGCGCGAGCGCGTCACGCGGCCCGATCCCGGAGGGCGTCATCGCAGGAAGTCGCCGGCCCGGCCGCGGGCGTGGATCGACTGCAGGATCCCGACCGCCACGAGGTTCGCGACCATCGACGAGCCGCCGACCGTCACGAACGGGAGCGGGATGCCGGTCACCGGCGCGATGCCCATCGTCATGCCGACGTTGACGAACACCTGGAACAGGAAGGCGAAGACGATTCCGCCCGCGACGACCGCGCCGTACAGGTCGCCGGCGACGGTGATCACGCGGAGACCCCGCCAGACGACGAGCAGGTAGAGGAGCAGGAGGATCGCGGTCCCGAAGAAGCCGCGCTGCTCGGAGAACGACGCGAAGACGAAGTCGGTGGCGTGCTCCGGGAGGTAGTCGAACCGGGTCTGGCTCGCCTCGCTGACACCCCGTCCGTCCAGCCCGCCGGAGCCGACTGCGGTGATCGACTGCTTGACGTTGTACGTCAGGCCGCTCGGGTCCGCGTCCGGGTTCGCGAAGCCGGTCAGGCGGGCCGTCTGGTACGGCTTGAGCACCTCGATGCCGGACGCGGGGAGGAACCAGAGCACCCCGAGGACGAGGGTCACGGCCAGCCCTCCGAGCAGCGCCAGGTGCAGCCAGCGGACACCGGCGACGAACAGCACGGCGGAGAACGCGGCCGCGTACACGAGCGCGGTGCCGAGGTCCGGCTGCAGGAAGACGAGGAACATCGGCGCCGCCCCGAGACCGATCGCCGTGGCGACGGTGCGGATCCGACCGAGCTCCCGCTGCCGCTCGACGAGGAACCCGGCGATCGCGAGCACGAAGAGCGCCTTGCCGAACTCGGAGGGCTGGAACTGGAGCGGGCCGATGTCGATCCAGCGCTTCGAGCCGCGGACGGCCTCGGCGAAGACGAACACGAACAGCATCAGCCCGATCGCAACGCCGTAGACGACACGCCAGTGGCGCCGGTAGAGAGACGTCGGGGTCACGATCGCGATCACGAGGCCGACGCCGCCGAGCGCAGCAGCGATCGCCTGCCGGGTGACGTAGTAGCCGGGATCGCCGGGTACGTCGAAGCGCGTGATCCCGGCCACCGCCCACAGCCCGTAGCCGACGAGCGCGGCGGCGGCGAGCAGGAGCACGAGGTCGAGCCGTCGCACGAGCGCGGCGAGATCGACCGCGTCGCGGCGCATCGGGATCCTCTGGCGTCCGGCGTCGACGATCATCAGTCGGTCTTCACCAGAGCCTGGTATCCGCCCTTGACGCCGAAGAACTTCTCGAACACGCGGAGCGCGGCGGGCGCCGCCGCAGTGGAGCCGTGGCCGCCGTTCTCGATGACCGCGCAGACGACGATGCGCGCCACGTCGGTCTCGGCCGGCCCGTAGCCGCACCACCACGACTGGTCCTCGACGTGCCCTGCGGGGTAGCCGGGGATCGGCACGACCTTCTCCGCGGTCCCGGTCTTGCCGGCGATCGCGACGGGGAAGCTCCCGAAGACGCCGGACGAGGTGCCGTACGTCGAGTGTGTCGCCGAGTAGAGGCCGTCCCGGATCACCTGCAGCGCGGCGGGGTCGACTCCGACGGGCTTCGGTGGGTCGGGCGTGTACCGCTGCTGGACGACGGGTGACTGCCCGTTGGGGGCCGCCGTCTCCACCTGGGAGACGACGTACGGGGTCACGAGCTTGCCGCCGTTCGCGAGCATCGCGTAGAACCGCGCCATCTGCAGCGGCGTCACGGACACGTCCTTCTGGCCGATCGCGAGCTGGATCGAGTCCCCCGGGTTCCAGGCGCGGTCCCAGTCGCTCGAGAAGGTCCGCTTGCGCCAGGCGGGAGTCGGGATGAGCCCGGACTCCTCCGTGCCGACGTCGATCCCGGCCGGGCTCCCGAAGCCGAACTTCCGCGCCCACTGCTGCATGCGCGTCCGGCCCTTGTCGCCCTCGAGATAGAAGCTGTACCCCAGTTGGTAGAAGTACGTGTCGCACGACCGCGCCAGCGCCTCGGGCAGCGTCATCGCGTGGTTGACGTAGGGATCCCAGTTGCGGAACACCTGCTGGTCGAGGCCGTAGGTCGCGGTCGGCGTGCACTGCAGGGACTGGTACGGCTCGAGCAGGTGCTCCTGCATCGCTGCGAGCGCCGTCACCGGCTTCCACGTCGACCCTGGCGGGTACTCGCCGCTCGTCACGCGGTTGATGCCCGGGTAGTTCGCCTTCTTCGCGGCCTCGTCGTTCAGGAGCGGCTGGATCTTCTTCGGGTCGACACGGCCGACGTACACGGACGGCTTGAACGTGGGGGTCGAGGCCATCGCGAGCACGGCCCCGTCGCGCGGGTCGAGCGCGACGAGCGCCCCACCGTTCGCGTAGTACGACTCGTTGGCGTGCGCGGTCTGGATCCCGAAGCGCAGCGCGCGCTCCGCCGCCCGCTGCAGGCCGATGTCGATCGTCAGGCGCACCGCGTTCCCGGCGCGTGCCTCGCGCCGCGGCTCGAGCGGCCCTTGCGGACGTCCCATCGAGTCGACACGGATCTGGGCCTGCCCCGCCTCGCCGCGGAGCCACTCGTCGAGCTTCGCCTCGACGCCCGCCTTCCCCACCTTGTCGCCCGGCTTGTAGACCTTCGGCTTCGTGTCGAGATCGGACTGCGAGACCTCACCGACGTACCCGAGCACCTGCGCGGCGAGCGACTGGTACGGGTAGTGCCGGAGATAGGTCTGCTGGATCTGGACGCCGGGGAACTCCGACTGGTGCTCGTAGAGGTAGGCGACCTGGTCCTCGCCGACCGCCGTCTTCACCGTGATCGGGTTCAGCGGATCCGCGACGCGTTCGTCGACCTCCTTCGCGAGGCCCACCGCGGGGACGCGGAGGACGGCCGCGAGCCGCCGTATCACCGCGTAGCGGCGGTTCGCAGGCAGGTCGCCGACCCAGAGCTTGACGGCGGTCCCCGCGACGTTGTCGACGATCACGCGACCGTTGCGGTCGAGGATCGTCCCGCGCGGCGCCTCGATCCGGATCGTGCGGAGCTGGTTCCCCTGCGCCTCGGCGAGATACGTGTCTCCCGAGAGGACCTGCAGCGACCAGAGGCGGAAGAACAGCACGGCGAAGACCGCGAGCGCGACGACGCCGAGGATCCCGACGCGGAATGCGAGGCCCGGTGTCAGCCTGTAGGGAGCCTCCACGCCCGGATCGGGCGGGAGGAACCGCGTCGACTTCGCGCGCGGCTCGCCGTAGGGCGCGTGGGAGCTCACACCAGCTCCACGTTCCTCGCCCGCTCGAAGCCCTGCGGGTCGGAGAGCAGTGCGCGGCACACGCGATGAATCGGAAGTGCCAGGGCGGCCGCAAGAGCCGCGCTCGGGAGCGCCGTCACGAGCGCGTCGCGGGCGGAGACGGGCTGGCCGAGCAGGAAGTGGAGCGCGACGCCGCCAAGCCCGGCGAGGATCGAGATCGCGAACGCGGCGAGCGGAGCGGCGTAGGCGCGGCCGCGCCCCGTCGTCTCCCCGTACCGGCCGGCCCAGTACCCGGCCAGCGTGAGGACGATGGACGTCGTGCCGAGCGTGCCGAGCGTCATCACGTCGACGAGCAGCCCGCCCGCGAAGCCGGCGACCGCGCCGGGGATCGAGCCGGCCACGAGCGCGATGCACACGATCGTGACCAGCAGGAGGTCGGGCTCGGCCCCGAGCAGACGCGTGCCGCTGATCGTCGTGACCTGGACGACCGCGACGACGAGCACGAGCGGCGCGATCCTCAGCGCCACGCTCACTGCTGCTCTCCGCGGGTCTCGGGGATCAGGACGAGCACCGCCTCGAGCGAGCCGAGGTCCGCGAACGGCGTCACCTGCACCTGCGTGTAGAGGTCGGTGTCGGTGCGGCCCACGCTCGTCACCCGTCCGATGCGAATCCCCCTCGGGTACAGCGACGAGAAACGCGGCGAGCTCCAGCCCGAGGTGACGATCGTGTCGCCGAAGCGGACAACGGCCTCCTTCGGCACGCGGTCGAGGCGAAGCGGCGACCGAGGCCCGCTCCCGGGGCGAACGATGCCGAACGCGTCGGTCTGGACGTCGAGGGCGGAGGCGGCACTCTGGTCGTCCGTCAGCAGCGTCACGCGCGCGGTGCGCGAGCCGACGCGGCTCACCTTGCCGACGAGCCCGTCCTGCGTGACGACCGGGTCGTCGACGCGGATGCCGTCGTTGCGTCCAGCCGCCACGACGATCGCCTGCGCGAAGGCGCCCGCCGGACGGGAGATGACCGCCGTCGCGAGGCCGCGGTAGCCCTCCGGGAAGCGCGGGCCGTTCCGGTACCGGAGCAGCTGCCGCAGCCTGGCGTTCTCGCGCTCGGCGAGGCGGCTCTCGACCACCTGCTGGCGGAGCGTCTCGTTCTCCTTCTCGAGGCGCGCCGCGTCGGAGCGGGCACCGAGGAGGCTGTCCAGCCAGCTGTAGGCGTCGCGGAACGGCTCGGCGACGCGGTCCGCGGCGACCTGGAACGGGCGCAGCACCGCGGCGGTCCCGGCCTGGGCGCTCGCGACGGGCCCGTCTCCGTGCTCGCGGAACGAGAGCGTGACGAGGACGAGGGAGAGCAGCACGAGACCGCCCACGACGAGCCGGCGCCGGAGGGCGGCGGTGGTTCGTGTCGAGGGCTTGCCTTCCGCGGGGCGCCGGACGCTCAGGCCCAGCACCGCCGTCCGTGCGGTGCGGTTCCGGGGCACCGGCCAATGGTAGCGGGGGTGCGGGATTGCCCCCGGGGACTGGCCCGGGCCAGGGTCGAGCGCCCGAGTGCCAAACGGGCCTGTAGGCAGTTGCCGCCGCGAAGGCGGCGGCCTTCAGGGATGTGCCCCGCCGCAGGCGGGGATCCGAGCGGCGGGATTCCGCTCGGCGGAATCCCGCTCGCGAACTAACGCCGCGAGCCGTTGCGCCGCGGGCGGGCGCGGTTCGAGCGGTGGATCGCCTCGAACTCCTCGAGGCTGCGACCGGAGCCGACGGCCACGCAGGTGAGCGGGCTCTCGGCGAGGTGCACGGGCATCTGCGTCTCGTGGCGGAGCCGCTCGTCCATCCCCTGGAGCAGCGCCCCGCCGCCCGCGAGCACGATGCCCCGGTCCATGATGTCCGCGGCGAGCTCCGGCGGCGTCTTGTCGAGCGTGGACTTGATCGCGTCGACGATCTGCGAGACCGGCTCGTCGAGCGCGCGGCGGATCTCCTCCGACGTGATGATCACCGTCTTCGGCAGGCCGGTCAGCATGTCCCGGCCGCGCACCTCGGCCTGCACCTCCTCGGCCATCGGGTGGGCCGATCCCACCTCGAGCTTGATCTCCTCCGCCGTCTGCTGGCCGACGAGCAGCTTGTAGTCCTTCTTGATGTGGTTGACGATCGCCTCGTCCATCTCGTCGCCGCCGACGCGCAGCGACTGCGAGACGACGATCCCGCCGAGCGAGATGACGGCCACCTCGGTCGTGCCGCCGCCGATGTCGACGATCATGTTCCCCGTCGGCTCCGCGACGGGGAGCCCGGCGCCGATCGCCGCTGCCATCGGCTCCTCGATGAGGTATGCCTGGCGCGCGCCGGCGGAGAGGGTCGCCTCCTCGACCGCGCGCTTCTCGACGCCCGTCACGCCCGAGGGCACGCAGACCACGACGCGCGGGTGCGCGAACCGGTGCTGGTGCACCTTCTGGATGAAGTGGCGCAGCATCTGCTCCGTGACGTCGAAGTCGGCGATCACGCCGTCCTTCAACGGGCGGATCGCGGAGATCGACCCGGGCGTCCGGCCGAGCATCCGCTTGGCCTCGACGCCCACGGCGTGGACGTCGCCCGTCCGCTGGTCGATCGCGACGACCGAAGGCTCGGACAGTACGATCCCCCGCCCGCGGACGTAGACCAGCGTGTTGGCGGTGCCGAGGTCGACGGCCATGTCGCGGCCGCCGAAGCCGGTCATCGAGCGGAACAGGCTCATGGGACGGTGAGTGTAGCTCCCGCGCGATTTGCAGCCGTTTTCGACCGCTACGGGTTCCGTGCGTGGCGCGGAGCCTCGAGCAGCACAGGCGCGTGCTCCTCGAGCAGGCGGACGAGTAGGGCGCCCGGGAGGCCGACGACGTTCAGGTAGTCGCCCTCGATCCGCTCGACGAGCCGCCCGCCGACTCCCTGGATCGCGTAGCCACCGGCGCGGCCGCGCCACTCGCCGCTCGCGACGTAGTCGGCGACCGCTACGTCGTCCACCGCCCGGAACGCGACCAGCGTCTCGGCATGCTCGACGACCTCCCCGGCCGGGGCGATCAAGCAGAGCCCCGAGACCACGGTGTGGGTACGGCCCGAGAGCTCGTGGAGCATCGCCGCCGCGTCGACGGCGTCCCGCGGCTTGGCGTACACGCGCCCGGCGAGGTGCACGGTCGTGTCGACACCGAGCGTCACGCGCCCCGGACGGTGGACCGACCGCGCCTTTCCGGTCGCGTGGTCGCGAACGAGGGCGACCGGGTCGGCATCGGGAGGGTCGTGCTCCTCGTAGGCCGGCGGCGCGACCTCGAACGGGATCGCCAGCTGCTCGAGGATCGCGCGACGCTGCGGCGACGTCGAGGCGAGGACGAGTCTCGCGGCCACGGGCTAGGGCTTCGCCGCGACCCAGATCTCCTCGGCGGGCCACCTGCGCGACCACTCCACGGAGAACGCGTCGTAGTACTCGTGGTCGCTCGCGTCGTCGGGCGGGTAGAGCTCCACGAGGTCGACGACGTCGAACCCTGTCCGCCGCAGGAGCCGGAAGAGCTCGCCGTGCGGAAGCTGCCACTCGACGCCGACCTCGCCGGGCCACTCGAGCCGCCCGAGGCCGCGCTGCGGACGGAGGAGCGTCTCGCCGGGCGGCCCCTCGTCGGGCGAGCAGAGGATGGACAGGGTGCTGTTCCGGAGGAACCAGAGGCGGCCGCCGGAACGGAGTAGGCGGTGCGCCTCGGGCAGCCAGCGGTGCGGGTCGCACCAGATGCTTGCCCCGTACTCGGAGACGGCGAGGTCGAAGCTCTCCGAGGGCAGCGGGACGTCCTCGGCGCTCGCCTCGACGAGCGGGAAGGTGAGCCCGAACTCCTCCTGGCAGCGGCGTGCGGTGGCGAGTTGAGCCGGCGTGACGTCGACACCGACCGGCCTCGCGCCGCGACGCGCCAGCCAGGCGGAGACGTACGCCGTCCCGCAGCCGAGCTCGACCACGTCGAGCCCGTTCACGTCGCCGAGCGTCCCGAGCGACGCCTCGGGGACGCCGAAGACGCCCCACGTGATCTCGTCGCGCGACCACGCGCGACTCGCGTTCGCGTCCGTGTAGTCGGCGTTGGCCTTGGTCCAGTCCTCGCGGTTGCGGAGCGCGTCGTCCGAGAGGCCCGACACCCGCGCAGGCCCTAGAGGAGGCCGTCCGGGAAGAAGAGGCCGAGCTCTCGACGCGCGCTCGCGCGCGAGTCCGAGCCGTGCACCACGTTCTCCGAGAGAAGCGTCGCGAGGTCGCCGCGGATCGTGCCCGGGGCGGAGTCGGCGGGGTTGGTCGCCCCCATCAGGCCGCGGACCCCGGCGATCGCGTTCTCCCCGCGCACCGCGAGCGCGAGCACCGGGCCGGAGGTGATGAAGTCGACGAGATCGCCGAAGAAGGGCTTGCCGCGATGCTCCGCGTAGTGCTCCCGCGCGAGCGCCTTCGAGACCCGGAGGAGCCTTGCGCCGCGGAGGTCGTAGCCGCGGCGCTCGAAGCGCGCGACGACCTCGCCGCAGAGGCCGCGGCGGACGCCGTCCGGCTTCACGAGCACGAGGGTGGTCTCGACCGCCATGGGCGGGAAATCTAGTCGGAGCGCGGTTCCCGCGTTCGGGGAGCCGTCGCACTGCCCGGTCATGGGCCGCCGACGAGCTGGAGCGACCGTCGTTGCGACACGACACGTCCTCGACGTGTCCTTGACGAGCGCGCGCACAAGGCCGTATAGTCGATTATTCAGCACGACCGATCGTGCTAATTATCGGAAGGAGCACCATGAGCACGACCATCGATCCCGGCCTCGTCACCGATCTCGCCGGACAGGTCTCCGGCACCATCCTCGCCCCACACGATGCGGGCTACGACGCGGCGCGCGCCGTGCACAACGGCCTGATCGACCGGCGGCCTGCCCTGATCGTCCGCTGCCGGACGCCGGGCGACGTGGGCGCGGCCCTCGCCCTCGCCCGCCGCGAGAGGCTCGAGGTCTCGGTGCGCGGCGGCGGGCACAACGTGGCCGGCCGCGCCGTGACCGACGGCGGCCTGATGATCGACCTGGCCGAGATGAAGGGGATCACCGTCGATCCCGAGCGCGCGACGGCGACCGCCGAGGGAGGAGTGACGTGGGGGGAGCTCAACGCCGCCGCCCATGAGCACGGGCTGGCCGTGACCGGGGGCGCCGTCTCGACGACCGGCGTCGCGGGCCTCACGCTCGGCGGCGGCCTCGGCTGGCTGATGGCGAAGCACGGCCTCGCGGCGGACAACCTCCTCGCGGTCGAGCTCGTGACGGCGGACGGCGACGTCCTCGACGTCGACGCTACGTCGCACCCCGACCTCTTCTGGGCATTGCGAGGCGGTGGGGGGAACTTCGGCGTCGCCACGTCGTTCACGTACCGGCTGCACCCGGTCGAGACGGTCGTCGGCGGGTTGATCGCCCATCCGATCGACGCGGCACCCGACCTGCTCCGCTTCTATCGCGACGCCGTGGCGGACGCCTCGGACGACCTCACCGTCTTCGCCGGGCTCGTCCACGCGCCCGACGGGTCGGGCGCGAAGCTCGCGGCCCTCGTCGTCTTCCACACCGGCGACGCCGACGCGGCCGAGCGCGAGCTCGCGCCGTTCAAGACCTGGGGCTCTCCGCCGGTGGTCGACGTCGGCCCGATGCCCTACCCGGTGATGAACACGCTCCTCGACGGTGGCTTCCCGGACGGAGCCCTCAACTACTGGCTGTCGAGCTTCACCCACGGGCTCCCGGACGAGCTGATCGACACCGCCGTCGAGCGGTTCACCACCGCCCCGTCGACGATGACGGCGATCCTGCTCGAGCACTTCCACGGCGCCGTGACGCGCGTCGGGGCGACGGAGACCGCGGTGCCGCACCGCGACGAGGGCTGGAACCTCCTCATCCCCTCGGTCTGGACCGACCCGGCCGACACCGAGGAGAACATCGCATGGACGCGCGAGACGTTCGCGGCGATGCGCCCCTTCTTCGGCAGAGGCCGGTGGCTCAACTACCTCGGCGACGACCAGGCGGAGGACGCCGTCCGCGCGGCCTACGGCCCGAACTACGACCGGCTCGCCGAGGTCAAGCGCCGGTACGACCCGGACAACGTCTTCCACGGGAACCACAACATCGCTCCCTGAGGGGGGACGATCGGTCGGGCCCGGGGCCGTCGATCTCGCGGTCCCGGGTTCGACCCCGAGGCTGACGCGGACAGCTGCTACCTGTCGCCGCGGCCCGACCGGCGCAGGCGCAGGGGCTGCAGGACGTCCTCGCCGGTGACGACGCCCGGCGGCACGGGAGTCGCGCAGTAGGGGCAGACCTGCCAGATCGGCTCGAGCGGCGACCCGCACTCCTCACAAGCCTGCTTGAGACGGGTCGTGCAGACGGGGCAGACGAGGAACGACGGGTCGACCGCGCCCCGACAGACCGGGCAGCGGAGGTCGCGGTCCGCGAGCTGCTCCTCGATCGCCGCGATCTCGAGCTCGCGCTCGCGGACGTCCTCGAGGTACTCCGGGGGCCGGAAGAGCATGTAGATCAACGGGCCGAGGAACGGGGGGATCGCGCCCAGCAGCGTGGCCATGGCGATGAGCCACGGGTCCTCGATACGGCGCCGTGCGTCCTTGTAGACCCAGTAGACGGTCGACGCCCAGAACACGAGGCCGAGGAACAGCCCGACGTTGCGCACCACGTTCCAGGTGCTCGAGTCGAGGAAGCTGTCGGCGGCGAGGAACACGGTCAGTGGAGGAGCTGAAGCACGATCAGAGCAGGAGCTTTCCGAGGATATACCCGACGGCGAACGCCGTTCCTACGATCGCCAGGAGGACGACGGCCGCGAACGCGAGCACGGTGAGCCGTTCCCCGCGCCGCCGCTTCACGGCGTTGCCTCCTCTGCAGCGGCCGTCTCGAGGTCGGCCAGGAGGTAGAGCGACCCCGTCACGAGCACCGGCTCGCCGAGCTCGTGCGCGCGTACGAGAGCCTCGCTCGGATCCTCTCGCGCCTCGACCACGTCGAACCGAGGCCGCGCTCGGCGGGCGAGCTCCGACGCCGGGAGCGCGCGTGGGCTCGAGGAGCGGCACGCGACGAACCGCCGCCCGAGGGCGGCGAGCCCCTCGAGCATCCCGTCCACGTCCTTGTCGGCGAGGATCGACGCCATGACCGTGTAGTCGTCCGGTGGAAGATGCTCCTGGAGCCACCGGACACCCTCGGGGTTGTGCGCCCCGTCCCGGACCTCGCCGCCGCGACGCTCGAGGCGGCCTGGAAGCGATACGTGCTCCAACGCCGCGCGGCCGACGTCCCGCCCGAGAAAGGCGCGCACGGCTTCGAGCGCGAGCCCCGGGGAGCCCCCCGGGGCGATCACGACCTCACCCGCCCCCGCTGCGCGCGCCGCGTCCTCCCACTCCGGCTCCCCCAGGACCACCGTGCAGCCGGCGTGGACGACCGCGAGCTTCTCGACGGCGATCGCCGTGCGCGTCGTCCCGAGGACGTCGGTGTGCTCGAGCGAGACGTTCGTGAGCACGACCACGCGCGTCGCGTCGAGCACGTTCGTCGCGTCGTGGCGGCCGCCCAACCCTGCCTCGATCGCGGCGGCCTCGACGCTGCCCGCGCGGAACGCGACGAGCGCGGCTGCGGTCAGTGCCTCGAACTGCGTCGCCTCGAGTCGCTCGGCGGCAGCACGGACGGCGGCCAGCGCCGGCTCCAGGTCGATCTCGCGCCCCGCGACCCGGATGCGCTCGCCCCACGAGCGCACGTGGGGCGAGAGATACGCCCCGGCCCGCACCCCTTCGGCGAGCAGGAGCTCCTCGACCATGCGCGTGGTCGTCGACTTGCCGTTCGTCCCCACGACGTGGACGGCGGGCAGCCCCGCCTGCGGCTCGCCGAGCTCGGAGAGCAACGCGCGCATCCGTTCGGTGCCGAACCCCTCCCGGGGCCAGGGCGACAGCGTCTCGAGCCAGTCGACGTTCGTCATGAGGCGCACCGCTAGTCGCAGAGTGCGGCCGCAGGGCGCACTATGCGCCCAGGAGCTCGAGCTCGCGGCGGTAGCGCTCGAGCTTCGCCCGCTCGCCCTCCACCACGTCGGCGGGAGCGTTGGCCACGAAGCGCTCGTTCGCGAGCATCCCCTCGGCACGCGCGATCTCCTTGCGGAGGCGGGCCGTCTCCGCCGCGACGTCGCCGGCCTCCCGTCGCCGCTCGGGGCGCACGACGGCGGCGAAGATGCGGCGCTCCTCGTCGCTCGAGAGCTCGACCTGCACGCCGCTGCGCCGGAACACCTGCGCCGCCTCCTGGACGCGATCGAGCGCGTCGGCGGCGTCGGCGTGCGAGGCGTCGGGCTCCGGCCAGGGGGAGACGACCAGCCGCGCTTCGCGGGCCGGCAGGTGCGACCAGATCTCCTCCGTGACATGCGGCATGAGGGGATGGAGGGTCGCCAGCAGCAGCTCGAGCGCACGCAGCGCGGTTGCCCGGCAGTCGGTGTCGCCGTCGTAGAGCCGCGGCTTGACCGCCTCCGCGTACCAGTCGCAGAAGTCGTCGAAGGTGAGGTGGTAGAGAGCCCCGGTCGCCGACGCGAAGTCGAAGCGCCCCCAGGCGTCCTCGGCCGCGGCGCGCGCCGCGTCGAGCCGGGCGAGGATCCACCGCTCCTCGAGCGAGGCCGGGCGCGCCTCCGGCGTGACCCCCTCCGCCTGCTGCAGGATCAGGCGGGCGACGTTCCACAGCTTGTTCGCGAGCTTCCTGCCCTCCTCGATCGCTCCGACCGAGTAGCGCACGTCCTGCGTGGAGGAGATCTTGAGCAGGCCGTAGCGGGTGGCGTCGGCTCCGTGGGCCTCGATCGGCTCCATCGGGTCGACCCCCGTGCCGAGGCTCTTCGACATCCGCCGGCCGTCCGCCGCCAGCACGGTCGAGTGGATGATCACGTCGGTGAAGGGGACCTCCCCCATCACCTCGAGGCCGGTCCAGATCATCCGGTTTTCCCAGAGGCGGATGATCTCACGTGCCGTCGAGTTGACGTTGCCCGGGTAGTAGCGCTCGAGCTCGTCCGTCGGATCGGGCCACCCGAGCGTGGCGTACGGCCAGAGGGCCGACGAGAACCACGTGTCGAGGACGTCGGGATCGCGCTCGAGCGCGACGCCCGGGCCGGCCTTCGCCTGCGCCTCCTCCTCGCTCGGCGCGCAGATCGCTTCGCCCTCCGGCGTGTACCAGACCGGAAGCTGGTGCCCCCACCAGAGCTGGCGCGAGAGGCACCAGTCGGGAGCGTCCTCGAGGGAGGCGATGGCGAAGCGGTGCTGCGACTCGGGGTGGAAGCGCACGCGCCGCTCGCCGAGCGCGGTGATGGCGGGCGACGCGGGCTCTGCCATCCGGCACCACCACTGGAGCGAGATGAGCGGCTCGATCCTCGAGTGGCACCGCTCGCAGGTGCCGACGGCGTGGCGGTAGTGCTCGCGCTTCACGAGCAACCCCCGGTCGCGCGCCCAGGCGACGACGGCGTCGTCCGCCTTCGCCTGGGTGCTTCCCTCGAGCGAGCCGGCCGCCGCGTTCATCCGACCGTCCGGGCCGATCACCATCGGCTCGGGCAAGTCGTGGGCCCGCCCGATCTCGAAGTCGGTCGGGTCGTGCCCCGGCGTGATCTTCAGCGCCCCCGTGCCGAACGAGGGGTCGACGCGCTCGTCGGCGATCACGGGCACGCGGCGCTCGACGAACGGAACGACCACCTCGCGGCCGATTGCGTCGCTGTAGCGCTCGTCGTGCGGGTGCACGGCGACGGCGACGTCCGCGAGGATCGTCGCGGGGCGCACCGTGGCGATCGTGATCCCGTCCGCCTCGTCGTCGGCGAACGGGTAGCGGAGGTACGTCAGGGTGTCGTCCATGTCCTCGTGGACGACCTCGAGGTCGGAGATCGCGGTCTGGTGGAAGGGGCACCAGTTGACGATCCGGTTGGCGCGGTAGATCCAACCGTTGTCCCACAGCCGGACGAAGAACGTCAGGACCGCGCGGACGTAGGCGTCGTCCATCGTGAAGCGCTCGCGCGAGTAGTCGAGCGATGCCCCGAGTCGCCGGTACTGGCCCATGATCGTCCGGCCGGTCGCCTCGAGCCACTCCCACGTGCGCGCGACGAACGCGTCGCGTCCGA
This sequence comes from uncultured Actinomycetes bacterium, assembly GCA_963786055.1. Lineage (GTDB taxonomy): Bacteria > Actinomycetota > Thermoleophilia > Gaiellales > Gaiellaceae > Gaiella. The sequence goes on along the minus strand of CAWAXS010000001.1, from coordinate 17,223 downwards.
TGTCGTGGCGGCTGAGGCCCTCCGAGGCGAGCTGCTTCTCGACCACGTTCTGGGTCGAGATGCCCGCGTGGTCGTACCCGGGCTGCCAGAGGGTGTCGAAGCCACGCATCCGGTGCCACCGGATCAGCACGTCCTGGATCGAGCCGTTCAGCGCATGCCCCATGTGGAGCTCGCCGGTGACGTTCGGCGGCGGCACGCAGATGACGAACGTGTCGTCGCGCCGACGCCCCGCGCCGGCCGCGTAGTGCCCCTCCGCCTCCCAGGTCTCCTGCCAGCGGCGCTCGACGGCGGACGGGTCGTAGAGCGAGTCCATGGCGGAGGAGTGTAGGCAGCGTTCGCGCGACGCTTCGCGCCGACCTAGCGACGGCGCGCGCGCCGCCCCGCTACCGGGAACGACGACGGATCCTTGCGAGCGCTGCGCATGTCCTCAGGCTAGCCACTCGAGGGGAATCGGTCGAGGGACGAGCGGGTGTCCGACCTCAGTCGGACGCCTGCCCCGAGAGGACGAGAATCGTGCTCGTCCCGTGCGCGAGGAGACGAGCGCGGGCGTCCTCGAGCCGCGCCTCGGTCGTCACGACCGTGCGCCCCTGGTGCACGACGGTGCCGACGCAGCGGACGGTTCCCGTGTCGGCCGTGATCGGGCGCGTGAAGTTCGCCTTCAGCTCGAGCGTCGTCCAGCGCGTCCCGGCGTCGGCGACCGAGACGAACGCCGTGCCCATCGCCGAGTCGAGGAGGGTCGTCGCGAACCCCGCGTGCACGGTTCCGATCGGGTTGTAGAGATGCTCGCCCGGCTCGCCCTCCCACGTGACCCGCCCCGGCTCCGCCGCGACGAGCCGCATGCCGACCGTCTCGGCGATCGGCGGATACGGGAGCTCGCCGTCGATCATGCGGCGCAGGACCTCGAGCCCGGGGAGGGTGACGGTGTCGGCGAGGACCTCGAGCGGGTCGTGCCAGCTGGTCGTGCGGGAGCGCCTGCCGGCCCCGCTCACGCGGTGCCGTCGGCGACCGCCCCGAGCTCCTCGTCCGGCACGCCGTGCGTGACGAGCGTCGGGTTGAGGCCCCGTGAGATCGTCTCGCGCGTGATCACGCACTTCGACACGTCACGCCGCGACGGCAGCTCGAACATCACGTCGAGCAGCGCGCCCTCGATGATCGAGCGCAGCCCGCGCGCTCCGGTCTCGCGCTCGAGCGCCCGGTCGGCGATCTCCCAGAGCGCGTCGTCGGTGAACACGAGCTCGATCGTGTCGTAGCCGAAGAATCGCTGGTACTGGCGGACGAGTGCGTTCTTCGGCTCGGTGAGGATCCGGACGAGGTCGTCGCGCCGGAGCTGGTGCACGGCGGAGACGACGGGGAGACGGCCGATGAACTCGGGGATCAGGCCGAAGTTCATGAGATCCTCGGGCATCACCTGCGTGAGCAGCTCCGCCGACTCCTCGGCGTGCTTGGAGCGCACCTCGGCGCCGAAGCCGACCGCGTTCTTGCCGATGCGGCGGGCGATGATCTTGTCGAGCCCGGCGAACGCGCCGCCGCAGATGAAGAGGACGTTCGTCGTGTCGATCGTGAGGAACTCCTGGTGCGGGTGCTTGCGCCCGCCCTGCGGCGGCACCGACGCGACCGTTCCCTCGAGGATCTTGAGGAGCGCCTGCTGGACGCCCTCACCCGACACGTCGCGCGTGATCGACGGGTTGTCGGCCTTCCGCGCGATCTTGTCGACCTCGTCGATGTAGATGATCCCCGTCTCCGCCTTCTTGATGTCGAAGTCGGCGGCCTGGATCAGCTTGAGGAGGATGTTCTCGACGTCCTCGCCGACGTAGCCGGCCTCGGTGAGCGCCGTCGCGTCCGCGATCGCGAACGGGACGTTGAGGATGCGCGCCAGGGTCTGGGCGAGGAGCGTCTTGCCGCAGCCCGTCGGGCCGAGCAGGAGGATGTTCGACTTCTGGAGCTCGACGTCCGCCTCGTCGGTCTGCCCCATGCGGACGCGCTTGTAGTGGTTGTAGACCGCAACCGCGAGGATGCGCTTCGACTCCTCCTGGGAGACGACGTAGTCGTTCAAGACCGAGTAGATGTCGCGCGGGCGCGGAAGGTTGTCGAGGTCGAGCGTCGCGGGAGCGGTGAGCTCCTCGTCGATGATCTCGTTGCAGAGATCGATGCACTCGTCGCAGATGTAGACGCCGGGACCGGCGATCAGCTTCTTGACCTGACGCTGGCTCTTCCCGCAGAAGCTGCAGAGCAGCTGCTCGTTCCCCTCACTCGCTCGGGCCACTGGTCTCCTCTTTTACTCCGATTTCGCCGGTTCGGCTACCCCGGGGCGCCCCTGTCCGGGCGTCCTGGCTCTCAGCGGTGCGTGATCACGCGGTCGATGATCCCGTACTCCGTCGCCTCCTCGGCGGTCATGAAGTAGTCGCGGTCCATGTCCGTGCGCACCCTGTCGATCTCCTTGCCCGTGTGATGGGACATGATCTCCTCGAGCTTGCGCTTCAACGCGATCGTCTCCCTCGCATGGATCTCGATGTCCGAGGCCTGGCCCTGGTAGCCGCCCCACACCTGGTGGATGAGGATCTTCGAGTTCGGCAGCGCCGTCCGCTTCCCTGCGGCGCCGCCGGCGAGGAGGAGTGCGCCCATGCTCATCGCGATCCCCACGCACGTCGTCGCCACGTCGGGCTTGATGAACTGCATCGTGTCGTAGATCGCGAGCCCCGAGTAGACCGAGCCGCCGGGCGAGTTGATGTACAGGTGGATGTCCTTGTCCGGGTCCTCCGACTCGAGGTGGAGGAACTGCGCGATGATCAGGTTCGCGATCTGATCGTCCACCTGCGTCCCGAGGAAGATGATCCGTTCGTTGAGCAGGCGGGAGTAGATGTCGAACGACCGCTCGCCGCGCGACGTCTGCTCGATCACCATCGGGATCAGGGGGCTCATCGACTCTCCTCGCTTCCGGGGGTCCACAACTTCGTCTCGCCGGCGGGCTTCTCCTTGTCCGGCGTCCAGATGGCCTCGCGCGCCGCGTGCGTCTCCGGCGCGATGGGCTTCACGTCGGCCGCGAGGCGATCGAGCGCCGCCCGGAGCCGCAGGTCCTCGCGCAGCGGCTCCGGAGTGCCCGTGGGCCCAGATGTCCTCGATCACCGCGTCCGGGTCGTCACCGGACGCCGCCGCCTGCTCGCGGATCAGGTCCTTCACCTCGTCGTCCGAGACGACGATCTCCGCCTTCTCGGCGACCGCCTCGAGCGCGAGCTCGCGCGCGACCGACTGCGACGCCTCTGCCCGCACCTGCGCCGTGAGGAGCTCCGGGGTCTGGCCGGTCACCTGGAAGTAGGCCTCGGGCGTGAGCCCGCGATTCGCCAGGGAGCGGACGAAGCCGTTGAGCAGCTCCCGCGCGCGCGACTCGACGAGCGGGCCGGCGGCCTGGACGTTCGAGGCGCGCACGAGCTCGTCGACCGCGGCGGCACGGAACGCGGCGTCGATGCGCTCCTCGACCGCGGCGCGGACGCGACCCTCGATGTCGCCCCGCAGCTCGGCGATCGTGTCGAACTCGCTCGCCGACCGCGCGAGCTCGTCGTCGGCCTCGGGGAGCACCTTCTCGTTGACGTGCTTGACGGTGACCTCGACCGAGGTCTCGGAGCCGTCGGCGAGCTCGTAGCGCACGGTGCGGGTGTCGCCCACGCCGGCGCCCACGAGCGCGGACTCGATCTCCTCGACGAGGCGCCCCGAGCCCAGCTCGACCACGGTGTCGGACTGCCCCTCGCCGTTCGCGCCCACGAGGTCGACGACGAGAGTGTCGCCCTCCTGCGCGGGGCGGTCGTCGGCGGGGACCAGCTCCGCGATCGAGCTCCGCAATGCGTCGAGCTCCGCCTGCACGAGCTCCTCCGGTACCACGGCCTCGGCGCGCGGCACCTCGAGCGTCGTCCAGTCGACGATCTCGGGCGTCGGCTGCACCTCGACGGTCGCGCTGAACGACCACGGCTCCGTCTCGGTCTCGGGGAGCTCGAAGTCGTACTCCGGGGTGGCGACCGGACGGAGGCGCGAGCGGGCCGCCGCATTCCAGAACCAGCCCCCGATGTGGGACTCCACGGCCTCGACCCAGAGCCGGTCACGGCCGACGTTCGCGAGGAGCACCTGACGCGGCACCTTCCCCTTGCGGAAGCCGGGGATCTTGACGGAGCCGGCGAGATCCGACGCCGCATGCTCCACGGCATGCTCGAGCTCATGGGGCGAGACGTCCACCGTGAGGCGAACGCGGTTGCCGCCGAGCTCCTCGACCTGGCTCATGCCCCTGATTCAAGCATTTGCCGCGCGTCTCGCCGGAGAGATGTCCCGGCGGCGGATCCGCGTCAGAGGTGCTCGAGCAGCCAGGCGTGCACTTCCGGCACGCGGTGCTCGATGAGCGTGAGGTGGCCGTCCTCGTCGCTCAGGCGTGCGTCGACGCCGGGTATCCGCTCGGCCAGCCAGCGGCCGTGCGACGGGGGCACGAAGCGGTCGTGCTCGCCGTGGAGAAGGAGCACCGGAATCCCGATGTCGGCGACGTCGAAGCCCCACGGCGCCACGAACGCGAGGTCGTCGTCGACCCAGCCGTCGACTCCCGGCGCGAGCGCCTCGTTCACGTTCTCGAGGAGGAAGGCCGCAAGATCGGCGGTCGCGACCGCGGCGTCGACAGGGGTCAGCAGTGACGCCCACTGCGTCCGCAGGTCGTCGGGCGTGGCCCCTGCGAAGGCATCGCGGTGGGCGAGCTCGTACGGCGTTATCGCCTCACGACCCGCGAGCGTGGCGTTGAACTCGACGATGTTGTCCTCGCCCATACCCTCCGTCCAGTCGAGGCCCGGTGCGTCGTACGGAGCGACCGCCGCGAGACTCGCGGCTGCCGGCACCCGCGCGGAGAGGAGCGCGGCGCACGCGAGGGCGTGCGGCCCGCCGCCGGAGACGCCCCAGACGCCGAACCGGCCGAGCCCGAGCGCATCGGCGATCGCCACGACGTCCTCGACGACGTCGGCGACCGCGCGGCCCGGCCGGGCGTCCGACCCGCCGTAGCCCGCCCGGTCGAAGGTGACGAGGCGAGCCCCTCGCGAGCGGGCGTCGGCGGCGTGAGGCGCGTAGATCGTGCCACCGGACGGCGTGCCGTAGATCGCGACGATCGGCCGTCCGTCCGGATCACCCGCCTCGTAGACACGGAGCGCACGGCCGTCCGGCGTCGTGATGGTCCTGACCGTCACGTGACGATCGTAGTTGGGTCCGCGACGGCGTGAGCGTCACGGCACGGCGCTACCCTGCGACGGGCGCGGGTCATCGCCGCCGACGGATCGCCGCATACGGCGGGGCGCACCCCTGAAGGCGTCCGACCGCTCCGCCGCCGAACCCCAACGCGCCACAACGCTACGCTCCGACCACGCGGGCGTGGCGGAACTGGCATACGCGCCGGGTTTAGGTCCCGGTGGGCTTCGGCCCTTGGAGGTTCGACCCCTCTCGCCCGCATCGGGATACGCGGGCGGAAGCGTCGGCGGGACGCGCCCGTCGGGCCAGTCCCTGCCCATCGCACGAGGCGGCCGCGAAGGCCGCGTCGTCCGGCCTAACGCCCGAGCAGGAGCCCCACCGTCTCGCGGACCGAGTCGACGACCAGCCCCACGAGCGCGATGAGCGCGAACGACGCGAAGGCGACGAACGGCTCGTTCGCCTGGATCACGAGCAGCGCGCTGAACGCGCCGACCACGATGCTGGCGATGGCGAGAGGGCGCCGGGTCCTCGTCCCGATCGCGAGCCCGGCGAGGAACACGAGCCCGAACACGACGATTCCCACTGTCATGGCCGGAGCGTAGGACCCGGTCCGGACGGAGCTGTCCTCTCCCCGGAATCGTGATCCGCCGAGCGGATCACGATCGCGGCAGATCCCGCCTTCGGCGGGCACATCCCTGAAGCGGCCTGCTTCGCGGCCGGGGCGTTCGATGCCGTTTCCCGGCAGCCTGAGTGGTGCCGAAGTGCGCACCCTGGTACGGCCGCCCGCTGGGTGCGGTCCGGCCGAGCGTCAGGCCGCGCGGCCCGCCTCGAGCTGCTCGCGCACGTGGGCGACGAGGATCCGCGCGACCGTGGGGTCGAACTCGGTGCCGGAGCATCGCTCGAGCTCCTCGAGGGCCGCCTCGATGGGCAGCGCGCGCCGGTACGGGCGCTCCGAGGCCATCGCCACGAGGGCGTCGCACGCGCGGACGATCCGCGCCACGAGCGGGATCTGCTCGCCGGCGAGCCTGTCCGGGTAGCCCGTGCCGTCCCAGTTCTCGTGGCTCGAGCGAACCAGCGTCGCGACCTTCCAGAAGGCCGGCGACGCCCGGAGGATGCGTTCGCCGACGACCGTGTGGCGGTGGATGAACTCCCACTCCCGCTCGTCCAGCGGGCCTGGCTTCGAGAGGATCTCGTCCGGCACCGCAAGCTTGCCGAGGTCGTGGAGCTGCGCCACCGAGGCGAGCTCGTCGAGCTCGTCGGGAGGGAGCGCGAGCCTTCGCCCCACCTCGAGCGCGAGGGCGGCCACGCCGTCCCCGTAGGGCTCCGGCCGCGGCTCGTGGTGCGCGAGCGCGTCGACGAACGCGTGCACCGTGCGGTCGGGAGCGTCCCGTCGGGAGCGCTTCTGCGCGTAGAGCCGCTCGTCGGCAAGGCTCAGGGCGTGGTTCGCGTCTGCCGCCTCGGCGGGCAGCAGGACGGCGCCGAACGAGCTCGACACGTGAAATCCCTCGCCGTGCTCGACGAGCGCGGAACAGGCACCGTCGATGAGCCCCTCCGCCTCCCCGTCCGACACGGGCACGAGAAGACAGAACTCGTCGCCCCCGAGCCGGTAGGCGCCGCCGCGCTGACCCGCGACGGCGGCCAGCTTCTCCGCGAGGCGTGTGAGGAGCGCATCGCCCGCGGGGTGCCCGAAGCTGTCGTTGTAGCCCTTGAAGCCGTCCAGGTCCAGGATCATCAGGAGGATCGACCGCCCCGGTGGATCGTCGAACACTGCCTCCAGGTCGGCCACGAGCCGCCGGCGGTTGCCGAGACCGGTGAGCACGTCCGTGACCGCCTCCTCGCGGGTGAGCGTGAAGAGTCGCCGGTTCTCGCGGAACGTGACCGCGAGCCGCAGGAGGACGAGCAGGAGGCTGCCGGCGGCGAGGCCCACCGCCAGCACGTTGACGCCCGCGAAGTGGTCCACGACGAGGATGCCGATGGCGACGACCGCGCACGCGACGGGAACCGCCAGGAGCGGGCGACCGTCGATCTCGAACTCTCGCTCTTCGCTCGAGTCGATCCAGGCCGCGAACGCGATCAGCAACGACGAGGCAGGCCACAGGGCGTCGACGAGGCCCCCCTGCTGGTAGGTGTCGACCTCGAACAGGTAGATGCCGTCTGCGATCGCCGTCGCGAGGATGCCGAGACCGAGGATCAGCCAGCGACGGTCGAGCTTCCAGCCGGCGAGCGAGAAGACGCCGAAGACGGCCGACAGCAGCAGGACGTCGCCGAGCGGGTAGGCGAGGTTCGTCGCGATCGCGCCGCGCGGGCCCTCCAGGGTCCGGAGGACGACCTCGACGAGCACGGCCGAGCCGAGCGCCGCCGCGGTCACGGCCGCCGTGAGCCCGTCGAGCCAGAGCGTTCCGGCGAACGACCGTGCCCGGCGCTGCACCAACAGCACGATCGCGACGTACGTCAGCGGATAGAACGCGATCCAGCCGAGGTCGGCGAGCGAGGGGAAGCCGGACGGCTCGGCGGCGAGGGAGTAGAGCTCGCCGAACGCATTGCAGGCGAGCGCCGCCGCCATCACCGCCCACGCAAGCCGATCGTCGCGCACGAGCACCGCCCGCGCCCCGGTGATGAGCGCGGCGGCGACGATCAGCGCGTGGTAGAGCCAGACCTCCGGGGAAGGGACGCCACCGCTGGTGGCGTTCCCGAGCACGACGAGGAAGAGAAAGAAGCCGAAGGCGCCGAGGGCGAGCCCCAGCGCCGCGGCGATCCAGGGACGCCGCAGAACCATGTCACGGCTGATATCGGCCGGTCGTCGCGCGCGCTTGAGCGCCGCCTGTGAGCGCGCCGCGCACGACGAGCAACGATGGCCCCGGGAGGAGTCGAACCTCCGCACGCAGGTTCGAAGCCTGCCGCTCTATCCGCTGAGCTACGGGGCCGGGTACCGGGAGGGTAGTCGCGAGGGTGGCGGACGGGACTCGAACCCGCGACCACCGGGACCACAACCCGGGGCTCTACCAGCTGAGCTACCGCCACCGCGCGCATGCAGGATAGCCGGTCGCCTTTCGCTCTCCCGGGCGGCTCGGAGGCGCCGGGGTGCCTTCGGCGTGAGAAGCTCGAGGTCGGTGCACGGCACACGGCACACGCGCTACGGCTGGTGGCTCGAGGAGGCCGGGCCGATCGAGGCGACGGCGCCGCTCGAGGGCGACACGACCGCGGACGTGGTCGTCGTCGGCGGCGGGTACCTCGGGCTGTGGACGGCGTGGCAGCTGAAGTCGCTCGAGCCCGACGTCGACGTCGTCGTGCTCGAGGCCGGACTTGCGGGCCACGGCCCGAGCGGGCGGAACGGCGGCTTCGTGTCGACGCTCTGGGACGACCTGCCGATCCTCCGCGACCGGGTGGGCGACCGGCCCGCGCTCGAGGTCGCGCGCGCATCCGAGCGCGGTGTCCGGGGGGTCGGCGAATGGTGCGAGCGCGAAGGCGTCGACGCCTGGTACCGGGCGGCGCCGACCCTGTACGTCGCCACGAGCGAGTCGCAGCTCGAATCGCCCGACGAGGCGATCGAGGCCTGCGTCGAGCTCGGCGTGCCCGAGGAGGTCCGCCCGATCACGGCCGACGAGCTTCGCCTGCGGTGCGACGCCGGCTTCCTCGGCGGAGCGATCCTCCGTACCTCGGCGACCGTCCATCCCGCGCGGCTGGCGCTCGGCCTCCGCGCCCGTGCCATCTCCGCGGGGGTTCGGCTGCACGAGCGCACGGCCGTGCGCCGTCTCTCCTCCGACGCGATCGCGACGACGGCGACCGGGGTGGCGCGCGCCGGGGCCGCCGTGCTCGCCGTCAACAGCGCCACCGCCGGCTTCCCCGGCTTCCGGCTCGCGCACGCGGTCGCCTCGAGCCACATGGTCCTCACCGAGCCGGTGCCGGACGTGATCGAGGAGCTCGGATGGACGGGCGGCGAGGCGATCGCCGACCGCCGCACGCTCCTCCACTACACGAGGACGACCCGGGACGGCCGCATCGCTTTCGGCTGGGGCGGCGGGAGGATGGGCTTCGGCGCACGACGGCTCTCCCGCCTCGAGGTCGACCCGCGTGCAGCGGAGGTCGCCGGGAACGGCCTCCTGCGCTTCTTCCCCCAGCTGCGCGGCCGGCGGATCACCCATGCCTGGGGCGGGCCGATCGACGTCTCCCCCACGCACCTGCCGATCTTCGGCAGCCGCGGCCGTGTGCATCACGGGTTCGGCTTCACGGGGAACGGCGTCGGGCCGTCCTACCTCGGGGGCGAGATCCTCGCGCGCCTCGCGCTCGACCGCCGGGACGAGCTGACGCGGCTGGCGCTCGTCGACCCCGACCCCAGGTCGATGCCGCCGGAGCCGTTTCGCTGGGCGGGAGGCTCGGTGATTCGTGCGGCGCTCGTTCGGGCGGACGAGACGGTCGACGCGGGTCGGCGGCCCGACCCCGTGACCCGTTTCGTCACCGGACTTCCGCGGCGTCTCGGCCTTCGGCTCCCGCGCTGAGACGCCGGAGCACGTCGTCGAGCGGAACTCCGTCCGGCACGTCCTCGGGAGCGCCCTCCCCCGCCCTCTCCGCCAGCTCGGCGTAGACGCTCGCGAGCGCACGGAAGAGGTCGGGCGTCAGCCCTGCACCGGCCTGGGTGGCCGCGATCTCCTCCATCTCGGCGACGTACCGCCACGCCTTGGCGGACGCTGTTGCCAGCGTCGTCCCGGTCCGCTCGCGATCGGCGAGCCCCGTCGCGACGAGATCGTCGAGGACGTGCTCGACCACTCCATGAGCGTGTGCGGTCCGGAGCGCCTGCGTGAGCAGTGCGACGCGGCCCTTGTACACGGACGACGTGGACATCTTCACGGCCGAGGCCAGCCCCACGGCGTCGCCGACCACGACGCGCTCGACGCCCTCGACCGGGAGTGCGGCGACCTCGCCCGCACGCGCAGCCGGAGAGGTAGAGCCGCGTCGTGCCGGCGGCATGCGGCGGTGGGCCGGAGATCGAGCCGTCGACGGCATCGAGCCCCGCACCGGCGAGGATCGATGCGAGGTGCTGCGCGGTGGAGGGCGCAATCGCGTTCAGGTCCGCGACGAGCGGTGCCGCGCCGGCGGCCTCCGCGGCGAGCGCCGTCGCGACCTCCACGGCCGCCTCCGGCGGGACGACCGAGAGGACGATCGCCGAGTCGCCGAGGAGCGCCGTGAGGGAGCCGACGTCCTCGAGGCCCGCCTCATTCGCGAGCCGTCGCGATCGCTCGCTCCGTCCGTCGAGCGCGACGACGACCCGCGCGCCCCCGTCCCGGAGCCGCGCCCCGAGCGCGCTGCCCATAGCTCCCGCGCCGATGATCCCTACGATCAATGCGCCCGGGAGGATATGGGCGATGACCTCGAGACGACGACGGCAGCGGAGGCGTCGGCGGAGTCGACAGACATCTCGGCTAGACCGCCGTCGACTCCGCGTTCCAGAGAGCCGCCCACCACTCCGCGTGCGGCATCCCGCCCTCGCGCATCGTCCGCAGCAAGCCGTCGAGATCGAAGGCGGTGCGCCGGAGCTCGATCGACAGCCCGTCGCCGTCGTGCTGCACGAGGCCGTACTCCGCCCACGGGGCAATCTCCATGATCCCGCGGCGCGGCCGGCGAAACGGTAGGCCGACGCTTCCGGGATTCAGGAGGACCGACTCGCCGAATCGGCGGAAGAGCTGGAAGTGCGTGTGACCGCCGGCGAGAACGAGCGCCGTCCGGCCTGCGAGCATCTCCTCGACCTCCTCGTCGGGTGTCGTGGCGAAGATCGAGTCCTCGAAGGAGCGCGGCGATCCGTGGAATGCGAGCAGCGTCGCGCCCTCCGCGAGCGCCACCTCGACCGTCGGCTGGAACTCGGTCAGGGAGTGGCGCTGCTCGGAGGAGAGCTGCTCGACCGACCAAGCACGCAGGTCGGCGAGGACTTCACCGAGTCGGCCGTCGAGCTGCGGCATCCCCTGCAGGAACCAGGCGTCCCAGTTGCCCATGACGACCGGACAACCGAGCGAGCGCACGCGCTCGAGCGTCTCCACCGGCTGAGGGCCGAGCGAGATGTCCCCGAGGCAGACGATCCGGTCGACTCCTTCCCGAGAGATCTCGGCGAGGACGGCGTCGAGGGCCTGGAGGTTGCCGTGGATGTCAGCGATCAATGCAGACGCACGAACGCTCCTTGTGGCCATCGACGCTACTGGGTCGACAACCCGAAGCCAAGCGCGGCGGGCGCGCGGGGATCCTGTTCCACGCCCACAGTACGATTGCGCCATGCCCTCGCTGCTCGTCACGGGAGGCCCGCTTTCGGGCCACGAACTGGTCGTCGAGTCCCAGCTCGTGCTGGGGCGCGGAGACGCCGACATCGTCATCGACGATCCGGAGATCTCCCGCCGGCACGCGCTCATGAGCACGCGGGACGGTGCAATCGAGATCGAGGATCTCGACTCGCTCAACGGCACATGGGTCAACGAGCGCCGGATCGAGTCGGCCGTGAGGCTCGCTCCCGGAGACGTGATTCGGCTCGGCCAGACGACCATGGAGGTGAAGGCGCCGCGCCCTGCCGTGACCGAGTACGAGTCCCAGCCGTTCGTCGAGCCCGACGCGGCGCCGGCGCCTCTCGAGTCCCCGCCGTCGGTCGGCCGGTCCGCCGTCGTCTCGATCCAGGCTGGACGATGTCCGGAGTGCGACGCGGAGGTCCCGAGCCAGGCTCGGTTCTGCTCGTACTGCGGCGTCGTCATCACCGCCGAGCGGCCGGACCCGCCCGCCCCGCAGCCCGCTCGTGCCGACGAGATCCCGACGGCCGGCGGCGTCGACGAGCTGCGCCCCGTCACCGCCCTGTTCGCCGACGTCGTCGGCTCGACCGCCCTCGGCGAGCGACTGACACCGCACGAGGTGAAGGCGCTCATCGGCGAGTGCGTCAGCCGCATGGCCCGCGCGATCGAGCAGTACGGCGGCTCCATCGACGCCTACATGGGAGACGGGATCGCAGCCTTCTTCGGGATGCCCGCTGCGCACGAGGACGATCCGGAACGGGCGGCGCACGCGGCCATCCGGATCCTCGAGGTGGTCGCCGAGTACGCACGTGACGTGGCCGCCGCCTGGGGAGTCGAGGACTTCAACGTCCGGGTCGGCATCAACAGCGGCCAGACAGCAGTCGGTCTCGTCGGCGGCGCCGAGCAGCACGTGGTGGCGCTCGGTGACGTCACGAACGTCGCCGCCCGCCTGCAGTCGGCCGCCGCGCCGGGAACCGTCGTCGTGGGGGGCTCGACCGCGCGGCGCCTGGCGCATCGCTTCGTGCTCGAGTCTCTCGGAGAGCTGAACATCAAGGGACGTGAGCAGCCCGTCGCCGCCTGGCGTCTCGTCAGGGTGCAGGAGGCGTCGCAAGAGCCCGCGCCGACTCCGCTCGTCGACCGCGAGGCCGAGGTCGGGCGCCTCAGGGCGGGGCTGGACGAGCTCCTGGAAGGCCGCGGGCAGGTGCTCCTTCTCATGGGCGAGACCGGGATCGGCAAGACCCGGATGCTGAGTGAGCTGCGCACGATCGCGGGTGGCCGGGCCGTCTGGCTGGAGGGCCACTGCCGGTCGTACGGCAGCGAGATCCTGTACGGGCCGCTCGTCGACGTGCTCCGGCGCTGGCTCCAGGTCGAGTCGGGCGAGGCGGAGGTGTCGGTGCGCACGAAGCTGAGGGCGAAGCTCGCGGGGTTGGCCACACTCGATGCGGCCGAGGTCGTTCGGCCGCTCGGCCGGCTCCTCGGCTTCCGCGACGACGAAGACCGGCGGGACGAACGGCCGGAGGAGCTCGCGCGGGAGCTCCGCGGCGCCTACACCGCCTGGCTCGACGCGCTGACCGCGACGCAGCCCGTCGTGCTCGCGCTCGACGAGCTGCACTGGGCCGATCCCGCGACGCGCGAGCTGGCGGAGGCGCTGCTCGAGGTGACCGATCGGGCCCCGCTCCTGCTCGCAGTTGCCTTCCGGGCCGACGAGCCGTCCGAAGGCTCACGCTTCCGACTCCACGCGCTCGAGCACTTCCCGCACCGGACAGTCGAGCTCCAGCTCGGGCCGCTGCCGAGCGCTGCGTGCGAGGAGCTGCTCGGGATGCTGATCGGAGGAGGGGCTCGACGACGCCGCGCGGGCGGAGCTCGTCGTCCGCGCCGAGGGCAACCCCCTCTACCTCGAGGAGCTCCTGCGGTCGCTGATCGAGGAGGGCGGGCTCGAGCGGCGCCGGCGCACCTGGGCGCTCACCGTGACTCCCGCCTCGCTGCTGCCCCCGGCGCTCGAAGGGCTGCTCATCGCCCGGATCGACCATCTTCCCGACGAGCCGCGACGCCTGCTCCAGGTCGCCGCCGTCGTCGGGCGCACCTTCCCGGCAGCGGTGCTCGAGCGAGTCGCCGACAGCGACACGTTCGAGCGCGACCTGTCACTCCTCCTGCGGGCGCAATTCGTCCGAGAGCTCCGCCGCTATCCCCAGCTCGTCTACACGTTCAAGCACGGCCTGCTCCAGGAGACCGCGCTCTCGACGCTCCCTCCTGCCCGCCTGCAGGAGCTGTACGGCCGCGTCGCGGCCGTGTTCGAGCAGCTCTACGAGGGCGCGAAGGATGAGTACCTCGAGATGCTCGCTTCCTACTACGCCCGGAGCCGCGACCTCCCCAAGGCGCTCGAGTACCTGGAGCGGGCCGGCGCGCGAGCCGCCTCCCTCGACGCGAACGAGCAGGCAGTCGAGCTCTGGAGGCGGGCGCGCGAGGTCGCGACAAGGCTGGAGGACGCGACCGCCGAACGCCGCATCACGGAGCAGCTCGGCCAGCTCGTCTAGCCCTCGGCGTCAGAAGCGCGCCGTGCAGTTCTTCAGCGGGCACTTGCCGATGCGGTCCCGCCAGAAGTTGAACCAGTTGGAGAGAGAGTCGTTGGAGAGCTCGTCCGTCCGCGCGATCCCCAGCATGTCGCGGTGGCTCGGCTGTCCGAGACGCTCGTGCGTCCAGTAGATGACGGCCTCGTTGTCCACGAACTCGCAGAACCGCCGGCCACCGGGCTTGCCGGTGTCGTGCTTCCATTCACTCTCGCCGCTCCACGCGACCCCGTCGCAGCGTCCGAAGTCCTTGCTGACGCCCTGTTCCTGCCTCAGCTTTTCATAGGCCGCCTGCAACGAGGACGTGCTCCTGTAGAAGGACAGCTCGAGGTCGGGAAAGAACGTGAGCTGCTTCGACGAGCAGCTGACCGTCTCCTCGGCCCCTGGCCGCGTGGGCGCCGGCTTGCAGTTCTTGAAGACGTCTCGTGGGACGATGCCGGCGAGTGCGCTCGCCGCGCCGCCCGACGTCGTCCCTTGCGTGGTGGTCGTCCCTGCGCCGACGGTCGCCGGCTCGTCGTCGCGGAAGACGAAGATTGCGAGGATCGCGGCGACGACGGGAATCGCGAACGCAACCGCGAGCGCTGCGATCCGGCGCCCGGTGACCGTCACGGTCCGCGGCCCGGACTTTCCCGGGGTTTCAGGCGGCGGAGCGCCCGGCGGCGGCTGCTGCCCGCCCGGAGGGTCCCCGCCGTCCCCGCCGTCTCCCTCCGCGGGTGCGATCCCGGCCACGCCCGCGTACACGGTCTCCCGTGCGGGCACGTATGACGCGCCGGTCGTCGTGCCGAGGGCGACCGCCCTCAGTGCGCGGATGAAGTCGCCGCACGTCGGATAGCGGTCTTCCTTCTGTTTCGCCATCGCGATGGCGACGACATCCGTGACGGCGACCGGCAGGTCCGGGCGCATCGTGGCGAGCCGCGGCGCAGGCTCGGTGAGGTGCTGACGAATGAGCGCGCCCTCGGTGTCTCCTTTGAACGGCGGCTCGGCGCTCAGGCACTCGTAGACGATGCAGCCGAGCGCGTAGAGATCTGTGCGCCGATCGACCTGCTTGCCCTCGATCTGCTCGGGAGCCGAATACTCGTAGGTACCGAGGAAGTACGAAGGCTTCGTCAGCCCGTGCGTCGACATCTGCTTCACGATTCCGAAGTCGGTGAGATACGCGCGGTCGGAGGGCCGCGCGATGAGCACGTTGGCCGGCTTCACGTCGCGGTGGATGAGACCCTGCTCGTGCGCCTGGTCGAGCGCACTCGCCACCTGCTCGATGTAGAAGAGCGTCTGCCCGAGCGAGAGCGGCCCTTCCTGCTCGATCAACGTCCCGAGGTCGCAACCCTCGACGCGGCGCATCGCGATGTACAGATGGCCCTGGGCCTCGCCGGCGTCGTAGATCGGGATGATGTTCGGGTGGTCGAGGCTGGCGGCGAGCTGGCTTTCGCGGCTGAACCGCTCCCGAAACGTCTCGTCGCGGGCGAACGCCTGCGAGAGCACCTTGAGCGCGACCGTGCGGCCGAGCTGGAGATGCTCGGCGGAGTAGACGACGCTCATGCCGCCGCGTCCGAGGACGCCTTGGATCCGGTACCCATCGAACGTCGTGCCGACCGCCATATCCATGCTGTTAGGTAGCCACCCGCGCTTCCGTCGTCGCTGAGTCTCTCCACTCCCAGCGTTTGGGCTGATCAACGATCATACGCGGCCGCGTCGTCGCTCGAAAGAGCGGTGGCCGGCGCGCGGGCTCGAACCGGGACCCCTTACGACCACTACGGCTCAGTCTGCGGGCGGGATCGAGTGGTTCGCGACGAAGATCCCGCGGGGGTCGTACCTGGCCCGCATCTCTCGCAGCCGATCGTACGACCCTTCGGGGAACAGCAACCGTGGGTCGACGCGCGACTCCACGAAGTTGAGGTACCTGCGCCCGCTGTCCCAGGGCGCGAACCTCCCGATCAGGTGCTCGACGTGATGCTCGACGGCCGCTTTCATCGCCGCGTCGGCCGCGAGGCCGAACGTGAACA
The DNA here is from genome assembly GCA_963786055.1 of uncultured Actinomycetes bacterium. Lineage (GTDB taxonomy): Bacteria > Actinomycetota > Thermoleophilia > Gaiellales > Gaiellaceae > Gaiella. The sequence goes on along the minus strand of CAWAXS010000001.1, from coordinate 1,191 downwards.
GGAGGAACGGCTGGTCGATCGGGCCGGCACAGCCGTCGTCGGGCGAGCCGGAGCGCAGAGCGCCGCCCAGATGGCGGACCTCGACGTGCAGGAGGGGCGAGCCGACGAACTCCTCCACCATCGTGTCGATTGCAGCCGGGGGCAGGTCGTCGAGCAGGATCCCGTCGCCCGAGTACGGGAGCGGGAAGTCGGGATCCATGTTGACCAGGCTCAGATCACTCGTCGGCATCATCGCGACCGTGTCGAACTCGGGCTCGAGGTCGCGAAATGGCTGCACGAGCGTCGCGCCGTCGTTTTCGGTGCCGATGAGTGCCGGCTCGACGAGAACGAAAGACCGGCCGCGAAGGTGCTCGGGGAGGAAGGGAACGTCCGGGAGCTGCAGCATCCTGCCGATCGACTCGCACTCGTCTGGGACCGTCTCGACCCAGTCTCGCCAGACCTTCAAGATCTCGGCCGCGCGCTCGATCGGCCAGAAGAAGCAGCCTGCGTAGATCTCGGGCACGGGGTAGAGGGCGAGCTCGATTGCCGTCACCGCTGCGAAGTTGCCACCCCCGCCACGCACCGCCCAGAAGAGGTCGGGCTCGTTGTCCTTGTCGGCGCGGACGTGTCGTCCGTCGGCCGTGACGAGCTCCACCGCGAGCACGCTGTTCGCAGCGAGGCCGAACTTCCGGATCATCCAGCTGAAGCCGCCGCCGAGCGTGTAGCCGACGACGCCGGTGTCGGGCGACGTGCCCGACAGGTAGCAGAGACCGTGCTCGCCCGCGGCGTGAGCCAGAGGCTTGCCGAGGACACCGGCCTCGACGCGTGCGCACCGCGACCGCTCGTCGATCTCGATACTCGTCATCCGCTCGGTCTTCAGGAGCAAGGTGTCCACGCTCCAGTCGATCGGGCCCGCGTTGTGTCCACCCGCGTTGAAGGCGATCCGGAGATCCTTCTCGGCGGCGAAGCGGACGGTCGCGACGATGTCTTCGGCGGACTCCGGCAGAACGACCGCAACCGGCCTCTGGTCGACGGCCAGGTTCCACGCCTGACGTGCTGCGTCCCAGCTGTCGTCGCTCGGGACGATGACGTCGCCGGCGAGGTCGTCCTCGAGCCCACGCAGATCGATCCCGGTGGAATCGGTCGCCATCGACGCAACCCTAGTATCTGCCGGAGATCACCCGTAACCGAGATCGCGTCGGTTCGGACACA